>JBMOMD010000018.1:0-124097 GCA_049325295.1 Nitrospirota bacterium
GGCCGTCTTCTTCCTGGCCGTGCGCGTGACCGTCTTCTTCGCGGTCCGTCGTTTGGCCGCGCTTGTTCGGGCCTTCTTGGGTTTTTTCGCCTTGCGGGATTTTGCAGCCGTTCGCTTTTTGGAAGCCGCTGATCGGGATCTCTTCATCGGATCACCCCTCCTTGGTTGATCATCCCTCTGAAGGCTGAACCCTGGCTACAACCGCCGGCGGCTCGGCAATGCGTCAAACCGCCTTCTGCGCCGCTCGTTGGTCGATGGGCGTATAGGGGCGATTGAGCACCCCTTCGTAGATCTCGGTCGGACGGAAAATATGGTTGTCGTGGAGCTGCTCGACCCAGTGGGCGAGCCACCCCGCCACCCGCGCCATGGCGAACACCGGCGTGAAGAAGTCCGGTTCGAGTCCCATCTTCTGGTACACGATTCCGGAGTAAAAGTCCACGTTGGGGTAGACCCCCTTCTTGGCCAGCAAGTCCAGCGCGGCGCGTTCCACCTGTTCCGCCACCTCGTACAAGGGCGATTTCCCGAATTTGGCGAAGAGTTCCTTGGCCAACGACTGCAGGATCACCGCGCGCGGGTCTTTGACCTTGTATTCGCGGTGGCCGAGGCCCATCACCTTGCCGCCGGAGGCGAGTTGCCGTTCCACGTACGAGCGGGCGTTCTCGGGTTTGCCGATCTCCCGCAACATGAGCAGGACTTCCTCGTTCGCGCCGCCGTGCAAGGGTCCCATCAACGTGCCGATCGCGGAGGAGACCACGGTGTACGCGTCCGCGAGCGTGGAGGCGGTCACGAGCCCGGAAAACGTGGAGGCGTTCATGGTGTGTTCGGCGTGCAGGATCAAACACACGTCCAGCACCCGGGCGATCAAGGGGTCCGGCGCCTTGCCGGTGAGCATGTACAGGAAGTTGGAGGCGTGATCCAGGTCGTCCTGCGGGGCGATGGGGGTGTCGCCCCGCCGCATCCGCGAGTACGCCGCCACGATGGTGGGCAGTTTGGCCAGCAGGCGCACCGCGGAGCTATATTGGACTTCCGGGTCGCGCACGTTCTTGGCCGGGTAGAACATGCCCAATGCGGCCACGGCCGCCTGGAGCGCGTCCATCGGATGGCCCGTCTCCGGCAGGCACTTCATCAAATCCGTGATGCGGAATTTGATCTGGCGGTGCGCGATCAGGTCCGCGTTGAACCGATCGAGCATGGGTCGCGTGGGGAGCTCCCCGAACACCAGCAGGTAGGCGGTCTCCACGAACGTGCTCTGTTTGGCCAGGACGTCGATCGGAACCCCGCGATACGCGAGGAGTCCTTTCTGTCCGTCGAGGTAGCTGACTTTCGAGCGCGCTGCGGGTACGCCTGCCAGACCGGGAGAGTATTCCACGTCACGACTCCTTTCGCCGCGGATCCGCCACGGAGGCGTGGCGGGGAATACGCTGAATATTAGGAGACGCTCCGGACGATGTCAAACCAGGAGCCTCTCCAGGAAGGTCATCTGCTGCGTTGCTTCGCCATCTGTAGGGAGCGGGCGATTTCATTTTGCACCTACGGTGCAGTGCAGATTCTCGGTCGGCCTCGCGTGTTCACGTACGACACAGTACGCTGCTTCGCCAAGCGAGCGGAACGGACCATTGCCAGCGCCAGAGGACGGCGCAGTGCGCTTTCCGGTGGCCTCGCTTCCTGCGGCCTTGCATCTGAACCTTCCTGAAGAGGCTCCACCTCCCAGCGGGGTTGCCGGGACAGGATCATCGAGTCTCGAAGCGGTGTGTCAGTCTCGGCGCAGCGCGGCCAGGAAGGCTGATCCGTATTGGGCCAGTTTTTTGGGGCCGACGCCGCTGATGGCGAGCAGCTCGGTATCGTCGGTCGGACGGCGCTCGACCATCTGGATCAACGCGGCGTCGGAGAACACCAGGTACGCGGGGATGCCGCGCGCGTCGGCCAGTTGTTTGCGCAGCGATTTGAGGCGCGCGAGCAACGCCTCGTCCACGGTGATCTCGTCGCGCGCTTGCGCGACGCGGCGTTTGGGTTTGGCCGCCGCGGCGCGGGACGAGGCGAGCAGGTCCACGCCGCTGCACACGTCGCACGAGGAGCGGCACGGCGCGAGTTTTTCCCCCAGGTACGCGACCAGGGTCTGGTGGCGGCACGCGCGCCGGTCCGCCCACGCGAACATCTCGCGGGTCTGTTCGCGGGCGCGGGATCGGACGTCGTGGGCCTCGACCGCGTCCACGAACCGGTCGTAGCTGGCCACTTCCGCCCACGAATAAAAGAGCACGCAGTCGCTGGCCGCTCCGTCGCGTCCCGCGCGTCCGATTTCCTGGTAATAGCCCTCCAGGCTCTTGGGCATGTCGCGGTGGATCACGTAACGGATGTTGGGTTTGTCGATGCCCATGCCGAAGGCCACGGTGGCGACCACCACGTCGATCTCGTCGCGCCGGAACGCCTCCTGCACCCGCGAGCGGTCGCCGGGCTCCATGCCCGCGTGATACGGCCGCGCGCGGACCCCGTGTTCGCGCAGAAACTCCGCGACGGCTTCCACGGATTTTCGGCTGAGGCAATAAATGATCCCGCTGCGGTCGGCGCGCTCGCGCACCAGGGAGAGAATGTCGGCGCGGGTGTTGCGGCCGTCACCCTTGCGGTACACCGACAACCGGAGGTTGGGCCGAAAAAACGAGCCGCGAAAGCGCACCGGCGCGGTCATCCCCAGTTGGCGTTCGATGTCGGTCACCACCTCGGCGGTGGCGGTGGCGGTCAACGCGAGCACCGGCGCGCCGCCCAGCCGGGCCTTGAGACCCGCCAAGTTCCGATACGCCGGGCGAAAGTCGTGGCCCCACTGGCTGATGCAGTGCGCCTCGTCCACCGCGACCACGCGGATGTCGCAACCCACCAACACGTCCGCCAACGACGCTTCGATGCCCTCGGGCGCCGCGTACACCAATTCGTACCGGCCCGCGCGCAGCGCGGCCACGCGGTTGCGGCGCTCGTCGGGGGCCAGGCTGGTGTTGATGAACGTGGCGCGGATGCCGAGTTCGTTGAGCGCGTCCACCTGGTCCTTCATCAACGCGATCAACGGCGAAATCACCAAGGTCGTGCCGCCGAGGATGCGCGCGGGGATCTGGTACGTGAGGGATTTGCCCGCCCCGGTGGGCATGACCCCGATGCAGTCGCGGCCCTCCAACACCGCGTGGATGATCTCTTCCTGCCCGGCGCGAAACTCGGTGTAGCCGAACGTGGAGCGCAGGATCTCGCGCGGGGTGAGGCCGATTGCGGAGGGCGCGGCGTCCAATTCATCGGCGAGTTGCTTGAGCAGACGGATCGTGGCGGGGTCGAACAGGTCCGGCCGCGTTCGATACGCCTCCCGTAATCGAGCCAATCGTTCGCGGCTGGTGCGTCGGGCGTCGGGGTTCAAGGGTAGGCCGCTGACCGACCGGACGAGCGAGTCGACGTCGTGCTGAAGGTCGCTATGGGTCAATGAGTCGAACACGGTATGAGGACGTTTTCAGTAGTCTGTTATGCCCGGCGGTGCGCGATTGCCAACACCACGCCCAACAGCGTGAATTGGATCACCGTGTCCGCGGCCATGGCCAGGGAAAACGGAATCGGTTGGCCCACGGTAATGGCCAGTTGGAACTGCGCCGGGATCGCGGCCACCGCGCCCAGCAACATCACGAACAACACGCCTTTGCGCGGCGCGGGCGCCCAGATCGAAGCGGTGGCCGCGTAGATCCAACTCACCGCGAGCCCGGTCAACAGCGAAATCACCACGCCGCCGGCCAGGTCCCACGCGGGGTCGGGCAGACCGTTCAGAAACAGCAGCACCACGCCGCCGGGATCGGTCGCGCCCGGTTTGCCGAACACCCACATGCCGTCGCGCAGGTCCGGCGCGTGTTCGAAGAACACCTGTTGGAGGATGGGCGATACCGGGATGGTTTCGAAGAACGCGCGGTTGTAGGGCAATACGAGCCAGGCAAACAGCGAATAGGCCTGCATCACGAGGCCGCCCACGACTCCAGCAACGATGATCCGCCTGGTCGAACCCATGCGTCATCCTCCCCCAAACCGACGCGGCAGTATAGCGAAGCGCGATGATGACCGCAACGTCCAAAATATCCTGCCTTTTTCCCCGGAATCGGTTATGATCCAACGAGCTTTCAAGGGGATAAATCAATGAATGCCGTAATCGAGACCCGGAAGCGAAGTACGTTCCGGGTCGTCATGATCAAGCCGTCGCATTACGACGACGACGGATACGTCATCCGGTGGATGCGTTCCGTTATTCCCAGCAACACGTTGGCCTGTCTCTACGGGATCACCGAGGCGGTGGTGGCGTCCGGGCGGTTGGGTTCGGACGTGGACGTGCCGATCGACGTGTACGATGAGACGAATCAGCGTATTCCGGTCCGGAAGATCATCCGTCAATTGACTGCTCCCGGATCGCTGGGCGTGGTATGCCTGTCGGGCGTCCAATCCAACCAGTTCCCCCGCGCCGTGGACTTGGCGCGCCAGTTCCGCCAAGCCGGGCTGCCCGTGTTGATCGGGGGGTTTCACGTCAGCGGGTGCCTGTCCATGCTCGACACGCTCCCCCCGGATTTAATCGCGGCCCAGAACGAGGGGATCAGTTTGGTGGCGGGCGAGGTGGAAGAGCGGTGGGGCGACGTGCTGGAGGACGCGCTGCACGGCCGGTTGAAGCCGCTGTACAACTTCCTCGATGACTTGCCGAATCTGCAGGGCCAGACCGTCCCGGTGCTTCCGGCCAAGGTGGTGTCTCGGTACGTCGGTCATATGACCACGTTCGACGCGGGACGCGGGTGTCCGTTCGAATGCAGTTTTTGTACGATCATCAACGTGCAGGGTCGCAAGTCGCGATACCGCACCGCGGACGATATCGAGGCGATTATCCGCGCCAATCATCGCATGGGCATCAGGCAGTATTTCATCACCGACGACGATTTTGCCCGCAACAAACACTGGGAAGCGATCTTCGACCGGATTATTTTGCTGCGCGAACGAGACAACATCAGGATCTCGTTCATTTTGCAGGTGGACACCGCGAGCCATCGGATTCCGCGGTTCGTGGAAAAAGCCGGCAAAGCCGGGTGCCGCAAGGTGTTCATCGGCATGGAGAGCGTGAACTCGCAGACGTTGAAGGACACCGGGAAGAAGCAGAACCAGGTTCACGAGTACCGCGAGATGCTCCAGGCGTGGCGCAAGACCAACGCGGTCACGTTCGCGGGCTATATCATCGGTTTTCCCAACGACACCTACGAATCCGTCATGCGCGACGTGGAAATTCTCAAGCGCGAGTTGCCGCTCGACTTGGTGGAGTTCTTCGTGCTGACGCCCTTGCCGGGGTCCGAAGACCACCAGACGCTGGTGAAACAAGGCGCGTGGCTCGAGCCGGATATGAACATGTATGACACGGAACACCCGTGCGCGCGCCACCCCGCCATGTCCAACGACGAGTGGATGCGCGCCTACCACGGGGCCTGGAGATCGTTCTACACGTGGGAGCACATGGAAACAATCTTCCGACGCCGCCGCGCCGAGGGCCACAGCGTGGGGAAGATGCTGGGGCAGTTCATCTGGTTTTGGGGTTCGATGTTCGTCGAGCACGTGCATCCGTTGCAGGCGGGCATCCTCCGGCGCAAACACCGATCCGAACGACGCCCCGGGCTTCCCGTCGAATCACGGGTGGCGTTCGCCTGGCGGCGCGTCCGAGAGGTTTCGGCCGCCGTGACGGGGATGCTGGTGTTGATCTGGCGCCTCAATCGACTGGCCCGACGCGTCACCAGCGACCCCGGGGCGCGTAGCTACCGCGACGAGGCGATGACCGTCACCCCGCGCGGAGTCGCGCTGCCGGTCCTGCCGCCCGCGGTCGAAGTCGCGGCTTCCCGCTGACGGCCCGATTACTTTTGAGTCAGTGCGGTTGCGGCGGACCCGTGAACTCCATCCGCCGAATCGTGAGTTTGCAGCGAGCCTTCTCGTCCCCGAGATACATCAACTTGTTGTCGTAGCGCGCGACGATCCGTTTGCCCGCCTCGGCGCCCGGGCACGGCGGACCCATCTTGTCCGCGCGAACTTCCATCGCGCCCACCGTGATCGAGTACGCGGAAATGTTGAAGTTGGAAAAGTAATTCAACTCCGTGATGACGGCGGTGTCCTCGGCCATCATGGGCGCCGTGGGCTCCTTGGACTCGGCGGCGACGGCGGGGGCTCCGGACAGCAGAAACAGCACAATGGCAACTATAGGTCGTATACGTCTCATAGGCCCTATTTCCCCCCGATTCTACTGAAAGCCCGCGGCGGATTGCAAAGCGCGGGAGCGCTGCGGTACCATCCGCCCGTGCCCACCAGCCCCTCCAAGTCGCTCGACACCTTTCCGAATCCAACCCCGGAGCGCGATTACGAGATTCGCTTTGAATGTCCGGAGTTCACGTGCCTGTGCCCCAAGACCGGGCAACCGGACTTCGCCACCATTCGCATCCGCTATATCCCGGATCGGCTCTGCGTCGAGCTGAAATCGCTCAAATTGTATCTGTGGTCGTATCGTAACGAAGGCGCGTTCCACGAAGCCGTGACCAACGCGATCCTGAACGACCTCGTCTCGACGATCCAGCCGCGGTTTGCCGAGATCGAGGGCGACTTTTTCGTGCGCGGCGGCATTCACACCGTGGTCACGGCCCGGCACCGCGCCCCGGGGTTCACCCCCCAGTCATGACGATCTGGGCGCGACTGCACATTACGGCGCTCGCGTTTTGGGTGGGCGTGATGGCGTTCCTGGTGACCCTGGCGCCGATCGCGTTTCAAACGTTTCCGCAAGCGCAGGCCGGAGACTTCATGAGCAAATTGTTCGTGCCCTATCACATCGTCGGCTACGCGGGCGCCGGGACCGCCCTCCTGACATTGTGGTTGGCCGCGGGGTTGCGCGGCAAGGTCCGCAATCTCCTGCTGATCGCCACGCTGGGCGCCACGCTCTACGCCGGGTTGGTGATCTCGCCCGAAGCCCGTACGTTGCGCGCCGAGTTACGCCAGACCGACGCCGCGACCGAGAACCCCGCGACCAAGGCGCGCTTCGACACGCTGCACCGTCGCTCGGTCACCTTGAACGGCGGCATCCTCGTCGCGGCGCTGACGGCGCTGGTCTGGGCGGTGGTCGCGCCGCCGCACCGTAAAAAATCCTGAGCAACGGGTCGCCGGTGCTCGATGGAGGGCGTGTGACGGATTCCATCCAACCGCAAAACGTCAAGATGGCCGCCACCTGGAACGCGGGCGGGCGGCAGTACGAGCGCATCAGCCAGACCATCGCGGACTCGATTGAACACTGCGTCGCGCGCCTGAATCCGCCGCGCCGCGAGCAACTCAAACGGGATTTCGTCGCGTTCCACGACGGCTACCGGACCGACCTCGGGGTGGCCATGCCGCGCGACTATTTGGTGACCATCGGCGTCCGCAAGTAGCGTGAGAGAGGGGTGACGACAAGAGCCCGGTTTCCGATTCCGCGCGCACGTCCGACCATCTCCTAGTCCGATCCCCGTGTCTCAGTCCTCCGCGTTGAAGGCGGTCCTCGTCTTCTTTTTTCTCTCCGGCGCCGCCGGCTTGATCTACGAGATCGTCTGGATTCGGATGTTGGGACTGATTTTCGGTCACACCGTCCACGCGATCACCACCGTGCTCGTCGCCTTCATGGGCGGGTTGGCCCTGGGCAGTTATCTCTGGGGACGCGTGGTGGACCGGATCCAATCGCTCTTGAAGGTCTACGGCCTGCTCGAGATCGGCATCGGCTGCTACGCGCTGCTGACGCCCTGGCTGATCGAACTCGTCAAGAGCGCCTACCTGGCCATCGACCGATCGCTGGATTTACCGGTCGTCGTCTATACCTTGCTGCAGTTTGCGCTGGCGTCATTGGTCATTCTGATTCCGACCATGTTGATGGGC
This sequence comes from Nitrospirota bacterium, assembly GCA_049325295.1. Lineage (GTDB taxonomy): Bacteria > Nitrospirota > Nitrospiria > 2-01-FULL-66-17 > 2-01-FULL-66-17 > JBFLXB01. The sequence goes on from JBMOMD010000018.1 coordinate 7,918, forward strand.
GCGACCCTGCCGCTGTTGGCCCGCTTTGCGGTCCGCGACCTCGGCGCGGCGGGCCGGGGAGTCGGGACCCTGTACGCCGTGAATACGTTCGGAGCGGTTCTGGGCACGTTCCTGGCCGGCTTCGAATTGTTGCCCCGGCTGGGGATGCGCTCCACCCTCCTGGTCGTGGCGTGTCTGAACATCGCGATCGGGGCGATGATCTTGCTGTTGGATCGCCGAAGGGAGCCGCAGCCCGTTCCCCCCGTCCACCCGACGGCCCCGCGGTCCGATGAGGCGCCGCCGCTCCATTCGGTGGTCACGCGGAACCAGGCGCGATGGCTGCTCATCGGGTTTGCGTTGTCCGGAGCCGTTTCCATGGTGTATGAGATCACCTGGACCCGGGCGTTGACCCTCGTGATCGGCAGCACCACCTACGCGTTCACCATCATGTTGTTGAGTTTCCTGGCCGGGATCGCGGGAGGCAGCCTGCTCTTCGCGCGCCTCACCGCTCGGGGCCCGCTCGCTCCGGTCTGGTTCGGCGCATTGCAGATCGCGATCGCGGCGTCGGCGGCATTGGTGGTCCCGCTCATCGAGCGCCTGCCGGACGTGTTCTTGCGGGGGTACCAGTGGTCGCACGCGCAAGGATTCATCCTCTGGCTCCAGGCCGCGTTGAGCATCGCGGTCATGCTCGTGCCGACGCTCTGTATCGGCGCGACCTTTCCGTGCATGGTCCAGATCTTCAGCGCGAACCAGTCGCCCATCGGGCCCCAGGTTGGGCGCATCTACGCGTTCAACACCACCGGCGGCATTCTCGGGTCCTTCGCCGCCGGGTTCCTGTTCATCCCGTTGATCGGCGTTCAACCCACGATCCGGACCGCCACCGCCGTGAATCTGATTCTGGGCTGCGCCCTCGTGATCGCGTTCGCCGTGGGTCGTCGGCCCAGACTCGCGGCCGGATTCGGGTTGGCGATCGGCATGGCGGCCATCGCCTTGTCCCCCTCGTGGGACCCCAAGATCATGAGCAGCGGCGTTGCGGTCTACGCGAACCTCTACGCGCAGGAACCCGAGAAGTGGCGCGAGCGCATCGCGGGGCAACGGCTCCTGTACTACAAGGACGGGATCAGCGCCACGGTCTCCGTCAGCGAGTCGGAAGGTGTGACTGGGCTGCGGATCAACGGCAAGATGGACGCCACCGCCACGTCGGACCCGAACGCGAAGTCCGATATGCCCACCCAACTGATGGCCGGCCATTTGCCGGCCTTGCTGCACTCCGATCCCAAGCGGGCGTTCGTCATCGGCCTTGGCAGCGGGGTCACGGTCGGCGCGTTGACGCAGCACGCGCTGGAGCGGATCGACGTGGCCGAACTCGAGCCCGCGGTCATCGAGGCGTCGGCGTTCTTTGCCGCCCAGAACCGGAACGCCTTGTCCCATCCCGCGGTGCGCGTGGCCGCGAGCGACGGCCGGAACTTCCTGCTCACCACCCAGGAGCGATACGATCTGGTCGTGTCCGAGCCGTCGAATCCCTGGATCGGCGGCATCTCCACATTGTTCACGGTGGAGTTCTTCGACCTGGTGCGGCGGCACATGAACGAGAACGGCGTCATGGTGCAATGGCTCCACGGCTACGCCATGTCGCCCGAGGATTTCCGGATGATCGCCGCGTCGTTCCGGGCGGTGTTTCCTCACGCCACGCTCTGGGCCACGCACCACGCCGACTACCTGCTGGTGGGGACACTGAACCCGCTGGTGGTGGATCTGGACCGGGTTCGGGACACGTACGCCGCTCTCCCCGAGCTGCGCCGGGACATGGCGCAGAGCAAGCTGGCGTCTCCGGAAGGCCTGTTGAGCGCGTTTTATCTCGACGAGCGGGAACTGGAGCGGCTGACGCTAAACGCGGATCCCAATACCGACGATCGGTTGCCGTTGGAATTTTCGGCGCCGCGCAACATTTATCAAGATACGATCGTGCCGAACTATCGGGCGCTGCGAGCGGTCAAGACCTCGCGGTTCCCGCCGCTTCGCGGGTCGCGGTTGGAGGACCTCGACTTGCCGGCGGTGCGCGTGGATCTCGCGATCGGCTACATGGCCAAGGCCATGTACGAGGAGACGCTGGACCATCTCAACGACGCCCTGGCCCGCGATCCCCGGTACACGACGGCGTGGGTGCTGCGAGGATGGACCCACCGGGTGGCGGGGAGGTTCCCCGAGGCATTGCAGGATTTGCAGGCCGCGCTGCGAATCGATCCCAATCACGCGGGAACCTATCACGAGCTGGGATTGCTGTACCTTGCGCGCCAGCAACCGCGCGAAGCGGTGGCCGCGCTGCGATACGCGGTGGAACTGGCGCCCGACAACGCGGAGTACGTCTCCGACCTGCTCAACGCCTTGCGGGAACATCCCAGCCAGAGCTGAGGCCGCCATGGTGCGTGGGTCATGAACGCCATCACGGTCGAAGACATCCGGAAACTCTATCGGGGCGCGGGCGCGGATCAGGTGCGCGCGGTCGACGGGGTGTCGTTCGCGGTCTCGCAGGGCCAAATTTATGGCCTGCTCGGCCCCAACGGCGCGGGCAAGACCACCCTGGTCAAGATCCTCACCACGCTCACGGCCCCCACCTCCGGCCGGGCCTTGATCCACGGGTTCGACGTGGTCCGCCAAGGCTTGGACGTGCGCAAGCACATCGTCGCGGTGCTGCAGCAGACCGCGGTGGACGGCTTGCTCACGGTGGAGGACAACCTGCGCATCTACGCCTATTTGCATGGCGTCGGCGCCAACGAGACCCGCACGCGCATGCGCGGCGTGATGGAGGAGTTCGAACTGGGCAGCCAGGCCAAGGAGACCGTGCAGCATTTGAGTCTGGGCACCAAACGCCGCATCCAGGTCGCCAAGATCTTCATGGTGGACTCGCCCGTGATCTTCCTGGACGAGAGCACCACCGGCATGGACCCGTTGATGCGCCGCCGCGTGTTGGACCGCATCCGCCTGGAAGCCAAGAACGGCCGCACCGTGTTGTTAACCACCCAAGTGTTGAGCGAGGCCGAGGAACTGTGCGACACCATTATGATCATCAACCGCGGCAAGAGCCTGGCCTCCGGCACGTTGCAAGATCTGCGGCGCCTCTCCAACCGGATGTTCCGCGTGCACATGACGTTCACGCGCGAGGCGGACTTCACGCAACTGCTCCAGCCGCTGGATCCTGCGGAACTTCGGGTGGACGGGGAGAGCGTGGACATGCTCTTTAAAGGCGAAGAAACGCAGTTGCTCGACAAACTCGCGGGCATCGCGCGTACGGTCCCGATCCGCCACTTCGAGGTGCAAGGCGCGGGCTTGGAAGAAATCTTCGTGGAGCTGGTCAAGGCCGAGCGAACCAACACTCACAATGAGGCCGCGTCATGAGCGGGCTGGCCGCGATCTTTTACCGCGACTGGCGGCAGCGCATCACCAACATCGGCTTTGTGTTCTGGGACCTGTTCGTCCCGGTCGCATACCTCTTGTTGTTCGGCCTCGGGTTCGAGCGCACGTTCGGCGAGCAGTTCTCGATCGGAGGCACCCCGATCCCGTACGCGGACTTCTTCCTGGCCGGCGTGCTGGCCATGACCACGTTCGGCATTGCGCTGAACACGTCGTGGGGCTTTTTCATGGACAAGGACTCCGGCATCTTCTACGAACTGCTTACCTATCCCATCACCCGCCGCCAGTTCCTGTTCGGCAAGATCTGCTTCAACGTCCTGCTCAGCGCCACAGGCGCCTTGCTCGCCATCCTGCTGGGCGCACTGGCCCTGGACGTCGCGATCCGCTGGCTCTGGCTGCCCGTGACCATCATCGTCGTCATGTGCACCACCGCCGGTTGGTTCTTCTTCCTCAGCGTCCCCGCGATCCGCTTCGACCGCATGGACTCCTTCAACACCTTCAACAGCGCCGCCTACATCCTCCTGATGTTCCTCAGCACCATGTTCTACCCCATCGATTCGCTCCCCACGTGGTTCCGCGCCATCGCGTGGATCAACCCTATGACGTGGCAGGTGGACGTGCTGCGCTACAGCCTGCTGGGGATCGGATCGACGAGCGTGGTGCTGATCGAATTCGCGTGCTTCATGGCGTTCACGTTCGTCTGCTCATCGTTGGCGGTGAGGACGATTGATCGGGTGGGATAATCTTTCTGCTTGCCCCTTTTCCCGGAAACACGGTAATATTCGTCACGTTTTCCCCACCCACATTTTGCTGAGGCGATCACGAACGTGCCGCGCACTGATGCGCTTCAAGAACTCCGCGAGACCCCGTCCTACGGGTTAGCCGAGACCGCTCGCTACCTGCGAATTCCCGTCTCCACGCTCAAGTCGTGGGTCGTCGGCCGCTCGTATCCGATACGAGGGGGCACCAAGCAATTCAGACCGTTGATCAAAGCCCCAGCCTCTGCGAAAGGTTCGCTTCTGCTTTCGTTCATGAATCTGGTGGAGATCCATGTGCTCGACGCGATCCGCCGCGAACACAAGATTTCTCTGCCGAAAGTCAGAATCGCGCTTGATTTTCTCCGCGCAAAGTTCCCCTCAAAACACCCATTGGCGGATCAGGAGTTCGCGACCAATGGCGTCGACCTGTTCGTTGAAAAGTACGGGAGGCTGATCAATATCACGGAATCGGGACAACTCGCCATGCGAGAGCTCCTCGCGGCCTATTTGCGCCGGATCGAACGCGACTCGCACGGCGTCCCCGTGAAGCTCTACCCATTTACGAGGACTCGCCGGGGCGACGAGCCCAAGGTGGTGGTCATTGATCCTGAAATCGCATTTGGGCAGCCGGTGTTGGCTTCGACCGGAATCCCCACGGCTGTCATTGCCGACCGCTTGAAGGCGGGTGAGTCGGTGGAAGAACTCGCCGCCGACTATCGGCGCTCCCCCGAAGAAATCATCGACGCGATTCGGTGCGAGCTGCCAAGCGCGGCCTAGCAAAACCGCTCGTCTTTTTCGTCGATCGGTCTCTAGGGGGGACGGGTCGTACCCGAGGCCCTGCGTCAGGCGGGGGAGGTCGTTGAAATCCATGACGACCACTTCCCGCCAGACGCCAGAGACGCGGAATGGCTCTTGGCCGTGGGGAATCGGGGGTGGATCGTCCTGACAAAGGACGAGCGCATCCGGTACCGCATGATCGAGCAACAAGCGATGATGCGCGCCTCGGTTGCCGCATTCATCCTGACCGCCGGTGGCGTAACCGGCGCAGAGATGGCCCAGATCTTCATCCGCGCCTTGCCGAAGATTCGCCGCTTTGTCAGGAAGTATCCGCGTCCATTCATCGCAAGCGTGACGCGGTCGGCTGCCGTTGTGTTAATTCGAAAAAGGTCGTAAGGTCCGCAGCGCTGATCACTCATCCACGAAGTCGGTGGCGGATTCAGAACCGGTACACATGACGCCTCGGAAGACGACGTCAAAGCCTGAGCGCAGACCGCCGCCGCGGCGAGGAGCCGCTTGCGATGTGGTGCTTCGAGTCACGATTGCTGAAATCGAGCCTCCCATCTGGCATGAGGTCAGCGTACCCGACCGGTATTCGCTGCGTCAGTTGCATCGTGTTTTTCAACTCGCCTTCGGCTGGCTGGACTATCACCTGTACGAGTTTCGCATCGGGACTCGCCGCTTCGAGGAGCCGGACGACGAAGCGAAAGGCGAAGATGCCGGCGCGACGTTCCTGCGGGACCTCGACCTCCGTGCTGGAGCGACGTTCGAGTACCACTATGATTTCGGCGATGGCTGGGTCCACGAGGTCCGCGTCGAGCACGTCGTGCCGACTCCGGCCGACGAGGTGGACCACCCCCTCCCCAGACTCCTGGACGGGGAGCGAGCCGGACCGCCGGAGGACGTTGGCGGGACCCCGGGCTATGAGAACTTCATTGAAGCCATCAGCAACTCCACGCACCCCCAACATGCTGAGCTCCGCACATGGGTTGGCCAGGCGTACGACCCGGACCGCTTCGACCGCTGGGCGATCGACCGGGCGATGACGCTAGCGGCGGCGTGGGGCGCAGTCTAGCAGCGCGGGAAATAAATCTGTCCCCAATTCTCTCAATCAGAGTCCTGTGCTAACCTCCATTCGCCTACGTAACTTCCGATGCTTCGAGGACCACACGGTCCCTCTGAAGCCGCTCACCGTTGCTATCGGTCGTAACAATGCGGGAAAGTCGACACTCGTGGAGGCGTTCCGGCTATTAGCGACAGTCTCGAGCCGCTATCAAGGCCTCGCGTATAAGCAGGCGCCCGCCTGGGGCGACGTTCCCAGACGCGAGTACGGAGTAACGCCCTCGCTTCGGGGGCTCGATATCAGGTTCGACACGCTCTTCCACAACTATGGCGATCCTCCCGCTATTGTCGACGCTGTTTTTGGGAGTGGACATAGTATCAGCCTCTATCTCGGCAGCGAGGAGAAGGTTCACTCTGTCATTCGTGGCGACCGAGGAGATCCGATTCGAACAAAGGCACAGGCCCTCCGTATCGCTATCCCACGAGTCGAAATCCTGCCGCAGATCGGTCCCTTGTCGAGAAACGAAGGCGTGCTCACACCGGATTATGTAAAAGGGGCGATTTTCTCACATCTGTCGTCGTTCCACTTCAGGAATCAGTTGCATGTCTTTCCGGAGCACTTTCCCGCATTCAAGGAGATCGCGGAGGTTACATGGCCAGGTCTCCAGGTGAATCCTCCTTCACGAGTCGGGCGCTCTCCTGAGGCAGAGCTATTCATGGAGGTGCGCAACGAGGCATTTGTCGGCGAAGTAGGCACGATGGGTCACGGCCTTCAAATGTGGCTCCAAACAATGTGGTTTCTGGCTAGAGTAGAGAAAGCACACACTGTGATCCTTGATGAGCCAGACGTGTACATGCACCCAGATCTACAGCGGCGATTGATTCGCTTCCTTCGACGGCGATTCCCGCAAGTAATCGTCGCGACGCACTCCGTCGAGATAATGGCGGAGGTTGAACCAGATGAGATTTTGGTTATCGATCGAGCACGTAAGCGCTCTCGATTCACCTCCAACCTGCCCGCAGTCCAAGCACTTATCGATCATGTCGGGAGTGTTCACAACATCCACCTTGCGAAGCTCTGGCACGCTCGCAAGTGCGTGCTCGTCGAAGGCAGCGACCTCAAACTCCTCTCGGAGTTCCAACAAACGATAACGCCCGAGTCCCCTGAACCAATAAGTGCTCTTCCAAATATGTCTCTCGGCGGCTGGGGAGGATGGCAGCACGCCGTTGGCTCCTCACTGTTCCTTCAGAACACCGGCGGGGAATCAATAACCAGCTACTGTATACTCGACTCAGACTACTGGACAGACGAAGATATCCGTATGAGGTACGAAGAGGCAGCTCGATCAGGCGTTCAGCTACACGTGTGGAGGAAAAAAGAGATCGAGAACTACCTTCTGGTGCCAACCGCGATTGCACGATACATCGTCGCAAGGCTACCACCTGGCGTCGAGGGTCCTGATTCGGATACCGTCAAGGTTGCCATTCAGGAACAGGCAGATGGGCTTTGGGACGAAACCTTCGATGCGATGGCGCAATCCATGCTTGCCGGTAATCGCGCGTTGGGAGCAGGAGGCGCGAATCAAAGAGTGCGAGAGATTATCGCGATGCGTTGTTCTAACCCGGAGAATCGCTGGGATGTAGTCTCTGGTAAAAGGGTGCTGTCGGCTATGTCGGGATGGTCACAGCGAACCTTCTCGGTGGCCATCAGCACCCAATCGCTCGCACGAACACTGGGTGTTTCGGAGGTCGCCGCCGAAATTCGCCACGTGATCACGGCAGTTACACATAGCAAGCCATTTGAACCGTGGACTCAACGTTACTCAGCAGCCTAAGATGCGGTCCGCGGGTACGTATCGTCGTCAAAAAGCGTGAGCCAGTATCTAGGTGGAAATGGGGACGGATCTATTTTCGGCCGAACTTCGGCTGGAGCCACCCGGTTGACAGACTCCAACGACGGATCGATTCCGTCGGTCGCCGCGTTCTAATTCGTTCGGGACGCCTTTCAGCCGCACAATACGACCCTCCGGCCGGACCCTGATAAGCGCCCGACGTTACAGCGTTTGTCGTGTCTCGCGAATTTTCTTTCAACCAACGTGTTTGGGGCGGGAACTTTTTCCTGCGTCGTGCGTCTAGGCGAGTGAGAACGGGAAACAGGAGTTGCGGTGACCGAGACAATGTCCCATGAGTGGTTCGAGCGGCAGGTGATCGGCCTGCTGGATGATCTGCTGGGTGCGGCCATGCGGCTGGCCAAGAATCGGCACGATGCGGAGGATCTGGTGGCGGAGTCGGTGAGCAAGGCGTGGGGGAGTCGGGAGTCGCTGAAGGAGGCCGGGCGGTTTCGGCCATGGATCTTCCGTATTCTCACCAACTGTTTCTTAACCGATTGCCGCAAGCGCGCGGTCCGACCCGCGGCCGAGGTCTCGGTGGACCCGGTGCCGGATGAGCAAGGCGAGGCGTTCTCCCTGTTCGAGGAACTCCATCAACCATTCTTGCTGTGGTGGAGCAATCCGGAACAAGAGTTTCTGAACAAGTTGTTGCGAAAGGATCTGGAACGGGCGGTGGACGGTCTTCCCGAAGCGTACCGCACGGTCGTGGTGCTGGCCGACCTGGAAGGGTTGGCGTACGCGGAGATCGCGGAAAGTCTGGACATCCCCGTGGGCACGGTCCGCTCGCGATTGGCTCGGGCCCGGGCGCAGCTCCAGAAGGCCTTGTGGATCCACGCGCAGGAGGCCGGCTTGACGAAGCCGGCGGACGCACACCAAGAGGCATCGCATGAAGTCAGTCAAGACGATCGGGTGTAACGAGGCGCTCAAGCACCTCCTGGAGTACCTCGATCAGGAGATCGAAGGCACCAAGAGCCGGGAGGTCAAGCAGCACATCGACCTGTGCCGAAGTTGTTTCTCGCGCGCGGAGTTCGAGCAGCAACTCAAGAATCGGCTGCGCGAAGCCGGGAACGAGAGCTCCGGCGGCGAGTTCGAGAAGCGGATCAAGACGTTGCTGAAAAGGTTCTAACTCTCACTCACTGGACAAGGAGTCGGTCATGAAGAGAGCATCCTGGATCAATGTGGTGGCGTTGGGCGTGCTGATGGCGGCCGGGTGCAGCCGGTTCGCGGCCCAGCCCGAACCTTCGCTGTACGACCGGTTGGGTGGGACCCCGGCCATCACCGCGGTGGTGGGCGATTTCCTGGAAGCGGTGGGAAATGACGGCCGTGTCAAGAATCAGCCCCCTCCGGCACGGGTTCCCGCGCTGAAGCAGTCACTGGTCGATCTGGTGTGCCAGGCCACCGGCGGCCCGTGCGTGTACAAGGGACGGGACATGAAGGCGGCGCACGCCGGCATGGGAATTACCCAGGCGGAGTTCGACGCGGTGGTGGACGATCTGGTAAAGACACTCGATAAGTACGAGGTGCCTGCGCGCGAGAAGAACGAACTCCTGGCGATGCTCGCACCGATGCGGGATGACATCGTCGAGACCAACTGACACTCACCGGCGTGCGGGGCGGCTGATCGGCCTCCCCGCACGAGGAACACGGAGGAGACTCCCATGGTTGCGATCACTGACACGAAGAAAGAGTCGATCTTCAAAGCCGTGTCGGCCATGTACACCGACGTGGCGATGTGTCCGGCGCGCGCTTTCCATTTCCCCACCGGCCGACCGGCGTGCGAGTTCGTCGGCTATCCGAAAGCGCAACTCGACGCCATCCCGGCCACGGCCAGCGAATCGTTCGCGGGCGTGGGCTACCCGTTTGCCGGAGGCGCGATCCATGCCGGCGACCGGGTGCTGGACATCGGGTCCGGGTCGGGGACGGACGTACTCATCGCCTCGCTCCTGGTCGGTCACGAGGGAAAGGTGTTTGGACTCGACATGACGGCGGCGATGCTTGACAAGGCCCGCACCAACGCGGCCAAAATGGGGGCCGGGAACGTGGAGTTCGTCGAGGGCAACGCCGAGCAGATTCCGCTTCCCGACGCGTCGGTCGACGTCGTGACCAGTAACGGAGTCCTCAACCTGGTGCCGGACAAACCCAAAGCCTTCAGGGAAATCTTCCGCGTGTTGCGCCCGGGCGGGACGATCCAGATCTCGGACATCGTCTTGGGCCGGCCCATCAAGGAGACCTCGCGCGAAAACCCGCAGCTCTGGGCCGAGTGCATTGTGGGCGCCGTGATGCAGGACCAGTACCTGCAAATGTTCCGGGACGTCGGGTTTCGCGACGTTACGCCGCTGTCCAATCTCGATTACTTCTCCAAGAGCGTGGAGGCCGACACGCGTGAGGTGGCCGAGTCCTACGGCGCACAGACCGTGGTCTTCACCGGGGTCAAGCCGCGATGAATGAGTACCGCACGCTCGGACGCACCGGGCTCAAGGTGTCTCCGCTCGGCCTGGGGGTGATGACGTATGGGTGGGGGGCGGACAAGCAGGCTGGCCGGGCGATGTTTGATTTGTACCGCGAGCGCGGCGGGAATTTTTTCGACACGGCGGATCTGTACGCGGGCGGGGAGAGCGAGGCGTGGCTGGGGGAGTTCGTGCACGAGGCGCGTGTGCGGGACGAGGTGGTGATTGCCACCAAGTTCTCGTTTAATGGGCAGGCGGGGAATCCGAATGCGGGCGGGAACGGCCGTAAGAACATTTTGCGGGCGATCGAAGGCTCGTTGCGTCGCCTAAAAACCGACTACGTCGATCTGTACATCCTCCATGTCTGGGATTGCGTGACGCCGGTGGAAGAGGTGATGAGCACGCTTAACGATTTGGTGCGGATGGGGAAGGTGCGGCACATCGGGTTGAGCGACGCGCCCGCGTGGTACGCGTCGAGGGCGCAGACACTCGCGGAGGCGTACCGGTACGAGCGGCTCGCGTTCTTGCAGCTTGAATACTCGCTCGTTTCGCGCAGTCTCGAACGGGAGCACTTGCCGCTGGCCAAAGAGACGGGCATTTCCCTCGTGCCGTGGAGCCCGCTCGGCAGCGGGTTTCTGACCGGCAAGTACCAGCGCGTGGACGGGAAGATCACGGGCTCGGGCCGCGTGTTCGACACGAAGGACTCGGGCAATCCGGTGATGGAGAAGTTTGCCAAGCGCGAAAAGAACTGGGAGATCCTCGACGCAGTGCTCAAGGCGGCGAAGGAGCTGGGTAAGACGCCGACCGAGGTGGCGCTTTCGTGGGTGCTGGGAAGACCTCAAGTCACGAGCGTATTGGTCGGGGCCACCAAGCGGGAACAGTTGGAACTGAATCTCAACGCGCTGGCGATCACGCTGCCCCCAGAGATCGAGCAACGGCTCACCGCGGTGAGCCGGCCCGAGTCCACCGAACTCGACCACTTCTTCGAACCCACCATGCAGGGCATGGTCCACGGCGGCGTGAACGTCCGACGCGGCGTCTGAGCCCGGCCGGGTATTGAAAGTCTCCCGTCTTCCCGGTATTGTCCGCCTGGCCGGGGTTACTTGGCCACTGTGATCGTCGCGGGAACGTGCTTGGGGTGTAGCTGACAGTAGACGCGGTGTTCCGAGACCGACTGGTCGATGTTCGCGAGCGGCACCGTGATGGTCTTTTCTTCGCCCGGCTTGATGACTTCCTGGACCTTTATGGTATCGATGGCAAAGCCGTGCTCGGCGGTGAGCGTGTTTTTCACCTTCAAGGTCACCGGCCCTTTGAGATCGATAGTGCCGCCGCCTTCCCAGACCTTGGCGCCCTCTTTCTCCACCGCGGTGAATGTGAGCTCTGCGCCCTGAGCCGACAGCGAGGCGCCGGCCACCGCGACAACAGTCAGAATGAGCACGAGAAATCGTCGGACCGAAGAGGACACGCTGTGTTTCATGGATTCACCTCCATGGAGTGAGATCGTCAGTGGTTGTTTCAACCGGCGGCATTGTATGGGGGCGGTAGGAATGGTGTCAACGGTACGACACGTCATCTCGCGCCGGCCGTATTCATGACCGCTCCATACGTGGTTGTTCTCGGTGCCAATGGCGTGTTCGGGCGTCGAACGGTTCAGTCCTTACTCCGTCGCCGCGGACTCCAAGTCGGCGCGGCTTGTCGAACGAAAGAGCAGGCCGTTGCCTTGGCGCGCGCATTCGGCGGGGTGATCCGACCCCTGTGGGGTGACGTGAGGCGCATCGGCGACCTACGCGCGTGCCTCGATGGCGCCCAGGCGGTGTTCCATTGCGCGGGGCCGTTCGACGCGCAACCGTTGTTGCCGCTGTCGTATGCACTCGAACGTGGTCTGGACTATGCCGACCTGGGCGACGACCCGGCCTATTTGAAATCAACCGAACGACTGATCGACGCCGCGGCGCCCAGGAATCGGATCGTCGTACCGGGGGCCTCCAGTCTTCCGTCCATGACCGCGATGCTGGTGCAGACCGCCCACATACAGTGGGGGGCGGTGGATCGAATCGGCATCCGCGTGTTTATCGGTAACCGCAACCCCAAGGGGAGGGGGGCGATTACCTACCTCATCAAGGCGTTGAGAACGCCCTTCCAGACAATGCGAGACGGCCGCTGGGTTCAAGAGCGCACGTGGCGCGAGCAGAGCCGATCGGCGAGCCATTTCGATCCACGCGTGTTGCCGTTCGGGCTGGTGGAATCGCCGGACGATCATTTTCTTCCGCGGTGGTTCGGCGCGGCGGAGGTCAGCTTTCGGGTGAGCTTGGAGTTTTCCTGGATTCACCGCGTCATCGCCGCGATCGGCGCGTTGGAGCGCGTTTTACCGCGGTCCTGCGACCCTCTGTGGATCAACGCGTTGTTCTACGGCCACCCCGCCATTCAGGCGTGGGGGAGCCATTCCGGGTGGCTGGAAGTGACCACGACGCACGGGCCAAACCCCGGGGCCAGAACGGTCGTTCAGCGCTTGGGCGCGTTCGATGAAGGACAACGTGTGCCCTCGTTCCCGATGAGCATGATCGGGCGGATCCTCGGTGGTGAGGTCGAGAGACCGTCGCAAACAGTCACGCGATTCGATCAGTTGCTCTCCAAGGATCAGTTCTTGGCCGCCCTGTCTGCGGAAGGCATCGATTACAAGGCGGCGCTTGTGTAATACACATAGAACAATGGCTGAAATCCCGCAGTCCTTATCAACCAAAGAACAATCCGTGACCCTGGTCTGGCCCTCCGCGGAGTATTTATCCGGCTTTGTCGCTGCCCTGAAGCAAGGCTGGTCGCCGGACAACGTACTCGGCCGTGCGGCCGCCGAAGAGGCGCTGAAGAAGATCGCCGAGAACAGCGCGCGCTATCTCGCGAGTCTGGTCGACAAAGAAGCCAAGGGTGAGCCCATCAAATTGCCGGACGGCTCCACGGTCCCGAGACTGCCGGGGTATCAGCGCTGGATTTGGGACGGTGAGTTCTGCGGCGTCATCGGATTGCGATGGCAGCGCGGCACCGAGGAACTTCCGCCGTACTGCCTTGGGCACGTCGGATACAGCGTGGTGCCCTGGAAACGACGACGCGGCTATGCCACCGAGGCGCTTCGTCAACTCCTGCCTGAAGCCAAGGCCGAAGGCCTGCGCTACGTCGAGATTACAACCGACCCCGAGAACCCGGCCTCCCGGCGCGTGATCGAGGCCAACCACGGGGTGTTCGTCGAACAATTTCCCATCCCGCCCCAGCTCGGGGGCGGCGTGGGCCTTCGCTATCGCATCATGTTGTAAGGCAGCGGTGGGGGGGGCGTATGCGGCGTGAGCGAAAGACGTTGAAGGTGTTGACGCTGCCCCTGTTCTGGGCCGTGCTGATCGGCGTGGTCGGATGGAGTGCGCTCGCGATTTATTACTCCAACCTCCCGCCGATCGTCGGAAAGGTGTGCAGCATCCTGTTCGCGCTGGCTGCGGTCGTGGTGATAATGCGAGTTCGGCCGTGGCGACGGGCCGCAGCGATGCTCCTGGCGGGGTTCGGCATCGTACTGGCGGGATGGATGGCCATTCCACCCAGTAATGACCGGATGTGGCGACCCGACGTCGCGGTGCTGCCGTACGCCACCATGGACGGCGACCTGGTGACCGTGCACAACATCCGCAATTTCGATTACCGGAGCGAGACGGACTTTACCTCGTCGTATTACGACAAGACCTTTGATCTCCGACAACTGGATGCCGTGGATCTGTTCGCGGTGTACTGGATGGGGCCGCACATCGCGCACACGTTTTTGAGTTTCGGATTCGGCGGGAAAGACTACCTGGCGGTGTCTATCGAAACGCGCAAGGAGCAGGGCGAGGGCTATTCCACCATCAAGGGCTTCTTCCGGCAATACGAGTTGTTTTACGTGGTGGCGGACGAGCGCGACGTGGTGCGGGTTCGCACCAATTATCGCAAACCCGCGGAGGACGTGTATCTTTACCGAATCCGCGGCTCGGCCAAGAACGGCCGGAGCTTGTTCCTGGAGTACATGCAGCGGATCAACGGGCTGAAGGAGCGGCCGGAGTTTTACAACACCGTGACAGCCAACTGCACGACCGCGATTTGGTTGAACGCCCAAGTGGTGCACAATCCGCTCCCGTTTTCCTGGAAGCTCCTGCTGAGCGGACATACTCCCGAGTATCTCTATGAACAAGGCCTGCTGGATCAGAGCCTGCCGTTTGCCGAGCTGCAAAAGCGGAGCTGGATCAACGCACGGGCCCGTGCGGCGGACGGGGCGGATGATTTCTCCGCGCGGATTCGAGCGGACGCCGACGCGGCGTGGGATCTGGATTGATCGTTGATCGACTGGGATCCTGACCCGAACCGGAGCGGCTCCGCGCTCCTTGCACCAACATCCCGTTGTTGGCTAGTATTCCTGCCATGCGCCTGATCCCGCGCGCCGGAATCGCGTTCGCCCTCATCGTCATGTCCCTCGGCGCCACGGAGGTTCAAGCGGCCGAAGTCCCGCGACCCAAGGTCTGCCTCGCATTGTCGGGGGGCGGGGCGCGCGGCGTCGCTCACGTCGGGGTGCTCAAAGTGCTCGAGGAACTGCGCGTGCCGGTCCACTGCATCGCCGGCACCAGCATGGGCGCGGTGGTGGGCGGCGCGTACGCCACGGGGTTTACGATTCCCGAAATGGAGGCGATGCTCGGCGGCCTCTCCACGGATCAATTGCTCCGGGAGAAACCGCCGAGACGCGACCAGTCCATCCGGCGCAAGCAAGAGGACCTCACCAACCTGATCGGTCCGGAGTTCGGGTTTCGCGACGGCGGGTTGTTGCTGCCCAAGGGGTTCGTCTCGGGGCTGCAGTTCGAGAGCGTGCTTCGCCGCCTCGCGCGCGTGCGCGGCGCGTCCAACTTCGACGAGCTTCCGATTCCCTTTCGCGCGGTCGCGACCGATCTCGCCACCGGCAAGCCCGTGGTGTTTGCGGAGGGCGAGTTGACGAACGCGATACGCGCCAGCATGTCCGTGCCCGGGGTGATCGCTCCGGCCGAGTTCGACGGCAAGATCTTCGTCGACGGGATGCTCACCAACAACCTGCCGGTGAGCGTGGCGCGCGCCATGGGCGCGGACATCGTCATCGCCGTCAACCTCGGGAGCCCGCTGCTCGAGCCCGAGGCCCTCGGATCGGTGCTGGGCGTCACCGAACAGATGTTCAGCGTCCTCACCCAACAGAATGTGCAGGCCGCGTTGGCCTTGCTCGGACCGACCGACATTCTGATCGAACCGGAACTGGGCGAGTACTCGCCGGGAGACTTCGACCACATGGCGCGCACCGTGCCGATCGGAGCAGCGGCCGCGCGGCGCGTCGCGGACAGGCTGTCCGCCCTCAGTTTGCCGGAGACCGAATACGCCGCGCTGCGCGAGCGGCAGCGCGCGCCGGTACCGCCCGGCTTGCCGGCGGCGGACGAGATCCGCGTCGATGGGCTGCGCCGCGTGAATCAGGAGTTCGCGGTCGGCCTCATGAACACGCGGGCCCTCCAACCCATCGACGCTCACGTGCTGGACCGCGACATCCTGCGGCTGTACGGGACCGGAGATTTCGAACACGTGGGGTATCGTTTCGTCGAGGAGGACGGCCGGCGCGTGCTGGCGGTCGACGCCAATGAGAAATCATGGGGGCCGAACTATGTTCGATTCGGCCTCGCGCTCACCTCCGACTTCAGCGGCGACTCCGGCTACCAACTGTTGGTGCGGTACCGGAGACCGTGGGTCAACCGGCTCGGCGCCGAATGGTTGACCGACGTGGAGGTCGGCCGCATGGACCGGTTCTTCACCGAATTCTATCAGCCGCTGCTGGTCAGCCGGTACTTGTTCGTGGCGCCGTCCTTCGAGTGGGAAAACCGTCCGTTGGACCTCTTCTCCGGGGACGAACGGATCGCGCGATACGACGTCAGCGTCCGTCAGGCCAGCGTCGATCTGGGCAGCCAGTTCACCAGGTTCGGGGAAGCTCGCGTGGGTTTGCTGGTCGGCCGGGCGAGCGCCAGTCTGGAGACCGGAGCCCTCGCGCCGTCCGGTTCGAGCGCCAACCTGGGAGGGATCCACACGCGCATCTTCATGGATCAGCTCAACAGCGTGAGCTTTCCCCGGTCGGGCTACTTCGGCCAGCTGGACGTCTTGAACTCCCGTGAGGCGCTCGGGGCGGATGAGACCTACAACCGATGGGACCTCCAGGCCACGGTCGCCAAGTCGTTCCGCGACCACACCCTGAATGTCGGATTCCGGTTCGGCGGCCCCTACGGTTCCTCGAGCACGCCCACCGCCGACGCCATTCAATGGGGTGGTTTCCTGAAACAGTCGGGCTTCCCGACCGATGCGTTGGTGGGCGAGTCGATCAGTTTCGGCCGCCTGGTGTACTTCAAAAAGCTGGTGCGACAGACCTTGCTCGAAGGCCTGTATGCGGGCTTCTCGCTCGAAGCAGGCGAGGTGAGTAATCCGCTCGTGCCGGGCAGCCCCGAGGGTCTGCTGAAATCGGGATCGGTCTTCGTGGCGCTCGACAGTTTTGTCGGCCCGGTGTATCTCGCCTACGGCAGGACCACCGAGGGCTTCTCCAGCTACTACCTCTTCCTCGGGAAGCCGTGACGTACAGCTTTCGGTGACCGAGGTCATGTCGCTGGGGAATGCGGGGAAAGGTGACTGGAGAGCGATGTGTAGGCTGTTCGCCGTGGTGCTTTTGTTGTTGGTGTCCGCGTGCAGTTCCCGGCAGCTCTACGACGCCGGTGAAGGATGGCGTCGCCATGAGTGTAACCGGCTCCTCGATTACGACGAACGAGCGCGCTGTATGGAGACCGCCACGATGCCGTACGACACCTACCGGACAACCGTCGAGAGAAACGACAACCCTCAATAAGGACGGAACGGGGACGGAGTGTTAACCTTGGAACGCGTTTCGACGGTATGTCGCGCAAGGGAAGGCCTGGCAATTCGTGGGCGGAACTCATGGGATCATCGTCGATATGCGAACGACCGCACCCCCGCAACGCGCGTCGGTGAACGTGTCCCTGCGTGGGCGCCGGCGTATGCCGCGGTCGGTGCTCGTGCCGGCTGTCCCGGCCGTTTTCTCGTTGTTGATCCTGGTCGGCAGTCCGGCGTTCGGCGCAAACGACCTTTTGGTGGTGGGGGCCTTTTCCCAAGCCCCCGAAGGGTCGCTCCCGCCTGGCTGGAAACCGGAAATCTTCAAGAAGGGGAAAAAAGCCAAGCAGACCACGTACGAGGTGGTTCGAGACGGCGAGACCACCGTGCTGCGCGCGGACAGCGT
Source organism: Nitrospirota bacterium (assembly GCA_049325295.1). Classification (GTDB taxonomy): domain Bacteria; phylum Nitrospirota; class Nitrospiria; order 2-01-FULL-66-17; family 2-01-FULL-66-17; genus JBFLXB01. Next base: position 25,547 of record JBMOMD010000018.1, read on the forward strand.
CGGCACTGCTTCGGGGCTCGAGCACGAGGTGTCGGTGGACCTGCAGGAGTATCCGGTCTTGCGGTGGCGATGGAAGGTCGACAACGTGGTGGTGGCGGGTGATCCCCGCAGAAAAGACAAGGACGATTATGCGGCGCGGGTCTACGTCACCTTCGCGTTCGACGCCGACAAGGCGAGCTTCGGCGAGCGGCTGCGATACCGAACCTTTCGGGCGGTGTCCGGGAAATTGCCGTTCGCGGCGATCGCGTATATCTGGGCGAGCCGAACCCCGGTCCACACGGTGACCGCGAGCCCCCATATGGGCGGCATCCTGAACTTGATCGCGGTCGAGAACGGGGACGCGCGGGTCGGGCAATGGGTGGAGGAGGAGCGGAACGTGTACGAAGACTATCGGCGCGCGTTCGGCAAGGAGCCGCCGCTGGTCAGCGGCGTGGCCGTCATGACGGATACCGACAACACCCAGGAGCGGGCCACCGCGTATTACGGCGACCTGGTCTTTGCGAAAGAATAGATCGTTTCCCACGGGCGCGCGGGGCGTGGACGTCCTCGGGGCAGGATCAGCTCCGATTCGGCCCGCTCGCGCTCACGCGCGCGATGTGCCCGCCCGGTTCTCTGCACGACCAGGTCGTCAAACACTGGGAGTACGTGCGCTCGTACGTCATCAAAGACGATCATCTCTTCTTGTCGCTGATGGCGGACGGCGGTGTCGATGAATTCGAGCCGGTTCCTGAAACAGAAGACGCACGGCCTCTCGCCCCGGAGACGCGATGAGTTCGGCGGCATGTGCGCGCGTTGCTTCCGGACGGGGCGCTCGATCAACGAACGTGGTATCTCAATGAAAATTCCGTAAGCGACGTTCGAATTTCCGGCAGTTGGATCGCGTTCACCTGCCGCACAAATGGCGGTTGTCCCGGGCGCAGCGCTTTCCGTACGCCGTTCTCGCGTCATTTAGCCCACTCTCCCTCTCGGCTCCGGGTCTGGCATACCCATTGCTCTCTCGTGTGTAACCAGTCAGTGGGGCGTCAATGGGGATTGGCGAGCGGGGCATGTGCCCAGACCCCCTCCCCCTCACGAACCCGAAGAGGAGAGTGTCCGATGCGTATACGCACAGTTCGTCAATTCTACACAGTTCCAGGGATGGTGGCCCTCGCAATCCTGGCCGCGAGTCAGGGGTTGTTGTCCGGCTGCGGCCAGGATGCCGCGGGAAGTCCATCCGCGAGCCAATCCGAGGCGACAGCGCCCGGCAGTCCCTCCTTGGTATCCGCGGTCTTCCGCGCATTTACGCGCTCGGACAGCACCCGGGACGCGCCACTCCCGGAAACCCCTCAACCCGTGGATCTCGCGCTGGATCAATCCGACATCACGTCGGGCGCCGTGTCCTTTGAGGAGGTCTTCGAGGTGGGCGATGAGATCTTCGCCACGCAATTTACGAGTGAACAAGGGGTCGGCGCCAATCTCGCGGACGACGCGGGGGTCAGCGTGCGGTTTTCCCGGTCGCCGCGCGCCGATCTCCCCGGGTTCCAAGCGGATCCGTTCCGATCCACTGGACCCAACGCGCAGAGCTGCACGAGCTGTCACGAGGTCACGTTCGAAGACGGCGCGGGCGGCATTGAAGCGAACGCGATGCGAGACCCGCAGCGATCAATGGACCCGAGCCGGTTCATTCAGCGCAACGCGCCCCACGTGTTCGGTCTCGGCGCGCTCCAACTGCTTGCGGAGGAGGCGACCGCGGATCTCAAGGGTATTCGGGCCCGCGCCATCGCCCAGGCTCAGGTGAACGGCGCCGCGGTGCGAGTCGCGTTGACCACCCGTAATGACGTGAACTACGGGTTTATCACCGCCGATCCCTCCGGCTCCGTGGACACGAGCGACGTCGAGGGCGTTGATCCGGACCTGGTCGTGAAGCCCTTCCAATGGAAAGGGGCGGTGGCGTTCGCCCGGGACTTCGTCAGGGACGCCTCCAACAATGAACTGGGGATGCAGCCGGTGGAGATGTTCGGCGCCAACGTCGACGCGGATCACGACGGGGTGAGCAACGAGTTGACGGTGGGGCAGATCACCGCGTTGACGATCTATCAGGTCGCTCAACCCCGGCCGGTCACGATCGGTGAGTTGAATCGGCGAGACCCCGCGGCCTTTCCCCTCACGCGGTCCCAGCGCGACGCGGTGCGCGCCGGCGAACAGCTCTTTGCGAGCGTCGGGTGCGCTGATTGTCACGTCCCCGCGCTACGGGTGAGGAATCCGGTCTTTTCCGAGCCGAGCAGCAGTCCCGACTACCGGGACGCGACCCTGCCGTCCGGCGCGAATCCCATCGACGTGGGGCTGGATCCCGCGCGGCCGGTCACGTTCGACTTGACCTTGGATTCGCCGGATAACATTCCATACGAATCCGACGGCCGGGGCGGCGCGATGGTGAGACTGTTCGGCGACCTCAAACGTCATGACATGGGACCCGGATTGGCCGAGTCCATCGATGAAAAGGGAACCGGCGCGTCGGTCTGGCGGACGCGGGAACTGTGGGGCGTGGGGAGCACCGGCCCGTGGCTGCATGACGGTCGCGCCACGACCTTGCGGGAAGCCATCCTCCTCCATGGCGGAGAGGCACAAGAGTCGCGGGATCGATTCGCCGCGCTCCGGCAGAGTGAACAGTCCCAGGTGATCAAGTTTCTTCAGAACTTGGTCCTCTTCAAGGCGGAGCCGGCCGAGGAAGCGCAAGTCGTGAGACAGCAGGATCGCGACCGGCGACACTGAGCTGGACAACCCGTTTTGGGCGAGGCCGCACGGATGGCGTCCGTGCGGCCTCGCCGGCATCCCGGCGGCGCTCCCGGATAGGTCGCCAGTCGTCCCAGCGGCAGACCGGCGTGACGCGCGACATCACGAGCGTGTCGTCCCGCAACACCCGCCTGCCGACCCAGCCCGGCTGTTTCGCTGCGGACGCGCGTTGAGGCATAATACGGCCGTGACGACCAAGGCCCGTCCACGACGTTCTCGCGCCGCGACTCGACCGCGACGCGCGCGGCGCCGGCGTCCGGCGGGCATGCTTCGGCGCGTGCTCCGCGCCGTGTGGACCGCGCCCACGGCGGTCCGTGTTCTTGTCGTCGCGGCGATCATGGTGGTGGGGTGGTCCGCGACGAACTGGGTGTACCAGACGGTTCGCAAACCGACCGAACTCTTCTTTCCGGTGAGCGCCGCGCTCGCCAAGAACCCGACCGAGACGTGGCGGCGGTACGGGCGGCTCTTCAGCAAACATTCGACCGCCGTGATCACGCCCGAATTTTTGGCCGCGCTCGCCCAGATCGAAGGCGCCGGCAATCCCGTGGCGCGCACGTACTGGCGCTGGCGCCGGACGCGCGATCCGTTCGCGCTGTATCAACCCGCGTCGAGCGCGGTCGGCATGTACCAGATCACGGACGGCACCTTCCGCGAGGCCAAACGCTACTGCATCCACGACCACGTGGTGGTCGAGGACGACCCGCGGGACGAGGTCCGATCGTGCTGGTTCAATAACCTCTATACGCGGGTGGTGCCGAGTCACGCCATTGAGATGACCGCGGCGTTCCTGGATCGCGGCGTGGAGCGGGCGATGGAGCGACGGCGGATCGCCGCGGCCACGCTGCAACAGAAACAGAGTCTGGCCGCGGTGATCCACCTGTGCGGCGCGGGGGCGGGCAACGCCTATGCCGCGCGAGGTTTTCGGCTGACCCCGGGCCAGCGGTGCGGTACCCACGACGTCCGAGCGTACCTCGCGCAGGTCAATGCCATGACGAAAAAATTCGTTCGATTGGCCGCCGCGGGTTCGCGAATCTAGTCAGCGCCACCGACTGCGCGCTCGCGGATCAACGGCCGTCATGACGTGATCCGTGAGGGTCGCACGGCAGAGAATCAGATCCTCCTTGTCGTAGCGGGTTCGGCTTGCGATAATAACGCGTCGGCGGTACGAACGAAGGGCGCGGCGTGGTCCACGAGATACGCCTCGTGAAGACCGATCTCCCGATGGATCGTTTGCCGCTTGAACGCGACGGACGAGTCGATGAAGATCACGCCGAGTTCACGACGGTCGCCGCGGTTGAAGACCTGTATCCCGGCATGCGCGGTGAAACGACGGTGAGGCTCGCTCCGGGACGATACGTCTACTTCTGCAACGAGCACGACCACTATGTGGTCGGCATGCGCGGCGAACTGACCGTCCAGCCCTGAACCTCTTGTCGGATGTTCCGGACTCGATCAGCGTCCACCGCCGCGCCGGCCACCACGGTCGGTGTCCATCCGACCGCGTGAAAATCGGTTGACTCCATTGCGCGAGAAGACTATACAAGAAGCCGCTCGCGAGCCGCGGCGAGCCCGATATGCCGGAGTCCATGGATGAACGTGACCAATCACCCGCGTCCCACCAGTGACCGGGCCGGATCCGGAGCGGATTCCGGTCGCGACGCGGAGCGGCTCCGGTATCTCGGAGAGGCCACCGGCGACGCGATCTACGACTGGGATATTTCAGCCGGCACGGTCTGGCGCAACACCATCTGCCAATCCACCTATTCGCCGAACGAACCGATTACGCCCGACGAACGATGGTGGGAAGCGCGGATCCATGTCGACGACCGGCAACGCGTGCGGGAGTCGGTTTTGGAGACCTTCCGGCAGCGCCGTCGCGCGTGGTCGGAGCAATACCGGTTCCGGCGGTCCGACCGCACGTACGCCACCGTCATCGACCGCGCTTCCATCGTCTACGACGACGCGGGCCAGCCGGTCCGGGTGGTCGGGGTCATGACGGACATCACGGACCGCGCGCAAACCGAAGTGGCGTTGCGAACCAGCGATGCGCGGTACCGCGCGCTGGTTGAGGCGTTATGCGACGACGTGCTGACGTTGGGACCGTGGGACGGCAACGGCGCTTCGGACGAAATCAGACGGTGGTGGCAACGCCTCACGGGCCAGTCGGCGGAAGATCAGGCGCGGGTCGGCGCATGGACCGAGGCGATCCATCCCGACGACCGCGCGCGCGTGATCGAGGTGTGGACCGCGAGCGCGGCGTCCGGTGCGCCGTACCACATCGAATACCGCGTGCGCTCGCGGACCGGGGATTATCGACATATCATGGTCCGCGGCGTGCCGGTACGTGGGCTGGACGGCGCCGTACGAGAGTACGCGGGCATGCTCACGGACATCACGGACCTCAAGCGCATGGAAGAGCAACTTCGGCAGGGACAGAAGATGGAAGCGGTCGGTCGGCTGGCCGGAGGCGTGGCGCACGATTTCAACAATTTGCTGACGATTATCCGGGGATACAGCGACCTTCTGATGGACCAACGCGCCGCGGACGACACCACCGCCCGATTGGCCGCCGAGATCAGGAGCGCGGCGGATCGCGGCACGGCGATCATCGCGCAACTGGTGGCGTTCGGTCGCAAGGCCATCGTCCAGCCCGTGGTGCTCGACTTAAACGCGGTGGTCGCGGACGCCGGGACCATGTTGCGCCGGTTGATCGGCGATGACATCGAGTTGAACGTGACGCTCGATCCGGAGTTGTGGCCGGTAAAGGCGGATCGCGGTCAGATCGAACAGATTCTGCTGAACTTGGCGGTGAACGCGCGGGACGCCATGCCACGAGGGGGGACGCTTGCCTTGACGACGCGTAATGTCCGCGTGGATAGTGAAGCCGACGGCACGGAGCACGGCGAATTCGTCGTGCTCTCGGTGACCGACACCGGCTGCGGCATGGACGAGGCCACGAAGGCGAAGATCTTCGAACCGTTTTTTACCACGAAGGACATGGCGAAAGGGACCGGTATGGGGTTGGCGGTGGTATACGGCATCGTGCAGCAGTCGGGCGGACACATCGACGTGACGAGCGAACCCCAGAAGGGCGCGACCTTCGACATTTCCCTGCCGCGTTGCCGCGAGGCGCAGCCTGAGCAGGAGCGCACCGAGGCCCCGGCGCCCGCGTCCGCGGGTCGGGAAACCCTGATGCTGGTGGAGGATGAGGAGGCGGTCCGCCATCTAGCGCGCGAGATCTTGGCCCAACAGGGCTACACGGTGCTCGAAGCCAAGGACGGGCCTGACGCGCTTCGCCTGTGCCAACAGTACGCGGGGCCCATCGATCTGCTGGTCACGGACGTCGTGATGCCTCAGATGAGCGGTCTGCGACTGGCCGATCGTCTGCGGGCCATCCGTCCGCGGACCAAGACCTTGTTTATCTCCGGGTACCTCGATGAGACGCTCAGTGAGTACGGAGCCTCGGCCGACCAGATCAGCCTGCTCAAGAAACCGTTTGCCGCCGCCACATTGGCCCGCAAGGTCCGAGAAGTCCTGGACCGGTCTTAAGCAACGTCCGGTCCTGTCCGGCGCAGTCGACTCCGCCATTGCTCCGCCCTGGTCGTCGCGTCGGCGGGCTCAGTCAGCGAGACGCCTCCAGCTCCAACGCCATCTCCAAATTGGCCCGCGCATCGGCGTGGGTCGGGTCAAGGGCCAGCGCGTCGCGGAACGCGGCCACCGCGTCGGCGAGGCGGCCTTGCCGCGCGAGCGTGATGCCGAGCATGTTGAACACATCCGGGTGTGGGGCGAAGCGGATCGCGTCGCGGTACTGGATTTCCGCTTCCGGCAATCGGTCCTCCGACGCGAGCAGATCGCCCAAGTGGGCGCGCGCGGTGGCGTCGGTCGGGTCCAGCGCCAACCCATCCCGATACGATGCGATCGCGTCGTCGGTTCGCCCTTGTTTGGCCAAGGCCAGACCGCGATTGAAGCGCGCGTTGGACGAGCGCGGGTTGAGTCCGATCGCGGCGTCGAATTCCCGCAGCGCCGCGTCGTAGCGGTTCTCGCGCAGAACCGCGAGCCCCAAGTTGATCCGAGCCTGATAGGACGAAGGGTCAACCGCCACCGCGCGAGCCCAGAGCGTGGCGGGCGTTTCCCACGCGTGGGTCAGGTGCCAGGAAAGCGCGCCGAACAGCACGAGTGCGACCGTGACGAGTGCGCTCACCGCTCGTGCGCGTGACGGCGCCCCGCGCGTGAACGCGACGAGCACTCCGGCGCCCATCGCGATGGCCAGGGGCGCGCCGGCAAAATAACTGTACCGGTCGGCCACCAGTTGATCCCCTTGGCGGATGAGGCCGAGGACCGGGGCCAACAGGACCAGGTACGCGAGCGCGCAGGCGGCCGCGCCCTTCGCGCGTCGCGCCGCCCGCGTGATGACCCCGCCGGCCGCCGCGAGTCCGATCATCGCGAGGACAAACCGCGGCTCGAACGGGTCGAACGGTTGGGGCAATGGGGTGAAGACCGTGAGATTGACCGGGAGCACGGTTTTCACCGCGTAGTACGCCGCGCCATAGCCGGCTTGGGCGATCCGATCGATCAAGTCATACCGCGACGAGACCGACGCCCCCAGGGTGGCGCGCGCCAGCGGGGCCGCGGCCGCGACCAGCGCCGCGGGCGCCGCATAGGGCAGTGCGGACAGCCAGGGGCGCCACGTCCGCCAGCGGCCGCTCCCGCGCGACAGGTACCAATCGAGAATCAGGATGACCGCGGGCAAGGTGACGGCCGCGGGTTTGGCCAGGTACGCGCAGGTCGCGAGCGCCGCGGAGGCCGCGGACCACGCCGTGGCCGCGCACGCGGTCGCGGCGGGTTCGTCGCGCGCGCGCAGCCACGCCAGCAACGAGCCGAGCGTGAACGCCGCGGCCAATGGATAACCTTGGGCCGAGGCCCAGGCCACGGTTTCCACGCGCAAGGGGTGGATCGCCCACAGCAATGCGGCGGTTGCGGAGGCATAGGTTGCCGCGGCGGGATGATCCGGCGCGAGACGGACAAAGAGGCGCCGCGCGAACACGTAGAGCAGCACGGCGACGAACCCGTGCAGCAACCATGAGCCCGCGTGGTAGACCCAGGGGTCGACCCCGCCGACGGCATGTTCGACGGCGGCCAGCCACCACGCGAGCGGTTGATACACGCCGCGGTGGAACGTGGTCGCCATCCACGCAACATGCGACCAGGTCATGCCGCGGTACGAGGGGTTCGTGACGAAATTGGCTTGATCGTCCCAGTCGATGAACGCGTTGGACAGCACCGGGGCGAAGGCCGCGAGCGTCACGAGCGCCACGACGACGGGAGCGACCCAACGGGGGATCGTCCGCCGAGTCATGGCGTTCGGCGAAGGCGCCACACCGCGAGGAAGGCTTCCTTGGCGCTGTTGTAGCGCACCTTGGAATCGCCCCGGGTGCGTTCCCGGAACACGATGGGTATCTCAACGATCGAGAATCCGCGGCGCAACGCGCGGTGGACGCCCTGGACCTGGAAAATGTAACCGTTGGCCGGCGCGCCCGCGTCCAGCACGGCCTGCAACGCGGGTCGGCGAAAACACTTGTAGCCCGCGGTCCAATCGCGCACCCGGTTTCCGAGCAGGGCGCGCGCGTACAGGTTGGCGGCCGCGCTCAACGCGTGGCGGTACCACGGCCAGCCCTCGACCCGCGCGCCCGGGACGTAGCGCGAACCGATGACCAGATCCGCGCCGCGGCGGGACGCCGCGACCAGCCGGGGCAGGTCCGCGGGATCGTGGGAGAAATCGCAGTCCATTTCGATCACTTCGTCGTACCCGCGTTCGATCGCCCAGCGAAATCCCGCGTGGTACGCGGGGCCCAGTCCTTCCTTGCGGGGCCGGTGCAGGACGCGCACGCGCGTCGAACGCGCGGCCAGCGCGTCGGCCAACGCGCCGGTGCCGTCGGGCGAGGCGTCGTCCACCACCAGCAGGTCGCCGTCGGGCAAGGCCGCGAGCGCGGCCGTCACCAGGGGTTCGACGTTCTCGCGTTCGTTGTAGGTGGGGACGACGATGAGCGTGCGGAGGCTCATCGCGGCCATCCCAGCGCGCGGACCCGGTCCCACGGCGAAAACGGTTGATCCGAGACCCCGGCCACCAGCGCCAACATCTTGTGGCGCAGGTCGTCCTTGCGGTCGAGCGTGGCGAACACCCGGTCGCGAAGGCGCGCCACGATCGGATTGCCCGCGTTCCAGAAAAACGCCATCTCGTCGCCGAGCCGTTGCAGGGTTTCGGCGCGCGGCCGGCGCAGACGTTCGTACAGCGCGAGCGCGCGGCGGCTGAAGTTGCCCGCGGTAAAACAGGAGTCCAGCACCGCATCCAGCGCGACCGCGTCCTCCAGCGCTTGGTTGCGGCCCTGCGCCACGTGCGGGTTGAGCGCGTGCGCGGCGTCGCCCAGCAACGCGGCCCCGTTCGCCACCCACGTGCGCGGCACGACCTTCACGCACGGCATCCAGCCGACTTGGTCCCAGCGCGTGAGCGCGCCGAGCGCGTCGCGCAGATCGGGATCGATGGCCGCGATCCGTCCGGTGAAGGCCGGGAGGCCGCGCGCTTCCAAGGCCGTGCGTTGTCCCACGGGCCAGAGGTAGAAGGCGTAGACCGCGTCGTCGCCCAACGGAAACACGCCCAGGATCTCGCGCCGGCCCACGTAGTAGCGGCCGTCCTCGCCGAACCCCGCGGGTCGCGGCAACATGAACGTCAGGTAGCCGTCCGCGTATCGACGCACGCGGGCGCGGATGCGCAGGGCGGCGCGCACCGGGGAGGCCGAGCCGTCCCCCCCCACCACGATCGACGCGGGGACGCGGGTGCGCGTGCCGTTGATGTCGGCCTCCACGCCCACGACCGCGCGGCGTTCGCGGATCAGGCCGACGACCCGCGCGCCCCAGCGCATGTCGATCAAGGGCGACGCGGCCAGACGCGCTCGGACCGTGCTCATCAACGCGCGGGGATGGCCGACCAGGGTGTAGTTGTACGGCGCGGGCAGCGCACCGTAATCCACCGTCACGAGCCGCGGGCCGCCGATGCGCGAAAAGTGATAGCGACGCACGCGGGACACGCCGTCGCGCGGCAGGCCGTCCAACAGTCCCAGGCGGTCGAGCACCTTCAGGCCGTTCGGCTGGACGATCTCTCCGCGATCCGGGTCGCTCGGGCCGGGGGCCTGCTGATCCAGGACCACGACGCGGCGGCCCTTGGCCGCGGCGAGCAACGCGAGCACGGCGCCGCCGATGCCTCCACCGACGATGACCAGATCGGCCGGCGCGGCGTGTGATATCGAATGGTGGTCCGTCACGGGGTCGATGAGCGGGTCGATTGTAGAGGCGGGGCGACATGAAAGCAATCCATGCCGCGCGGCCGCGCCAGACTCGGGGTGGCCTGCGGCGCATTGACAAGGCGCACCACTACGTGGCGCGCTGCGCTTTTTGACAGGCCGCGTCGCGGGTGCGTAGAATCCCACGGTCGGCACGCACCGACTCTCATCCATCTGTCGCAGCAAAGGACGCAGGCGTGGCGGTCGAATACCTTCCGGTAGCCGAAGCGGCGGAAGTGCCCCAGGGCGGCGTCAAGGTGGTCTCGGTCGCGGGGACGCCCATCGCGTTGTTGAACGTGGGCGGCGAGATCTTCGCGCTGGAGCACTCCTGCCCGCACCAAGGCGGCCCCATCGGCGAAGGCGAGATTTGCGGCATGACCATCACGTGTCCCTGGCACGAATGGAAATTCGACATCCGCACCGGGGCCAACGACAAAGATCCCACGATCCTGGCCAAGACGTACGCGGTGCGGGTGATCGAGGGCATGGTGCTGGTGGAAGTCTCGCGCGTGTTGTCGGGCGCGCGCCGCAATCGCGAGATCCTGCGTCGCCTCACCACGGGCGAGTCCGCGGAGGCGATCGGCCGCGACCTCGGCTTGTCCGAACAGGACGTGACGCGGACCGCGGACGCGGCGCGGATCAGCGAACGGCTGCACTATCTCGCGGAAGTGTATTCGCGCAAGAGCCGGGTGGGCGGATCGGACGTTCGCGGGTTGCCGTATCGGCGGGGCAAGGAGGCGGATGGGGAGATGCTCACGGCCCTGGACGCGCTCACCCGCCTCTTGTGAGAGGGCGCTCATAAATGGTCATCTACGGCGTTGCCGCTGCGCATCCGGTCCTCACGTGCACAAGAGCACGCTCCGGGTCCGGTGCTCGCGGCGCCTTGTAGCTGACGCATTTCTGAGCGCCCTCCAGTATCCGGGAATTCGGATACTGGTTGGAATCAAAGACACACAGAACGTGCGTGGGGCGCTGAAACAATCGTGGCGCTCACGGGCTGCTCAAAAAGCTCCAGATGCAAGGCCGCAGGGAGGAGGAACCCGGAGCGTACTGGGTCGTACGTGAGGAGTTCCGACGACCGAGAACGCAGCAGATGGACTTTTTCAGCAGCCCGCGTCAGGCGTTCGGTGGGCGGCCGATCCACTGCAAGAGCCGGGTGTGGCGCGGCTTGGAAGTGGGGAGCGGCACCTTGCGCTGACGGTTGGACATGATCACCGGGTCCACGATCTCGCCGCAGGCCAGACAGCGCCAGCCTCCGAACGTGATCTGCCCGGTCTCGTCCAACAGGTCCGTGAATCGGTCCACCACCATCAACCCCCGACAGCGCGAGCACTGCATGGCACTCCTCCCGGACGCCCGCCGCGTCGGCGCCGGCCTCGGACCTCCGAGGGCGCCGGGACGGGCCGTCCTGTAAGGGGAAAGACCGACTGAGGATGCTTTTATTCCGCCGCCGGGCCGCGCCTTGACACAAACTTTGGCATTCCGTTAGCATCCCGCCATGTCGCGATTCGCCCGGCTGGGCGCGATGGCGTTGGTTTTGGCCCTGTCCGCGCCGGCCGCTTGGGCGGCCCCCCCGGTTGAGTCGGTCCTCCCGAACGGGCTGCGGGTCATCCTGCTCCCGGAGCCCAAAGCCCCGGTCGTGTCCGTGCAAGTCTGGTACCGCGTCGGTTCGCGCGACGAGATCTCCGGCAAAACCGGTTTGTCCCATCTCATGGAACATATGATGTTCAAGGGCACCGCCCGGTACGGGAAAGGGGTGTTTTCGCGCCGGATCGCGGATCACGGCGGGAACGACAACGCGTTTACGAGCCACGACTACACCGCGTATTTCGAGAACCTGGCCGGAGACCAGGTTGGTCTCGCGCTGGAGTTGGAGGCCGACCGGATGACGGGTTTGGTGATCGCGGACGAAGAATTCGGACTGGAACGCGACGTGGTCAAGGAAGAGCGCCGGATGCGTACCGAAGATGATCCGCAGGGGACCTTGATCGAGCACGTGTACGCGGCCGCGTATATGGTGCATCCCTACCACTGGCCCGTGATCGGCTGGATGGACGACTTGGAACGGCTCACGGCCGACGACATCCGCGCGTATTATCGGGCGCACTATTCGCCGGGCAACGCGGTGTTGGTGATCGCGGGCGACATCGAGCCCCGGACGACGATGGCCCGGATCGAGCAAATCTTCGGGCCGGTCGCGGGGTCGGCCGCGTCGGCGCGCCGGGTGGTGGTGGAACCGCCCCAGCTCGGGGAACGCCGGGTCACGGTCAACAAGGAAGCGCAACTGCCGGCCGTGATCGTGGGGTACCACGTGCCCAATTTTCGCGACCCCGACGCGTACGCGTTGACCGTGCTGGCCGCGTTGCTGACCCAGGGCGAGAGTTCCCGGCTGCACCGCGCGTTGGTGTACGACCGACAGGTGGCGCTGGAGGTGGGCGGCGATTACACCGCGCTCTCGGCCGACGCGCCGATCTTGTACCTGTACGGCCTAACGCACGCGGGACAGTCCGCCCAGGATTTGGAGCGGGCCTTGTTCGAGGAGGTGGACCGACTCAAGTCCGGCGACCCGTCGGAGCGTGAGTTGACCAAGGTGAAAAACGGCATCGAGGCGGACTTCATCCTGGGCCAGGACTCGAACTTCTACCGCGCCATGCAAGTCGGGACCGCGGAGGTGGTGGGAGCGGGGCGCAACTACCTGGACCATTTCGTGGCCAACATCCGGAAGGTGACCGCAGCGGACGTGAGGCGCGTGGCCAACGCGTATCTGACGCCAAACCGCCGCACCGTGGGCACGTTGAATCCGATCCGACCGCCGGCGCCGGACGCTCCCACGGGCGCAACCGCGCCGTGACGCGCGCGTCCGCGGTTCGGGGACCGGCGGTCGCGACCGTGGTGATCGCCGCGACCCTGGGGTTGGCGTGGCCGCCGGCGGCCGCGGCCGCGCCGGTGTCGGTGGATCACTGGGTGATGAGCAACGGCCTAACCGTGCTCTTCGTGGAACGGCACGCGATTCCCGCCGCGCAGGCCCATCTCGTGGTCAAGACCGGCTCGTCCGCGGATCCGTCGGGGCGAACCGGTTTGGCCGCGCTGACGTCCGGCTTGATGACCAAAGGCACGCCCACGCGCTCGGCGGTTGAGATCGCCGAAGCCATCGACTTCATCGGGGGCAGCCTGTCCTCCGGCGTGACCGAGGATTTTTCCACCGTCACGTTGACCGCCTTGAAAAAAGATTTGCCCGCGGCCTTGTCCCTGATGAGCGACGTCGTGCTCAACCCCGCGTTTCCCGCGGCCGAGGTGGAGCGGGTGCGGCGGGAGACCTTATCCGGAATTGCGGCGGACAAGGACAATCCCGAAACCGTGGCCGCGAAAGCGTTCGCCCCGTTGGTGTTCGGGACCCATCCCTACGCGCGGCCGATCGAGGGCACGGAGACCACCGTGCCGTTGTTGACGCGTGAAGAGCTCGTGGCGTTTCACCGCACCTACTACCGGCCCAACAACTCGGCCTTGGTGTTGGTCGGGGATTTGACCAAACGGGAAGCGCGCCGCGCCGCGCAGAACGCCTTCGGCCGATGGGAGCGCGCGGACGTCCCTCCGGCCGCGGTGCCGTCCATTCCCGCGTTGCGCGAGCGTCGCGTCGAGCTGATCGAGAAGGACCTCACGCAGGCCACGGTCCTGCTGGGACACGCGGGCATCGCGCGGTCCGACCCTGATTTTTACGCGGTGACGGTGATGAACTACATTCTGGGGGGCGGAGGGTTCGCGTCCCGGTTGATGACGCGGATCCGCGACAACGAGGGACTCGTGTACGGCATATCGAGCGGGTTCGACGCCAAACGGTACCCCGGGGCGTTTTCGGTCGCGCTGCAAACCAAAACCGAGTCCGCGCCCGCCGCGATTCGCGCCGTGCTGGAAGAGATCGCCAAGATCCGAGCCGACGGCGTGACCGAGGCGGAACTGGACGGCGCCAAGCGATATCTGGCCGGGAGTTTCCCGTTGCGGTACGAGACCAATTCGCGGCTGGCCACGCTGGTCGGCATGGTGGAGCTGTACGGCCTGGGGGCCGCGTATTTTGAGGACTACCCGCAAAAAATCCGCGCGGTGACGCTGGAGGATGTGCGACGGGTGGCGGTGGCTCGGCTCGACGCTGAACGCTACGTCTTGGTCGTCGTCGGCCGCGCCGAGCGGATCGGGCCGGCGCTGAATCCATCAACCGGCCGGGAAGGGACCCCGTGAGCGCTCCGACCGAGAAACTGCATCGGCTGCACGAGGTGTTGCGGGGGCTCGATTCGGTGTTGGTGGCGTTTTCCGGCGGGGTGGACAGCACGTTGCTGGCCAAAGCCGCGCACGACGCGCTCGGCCCGCGCGCGGCGGCCGCGACCGCGCTGTCGCCGACGTACCCCTCGCACATGGCCGAGCAGGCGCGCGCGCTGGCCCAGCGCATCGGGATCCGCCACGAGTGGGTGCAATCCGAGCAGATGGACCGCCCGCAGTTCGTCGCCAACCCGGCGGACCGTTGTTATCACTGCAAAGACGAGTTGTTCGAGCGACTGGCGCCGCTGGCCGCGTCGTTGGGGCTTCGGTGCGTCGCGGAGGGCACCAACGTGGACGATTTGTCCGACCGCCGGCCGGGGCTGGCGGCCGCGCGCGCGCGCGACATCAAAAGCCCGTTGGTCGACGCGGGGTTGACCAAAGCCGACATCCGCGCCATCAGCCGCGACTATGATTTGCCCACGTGGGATCAGCCGGCTTCGCCCTGTTTGTCGTCGCGGTTCCCGACCGGGTTGCCGATCACGATCGAGCGTCTCGGACAGGTCGATCGCGCCGAGGCGGTCTTGCGCGAGTTGGGGTTCCGGGAGTTTCGGGTCCGGCATCACGACGAGACCGCGCGGATCGAAGTCGCGGCCGACGAGTTCTCGCGGTTCGCGGACCCGCGCGTGCGCGACGCCGCGGCGTCGGCGCTGCGGGCGCTGGGGTTTCGCTTCGTGGCGGTGGACCTGTCGCCGTTTCGCTCCGGCAGTCTGCATGGCCGGACCTAACCCCGGGGGCTGGATCATCGCGGTCGGGTGGCTCGCGGCAATGCCGGTGACGGCGCCGGCGCAAGAATCGCCGGAGACGGTGGCGGGACTCGCCGCGGAGCTTGAGCAACGCGTGGTCTCGTCCGGCGGCGCGGAGTCGGTCACGACGCGGGCGCTCCTGCTGGTCGAGGGCTCGGCGCGGGTGGAATCGATCGGCGAGCCGAGCCGCGCGGGTTACGCCGAATATCAACTTCATGACTTTGTCCGAGGTCGAGTGTCCCGGGTGTTGCCGAATGACCGGATCTACTTCGAAGGCCCGCGGTCGAAAGCCGCGGCTTCCCAGGCGTTCCTGGAGGGGTGGGCCCCGCGTCCGCCCGATCTGTCGGTGCGGATGATCCCGCTCAAGACCGACGAGTTGGCCGGGGTGCCGGCCAGCCTGGAGTTGATGGAGTACCGGGTCGGTACCGGCGCCCCCGCGTACGCGTTCGTGTGGTCCGGCGTGCCGCGGGGGCGATTGCCGTTGCGCGTGGCCTACACCCAGCGGGGCGGGCAAACCGTGCTGTTGTCGTACCGGCGCGTCGAGCCGCGCGCCGTGGATGCCTCGAGTCTGTCCGTACCCGAGGGGTTCGTGAACCTGAGTCCGTTTTGACCCGACGGGTTTCCCATGACGGCGTTTGATCGCCTGCTGTCGGCTCCGGCGCACGTGCACTACGTGGCCTACCTGATGAAGGATCCGCCGGCCGAAAGCCGGGAGGCCTACGCGGCGTTCGAGCGTACGCTCGCGTCGATGGGAATCGCGCCCGAGCAGGCGGTCAGGGCGCATCGATCGGCGTACGGGATTCTTCGTCACGATTCCGGTGATCAACTCATCGTTCGTTGGGAACTTCATACGGAGTACTACAGCTACCAAACCTGGTACCTCCCGGCCGATCCTGCGCGTCGGCTGACGTTCGGTCCGCTGGAATGGCCCGGGCGGCCGGTAGAGTGCTCGGCGTTTGGCGACGTGGTGACCAGCGCCGATTTAGTGGTCACGGACCGGGCGGGGGAGGCGGCGCCGGAGTTCGGCCTTTCCGAGAACCGGACTTGGTACGGGGGGCGCGTGCTGGGGGCCTCGGTGCTGCTGTTCACCGATTTCGAGCCGGACGCATTCGGCCGCCGGCGCTATCTCCTTCACGGGCACGACCGCGAGTCATTGGTGCAGGTGTTGCCGGGTGCGTCCGAGTGCGTCACCAAGATCGAAACCTACTATCACTTGATCCGCCTGCCGTTGCCGGATTTTTCCGCCGCGATCGACCAGATCTTCATGCTCGAAAAACGGCAGCTTGCAGAGCGCGACACTATCACGCGCGGCCTGACCACCGCCGAGGCGCCGCAATTACAGGCGTGGCTCGCGCAGTTAACGGAGACGCTCGCCGAGGTGAGCCGGTTGGCTGAATCCATGCGCTACCATCTGGCGTCCGCCGCGCCGTACGATTCGATCATCCGGACGACGGTGGAGGATCTTCGGGAACAACCTCTTGAACGGCTGGAGTCCCTCGGCGTGTACGTGCTCCGGCGCATCCGCGGGATTGCCGACGGATACCAACGGTTGATCGATCGTATTGCGGCGTTGGAGCAGTCCTTCGAAGGCATGGTGTCGATCATTCGGACGCGCGTGGATCTTGCGATGGAGCAGAAGAACCTGGCGATCCTGTCCAGCGTGGATCGAACGACCAAGCTGCAGGTTCGCCTCCAGCGCATGGTCGAGTCGCTGTCCGTGGTGGTGCAGGCGTACTACCTCACCGGCTTGGGGAACTACCTGTTCAAGGCCATGGAGCATCACGGGTGGCTGGCCGACGCCAGCACCGCCACGGCCCTGTTCATTCCCGCGGCACTCGGACTCGCTTTCTTTCTCACGTGGCAGGCCAAGCGCCTGCTCACGCGTCAGACGGACGGGCCATGATTCCGATCGGCGAAGCAGCCCCGGACTTTGCGCTGCCGGGCATTGAGCGCGAGCGCGAAGCGCGATGGCGCCTGTTCGATTCGCGCGGGCGATGGGTGGTGCTGTTTTTTTATCCCGCGGACTTCACCTTTGTCTGCCCGACCGAGATCGTGGGTTTTCACCGCCACGTCGACACGTTCCGCAAGCTGAACGTGGACATTTTGGGCGTGAGCGTGGACTCGGTCGACAGCCACCGCGCGTGGGCCAAGGAACTCGGGGGCATCGACTACCCGTTGCTCTCGGACACAGACCGCGCGGTCTCCACCGCGTTCGGCGTGCTGGATCGGCAGGCCGGCGTGGCGCGCCGCGTCACGTTCGTGCTCGATCCGTCCGGGGTGGTGGCGTACGTGGTGGCGAGCCATCATAACGTGGGCCGCAGCGTGGAAGAGACGCTACGCGTGGTGGCCGCGTTGCAGACGGGACGGTTGTGTCCGGCGGATTGGCATCCGGGAGAGCCGACCTCCGATTTAGGGCCTAAGTACTGAGCCCGTCGATGAGCGGCCATCTGCGGCGTTGTCGCTGCACGTCCGCTCCTCACGTACGACCCAGTACGCTGCGGTGCGGGCGCTCGCTCCGCCTTGCATCTGACGCGCTCCTCAACGGGCTTCCTGCGCCAGGATACTTGGCGCAGGTTGCGAACAATGACGACGCTTGACGAGAAACGCAGACGCATCGAACAGCGCGGCCGGGTGCGCGAGTTCGTGTTCGGGATTCAGGACGGCTTGATCAGCAACCTCGGGTTGGTGTCCGGGATCCAAGGCGCGACGGCCGACTTGACGATCGTGCTGATCGGCGGCATCACGGCCGCGGTGTCGGGCGCGATTTCGATGGCGGCGGGGTCGTATCTGTCGTCCAAGGCGGAAAAAGAGATCTTCGACGCGGAAATCCGCGCCGAAACCGACCGGTTGGCTGGCGAGCCGTACTTGGCGCAGGAAGCGGTGTTGGAATCGCTCCAGGCCGAGGGGTTGCCGCGCGAGAACGCGTACCGCGTGGTGCGGCTCATGCAGCCCCGTCCCGATATCCTGTTGCAGACGTATCACGAGAAGGTGTTGGGGCTGGGACGGGCCGAGATCAATCGGCCGATTCAGGCCGCGTTGGTGATGGGCGCGTCGTTCACCGTGGGGTCCGTGATTCCGCTCGCGCCGTACGTGCTCGCTCCCGGTGCCGTCGCGCTGCCGATCTCGGTGGCGGTCTCGACCGCGACATTGTTCGGGGTGGGCGTGTTCAAGGGTGTGTTGGCTCGCAAGTCGCCGTGGCTGTCCGGTTTGGAGTTCTTCGCGATCGCGCTGGGCTCGGCGGGACTCGGTTACGCGTTGGGGGTGGCGATCAGCGCACTGAGCAGGTGAGAGGCATGGGTTGACTCTTGAGAGCGAGACGAGTAGCTGTCTTGGGATAGTGGCAAGTGGCGCGGCCGTGAAATCCAGAACGCATTGACTTTGCGGGTGGAGCGTTTTATACGTAACCCACCGTCGAAATTAAAGACGACAACGCTATCGTCCTATCCATGATGGACCGTTCGGCGTCACGAGGGTGACTGTGTTCAACGGGAAAGCATGCTGATGTCCGCGTTGTCTGAGATCAACCCCAAGGATCGACAACTCATCATTGACCTAGTACGAGCTGCGGGTGTGAGTGTCAGTGACTGGGGCAACTTTAAGGGAGGCGAAAAGAACGCAGCTCGGAATCCGAAGTATTGCTACGAGTGGTCCTTCGTTGAGGCGCGCAAGCTCGTTGTCCTCAACCTTTGGTACGCATCTATGCAGGAGCGAGACGGCGTCATAGTGCAGGACCTGAATCTTCGCGAAATCGCTCACCGCTTTGGGGAAATTCCAAACAAGGCGGTATGGGCTAGGCGGTCACTGAATATGGACCTTGCGATTCAAACCGCATTTAGGGAGAGGCTGCCGATTAGAGTTGTCGTCTGCGAAGGCAAGATGCGGGACATAGATGATCCCGGAGGGAAGCCTTCCCAAGTCAACAAACGCCTGTTGGACCCGGTGCCTTGGGCTGTCACTGCCTATGACTGGAATACCGGTAAGTGCACCGTTACGCGAGGCGCTCCTGCGGGTCGTTTTGTTGATCAATTCTCTATTCCACAAGAATCGTTATCCCAGGTGGAACGCCGTCCCGTTTCGGGTCAGGCCTTCGTGCGAAACCCTGAAATCCGTAGACGCGTTCTACTGCGAGCTAAGGGTAAGTGTGAGTGGTGTGCACAACCCGGATTCACGATGGCGGATGGGAAAATCTTCCTTGAAACTCACCATGTGATTCCGCTCGCGGAAGGAGGGCCGGACACTGGAAGTAATGTCGTGGCCCTCTGTCCTAACCACCACCGCGAAGCCCATCATGGGGCAAACAGCCCTGGGATGCGCAAATTACTGCTGGATCGGCTTGTTCATGTCAATGCCGAGCTATCCGTTGCAACAGACCCTGGGGTCCCTTGGGTGGAACCGTGAAAATCTCTGAGTCCGTAGCGCACGAGCAGCTCGATCGACAGCGAAGATCGGCGATCGGTCAGTTTCTGACGCCGGAGCCGGTGGCTGATCTCATGGCGTCTCTGTTCGAGGCGCGCTGGGATGAGATCGAGCTGCTGGATGCCGGCGCGGGTGCGGGGGCGTTGACGGCGGCCCTTGTGCGACGGGTGTGCGCCGCGTCGGAGAAGCCGAAGCGCCTTGCGGTCACGGCGTATGAACTTGATCCGGCTCTGTCGGAGCCGTTGCGGGCCACGCTCTCCGACTGCAGACGAGATTGCGAGCGGGCTGGAATTGAGTTCTCTTCTGTTGTGTTCAATGAGGACTTCGTCGCTGCAGCGGCGCCGATGGTGCGTGGAGATGTCTTTGCGACTCAATTGCCGGGTTTCAACGCGGCAATTGTCAATCCGCCGTATCATAAGATACGAAGCAATACGTCGACACGTCTTCTGCTGCGATCTGCAGGTATCGAGACAAGCAATATTTATACAGGTTTTGTCGCCCTCATTGCCAAGCTGCTGACCAAAGGCGGGGAGTTGGTCGCGATCACTCCGCGCAGCTTCTGTAACGGGCCGTACTTCAAACCGTTCCGGACGGAATTTTTGGAAACCATGTCGTTGCGCCGTCTCCACGTGTTCGAGTCGCGCTCCGCGGCATTTCGTGATGACGACGTGCTGCAAGAGAACGTCATTGTCCACGCGCTGAAGGACGAAACACAGCCGCGGCACGTTGTCATTTCGAGTAGCAGTGGTGAGGCTGGTGATCACGTAACCGAGCGTCAGGTCGATTATCGAGACATAGTGTCGCCTGATGACCCCGAACAGTTTGTCCATCTCGTCGTTGACGATGGGCAGACGAGGGCCAGATTAGCGATGAGTCGATTCTCCTCGACTCTGGACAATCTGGGGGTCAGTGTTTCCACGGGCCGCGTGGTGGATTTCCGAGCCGAGCAGGATCTACGCCAAGAGCCAAGTGCGGATACGATGCCGCTGATCTATCCCTGCCATTTCAATGGAGGATATGTGAATTGGCCCAAGAGCAATTCACGCAAACCGAATGCCATCGTCTGCAACGAGCGAACAGCCGATTTGCTTATTCCAGCGGGTGTCTATGTGCTTGTTAAGAGATTTACGGCGAAAGAAGAGCGTCGGCGCGTTGTTGCATGTATTTACGATCCGGAGCGTAATCCGGCACCGTTGGTCGCGTTTGAAAACCATCTCAACTATTTCCATGTCCAAGGCCAGGGCTTGTCAATGAGCCTAGCGAAGGGGCTTGCAGCGTTTCTGAACTCTACGGTCGTCGATGTCTATTTCCGGCAATTCAGCGGACACACCCAGGTGAATGCGACTGACCTGCGTATGTTGAACTACCCGACTAAGACTGATCTGGAGCGACTCGGATCCAAGATCGATGACCCTGGTCTGTCACAGACAAACTTGGATGCTCTTGTGTCGGAGATCTTGTTCTGATGACAGCACCAAAACGCACTGCCGTCACAAAGAAAGCACGGCTGAATCGTTTGGCTCAAGCCGCTAGAATTTTGCGGGACCTTGGTTTCAGTCCAAAGCAATGCAACGAAGTGGCTGGATACACCTTGCTCGCTCTCCTCGATCTAAAGCCTGTTCAATCGTGGGGCGACGCGGCGGCGCCTCTGAGGGGGATTACTCCAATTATCGAATTTATCGGAAAAGAGTACGGTATCCGTTACGCCCCCAATACGCGGGAGACGATCCGCGACGAAGCCGTCAAATATTTTGTCGAGAGCGGAATGTTGATTCGTAATCCGGATGAGCCCGAGCGTCCTACGAACAGTGGGAAGACCGTGTATCAAGTTGAACCGGAGGCGCTGAAGCTGTTTCGGGCATTTGACACGGAGGAGTGGATTTCTCGGCTGCCCGTATATCTCGCGAGCCGGGATCGTATCCGGGGGGAATTGGAACGACACCGGAGGCTAAGCCGAATTCCGGTCAAATTGCCGAACGGAGGAAAAATCACACTGTCACCTGGTGGACAGAACCCGTTGATCAAAACGGTGATTGAAGAATTTTGCCCGCGATTTGTGCCGGCCAGTGTTGTTGTGTACATCGGAGATGCCGAAGACAAATTTCTACACTTGGATGCTGAGTATCTTCGACAGCTTAATGTAACTGTTCCGGCACCGTCCAAGATGCCGGACGTTGTTGTTCACGACAACAGGCGTAACTGGCTATTGTTGATTGAAGCCGTGACGAGCGCTGGGCCTGTAGACGGCAAGCGACGAAAGGAACTAAAAGCCCTTTTCGCCGGGTGTCGGGCTGGTCTCGTGTTTGTCACAGCATTCACGACCCGGGAAGCAATGAGGAATTTTCTGTCGCTCATTTCGTGGGAGAGCGAGGTGTGGATCGCGGAAAACCCCGACCACCTTATTCATTTCGATGGCGAGCGATTTCTTGGCCCGTATCCGGACGTGATGCCCGGAAGGTAGCGTCTCCAGCAACGGGACCGTTGTTCTTGTTTACCGACCCTGACCCCGTGTACAATTCGTTTCCTGAGACCACCGACACTCAATACTCGCCCATGAAATTCGACCGCCGTCACGATCCGCTGTTGGAAGCCGTCCGAGAAATTCATGAGCACTGCGAGAGCCGCGGGCTGAGCGTGTTCTCCGGATACCTGACGCGCGAACACGAAACCGTCGCGGTGTGGAACACGGCGCGCGGTCGCGACTGGAAGGCGTTCTTGGATTTGGCGGCGTCGCGCGGGGCCCCGCTCGTGTATCTGGATTGGATCGTGTTCGACGACGCCCAGGTCGAGGACGCGATCATCCGGGCCGAGGAGGGCGGTGACGCCGGGGAGCCCGACCCCCAGGTCGATGACTATAACCGGGAGGTCGAGAGCTTCCGTTCCTACGCGGGGTTGACCGGCGTGATCGAGATCGCGTTTTCGCTCAACGGCGTGTTCCACTTCTTCGAGTGGCAAGCCGACTGGTTCGCGGAGTTCGAGCGACTGGTGGAGGCGTGGGACGAGGGCGCGTACCAGCCGCGCCGGCTGGCCAGGACCCGGTTGCACGAGTTGGCCAATCAGTTGGTCAACCACCCCAAATATCAGGCCTGCCAGAGCAAGTCGCAGCGGCGCTACCTGCTGGAACAATTGCTCGGACGCGATTTCGAGTCGCTGCGGACGTCGGACGCGGCCGCGATCCTGGATCGGGCCGAGGCGATCTTCGAACTGGAGATCAAGCCGCTCGAGCGCAGCTTCCTGCGGCAACGCGCGCGCGAACTGAAGGCGCAGGGGTTGTCGTTGGACGCGATTGCGGGGAATTTGGGGGTGTCGCGTGCCGCGGTTAAAGCCCTGCTGGCCGGGTAGGAGCCCGTCCATGAAGGGCCGTCTGCGGCGTTGTCGCTGCGCGTCCGCTCCTCACGTACTCACAACGTACGCTCCGGTGCGGGCGCTCGCTCCGCCTTGCATCCGGCGCCTTCCTGAACGGGCTCACGAGTCGACTTAGCGACTCGTGCACAACGTAAAATCTAAAATCAAGTAACGAATCCCTGAAACATAGGTCATCCCGCCTGGTCGATTTCCACGTGCAGGGCGATTTCGCGGAGGATCTCGGCGACTTTTTCGCACGCGTCGAGCGCGCCCGCGAAGCAGACGGCGCGGCCGGTTTCGTGCGCGTGCAGGGTGATGGCGAAGGCTTCCTCCGTGGCCACGCCCGTGGCTTTCTGGACCTGGCGCACCACGTCGTCGAATCCGTGCACGTCGTCGTTGTAGAGGATGACGAGATAGGGAACGCCGGCTGAGTCGTCGGTGGCCGATTTCTCCCGGCCCACGGGAACTTCGGCGGTGCGCGTGGCGGCGGTCACGGGGCGTCGAGCAGCGTGTTCAACTCGGCTTCGAGCGTGTGGACCCACTGGGCGAGGGGGACTTCGGCGTCGACCACGATGCGAAACTTGCCGGACGGCGCCCGGGTCACGCGGCCCGGGGACTCGGGGCTCAACGGGATTTCGACGGCCTCGCGATGGATGCCGAGGCGGTCGGTGACCGCGAAAATTTGGTTGATCTCGTTCATACGGACGATCTGCAGGGTCATGGACGGCTCACGGTTCGGATAAGAGGGTTCGCAGCGCCGCGGGGTCGGTCACGGGTGCCGAACACGTCATGCGCCTGCATACGTACGCGGTCGGCCGGTTCTCGATCATGGTTTTGCCGTGCGCGGCCTCAGGCACGGACGGATGATCGGCCTGCGTCGGGTCGAGTACGGTCAACGTGCGGTTCGGCAGGTACACGGCGTGGAACGCGCGTCTCAGCGCCCGGGTCTCCGGATGAGCGCCCGGGCCGATGAGCACCACGTCGATCGTGCCCTCGTGGTACAAGTCCAACGCGCCCAGTAAGTTCGCGTAGCCGAACGGGTTGTCTTCCATCGCGCGACCCGACAGGGTGAAGACGTGTTGGGCCAGGTCGCGGTACGCCGGGACTTGCTGGTACGCGGCCACGCGCAACAGGGCGTACACGGCCTCCGACGCGCCCGAGGGGATCGACTGGTCCGCGCCCGACAGGGGACGCGTGACCAATGATTCGTGGTCGTGGCTGGTCAGGTACAAGCCCCGGCCGTCCTTGGCCCAAAACTTTTCCAGGACGGCGTCCGTCAACTCGCGGGCCCACGTCATCCAGCGCGTCTCGCCGTCGGCCTCGTACAAATCGATCAGTGCGTTGGCGAGGAAGGCGTAATCGTCCAGATACCCGTTGAGTTTGGCGGTCCCGTCCTTCCACGTGCGCAGCACGCGGCCGTCCTTGCGCAGTGACCGGTAGAGAAACGTCGCGCCGCGTTCCGCGGACTCCACGTAGCGCGGCTCGTCGAGCACCGCGCCGGCTCGGGCCAACGCCGCGACGGCCAAACCGTTCCAACTGGTGAGGATTTTGTCGTCACGGAACGGTTTCACGCGGTTCTCGCGCGCCTCGAACAACTTGCGGCGCGCGGCGGCCAGGCGCGCGCGAACCTCTTCGACGGGTCGGTGAAACTCCGCGGCCAACGCGTCCTCGCGCAGCGCCACGTGCAGGATGGTTTTGCCTTCGAAGTTGCCGCCCGCGGTGAGGCCGTACCCGCGGCCGAACAGGTTGCCGTCTTCGGGGCCGAGCACGCGTTCCACTTCGTCGGGAGTCCAGACGAAAAAGGCGCCTTCGTGTCCCTCGCTGTCCGCGTCTTGCGTGCTGTAAAATCCCCCGTCGGGGTGTTGCATTTCTCGCAACAGATACTCGGCGGTCTCCCGCGCCACGCGCGCGAAGTCCGCGTCGCCCGTCACCTGGAACAGATCGAGCGCCAGCGGGAGCAGCAGGGCGTTGTCGTACAGCATTTTCTCGAAGTGGGGCACCAGCCATTGCCCGTCCACCGAGTAGCGATGGAACCCCCCGCCGAGTTGGTCGTAGATGCCGCCGGCCGCCATCATCCGCACCGTGAACGCGGCGCGCCGGGCGGCGTCCTCATCGCGGTTGGCCCGCGCGTGGCGGAGGAACAATTCCAGCGTCATGGTGCTGGGAAACTTGGGGCCGGTCCCGAATCCGCCGTGCGTGGGTTCGAATAACCGGCTGATCGCCTCCACCGACGACGCGATCAGATCCCGTCCCGGCACGCCCGAGGCGGGCTCCTGGGCGTCGATCTTCTCCAGGATCGCCACCGCCTGCTCCCCGGTATGCGCCAGGTCGGCGGCTTTGTCCCGGTAGGCCGTGGCCACGGCTTCGAGCACGCGCGGAAACCCGGGTAGTCCGTGACGGTCGGTGGGCGGAAAATACGTGCCCGCGTGGAACGGCTTGCCGTCCGGCGTCATAAAGATCGTCAGGGGCCACCCGCCGCCGCGGCGGTTAAAAACCTGGAACGCGGTCTGGTAGATCTGATCAAGGTCGGGCCGCTCTTCCCGGTCGACTTTGATGTTGATAAAATGCCGGTTCATCAGTTCGGCGATGTCCTCGTTTTCGAAGGACTCGTGCTCCATGACGTGGCACCAGTGGCAGGCCGAGTAGCCGATGGACAACAGGATCGGCTTGTTTTCGGCCCGCGCGTGGGCGAACGCCTCGTCGCCCCACGGGCGCCAATCCACCGGGTTGTGCGCGTGTTGAAGCAGGTAGGGACTGGTCTCGTGGATCAGCCGGTTGGTGTGTCGGGGAACCGGCGTCGGTTCGGTGGCGGGGGCTGACATGCAACGACGTCTCCGATGGAACGCTATCTTAATACGACGTGTCGCGGCGTGTAAACACGAACCGGTTCGCGGATGACCGCGTGACGGGCTTCTCATTCCCCATCCGTAAGCCGCTGCCGGCCTTCCCCGGATGGCGCGCCGCGCTGGGTCCCGGCATCGTCTGGATGGCGCTGGCGCAGGGCAGCGGCGAGTTGATTTGGTGGCCGTACGTGGTGGCCAAGTACGGGTTGACGTTTCTGGTCGCGCTCATTCCCGCCTGTTTCCTGCAGTACCCGCTGACCGTGGAGATCGGCCGTTACACCTTGCTCACGGGCGAGACGATTTTCCACGGGTTCTTTCGCCTCAATCGTTGGTTGGGCGTGGTGTTGTGGGTGCTGATGACGTTGTCGTTTCTGTGGTTCGGCGCGTTCGCCTCGGCAGGTGGTACGGCGCTGGCGGCGCTTACCAATTTCCCGTCCGGGTGGACCCCGCGCGGGCAGACGTTGTTCTGGGGGTACTCGTCGATCGCGGTGTTCGTGCTCGCGATCGTGTTCAGCGGCGTGGTGTACACATTGGTCGAGCGGTTCATGAAAGCCGTCGCGCTCGTCACGGTCGCGGGCTTGTTGTGGGCGTGTCTGCAGCCCGAGGTGCTGGCCGTGGCTCCGGAGTTCCTCGGCGGGCTGGTGACCGTGTCCACGACCTTGTCGCCACCGTGGGACCCGGCCGACGCGACCAAAGTGCTCACCGCGGTGACGTTCGCGGGGCTCGGCGGGTTTTGGATCCTCTTTTATTCCTATTGGCTGCGCGACAAGGGCAGCGCGATGGCCGCGCACGTGGGTCGGATCACGGGCCCGCTGGCCGGAAAGTCCGAGGCGATTCCCGCGGACGGCGCGCTGCCGATAGATTCGCCGGAGGACGCGTCGCGATGGGCCACGTGGCGTCGGTACCTGTCGGTGGATGCGTTGGTCGGGATCGGAGGCAATCTCGCGACCACGCTCATGACGTGTCTGCTCGCGTACGCGTTGCTTTTTCCCAAGGGGCTGCTGCCGCAGGACTACGAGTTAGCGGTGGTGCAGGCGCGGTTTTTCGAAGTGAGTTGGGGCACGTTCGGGCGCGTGGTGTTTCTGCTCGTGGCCGCCGCGTTTTTGACCGACACCTGGATGGCCACGGCCGACGCGGTGAGCCGCATGCAAGCCGACATCGTCTACACGCTGTTCCCCAAGGCGCGCCGGCTGGAAGTCCGGCAGTGGTACTATGTGTTTCTCGGCGTGCTCACGGTCATCACGTCGCTGACCATGCTGGTCGCGGCGCCGGGACCGCTGATCCTCACCAGCGCGGTCATTGGCTTTATCGGGACTGTGATCTTCCCGGTCGCGTTGTTCGCGCTCAACCGCAAACTGGCGCCCGTGGTTCCCGCGTGGGCCGTGGCGGGACGAACCTCGCAGTGGCTCCTGGGCGCGGCCTTCGTCGCGTACGCCGCGCTCGCCGTGGCGTACCTTGCGGCAATCTGGTAGGGGCGACCGCCAAGTCCGGCGAGCTGCTGAAAAAGTCCATCTGCGGCGCAGACATCTGAGGAGCCTCGGCCGCCTCACCGTCTCGGCGGCGCTCGTAACTTGGCGCCACTTCTTCGTGACGCCACTCGCCTCACGTACGACCCAGTACGTTCCGGTTTCCTCCTTCCTGCGGCCTTGCAGTTGGAACTTTTTGAGCAGCCCGTTATTGGATGATCGTGAGTTTGGTGGCCGCGGCGGTGACGGTCTTGACCTGTTCGACCACGGCGGCGGCCACCGCGCGGAACGCGTCGGCTTGCGCGGACGCCGGGTGGCCGTCCACCACGGGGCGGCCTTCGTCGCCGCCCACGCGGATGGCCAAGTCGATGGGAATCTCGCCCAGGAACGGCACGCCCAAGGCCTTGGCCGCGGCTTGACCGCCGCCATGGGAAAAGATGTCCGTGCGCTCCTTGCAATGCGGGCAGAGGAACGAACTCATGTTCTCCACGATGCCCAGCACCGGCACGTGGACCTTCTGGAACATGGCCAAGCCTTTGCGCGAGTCGAGCAACGAGACCTCTTGCGGGGTGGTGACGATCACCGCGCCCGTGAGCGGGACGAGCTGCGAGAGCGAGAGCTGCGCGTCGCCGGTTCCCGGCGGCAGGTCCACGACCAAGTAGTCCAGCTCGCCCCACTCCACGTCGCGCAGAAACTGTTGGATCGCGGAGTTGATCATGGGGCCGCGCCAGACGATCGGGCTGTCCTCGGGCACGAAAAACCCGATGGACATCAATTTCACGCCGTAACGAACCGGGGGCTGGAGTTTCTGCCCCTCGCTGCCGCGCAGATCGGTTTGTTTCACGCCCATCATCAAGGGCACGTTGGGACCGTAAATGTCGCAGTCGAGCAGTCCGACCCGCAGTCCGCGCTGAACGAGCGCCACGGCCAGGTTGACGGCGACGGTGGTTTTGCCCACGCCGCCCTTGCCGCTGCTGACCGCGACGGTGTGTTTGACGTGGGGGATCAGGCTGTCTTGCTCTGGCATTGCGGGCTCCTTTGAGTCAATCCGCCGATCATCTGGTACGGGCGTTGATCGAGAAGTCGTGCGACGTCGCGGCGGGGAGTGTAATTATAGAAGCGCGCGAGTCGCCAAGTCAATCGCCGGGCGGGGCGGTCGGTCAGGCCGGCGGGGACGCGGTGACGGTCACGACGCGATTTCTGCCTTGGCGCTTGGCTTCGTACAGGGCCTGATCCGCCGCCTCGATCAGGACGGTCGGCGTGGCCGCGGCGCCTCCGGGCAGGGACGCCACGCCGATACTGACGGTGACGGACGTCGCGGAGCCCTTGGCGATGGACAACGACTGATTCTGGATCATCTCCCGAATCCGTTCGGCGACGTAGACGGCGCCGAGCGGATTGTTCTGGGCGATGATGACCAGGAACTCGTCGCCGCCGTAGCGCACGGCGAAGTCGTAACCGCGGAGCGTGGCCTGCAAGACCTTGCCCACGCCGCGCAACACCTCGTCGCCGACCAGGTGACCGTGCGTGTCGTTGATCGATTTGAAATGGTCCACGTCGATCATCAAACAGGACAGATTCAGGTTATAGCGCTGGCATCGCTTGAGTTCGCGCGTCACGGCGCCGTTGAGGTAGTTCTGGTTGTACAAACCGGTGAGGGGATCGACGATCGCCTGTTGCTCGATGGCGCGCATTTGCGCGCGGAGACGCAGCATCACGCGCGTCCGGGCCACCAACTCGGCCGGGTGATACGGTTTGTTCAGGAAGTCGTGGGCGCCGTGCTCGAACGTCATCAGTTTCTCTTCGAGCTGATTCTGCGAGGTGACCATAATCACGGGGATGTGCTGAAGCCGTTCGTCCTGACGGAGCGCGGCGAGCAGCTTGAGGCCGTCCATGCGCGGCATCACCATGTCGGTGATGATCACGTCGATATTCGAGTCCTTGAGCAGCTTGAGCGCGTCGATGCCGTCCTGCGCTTCCAGAATGTCCAAGAGCGGGTCGGAGGCCTTGAGAATGCGGCTCATGTCCGACCGCATGGCGGCGTTGTCATCCACGATGAGAATGCGCTGCGGCATCGGAGACGGCTCCGCGTCGAGTAGGAAAAATGGCGCGCCCAGAGGGATTTGAACCCCCGACCTACGGATTCGTAGTCCGGCGCTCTATCCAGCTGAGCTATGGGCGCGCGAAAATTGTCAGAATCAGAACAAAACAATCGGACGCGTCGATCGGTCACCCGACGGTCCGAGGCGTCGGTCGTTAACTGGCCGGTATCCCCTCCTTGAGGGCCACCCCGTAGCGCGGATGCGTAAACGGGTGCACCGAGGGATACATCGCGAACAGCCACGCGTCGAACACCGCGGCGCCGTTGTCCAGCACCTTCACTTTGACCGCGGGATTGTCCGGACGGTCCGTCACCGACGTGAATACCGAGTCCTGGATGGTGAAGTCCGGCAAGAATTCGCCGACCTCGAACACCAAGGACGAATTCGGCACGTCGAACCGACTCCGCAGCGGCACGGCGTATTCAACGACCGCGCCGTTCGATTTATCTTCCACCACCAATCGCACCGCGCCCCACTTGCCCTTGACCGATTCGGGGACCACGACCACCCCGCCGCCCTCGATCTTCGGGATGTCCGAAGGCAGGCCGGTCTGCGGATGGCCGGACGGCAAGCCCGGCGCGTTCGGCATCGGCGACTCGCCGGTCGTGGGCGACGACGGTTCAGGCGCTGATGGCGGCGTTGATTGGGATCGACACCCCGCGTTCGCGAGCATCACGCCCGCACAGAACAGCGCCGCTGTCGCCAGCCGGACGGCGTGGCGGAGAGGGAGGGATTTGAACCCTCGGTAGAGGTTTAAGCCCCTACGACGGTTTAGCAAACCGTTGCCTTCAGCCACTCGGCCACCTCTCCTCCGCGCTCGCGTAGCGCCTCGCAGGCCCTGCCCTCCCGGGCCGAGAAGCGAGACGCCCTTGACTCTCGATCGTTGTCTTCTGCCAATTCGCTCGCGTAGCGCCTCGCAGGGCCGGATTTCCCGGCCCGAGGCTGCGAGACGCGTTCGCCTTGCGGTCCTCTGCGCGTATCTGCGCCCCGCAAAGCCCCTGATTGTAGGAAAATACCGTTTGATTTGCAATGGCCCTTTTGAAGTCCCTATAATCCGCCCCATGTACCCCCGCATCATCCTCATCGCGGCGTTGGTGGTTGCCGCAGCCGTCGGCTGCACCCGAGGAAAAGGCCGAGAGCCCACGCCGGATCTGTTTCGGCCGACCGGGGTCTACCAGGTCGGGAACAATCCCACGTTCCTTGCGACCGCTGATCTCAATCGCGACAAGGTTCCGGATTTGGTGACCGCGAACATCAACGGGCAGAATGTGTCCGTGCTCCTGGGGACCGGCGAGGGCATGTTTGCCGAGCGCGTCCGGTATCGGGTGGGGGAACTGCCGAAGATGTTGGTGGCGGCGGATCTCACGCAGGACGGCGCGCCCGATCTGGCGGTGGTCAACAACGGAAGCAACTCGCTGTCGATTTTGAAAAATCGCGGCGACGGCACGTTCGAGGATGCCGTGCACCGTCCGGTCGGCCAATCGCCGCTGGCGCTCGCCGCCGGGGACTTTAACGGCGACGGCCTCGTTGACTTGGCCGTGTGCCTGCGATTCGACCATCTCGTGATCCTGCTGGGAGACGGGACCGGCGGGTTTCACGACGGGGCCGTCTTTGATCCCGGCGATACGCCCGCGTCGGTGGTGGCCACGGACTTCAATCGCGACGGCCGCGTCGATCTCGCGGTGGCCAACAGCGGCCACATGAAGGGGAACGTGTCGATCTTTCTCGGCGACGGCGCGGGCCATTTCGCGCCGGCCGGAGAATACGGCAACCATATCCGGCCGATTTACCTGACCATGGGCGACTTCAACGGCGACGGTCACGTGGACCTGGTCGAGACCGACGGTCCCAGAAATCTCCTGACCCTGTTTCTGGGAAAGGGCGACGGCGGATTCGACGAAGGGCACGGCTTTGCCGCGGAGAGCGGACCGGTGTTCATCGCCCCGGGGGACTTCAACCGCGACGGCCGCCTGGACGTGGCCGTGACCAACACGGTCAGTCACAGTCTTTCGGTGGTGGTGGGCAACGGCGACGGCAGCTTTCGGTTCCCGCCGTTCGATTATCAGACCGACCGCGGACCGTTCGCCGCGGTGGCGACCGACTTCAACGCGGACGGCGTGCTCGACGTGGCGGTGGCGCACTTCCAGAGCGAGAACGTGACGGTGTGGTTGGGTCGGGGAGGGCAAGAACAGCAGGGGAAGAAGACGGGGTGAGGGGGCGAAGGGTAGGGTTGGGAGTGTGGTAGGCTACGCAAGCGAGGATTAGGGAAAGGTCAAGGGTCAAAGGCGTCTCGCTTCTCGGCCCGGGATTACAGGGCCTGCGAGGCGCTACGTAAGCGAGGATGGGAGGGGTGGCCGAGTGGTCGAAGGCGACGGTCTTGAAAACCGTATCCCGAAAGGGACGTGGGTTCGAATCCTACCCCCTCCGCCCTCCCTCGCTAGCGGTGTGCAACGGAGGGCCTGATTTCCCGGCCCGAGGCTGCAAGATGCAGTTGACCCAATGTTGTTCCAACCACGCTAGCGTAACACATCGACGCTCTCTCCATCCTCGGCCCGGGAAGGCAGGGCCTGCGGGTGGCTTCGCTAGCTGAGGTTAGTACGTCCGTTCCTTCGGCGGGTACTTCGTAATCGTCACCGGTAAGTAATCGAGCCGCGGCCCACCCGGCGTGTAGTAGGCCATGGTGTGCTTGAGCCAGTTCACGTCGTCGCGGGTCGGGAAGTCCCGGCGCGCGTGCGCGCCCCGGCTTTCCTGCCGCGCGATCGCGCCCGCCACGATGGTTTCGGCCAGATCCATCAGCGAGCCCAGTTCCAGCGCCGAGACCAACTCGGTGTTGAACACGCGGCTCTTGTCCTGAATGACCACCGATTCCACGCGTGGACGCACGGCGCGCAGCGCCTCGCGGGCGCGCTCCAGTTTCTCGCGCGTGCGGAACACGCCCACGTCGTCGCTCATGATCTGTCCCAGCGCGTCGCGCACCGCGGCGACCCGTTCTCCGGACGTGCGGTGGCGAATCGCCTCGACCCGGTCGCGGTCGCGCGCCAGTTCGGCTCGGCCCACGTCCCGCGGCGCGGACCGCCCTTGAATCTGTTTGAGCGCGTCTTGCGCGCTGCGCCGGCCGAACACGATCGTGTCCAGCAGCGAATTGCCGCCCAGGCGGTTGCCGCCGTGCACGCTCACGCACGCGCACTCGCCGGCCGCGTACAATCCGGGGATCGCGGTGCGTCCCCACGAGTCGGTCTTGATCCCGCCCATGCTGTAGTGCGCGCCGGGGCGGATGGGGATCGGGGCCTCGATCGCGTCGACGCCCACGTAGGTGAGGGCCAATTCGCGGATCTGGGGGAGGCGTTCCAGGATCTTTTGCCGGCCCAGGTGCCGTAGATCCAACAGCACGCAACCGTTCACCCCGCGCCCCGCGTCGATTTCTTCCTGCTCCGCGCGCGAGACCACGTCGCGGCTCGCCAGCTCCACCTTGTTGGGCGCGTATTTGGCCATGAACCGTTCGCCCGCCGCGTTAAGCAGGTAGCCGCCCTCGCCGCGGGCGCCTTCACTGATCAGAATGCCGGTGCGCTTGAGCGTGGTGGGGTGAAACTGCACCATCTCCATGTCCATCAGCGGGGCGCCCGCGCGGTACGCCATGCTCATGCCGTCGCCGGTGTTGATCAGCGCGTTGGTGCTGAGCGAGAACACGCGGCCATAGCCGCCGGTGGCCAGGATCACGGCGTTGGCCGCGATGACCTCCATCTCGCCGGTCAGCACGTTCATGGCCACGCACCCGCGGCACGCGCCGTCCTCGATCACCAGCGACGTGACGTACCACTCGGAATACGTGCGCGCGTCGCGGCGAACGAGTTGTTCGTACATGACGTGCAACAGGGCGTGCCCGGTGCGATCCGCCGCGTAACAGGTGCGGGGGAAACTCGCGGCGCCGAACGGGCGTTGCGCGATCGCGCCTTCCGACGTGCGGCTGAAAATCGCGCCTCGGCGTTCCAATTCGAAAATATCCTCGGGCCCCTCCCGGCACATCACCTCGATGGCGTCCTGGTCCCCGAGGTAGTCGCTGCCCTTGACCGTATCGAACGTGTGTGACTCCCACGAGTCCGCGGGGTCGATCGCGGCGTTGATGCCGCCCTGCGCCGCCACCGAGTGGCTGCGCAGGGGGTGCACCTTGGAGATCAACGCCACGTCCAGGCCCTCCGGCACTTCGATCGCGGCGCGCATGCCCGCCAACCCGCCGCCGATGATCAGGATGTCGTGGGTTAGTGCCATGGGGCGTTGGCCGGTTGGCCGGTTGGCCGGTTGGCCGGTTCAAAGCGCTGTTGCGGTCTCCGGGCCGCCTTCAACCGGCGCACTGGCGTACCGGTGCACCGGCTAACCATGTTTCACCCACCGGACCTGCGGTTTCCTCGCCGCCAACACTTCGTCCAAACGCGAACGGGGCGTGGTGTGCGGCGCGGTCTTGACCAGGTCGGGTTGGTCCTCGCACTCCTTGGCGATGGTCAACATGGCGTCGCAGAACGCGTCGATCATTTGCTTCGACTCGCTCTCCGGCGGCTCGACCATGATGGCCTCCTCCACCACCATCGGGAAATTGATGGTGGGCGGGTAGATGCCGTAGTCGATCAGGCGTTTGGCGATATCCCACGCGTGCACGCCCTTGGCGCGTTGGCGTTTCGCCGAAAAGATGCATTCGTGCATGCACGCGCGATCGTACGCGACCTGGTACGCGCCGCCGAGACGCGCGCGCACGTAATTGGCGTTGATGATGGCGTGACGGCTGATGTCCGCGAGTCCCGCCGCGCCCAGCCGCCGCAGATACGTGTACGCGCGCACCAGGATGCCGAAGTTGCCGTAAAAGCCGTGCAACCGGCCGATGGAGTGCGGACGGTTGTCGTCCAAATAGAACCGGTCGCCGTCGCGTTCCACGGTGGGCGTCGGGAGATGGGGGATGAGCGCGGCTTTCACGCCGATCGGCCCCGCGCCCGGTCCGCCGCCGCCGTGCGGCGTCGAAAAGGTCTTGTGTAAATTGAAGTGCACCACGTCGAATCCCATGTCCCCGGGCCGCACCAGCCCCAACAACGCGTTGAGATTCGCGCCGTCCATGTAGAGCAATGCGCCCGCGTCGTGCACGATGCGGGCGATGTCGAGAATTTCCTTCTCGAACAATCCCAGCGTGTTCGGGTTGGTCAACATCAACGCGGCGCACTCCTGATCGATCAGCTTGGCCAGGTCGGACACGTCCACCAGGCCTTCGGCGTTGGAATGCACGGTCTGGACCTCGTACCCGGCCAATGCCGCGGTCGCGGGATTGGTGCCGTGCGCCGAGTCCGGGATCAACACCCGGCGGCGCGGCGAGCCCTTGGCCGCGTGGTACGCGCGGATCATCAGGATGCCCGCGAACTCGCCCTGCGCGCCGGCCGCGGGTTGCAGCGACACGCGGTCCACGCCCGCGACTTCCTTCAACCCTTGTTCCAGTTCCCACATCAAGCGCAACGCGCCCTGCGACAGGGCTTCGCCTTGGAGCGGGTGCGCCAGAGCCGCGCCGGGCTGCCGGGCCATTTCTTCGTTGATCTTGGGGTTGTATTTCATGGTGCAGGACCCCAAGGGGTAGAACCCCGCGTCCACACCGTAGTTCTCGCGCGAGAGGCGCGTGTAGTGACGGATCACGTCCACTTCGCTCAGTTGCGGCAAGGCGGGCGGAGTGGCGCGGCGCACCGTCTGCGGAATCGAATCAGCCGACGTCGCCGGTACGTCCAGCGCCGGGAAGGCGTATCCTCGGCGGCCACTGGTGCTCTTCTCGAACAATAACGGTTCAGGCATCGGTTCTCCTGTGGTTCTTATCTGTAAAGGCGCGAGGCGGTATTCGTTGTTTGTTGTTCGTTGTCCGGGGTCTGCTCATAACCAACAACGAACATCGAACAACGTCTCTCTATTAAAAAGGTCGTCCCAACACGTCAACCAACCGATCAATCTCTTGGCACGTCCGTTTTTCCGTCACGCACACCAACCAGTGGTTGGTCCACGCCGGGTCGAACCGCCCCAGGTCCAGTCCGCCGATGATTCCGGCCTTCAGCAGGGCCGCGTTGACGTCCGCGGGCGGGCGCGGGGTGCGCACCACGAACTCCTTGAAGAACGGGGCGGACGAGGCGCGCGCAAAGCCCTTGACGGCCGCGATCCGTTCGGCCGCGTAGTGCGACTTGGCCAGGCACTGCTCGCCTACCTCGCGCAGCCCGGTGGGTCCCAGCGTGGCCAGGTAGATCGACGCGGTGAGCGCCATCAACGCCTGGTTCGTGCAGATGTTCGACGTGGCGCGTTCGCGACGAATGTGCTGCTCGCGCGCCTGGAGCGTCAAGCAGTAGCCCGGTCGCCCCTTGGTGTCCACGGTGGCGCCCACGATCCGGCCCGGGATCTGGCGCATAAAGTCCTTTTTGGTCGCCATGAACCCCACGAACGGCCCGCCGAAGGACATCGGATTCCCCAGCGCCTGGCCTTCACCCACGGCCACGTCCGCGCCCCAGACACCGGGCGGGGCCAGTAGGCCGAGCGAGAGAGGATCAACCGACGCCACCGCGAGCGCGCCGCGGCCGTGCGCGGCCTCCGCGATCGCGGCCGCGTCTTCCAGGTTGCCTAGGAAATTGGGGTGCTGGACCAGTACCGCGGCGGTGTCGTCGGTTAATGCCTGACGGAGGTCGTTCAGATCCACGCGACCGTCCACGATCCGCGCCGTGTGGATCGGGTGCGAAATGCCGGACAGATACGTGCCGATCACCGCGCGATGGTGCGGGTGGATCGTGCCGGCCACCACGATGCGCGAACGTTTGGTCACCCGGCAGGCCATGAGCGCGGCTTCGGCGAGCGCGGACGCGCCGTCGTACATCGAGGCGTTGGCCACGTCCATGCCGGTCAGCTCGCAGACCATGGTTTGGAACTCGAAGATGGTCTGCAACATCCCCTGGCTCATCTCGGCCTGATAGGGGGTGTACGAGGTCGCGAACTCGGATCGCGACGCCAGAAACGGCACGATCGACGGGATGGCGTGATCGTACGCGCCCGCGCCGAGAAAACACGGCGAGCGGTCCGCGTGGGCGTTGCGGTCGAGCAGGCCGCCGATCTCGCGGCGCACCTCCAATTCGCTGAGCGCGGGCGGCAAAGCCAACGGGCGATTCAGCCGCGCGCGCGGGGGAATCTCGGTGAGCAAGTCCTCGAATCGCTCCACCCCGATGGTGGCCAGCATGGCGCGGTGGTCGTCCGCGGTATTGGGCATGTACTCCATTTAAGAATCCTTTCGTCCCAACTCTCCCCCACCCTTCCCTCCCCCGCAAGGGGGGAGGGGTCAGGAAGGGGAGGTCCTCTTCTTATAAAAGGGCGGCTTTGTGATGACCGCCCGCTTGTGTTTGCCGCGGATGTCGATCTCGATCGGCGCTCCGTCCACGGCGCGGGCCGCATCCATATACCCCATTCCAACGCCCTTGTCGAGACTCGGCGACAGATTTCCGCTGGTGACCACGCCGACCGGCGCGCCGTCGGCCAGGATCGGGTGGCCTTGGCGCGGCACGCCCTTGTCGATCAACTCGAACCCCACCAGCCGCCGGGTGAGGCCGCGGCTGCGCTGGGCCGATAACGCGGCTTTGCCGATGAAGTCGGTCTTGCCGAAATCCACGGCCCACTCCAGCCCCGCGTCGAGCGGCGTCGTAGTCTCGTCGATCTCGTGGCCGTACAAGGCGTAGCCCATTTCCAACCGGAGCGTGTCGCGCGCGCCGAGCCCGACCGGGACCAGTCCCACGGACTGGCCCTGGGTCAAGGCGTCGTCCCACAACGCCGCGATCACCGCGTGTTCGGCCATCACTTCCACGCCCCACTCGCCGGTGTACCCCGTGCGCGCGATCAGCACCGGGCGTCCGTTGCGCACGGTTTCGATGAACGTGTGCAGCCGGAACGGGGTGGGCAGCGGGATGCCCAGCCGCTCGATCACGTCCCGGCTGCGCGGGCCTTGAATCGCGATGAGCCCGGTCTCCAACGTCCGATCCTCGACCGTGATGCCCATGGGCCGGTGTTGGTTCATCCACGCGACGATCTTGACGCGGTTGGCGCCGTTGACGATCAACAACCAGTCGTCCTCGGCGTAGCGGTACACGAAGATGTCGTCCAGGAGCGTGCCCCGTTCGTTGCACACCAACGCGTAGCGCGCCGCGCCGGTCGCGAGGTCGCTCACGCCGCGGGTGACGATCGACTCCAAATACGCGGTCGCGCCGGGGCCTCGAACGCGCAGCCGGCCCATGTGGCCGATGTCGAACGCGCCCGCGGCGCGGCGCACCGCCAGGTGTTCGGCCACGGTCCCGGCGTACGAAATCGGCATCTCCCAGCCGGCGAAGTCCACGAGTCTGGCGCCCAGCGCCTGATGCGCCGCGTGCAGCGCGGTGGTCAACAATCCCTGTGTCGGCGTCGTCACTGCGTCTCCTCTCCCAAATACGCGGCACGGACCTTCGGGTCCCGCCGAAGCACGGCGGCCGGTCCGTGCAGCACGATCCGTCCGGTTTCCATCACGTACGCCCGATCCGCCAACGCCAGCGCCGTGTGCGCGTTCTGTTCGACCAGCAACATCGTGGTCCCCGCGCCATGAATGGCCCGAATGATCTCAAAAATTCGCTCAACCATCAATGGGGCCAGTCCCAACGACGGTTCATCCAGCAGCAGCAGGGTCGGACCGGCCATCAACGCGCGGCCGATCGCGAGCATTTGCTGCTCGCCGCCGCTGAGGGTGCCGCCGAGTTGTGCGCGACGGTCGCGCAACAGCGGGAAATAGCCGAAGACCCGGTCCAGCGACTCCGCGACCCGCGCGCGGTCCCGGCGCGCGAGCGCGCCGGTCCGCAAATTTTCCATGACCGTCATCCGCCGGAAGATCCGCCGCCCTTCCGGGACGAGCGCCAGGCCGCGGCGCACGACCTCGCAGGCCGCGCGGCCGTGGATCGCGTCGCCCCGGAAGCGGATCGCTCCGCCGCTCGCCGGGGTCGCGCCGGCGATGGTCATCAACGTCGTGCTCTTGCCCGCGCCGTTCGCGCCGATGAGGGCCACGATCTCCCCGGCGCGGACGGCGAGGTCGATGCCTTTGACGGCTTCGATCGGTCCGTAGGCGACGCGAAGCTGTTCAACCGTCAACATGCCGGGTCGGTGGCGGTGCCCAGGTACGCTTCGATCACGGCCGGGTCGCGCTGGACCTCGGCCGGCGACCCTTCCGCGATCTTCACGCCGTGATCGAACACGATCACGTGGTCCGAGACCCCCATCACCACCTTCATGTCGTGTTCGATGAGCAGCACGGTGACGCCGATTTCCCGGATGCGGCGGATCAGCCCGGCCAACGCCAGGGTTTCGGTGGGATTCATGCCGGCGGCGGGCTCGTCGAGCAACAACAAGGCGGGGCGGCTGGCGAGCGCGCGGGCGATTTCCAGCCGGCGCTGCACGCCGTAAGCGAGTTCGCCCGCGCACGCGTCCGCCGCGTCGGCGATGCCGACGAAGTCGAGCCACTTTCCCGCGGCGTCCTCCGCTTCGACCGCTTCGGCGCGGGCGGGCGCGGTCCGCAGGATGGAGCCCAGCAACCGGGCTCGTTGGCGGCAATACGCGCCGACCATCACGTTTTCGCGCGCGGTGAGGGCTCCGAACAGGCGCGCGTTCTGGAACGTGCGCGTGACGCCGCGCGTCGCGACCGCGTGCGGCGCCAGCCCGGTCAGCGGCGAGCCGTTGAACGCGATCGTCCCCGCGTCCGGCGGGGTCAATCCGGTCAGACAATTGAAAAACGTGGTTTTGCCCGCGCCGTTGGGGCCGATCAGGGCCGCGATCATCCCGCGTTCGATCGCCACGCTCACGCCGTCGAGCGCGGTTAGGCCGCCGAACGTTTTGGTCACGCCGTGCGCGCGCAGCAACGGCCCCTCGCCGGTCACGCGGGCCTCGCGCGGCGCATCGCGGCGCGGCGCGCCAGACCCTCGGGCCGCCACGCCATCATCGCCACCAGCGCCGCGCCGAACGCGAGCATGCGAAACTCCGCCGCGCCCCGGAGCACTTCGGGCAACAGCACGATCGCCACCGCGCCCGCGGCCACGCCCCAGACGCTGGACATCCCGCCCAACACGACCATCGCGAGCACGACGATCGACTCGAAAAACGTGAAACTCTCGGGAGAGACGAAGGCGTACCGCGCCGCGAAACACACGCCCGCCACGCCGGCCCACGCCGCGCCCAAGGCGAACGCCAACACCTTCAGGCGCATGGTGGGCACGCCCATGGTTTCCGCGGCGAGTTCGTCGTCCCGGATCGCCATCAACGCCCGGCCGGTGCGCGAGGCGCGCAGGCGGGTATTCACGACGATCGCCAGCAACGCGATCGCGAACGTCACGTAATAGAATTGCGGCGGGCTCGCCAGGGTGAAGGGGCCGATGTGCGGCCGGCCGATGCCCAAAATCCCGTTGGGACCGTTGGTGACCGAATCCCAATTGACCAGCACGAGGTGGACGATCTGGATGAACCCCAACGTGACGATCGCCAGATAGTCCCCGCGCAGGCGCAACGTGATGACGCCCAGCAACACGCCGAACGCGGCCGCGACCAGCGCGCCCAGCGGGAGCCCGATCCAAAACGGCACGCCCAGCGCGGTGGAGGCCAGGGCGTAGCTGTAGGCGCCGATCGCGTAGAACGAGACGTAGCCGAGATCCAACAACCCGGCCAGTCCCACCGTGATCTGGAGGCCCAACGCGAGCACCACGTAGAGCCACGCGAGCGTGAGCACGTCGAGCACGTAGTTGTTCAGGACGAGCGGCGCGGCCAACAACGCGACCACGGCCAGGGCGCGCACGGCGGGCTGTGAGCGTCGCGCGACGTCCGCGAGTCGCGTGGCCGCGGGCCTCGCGGACGTCGAGACGCGCGCGAACCACGAAGGTTTGGCGCGCGTGAGCGACCACGCGGAGACGATCAGGCCGGTCGCCAGTCCGAGGCCCGCGGCCTGCCGCCACCCGCCCAGCGGCAGCAGCAAGGCGGCGGCCACGCCGGCTGCGGCAAGCGCGGCTCTCATACTTTTTCAGGCACGCGTTCGCCCATGAGGCCGGTGGGGCGAACCAGGAGGACCACGATGAGGATCACGAACGCGATCACGTCCTTGTACTCGTTGGAGATGTAGCCCGCGCCGAGTCCTTCCGCCACGCCCAGGACCACCCCGCCCAACATGGCGCCCGGGATGTTGCCGATGCCGCCCAACACCGCGGCGGTGAACGCCTTCAACCCCGCCACGTAGCCGATGAAGAAGTTCACCACCCCGTAGTACATGGCCACCATCACGCCCGCGATCGCGGCCAACGCGGAGCCGATCACGAACGTGGCGGTGATCACCCGGTTCACGTTGATGCCGACCAGTCCCGCCATGCGCGGGTCCTGCGCCGTCGCGCGCATGGCCAGGCCGAGGTCGGTGCGGCGGATCAACAGGTGCAGGCCGGCCATCAGTGCGGCCGACACCACCATGATCGCCACTTGCACGCCCGAGATGGTGGCCCCGCCGAGGGCGTACGTGGCGGGCGGGCCCCCGATCGTCGGGAACGCCTTATCGCCGGAGCCTTGCGTGAGCATCACCACGTTTTGCAGCATGATCGAGACGCCGATCGCGGAGATCAACGGCGTGAGGCGGTGGGTCCGGCGCAACGGGCGATACGCCACGCGTTCCATGGTGGCTCCCGCCGCGCCGCAGTACAACGCGGCGATCAGCACCGCGGCCACGAGCGAGAGCAGCGGCGCGGTTTGGGTCCAGCCCCAGATCGTCATGACGCCCAGCGAGAGAATGCCGAGGTACGCGCCCAGCATGTAGATCTCGCCGTGGGCGAAGTTGATCAACTCCAGAATGCCGTACACCATGGTGTAGCCGAGCGCCACGAGCGCGTACACCCCGCCGAGGGTCAGGCCGTTGATGAGTTGTTGGAGGAACATCGATCGATATCGTGAGAAGGCGGGGTGCGCCGGTTAGCCGGTTGGCCGGTTAGCCGGTCGGGCGGAAAGCGAAATGCGGTCAGGTCCTAACCGGCGCACTGGCGAACTGGCGCACCGGCTAACCATCCTGACCCGGCGTCCAGTGTTGCTCGAACTGACCATTCTTCACGGTCCAGACGATGTAGGGGGCGTTGAGCACGTCGCCTTTGGCGTCGAACCGAATCTCGCCCTGCGCACCCGCGTGCGTCATGGCGCGGATGGCCTCGGCGACCTTCATCCCGTCGGTCGTGTTGGCCTGGACGATGGCGGTGAGCAAGGCGTTGGCCGCGTCGTACGCGTAGATCGAATACGGGCCGTGTTGTCCGAACCGCTCGTGGTAGTTGGCGAGGAACGCCTGCGCCTGCGGAATGCCCGACGGGTCGGGCCCGAACGTCAGGAAACTGCCCTCGGCCGCCGGCCCCGCGATCTCCAGGAACTTCTGGTCGTACGTGCCGTCCCCCGCGATCAACGGTGCGGCGAGGCCCAACTCGCGCGCCTGCCGGGCCAGCAGGCCGGCTTCGGGGTAGATGCCGCCGAAAAAGATCACGTCGGGTTTGGCGGATTTGACCGTGGTGAGCACCGCGCGGAAATCCTTGTCGCCCTGCGTGACGCCCGACGAAAACGCGATCTTGGCGCCCGGTCCCAGCGCGTGCTGAAACTGCTCGGCGAGTCCTTGGCCGTACGTGGTTTTGTCGTGCAGGATCGCGACGTTGCCGGACGGGAAGCGCTCGCGCACGAAACGCGCGGCCACCGGACCTTGCTGGTCGTCACGCCCGCACACGCGAAAGATCGTGGGGAACCCTTGTTCGGTGAGCTGCGGGTTGGTGGACGCGGGCGTGATCATCACCACCTTGGCCTGGTGGTACACGCCCGAGGCCGGGATCGAGGCGCTGGAATTCCAGTGCCCGATCACGCCGACCACGCCGGAATGGACGAACTTGTTGGCCACCGCCACGGCCTGCTTGGGATCGTGCTGGTCGTCCTCAACTTGGAGGACGATCTTCTTGCCCAATACGCCGCCCTTGGCGTTCCACTCCTCCACCGCGAGTTCCACGCCGTGGCGTAAATCCGTGCCCATCTTGCTCTGATCCCCGGTCATGGGCCCGGCCGCGCCGATCTTGATGTCATTGGATGCCTTCGGCGTACAGGCAGCCACCGCCAAGCCGATCACAATGCAACCGATGATGGTGCAAGCGCGAGAAATGATCATGGGCGATCCGCAGGACTCGGCGAAGGTGTCATTTTGATTCGGGAGAAAGGGATCGTGAAATGGCAACCAGAGTACACAGCCTCAAAGAGACTTGTCAATCAAAAGCAAGATGATGTGATGTCGACAAAGAGTCCCTCACCGGTTCGCGGTGCGCCTGGCAGCGGCTCTCTTGTCGTAGACCCTATCCCCGTTTCTTTTTGAACCGAACGGCCTCCAAGCCCTCAAAATCCGCATCCTGCGTCCAGACCACGGCACGGTGGGCGCGGGCCGTGGCTAAGACCACGCTGTCAGCAAGCGGGAGCTTGCTTTGCACCCCTAGCTTCGCGGCGGAGACGGCGAGCGAGGCATCCAGATCGACCAGGCGGCCTTGATGCATCAAGGCGATTGCCTGAAGGGCGGCTTGCTCGTCCCGTTGTTGGAGCACGCGTTTGAACACTTCCAGCACGCAGATGGTCGGGACGAGGAGGCGGGCTCGATCGAGCAGGGGCGCGGCGAAGAAGTCGGCGTTCGGACCGTTGGCGAAATACTCGAGCCATCCGCTCGAATCGACCACATTCATACCCGGTCTTCCTCTCGAGGGACCGTCGTATCGATGCCCTTCAGAAAGCCGCGCATCTCGGTGAGCTTTTTGACCGGGACGTACTCAATACGATCTTCGTAGCGGAAGACCTGAACTTTGGCGCCGGGCTTCAGTCCGAGCGATTCGCGAATCTCGCGAGGGATCACGACTTGATACTTGGGGGAGACGGTCACCGTAGCCATGAGGACTCCATCGATAAGAATATTGTCTAACGATAGCAGAATCGATCGTCCGAGGCAAGGTCTCGAAGGACCACCGCGTCGGAGAGGGGCGGCTTGGCACGGGGGCGCTCCTCATGAAATCCCCTCAAGACAGATAGGTGAAAGTTAATTAGTTAACAGCGTCCCCATCGAGGGAGTCCCCATCGAGGGACGGCGATCTAGAAATACGCGTTGATCGCCAGCACGGCTTCCGATCGGTCCGGCCGCCGGCTCCAGTGGACGCGCGTATCCCAGTCTTTCGATACCGTGTAGCGCAGTTCGAGTCCGTTCACGAGGTCCGACGAACGGTGGCCGAGCGTGAAGGCCCGGTAGCTGGCAAAGGCGTGCGCCCGTGATTTGGCGGTGACATCGAAGAGCAGCCCGCCGGTGGCGCCGAGTCCGGCGCGATAGCGGTGGTCGAAGACGGCGCCGTACTGCCCCGCGACCTCGCCCAGGAGATACCAGACTTCACGGCGCCACCATCCGCTCTGCGCCGCGCCGCCGATTCCGAATTCGAGCGTCGGCGCGCTGCGATCTCGGTAGGAGAGATCGTCCACAGGGAAAAACCCGGTGCTGATTTGCCAGGACGGCTTCGCGATCAAACGATCGTAGGGCGTGAGCGAGATGATGCGAACCACGTCGAGGCGGTTGAGGCTGACCTGAGAGGTCCGGTTATAGCGCAGCACGGTGTTCATGAATTCGAGGTGCGTGTTCGGCGTGTAGCCGGTCTCGTCGCCGAGCAGGTCGTGGAGCGCCGGGCGGACCGCCACTTGGCCGAACCACTCGTCTCCGGTCCGCCCGCCTCCGATACCGACGCGCATGGTCTCGTGCCCCGCTTCCGGCGGCGGCGGGGTCGGGGGCGGGGCATCGTCGGAGGCCACGTGGAGCGCGGCGCGCTCCACCAGCAATCGACGTTGCCGGGCGTTGTAGCGGTCGATTCGGTCGGGGTCGTCGACCTTCCGATACGCCAAATATTCGGTGGCGACGTCGATCAGCGCGGCGCGGCGCGCCTCCGGCAAGGCCTCGAACGGCCCGCTGTCCACGGCCGCCGGATCTCGAAGCACCTGAAACAGCCACGCGTCTTCGGAGGGATCCAGCCCGGATCGGTGGTGGAGCAATTGCGTGCTCAAGGCGGGTCGAAACGAGACGCGGGTCACGAGACCCGGGACATCGAGCACCGCCCGAACCGTGTCGGTCGGAATGGTCCAGGCCGGGAAACGATCCGCCA
Organism: Nitrospirota bacterium; assembly: GCA_049325295.1. GTDB lineage: Bacteria > Nitrospirota > Nitrospiria > 2-01-FULL-66-17 > 2-01-FULL-66-17 > JBFLXB01. Next base: position 70,097 of record JBMOMD010000018.1, read on the forward strand.
GGTGCAGCGTGGGGTCGGCCGCGTCGAGGAGCGCGAGGAGTTGGTAAGAACAGTTTTGCGTGAAGAAAAAATAGTCGAAATAGGTATTCCCCATTTCCCACGCGTGCCGGAGCATGTTCTCGATCTGTTCGCGGCTGAACGCGAGCCGGTACTCCCAGATGTCCCGGCTCTGAAGATCGCTGTACTCCTTGGCCTTGATGTAGTAGGGCGTGATGGAGAAACGCCCGGGCAGACCACCGGTCACTCCGAGGATGATCGAGATGAGCGCTGTGGGCCGGTCCGTGGCCGCGGCGAAATTGACCGTGTAGTCCAGCAGGCGATTGTTCTCCGAGCGGTTGGCGTGATCGATCCGCAGCAGGGTGTGCCCGAACATCGAGGAGGGATTGTTCATGTACGCCGACGGAAAAATCAGGGTCGCGGATTCGGGATCGAGCGCGGCCATCCACTCGCGAAAGCGAGGACAGTCTTGCGGCGGCAGCCGGGCCGAGTCAAACCCCAGCCGCGCGTTGAGCCAGGCGTACCGGGCCACGAAGCGACATTGCGGGTGAAGCACCATGGGATCAGCGACCGGCGGCGAGAAAAACGCGGCGAGCGTGGCGGCCAACTCTGATTCGGGATTCCGCTTGCCGTCCGGCGCCAGAAAAAAATCCGCGCCGTCGGCTTCGCTGATCACGCCCCCCAGCGCGCTTCGATGGTAGTGCAGCAAGACCGCCCACTCGCGGGTCCGTGCCAATTGTTGCGCGCGAGCGTTGTCGACGAGTTCATCAAGATAGGAGTCGGCCGGAACGATCTGGCCGTGCCCGTCGCCGGACCATCCGAGCCACAGGCCGGCGGCGAGCAACGCGGTGACGAGATATCGCGACACGGTACAAAAAGAGGGGGCTCGTGCAACCGATGTTGACGAGCCCCCTCGGCTAACTTGCGTCGAAGGTCGTTAGGCGGGTGATCCCACGCTCGCCAACACCGGGTCCGTCGCCAACACGGACTTCAGCGCCGTCAACATCAGGGCGGCGTCGTTTTGTTCGGTCGGGAACAACGTGGCGTAGTGCTGCTGCGTCAATTGAAAGAACGCGGCGTGCAACTCGGCGGGCACGCCCATCAATGTTGCCAAGGACGCCAGGTGCTCGCCCTGGCCTTGTGCCATCTCCTGGGACAGGTTCTCAATCGTGGCCTGCGCGTAGACTTCGGCCTCGTGCTCACGGCTCACGATCCCGTCTTGCGAGCAGCCCGAGGTTCCGGTCGTCATGCCGAAGGTTTGATTGCCGAAGGTGCCGTTGGTCGTCGCGGCAAGGACCTGCGGAATGAGGCCTTTCTGTCCTTGAAAGAGCAGGTAGCCCAAGCCGCAGCCGGGGCCACTTCGCGCTTGTGGTCCGCTGGTTCCCGGCATCTTGACCGACATGGTGTCTTTCTCCGCCGCCGTCGCGGGTGTCCACGCCAACGCCACGGCCAAGGCCGCCGCCGAGCACGTGATCACTGCACGTCCCATCTGTTTCCGCATGATTCCCTCCCTGTTGAGGTGAACAGCCAGACTACGCGCCGGACGGATATAACACACAGCCATGAGACTTTCAATATGTCGATCGCTGTCAGCGGTTCAGGTCGAGGGCTTCCGCGAGTTCCGCCGCCACGCGTGCAGCCGCTTCCGCGGGGTCCTTTGCCGCGCGGATCGGCCGTCCCACCACGATGAAATCCGCGCCCGCGGCGACGGCCTCGGCGGGGGTGACCGCGCGTCGTTGATCGTCTCCTGGAACTGCGGCCCAGGCCGGACGGATGCCGGGGGTGACCACGAGGAAGTCGCGGCCGAATCGTAGCTTGATAGCGTGGACTTCGTTCCCGGAGCAGACCGCGCCCGCGCAGCCCGCGTCGCGGGCGATGGCGGCGCGTCGCAGCACCAGCTCCTTGACGCTCAGGCCGGGCGCATGGTCGATCGCCTCTCAGATCATGCGCCAGGCTACCATCTTGAATTTACTCGATGTATTAAGTAAACTTGCTCATCATATTGAGTAAATTGTTCATGGTCTACACGCGTCCCCATGCCAAAATCCTCACCCGCCGTCTGGCCGAACCACGCCGGTTCATCCAGGCGGTGGCCGGACCGCGGCAGGTCGGCAAGACCACGCTCGTCCGACAGGTCATTGAGGCGACGGGGGGCGAGGCGCGGTTCGCCAGCGCGGACGAGCCTACGCTACGCGGGCGCGAGTGGATCGAGCAGCAGTGGGAGGCCGCGAGGCTGACCGCCCGCGACGCCGGTAAGTCCGGCGCGGTACTCGTCTTGGACGAAATTCAGAAAATCTCGGGGTGGTCCGAGACCGTCAAGCGTCTGTGGGACGAGGACACGCGCGCCCGGCGCCCGCTCAAGGTGGTGTTGCTCGGGTCGGCGCCGCTGCTCATCGCCCGCGGCCTCACGGAGAGCTTGGCCGGGCGCTTCGAGGTGCTGCGTCTTCCGCACTGGTCGTTCGCGGAGATGAAGGCCGCGTTCGGCTGGTCGCTCGACACCTATCTCTTTTACGGCGGCTATCCGGGCGCGGCCCCGCTGATCCGCGAGCATGACCGGTGGGCGCGCTATATCATCGATTCGTTAATTGAGACGACGATCTCGCGCGATGTGTTGCTCCTGTCGCGCGTGGACAAGCCGGCCCTGCTTCGGCGTCTGTTCCATCTCGGGTGCCGCTACTCGGGCCAGATTCTCTCGTACACCAAGATGCTCGGTCAGTTGCACGAGGCGGGGAACGTGACGACACTCGCGCACTATCTCGATCTGTTGGCCGGCGCGGGGATGATCACCGGCCTGCAAAAGTTCGCCGGCGACGTCGCACGTCAACGCGGCTCCAGCCCCAAGTTGCAGGTGTTGAACACCGCGCTGATGACGGCGCAGTCGGGGATGACGCTTAAGGAGGCGCGCGGTGACCGCGCATTCTGGGGGCGTCTCACCGAATCGGCGGTCGGCGCCTATTGGGCGAATGCCGCGGCCACGGGCGCCTGCGAGGTGTTTTACTGGCGCGACCGCGATAAGGAAGTGGATTTTGTCGTGCGTGCAGGGCGAGGCCTCGTGGCGATCGAAGTGAAAAGCGGCCGTGTTCGAGAAGCCCAGGCCGGCGTAGCGGCGTTTGCGCAGGCGTTCAAACCGAAGCGGACACTTCTGATCGGCGGCGATGGCATTCCGGTCGAGCAGTTTCTCTCGCGTCCGATTGAAGATTGGGTGAAAGCGTAGTCTCGGGAGGCTCGTCGCGTCGTCGCAACGTTGATCGCAAGGGAGGGCGGCGTCAGTCGGCCGGACCGAGGACTTTTTCGATTTCGTCCACGACCCGCGCCGCCGCTTCAGCCGGATCCTTCGCCGCGCGGATCGGCCGTCCCACCACGATGAAATCCGCGCCCGCGGCGACGGCCTCGGCGGGGGTGACCGCGCGTCGTTGATCGTCTCCTGGAACTGCGGCCCAGGCCGGACGGATGCCGGGGGTGACCACGAGGAAGTCGCGGCCGAAGCGCTGCTTGATGGCCTGGACTTCGTTCCCGGAACAGACCACGCCGGCGCAGCCCGCGTCGCGGGCGATGGCGGCGCGCCGCAGCACCAAGTCTTCGACGCTCAGGTCCGGCGCGTACCAGCCGGCCGCAGTCATCTCCGCGCGCCCGATACTGGTGAGGGCCGTGACCCCGAGCAACTGGGGAGCGATTTCACGCGAGCCGGATTCAATGAGCCGATCAGCTTGGTCACAGTGCACGGTAAGGAAGCGCACGCGGGGTTTGGAGGCGGCTGCGATCGCCGCGCGCATGGTAGCGGGGATGTCGTGGAGTTTCAGATCGAGGAAGATGTCGGCATCGCTGAGGTCCGCGATCGCGTCAACGAGCGACGGCCCCGCGCTCACGAACAGTTCCAGGCCGACCTTGAACAGGCCGACGTGGTCTTTCAACGCGGTGACCAGGCGGCGCGCGTCAGCGGCCGACGGCACATCGAGAGCCACGATCAACTTGTCTTTGGCCAGGGTGCGCCGGTCGATCATTCGATGCGTCCGGGCCCGGTTCGGCGGGTCATCCCAGCGCGGGCGACGCGCCTTGCTGGTCGCCCGCAAAATAGGGCGACGAGCCGCTCGCGTGGTCGGTGGTGTCCACCACGCCGGTCAATTCAGGGAACTCGTGCGCGAGCACCCGCATGATGCCGTCCCGCAGGGTTTTGGTCGCCATGCTGCACCCTTGGCACCCGCCGGACATCTCCACGTACGCGACCGTGCCCTTGAGATCGACGAGCCGGACTCGGCCGCCGTGTTGAGCCAGACCGGGGTTGATCGTCTTATCGAAGACGTCGCTGATTCGGCGGGCCAGTTCGCTGTCCCACGCCGGGTTCGGGTTGTCGATGACCCAGCCTTGGGTGAACCCGGACGACAGATAGTCGATTTCCGCGCCGCGAATCCACTCCACGGTGGCGTGATCCAGATAAAACGTCCACGCGCCGCACGGGATGGCGGAATCGCGCGGATCGATTTGATCGGACGCGACCACGTCGAATTTGTAGGCGAAGCGGCCCTTCTCGCGCGCCACGGTCAGCCGGACTCCGACATTCGCGCTGCCCGCCAGTGCCGACTCGACCTTGGCGACGGCATGCTCGGTGAGCCTCACGATCGGGGCGCCTTGAGGCGCGGATTCGGCAACCGCGCGGTTCTCGGTCTGTTCCATGAGTCGGTTCAATCCAAAGGTGGTCCATTGTCTCAGACCTCGAGATGCTTAGCAAGCCGCGTCGGCGGCAACGCGGCTTTGACGGTCCGTGGGTTGGCGCATACACTGTGTCGCGTGCGTCGTGAGCCGGGGCTGATCCGGCGGAAAGGTCCGTCCATGAGTCACCCTTCGAATCGACGAGAGTTCACGCGGATCAACATTGCGGTCGCGGTGGAGTTGTCGCCACCCGGCGAACCCAAGATCTCGGGGCGAGGATGCAACCTCAGCGTGAAGGGCGTGTACGTGTCGGGCCCGCGACAGCTTCCCGCCAGTACGGAATGTCCGATCACGATCTTTCTGACCGGCGGCGGGGAACCGATGTCCGTGCGGGTCTTGGGGCGGATCGTCTACGCAGACAAAGACGGGATGGGGATCGAATTTTGCGACATGGACACGGACAGCTTCGTCCACCTCCAAAACCTGGTGCTCCGCAACTCGCTCGATCCCGCCGAAGTCGAGCGGGAGTTTCAAGGACACCGGGGGTTCAAGCGCGCGGGCTGACGCCTGCCTGCGGCGTCCAGTCAAGTTCTCGACAAGATTCCAAAGAGAGGCGCAGGGTCAACGGCGTCTCGCAGCCTCGGGCCGGGAACCTGCACCGCGCCGGCACGGCGCGGAATCAAAAGGCTCGTTCATTGTAGGTGGCGAAGCAAGGCGGGCCCTGCGTTGCGCGGCCCGCGTCGCGGGGAACCTGCACCGCACCCGGCGGGTGCGGAATCCCGATGATCACTTCCCCGCAGGTGGCGGAGCAATGGTGGGCGATGCTGGTATCGAACCAGCGGCCTCTTGCGTGTGAAGCAAGCGCTCTACCACTGAGCTAATCGCCCGAGCACGGCCGAATCGAGAAGCTGCATTGTACTGATCCGCCCCGGCCGAGTCAATTGCGCCGGCCGCGGGAATCGAGCCGACTCCCCCCTTGACTGTCGGCCCCGAGATTGTCTAGCATCGCGGTCTTACTTGGCACCGGCGTCGCCCGTGCGCGGCGTCGAACGTTGGAGCGTGCGGATGAAGTCATTTCCCATTGCCATACCCGCGTCACCGGCGGAGTCGTCCTCCGCGTCCGGTACGCAGTATCTTGTGGTGGCGTGCAACGTGACGCGCGTGGTGACCGTGGACGGCCGTCCGGCGGGCCGCACCGACGAGGTGCTGGAGGTGCCGGCCGGCGAACACGTGGTGAGTTTACTCGCGCCGCCCGCGAACTTTCGCCCGAAAGAGCGGAAAATCACGCTGGCGGGGACGTCGCGCGACAAACCGTTGACCGCGCGTTTTGAAACGCGGTAGGCGGCGGTTCGCTGGGGCGGGCGTGGCCCGGGGGCGGTGCCGCGAAGCGGGTGTCTAACCGGCACATCGTTTGACTTGCCGGGAAAACGTTTGATAACATCCGGCTTCATATTCCTCAACTTACCAGTCGAGAGTTCGTGATGGCGAAGGACACGAAAACCAAGAACGACACCAAGAAGTCGTCCAAGGCGGCCGCTTCCGAGAAGGACCGTGATCTCGCCGAAATCCGTCAGGATTTGGAGGCGCAGCGCAAGACGTTGTTGTCCGACGCGGGCGCGATGATCGGGCAGGGCCTCAATTACGGCGCCGAGAATCTGCCCGACCTCGGCGACCAGGCGAGCGCGGTGACCGACCAGAATTTCATGCTCCGGCTCAAAGAACGCGAGCAGCGGCTGCTCAAGAAGATCGACGAGGCGCTCGATCGCATGGCGAACGGCACGTTCGGCGTGTGTGAGTCGTGCGGGGGCGAAATCTCCATCAAACGCCTCAAGGCCCGTCCCGTCACCACGCTGTGCATCGAGTGTAAAACCAAGCAGGAAGAGGACGAGCGGGTTCGCCAGTAACCCGGGCGCCACGCCCGCCCCCTCCCTTCGGGGAACTCCCTCCAGATGAGCGTCGCCAAGAACGTGGGCGGCTGTTTGATGGTGATCCTGGCGATCGTGGGGTTCTACGTCGCGATCACCCTGAGCCTGACATTCTGGGCGCTGCCGCTCGCCATCATCATTTTCTTCGGTTGCCTCATTTTGTTCTCCCTCGCCCTAGGGTCCACCGACCGACGGTGATCGCCGAACGTGAACGGGGCGGACCCGTCCGACATGTCCGACACGCCTGACCACGAGCCCGATGTCGGCGGGCTGGTTCGCGACGCGATCGTTGCGCGCGGGCCCATCACGTTCGCGCGGTTCATGGAACTGGCCCTGTACGCGCCCGGCGCGGGCTATTACATGCGCGACGCGGACCGGATCGGGGCGCGCGGCGATTTCTTCACCAGCAGCCAGGCGCACACCCTGTTCGGAGAGTTGATCGCGCGGCAGATCGAGGAGATGGCCGCGCAAGTGGGCGAGGAGTCGTTCACCGTGCTCGAGCAGGGCGCGGGACGCGGGGCTCTGGCCTACGACATCGTCGCCGCGCTCTCCGCCTCGTCCGGCGGGGCGGGCGTTCGTTACGTGATCGTGGAAAAGAGTCCGGCCATGATCGCCCGGCAGCGGCAATTGCTCGCCCCGTTCGTGGCGGCGGGGCGCGTCACATGGGCGGATGCGTTGCCGATCGAGCCGATCGTCGGCTGCGTGCTGTCCAACGAGTTGGTCGACGCGTTCCCGGTGCACCGCGTGGTGCGGCGCGAGGGACTGCTCAAGGAAATCTACGTGGACGTCGAGGGGGACGCGTTCGTCGAGCGGCTCGCCGCGCCTTCCACGCCGGATCTGTCCGCGTACCTCGAACGCCTGGGCGTGTCGCTTGCCGAGGGGCAACAGGCGGAGATCAATCTTGCCGCCGTGGCGTGGATACGGGCGGTCGGCCGCGCATTGCGCCGTGGATTCGTCCTCACCGTCGATTATGGGTACCCGGCCGACGAGTTGTACGCGTCGCACCGAACGCGCGGCACCCTGCTCGCGTACCATCGGCACCGGACCAACGAAGCGTTCTTTGAGCGCGTGGGGCGGCAGGATCTGACCGCCCACGTGGATTTCACCACGTTGGTCTGGGCCGGGCAAGCGGCGGGCCTGGAGGTCGAAGGTTTCACGGACCAGACGAGTTTCCTATTGGGGTTGGGCGCCCACGAGGTGGCCGAGCGACTGCTCGATGCCGCGGCCGACGACGCGAAGCGTGACCACGTGTTGTCGGGCATTCGGACCCTGCTCGATCCCCAGGGCATGGGGCGGATCTTTAAGGTATTGATTCAGCGCAAGGGCTTGCCCGGGCGACCGCTGCGCGGGTTGTCCCTGGGGTCGCGCCGGGTGGACGCGCCGAGGTAAGGTCCCGTGTGGTCGAGGAGATTATTGGAAGATGTAGACCGCGCCGGTGCCGACCGCGCCGTCGTTTTCTTGCGTGCCGTCGGCGCTGGCTTCTTCATGGGCGCCGATCGCAAGCGTATCCCCCGCGATGGCGACTGCCCCGCCGAATGAATCGAAGCGGCCGGTGTTGGACGCTTTCAGGTAGGCTTCCTGCGCCCAGACGCCGTTGTCCCTTGTAAAGAGGTAGGCGGCGCCGCTTCGATCCAGGGAGTTGTCGGCTTGGCCCGGCGTCGGGTTGATGCCTCTGGCCGCGCTGTCTTCGGCCAAGGCGCCCACCGCGAGGGTGTCGCCGGCGATGGTGACGCTGTAGCCGAAATTGTCGGCGACGCCGGGATTGCTGGCTTTGACGTACGCCTGATGAGTCCACGCGTTGTTCTGCCGGGTCATGATGTACACGGCGCCGCTGTTGCCGGCGCCGTTGTTCTCCTGGTCGCCGTCCACGCCCGCGGCGATGCTGTCTTCGTTAAGGGCGCCGACCGCGAGGGTGTCCCCGTCGAGTGAAATGCTGAACCCGAAGTTGTCCCCCGCTTCGGGATTGGAGGCTTTCAGGTAGGCCTGCAGCATCCACGAATTCTGGACGCGCAAGTACACGTAGACCGCGCCGGAGAGCGGCTCATCGTTGTTAAAGGGATTCGACGCCGAATTGCTGCCTTCGCCGAGAGCCCCCACCGCGAGCGTGTTGCCGTAGAGGGCGACGCTCGATCCAAAGACATCCGCGGCATCGGGGGTGGACGCCTTCACGTACGCCTGCTGCGACCAGACGCCATTGACGCGGGTAAAGACGTACGCCGCGCCGCTGTCGGCCTCCGCGTTATTGGTTTGGTCGCCGTTGATCCCGCTGGCCATGCTGTCTTCACCGGGCGCGCCGACGACCAGGGTGTCGCCGAAGACCGCCACGCTGGCGCCGAAACGGTCATTGACGCCGGGGTTAGAGGCTTTCAGATACGCTTGCTGCGACCAGACGCCGTTGACGCGGGTAAAGACGTACGCCGCGCCGCTGTCCACCGCGTCGTTGTTGCTCTGCGGCCGGTTGACGCCTCCCAACGCGCTGTCTTCCCCGGACGCGCCCACGACCAGGGTGTCGCCGGACAGCGCCACGCTGGACCCGAAATAATCCCCGCTACCGGGGGTCGAGGCTTTGACGTAGGCCTGCTGGGACCACGCCCCGTTTGCTCGGACCATGACGTAGACGGCGCCGCTATTTCCCGCGCTGTCGTCGTTCTCCAGAAAATTATTGTTGACTCCGTTGGCGGCGCTGTCTTCCTGCGGCGCGCCCACCGCCAGGGTGTCGCCGTCGATCGCCAGCGTGCGCCCGAAGAAATCGAACGCCCCGCCGTTCGAGGCTTTCAGATACGCCGACTGCGACAGGCTGGTTGCGCTCTGCCGGGTCGCGGTGATCGAATAGGTCTTGCGGTCGCCGCTGGGCGCGGTGACCTCGACGCGGACCACCGTGTCCCCTTCGGCCAAGCTGACGGAGGAGGACGCTCCGGACCAGACCGCGACGTCGTTGACGGTCACGCGGGCTCCGGCGTCCTCCGTGGTCGGCGTGACCGCGAGCGATCGGGCGAGCGAACCGGCTGAAATGGCGTAGGTGGTGGTCGCGGGGTCGAACGCCGGCGTCAAGGTGCCGACCGAGAGCCGGAGTTGCGCCAGGTTCGCGTTCGTGGCCGCGTCGCCCCCGCCGGCCCCGCCGCCCCCGCAGCCGGACAGGAGCAGGGCGATTCCGAGCGGCGCGAGCCATGACGTCTGACGGGAACCCAGGGTTGTTGGCGTATGTCCGTCGCGCATGTGCCGGATCACGAACCGACGGTCCCGGTCGGGACCGCGTCGGCGTCGCCGGGTATCGCGCCGGGACGGGGGATGAAAAGACGAACCTGGAGCGCGGGTTTCACCTGGACTCCTCCCCCTTCAAGACGGGGCGGGCCCCCGCTTTATTCCTTCCGGCCGTGGAAGCGGCCGAAATCGCTTGACACCGAAAACCGCCCTCGATAATATGGCACCCCTGCTTCGTGCCGCGACGTGGGTCACGGCGGGGGCGTTGGTCTGGACTTATCGGTCTCCATGGAGGCTCCGTGCCTGGAGAGTACGTTCCTCAGCAGTACCTGCCGGTCCTGATCTTTGCCGTCATTGCGGCGGTGTTTGGATTCGTCCAACTTTTCGTCGCGTCGTTTATCCGTCCGGCCGACCCCTACCGTGAGAAGCTCAAACCCTACGAGAGCGGCATGGACCCGTTCTCGGACGCGCGCATCCCTTTCCCGATGCGCTACTACGTCATCACCATGTTGTTCGTGATTTTCGACATTGAAGCCGTGTTCCTGTACCCGTGGGCCGTGGTGTTCAACCAGATCGGCCTCTACGCCCTGGTGGAGATGGTGCTGTTCATCGCCATCCTCGTGGTCGGGTACGTGTACGCGTGGAAGAAAGGGGCCCTGGAATGGGAGTAGCGGGCGGTTTGGACTCCACCCTGATTACGACCAAGGTGGACTCGGTGATCAACTGGGCGCGCAAGTCCTCGTTGTGGCCCATGACGTTCGGTTTGGCGTGCTGCGCGATCGAGATGATCGCGTCGGTGTCCGCGCGGCACGATATCGACCGCTACGGCGCGGGCGTGTTCCGCGCGTCGCCGCGGCAGTCGGACCTGATGATCGTGGCGGGCACGGTGTGCCGTAAGATGGCGCCCATCATCCGGCGCATTTACGATCAGATGCCCGAGCCGCGGTACGTGATCTCGATGGGTTCGTGCGCCACCTCGGGCAACATCTATAACAGCTATTCGGTCGTGCAAGGCGTGGATCAAATCGTCCCGGTGGACATCTACGTCCCCGGCTGTCCGCCGCGCCCCGAAGCCCTGTTCGACGGGATCTTGAAGTTGCAGGAGAAGATCACGCACCGCAGGGTCCTGACCAAGGCGTAAGGCGTGCACCCCCTCGCGCAGTTCGTCCAAGACCGGTTCCCCGGCGCGGTGACCGGCGTCAACGAAGCGTTCGGCGAGCTCACCATTTCGCTGCGCAAGGAGCGGATCGCGGACGTGTGCCGGACCTTGCGGGACGAGCCCGCGTGGCGGTTCAATTTTTTGAGCGACGTGTTGTCCGTGGACTTCCCGGACGAGGAGGAACGGTTCGAAGTGATTTATCACCTGTACTCCATCGAGAAGCGCCACCGCGTGCGCCTCAAGGCGCGGGTGACCGAGGACGACTGCCGCATCGAGTCCGTGACGTCGGTGTGGCCGGGCGCCAACTTCATGGAGCGTGAGGTCTATGACCTCATGGGCATCGAGTTCGCCAATCACCCGGATCTGCGCCGGATTTTGTTGACCGACGATTTCGACGGCCACCCGCTCCGCAAGGACTATCCGACCGAGGGCAAGGGATGGCGCAACACCTTCGAGTTTCTCCCACAGGGCGAAGGGCCTTCGGTTCATTCATGATGATCATGTCCCACACGCGAGTTCATCATGGCTGACGCGACCGAGTTCAAGCGTCCCGCGGCGTCCGCGGACCGCGACGATTTCGGCGTGATCTACCATCAGCCGGATCCGGCGCCGGATGATCGCGCGGTGTTGCGCACCGAGGAATTGCTCCTGAACATGGGGCCGCAGCACCCCAGCACGCACGGCGTGCTCCGGGTGGTGTTGGAGCTGGAAGGCGAACGGATTCTCAAGGCCACGCCCCACCTGGGGTACCTGCACCGGGGGACCGAGAAACTGGCCGAAGGCAAGACCTACCAGCAGGTCGTGACCTTGACCGATCGCTTGGACTACGTGTGCGCGATGACGAACAACTTCGCGTACGTGCGGGCCGTGGAGAAACTGTTGGGGGTCAAGGTCCCGCCGCGCGCGGAGTATGTCCGGACGATCGTGGCCGAGATGCAACGGATTTCCGGCCATTTGTTCTGGCTGGGCACGCAGGCGCTCGACATCGGCGCCATGACCGTGTTCTTCTACACGTTCCGCGAGCGGGAGATTCTGATCGAACTGTTCGAGAAACTCTGCGGCGCGCGCCTCACGTACAGCTACTACTCGGTCGGCGGGGTGAGCAACGATCTGACGCCGGAGATCATCGACACGCTGCGCGCGTTCCTCAAGACGTTTCCGGAGAAGATCACCGAATACAACACCTTGCTGGAGACCAACCGGATCTGGCTTGCCCGGACCAAGAACGTGGCCGTGATCTCGGCCGCGGACGCGGTGGCTTACAGCATGACCGGCCCTGCGCTGCGCGGGTCGGGCGTCAATTACGACATTCGCAAGGCCGAGCCCTACGCGGCCTACGGCGACGTGGACTTCGACGTGCCGTTGGGCGCGAACGGCGACACCTACGACCGGTACTTCATCCGGATCGAAGAGATGCGCCAGAGCGCGCGCATCATCAGCCAGTGCCTGGACAAATTGCCGGACGGGCCGGTTTCGATCGACGTGCCCGGCATCACGTTCCCGTCCAAGGACCGGGTGATGCTGGACATGGAGAGCCTGATCCATCATTTCAAGATGGCGTGCGAGGGGATCAAGCCTCCGAAAGGCGAGGTGTATTGCGCGACCGAGGTGCCGAAGGGCGAACTCGGCTTTTACATCAACAGCGACGGGGGCAACCATCCCTATCGCCTCAAGATCCGCTCGCCCAGCTACGTGCACCTGGGCGCGTTCGACCACATGGCCAGGGGGTATCTCATCGCGGACATCGTGACCATCTTCGGCACGTATGACGTGGTGATGGGGGAGTGCGACCGGTGACGAGCCCGTTCATGAAAGGCCATCTGCTGCGTTGCCGCTGCGCGTCCGGTCCTCACGTACGGACCCTGTACGCTCCGGTCCGGTGCTCGCGGCGCCTTGCATCTGGCGCTTTCCTGAACGGGCTCCGCTTCCGCGGTTACTCGGAGAGGTGCAATGCTGTCTGACGCGGCCAAAACGCGCATTCAGGACTTACTGCCGCGCTATCCCGACAAGCGGTCGGCCACGCTAGCCGCGCTGCGGATCGCGCAGGAGGAGAAGGGGTACGTCACGGACGACGCGATGAGCGACATCGCGGTGCTGCTGGAGCAGACGCCGGTGCAGGTGTACGAGGTCGCGACGTTTTACACCATGTACACCCTGTGGCCGGTCGGCAAGTTCCACATCCAAGTCTGTCGCACCTTGTCTTGCGCCCTGGTGGGCGCGGAGAGCATCATCGCGTACTTGGAGCGCAAATTGGGGATCACCGTGGGACAGACCACGTCCGACGGCCTCTTCACCTTAAAGAAAGTGGAATGTCTGGCCGGGTGCGGGGCCGGGCCCATGATGCAGATCAACGACGATTATTACGAGTACCTGACCACGGAGAAGATCGATCGGATTCTCGACGATCTCAAGCGGGACGGCAAGTCGTCGCTCGCGTCCGGGCCGTTTTTAATTCCGGTGCAGATGGCGTGATTCACCCGTAGTAGGGGCGACCGCGGTCGCCCCTACGGTGGAACCAAGACGCGATGCCGAAATACGAACCGATTCTGCTGAAAAATATCCTGACGCCCGGATACACGGGCGACTTGGCCGCGTACGAGCGCGCCGGCGGGTACCAGGCGATCCGCAAGGTGCTCAAGGAGTACCAGCCCGACCAGGTCATCGACCTCGTGAAGAAATCCGGGTTGCGCGGACGCGGCGGCGCGGGTTTTCCCACCGGCACCAAGTGGAGCTTCATCCCCAAGGATCCGTCACAGCCCAAGTATTTGTGCATCAACGCGGACGAAAGCGAGCCCGGCACGTTCAAGGACCGCCAGTTGATCGAGCGCGACCCGCATCAGATGATCGAAGGCTCGCTCATCGCGGCCTACGCGATCGGGGCCAAAGTCGTCTACATCTATATACGCGGCGAGTTCGCCCACGGGGCCAAGGTGCTGGAACGCGCGCTGGGCGAGGCGCGGGCCGCGGGCTACGTGGGCAAAAACGTCTGCGGGAGCGGCCGCGAGATCGAAGTTTGGGTGCACCGGGGCGCTGGCGCGTATATTTGCGGCGAGGAAACCGCGTTGATCGAATCCATCGAGGGCAAACGCGGTCTGCCGCGCGCCAAACCGCCGTTTCCCGCGATCAACGGGCTCTATCAGAAACCCACGGTGGTCAACAACGTGGAGACCATGGCCAACCTGCCGCACATCGTGAACCGCGGCGCGGAGTGGTACGCGGGGATCGGCACGGCCAAGAGCACGGGCACCCGCATCTTTTCCGTGAGCGGCCACGTCAAGCGGCCGGGCAACTACGAGGTCCCGATGGGGATCCCGCTGCGCGAACTGATCGACGAACACGCGGGCGGCGTGCGCGACGGCCACCGCATCAAGGCCATCATTCCTGGCGGCGCGTCCGCCTCGTTTTTCACTCCCGAGCACTTGGACGTGAAGTTGGATTTTGAGTCCGTGGCGCAGGCCGGCTCCATGTTGGGGTCGGGCGGCGTGACCGTGATGGACGAGACCACGTGCATCGTGTGGGCCGCGTACAACCTGATGGGATTTTTCCACCACGAGTCCTGCGGCAAGTGCACGCCGTGCCGCGAGGGCAGCAACTGGCTGTACACCATCATGGGGCGCATCGAACACGGCGAAGGGCGGCCCGAGGACCTGGCGCAGATGGAACACCTGTGCGACAACATCGCGGGCAAAACCGTCTGCGCGTTCGGCGACGCGGAAGTCGCGCCGATCTTGAGCACGCTCAAACATTTCCGCGGCGAGTATGAGGCGCACATCAAGGAGCAGCGATGCCCGATGGCCGCGCGCGAATTCGCGCACGGAGCCCGTCCATGATGGGCCATCTGCGGCGTTGCCGCTGCGCATCCGGTGCTCACGTACGACCCAGTACGCTCCGCTCCGGTGCTCGCGGCGCCTTGCGACCCCCCGCCAGGGAATCAAATGGCGGAAGTCCCCGAAGGGGGCATCTGTCCCATCCTGAACGGGCTCCCGCGGGTGAACCTTCCGCGGTTTCGAACCTCGGAACAGGACAAACATTATGACTCCGACCACCGCTCCCGCGACGAATCTGGTCACGTTGACCATCAACGGCCAGTCGGTGAGCGTGCCCAAGGGCACGCTGCTGATCGAGGCCGCCAAACAGGCGAACGTCGACATCCCGCACTTTTGTTATCACCCCAAATTGAAACCGGACGCCAATTGCCGGATGTGTTTGGTCGAAATCGAGAAGGCGCCCAAGCTGCAAACGTCCTGCAACCTGCCGGTGGCCGAAGGGATGGTGGTGTCCACCGCGTCGCCCAAGGTCGCGGAGGCGCGCGCGGGCGTGTTGGAGTTCATCCTGGCGAATCATCCGTTGGATTGTCCGATCTGCGACAAGGGCGGGGAGTGCCAGCTCCAGGACGAATCGCACGCGCACACCCCGAACTACAGCGCGTTCCGCGAGACCAAGCGGTTCTTCGAGAAGGAATACTTCGGCCCGTTGATCGACAAGGAAATGACCCGCTGCGTGCAGTGCCTGCGGTGCGTGCGCTACTGCGACGAGATCGTGGACTCGCGCGCGCTGGGCTCGCGCGATCGCGGCAATTCGTTGCAGATCGGCGGCATGGTGAACCGAGAGTTGGATTGCGAGTTCTGCGGCGGCTGCATCCAAATTTGCCCGGTGGGCGCCCTGACCAGCCGCGTGGCCATGTACGACTACCGACCGTGGCAGCTCAAAAAGATCGAAACCATTTGCCCGCACTGCGGCGACGGCTGCCGGCTCAAAGTCGAAAGCCGCGACAACGTGGCGCTCCGCATCACCTCGGACCACGGCCGCGGCCGCAACAACGGCGATCTCTGCGCCAAGGGTTACTTCGGGTTCGACGTGGTCAACCGCGAGGATCGGCTCAAGAAGCCCAAGATCCGGCGCGGGGGCCGGTTGCTCGACGCCTCGTGGTTCGAGACCAGCGCGTACGCGGCCAAGAGCCTGGCCGCGGTCAAGGCCAAATACGGCGGCGCCGCCATCGGCGGGATCATCTCCGCGCAGGCGCCCAACGAAGATCTGTATCTGTTCCAGAAGTTCATGCGCCTGGTGTTGGCGAGCCCGCACGTGGACAGCACCGCGCGGTTGGGCCATCACAACGTCGTGGCGGCGTTGCGCGACGTGGTGGGCCACGCCCGCATGACCGCGTCGTACGAGGATGTCGATCACGCCGACGCCATCGTGGTGGTGGGCGCGGACCTGGCCGAGACCAACCCGGTGCTCTCGTACCGCGTGAAACAGGCCGCGCGCTCGCGCGGCGCCAAGCTCGTGACGATCGGGCGCTATGGAGCGAATCCCGGCGCGTTCGTGAGCAATTTGGTGAATCGCGCCACGCACGCGTTGACCGCCGCGCCCGGACAGGAGCGCGCCGTGGTGCTGGGCCTGCTCAAGACCGTGGTGGATTCCGGGAAAACCGACGCCGCGTTGCCCGCCGCGTACGCGGATCGAATTCGCCAACTGGTCGGCCGCGTGTCGTGGGACGATCTGTCGGCGCGGAGCGGCGTGTCGCGCCAGGCGATCGACGCCGCGGCGTCGGCGTACGCCGGGGCGGGGCGCGCCGTGATCCTGTTCGGTCGAGACGTGGTGCGATCCGTTGACGCGATGGACACCATCCGTCTGATCGCGGACCTGGCGTTGACCGCCGGCAAACTGACCGCGCCGGGGTGCGGCATCGGCTCGGCCTGCGATGAATCCAATGATCAGGGCGCGGTGGAGTTGGGCGCGACGCCGGAATATTTCTTGGGTCTGTCGCCCGTCTCCGACGAGGCGGCGCGTCAGGCCGTGGCCGGGTCCTGGAAGGACGAGGTGCCCGCCGGCCCCGGCTGGACCCTGATGGAGATGTTGGAGCAGGCGCGCGCGGGACGGCTCAAGGCGTTGTATCTGGTCGGCGAAGACCCGCTGGCCGACTTGCCCGCTTCGGCCGACGTGCGCGGCGCGTTGTCGAACCTGGAATTGGTGATCTGCCAGGACGCGTTTACGGGGCCATCCGCGGAGTTCGCGCACGTGGTCCTGCCGGCGGTGACGTTCGCGGAAAAAGAGGCGAGCTGGATCAACCAGGAAGGCCGCGTGCAGAAGGGCAAACAGGCGTTGGAGCCGGTGGGACAGGCGCGGCCGGACGCGGAGATTTTTTCCGAGATCGCGGGCGCGATGGGGTATCCCTTGGACTACGCGGGCCCGCGTGAGATCGCGCAGGAGATCGCGCGGCTGGCGCCGTCGCTCGCGGTCAAGGGGGAGAGTCGGCACCCCGGCGTCGTGATCCCGTCCGTGTTGTCGGGGTATCTGGCCGGGGGGTATGCCGGCGACGTCGATCGCCGGTTTACATTGGGCGCGGCGCCCGCCTCGTCGCCCGAGTATCCGTTCCAGTTGACTATCACGCGGTCCTTGTTTCGGTCGGGTGGGTTGACCGCGCGGTCCGAGGCCTTGGAAAAGGCGCCGTATCAAGGGTTGCTGCTGATGCACCCGGACGATGCGGTGCGGCTGGGCGCGGCCGACGGCGCGCGCGCGCGCGTGCGCTCGCGACTGGGCACGGCGAGCGTGGGCGTTCGGGTGAGCGCCAAAGCACGGCCCGGTCAAGTGTTGTTCCCCGAGCACTACGCGGACGCGATCCGCGATCTGGCTCCGGTGGAGGTGAATCCCGTGACGCGCGTGCCGGTGTTTACGCGCGCGGCGGTGGCGGTGGAGATCGAACGATGAGCGGACTCGGACAAGTGGTGGTGATTTTGCTCACCATCGGCGTGGTGATGGGCACGGTGCTCATTCACGTGGCGTATTTGACCCTGGCGGAACGGAAAGTGCTGAGCTGGATGCAAGACCGCCTGGGCCCGATGGAAGTGGGCAAGTACGGGTTGCTGCAGCCCATTGCGGACGGCATCAAGCTGCTCTTGAAGGAAGACATCGTTCCCAGCGGCGCGAACAAGATCATCTTCACGCTCGCGCCCATTCTGTCGCTGATCCCGGCCCTGATCGGGTTTGCCGTGATTCCCTGGGGCGACGGGCAGACGACCATTTCGCTGCCGTTGGTCGGCGACATCACGCTCCGGCCGTTCATCACGGACCTCAATATCGGCATTCTCTACCTGTTGGCGCTCTCGTCGGTCGGCGCGTACGGCATTCTACTGGGCGGCTGGGCGTCCAACAGCAAGTACTCCTTGCTCGGCGGGCTGCGATCGGCCGCGCAGGTGATCAGTTACGAGCTCGCATTGGGCATGTCGTTGGTCGGATGCCTGTTGCTCGCGGGGTCGCTGTCCCTGGTCAAAATTTCGCAAGCGCAGGCCGGCGGGTTCTGGCACTGGTACGCGTTTTCGCTGCCGTTCCCGCAGATCATCGCGCTCGTGTTGTATACGATTTCGGCGGTGGCGGAAACCAACCGGCTGCCGTTCGACTTGCCCGAGGCGGAGAGCGAACTGGTGGCGGGTTTCTTCACCGAATACAGCGGGATGCGGTTCGCGTTCTTCTTCCTGGCCGAATACGGGAACATGATCCTGGTGTCGTGCATCGCGACCGTCGTCTTCTTGGGCGGGTGGCACGCGCCGTTCCCGTTCCTGGATTTCGTCCCGGGCATCGTGTGGTTCCTGCTCAAGGTATACGGATTCCTGTTCTTCTTCATCTGGATCCGCGGGACGCTGCCGCGCCTGCGGTACGACCAGTTGATGACGTTTGGGTGGAAGGTGATGATCCCGTTGGTGCTCGGGAACATCGTGATTACGTCCATCGCCGCGTACTTCTGGATGAACTAGCGAGGTCTCCCCATGTCGCTTGCCTCCGCCGTCAACAACGTCATTTTCGGAGAGATTCTTCAGGGGCTCCGACTGACGTTCAGCCACTTGTTTCACAAACCCATCACGCAGCAGTACCCGCACACCAAGCCCAAGTTGCCGGACGGGTATAGGGGGATCATGTCGCTGTTGCGCTACGACGACGGGACCGAACGTTGCGTGGGGTGCGCATTGTGCGAGATCGCGTGCCCCTCGGGCGTCATCAAGGTCGTGAGCGCGGAAGAGCCGGATCGTCCGCTCAACCGGTTCGCCGAGACGTACACGTTCGACGTCACGCGCTGCGTGTTTTGCGGATTTTGCGTGGACGCGTGCCCGGTGGACGCGTTGGCCATGACCAAGGAGTTCGAGTGGGCGTCCGAGAACAAGCGGACGTTGTTCCTCCAAAAAGAACAGTTGCTCGCCAACGGCGACCGGTGTTTCCCGGTGCGCGGGAAAAAGCCCGAATATAAGGGCTCGATCGAGGGCGACTGGTACGTGGCGAAGGTCAAAGACAAGCACTATCCCACCCATTCCGAGACCCACTGATGGCTCAGATTCTGTTTTTTTATTTTGCCGCGATTATCGTCGCCACCGCGGCTCTGGTGGTGACGTTGCGCAATCCGGTCTACAGCGCGTTGTCGCTGTTCATCATGTTTTTTCACGTGGCGGGCATCTTCGTGTTGCTCAACGCGGAGTTCATCGCCGCGGTCCAGGTGTTGGTCTACGCGGGCGCGATTCTCGTGTTGTACCTATTCGTGGTCATGTTGCTGAACCTCCGGCGCGAGGAGCGTTATCACCAACAGTATTTGCTGGGGGGGCTGCTGGGCGCGGTGATTCTGACCGAGTTGTTGTTGGTCTTGTTCCGCTCGAAGTTCTCTCCGCCGATCGGTCCCTACACGCCGGCCGAGTTGCAGGCGGTCGGGAACACCGAGGCCGTCGGCAAGGCCATGTTCACCACGTACCTCTTGCCGTTCGAAGTCGCCTCGTTGGTGCTCCTGGTCGCCATGATCGGCGCCATTGTCCTCGCAAAACGGGTGGTCCAACCCTGATGGTACCCCTCTCCTATTATCTGGCGTTGTCCGCCACGTTGTTCGTGATCGGCGTGGTGGGCGTGTTGATCCGCAAGAACATCATCATCATCCTGTTGTCGATCGAGCTGATGTTGAACGCCACCAATATCAACTTCGTAGCGTTTTCCCATTATCTGCAGGACGTCACGGGACAGGTGTTCGTCTTTTTCGTGATGACGGTGGCGGCCGCGGAGGTGGCGATCGGTCTTGCCATCATCATCGCCTTGTACCGCAATCGCTCGACCATCAACGTCGAAGACATCAATTTAATGAAATGGTGACGGCCGGCTCGCGTTCAAGGATCGCCTGATGGAATATTTGATTCTCATCCCGTTGTTGCCGTTTCTGGCGTTCTTGGTCACGGGGCTGCTCGGCAAGTGGATCAGCGAGCGCGCGCACTGGGTGGCGGTGCCCGCGGTGGCCGGGTCGTGGCTGTTGTCGCTGGTCGCGTTTTCCCAGGTCGCGTCCGGCGGCGAGCCGCTGCGCGTGACGTTGTACGAGTGGATCGCGTCGGGCTCGCTGCGCGTGAACTTCGCGCTGCACGTGGACCAACTCACCGCCGTGATGCTGCTGCTCGTGACCACGGTCAGCACCCTGGTGCACGTGTACACCATCGGGTACATGCACGGGGACAAGGGGTACGCCCGCTTTTTCGGCTACATCGCCTTGTTCACGTTCTCGATGTTGATGCTGGTGATGGGCGACAACTTCCTGCAACTGTACGTGTTCTGGGAAGCGGTCGGCTTGTGTTCCTACCTCCTGATCGCGCACTGGTACGAGCGCAAATCCGCGTGCAACGCCGCGACCAAGGCGTTCGTGGTGAACCGGGTCGGCGACTTCGGGTTCGGATTGGGCATCCTGCTCGCGTTCGTCACGTTCGGGTCATTGGACTACTCGGTGGCGTTCCAGGCCGCGCCGGAACACGCGGCAGAGACGGTCAATCTCCTGGGATGGCTTGGCGGCGAGTGGTCGGTGAACGTCATCACGGCGATCGCGCTCCTCTTGTTCGTGGGCGCGATCGGCAAGTCCGCGCAGCTTCCATTGCACACCTGGTTGCCGGACGCGATGGAAGGCCCGACCCCGATTTCGGCTCTGATTCACGCCGCCACCATGGTCACCGCCGGCGTGTTCCTGGTCGCCCGGCTCAACCCGATCTTCTCGCTCTCGCCCATGGCCATGGACGTGGTCGCGTGGGTCGGCGGGTTGACCGCGTTGTTCGCCGCCACCATCGCGCTCACGCAATTCGACATCAAACGCATCGTGGCGTATTCGACCGTCAGCCAGCTCGGGTACATGATGATGGCGTGCGGCCTCGGCGCGTACACGGCCGGGATGTTCCACCTGCTCACGCACGGGGCGTTCAAGGCCTTGCTCTTTCTGGGCTGCGGCAGCGTGATCCACGCGCTGGGGGGCGAGCAGGATCTGCGCCGCATGGGCGCGTTGCGTTGGGCCATGCCGATCACGTATTGGACGTTCCTGGCCGGCGCGATCGCGTTGGCCGGTCTGCCGCCGTTCGCGGGATTTTTCTCCAAGGACGAAATTTTGTGGGAGGCGTTTTCGGCCGGCGGGGTGGGGATCGTGTTCTGGCTCATCGGCCTCCTCACCGCGTTTTTGACCGCGTTCTACATTTTCCGTCTGGTGTTTACGGTGTTTCACGGCGCCTCGCACGTGTCCAAGGAAGCGCGGCACCACCTGCACGAGTCGCCTCCGGTGGTCACCGTGCCGCTGATCGCGCTCGCCGTGTTGTCGTTGATCGCCGGGTGGTTCGGCATTCCGAGCGAAAGCCTCAACGTGATCCGGCCCTTCCTGGCCCCGGTGCTCGCCGCGCATCCGGTCGCGGCGCACGCGGAGAGCCACGCGCTCGAATACGCGCTCATGGTGGTGTCGGTCCTGGTGGCCGCGGCCGGCGTGTGGCTCGCGCATTTGTTTTACGTCAAATCGCCCGAGTTGCCCGCGCGTCTGGCCGCGTCGGCGGGCAATCTCTATCAGTTGTCGTTGAACAAGTGGTACGTGGACGAGCTCTACGACAAGGTGTTCGTGCGTCCCACCGTGCAACTGGCGCAGACGTTGTGGCGGGGGTTCGACGTGTTGGTGATCGACGGCGCGGTCAACGGGGTGGCGCGGGTGACGCAGGCGTGGGGGGGCGTGTTGAGGGTGATGCAGAGTGGGCAGTTGCAGCATTATGCGTTGTTTATGGCGATTGGGGCGGTGTTAGTCGTGGGAGTGTATCTCCTCGGTTAGCAGGGGAGCCTGTCCATGCGCGGTCATCTGCGTTGTTGCCGCTGCGCTTCCGGTCCTCGCGTACGACTCCGTACGCTCCGGTCCGGTTCTCGCGGCGCCTAGCATCTGACGCGCGCCTGAACAGGCTCGGCTTCGCCGGACAATTATAGAGTCAATGGCAAATTAGGAACGGATGATGGGTGAGTCGAGTTTTCCCGTAATTTCTCTCGTGGTGTTCCTGCCGTTGGTCGGGGCGCTGGTGGGCCTCGCGCTGCGCAACGTGGAGGCGGTGCGGTGGACGGCGTTGGGGGCGACGCTGGTCACGCTCGTGGCGTCGTTGCCGTTGTGGACCGGGTTCGAACGCGGGAGCCATGCGTTTCAGTTCGTGGAACGGGCCGAGTGGATTCCGACCTTCAATATCGAATACGCGGTCGGGGTCGACGGCATCAGCCTCCTGTTGGTTCTGCTGACGACGTGCCTCTCGCCGATCGTGGTGTTGTGCTCGTGGCGGTCGATCGACAAACGCGTGAAAGAGTTCATGACGTCCCTTCTGTTGATGGAGACCGGCATGCTCGGGGTCTTCGTCGCGCTGGACTTCGTGTTGTTCTACGTGTTCTGGGAGGCGATGTTGATCCCGATGTACCTGATCATCGGGGTCTGGGGCGGCCCGAATCGGATCTACGCCGCGATCAAGTTCTTCCTGTACACGTTGGCCGGATCGTTGTTGCTCTTGGTCGCGATGATCGCGTTGTACTTCGCGGGCGGGCACACGTTTTCGATCCCCGCGCTGATGGGCCAGCCGTATTCGGCGGCGTTCCAGTTCTGGGTGTTCCTCGCCTTCTTCGCCGCGTTCGCGGTCAAGGTGCCCATGTTCCCGTTCCACACGTGGTTGCCGGACGCGCACGTGGAAGCGCCCACCGCGGGCAGCGTGATCCTGGCCAGCGTGTTGCTGAAAATGGGCGGATACGGGTTCATCCGCTTCTGCCTACCGATGCTTCCCAACGCGTCGGCGCTGTTTACGCCGCTCATGCTCGTGCTCTCGGTGGTGGCCATCATCTACGGCGCCTACATGGCGTTGGCCCAGGCGGACCTCAAGAAGCTGATCGCGTATTCCAGCGTGAGCCACATGGGCTTCGTGACCTTGGGCGTGTTCGCGTTCACGGCGCAGGGCATCGAAGGCGCGATGCTGCAGATGATCAACCACGGCATCACCACCGGCGCCTTGTTCCTGTGCGTGGGCATGGTGTACGACCGGACCCACAGCCGGCAGATCGCGGATTACGGCGGCCTGGCCAAGACCATGCCCGTCTACGCCACGTTGTTGGTGATCTTCTCGTTGTCCTCGCTCGGTCTGCCCGGCACCAACAGCTTCGTGGGCGAATTCCTGGTGCTGTTGGGCGCGTTCATCAGCCGGCCCGTGTACGCCGTGCTCGCATCGCTGGGCATCATCCTGGCCGCGGTCTACATGTTGTGGATGGTCCAGCGGGTCGTGTTCGGAGAAGCCAACCCCAAGAACGCCGGCTATCCCGACCTGAGCGCGCGGGAACTGGTCACCGCGATTCCGCTGGTGATCGCCGTGTTCTGGTTCGGCCTCTACCCGGCGCCCTTGCTCGAGGTGCTGCACGCGTCGGTTGATCATTTGTTGACGCAAACCCAGGCGACCGGGGCCGACATGGCCGACGTGAATTGGTCCGATCTCTGGGGCATGGTTCGCGCGGCGTTTTCATCGTAAGGCAAGGGGAGACTGCACGGGATGGACGGGATGTGGATGCAAATCGTAGCAATCGCGCCGGAGATCGTGTTGACGGTCGGGGCGTGCGCCCTGTTGCTGTTCGATCTGGTGGTCTCCAAGGACCAGAAGGACAAGCTCGGGTACTTCGCGGTCGGCGTGTTGTTGGTGGCCTGTTACGGATCGTGGAAACTCGCCGACGTCGAGACCGACGCGTTCTCCGGCATGTTCGTGCTCGACGCCTACTCCACCTACTTCAAGGTGTTGGTGTATCTGGCGGGGGCGTTGACCATCCTGCTGTCCATGACGTACCTGGAAGTCGAACGGATTCATCTGGGCGAGTACTACGCGTTCGTCCTGCTCGCGACCGCCGGTATGATGGTGATGGTTTCCGGCGGCGACCTGATCATGATTTATCTGGGGCTGGAACTGCTGTCGATCTCGCTCTACACCATGGCGGGGTTCAAGCGCTACGAAAGCCGCTCGGTCGAAGCGTCGGCCAAGTACCTGATTCTCGGCTCGTTCTCTTCGGCGATCCTGCTGTACGGGATCTCGATTCTCTACGGCATCGCGGGCACGACCAACCTCAAGGCCCTCGGAACGTTTTTCGCGCAGGGTGCGATGGACGATCCCGGCCTTCTCATGAGCATGGGATTCCTGGTGGTCGGATTCGGCTTCAAGGTCGCGGCCGTGCCGTTCCACATGTGGACGCCGGACGTATACGAGGGCTCGCCCACGCCGGTGACCGCGTTCATGTCGGTGGCGCCCAAGGCCGCGAGCTTCGCGGTGTTCCTCCGGGTATTTTCGGAAGCCCTCGGCGGGTTGAAGCCCCACTGGCAACCGATCCTGGTCACATTAGCGATCGCGACCATGATCATCGGCAACGTGGTGGCGATCGTGCAGACCAACATCAAACGCATGCTCGCGTATTCGTCCATCGCGCACGCGGGCTACGCCCTGATCGGGATCATCGTGGGCGGCAGCCTGGGCACCATGAGCCTGATGTTGTATCTGATGATCTATGCCCTGATGAACCTGGGCGCGTTCGGCGTGGTGATCCTGCTGCGCAAGGGCACGCTGCGCGGCGAAGAGATTACGGACTTCACGGGCCTGGCCAAGACCAACCCGGTCGCCGCCCTGATCATGCTGATCTTCATGTTCTCGCTGGCCGGCATCCCGCCGACCGCGGGCTTCGTGGCCAAGTTCTACCTGTTCATGGGCGCGGTGGAAGCGGGGATGGTGTGGCTGGCCGTGGTCGGCGTGCTGCTCTCCGCGGTGTCCGCCTACTACTACCTGCGCGTGGTCATGGTCATGTACATGCGTGAACCCGCCGGGCGGTTTGATTTGGCCACCTCGCCCGCGACCCAGTTCGCGCTGATCGTCACCACCGCCGCGGTGCTCTTCTTCGGCATCTACCCCACGCCGCTGATCGACTATACGAAGGCGGCGATTCTCCAAACCCCTTAACGCGAGGTCACTCGACCTCGGGTGACGATTCCGCCAGGGCGGAGCGAGCGCTCGCGTGGGTCGGGTCGATCGTCAGAATCCGACGATAACGGGCCTGCGCGTCATCTTGCCGTCCCGCACGTTCAAATAGCCTGGCGGCGCGTTCGATCAAATCTACGGCCCAGGGTTGATCCGGGATGCCTTGTTCGTACGCGGCCAAGGCCAGGTCGGGGCGTCCGGATTTTTCGTACGCGTTGCCTAGGTTCATGCGGGCGGAGACGAATGACGGACTGAGTTTGATCGCGGTGGTGAACTCCGCGATGGCGCGGTCCAGCTCGCCTTGCCGGGCGTAGACCACGCCGAGGTAGTTGTGCGTGACCGGAAAATTGGGCGCGAGGGCGATTGAGGCCTCGAATTGTTCGCGCGCGACGGCAAGTTTGCCGGCTTCCAGGCGCCGCAGTGCGGCGTGGTTTCGCGCCAGTGCGCTGGTGGGATACTGCGCCAGCGTATACGCCCACAACGTGTCCGCGTCGCGCCAGACCGGGATTCGTTTTGCCGTCGTGTGAATCGCCAGCGCGGCGAGCAACGCGGCCGGCGCTCCGACTGCAATGAGTCGATATTGGGGGACGGGGAGCGTGGTTGCGGCGCGGCGGATGATCTCTCCGCCAGCGAGCGCGAGGCCGATCTGGGCCAGATACACGCGATGATCCTGGTACAGCGTGAGTCGGCTGACCCAGGGCAACGCGGCCAGCGGCGCGAGCGAGACCCAGAACCACGCGGTGCACCATCCCAGCTTCGGGTCCCAACGCCAAAGCGCCACCGTTGCAGCCGCTGCAGCGATCGCGCCGACCGCCAGCGCCGCGCCTTCGCCGAATCCGATATGCCATGACCATCCGTGATCGATGGCCCATCCGATCGGGAGCAGCCACGCGCCCAGGGACGCGAGAAACAGCTTCGCGGTGAAGGCCAGGGCTTGGAGCGCGCCGTCGCCCACCAGGTCGGCCGGCGCGCTTTCAGACAACACGACGTGGCGCCAGGCCAGGTAGGCCGCCACCAACGCCCACCAGGGCCATGAGCGCCGCAGGCTGTCGGTCCACGACGCTTCAGCGGGGTCGGTGAGACGATCCCACACCAGGATCAACGCGGGTAACACCACCGCGCTTTCTTTGACGCCCAACGCGAGGACTCCCAACCCCAGGCTGGCCGCGATTTTCGAGACGGATCGGCGTTGTCCGGCCGAAGTATCCCACGCGAGCACCGCGGCGAGCACGAACGCGGCGGAGAGCAGCGAGGACCGGGCCGAGATGTAGTTGACGGCTTCGCCGTTGATCGGGTGCAGCGCGGCGAGCGCGGCGGCGGCCAGTGCGCCGGCCGGGCGTCCCCACGCGCGGAGCGCCAGCGCGTACGTCAGCAGGACGACGCCGAGGTGCAGCGCGATATTGACCGCGTGAAACCCGCCGGGCCGCCGTCCCCACAGCGCGACGTCCACGGCAAAACTGGCGACCAACACCGGTCGATAATTGGTTTCACGCAGGGTGCTGGTGGTTTCCGGCTGCGTGAACCAGCGCGGAGCCTCGCGCAGGGAGTCAATCGCGCGGTTGTTGACGACCGTGTGAGTGTCGTCCCAGACAAAATTATTGCGCAGCGCCCCGCGGTAGGTCAGGGCCGTCACGAGCAAGAGGACGGCGAGGCCCGCGCGATAGGGCCAAGTCATCGGGTGGATGGGGTTCCGATCATGACCGGCGGCCGCGTGACGCGAGGTAACGAGCGGCGTGTGCTTGGGCCTCGGCGAACAAGCGGGATCCGATGTCCGGATCACGCGTCACGATGAAGGGAAGGAGTCGTTCGTTAACGGCCGGAATCGTATGCTCCCGCGCATCGAGGAAGTGCGGGACAATGCCCGCGGCGCGCAACAGTCCGAATCCGCCGACCACGTCCCACGGATTTTTCCCGGTCACGCTCACCACCGCGTCGGCCTCGCCGTACGCGACCAGCGCCAGCTTGTACGCGATGCTGCCGACCGCGGTCAGCGGAAGCTCCTTGGTCCACCCCCTGAATCGGTCGCGGGACAGATCGCTTCGGCTGACCAGGATGCGCAGACCGGTGTGTCGGCCGCGCGCGCCCGGCAACGCGGCGGTCGCGGCTTGGCGCAGGCCGGTCGTGACCGCGCCGGCCATGACCACGCCGCTGGGCGGGTGCGCGATCGCACCGGCCACGGCGTGGCCTTGCCACACCAGCCCGATCGACACGGCGTATTCGGGCAGTCCCTCCACGAATTCGCGCGTGCCGTCGATGGGATCCACCACCCAGGTGAACGCGCCGGACGCGGAATCCACCAGACTTTCCTCCGACAGCCAGCCGTCCTCGGGAAACCGTTTGTCCTTTACGCGATGTATCACTTGGTCGGCGGCGCGGTCCGCGTCGGTGACCCAGTCATTGGGACGTTTCTCTTCCGCCGTGAACCGGTCGCGCATGGTCCACACCGCGGCCGCGGCCTCGCGCGCCGCGTCAATCACGGCGTCAAGACGGGTGCTGACAGCCTCCCGCCATTCGGCCGACTCGGTGCCTCCAGCTAGGGTTGGCCCCATACCCGCGTTCCCATCTCGTCGAAGAATTCAATCGTGGATTGGCCTTGATCCAGCGCCAATCTGGCCCGGTCGCCGCCGTATTGGTCGCCGAAGATCAATTGCGGGTCGCCCTCCTCGTTGAGCGACAACTCCGCGCGCGGCAATCCCTCGGCGTCGGTCAGCAACAGCCCGGGCAACTCCTCGGTACCCGCGAGCACTTCGCTGCGGGGCGTTCCGTTGGCGTCAGACATGGTCAACCGCATGCGGTCGCGCTCGGTCACCAGGGCCACCGCGTTGCCGCGTTCATCGCCGAACGCCAGGCCGGTGGTCACGTCGGGCCACGCGATCAACCACGCCGCGGTGCGCCCGTCCGGTCCGAAGAACGTGAGCGACGGCACCGCGCCCGGCAGCACTTCCAAGCTGATCAACTCTTGTTGTCGGTCGTCATACATCCGAAGGCCGGCCACGCCGTGGGAGGTGAGCCCCAGCGTGGCGCGCGGCGCGTTCCGCTCATCAACCACGACCACGCGTTTGGCTCGGATCTCGTCAACGGGCTGCCCCCTGCCGGACGCGCCGAGCGCCACCGCACCCGTCAGTCCGATCGCCGCCAGCAAGCCGATCGTCCGCATCCGCCGGTTCGCGCGTTCCAGCCGCGCCAGGCGTTCGTGCAACTCTCCAAACATTCGCTCATCCATGCCCCGTCTCCTCGTCGTCGCCAGCCGTGACGCGCTTGGATCAAATACCGCTCCACTCTACTCGAACCGCGGTGGCGGGGCAACCGCGGACGGGTGTCATCATGCACAACGGTCCAAGCGACCGCCTAGACGCGCACAGTACGCTATGTTAGATTGTGACTCCCATGGCCGATAGACCCCTGCTCATCATCGCCGCCAGCGAGAGCGATTCTAACCTGTACTACGCCACGCGGTTTCTGGCGCCCGACGCGTTCGTGTACCTGCGCGATCGCGGCGAGTCGATGCTGTTGATGAACGATCTGGAGATGGATCGCGCCAAGGCGCAGGCCAAGGTGGACACCGTGCTGTCATACACCACGTACGAGGAGCGGGCCAAGGCCAAAATGAGCGAACGGCCGCGCCTGGTGCACGTGGTCCGGGAGTTGTTGGCGGACCGGGGCATCACCGCCTTCGACGTGCCGGCCAATTTCCCGATCGAATACGGCGATCTGTTCCGAGGCCTGGGATTGACGGTCACCGTGCGGCCCGATCCCTTGTTCCCGGAACGGGTGCTCAAGCAGCCGCACGAAGTCGAGGCGATCTCGGCCGCGCAGCGCGCGGTCGAGGAAGCGGTGGCGGCCGCGATGCAGTTGCTGCGTGACGCGGAGGCCCGCAACGGCGTGTTGTACGCGGGCGACGCGGTGGTGACTTCCGAGCGCATCAAACAACTCATCAACGTCAAACTCATGGAGCGCGACTGCGTGGCGCAGCACACCATCGTGGCGTGCGGCGTGGACGCGTGTGATCCCCACAACGAAGGCTCGGGTCCCTTGCTGGCGAACCAACCGATCATCTTCGACGTGTTCCCGCGATCGAGCCAGAGCCGGTATTTCGCGGACATGAGCCGCACCGTGGTCAAAGGCCGGGCCAGCGACGGCATGAAGCGGTTGTACGACACGGTGTTGGAGGCGCAGGAATGGGGCGTCTCGCAGGTCAAGGCGGGGGTTGACGGTCAGTCGATCCACCAGGGCATTTGCGATCGCTTCACCAACAAGGGCTACCAGACCGGCGTGAAGGACGGCCGGATGCAGGGATTTTTCCACGGCACCGGGCACGGCGTGGGCATCGACATTCATGAAGCCCCGCGCGTGAGCAGGGTCAGCCACGTGTTGCAGGCGGGCGAAGTCGTGACCATCGAGCCCGGCCTGTATTATCCCGCCATCGGCGCGGTGCGCATCGAAGATATGGTGCTCGTCACGGCCGACGGCGGCGTCAATCTGACGAAATTCCCAAAAACCCTGGAGTTGTAAGATGACTGCCCTCGGCGGGCTGGGTTCCGCGTCGCGTCGAACAAAGACCGTCGCGGAATCCGCGTCGGAAATGGTCCAGGTCGTCTTACCCAACGACACGAATCCGTTGGGCAACGTGCTGGGCGGACGTGTCATGCACTGGATCGACCTGGTGGGCGCGATCGTGGCGTATCGGCATTGCCACGGACCGATCGTCACCGCGTCGCTGGACCGTCTCGACTTTCGCCATCCCATCAAACTCGGCGAGATCGCGTTGCTCAAGGCTCGTCTGGTCTATGTCGGGCGCACCTCGATGGAGGTGCTGGTGGACGTGTTTGTGGATGACCCGCCGAAGGGTACGCGCAACCAGACCAGCGCGGCGCGCGTCACGTACGTGGCGATCGACAAGCGCGGCCGCCCCGTGCCGGTTCCGGGGCTGAAGTTGGTCACGGACGACGAGCGGCGACTTTTTGAAGAAGCGCTTGCGCGCCGCCGCTCGGAGGGCCGCGCTTAGGAGCCTATCCATGGAAGGCCATCCGCGGCGTTGCTTCGCCATCCGAGAGGAGGGGAGCAATTTCCAGCCGCTCCTTCGGAGCGGGGCGGATTGTCGGTCGGCCTTGCGTGCTCACGTACGACCCAGTACGCTCCGCGCGCAAGGTCATCCCTCCGCCTTGCATCTGGCCTCCCCTGAACAGGCTCCCACTAGGGTTACTTCTCCGGGTTCGTAATGCAATTGGTCTGCCATTTTCGTCGTTCTCGGCTATCCTGTACCGGGTAACGCGATGCGAACCACCTTCCATATACAGAAATTCAATCCCGAGACGGACGCGGGGCCCTGCATGCGCGAGTACCACCTCGACGTGGCGTGGAAGGGCAACACCGTGCTCGACGCCTTGTTCCAGATCAAGAACGAACTGGACGGGGCGCTGACGTTTCGGGCGTCGTGCCGCAGCGCGATTTGCGGGTCGTGCCCGATGGTGATCAACGGCCGTGAGCGCCTCGCCTGCCAGACGCTGATCGCGGGCGAGATCGAACAACACGGCCGGATCGAGGTGCGGCCGCTGCGGCAAATGCGCGTCATCAAGGATTTGGCGGTGGATCTGACCCCGCATTGGGACAAGGTCCGCGCAATTACGCCGTTTCTGACGACTGAGGCGCATCGGCCGCACGCGTGGAACGCCCATCAGGACCCCCACGGCGGGTTTCAGAACGTGGACGCGTGTATTTTGTGCGGCGCGTGCGTGTCGGCCTGTTCCAGCCTGGAGGTATCCCCCGGCTTCCTGGGGCCCGCGGCATTGGCCAAGGCGTATCGATTCGTGGCGGACCCGCGTGAAGGCCGCGCCAAGTCCAGACTGGAGGAACTGACGCAGGACAACGGGATGTGGGATTGCGTGCGCTGCAACTGGTGCGTGGAGGTGTGTCCCAAGGACGTCAAACCGATGGAGGCGATCGTTCGCTTGCGGCGCGAGGCGATCCGCGCGGGACTGACGAATCATCCCGGCGCCACGCACATCACCGCGTTCATGAACTTGGTCAAACGCGAGGGGCGATTGAACGAGGCGCGTATGCCGGTGGCCATGGTGTGGCCCAACCTGGGGCGGCTGCTGCGGATCGTGCCGCTCGGGATCAGAATGTTCCTTAAAGGCAAGGTGCCGGCGTGGTTCCAGCGGCCGATTCCAGGGATCGCCCAGGTCCGTCGGTTGTTCGAGGCCAGGGAGGCCTCCACCAAATGAAATACGCCTTCTTTACGGGTTGCGCGGCCAAGGGCGCCTGTCCCGAGTTGTACCAATCGGCGGTCAAGGTGGCCAAGTTGCTGGGCATCGAACTGGAAGAGATGAAGAGCGCGGCATGCTGCGGCGCGGGCGTGGTGCGCGAGGGCGACGCGGAACTGAGTCTGGCGGTCAACGCGCGCACGTTCGCGCAGGCCGAGGCCAAGGGCTTGCCCGTGCTCACCATCTGCGGCACGTGCCAGGGCGTGTTGGCCGGGGCGAACAAGACGCTCAAGGAAGACGCCGCCGCGTTGGAGCGGATCAACGCATTGTTGGCGCCGGACGGCCTGACGTACCGCGGGACCACCGAGGTTAAACACCTGTTGTGGGTGCTGATCCGCGACGTGGGGTTGGCCAAACTGCGCCAGTCCGTGAAACGCTCGCTGGCGGGTCTTCGGGTTGCGCCGTTCTACGGGTGCTACATTCTGCGTCCATCCACCGACCTGGGCTTCGACGATCCCAGCAACCCGAGTTCGTTGGAGGAGTTGATCGTCGCGCTCGGCGGGCAACGGGTCGATTACGCGGGCCGAACCAAGTGCTGCGGGTTTCCATTGGTGTTGGAAAACGAGCCCATGGCCCTGGCCATGAGCGGCAACGTGACCGCGGACGCGAGGCGCGAGGGCGCGGACTGCATGGTGACCCCGTGCCCGTTGTGTCACATGAGTCTGGACATTTACCAGGACCGCGCGGCGGCACAACGCGGCGAGCGCCTCGACATGCCGGTGTTCCACCTCCCGCAGCTCGTCGGCCTGGCGCTCGGCCTGTCCGAGCAGGACCTCGGCCTCTCGCGCCACTTGGTCCCGGTGGCGCAAGCTCTCGACCAACTCGCCTCGCCCAAGTCCTGAGTCGTCTCCCGCCCGCGAACACTGCTTCGGGGCGAGTGAGAGACGGGTCCACGCGCTTGCAGAAGTTCGCGTCAGTGGGCTAATATCAGCCTTTCTTGGGCGGATGAGACGGAACATCCGGAGGAAGCTGGAGATGGGGCGTCGCAAAATCAGCGTCATCGGGGCCGGTAACGTCGGCGGAACCACGGCGCAACGGCTTGCCGAGCGCGACCTGGGGGATATCGTGTTGCTCGATATCAACGAGGGCGTGGCCAAGGGCAAGGCGCTGGACATCATGGAGTCGGCGCCGCTCGAGGGGTTCGATTCGTGCGTCACCGGAACCGCGAACTACGACGACACCGCCGAGTCGTCCCTGGTCGTGATTTCCTCCGGCGTTCCGCGCAAACCCGGCATGAGCCGGGACGATTTGCTGCGGATTAACGCGGAGATCGTGCAATCGGTGGTCCGCGAGGTGGTCAAGCGGTCGCCGCGCGCGATTTTGATCGTGGTGTCCAATCCGCTGGACGCCATGTCGTACGTGGCGTTTCGGGAGAGCGGGTTTCCCCGCGAACGCGTGATGGGCATGGCGGGCGGGCTGGATTCGGCGCGGTTGCGCGCGTTCATCGCGATGGAGTTGGGCGTGGCGATTTCAAACGTCCACGCGATGGTATTGGGCGGGCACGGCGACACCATGGTGCCGTTGATGCGGTACACCACGGTCAACGGGATGCCGGTGGACCAACTGATTCCCGCGGATCGGCTGGAAGCCCTGGTCAAACGAACCCGCGAGGGCGGGGCCGAGATCGTGAATTTGTTGAAGACCGGCAGCGCGTTTTACGCCCCGTCGGCCGCGGCGGTGGAAATGGCGGAGGCGGTGTTGGCGGATCGGCACAAGGTCATTCCCAGCGCGGTCTACTGCGACGGCGAATACGGCATTCGCGGCCTGTTCGTGGGCGTGCCGGCGAGGCTCGGCGCGCGCGGCGTGGAGTCGATCGTCCAGGTGGAACTCACCGCGTCGGAACGCGCGTTGCTCGATCAATCCGCGGTCGCGGTCCGCGAACTCTGCGCCAAGGTGGACGCCGGCTTCAAATAGGCGACGGGCGCCGCTGACGGGCGTCTTCATCGTATCGTAAGGTCCTGCTGAACATGTCCGTGACGACAATCCTGCTGGAAGGCGTGCCGCCCGGCGGCTCCCTCGATCTGGCCGCCTACGAGCGGATCGGCGGCTACGACGCGCTGCGCAAAGCCGTGGCCGGTCTGAAGCCGGAGGACATCGTCGAGGAAATCAAACGCTCGGGCCTGCGCGGGCGCGGCGGCGCCGGGTTCTCCACGGGCAAGAAGTGGGAAATGGCGCTGGGCAAACGCGGCCGCCTCAAGTACGTGTGCTGCAACGGCTCGGAGGGCGAACCCGGCACGCTCAAGGACCGGCACCTCATTCGGGCCAATCCGCACGTGTTGGTCGAGGGGGTGATCCTCGCCGCGTATACCGTGGGCGCCGACGAGGTATACATCTTCCTCAAGGACAAATATCGCGAGGAACACCAGGTGCTCGGCGCGGCGCTGGAAGCCGCGCGCCAGAAGGGGTACTGGGGGCCGTCGGTGCTGGGGTCGTCGTTCGGCGTGACCGTGCACCTGTTTCGCGGGCCCGACGCGTACATCGCGGGGGAAGAGACCGCGATGCTGGAGGCGATCGAAGGGAAGACGCCGCGCCCGCGGCAGAAGCCGCCGTACTACCCCATCCAATACGGGTTGTTCGGGTTGCCCACGTTGGTCAACAACGTGGAGACATTGGCCAACATTCCCAAAATCATCCTGCGCGGCGGGGCGTGGTTCGCCGGGGTGGGCTTGCCGACGAGCCCCGGCACCATGTTGTTCAGCCTGACCGGCGCGGTCGAACGACCCGGCGTGTACGAATTGCCGTTGGGCACGACCCTGCGCACGCTGATCTACGACGTGGGCGGGGGCATCGCGGGTGGGCGGTCGTTGAAGGCGGTGTTCCCCGGCGGACCGTCGCAAACCGTGTTGACGGCCAAGGATCTGGACGTGACGCTCGACTTCGACTCGCTCAAGAAAATCGGGTCGGGGCTCGGGACCGCGGGCGTGATGGTGTACGACGATCAGACCTGTATGCTGCGTCTGGCGATCGAGTTCGCGCGGTTCTATCAGGAGGGCTCGTGCCGGCAATGCCCGCCGTGTGAGTTGGGCACGCAGAATATCGCCAAACTCGTGTCCAAGATCGAGGACGGCCAGGCCGAGCCCAAGGACTTGGATTTCCTCACCCAGGTGTTCGGCCTGGTGCGCGGGCGCGGGTATTGCGATTTGATCAGCAGCGCGGTGCGCTCGGTCGAGAGCACCGTTAAGGTGTTTCGGGACGAATACGAGGCGCACATCGCGCGTCACGGGTGTCCCTATCCAAAGCCATGATCGCCCAAAGGCCCTATGGCGCGTGGGTATCCGGCCCACTCGGCCTAGGGCTCCGCGCTCATTGACAAGGTTTCGGGCCCGATGTTACGATACGCTGACTTTGTAGATGACGTCATTTTCTTCTGACGTTTCAATTAGTTCCATGAACACGCGAGGTGCTGCGATGTTGGTGATCACGGAAAAAGCAGGGGCCAAAATCAAAGATCTCTTGGCCGCCGAGCAGAAACCGGCTTCCGGGCTCCGGGTGTATGTGTCCGGCGGAGGGTGTCAGGGATTTCAGTACGGGATGACGTTCGAAGAACAAGCCAACGCGGACGACACGGTCATTGAAGCGCACGGGGTGCGGATCTTCGTGGACGGCCAAAGCGCGCCTTTGTTGACCGGCGCGGAAGTGGATTATATCGACAGCCTGGAAGGATCCGGCTTCTCGATCAAGAATCCGCAGGCGAAGTCCTCGTGCGGCTGCGGCCAGTCGTTCGGCGCGTAACCCGTCGCGTTCCCATGGCAACCGCTCGATATCAACAACCGGCGTGGACCAACGCGGAGGCGGCGTTGGCCGACCGGCTGCGCGGAGACGCGGATGAATTTTGCACCGTGGCCTGGCGGGAATGGCTCACGGCGATGGTCGTGGTCGAGATGGCGCGGTCCGACACGCGCGTCTCCTGGCATTAGCGAATCGATGGGCGGCGCCGATCCAGCGTGACCGGCGCCGGCGAGTGAGGCCCTCGGCGGCAGGCGACGCCGCGAGGCGGCGTGACGACAACAGAAGGAGGAGGGCGTATGTCGCTCAGGATCACTGAAGAATGTATTTCTTGCGGAGCATGCCTGCCGGAGTGTCCGAACGAGGCGATTTTTGACAGCCGGGCGTCGGCCGAAGCCGCGGGGTGGCACATCTCGGAAGGCGACGGGATGGCCGACGGCCTGTACGTGATCACGTATGATCGGTGCACCGAGTGCGTCGGCCACTACGACGCGCCCCAGTGCGCGGCGGTCTGCCCGGTTCCGGATTGCTGTATTTCAGACCCGCAGGTTCCGGAAGCCAAGGAACTGTTGCTCGATAAGGCGCGGAAGCTGAATCCCGGGAAGGAAATCGACGCCAATAAAGTCTGGTCCGGCGTGCGCGCATAACCGGATCCGAGGAATCTTGAGGGGCTGGGCGGAACGCTTCCGCCCAGCCCCTTGTTGTTTCTGCGGCGGACGGAGCGGCCATGGAGATTTTCTCCCACGAGGAAATCGATTTTCTCAAGCAGGCGGGATTCTTCGCGTGGAAGGAGCGGCTGACGAGCCGTCTCCAGGGCGAATTGACCGCGCTCCATGAGGCGCTCGTCCCGCATGTCGTCCCCGGCGCGCTCATTGCGCCGGACGAGATGGACTGGACGCGGTGGCAATTGGTTCGCGGCGAGCGGTTTCACGATCGGCCGTACGTCTATCTCGACTGCCCCCAGTATTTTTCGCGCGAAACGAAATTCACTTATCGTTCGATGTTCTGGTGGGGTGAAGGCGTATTTTTTGCGCTGATCCTGGAAGGGGCGTTGCTCGATCGGTACGTCGAGAACATCGAACGCAGGTATGAGGCGATCGCGGATCGCGACGTGTCGTTGTCATTGGCGGACACGCCGTGGGAGTGGTCTCGATCCGGGCGTTCGGTGTTGCCGATCCACGCCGACACGCGGGACGCGGTGATGGCCGCGGCGCGGAAGAGGTCGTTCCTGAAGTTACAGCGGGTCGTGGCGTTGGACCGCCTGATCGAACCCCACGCGATCGTGCGCGAGGGCGCGGCGACCTTCGAGGCTCTGCGGCCGGTAATCGCAAAGACCCTCCCCATTCCCCCCTTTAGTAAAGGGGGGCAAGGGGGGATTTAGAATTGGTTCTTGAAGTAAATCAACAAATCGCGCACCGAGAGGACGCCGACGATCTGGCCTTCTTCGGTGATCACGAGATGGCGGATGGCGCGTTCACTCATCAGCGCGTTGGCCTCGACCGCGCTCTTTTTGATGTCGAGCGTGATGAGCGGGCTGCTCATCACCCGGTGGACCGGTTCGCGGTCGATATCCAGTCCTTCGGCCACGCCGCGCCGCACCACGTCGGTTTCGCTCACGATGCCGACGTAATCCCCCTCGGCCTGCACGAGCAGCGAGCCGACCCGCTTTTCCCGCATCAGGCGCGCGGCGTCACGGACCGAGGCGTTCCGGTCGATCGTTCTGAGTTCGCGAGCCATTAACACGGCCAGTGGGAGCATAAGAGTTCGCCGGGTGACGGGCGCCGACGTAGTCGATAGCGGGATTATACCGAGGTCCGAAGAAGGGGGTCAAGCCGCGGACCCGTTGACAGGCGCGCGCGCGAGCCGCTATGCTCGCAGGTGCTCGGTTACTCGTCGTGATCCAATTCCACGTTCCAATACAGGTAGTCTTTCCACACCGCCGGGGTGTGCGACAGGCCGATGGTCATGGCCAGGGCGGGATTCCAGGACGGCCTCACCGGCGCTTTGATCAGCTTCATACGCGCTTCAGCCGGCGTGCGGCCGCTCTTGTGGTTGTTGCATCGCCAGCACGCGGTGACGATGTTCTCCCAGCTCTTTTTGCCCCCGCGGGCGATGGGCAACACGTGATCGAAGGTGAGGTCCTCGGTGCGAAATCGTTTCCCACAGTATTGGCAAGAGTAATGATCGCGGATGAAGATGTTGGCGCGCGAGAATTTCACGCCCCGTCGCGCGGGCTCGATACGCACGAGTTTCAGCAGGCGCAACACCGCGGGCAAGGGCACGGTGGTGGTGACGCCTCGGATTCGGCGGTCGTACACCTCCAGCACCTCGACTTTGTCCTGCCACAACAGGGTGACGGCTTTTTGCCAGTGAATGATGCGAAGGGGTTCGTAGGACGCGTTCAGGAGGAGCGATTGTTCCATCGACGCTGTGCCTCGGCCAGTTTGTCCGACAAAAAGTGTACCAACTTTGGCGTGCACGCGCAACGCGCGGAACGTGAAAGATCGGGCATCGCATGATCCGATCGTATCGAGGCAAGACGCCCGTGATCGACTCCACGGTGTACATCGCGGCGGGGGCGCAGGTGATCGGCGACGTGGTGATCGGTCCCGAGTCGAGCCTCTGGTTCAACGTGGTGGTCCGCGGCGACGTGAACACGGTCCGCATCGGCGCGCGCACCAATGTCCAGGACCTGTCCATGCTGCACGTCACGCGTCGGACCGCGCCGCTGCGCGTGGGCGACGAGGTGACGGTCGGTCACGCGGCGATCCTCCACGGCTGCACCGTCGAGACCCGATGTCTGATCGGGATGGGGGCGGTGGTGATGGACGGCGCGGTGGTCGGCGAAGAATCCATCGTCGGCGCCGGCGCATTGGTGCCGGAGCGCATGATCATCCCCCCGCGGAGCCTCGTGGTGGGCGTGCCCGCGGTGGTGCGACGGCCGTTGCGGCCGGAGGAGATCGCGTTCCTGGCCCGCAGCGCGGCGAACTACGTGCAGGACGCGGCGGATTACCGGGCGGACGACGCCTCGAACAACCCGCGGTAAATCGCGTCGTGGATCGCGGGGCGGAACGCGGCGATGCCCTGATTCTCGCGCGTGGGATGCACCCGATTGGTCAATACGATGACGGTCAGTTCGCGCGCCGGATCCACCCACACCGAGGTGCCGGTAAACCCCAAATGCCCATAGGAACGCGGAGAAAAGAACCGGCCCGACGTTGACGGCGGCGTGGGAACGGTCCACCCCAGCGCCCAACTTCCGTTGCCCACGTCGGCGTGCCGGGTGAGAAATCGCGCCGCCAACTCCGCGGGCCAGCGGGGTGACCGCCCGAGTGCCGCGTCGCGCCATTCCCGAGCCAACCTCAACACGGCCATCGCGTCGCCGAAGAGCCCGGCGTGACCCGACACTCCGCCCATGGCGTACGCGTTTTCGTCGTGGACCTCGCCTCGCAGCACGCGGCCCCGCCAGGGACACTGTTCCGTGGCGGCCACGCTGCGGGTGGAGACCCAGGCCCGCTTCTCCGTCGCGCCGACGGGCAAAAAGCCGACCGAATCGAGACCGAGCGGCGCAAAGAGCCGTTCGCGGGCGGACTCGTCCAGCGGCCGGTCCGCGACGCGTTCCAGAATCGACCCGAGCAGGATGAACCCGAGGTCGCTGTACCGGCTCTCGGTTCCCGGGGCGCTGACCAAGGGCTCGTGTTCGGCCGCGTCGATGACGCGGCGTTTGCCCTCCGGCGTCGCGATCGATTCCCGCGGAATTTCTTTGTAGAACGGCCGCCAATCGGGCAGACCGGAGGTGTGCGTCAAGAGATGGCGGATCGTGGCCCGGGCCGACGTTCCGCTGTCCCAGGCCGGAAGGTATTTGCCGACGGGATCGTCGATCGACAGGCGGCGTTCGGCCGCGAACGAAAGCGTCAGTGCGGCGGTGACCAATGGTTTGGTCAACGAAGCCAGATCGAACACCGTGGCGATGGACATGGGCTCCGCGGTCGGGAGCTCGGACACACGGCCGAACGCTTCGAAAAACATGACGCGGCCGCCCACATCCACCAAAAGGACCCCGCCGGGGAAAACCCGGGCGGCGAGGCTATCCGCGATGAGGGTCCTGATGAGCTGGTCGTTGATCACGGCCGCCATTATACCGTGATCGCCCGAAAGCGGAGACCTCGGCGGCGCGCGGCGCGTGGTTCCGCGTCGGGGCCTTATGTTATGATAGCGGCGTGTCCGGGCTGACCACATCACCGCTCGCCGACCCCCCCACCGGGCAGGCCGGTTCCGGCGAGCCGCATCCCCGATCGCCGTTGACGGACGCGGCGATGGCCGCGTTGGTCACGCTGCTGGAGCGCGAGTCCAAGGCCGACAACCTGGCGATCATCCGGTCCCGGCTCGAAGAGTTGGGCGAGATCGCGCTTCCGTGGTTGGATTCGGCGGCCGCGTCGGCCGGCGGCGGAGCGGGCGGCGCCGTGGACATGGCGCTGCGCATTCGCCGTCGGAGTCTCGACGCCAAATGGGACGAATGGGTCGCGGACCCTCGCGCCGGGCTCGAAAGCGGCGTGTTGCTCATCGACCGCTTCGGAGACCCCTGCGGAGACTCGGACGCGGTCCGGCGCGCGCTGGATGATCTGAGCGAAGCGGTCGGCCGCCGGCTGGTCGGCGCGTCGGATACGGCCGAAGTGATCGAACGACTCAACGGGTCGTTGTTCGCGGAAGCCGGGTTCCGGGGAAACGTCGAGGCGTACGACGAACCGGAGAACAGCTACCTTTCGCGGGTCCTTGACCGGCGCGTCGGTATTCCGGTCTCGCTGTCGGTCGTGGTCTTGCTGCTGGCGGAGCGTCTCAATTTGCCGATCGTGGGGATCGGGATGCCGGGGCACTTTGTGCTGCGGTACGGGTCAGATCCGTCGGGTCCCTATCTTGATCCTTTCGGCAACGGCCGCGTGTTGAGCCGGGAAGACTGCGTGGCGTGGCTCCAGGCCTCGGGCTTCACCTTTGCTCCCGGCATGTTGCACCCGGTGGGGCCGCGCTACATCGTGGCCCGCATGCTGCGAAACCTGGTGGCGAACTTCGGCAAGCGCGGCGCGTCGGCCGAAGTGGAAACCTTGACCCGCTACCTCAAGCGCGTGATCGCCGCGCCGGAATCCTCCGCGGGGGTTCACGCGGGGCTCCGATCGGATGTGCATTCCGAATCGGACTGATTGCCGAGTCCCGGCATGGGCCGAATCCGCCACCGACCGCAATGAACGTCCCCCGGCCTGACGCATCGCCCGCTCCCGCGCTCGTTGAGATCACGATCCTCGGACGCCGCCGCCTGGTGCGGTCCGACGTGTCCCTGGTCTGGGCGCTCTATGACGCGGGGTACATCACCGCGACCAACCGATTTTGTTGGAACGGCACGTGTCTGTACTGCATGGTGACGATCGTGCAGCCCGAGACCACCGTCGCGGTGCGCAAAAAAGCCTGCGAGGTCTACCCCACGTCGGGTTTGAACGTCATCCGGCTCGGCGGGGAGTTTTGTTTGCCCGAGCGTCTCGCGTCGTGAAGCTCGATCTCGGTCCGTTTACCTCGTTGGTCCGCCCCCATCGCGGCGCCATGGTCGAAGCCTCGTTGTTGGTCATGGGCGTGGCCGCGCTCAATCTCGCGTTGTTGTGGTTGTTCCGATATTTCTTCGATCACGTGTTGGTCCGCCACGATACCGCCGCGCTCGGGCGGATCATCTGGGCGGCGCTCGGGTTGTTCGCGTTGCACAGCGTGTTGTCGCTGCGGCAACACGTGGTGCTGGCGCGGGTGGGCCAGCGGATCGTGACCTCGCTGCGGTTGCGGCTGGTGGAACACTTGACCACGTTGTCGCTGGATTTCTTCGTGAAGCGCCGCACCGGAGAACTGATGTCGCGGGTGACCGGCGACGTGGGCACCATTCAACAGGTGGCCACCAACACTCCGGTGGACCTGGCCAAACAGTCGGTCACGTTCGTGGGCGCGCTGGGACTGCTCCTGTATATGAATTGGCGGTTGTGTCTGGCCATTGTGGCCGTGATCCCGTTGGTCGTGGTGGTCGCGCGGCTGTTCGGCCGGCGGCTCAAGGCGCTTTCGACCGAGGCGCAGGACCGCAGCGCCGAGTCCGCCACGATCCTGGAGGAGATGTTGTCCGGCATCACATTGGTCAAATCGTTCGTGATGGAGCGGCACGAAGTGGATCGGCTCGGCGCGCAGCTCGCGCGCGCGGACGCGGTGGCCGCGCGCCGCGCCGCGGTGCTGGGGGTGTTCGTGCCCGCGATCACGGTCCTGACCTTGCTCGGCGCGCTCGGCGTGCTCTGGTACGGCGGCGTGCAGGTGATCGCGGGGGCGATGAGCCCCGGGGATCTCGTCGCGTTCCTGTTGTACGGGGGCATTCTGATGGGCCCGTTCTCCGCGGTCGCCCGGCTGTTCACGCAGGTCAAAGAGGCGCAGGGCGCGATGCAACGGGTGACGGAAATCCTCAATGAACAGCCCACGGTCCGCGACGCGCCGGGCGCCGCGGCGTTGGGGACGGTCAAGGGGCGCGTGGACGTTCGCGACGTCACGTTTGCCTATGACCCCGGCCGCCCCGTGCTGCGCGGCGTGACGCTCACCGCGGAACCCGGGCAGATCATCGCGTTGGTCGGACCCAGCGGCGGCGGAAAATCGACGTTGGTCCACCTGCTGCACCGGTTCTACGATCCGGCGGAAGGGGCGATCCTGCTCGACGGTCGCGACCTCCGGACGATTCGAATCGCCGACCTCTACGCTCGGCTCGCGTTCGTGCCCCAGGAAACGATGTTGTTCGGGGGCACGGTCGAAGAGAACATCCGGTTCGGCCGGCCGTCCGCGCGCCAGGAAGAGGTGGTGGCGGCGGCGGAGGCCGCGCACGCCCACGGATTCATCCAGGCGTTGCCGAACGGATACGGCACCGTGGTGGGCGAGAAGGGCGTTCGGCTGTCGGGCGGGCAGCGACAACGGATCGCGATCGCGCGGGCGGTGCTGAAGGATCCCCGGATGTTGCTGCTGGACGAGGCCACGTCGGCGCTGGACAACGAATCGGAGGTCTTGGTCCAAGACGCGTTGGATCGACTGATGAAGGGCCGCACCACGTTCGTGGTCGCCCATCGGTTGTCCACGATTCAGCGCGCGGACCAAATCCTGGTGTTGGACCAAGGCCACATCGTGGAGCGCGGCACCCACGGCGAGTTGCTCGCGAGCCGCGGGGTGTACCATCGCCTGTCGGTGGCGGTCTCGACGGCCGCGGGTTCGTGATGGAATCTCATGTAGGAGGATGTGGTGCAAGAGAATTTTGAAGCGATCAAACAGGCGATCACCGAACAACGTATGCGGCTGGCGATCGTCAAACCCAAGGCCCGCAAACTGTTGATTTGGCCCACGGCCGACCAACAACGGTGGACGCCGGCCGGTTTGCAGTGGTTCTCGCGCGGCCTGGGCGCCTTGTTCATCGGGTCGTCGCTGGCGGCCGCCTACGCGTGGGTGACCTGGGAACTCATGCAGATGATTTTCGCCTGCACGATCAGCCTGGTGTCGTTGCGGTACCTGGATCGCATCGCGGCCCATTTCGCCCAGGACAAGGCCTTGTCCGACGAGGCGTTTTTTCACGCCGGC
Organism: Nitrospirota bacterium; assembly: GCA_049325295.1. Classification (GTDB taxonomy): domain Bacteria; phylum Nitrospirota; class Nitrospiria; order 2-01-FULL-66-17; family 2-01-FULL-66-17; genus JBFLXB01. The sequence goes on from JBMOMD010000018.1 coordinate 112,914, forward strand.
CGCGAGTCGGGGCTGATCGAACTTGAACCCGTGACCGGCCGCGCGGAATCCCGAGGGTATTCCTAGGAGCCTGTCCATGAACAGGCTCCAATCGGCGTGACTCAAACGGTCTGATTACCCGCCGCAGAAACGGTCGATCGGTTCCACGCGCGGGCCCTTGAGGTTGTCACGCGCGGCGTCCGCGCAATCAAGACTCACCAAATACCGAACCAGCTTGTCCAACCCGGCGACGGTGAACGTCGTCTTGAAATGGTCGGGCATGGCGGATTCGTCGGGCCGCTCGCGCTGTTCGAACCCCGGGACAATGAACGCGCTGGGGCGGAGGACGGACTCGCGGACGTACTCCTCGGGTGACTGAGCCGAGGCGCGGCCGGATCGGATCGCGGCTTGATACGCGGGGGAGGCTATCCGGCGCTCCGCGCTGACCTTGGGGAGTAAGAGCGGGCCTTCAACTCCGGATTGCGCGGTGAGGATTCCCGGGATCTGGTGACAGACGCCGCACCCCAGTTTCGAGATCATCCGTTCGGGCGTGTCCTCGTCTTGCGCCACCAGCGGTGTCGATGCGGGCGGCGCGCCCGATCCCGGAATCGCCAGAGGCCGCCCGGCCGGGATCGAGATCGGCGCGGGCGGGGCGAACCACGCGAGCCATGCCGCGTACCCTCCCACCACCAGCGCCGCTGCCCCGACCCCGAGCGTGAGCCAACGGTACTCGGGGGTGCGAGCCGCGGTCGCGAGCAAGATGAGCGCCATCAGCAGAAACGGGACGGCGATGAGGACGTTGGTCATCAGCCAATCACATGGGTGGACAGCGCGGGCGGCAACGATACCAGCGAGGGGTCGATCGGGTCACGTGACGCCGAGCCGTCGCGTCGACGCGACGGCTCGGCGTCGGACCGGAGGTCAGGCCGGCTGACGCATGGCGTCGATGAGGATCTGCGCGACCTCGGCGCGGGAGAACTCCGCGGGCGGCATCTGGCCCGCGCTCAACATCTCACGAACCTTGGTTCCGGAGAGCGCCACGTGATTGGTCGGGTCGTGCGGACACGTCTTGGCCGAGGCCATGCTGCCGCACGTCTTGCAGAAAAACGTGTTGTCGAAGAACAACGGGGTGATCCCCAATTCGCCGTCCTTGAATTCCCCGAAAATGTGGTGGGCGTCGAACGAGCCGTAGAAGTTGCCGACGCCCGCGTGATCGCGTCCCACGATGAAGTGGGTGCAGCCGTAGTTCTTGCGCACCAGGGCGTGAAAGATGGCTTCGCGCGGTCCGGCGTAACGCATCGCCGCGGGGAGCACGCCGAGCAGGGTCCGGTTCTTCGGATAATAATTGGCCATTAACGCTTGATAACAACGCATCCGCACGTCGGCTGGGATGTCGTCGGATTTGGTCTCACCGACCAGCGGGTGGATGAAGAGCCCGTCCACGACCTCCAGCGCGCATTTCTGGATATACTCGTGCGCCCGGTGAATGGGGTTGCGGGTCTGAAAACCCACCACGGTTTTCCACCCCCGCTCGGCAAAGGCTTTGCGGGTGTCCGCGGGGTCCAGGCGATACTCGTGGAAATCCGCATGGGTTTGCCGACGCAACACGTCCACTTTGCCGCCCAACAGCACCTCGCCGCGTTTGAACAGGTAATCGACGCCGGGATGCTTGCGGTCTTCGGTCCGGTAGATCGAGCGCGCGGCCTGGGCTTTGTCGCGTTGGTAACGTTCTTCGAGGTGGAGGATCGCCACGATCGCGCCGCTCTCGTCGGTCAGGGCCGCGTCGCGGCCGTCTTTCAGCGCGGCGGCTTGGCCTTGGTCCACCGCGAGGATGATCGGCAGGCTCCACGGCAAGCCGTTGGCCAGGTGCATGGCGTCGCGCACGCACTCGTAGTCCTTGCGTCCCATGAAGCCTTCGATGGGGCTGTAGGCGCCGGTGGCGATCAAGTCGAGGTCCGACCGTTCCCGCGCGTTCAGCGCGATCTTCGGCATCTCGGCGGCGCGGCGTTCCTGGTCGGCGCGTTGTTCGGCCGGCGCCATTCGATTGATCAGGACGCCGCCGTGGGGGATGGATTGGATGGACATCTGCTCTCGCTCCTCTCTCCAAGGAGCCCGTTGATGAAAGGCCATCTGCTGCGTTGCCGCTGCGCTTCCGGTCCTCTTGTCTTGGGTAGGGGCGTATGGCCATACGCCCCTACAGGGCCGGTGCTCGCGGCGCCTTGCATCTGGCGCTTTCCTGAACGGGCTCGAGTAACCGAATAAATAGGTCGGGGCACACGGTCGTGCGCCCCGATTACTTAGGACGCCTTGTTTTCGATCACCAGCTTATAATGATTCCCTTCCGGTTCCATGGAAATGACGCGGTAGCCGTCGGCCTTCACGCTGCGCGGTACGTTCTCGGCGGGTTCGCCCGCGTCCAACAAGACTTCGAGGATCTGCAGGGGATCCATTTCTTCCAGTTGGAGCTTGGTTTTGACGTAGTTCATGGGACAGGCCACACCCAACAGGTCCATCTTGATGGTCGGCGCGGTCGCGGGTTGAGCCGGAGTGGTCGAGGCGGACGGCGCTGAAGTCGTCTCCGCCTGCGCGCCCTGCGCGACCTTGAGCGAGGCGTCGATCTTGGCGAACGCGGCCCGGCACGCGTCCGCGAGCGCCTTGGCGTCGCCCACGAAGCGGCGGGCTTCGTCGAGCGTGATGTGCGATTTCACGGCTTGGCTTTGCCGAATCACGGCCTCGTACAGGTCGCTCGACACCACGCCCTTGTCCACCATGCGTTGCGAAAATTCCTTGAGCACCAGTTCATGACTGGTGGGTTCGATCGCTTGGGTCACCAACAACCCCTTGGCCGCGGCCACGATTCCCAACTCGGCCCGCATCACCGCGTCCACCGGCTTTTGCTTCTCGATCAAGACGCTCGCGTGCGCCAACTCGTATTTGGAGTCTTCCAAGTGTTGTTCGACCATGTTGATGACGCCGCCCGCGCATTCCCCCGCGCCCGCATCCTCCAGGGAGAAGGGGGTGTAGGCCCCGTAATCCAGGTACTGCGAGGGCGCGTCCGCGTGGGACGGCAGGGTCGTATACGGTTCCAACGCGGCCACGATCGGCCCCTTGCCCACGCGGTCCACGAACGCGGTGAACGCTTCCCCGGCTTGGCGGTGTTCGCGGTAATACTCCAGCAGCGTGTCCACCACTTCCGGGAGCCGTTTGGCGGGGTATTTGCCCGCCAACAACCCGAACGCCACGCCCTGGTCGGTCGATCGGCCGCCCAGGTGCAATTGGTACGCGGGGATGAGCTGGCCTTCGATGCGATGCCCGAGTCCGTGGAACCCGATCGACGCGATGTGGTGTTGGGCGCAGGAGTTGGGGCAGCCGCTGACCTTGATGTCGATGCCCTGGAGGTCCTCGGCGAACGCCTTGCCGTTGTGCGCCAATTGTTCGCTGAGCGCGAGCCCCACGCCCTTGGACGAGGTGATGCCCAAGCCGCAGGTGTCGGCGCCGGGGCAGGTGATCACGTCCCCGACGCGGTCGGCGCCGGGCGTGCCGAGCCCGATGGCGACGAGCGCATCGTGCAGCGTCGGCAAATCCGCGTCCGCCACCCAGCGCAAGAGAAAGTTCTGGGTGACGGTGACCCGGATGCTGCCGTGGGCGAACCGCTCGGTGATGTCCGCCAGGCCGCGCAGTTGCGCCGTGGTCAGATCCCCGATCGGCAACGTCACCAATGCGGCGGAGTAGCCGGCCTGTTTTTGCGGTTTCACGTTGGTGGACGCCCACGACTCGAACGCGCGCGAGCGCGCCCCGTTCGAGTGCGGTCGTTTCGACCCGTTGCTCGGGACCGGTTCCGACATCGGCGCGAACGCGGCGAGCGTCGCGGCGTCGCGACCTTCGCGCACGAACGCGTACTCCTCGGCGTACATGGCGTAGAACTTTTCGAACCCGCTCTTTTCGATGAGGAACTTGAGCCGGGCCAGGCTGCGGTTCTTGCGGTTGCCGTGCCGGTTGAACACGCGGAGCACGGCCTCGCAGCGGGGGCGCAGCTCCGACGCCGGCACCCACTCTTCCAGCAGGTAGGGCCGTTTGGGGCTGGGGCCCAGGCCGCCGCCGACCGTCAGGCGGAACCCGATCTCTTCCCGGCCGTTCACCGTGCGTTTGACCGCCAACACCCCGAAGTCGTGGATGCCGGTGAGCGCGCAGTCGCTCGCGCAACCGGAAAACGCGATCTTGAACTTACGCGGCAGGTTTTCGCACACGGGGTTGCGCAGAAAGTGCATGGCCACTCCGTGGGCGTAAGGCGTCACGTCCACCACTTCGTCGCGGCAAATGCCGGCGTAGGGACAGGCGGTGACGTTGCGGACCGTGTTGCCGCACGCCTCGCGCGTGGTCAGGCCCACCTCCGCGAGTTGCCGCATGATCGCGGCGGTGTATTCGAGCTTGATGTAGTGCAGTTGGATGTCTTGGCGCGTGGTCAGGTGGGCCACGCCTCGCGAGTAGCGGTCTCCGATGTCGGCGACCCTGCGCAATTGGGGCGCAGTCATGCCGCCGAACGGGATCTTGATCCGCACCATCTGGACGCCGTCCTGCCGCTGTCCGTAGATGCCGTGCTGCAGCCGGAATCGTCGGAACACCTCCGGATGGATCTCGCCGCGCAGGAAACGCTGCGCTTCCTGTTCGTAGTGGGCGATCTCTTCCTCGATCTCCCGAGGAATGGTTTGCGTCGCGATTGTCGCCTGTGCCATGCGTGGTTCCTCCCGCGAACGGGTCAGCGGCCGGCCGTCGCCTTGGGCCCGCTGTGCAGCCCGCACTCTTTATGTTCCGGTGACTCCCACCACCACCGGCCCGCGCGGACGTCCTCGCCGGGCTTGATCGCGCGCGTGCACGGCGCGCAGCCGATGCTGGGGAATCCCTGATCGTGCAGTTTATTATAGGGCACTTTGTTGGTTTTGATGTACTCCCACACCTGGGACTCGGACCAGTGGATCAAGGGGTTGAGCTTGGCGATGCCGTTGTGCCCGGCGTCGTGCTCGACCATCGGCATGTCCGCGCGCGTGACGGCTTGGGCGCTTCGCAGGCCCGTGATCCACGCCCGCAACCCGGACAGGGCGCGTCCCAAGGGCTCGACCTTGCGCACGCCGCAGCACTCCTTGCGGTTTTCGATGCTCTGATAAAACAGGTTCACGCCCTTGGCGCGCACCATGGACTCGACCGCCGGAGCCTGCGGGAAATAGGTCTCGATCGACACGCCGTAGCGGTCCCGCACCGCGTCCATCACCTCGTAGGTCTCCGAGTGCAGGCGTCCGGTGTCCAGACAGAAGATCCGGGGCGCGCGGTCGAGCTTGCACAACATGTCCACCAGGACCACGTCTTCCGCGCCGAAGCTGCACGCGAGCGAGACCTGCGAGCCGAATTCCTTGAGCGCCCACTTGAGCACGGCCTCGGCCGGTTGGGTGGTGAATTGTTGGTTGAAGGCTTTGAGTTGTTCCGGCGTGTACAGGGTCGCGGTGCTCATCGGGATGTCAGCTCCTCGGTCGTGGTGTGTGGTGACGTTAGAACGACTGGCCGGTGGCAGACACGGTCAGCGAACTGGATTGGGGTTCGACGCTGTGATCGCATATCACGCGGTCACTTTTTGCTGAGATCTTCGGCATTTAGCGATTCGGACTGATTGGCTCGGGATTTGTCCACTATAAAGTGGCCTCGAACAGCCTGTCAAGCCATTTGTGGCCCTCGGCAAGGGCCTGGGGGCGGGGTTTCTTGTCAACGCTCCGGTTGGTTTGTTATTGTTGACTATCGTATCCGTTCCCTGGGAGGTTAATCCGTCACAATATGCCTTGGTATTCCATATTTGCAATCCTCGCGTTGATTTTGGCCAACGGGTTCTTCGCGGCCGCGGAAATCGCGATCCTGACGGTTCGCAAGAGCCGAGTCCTGCACCTGGTTGAAGCCGGGAAACATCGCGCCAAGGACGTTCAGCGGCTCCAAGCGGAACCGGAGCGGTTCCTGGCCACGATCCAGATCGGCATCACTGTAATCAGCGCGCTGGCCGGCGCCGTGGGCGGCGTCACCGCCATTGAAAACCTCAAACCCTATCTGGAACAGATTCCGAACCCCCTGCTCCGCAGCGCGAGCGAGGGGATCGCGTTGACCATCGTGGTGGTGTCGATTTCGTACTTGTCGCTGGTGTTCGGGGAACTGGTGCCCAAGTCCCTGGCGCTGCGGTATCCGGAGCAGATCGCGCTGGCGGTGGCGTGGCCGATCGACGCGTTGTCCCGCTTCTCGTCCGTGCTGGTCAAGGTCCTGACGTGGTCCAGCCGGCTGATCCTCAAGCCGCTCGGCGCCAAATCAAAGCCCGCGTTTTTCCCCGAGGAAGAAATCAAGAGCCTGTTGATCGAGGGCCGGGAGACCGGGGCGATCGATCGCACCGAGCAGGAATTGATCCACTCGGTGTTCGAATTCGCGGACATTTCGGTCAAGGAAGTCATGGTGCCGCCGCCCAAGATCCACGCGATCAAACTCGACACGCCGCTCGACGCGGTGCTGGCCGATATCGCGGAGAACAAGTTCTCGCGTTACCCGGTGTACCGCGAGGAACTCAACGACATCTGCGGGGTGGTGTACACCAAAGACATCCTCGACGCCATGGTGCGGCGCCGTGCGATCGACATCAAGACCCTCATGCATCCCGCGTACTTCGTGCCCGAGAGCATGAAGGTGAGCCACTTGTTGCAGGAGATGCAGCGCCGTCACACCCAGATGGCGATCGTGGTGAACGAGTTCGGAACGGTCGAGGGCTTGGTGACGATGGAGGATTTGATCGAGGAGATCGTGGGCGAGATCCGGGACGAGTATGATCTGGAGGAACGCCCGGTGGAGCGGCTCAAAGACGGCTCACTGGTGGTGGACGCGTCGCTCTCGGTCCGAGACTTGAAGGAAGAGTACGGCTTGCCGATCCCGGAGTCGCCCCTCTACGAGACGCTGGGCGGCTTTGTCATGGCCCAGTTGCAGAACATCCCGCGCAGCGGGGCCATTACCCATCACAACCATCTTAAATTTACGATCGTGGATATGGACGGTCGGCGCATTATGAAGGTTAAGATTGAAAAGGTTCCGGGGTATGAAAAGGCCGTCGTCTCGTAGCTGGCGGTTACAGCGTCCTGCTCTCCAGCGTTTCCCGCACCATTTCCTGATAGCCTCGTCGTAGCGCCAGCGTGATGGGACCGGGATGCCCCGTACCCACGGGACGTCCATCGGCGCGGGTAACCGGCATGACCTCCATGCCGGTGCTGGTCAGAAAGACTTCGTCGGCCGTCCGAAGTTCATCCGGCGTCACGCGATCTTCGACCGTCTCGATTTTGTCGCGGCGGGCCAGTCCCAAGACGACTTCGCGGGTAATTCCCTGAAGGATCCCATCGGAGAGGGGCGGCGTGTGAAGCCGACCGTTCTTGACGCAGAAGACATTGCTGACGGTGCCTTCGGCGACGGAGCCCGATTCGGTGCACAACACGGCTTCATCCGCGCCGTGGTCCGTCGCGTCGCGTTTGGCCTGCACGTGGGCCAGGAGACTCAGCGATTTGGCTGACGGGGTCAGCGCCGAGGGCCGGAGGCGGGTGTTGGCGAGGATCACGATCGAAGCTCCGGAGCGATACAACTGGTCCGGGTAGCCCGCGAACGGCTGTTCCACGATCACCACCGTGGGATCGCCGGCGTGACGAGCATCCCAGCCCGTCGAGACGCCCCTGGTGACGGTGGTGCGAACCAGCGCCTCCGCGATCTCGTTCCGGTCGATGAGATCGCGAACCGTGCTCGCGAGCGCCGACGCCGTGGGCAGGGGCGCGATGCCGACCGCGGTCGCGCCGTCGATCAGGCGGGCAAGGTGTCGTTCGATCAGAAACGGTTGCCCGCGATACACGCGGAGCGTGTCAAAGACCCCGTCGCCGTATCGAAACCCTCGGTCGTGAACCGAGACGACCGCGTCGCGATCCTGAACAAACACTCCGTCGACAAACGCCCACATCAAATCCCCCCAGCCCCCCTTTGGCAAAGGGGGGTAAGGGGGGATTTGCCTTGCGCTCCGCAACACATGTTGTCTGTCTTCTGGACCGCCTAATAATTGACCGCGTCGATCAGGGCCTGAGCTTTGTATAAGGTCTCCCGGTACTCCTTGTCCGGGTCCGAGTCGGCCACAATCCCCGCGCCGGTGTAGAACGAGAGCTCGCTGCGCGAGCGGGTGAGGGTCCGGATCACGATATTCCAATCCATGTGGCCCGACCACGACACGTACCCGATGGACCCGGTGTACAACCCGCGCGAGACGGGTTCCAGTTCGTCGATAATCTCCATGCAGCGGATCTTGGGCACGCCGGTCACGGTGCCGCCCGGGAACACGGCGTCCAACACGTCGAGCCCCGTCGCGCCTTCCCGGAGCAGCCCGCGGATATTGGACACGATGTGGATCACGTGCGAGTACCGCTCCGTGACCATCAGCTCATCCACCTTCACCGACCCATACGCGCACACCCGACCCAGATCGTTGCGCTCCAGATCCACCAACATCAGGTGCTCCGCGCGCTCCTTGGGGTTGAGCAGCAAATCGGCCGTGAGATCCTCGTCATCGGCCGCGGTCGCGCCGCGAGGGCGGGTGCCCGCGATGGGCCGGGTCTCCACCTCGCGCCCGGACACCTTCACGAGGCGCTCCGGCGAGGAGCAGATGACTTCGGTCTCGCCAAGGTCCACAAACGCCGCGAACGGCGCGGGATTGATCGCCCGAAGCCGCCGATACACGTCCAGCCCGTCGGACCCGTGATATGTGGCGGTGAACCGTTGCGCCAGGTTCGCCTGAAAAATATCTCCCGCCGCGATATACGCCTTGGCGCGTTCCACCATGGCGCAATACGCCTCGCGCGACATGCCGGGAACGATCGAGGCCTCGGGCGCGGTTCGACTCGCGGGCTCGGCGTTCTTGGCGAGACTACGAGTCACCGAGGCGAGGAAGTCGCTCAGCCTGGCGCGGCCCTCTTCCAGCAGCCGCGCGCGCGGCTCCGCGGCAAATCGCTCGGGAGACGGACAGAACGAGGCGGTAAACGTACGCTCAACGTGATCGAACGCGCCCACCAGATCAAAAAACATCCACTGAAGATCCGGGAAGTAGACGTCGTGTTCGCACGGGCCGCCGCGGCGGTGCCGTTGCGAAAGGCCGTACCCCAAACACCCCACCACGCCCCCGATGAACGGCGGCGCCCCTGGCGGCGCATCCACAGCCGTGCCGGGAATGCGGTTGAAAGCCGCGGCCAGCGAATCGGTCGCCGGCGTAGTCGTGGTTTTACCGGACGGCGAGGTCCAGCGGGTTAACGCGCCGTGTTGAGCCGTCAAAATCTCGTAGGGCGAGCCGCCGATGAACGAATACCGTCCCAACGCCCCGCGCCCAGCCCGGCTCCCGCTCTCCAACAGAAACGACGACGGGGTGCGGACCACGGCGTACGCGTCGACCGGCACGAGATTCCCAAGCGGAATCGTCGCCAGCAGCGGAACCGGCACGCGCGCGTCCAGAAATCGGGCTTCATTGCTCAACACGCGCCCATCTTCCCGCGCCGCTCCGCGTGGTGTCAAGCGATCGATGGGCAGTTGACGGGTTCAATCGGCCACTGCTATCGTACGCCTATGTTTTACGAGGATGTTTTTGCGGCATTGCAGGCGTCGGAGGTCCGGTACCTCGTGGTGGGCGCGTTTGCCATGAACCTCCACGGCGCCCCTCGGATGACTGCGGATCTGGACATCGTCGTCGATCTTGGCCGCACCAACATGATCCGGCTCCTAACGGCATTTGAGAACGCCGGATATCGGCCGCGCCTCCCGGTTCCCGCGACCGACCTGCTCGACGAGCGGAAGCGCGCCGCGTGGTTCGACGAAAAGAACCTGGTGGCCTTCACGTTTGTGAACCCGAAAATTCCCTACCAGGAAGTCGATGTTCTGCTACGGTCACCGGTGGCGTTTGAAGAAGCTGACGGCGCCAAACGCGTGCTCCCGGCAGGGGCGCTTCGCCTGCCGATCATGTCGATTGATCATCTCATTCGCATGAAACGCGCGACCGGACGCGAACAGGACCGATCCGATATCGACGTGCTCGAACGGATCAAGGCGCTGCGAGTGAAGGAAGAACATGGCTGACGCGACGAGGCCATCTCCCAAGGGCTATCGATACCACGTTAGCGACGAGGCCATTCTTCGCTATATGCAATGGCCGGTCGAAGTGCGATTGGCCTGGCTCGAGGAAGCCAATCGCTTTTTATGGGCGGTGCTTCCGGATAAAGAGAAGGCGATCCGGGAGCACTTCCGACGAGGCGAGGGTGAGGGAGAGGCCTGAAAGGAAGTCATAGCGATGGAGATCGTGTCGTAGAGGCCGCGGTTCTTGGGGCGCTGAGATCCTCCGATGCTCGACAACGCCAAGCGGGCCGTCCATGCAAATAAATCGTAATTCCCTCCACGTACCCCGGCCCTCAACTCAAACGCAGCCCCGTGTTGCAGTGCAAGACCTGGCCCCAAACGCTGCGTGGCCCCAAACGCTGCGAATCTTAGCGAATCTCTCTCACAGGGGCGACTCTTATACGAAAGGATCATAGTCTCGACTGGTCACTCCTATTTCTACACGAAAACTGCTGTCAGTATAGTGATTTTTGCACGTCTTACATTCCCAAAACCCATCTCCTCTACCTTGAAGTTTTATTGTTTGTCGATCCTTATCCCAACACTGTTGACAGTATTGAACCTTTTTCCCTTCTTCGATAGCTGTATAGAACGGATGTTCCCAAATCAACGTTTTTTTCAGTGCAAGCTGGTCTTGTAGTGACTTGATCTCTTCTTCTTTTTCCATCAACAATGTCTGTATATCCGTTACGTGAATCTTGGCATCCGCCAAAGCCGAAATAAGATCAGCAAATTTTAACTTTGTTTCAGCTTCTGCAAGCGAAATATCACTTTCTCTTATTAGTTTTGCGATATCTGTAGCGACCTTCAGATTGTCGAGTACTGTTGAGATAACGGTGATGTCCACTGGGTCACCTCCACAATGTATCTTGGGTATAGTGGTACGTCTGCTCAGAAAATACCACCACCCGGTAGTCGGTTTTAGGCCGCGACGGGTTCGAGGATGACCCGATGGCCGAGCCCCTCCAAGAGCTTCACATACCGCCGCGTGGCATACTCCCGGTGGCGCTG
>JBMOMD010000019.1:0-4178 GCA_049325295.1 Nitrospirota bacterium
TGGAGATGGTGATGCCCGGGGACAACGTGCGGATGGAAGTGGACCTGATCACGCCGATCGCGATGGAAGAGGGGTTGCGCTTTGCGATCCGCGAGGGCGGCCGCACCGTCGGCGCCGGCGTCATCACTGGCATCATCGCGTAGGAGTCTGTCCATGAGCGGCCATCTGCGGCGTTGTCGCTGCGCTTCCGGTCCTCGCGTACGACTCAGTACGCTCCGGTCCGGGTCTCGCTCCGCCTTGCATCTGGCGCGCTCCTGAACAGGCTCCCGGGCAAAGGCAAAAAGGAATAACGATGCGAGAAATTATTACGCTGGCGTGTTTGGACTGCAAAGAGCGCAATTACTCGACGATGAAGAATCGGCGCAATACGCCGGATCGTCTGGAATTGAGCAAGTATTGCGGTCGTTGCCGCAAACACACGGCGCATAAAGAAGTTAAATAGGACATCCCGTCGGCGACGGTTGATAGGCCAGTAGCTCCAACGGCTAGAGCAGCGGTCTCCAAAACCGCGGGATGGGGGTTCGAATCCCTCCTGGCCTGCCATCCTCGCTTGCGGAGGGCAACGTAGGCGCGGCGTCCCGCGCCGAGGCTGCCAGAGGGGTTGACCTTGGGTGGTCGCTTGTGGAGCGCGGCGCAGGCCCTGATTTCCCTGGCCGGGCAGCGAGAGGCCTTGAGGCTCGATGGTCAGCGCCGAGGCTGCCAGAAGGGGTTCACCGTTTGGGTCTCACTCGCGGATGGTGATCCCTCCGGTGCCTGGGATGGACCGTGAAGTGAGGCATCGGCGTTCCTGCAGGACTGATTGGGGATAAGACGATGAAGAAGCTGTATCTGAGAGCAAAAGAGTTTTTCACGGACGTGGGAGCCGAGTTGAAGAAGGTGTCGTTTCCGACACGGGCCGAGACCATGGGCTCGACGTCCGTGGTGTTGATATTCGTCGTCGCGGTCGCGATCTTTCTGTCGGCCATGGACGCGGTGTTGGTGAAGTTGGTAGCCGTTCTCCTGCAATGAACATGATGAGCGGAGCGGTCGGATCGGACGCCGCGGGCCGGACGGGGGCCGCGGATCAAGAGGCAGGGAGCCGAGGGGTCATCATGGGAGCGTCGTGGTACGTCGTGCACACGTACTCGGGATTCGAGAACCGGGTGCGGCAATCCATCGAAGAACGGGCCAAAACGTTCGGACTGACCGAGCAGATTCGCAAGGTCATGATCCCCACCGAAGAGGTGGTTGAGATTCGCGAGGGCAAGCGGCGGATGTCGACCAAGAAGTTCTTTCCGGGATACGTGTTGGTCGAAATGGACATGAACGACGCCACGTGGCAGCTCGTGAAGAATACGCCGAAGGTCACGGGGTTCGTGGGCGGCGGGGACGCGTACCCCGCCCCGATTACCGAAGAAGAACTGGCCACGTTGATGAGTCAGATGGACTCGACGGCGGTCAAGCCCCGGAGTAAGACGCAATTTCAGAAGGGCGAGGGAGTCCGGATCATCGACGGCCCGTTTTTGGGATTCAACGGGATCGTGGACGAGGTCCACGCCGAGCATTCCAAGGTCAAGGTGCTGGTCAGCATCTTCGGACGATCGACGCCAGTTGAATTGGGATTTCTGCAGGTCGAGAAGACGTAACGCGGCCCCGAGGGGGCCTGCGTCGGCGGATACACGAAAGGGACAATAGATGGCAAAGGTGGTGAACGCACTCGTCAAACTCCAAATTCCAGCCGGGAAAGCGAACCCGGCGCCTCCGGTCGGTCCGGCGTTGGGGCAACACGGCGTGAACATCATGGAATTCTGCAAGACGTTCAACGCTCGGACGCAACAGATGGGAGATTCCATTATCCCGGTGGTCATCACGGTGTACGCCGACCGGACCTTTACGTTCATCACGAAGACGCCTCCGGCTTCCGATCTGATCAAGAAGGCCGCCGGGGTGGTCAAGGGATCGGCGGTGCCTCAGAAGGACAAGGTCGGTAAACTCACGGCCGCGCAGATCCAAGAGATCGCGAAAACGAAGATGCCCGATCTGAATGCCGTGGACCTTCCCGGCGCGATCAAGATCATTGAAGGCACGGCCCGGAGTATGGGCATACAGGTCGTCAAGTAGCGCGAAAGGACGCAGCGATGGGCAAAAAATTTGAGGCCGCCAAACAGCGGGTGCAGGCACAAGCGTATCCCTTACGGGAAGCGATAGAACTGGCGAAATCCACGAGCGTCGTCAAATTCGACGCGTCGGTCGATTTGGCGGTCCGGTTGGGCGTGGATCCGAAACACTCGGACCAGATGGTGCGCGGATCGGTCGTGTTGCCGCACGGCGCGGGCAAAACCGTCACCATCGCGGTGTTCGCGAAGGGCGATAAGGAACGCGAGGCGCGCGAAGCGGGCGCGGATCACGTCGGGGCCGAAGAACTGGCCGACAAGATCAGCAAGGGCTGGATGGAGTTCGATCGCGTGGTCGCCACGCCCGACCTGATGGGTTTGGTCGGCCGGCTGGGCAAGATCCTGGGCCCCCGCGGCTTGATGCCCAACCCCAAGACCGGGACCGTGACCTTCGACGTGGCACGGGCGATCCGCGAAATCCGTCAAGGCAAGGTCGAGTACAAGGTGGAGAAGGCCGGGATCGTGCACGTGCCGGTCGGCAAGGCGTCGTTTGACGCGGCCAAACTGTACGACAACGCGTTATCGATCTTGGACTCTATTATCAAGGCGAAGCCCGCCGCGGCCAAAGGCACGTACGTGCGGTCGGTATCCGTGTCCGCGACCATGGGGCCCGGCATCAAGATTGACCCGGCAACCATCGGCCGGCAGGCGTCGTAGTGCACAAGGATCGCGTCATCGACTAGTACCCAAACAACCGGACCGTCGGCGTCCTATGGGAGGATGCCCGGCGGGTTCGTCGAAGACCGTAGGAGCCGGTTGGCTTAAACGACGGAGCGGAGTCGCTCCGAGCGTCCTACCGAGACGAGAACGGGGACCAATCGCGCGTCATCGACCGAGAGCGTCGGTCGGTGATGATCGTGTTGTTATCTCCCGGTCGTCTCGGCGGCGTTCTGGATGACCGTCCGCGACGATGAAAGGGGGGACGTGAAACAGTGAAAGGAAAAGCGGAAAAAGCGGAGTTGATCGAGGACATCCACGGCCGGTTCGCCAAGGCCCAATTGGCGGTGGTGGCCGAGTATCGCGGGATGCCGGTCGAGGACGTCACCGCGCTGCGCGGCAAATTGCGCGCGGCCGGCGGCGAGTTCAAGGTGGTCAAGAACACGCTGGCCAAGCGGGCGGCGGAAGGCACCACCCTTATCGGGTTGACGGAGTACTTTGACGGTCCGATCGGCGTGGCATTGGGTTATCAGGACCCCGCGCCGCTGGCCAAAGCGCTCAAGGATTTCGCGGGCCAGCAGGAGAAGTTCAAGCTGCGCGTCGGCGTGTTGGAAGGCCGCGTGCTCGACTTGGCGGGGCTGACGCGAGTCGCCTCGCTCCCGTCGCGCCAGGTGCTGTTGGGCCGCTTGGTGGGCCAGATGCAGGCGCCGGTGTCGGGGCTCGTGGGCGGGTTGCAGGGCGTGTTGCGCAAAGCCGTGGCGACGTTGGACGCCGTGGCCAAGAAGCGGATGGCCGAGGCGGGATGACTTTCGTATCAGGACGGGCGGGTGCCCGTTCCAGCGGACGGCTCTCAGGGCCGCTTCTACGACAACAAATCGATTCATCTAATTTAGAAGGAGATGTGAAATGGCAACCATGACGAATGATGAGATCATCAAAGCAGTCGAAGCGATGCCGGTGCTCCAGCTCTCCGAGCTGGTCAAGGCGTTGGAGGAACGGTTCGGCGTGACGGCGGCGGCGCCGGTGGCCATGATGGCGGCGCCGGGCGCGGCGGCCGGCGGGGCGGCGGCTGCCGCGGAAGAGAAGACCGCGTTTGACGTGGTGTTGGCCGCGGTGCCGGCGGACAAGAAGATCCAGGTCATCAAGGTGGTGCGCGAGCTGACCAACCTGGGCCTCAAGGAAGCCAAGGACTTGGTCGAAGCGGTGCCGAAACCCGTGAAGACCGGCGTGGCCAAGGAAGAATCCGAGACCATGAAGAAGAAGCTGGAAGAGGTCGGCGCGAAGGTCGAGATCAAATAACGAGCGACTCGGGTCACCGGTGCAGTGAGGTGGAGTCAACATACCGCGTGGTGTCGGGGGGGAGGAAAA
>JBMOMD010000019.1:4188-15970 GCA_049325295.1 Nitrospirota bacterium
CTCGGGCCGATGCATCGGCCCGAGACCACGTACAGCAAGCTCGGAAGGGAGCGTGAATGGCGACGACTGAAGGCGTGAGGGAACGCAAGGACTATTCCAAGATCCCGGCGAGCGCGGATATCCCGAATCTGATTGATATCCAACGGCGTTCGTACGACCGATTCCTGCAGAAAGACGCGGGGCCGGAAGCCCGTCAGGACATCGGTTTGCAGGCGGCCTTCACGTCGGTGTTTCCCATCGTGGATTACAACGAAACCGCGATGATCGAGTTCCTCGACTACACGGTCGGGGCGCCGAAGTACGACGTGCGCGAGTGTTTGGAGCGCGGAATGACGTTTGCCGCGCCGCTGAAAATCCGCGCCCGCTTGATCGTCTGGGACAAGGACGAGAAGGCGGGAACCAAGAAAGTGCGCGACGTGCGCGAGCAGGAGGTCTACGTCGGCGAGCTGCCGTTGATGACCGAGAACGGCACGTTCATCATCAACGGGACCGAGCGCGTGGTGGTCAGCCAGTTGCAGCGATCGCCCGGCGTCATTTTCACGCACGACAAGGGCAAAACCCACGCGAGCGGCAAGGTCCTGTATTCGGGCCGAGTCATCCCCTACCGCGGGTCGTGGCTCGATTTCGAGTTCGACGCCAAGGACATTCTGTACGTTCGCATCGATCGCCGACGGAAAATTCCGGCCACGGTGTTGCTCAAGGCGTTCGGCTACTCGGTCGAGGACTTGCTCAAGACGTACTATCCGATCGAAGAGATCTCCGTGTCGCACGGCCAGTTCGTCCGGAAGTTGGACGCGGACATCCATCACGGGATCAAGGCGTCCATCGACCTGGTCGACAAAAAGGCCAAGGAAACCATCGTCAAGGAAGGCGCGAAGCTGACCAAGGCCACGCTCAAGAAACTCAAGGGCGTGGGCGTCAAGGACATGCCGATCTCCAAGACCGACCTCGTCGGCCGCGCCGTGTTCAACGACATCGTGGACCCGGCAACCGGCGAAGTCTTGGTCGAACGCAACCAGGAACTCACCGAGGCGGTGGTCGAGAAGATCGCGTCCGGTTCCATCACCGAGTTCCAACTGCTCTACATCGACAACGTCCAGGTGTTGCCGGTGATCCGCGACACCATGGCGCTGGAGAAGGTGGCCTCGCCGGACGAGGCGATGGTGGAGATCTATCGCCGGTTGCGGCCGGGCGAGACCCCGACCGTGGATACCGCGCGGTCGTTGTTCGACAACCTGTTCTTCAACGCCAAGCGATACGACCTTTCCCCGGTCGGGCGCCTGAAGCTCAATAAGAAGTTGGGCCTCGACGTGCCGTTGGACAAACGCACGTTGACCGCGCAGGACATCGTGGAGGCGGTGCGGTATCTGATCGGGCTCAAGACCGGCAAGGGCGACATCGACGATATCGATCACCTCGGGAACCGCCGCGTGCGGTCCGTCGGGGAGCTGCTCGAGAACCAACTGCGCATCGGGTTGGTCCGCATGGAGCGGACCATCAAGGAGCGCATGAATCTCCTGGACATCGAAACCGTGTTGCCGCACGATCTGATCAACGCCAAACCCGTGATCGCGGCGATCAAGGAATTTTTCGGCTCCAGCCAGCTCTCGCAGTTCATGGATCAGACCAACCCGTTGGCCGAAATCACGCACAAGCGACGGTTGTCGGCGTTGGGTCCCGGGGGCTTGACCCGCGAGCGCGCCGGGTTCGAGGTGCGCGACGTGCACCCCTCCCACTACGGCCGGATTTGCCCGATCGAAACCCCGGAAGGCCCCAACATCGGGTTGATCACGTCGCTGGCCACGTACGCGCGGGTCAACGAATTCGGGTTCATCGAGTCGCCGTACCGCAAGGTCGACAACGCCCGCGTGTCGGATCAGGTGGAATTCATCTCCGCCATCGACGGCGACAAATACACGGTGGCGCAGGCCAACACCAAGGTGGACGGCCGCGGCAAGATCACGCTGGATACGGTGTCGGCGCGCGCGAGCGGCGACTTCATCACCGTGACCCCCGAAAAAATCGAGTACATGGACGTCTCGCCCAAACAAATCGTGAGCGTGGCGACGGCCCTGATTCCGTTCCTGGAGAACGACGACGCCAACCGCGCGCTGATGGGTTCGAACATGCAGCGGCAGGCGGTCCCGTTGATCGACACCGAGGCTCCGCTCGTCGGCACCGGGATGGAAGCCGCGGTGGCGCGCGACTCCGGCTACGTCATCTTGGCGCAACGCGCCGGGGTGGTGGAGAGCGTGGACGCCACGCGCATCGTGGTCCGATCCGACGCCGGGAAGAAGGCGGTGGAGGACGAGGACGGCGACGCGGGCGCGGACGTGTACCGGCTGGTCAAGTGCCAGCGGTCCAATCAGAACACCTGCATCAACCAAAAGCCGGTGGTGCGGGTCGGCCAACGCGTGAAGCGGGGTCAAGTGTTGGCCGACGGCCCCGCGATCGACCGTGGCGAATTGGCCTTGGGCCGCAACATCCTGGTGGCGTTCATGCCGTGGGGCGGGTACAACTTCGAAGACGCCATCCTGGTCAGCGAAGCGTTGGTTCGCGAGGACAAATTCACCTCGATTCACATCGAGGAATTCGAGTTGGAGTCGCGCGACACCAAGCTGGGCAAGGAAGAAATCACCCGCGACATCCCCAACGTCAGCGAAGAGGCGTTGCGCAACCTCGACGAGAGCGGGATCATTCGCATCGGGGCCGAAGTGCGTCCCGGCGACATCCTGGTCGGCAAGGTCACGCCCAAGGGCGAGACCCAGTTGACCCCCGAGGAGAAACTGCTGCGCGCGATTTTCGGCGAGAAGGCGGGCGACGTGAAGGACGCGTCGCTGTACGTGCCGCCGGGGATCGAGGGCGTCATCGTCGACGTGAAGATCTTCTCGCGCAAGGGCGTGGACAAGGACGAGCGCGCCAAGACCATCGAGAGCGAGGACATCCACCGCCTGCAGCGGGTGCACCAGGACGAAATCCGTATTCTCGAGGAAGAGACGATCAAGAAGGTCCGACGCTACCTGGTCGGAAAAACCGTGGCCAAGGACCTGGTGGATCGCGAGAGCGGCGAAGTCATCCTCAAGAAAAAGAAGAGCATCACGAAAGAGGTCATCGACTCGCTCAACGACGAGGATCTGCGCAACATCGTGTTGAGCGAGCCGGCCGAGCAGGACCGGATCGAAGAGTTGCAGCGCACCGCCAAGGAGCAGATCGACGTGCTCCAAACCACCTACGACGAGAAGGTCGGCCGTCTCAAGAAGGGCGACGAACTCCCGCCCGGCGTGATCAAGCTGGTCAAGGTCTACGTCGCGATGAAGCGCAAGCTGCAGGTGGGAGACAAGATGGCGGGCCGGCACGGCAACAAGGGCGTGGTGGCGCGCGTGATGCCGGTCGAGGACATGCCGTACCTGCCGGACGGCCGGCCGATCGAGATCGTGCTCAATCCGTTGGGCGTGCCGTCGCGTATGAACGTCGGCCAGATTCTCGAGATCCACTTGGGCTGGGCGGCGCGGGCCTTGGGGCTGCACGTCAGTTCGCCGGTGTTCGACGGCGCCACGGAAAAAGAGATCAAGGATCTTCTGACCCAGGCGAACCTGCCCACCTCGGGACAAACCGCGCTCTTTGACGGTCGCACCGGCGAGCCGTTCAAGCGGCCCGTGACGGTCGGCTACATGTACATGTTGAAGCTGCACCATTTGGTGGACGACAAGATCCACGCGCGGTCGATCGGGCCGTATTCGTTGGTCACGCAGCAGCCGTTGGGCGGCAAGGCGCAGTTCGGCGGTCAGCGTCTCGGGGAAATGGAAGTGTGGGCGTTGCAGGCGTACGGCGCGGCCTCCACGCTGCAGGAGTTCTTGACCGTCAAATCCGACGACGTGCCGGGCCGTTCGCGCATCTACGAGGCGATCGTCAAGGGCGAGAACTTCCTGGAGCCGGGCCTGCCCGAATCGTTCAACGTGCTGATCAAGGAATTGCAGAGCCTCGGGCTCGACGTGGAATTGATCAAAAAAGAGAAGGACTGATGTCGTAGGGGCCGGTCGTTGGACCGGCCGTTGGGCGGCCGACGTGTCGCCCCCACCGCGACGAGGAGAATACCAGTGGAAGGACTGTACAATTTTTTCGAGAAGCCCAAAGACACCATCTCGTTCGACGCGATTCGCATTCGGGTGGCGTCACCCGAGAAGATTCGGTCGTGGTCGTACGGGGAGGTGAAGAAGCCCGAGACCATCAACTATCGCTCGTTCAAGCCGGAGCGGGACGGGTTGTTCTGCGCCAAGATTTTCGGTCCCATCAAGGACTGGGAGTGCAATTGCGGCAAATACAAGCGCATGAAGCACCGTGGGATCGTGTGCGACAAGTGCGGCGTGGAGGTGATCCAATCCAAGGTCCGGCGCGAACGCATGGGCCACATCGAGTTGGCCTCGCCGGTGGCGCACATTTGGTTTCTCAAGGGCGTGCCCAGCCGGATCGGCACCCTGCTCGACATGACGCTCAAGCACCTTGAGCGCATCTTGTACTTCGAGAGCTACGTGGTCATCGAGCCCGGCGACGCGCCGGTCAAAGAGAAGGAACTGGTCACCGAAGAACGGTACCGCCAGTTGATGCAGGAGCACGGGGACACGTTCCGGGCCGAGATGGGCGCGGAGGCGATCCGCGAGTTGCTGGCCAAGATCGAATTGGAAGGGCACTACGCCGAGCTGCAGGCCAAGATCGGCCAGTCGAGCTCCGCGGCGGTCAAGAAGAAGTTGACCAAGCGCCTGAAGGTCATCGAGGCGTTCCGCAAGTCCGGCAACAAACCCGAGTGGATGATCATGGACGTCATCCCGGTGTTGCCGCCGGAACTGCGTCCCTTGGTGCCGTTGGACGGCGGCCGGTTCGCGACGTCCGATCTGAACGATCTCTATCGGCGCGTGATCAACCGCAACAACCGGCTCAAACGACTCCTGGAATTGAAGGCGCCGGCCGTCATCATCCGCAACGAAAAGCGGATGTTGCAGGAAGCGGTGGACGCGCTCTTCGACAACGGGCGGCGCGGTCGCGCGATCCGCGGACCGAACAAGCGCCCCCTCAAGTCCCTCTCCGACATGCTCAAGGGCAAACAGGGTCGCTTCCGCCAGAACCTGCTCGGCAAACGCGTGGACTACTCGGGCCGTTCCGTGATCGTGGTGGGCCCCGAATTGCGCTTGCACCAGTGCGGATTGCCCAAGAAGATGGCGTTGGAGTTGTTCAAGCCGTTCATCTTCCAAAAGCTCGAGCAACGCGGGTACGTCACCACGATCAAGAGCGCCAAGAAGATGGTCGAGCGCGAGCGGCCCGAAGTGTGGGACGTGTTGGACGAGGTGATCAAGGAACACCCCATCCTGCTCAACCGCGCGCCCACGTTGCACCGCCTGGGCATCCAGGCGTTCGATCCGATCTTGATCGAGGGCAAGGCCATTCAGCTCCACCCGCTGGTGTGCGCCGCGTTCAACGCGGACTTCGACGGGGACCAGATGGCGGTGCACGTGCCGTTGTCGGTCGAGGCGCAGATCGAAGCGCGCGCGCTGATGATGTCCATCAACAACATCCTCTCGCCCGCGAACGGCAAGCCGATCATGACGCCCTCGCAGGACATGGTGCTCGGCTGTTACTGGTTGACCAAGGAACGCGCGGGGGCCAAGGGGCAGGGCAAGACGTTTTACGGCCCCGAGGAAGTGCGGGTGGCCTACGACGCGGGCGAGGTGGAAGAGCACGCGCGGGTCAAGGTGCGTCGCGACGGGTCGTTGGTCGAGACCACGGTCGGCCGTGTCATTCTCGGCGAGATCCTGCCGAAGCAGTTGCCGTATTCGGCGGTCAATCGCGAAATGACCAAAAAAGAGCTGATGAAGCTCATCGATTTGTGTTACCGCGGCGCCGGACACCGCGAGACCGTCATTCTTCTGGATCGCATCAAGCAAATCGGCTATCGCTACGCCACGCGCGCCGGGTTTTCGATCTGCATCGACGACATGCACATCCCGACCCACAAGGAATCGCTGATCGGCAAAGCCAAAAAGGAAGTCGGCGAAATCGAGAAGCAGTACTCCGAGGGGTTGATCACCAACGGCGAACGTTACAACAAGGTCGTGGACATTTGGGCGCACACCACCGAGCAGGTGGCCAGCGAGATGATGAAGGAGTTGGGCGCGGAGGAAGAAAGCATCAAGAAGGGAACGGATGCCGAGCTTCCGACGAAGCGGCGCGCGTCGAAGTCGGACGTCGCCGGCGACGGAGAGCGGCGCGACTTCAATTCGATCTTCATGATGGCCGACTCCGGCGCGCGCGGCAGCGCCCAGCAGATTCGGCAGTTGGGCGGGATGCGCGGCCTCATGGCCAAACCGTCCGGCGAAATCATCGAGACCCCGATCACCGCCAACTTCCGCGAGGGTCTGACCGTGCTCCAGTACTTCATCTCGACGCACGGCGCGCGCAAGGGGTTGGCCGACACCGCGCTCAAGACCGCGAACTCCGGGTATCTGACTCGTCGTCTGGTGGATATTTCGCAGGACGTCATCGTCAGCGAGCCGGATTGTCAATCCACCGACGGGATCTTCGTCACCGCGTTGGTGGAAGGCGGGGAGATCATCGAACCCCTGGATGAGCGTATTTTGGGCCGGGTGGCCTCGGAGCCGATCACCGACCCGCTCACGGGCGAGGTGATCGTGGGCGCGAGCGAGGAGATCGACGAGACCAGGGTCAAGGCCACGGTGGAAGCGGGCGTGGATCGGGTCAAGATCCGATCGGTGTTGACCTGCCAATCGCGGCGGGGCGTGTGCGCCAAGTGTTACGGCCGGGATCTCGCGCGCGGGAAGATGGTCGAGCGCGGTGAGGCGGTGGGCGTGATCGCCGCGCAGTCCATCGGCGAACCCGGCACCCAGCTCACCATGCGGACGTTCCATATCGGCGGCACCGCGAGCAAGGTGATCGAGCAGACCGTGTTGGAGGCGAAAAACGCCGGCGTGCTCAAATATCTCAACTTGAGCACGGTGAAGGACAAACACGGCGACATGGTGGTGATGAACCGCAACGGGAAGATCGCGGTGTACGACGACACCGGCCGTGAAAAGGAAAAGTACTCGGTCGTGTACGGCGCCAAGATCAAGCTCAAGGACGGCGGCCGGGTCGAGGTCAACCAGAAATTGGTGGAATGGGATCCCTACTCGTTCCCGGTATTGACCGAGGTCGGCGGCAAGGTGGCGTTCGGCGACATCATCGAAGGCGTGACCGTGCACGAAGAGGTGGACGAGGTCACCGGCTTGTCGCGGCGCGTGGTCATCGACTCGCCCAACTCGGCGTTACGTCCGCGGATCTCCATCAAGGACGAATCGGGGAAGACGTCCAAACTCGCGGCGAACGCCGTGGCCCGATACCCGTTGTCCGCCGGCGCGCACATTCTGGTGGAGAAGAACCAGACCGTGTCGCCCGGCGACGTGTTGGCCAAGATCCCGCGCGAAACCACCAAGACCAAGGACATCACCGGCGGTTTGCCCCGCGTGGCGGAATTGTTCGAGGCGCGCAAACCCAAGGAACAGGCCGTCATCAGCGAGATCGACGGCGTGGTGGAATACGCCGGGTACGTCAAGGGCCAACGCAAAGTGCTGGTCAAGAACGAGATGGGCGACGTGCGCGAGTACCTGATTCCCAAGGGCAAACACGTGAACGTCCACGAAGGCGATTGGGTCCATGCGGGCGAGCCGTTGATGGACGGTTCGGCCAATCCCCACGACATTCTGGACATTCTCGGTCCCAAGGAACTCCAGAAGTATCTGGTGGACGAGGTGCAGGAGGTGTATCGCCTGCAGGGCGTGTCGATCAACGACAAACACATCGAGGTCATCGTGCGCCAAATGTTGCGCAAGGTGAAGGTCGAGGACCCCGGAGACACGGATTTCCTCATCGGCAGCCAGGTCGACAAAATGGCGTTCGCCGAAGAGAACGAGCGCGCGTTGGCCAAAGGCGGGGCGCCGGCGGTGGGCAAACCGATCCTGCTCGGCATCACCAAGGCGTCGTTGTCCACGGACAGCTTCATTTCCGCGGCGTCGTTCCAGGAGACCACGCGGGTGCTCACCGAGGCCGCGATCACCGGGAAGACCGACGATCTGTTGGGCTTGAAGGAAAACGTCATCGTCGGGCGGCTGATCCCGGCCGGGAGTGGGCTGGCCGATTACCGCGACACGTTCGTGGAGGCGCCGGCTGGATTCGAAGAGCCGGGCGCCGCGCGGGCGGCGGAGGGCGGCACCGAGGTCGCGGTGGAGACCGGGGAATTCGAGCGCGCGTCGTAACGGCGCGAAATTCCTTGACATAGGGATGGCAAATCAATATACTTCCAAAGTTTTTCGCCAGCGTCAGGTAATCATGGCTCTTTGGCCCGTGATTGCGACGCGTTCATGTGAGGGGTGCGGTGCCGACGATTAATCAGTTGGTCAAGCAGGGACGGTTCCAGGCTCGGTCCAAGACCAAGTCTCCTGCGTTAAAGGGCGCGCCGCAACGACGCGGGGTGTGCGTGCGCGTGTACACCACGACGCCGAAGAAGCCGAACTCCGCGTTGCGGAAAGTGGCGAGGGTTCGTTTGACGAACGGGATGGAAGTCACCACGTATATTCCCGGCGTGGGACACAACCTTCAGGAGCACTCGATCGTGCTGGTTCGCGGCGGTCGCGTGAAGGATTTGCCCGGCGTGCGGTACCACATCGTGCGCGGTACGTTGGATACGCAGGGCGTGCAGAACCGTAAACAGGGCCGTTCGAAGTACGGCGCCAAGACGCCCAAATAAGGTCATGACGATGATTCGGTTGAGTGCGAGCGAGAAAGGGATGTTCCATGCCGCGGCGTAGGGTTCCGGTCCGGCGCGAGTCCGCGTCCGATCCGCGGTATCACGACCGCTTGGTCGGCAAGTTCATCAATACGTTGATGAAGAAGGGCGAAAAGAGCGTCGCGGAGTCGGTGTGTTACGACGCGTTCGATCTGATCAAGACCAAGACCAACGGCGGCGATCCGCTGAAGTTTTTTCGGTCCGCGATCGACAACATCAAGCCGGTGGTGGAAGTGAAGTCGCGCCGGGTCGGCGGCGCGTCGTATCAGGTGCCGGTAGAGGTCCGACAGGATCGTCGGATTTCGTTGGCGTTGCGGTGGCTGGTGTTGTACGCCAAGCAACGAAGCGGCCGGTCCATGGAGGAGAAGTTGGCCTCGGAATTGATGGACGCCTCCAATAACACCGGCGGAGCGGTGAAGAAGAAGGAAGATACGCACAAGATGGCGGAGGCGAACAAGGCGTTTGCGCACTATCGGTGGTAGCGGCCTTCCTGGTTCTTCCGTAGGTTCGGTGCGCTCGGTTCGCACGGGCGGTAATTAGCTCGGTCACATGGTTGGGAAGCGTGGTGGGTTCGAGGGGCGTCGGTGTCCTCGGTCCCGCCGTGGTGTCTGTTTTGGCAACGGGTTGTTAGCGTAAGGAGCGTGGTGGCGTGCCTCGTCAGTATCCATTAGATCGAACCCGCAACATCGGGATCATGGCGCATATCGACGCGGGCAAGACCACCACGACCGAGCGGATTCTTTACTATACCGGCGTGACCCATCGCATCGGTGAAGTGCACGAAGGCGCGGCCACCATGGACTGGATGGAGCAGGAACGCGAGCGCGGGATCACCATCACCGCCGCCGCCACCACCTGCTTCTGGCGCGACCATCGGATCAACATCATCGATACGCCCGGCCACGTGGACTTTACCATCGAAGTGGAACGCTCGTTGCGCGTGCTGGACGGCGCGGTCGCGGTGTTCGACTCGGTGCAGGGCGTGGAGCCGCAGTCCGAAACCGTGTGGCGGCAGGCGGACAAGTACCGCGTGCCCCGCGTCGCGTTCATGAACAAGATGGACCGGATCGGCGCGGATTTCTTCGCGAGCGTGCAGTCGCTGGTGGATCGGCTCGGCGTGCGACCGGTGTGTCTGCAGCTCCCGATCGGCAAGGAAAGCGGGTTCCGCGGTCCGGTTGACTTGATCGAGATGAAGGGCGTGTTTTTCGACGACGAAACGCTGGGCGCGAAATTCGTGGTCAGCGACATTCCGGCTGACATGGCCGAACAGGCCGCCGAGTATCGCGAGAAAATGGTCGAAGCCCTGGCCGACTGCGACGAACGGGTAATGGAGCGCTATCTCGCGGGCGAGTCACCGACCATCGACGAGTTGAAGACCGCGATCCGCCGCGGGGTGATGGAGATGAAGATCGTGCCCGTGTTGTGCGGCGCGGCCTTCAAAAACAAGGGCGTGCAGTTGTTGCTGGACGCGGTGGTCGACTATCTGCCGTCGCCGGTCGACATTCCCCCGGTCGTCGGGATCGACGTGAAAACGTCGGCCGAGGTGACGCGCCGCGCGGATGACGACGAGCCGTTTGCCGCCTTGGCATTCAAGATCATGACCGACCCGTTCGTGGGGCAGCTCACGTTCTTTCGGGTGTATTCCGGCGTGCTCCGCGCGGGCTCCTACGTGTACAACGCGACCAAGGACACCAAGGAGCGCATCGGCCGTATTTTGAAGATGCACGCCAACAAGCGTGAAGAGGTCAAGGAGATGTACGCGGGCGAGATCGGCGCGGCCGTCGGCCTCAAGGGGGCGACGACCGGCGACACGCTCTGCGACGAGACCAAGCCGATCCTGCTCGAGGTCATGAAGTTCCCCGAGCCCGTGATTCAAATGGCGATCGAGCCGAAGACCAAGCAGGATCAGGAGAAGATGGGCCTCGCGCTGCAAAAGCTCGCGCAAGAAGACCCGTCGCTTCGCGTGTCCACCGACGAAGAGACCATGCAGACCTTGATCGCCGGGATGGGCGAGTTGCACCTGGAAATCATCGTCGATCGCATGAAGCGCGAATTCAAGGTGGAAGCCAACGTCGGGAAGCCGCAGGTGGCTTACCGCGAAACGATTCGGACGGCGTCCACGGCGGAGGGCAAGTACATCCGGCAGACCGGCGGTCGCGGACAATACGGTCACGTGGTGTTGGAACTCGAACCGCAGGAACCCGGGAAGGGATTCGAGTTCGAGAACAAGCTCGTGGGCGGCGCGGTGCCGAGAGAGTACGTTCCCGCGGTTGAGAAGGGCATTGTGGAGGCGATGGAGGGCGGCGTGGTGGCCGGCTATCCGATGGTGGACCTCAAGGTCGCCATCGTGGACGGTTCGTATCACGACGTGGACTCTTCGGAAATGGCGTTCAAGATCGCCGCGTCGATGGGCTTCAAGGAAGCGGCCCGGAAGGCGAATCCGGTTTTGCTCGAACCCATCATGTCGCTCGAAGTGGTGGTGCCTGAAGACTACATGGGCGACGTCATCGGCGACATCAACTCGCGTCGCGGCAAGATTCAGGGCATGAAGGGCCGCGGCACCGCGCAGGTCATCACCGCGGAGGTGCCGTTGTCCGAAATGTTCGGGTACGCCACGGACCTGCGATCAAAAACCCAGGGGCGGGGCATTTTCACCATGCAGTTCGCCCACTATGAAATGGTGCCGAAGCCGATTGCCGACCAGATCGTGGCGAAGGTCCAAGGCGGATAAGGGAGAGGACGACGCGCGTTGTTTGTTGTCGGTTGATTGTTGGGCGTGCGAACAACGAACAACTACCAACGAATAACGAGGTTAGGAGACGACGATGGCGAAAGCGAAATTTGAGCGAACGAAGCCGCACCTGAACATTGGGACGATCGGGCACGTGGACCATGGGAAGACCACGTTGACGGCGGCGATCACCAAAGTGTTGGCGGACAAGAAGCTGGCGG
>JBMOMD010000020.1:0-15130 GCA_049325295.1 Nitrospirota bacterium
CGCTTCAAGCGCGCTGTTCGAAATCACCGAAACGGTGTTCGGCATCCCCGAAATCGTGTTCGGGATCGCCGAAACGCTGTTCGATTAGCCACCGAAATGCTGTTCGTTTTGGTCCGAAAAACGCAGCGGGGCGTCTGGTCAACACATAGCGCGCTGGGTTTTGGGTCGTCGAAAGATAGGGCCCAGATGATGCGTCAGAATACTTAATGACCGGTTTGTCGAAATGATTAGGAGTCTATTTCTAATTAGCTGTCATGACCGAGCCGCCTTCTCCACACGCGCAATACACAGAATCATTCGCGGGCCCGCCAGCCCCCGAATCTAAGGCGACAAAGGGTCTTGCCTTGGGCATCACGCGGGGTCATGGGCATCACGCGGGGTCAGGCGTGAGTATTGACTTGTGACTTGTGGGGACGGTCAGGGACGTTGTTTTGAGATTCAGAGTTGAACCCGACAGAAATAGATTTTATTTTTCTGATGAATAGAATCTCAGCCGCGGGATGTGTTGGAAGTGGCGGTCGCGGCTATAGACCTGGCAGTCGTGTTCCAGCGCGACGGCGGCGATAATGAGGTCGGGGATCGGTACCGTGAGGCCTCGGCGAAGCAGATCTGATGAGAGGTCGCCGGTTCGAATCCAGGTCGTTTGGGTGAGTTCAATGTAGGGAAGCGCCAGCATGGCCTCCGTCACCTCGTGACGGTCCTTTGCGGCGCGGCAACCCTGAAGGAGTTCGGCGAGGACCACGCCGATCAGCGCGACCTCGTCGCCGTCGATCAAGAGATCCAGGTTGCGTTTTTCGACGGACTGCGGGCGGTTGAAGAACTCGATCCAGACCGACGTGTCAGCGATGACCACGCCACCGCCTCGTCAATCGCTTTTGGCGAGCCGTCTCGACCCGCTCTCGCTTGGCCCAATCCACGTTGATCCGAATCTTGCCGCTGAGGGACTTGAGTTTGTCGAGCTTGCGGCGGCGGATCAGCTCGGCGGCAGCCAGATGAATCGCTTCGGTTTTGCTCCGCGCGTCGGTCGCCTTGAGGAGTTCCTTGATGAGGTCTTCGTCCAAATCGAGCGTGGTGCGCATAGCGGCCTCCCGTCAATCTGTTTCAATTATATGCATCACCTATGCATAGATCAATCGGCCTCCTCAGGCGACGTCAACGGCGGGTAGTGACTCAGTTTGACAAATTGATCAATTCGCAGCCGGTAGGGATTGATCAAGGCGAGTCGTCTCTGCTAGGATGTCTGCATGAGGCGCTCAAGCAAGAAACTCCCCGCTGATCCGAATAAACTCGCTGCCGCCATTGTGCGGCTGTCCACCGAAGAACCAGACGAGAAGGCCGATGATCTGCCTGCACGGTCACCAATTTCGGCCTATCTCGCGAAGATCGGGCGCAAGGGCGGGCTCAAGGGCGGAAAGGCTAGGGCATCTATACTTTCCGCGAAAAAGCGCAGCGAAATTGCGAAAAAGGCGGCAAATTCCCGCTGGAAGAAAAAACCCACTAAATAAACAGCTTGGTTAAACTGTATATAATATTATGGTTGACATATGATTAGCATAAGATATATTAAACTGTTGACATAAGGTCAATTGATCAATTATATTGGGCTATGACAACGACATTGACGAGAAAAAGACAGTCTGTTTCGAATCCGCAGTCAGATATTGCCGAGAGAACAGCAAAAAGCTTAGTGGATCTCATTCGGGAACAGATTAAAGGGCTTCCCGAAGAGGAGCAGATCCAGCGAGTTAAGGCTTTTTGCGACGCGCTTGACGCTCATCTACGGCCTGCTTCCAAAGCCGCCTCATAAGCGTCACCTGTTCTGGCGTTCTCGGTAGTCGAGCAGCGTCCATCGCCATAAGGAGAGCGCCAAATCGCTCTTCGCTCGACATATCGTCCCGCTGTAAGAGCTCCGCAATTAGCCGCTCCATTTGCTTCCACATGTTCACCATCGGCCTTCTCCCTCAGCCAGCGATTGAACTTTTGGCCATATTAGCAGACTCTAAAGCCAAGTGCAACCCATAATTTTAAACTTGACCCATATGAGTAACATATGGTATTTTGCCAGGCAGTTGCGGGCAGTTAAATTGGAGGACAGACGATGAGCTACGCCGTAGTAATTGGTTCCGTAGAAATTCGGTGTGAAACTGCGGAAGAAGCAATATTGCTTGCAAGGGCAGCTGGTGGGAAATCGGAGGCCCAAGCTGGAGAACATTCTGACAAATCACGAGATCATGAAAGCCCTTCTCGGTGGAACGAATCAAGATTTCGGGAATTTTTCTCCCATATTCAGAAAGGTAAACAGGCTGCGCTTATTGCGTTATTGCTGGAAAGCCAACATGGCAGAACAGATCGTGCTTTGCGTCAGGCGCTCAATCTCCAGAACAATATGGAGCTTTCCGGCATTATGGCCGGATTAGTCAAGAATGCTAAGAAGGTTGGCATCCTGTCTGCCAAGGAAATTCTTCAAAAAGAGATTCTTCAGCAAGGCGATGAGCGTGTAATTGAATATCGCCTGACAGACACTTTTCGGTCATTTGCCGAACGGCATCAGCTGAATAAATAGCTTGACATGCTTGAGCGGCTCAAGTATAGTATGGGCATGAACAAGCTGGATACCAAGAAGCGAGCGCAAATCGTGGCGGCACTGGTCGAGGGCAATTCCCTCCGCGCTACGTCCCGCATGGCCGACGTAGCGTTTAACACGGTCCTTAAGTTCGTCCCGGAGATCGGCCAGGCATGCGCGGAATTCCAAGATCGGACGCTACGAAATCTGACCTGTCGGCGCATTCAGTGCGATGAAATCTGGTCGTTCTGCTACGCCAAGCGCAAGAATGTCCCGACAGAGAAGCAAGGCGAGTTCGGCTACGGCGATATCTGGACGTGGGTGGCGATCGACTCTGATACGAAGCTGGTGCCATCGTTTCTTGTGGGCGATCGGGACACGGCCACGGCCAGACTATTTATCAGCGATCTCGCGTCACGCCTGACCAACCGGGTGCAACTGACGACCGACGGACACCGGCCCTATTTAGAAGCGATCGAACAGGCGTTTGGAGCGGATATCGACTACGCCATGTTGGTAAAGCTCTACGCCAATGCGCCCGTGGGGGACACGCGCTACAGCCCCGCCGAGTGCATCGGCTGTCACAAACAGACGATCACCGGAAGCCCGGACCATAAGCACGTCTCAACGAGTTGTTCGGAGCGTCAAAATCTGACGATGCGTATGCACATGCGGCGGTTCACGCGGTTGACCAATGCGTTCAGTAAGAAGGTCCAGAATCACGCCTATGCTGTGGCGCTCCACTACATGCACTACAACTTCTGCCGGGTGCAGAAGTCGCTGCGTGTCACTCCTGCACTGGAAGCAGGCGTGGCGGATCATGTGTGGGCGATCGACGAACTCGTTAGTCTATTGCCTTAAGACAACAATGGAAGTTGATCAGGCGGAGGAATACGGATAATTTCCTTAACTGTGATGATGTCATGGTGAGTGCTAACAACTTCATTGTCATACCCATATTTCACGCTGATTTCGACAATCGCTCGCAATGAATCACCTGGACGGACATCATGTTGTCGCTCCTGAAACTGACGCAGCCATTCTGCATCTACTATTTTTGCTGTAATGATCCTCGTTTCGTGTCTGAATTCCCACTGTGCCTCACTGAGATAATCAGGCTTTTTCACTTTCAAGATCATTTCCGCCCGCGTCTTGATTATCTCCTGCGTTAATAGCTGTTCAATATTCTCCGGTATATATCTGAACTTGGCGTTCATCTGTGTACTTGTTTCGCTCGTAATATACATCGCACGGTCCTGATCGTGAAGATAGGAAAGCGCATTCGTAATGCGTCCAATATTGGGGATTAGCCGCTGACGATTGACCGGCGAAAATGTCGGCAAATGGGTTACGTTCGTTTGTTCTGCAATTTGAAGTAAACGTGTTTCCAATTGCTTTACCTGTTCTTTGGTGCTGATTTCTGTTTCTCCCTCCATAAAATTCAGCACGAAATATTTCGCCTTCACCAAATACGCACCAACGGCCTTTTTTCAGTTGAGTTCCTTTAATGCCGTATCATCTACGCTGCGGAGTGTATACCGAAGCCATGCTTTAATAGAACCAGATTCAATATCTTCAATGACTGTTACGGGTTCAATCCGAGGATCAATGCTCTCAATAAGTGCTGAATCAATAGCCTGAAATGTTTCGATGAGTTCAGACATTGCGCGAAAAACACGGGATGGACTTTCGCTTCCGCGTTGGAAATCAATTTCAATACAGAAATCGGCTTGTATATTTATTTCGTCGGGCATGGGTAAGCGAACTATAACATGGTCTCATTTCAAAATGAGTCACTACCCAACGGCGGGAAGCCGCATCCGTCATTGACTATGATAGGCATGCCCGCCGCGACGTTTTACTCGATCGGACCGCGGCTTCCGGTCGCTTGACATCCCCAAAATCGCCGTGATAGAACGGGGCCTCTTTTCTTCCGGTGCGCGGTGCGGGGTCTTCCGCACGGTTGCGCGATTTCTCATAGAACACAGGAGGGACGGCAATGGCGGCAGAAATTCAGGTTGGAGCGACGGCTCCGGATTTTACGCTCAAGGATCAGGACCAAAAGGAAGTGAAACTTGCCGACTTCAAGGGCAAGAAGAATGTGGTGCTCGCGTTCTACCCGTTGGACTGGAGCCCGGTGTGCACGAAGGAGAACCGGTGCTTGACCGACGACTTCCCGAAGTTTTCGTCCGCGGACACCGAGGTGTTCGGCATCAGCATCGACAGCGTGTACTCGCATAAGGCGTGGGCGGACTCGCTGGGCCTGAAGCACCGCCTGCTCTCGGACATGGGCGGCAACACGGCCAAGCAGTACGGCATGTACCTGGAAGACAAGTTCATCACCAAGCGCGCCACCGTGGTGATCGACAAGGGCGGCGTGGTCAAGTTCGTGAAGGTCCAGGAGATCTTGACCGCGCGCGACGATCAGGAAATTTTGAACGCCCTCAAGGCGCTCAAGTAGTCCATCGCACGATGAATCGGGTAGGGGCGACCGGCCGGTCGCCCCTACAATTTTTTAACCGGGATCCGAGCCCATGGACACCGTACACGCTGAGCCGATCGAACTGCCGCGCGTCAACGATGAGAACTTCGCGGAGTACCACAACGCGTCGGCGGCCGCCGTCTTCTATAAGATCGCCAACTGTCACAACTGCGACGAGTACGAGCCCGCGATTCAGGCCGCGGCGCGCGAGTTTTTTCCCAAGGTGAAATTCGGGCGCGGCTTGATGCACATCCCGGGTAGCCGCGAGATCAAGAAGCGTTACGAGTTCGAGAGCTTTCCGACCACGCATCTGTATAAGAAGGGTAAGTTAGTGTTCTCCGCGTCCGAGCGATTGGAGTTCGAAGCATTGGCGAACGCGATTCGGGAACATTTGATCGGGTAGGCTCCGTGCGCTATCGGTTCGATCGCGCACACTTCAAATCCCCCCATCCCCCCTTTGTTAAAGGGGGGCGAGGGGGGATTTTCTTTCCAGAGCAGCACCGGTTACCTCTCCGGCCTTCTCCTGACGTCGATGCCCACTGAAACCGTCGAACTTCGCGGTCATATCATCGACTCGCTCCTCTTGCCGAAAGTCCTCGACGAGATCATGAATCTCGGCGGGCGCTTTGAGATCGTGGATCTCGCGGTCGGCCATCGCCGCGAGGATGCGAGCTTGGCCACGATCAACGTCACCACGGATGATCCCGAGCTGTTGGACACGATTCTCGGGCGCATTGGTCAACACGGTGCGTTGCCGGTGCGGGGAGAGGACGTTCATTTGGTCGCGGCCGATTGCGACGGGGCGTTTCCCGAGGGGTTCTACTGCACGTCGCATTTTGCCTCGTGGATCCGTCGGCAAGGCGTGTGGATTCCGGTGGAGCGTCCGGAGATGGATTGCGGCATCGGCTTTGATCCGGCCGCGGGTCGCGCGTTCACGGTGCCCATGCACCGGGTACGTCGCGGTGACCTGATCGTGGTCGGGCACGCGGGCGTCAAAGTCGCGCCCATCGACCGTTCGCCCGAACGCAACGTGTTCGAGTTCATGGCCAGCAGCGTGTCGTCGGAAAAACCCAAGGCGGTGGTGATCCGCGAGATGGCCGCACACATCAAGACCGCGCGAGCCGCCGGCCAGAAGGTCTTGGTCGTGGCCGGGCCCGCGGTCATCCACACCGGGTCGGGCGCGCACCTGGAACGGCTGATTCGCTCCGGGAACGTGCAGGTGCTGTTCGCGGGTAACGCGCTCGCGGCGCACGACATCGAGCAGGCCTTGTTCGGCACGTCGCTTGGAATGTCGCTCGACGAGGGGATTCCGGTCGAGGAGGGGCACGAGCACCATTTGCGCGCGATCAACGCGATCCGCCGCGTCGGCGGCATTCGCCAAGCCGTGGAACGCGGCCTGTTGTCCAAGGGCATCATGCACGCGTGCGTGACCCAGGGTGTGGACGTTGTCTTGGCCGGTTCGATCCGCGACGACGGGCCGTTGCCGGACGTGATCACCGACACGGTCCGCGCGCAGGATGCCATGCGCGAGAAGATCCAGGGCGTCACCGTGGCGATTCTGATCGCGACCACCCTGCACTCGATCGCCACCGGTAACATTTTGCCCGCCTCGGTGAAATTGATCTGCGTGGACATCAACCCCGCGGTGGTGACCAAGCTTTCGGATCGCGGGAGCTTTCAAGCCATGGGGCTAGTGACCGACGTGGAACCGTTTTTGCGGACGCTGGCGGATTCGCTGGCGGAGCCCTCGCCTGGAGCGTCGCTTCGGGGATGACCTCTCGTCGATCCCTGTTGATGTGTCCGCCGGACTTCTACGGGATCGAATACGAGATCAACCCCTGGATGGACGTGCGCAGGCCCGCGGACGCGGCGCGCGCGCAGGTGCAGTGGCGGGCGCTGTACGACGAACTCACCAGCGGCCTGGGCATTCAGGTCGATCTCCTCGAACCGGTCAAGGGTCTGCCGGATCTGGTCTTTACCGCCAACGGGGGACTGGTCTCGCCCGGCCGGTTCATTGCCAGTCGGTTTCTCCATCCCGAACGACAGCAAGAACAGCCGATCTACGAGGCGTGGTTTCGGGGTCGCGGCTACCGGATCGACACGTTGCCGGAGGACACGTGTTTTGAAGGGGAGGGCGACGCGTTGTGGCTCGGGCCGACGCTCTTTGCCGGTTATCGCATCCGCTCGGACGTGCGATCGCATCAGGCCGTGGCCGCCTTGTTGGGCCGGCAGGTGCTTTCGCTCGAACTGGTGGACGCGCGGTTCTACCATTTGGACACGTGTTTCTGCCCGTTGGATGACCGGCGCGCCCTCTATTATCCGCCCGCGTTCGACGAGTACGGTCGCAAGGTGATCGCGCAGTCCGTGCCCGAGCCAATCGCGGTGAGCGAGGCCGACGCCGCGCGGTTCGGGTGCAACGCGGTGGTTGCGGGGCGCGACGTGGTCCTCCAGGCCGGCTGCGCGGAGTTAGAAAGGACCCTTCGCGCGCACGGCTTCACGCCCCACCCCGTGGACCTCTCGGAATTTCACAAAGCCGGGGGGAGTGCGAAGTGTCTGGTCTTGTGGGTCGAATAGCCCTGCCGAGCGTTGACGACTCGTACGCCTTCCATTATTATTGGCCCCATTGTTCCGCGAGGAGTGGCGTGGTGGCGGGTTTGATCGGATGGTGAGCGGGCGTCATCAACGGTGGGCCGTGGCGGCGGTGGTCGTCGCGCTGCTTGGCTGGGCCGCCCCGACGTGGGCCGATGAGGTCGCGTGGCCGAAAGTCCGGGCCAAGGGGCTCCTGCTCATGGACCTGTCCCAGCAGCGCGTGTTGTTCGAGTCCAACGCGGGCGCGCGGTTGGCCCCCGCGAGTCTCACCAAGGTCATGACCGCCCTCATCGCCTTCGAAGAGGGCGATCTCAATTCGACCGTCACCATCAGCCGACACGCGGCCCGCGCGACCGGTCATCGGTTACGCTTGCGGGCCGGGCAGACGTTTCGGCTCGGGGACCTGATCGACGCCATGCTGGTGACGTCGGCCAACGACGCGTGCCGGGCGGTGGCGGAAGCGATCGCGGGCACCGAAGAGCAATTCGTCGGCAAGATGAATCGGTACACCGAGGCGCTGGGTCTGCCCAATACCCATTTCGCCAACGCCTGCGGGTTCGACGCCCCCGGGCATTATTCCACCGCGAACGATCTCGCGCGGCTGGCCACCACGGCGCTGGCGCATCCCGGATTCGACGAGGCGGTCAAAATCCATCAGAGTTCGTTGCGCAGCTTGGACGGTCGCCGCTCGTATCGCTACCGCACCACCAATCGGCTGATGTCGAGCTTCGACGGCGCGGTGGGCGTCAAGACCGGCTTCACCAACCGGGCCGGTCGCTGTTTGATCGCGCGGGCGATTCGTGAAGAAGGCGACCTCCTGCTCGTGATGCTGAACGCCCCGCGGCGTTGGTGGGACGCTCAAGCCATGTTGACGCGCGGGTTCGAGACCCTCGCCGCCTCGCAGCGGGACGAGGACGGCAGCCCCGCGTGGCGACGCGTCGAAGCCGCGGCGGACTCATCGGCGCCGTCCACCGGCGCCGCCATCCTCCCCCTCTAGCTCCCTCTTCCCCGGACCGGAGATCGATCCGAGTCGCGGGGATCGCCGCGTCCGGGATCACCCGTCCAATTCCCTGTTGACCCCAACCGCCGGTTGTGCCACGATACGCGCCGCGCTCGACGAAATTGTCGAGGTGAATCCCCTCACGCTGGAGTCGCGCCGATGAAGAATGTTCGATGGTTGAGGTCCGTCAGGGTTTTCGCAATCGGGATCGCGTTGTCCCTGCTCCTCCCGATCGTGGGATGGGCGCAGGACGCACCGGCGCCCGCGGCTGATTCCGGAGACACCGCGTGGGTGTTGATGGCCTCCGCATTGGTCATGCTCATGACCGCGCCGGGCCTGGCCTTGTTCTACGGCGGATTGGTCCGAACCAAAAACGTGCTGGGCACGATCATGCAGAGCTTTATCATTCTCTGCGTGGTCACCGTGTTGTGGGTGCTGTTCGGATACAGCCTGGCGTTCGGTCCCGACGTGGGCGGGTTCATCGGCGGGCTGGATTGGGTCGGGTTGCGCAACGTGGGACTGGACCCGCACCCCACGTACGGTCCGACGATTCCCCATCAAGTCTTCATGATCTTCCAGTTGATGTTCGCGGCGATTACCCCGGCGCTGATCACGGGCGCGTTCGCCGAACGCATGCGCTTCACCGCGGTGTTGCTGTTCACGATCCTGTGGTCGGTGCTGATTTATTTCCCGCTCGCGCACTGGGTGTGGGGCGGCGGGTGGCTCGCGAAACTCGGCGCGGTGGACTTTGCCGGCGGGGCCGTCATCCACATCAGTTCCGGCGCCAGCGCGCTCGCGTGCGCGTTGATGTTGGGCGCCCGGAAGGGATACGGGACCGCCAACATGGCGCCGCATAATCTGCCGATGGCATTGTTGGGCACCGGTCTGCTGTGGTTCGGGTGGTTCGGGTTCAACGCGGGCAGCGGCTTGGGCGCGAATTCGACCGCGGTGGTGGCGTTTACCGCCACCCACATCGCGGCGGCCGCCGGCGCGCTCTCCTGGATGGCGGCCGAATGGATGCAGCGCGGCAAACCCACGGTGCTGGGGGTGGCGAGCGGCGTGATCGCCGGGCTCGCGACCGTCACACCGGGCGCCGGGTACGTGGGCCCGTTTTCCGCGTTGGCGATCGGCCTCGTGGCGGGCGCGGCGTGTTATTTCGCGGTGGTGGCGAAGGCGCGGTTGGGGTACGACGATTCGCTCGACGTGGTGGGCATCCACGGCGTCGGGGGCATCATCGGTATTCTGGCCACCGGACTGCTGGCCTCGGTGGGCGTGCAAGGACTCTTCTTCGGCAACCCGGGGCAACTCGGCGCGCAGGCGTTGCTGGCCCTCGTGTCCGCGGTGTTCGCGTTCGTGGGCTCCATCGTGATCCTCAAGATCGTGGATGCGGTGTCCGGCCTGCGCGTCACGGTCGAGGACGAGCAGCGGGGCCTCGACCTCAGTCAACATGAGGAGCGGGCGTATGCGGGCGAGTAGGAGCAAGCGCCTGCCGATAAACGGCCATTTGCTCGGAAGTCCCCGAAGGGGCATCCGGCCGTTTCTCGACAGGCTTAAGTCAAAAGATTAAAGACAGGAGCGGCTTCTTCCACGGGAGTGCTGTCGTGAAAAAGATCGAAGCCATCATCAAGCCGTTCAAGCTCGACGACGTCAAAGCCGCGCTGGTGGACCTCGGCGTGCACGGCATGACCGTGAGCGAGGTCAAGGGATTCGGCCGTCAGAAGGGACACAAAGAGATCTATCGCGGCGCGGAGTACGTGGTGGAGTTCGTCCCCAAGACCCGACTCGAGATTGTCGTGGCGGATACTCTGGCGCCGCGCGTGGTGGACGCCATTGTCCGCGCCGCGAAAACCGGGAGCATCGGCGACGGCAAGATTTTCGTCACCCCCATCAGCGAGGCCATCCGCATCCGCACCGGCGAAACCGGCGAAGGCGCGTTGTAATCCACTCTCCTGCGTTGCGAGGCCGCGACGAATTTGTCGCGGCCTCGACATTTCTGTTCGACGATTCTGTCCCCAGCCTCCGGCACGCCCCACTGACGCGTGTCTCGGCCCTGGCATCGCGATTGCTCTGATCGCTCGGACGGGCTTGGAGACGATCCGTGTGGAATCTCAGAGAGTTTCGTCGCGCAGGGCACTGGCCGACCCTGTTGGCGGCGTTCTTGTATTTCGACGTCAGTTTTATGGTCTGGGTGGTGCTCGGTCCGTTGTCGCTGTATATTTCCCAGGACCTCTCGCTCGGCGTTGAAGAAAAATTCGGCGTGGTGGCGATCCCGATCTTGTTCGGCGCCGCGCTGCGCATTCCCCTCGGCATGTTGGCCGATCAGATCGGTCCCAAACGCGCGGGACAACTCGGTCAACTCGTGGTCATGGCCGGGTTGGCGTATGCCTGGCTGATCGGGTTGCACAGCAAGCTGGACGTGGAGGTGCTGGGGGTCATTCTCGGGGTCGCGGGCGCGAGTTTTGCCGTGGCGCTCCCCCAGGCGAGTCGTTGGTATCCCCCGCGCTATCAAGGCATGGTCCTGGGTATTGCCGCCGCCGGTAATATGGGGGTGGTATTGGACTCGATGTTCGTGCCGTGGCTGGCGGAACGGTTCGGGTGGCAGGCGGTGTTCGGGGTGCTGTTGATTCCCGCAGGCGTGGTGTTCCTGCTCTATGCGGTGATGGCCAAGGACGCGCCGGATCGCGCGGCGCCGGTGACGCGGTCGAACTACGTCGCGGTGCTCAAGGACCCCGACACGTGGTGGTTCATGTTTTTTTATTCGATCACCTTCGGCGGGTTCGTGGGGTTGAGCGGCGCGCTCCCGCTCTATTTCACCCAGTGGTATCACGCGTCCGGGATCGCCGCGGGCCTCATGGTCGCGATCGTGGTGTTCGCGGGGTCCCTCTTCCGGCCGGTGGGCGGGTGGCTGGCCGATCGCCTGGGCGGCATCCGGACCCTGCAAACGTTGTTCGCGGTGGTCTCGCTCATGTATCTGTCCGTGGCGTTCATGCCCGAGGGACCGGCGCCCGCCGCGGAGTCCGTGGCGCTCGCCAAGGTGGCGGGGTGGAGTCTGCTTGATCTGCCCGGGGCGGCCTGGACCACGGTGGCCATTTTCTTTGTGGGCGCGGTGGCGCTGGGGATGGGCAACGGGTCGGTGTTTCAGTTGGTACCGTTGCGTTTTCGCCGCGAGATGGGCGTGATGACCGGACTGGTCGGCGCGGCCGGCGGGATCGGGGGATTCGTGTTGGCCCGAGCGCTCGGGTGGTCCAAGGGACTGACCGGGGACTTTGCCATGGGATTTCTGATATTTTCCGGACTCGCGTTGGTCGGTTTGGTCGGGTTGGTGTTCGTAAAGTCCCGCTGGCGGACCACGTGGGGGGCGGTCTCCGGCGCCCGCGTGTAGGGGAGCCTGTCCATGCGCGGCCATCTGCGGCGTTGTCAGTCGCTCTTGCGTGCTCACGTACGACCCAGTACGCTCCGCGCGCAAGACCTCCTTCCGCCTTGCATCTGGCCGCGCCTGAACAGGCTCCCGCCTGACAGCGGGACAGATTTGTTTCACAGGTTTGTGGACGTAAAATAGCGGGCGATGACCTACCCCGGAGTTCATGACGAACTGCAGATTCGCGTCGGCTTTCTGAGCGAGACCGGCCGACGCGAGGTCAACGAGGATTTCGTCGGCTCCTACGTGGGTGACGCGCGTCAGCGCGCCGTGAAGGGGTGTGTGGTCGCGGTGGCGGACGGGATCGGGGGCGCGCGCGGCGGACGCCAGGCCGCCGAGGTCACGGTCCGCGGGTTTCTCGACGGGTATTTCGCTTTGCCGGACACGCTCGGCGTGGAGCGCGCGGCCGGTCGTGCGCTCGATGCCATGAACCGGTGGGTGTTCGCGCAGGGGCGGCAGGACCCCGCGCTGCAACACATGGCCACCACGTTCAGCGCCTTGGTGCTGCGCGGTCGTCAGGCGCACATCATCCACGTCGGCGACAGCCGTATCTATCGGTTGCGGGACAACCGGCTGACCCGGCTGACCACGGATCACACGCACAGCCGTCCGGATCTGGCCCACGTGCTCTACCGCGCCGTGGGCATCGAAGCGCTCCTGCGCGCGGATTACGCCGCGGACGGGATCAAACTCCACGACCGGTTCGTCTTGTCCAGCGACGGGATCCACGCGGTGCTGTCGGACCGCGCGGTCCAGGGCATCCTGGCCGAGCGGACGTCTCCGCAGGAAAGCGCCGAGCGGCTGGTGCGCGCGGCGCTGGACGCGGGCAGCCAGGACAACGCCACCGCGCTGGTGGTGGACGTGGTGGGATTGCCCGCCGCGGATGAAGCCGAATTCGAGGGGGTGATCGACGCGTTGCCGGTCGGGGATCTGCCGAAGACCGGCGATCTGATCGACGGGTTCCTGTTGGGCGCGGTGTTGTCGAACGGCCGCTACAGCCGGTTGTTCAGGGCCCGGGATATCCTCGAGGGGCGAGACGTGGCGCTCAAGTTTCCCCATCACCGCGTCGCGGACGAGGCGTCGTACCGCCGCGCGTTCGTGCGCGAGGCCTGGATCGCCTCGCGGGTGAACAGCCCGTGGATCGGCGAAGTGATCGAATTGCCGCCGGGCCGCAGGACACGCCTGTATTCGGTGATGCCGTTTTACGAAGGCGAAACCCTGGAATCGCGCCTGGCGCGCCAGCCCGCGATCTCGCTGGGAGAGGGCGTGCGGCTCGGCATCGCGCTGGCCAAGGCGGTGTACGGGCTGAACCGCTTGCGGATCATCCACCGAGACGTCAAACCCGACAATGTGTTGGTGCTGCCGGGCGGCGGGTTGAAGCTCCTTGACCTGGGGGTCGCGCGGTTGCCGGGGATCCAAGACGCGCCGTCGGAGGAGATCCCGGGCACGCCGAGCTTCATGGCGCCGGAGTTGTTCGCCGGCGAGGCGGGCGACGAGCAATCCGACGTGTACGCGCTGGGCGTGACCATGTATCGCCTGTTCAGCGCGGGCGCGTATCCGTACGGAGAAGTGGAGGCGTTCTCGCGCCCGCGTTTTGCCAAGCGGACCGCCCTCACACACCACCGGCCCGATCTTCCGGCGTGGCTGGACGCGGTGGTGGCCAAAGCCACGGCCGTTGACAAGGCGAAACGGTTCGGCGACGCCATGGAGATGGCGTTTGAACTGGAAAACGGTCTGGCCCAAGGCGGCACACGCGCGCCGGACCACGTGCCCCTGTATCACCGCAACCCAGTGCGATTCTGGCAGGTCGTGTCCGCCCTGCTGGCGCTCGCGCTGTTGGCCCTGCTGACGCGATAGCGGCGCCGAACAAGACCTGTCCCACCTCGGTCGGTGCGTCGATCCACCACGCGACTCGACATTCCTGTCGGTTGGTCCGACATTTCTGTCGACGACGGTTCATTGGGCGGTCAAATTCGCGGAGTTTCCGCGCCCGCTTGCTGGCATTGCTCTTGCGTAACGGATCGTCATGACCAACGGTCTCGACTGACGTGTTGTTCGGGCGTCGCAAAAAGAACCCGATCACGCTCCCGGTGAAGCCCGTTGAGCGATGGGTGTACACGACCTGCGGCTATTGCTCCACCGGCTGTTCAATCGAAGTAGGGGTCGACAAACACGGTCGGGCCGTGTCGGCGCGGGGGGCGTCGGACGCGGACGTGAATCGCGGCAAACTCTGTTTGAAGGGGATCTTCGAATTTGAGTTGTTCGCGTCACCCAACCGGGGCACAACCCCGTTGATGCGCCGCGTCCCGTTCGAACCGCACCGCGAGGCCGCGTGGGACGAGGCCCTGGATCACACGGCCGCCGAGATCACGCGGATTCAGGCCGCCTATGGCCGCGACAGTTTCGCGGTGGTGTCCACCGGCCAGATCCTCACCGAGGAATTCTACACGCTGGGCAAACTCGTGCGCGGCGTGATCGGGACCAACAACTACGACGGCAACACCACGCTCTGCATGGCCTCCGCGGTGTCGGGGTACAAGCGCTCCTTCGGCAGCGACGGACCGCCCGGGTGTTACGACGACTTCGCGCACACCGAATGCCTGTTGGCCATCGGGTCCAATCTGCCGGAACAACACCCGGTCATCTGGTGGCGCCTGAAAGACGCGTACGACCGCCGCAAGTTCCCGATCATCGTGGTGGACCCGCGCGTGACGGTGTTCGCGCAGATGGCCGACATCCATCTGCCGATCACGCCCGGCACCGACCTGGCGCTGTTGAACAGCTTGGCGCACGTGATTCTCAAGGAGGGCTTGGAGGACCGCGCGTATATCGAGGCGCATACCACCGGGTTCGACGAGTTGGCCGCGCTGGTGGAGCAATACGATCCCGTGACCGCGTCCAAAATCTGCGGCATCGACGAAGACACCATCCGCAACGTGGCGCGTTTGTACGCCAAGGCCGGCGCGGCCATGACCATTTGGACCATGGGGATCAACCAGTCCACGCACGGATCGGACGGCGTGGCCGCGATCAACAATCTCAACTTGATCACCGGGAACATCGGCAAGCCCGGCGGCA
>JBMOMD010000021.1:0-430177 GCA_049325295.1 Nitrospirota bacterium
CCCAAACCCTTTGTCTGGGTCAAGACCGCCGACGAGATTCTGGCCAGCATCGCCCGATTCTGTCAGCGGACCCTGGATGCCCAAAAACCACGATTAAATGCGCGAACTTCAGAGACACCACACTAGCAGGTTGCTGAAAAAGTCCATCCGCTGCGTTCTCGCTCGTCGGAAATCCTCACGTACGACCCAGTACGCTCCGGTTTCCTCCTCGCTGCGGCCTTGCGGCTGGAGCTTTTTGAGCAACCTGCGCCTTCGGCGGATTCTTAAACACCCTGCCAGACGTCTACCTATAGCGATCTAGCGATACTCACACTCCGAGCGACTTGGCGGCCAGCGCGGTTCCTTCCACGCGCGCGCGGATCTTGGCGAACGCGGTGTCGCGCGAGGTGGACGTGTCGTCGCCGAACGGCGAGAATCCGCAATCGTCGGTGGTGCCCAGTTGGTTCAGTGGGATGTATTCCGCGGCCTCGAGCACGCGGTCCCGGACCTCCTCCGGCGTTTCCACTTTGGGTTTGATCGGGTCGGTCACGCCCACGAAGACGCGGTGGTCGGGCCGGATCAAGCCGCGAATGATCTTGAGCACGCGGGGTCGGTCGCGTTCGCTGGCCAACTGGATGTAAAAGTTCCCCACGGTGAGCTCGAACAGGCGCGGGAGCAGCGCGGCGTAGTCCACGTCCGCGCTGTGGGTGGAGTCGCGGTCCCCGCCCGGGCAGGTGTGCACCCCGATCTTCCGGCGTTCCGCCGCCGAGAACCGACTCAGCACCTGGTTGTTCAAATCCACGAAGTTTTTGAGAACCTGCCCGCTCGGATCAAGTTTGATCGACAACCGTC
This sequence comes from Nitrospirota bacterium, assembly GCA_049325295.1. GTDB lineage: Bacteria > Nitrospirota > Nitrospiria > 2-01-FULL-66-17 > 2-01-FULL-66-17 > JBFLXB01. The sequence continues at coordinate 832 of JBMOMD010000021.1, forward strand.
CTTCGGTGAAGTCGATCTGCACCACGGACGCGCCCTGCGCCAGGCACCGGCGGATATCGGTCTCGTGCTCGCGCAGCAGGTCCGCGATAAACGCCTCGCGCGAATATCCGTCGATGCCCTGTGGCGGATACAGCAGGCTCAAGGCCGACGCCGAAATGACCGCTTGCTTGACCGGCACGTGCGCGTAGTGTTTGGCCGCCTGCAGGTAGCCGTCGGCGTACGTCGCGTACCGGAACGGGCCCGCGGTGAGTCGGGGCAGTTGCCGCGTGTGGCCGTCCGCAAAGGGGATGGTCACGCCGTCCGCGGCGAGAGTGGTGAGTCCGGCGATCGGATAGGTGGCAAAGCTCGGTTTGGTCTGTTCGCCGTCGGTGATCACGGGCGACCCCGTGGCCTCGAAACGCGAGATGGTGTCACGAAGCGCCGCGTCGTAGAGCGCGTCCAACTCCTTCTGCGTGATGCGACCGGCGGTGAACGCCTGGACTCCCTCCATCAGCGCCCGCGGCCTGGGAATGCTGCCAATCGGTTCAGTCGGTATCGGCATAGCTGGAATTCCTCCTCAAGGACGTGACTGGTCTCACACGGTGAGGCCATCGCGTGTGAAGCAAGGCGATGTAGGTGCTTGTATCACACCACGTACAGGTTTCTCTAGCGCGAAACGGTTCGCGACCTGTCTCTGATGCGTTGACTTTACGTCGTGATCGCCCGTAGGCTGCGGCCGTGATATCTCAGCCGCGCCACTTCACGCTCCGCCCGTATTCGCGGGTGGTCCCCGGGTGAAGCTTCCCCAGCGACGGTCCCATCGGCCACACGCGGCGCGGCCAACCACACCCATAGCGGCCACCCGTGCGTCGAGCGCCGGAGCGGGGCACTACAAGCTCACGATCGAATACGACGGCTCGCGTTACCGGGGGTGGCAGGAACAGAGCAACGCGATGACGGTGCAAGAGGTCATCAAGAACGCGTTGAATGAACTGCTGGGAGGTGACTACCAGATGGCGGGGGCGGGGCGGACCGACGCGGGCGTGCACGCGCTCGCGCAGGTGGTGTCGCTCCATTCCATGCGCGCGATGGCTCCGGCGGTGTTGTTGGATGAACTCAACCGGCGTCTCACTAAAGACGTGAATGTGCTCACGGTGGAGCCGGCGACCCCGGATTTTCACGCCCGGCACTCGGCCGTGGCGCGCTACTACCGGTACCAGATCAGCCTGCGACGCACCGCGTTCGCGAAAAATTATTGCTGGTGGGTGAAGGAGCGGCTTGATCTGAACGCGGTGGATCGTTCGTTGCCCGCGTTTCTGGGGCTGCACGACTACAAGGCCTTTGCCGACGCGAGAATGGGCGACGGGTCGACCAAGGTCCAGGTGGATGACCTGCGGGTCACGCGTCACGGCGAGTTGCTCTTGATCCGAATCGGCGCGTCGCACTTTCTCTGGAAGATGGTCCGGCGGATCGTGGGCGTGTTGGTCAAGATCGGGACCAAAGACGTGCCCGCCGGGCTTGCGCTCTCGGAGTTGGGACGACGGTACGCCAAACAGATTCCCACCTGGACGGCTCCCGCGGCCGGCCTGTTCTTGGAGCGCGTGTGTTACCCGGGTGATCCGCCGCCGGGCGCCCCGCCGCCGCTGATCGCGTTGTAAACATAACGGGCGTCCAAGCGATCGCAGCGTCACCAGAGGCTTGTTTCAGTAACGTCGCAGTTCAGCCTGTTCAGGAAAGCGCCAGATGCCCCCTTCGGGGACTTCCGGCGTTTATATCCTGGAAGGTGGGTCGCAAGGCGCTGCGAGAACCGGACCGGAGCGTACTGGGTCGTACGTGAGGACCGGAAGCGCAGCGGCAACGCCGCAGATGGCCTTTCATGGACAGGCGCCGACCGCGAAGCGGCGGTCCTTGACAGTGCGCGGTTGCGCTCGATACGATGCCTGCCGTGTCGCCCCAAGTATTGAAGAACGACCGCGTGCTGCGGGCGCTGCGGCGCGAGCCGGTGGACGTAACCCCGGTCTGGATCATGCGCCAGGCCGGCCGGTACATGCCGGAGTACCGCGCGATCCGGGCTGAGGCGGATTTTCTCACCCTCTGCAAGACCCCGGAGTTGGCGACACGAGCCACCTTGCTCCCGATCGACATGTTGAGCGTGGACGCGGCGATCATTTTCTCGGACATTCTGATTCCGGTGGAGGCCATGGGCATGGAGCTGGTGTTCTCCGAGTCCAAGGGCCCGCAGCTTCCCAGCCCGATCCGCGACCGATCCGACGTCGATCGACTCAGGGACTTCGACCCCAGAACCCACACGCGGTTTCTCCCGGATTCCATTCGACAAACCGTGAAAGTCCTGGACGGCCGGGTGCCGTTGCTCGGGTTCGCGGGCGCGCCGTATACATTGGCCACGTATATGATCGAGGGCGAAACCTCGAAGAATTTTTACGGGATCAAGCGGCTTGCATATCAGTCGCCGGATCTCCTGCATCGCTTGTTGGAACGACTGACCCGTATGGTGGGTGATTATCTGATCGCGCAAGTGGAGGCGGGCGCGGCCGCGGTTCAGATCTTCGACACGTGGGCCGGCGCCTTGTCGCCGGGCGATTACGCGCAGTTCTGCGCGCCGTACACGGCCCGCATCGTCGAGGCGGTGAAAAAGACGGGCGCGCCCGTGCTCCTGTACGTGAACGGGTGCGCGGCGTTGTTGGAGGCCATGGCGAATACCGGCGTGGACGCGATCAGCGTGGATTGGCGGATCGATCTGGCCGAGGCCAAGCGCCGCGTGGGCAGCCGGGTCGCGCTGCAAGGCAATTTGGATCCGTGCGTGCTCTACGCGCAGCCGGACGTGATCCGTCGCCACGCGCGACGGGTGCTCGAGGCGTACGGCCGCGAACCGGGACACGTCTTCAATCTCGGCCACGGGATTCTTCCCGACGTGTCGGTCGCGCACGCCAAGAGTTTGGTCGACGCGGTGCACGAGGAAAGCCGCGCGTTGCGGTCGTCTTGAGCGCGGCGTCCACGGCCTCGCTCACCGGCGTGGTCCTCTTTAATCTCGGGGGGCCCGACACGCTCGACGACGTCAAGCCGTTTCTCAAGAACCTGTTCTCCGATCCCGAAGTCATCCCGCTTCCCCCGCCGTTTCGACAGATCCTCGCGTGGTGGATCGCGACGCGACGCGCGCCGACCGCCAAGGGCTACTACGAAAAAATCGGCGGCGGCTCGCCGTTGCGACGCTTGACCGCGGGCCAGGCCACGGCCTTGGAAAAAGCGTTGTCGGCTCGCGGTTCCTACAAGGTGGTGGTGGCCATGCGGTATTGGAAGCCCGACACCGAGGACGCCGTGGCGGAACTGGCCGCGGCGCGGCCCAGTCGAATCGTGCTCTTGCCGTTGTATCCGCAGTATTCGTTCGCCACCACGCGTTCCAGCGCCGAGTACTTCCGGCACGTGTGGAATCGGCGCGGTCCCAGCGGGGTGCCCATTGTCTCGATCGATCAGTGGCACACCCAGTCCGGGTATCTCGACGCCATGGCGGAGCAGATCAACGCGACGCGCGCGGCCATGCCGAACGGGGACGGCTCGCCCGTGCACCTGGTCTACTCCGCGCATGGGCTGCCCATGAAGTTGATCGAACAAGGCGATCCGTACCAGCGTCAGGTCGAGGAGCAGGTGCGCGTGCTCACCAGCCGGCTCCCGGAGTGGGCGTCGGACCCCAAGCGCGTGCACCTGGGGTATCAGAGCCGGGTGGGGCGGGCCAAGTGGTTGGAGCCGTCCATGGAAAAATTGATCCATCGACTCGGCTCCGAGGGCGCCACCCGCATGTTGGTGGTGCCGGTGAGTTTCGTCTCCGACCACTCCGAAACCCTGTACGAGATCGACATTCAATATCGACAGCTCGCGACCGAAGCGGGGATCCGCGTCTTCGCCCGCATGGCGTCCCTGAACGACTCGCCCACCTTTATCCGCGCGCTGGCCGACCTCGTCGCGTCCGCGTCGTAACCTTCCATGGCCGCCATCCGGGTAGCGGTGATCGGCGGCGGCATTTCCGGGCTCGGCGTCGCCTACGCGCTCCAACACGCGGGCGTTCCATTCCGGCTCATCGAGTCCGCGCCGTCCGCGGGCGGCATGATTCGCAGCGAGCGGGTCGACGGCTTTCTCATTGAACACGGCCCGAACTCGGCAATGAACGCGTCGGTGGACGTCGAACACGTGATCGATGACGCAGGTCTGCTCCCGGATCGCGTGTTCGCCGCGCCAACCTCGCGCAAACGGTACATCGTCAGACACAACCGCCCGGTTCCGCTCCCGATGGGGCTGATCGATTTTCTTCGCACCCCATTGTGGAGCCGCAGCGCCAAGGCGCGCCTGCTCAAAGAGCCCTTTGCCCCGCCGCCCGCCGGAGAGGAATCGATCGCATCGTTCGTGACGCGTCGTCTCGGACCCGAGTTCCTCGAGTACGCGGTGGACCCGTTCGTGTCCGGGGTCTATGCCGGCGATCCTGAGCGGCTTTCCGTGCAGGCGACGTTCCCAACGCTGGCTGCCTTGGAGCGCAACCACGGCGGACTCATCCGGGGCGCCATCGCCGGAATCGGCAAGCCGCGCGCGCCGCGACCGAGGCACCGGGGGATCTACTCGTTTCGAAACGGACTCGGCCAATTACCCGCCGCGATCAGCGCTCGGCTGGGCGCGTCGCTCTGGTGCGGCGCGCGGGTGACGGCATTGGCCCGGCAGGGTGACGGCTTCCGGATCGAGGTCGACCGTCACCGCGAACGGGTCGCGTTCGACGCGGATCAGGTGGTGATCGCGACGCCGGCGGACGTCGCGGCAACCCTCGTGCGTCCGTTTGATTCGAGAGCGGCCGACGAACTGGCCGCGATCGAGTACGCCCCGGTCGCGGTGGTGGCCACCGCGTTCACTCGCGCCACGGTTCAACATCCCTTGGACGGATTCGGCTGTCTGGTTCCGCGTCTGGAGCGCCGCACGGTGTTGGGGTCGCTATGGAACTCGGCGCTCTTTCCCGGACGGGCCCCGGACGGCATGGTGTTGCTGTCGAATTTTGTCGGCGGGGCAAGGCACGCGGACCTGGTCGATCGCTCGGACGACGCGTTGTCGCTGCTGGTGACCGAGGACCTCAAACGGCTGCTCGGCGTCACCGGACCGCCGACGTGGACGCGCATCATCCGCTACCGCCGTGCGATCCCGCAGTACGTCATCGGTCACGCCGCGCGCGTCGAGCGCATCGAACACGCGATCGCGCAGATTCCGGGCCTGTCGCTGGTTGGAAACTACCTGCGTGGCGTGGCGGTGGGGGATTGTCTAGAAAAAGGATTGACGCTGGGCCGGACGCTTGGCGCAGCCTTGATCAAGGCCTAATCAAGCAGCGAACGGAAAACGTTCAGATGCAAGGCCGCAGGAAGGAGGAAACCGGAGCGTACTGGGTCGTACGTGAGGCGAGTGGCGCCACGAAGAAGTGGCGCCAAGCCACGAGCGACGCCGAGACGGTGAGGCGGCCGAGGTTCCTCAGACGCAGCACGCAGCAGATGGGCGTTTTCCGTTCGCTGCTATGCCGCGCGTTTGTTCATCTGCAGCGCCCAATCATACGCCGCGTCCAGAATGCTGCGCACCGAGATCAATCCCACCGGCGTCCCTTTCCGCGTCACCAACAAATGACGGATGCGCTGCCCGCCCATGGCCTCGTGCGCGGATTCCAGCGTGGCGTTTTCGTCGATCGACGAAATCGGAAAGCTCATGATCGCTTCCGCGGTGATCGACGCGGCATTCACGCCTTCGCCGAGCACTTTCCGCACCAGATCGGTTTCCGTGATGATCCCCACGAACTCTCCGCTCTGTTCAACCAACAGGCAGCCGATGCCCTCGCTGGCCATCAACTGCGCGATGTCGTGCGCGGTGGCGGACGTCGAGACGGACAGGATCTTTGCGGACATGCACTTTTTCACGGGGGTGCGAGGAATCATGTGCGCTCTCCTGTGCGGAGTGAAGCGTAGCGTAAGATGTCGGATCGCGCTACTGGTCTCGCGTCATGCAGCCAGGCGGATTGTTACAGGCGAAGCAGCCGGCGGGCGTTGTCGAGCAGGATTTTTTGCCGGACTTCGGGCTTGAACCCGAGCTTATCGAATTCGGTCAGCCATTGATCGGGCGTGAGGAACGGGTAGTCCGTGCCGAACAAGACGCGGTCCTGCAACAGGGACTTGGCGTATTGCACCAGGGTGGGGGAGAAGTATTTGGGCGACCAGCCCGACAGATCGAGATACACGTTGGTCTTGTGCACCGCGATCGCCAACATCTCGTCCTGCCAGGGAAACGACGGGTGCGCGCCGATGATAGTCAACCGGGGAAATTCCGCGGCCAAGTCATCCAGCGCGGGCATGGGGTTGCCGTACTTCAGGTGCAGGCCGTTGCCGCCGGGAACGCCCGCGCCCACGCCGGTGGTGCCGGTGTGAAACATCACCGGGATGCCCAGGCCGATGCACGCGTCCCATAACGGGTAAAAGCGCCGGTCGTTCGGCCAGAAGGCCTGGACGATGGGGTGCAGTTTCAACCCGCGCAGTCCCAGCGTGGTGACCGCGCGCTCAAGCTCCGCGACCGCGAGTTTGCCCTTCCAGGGATCCACGCTGCCGAACCCGATAAACACGTCCGGGAATCTGCGAACCGCGTCGGCCACGAAATCGTTGGAAACGCGCGGGAGTCCGGTGGTGGTTTCGGTGTCCCACGCCAGCAGCACCGCGCGCATGTCCACGGTCCGGTACATGGCCGCCATGTCGTCGAGGGTCACCGGGGGGCCGTGCTTATGGAAGTAGGCCAAGGCGTCGGCCATGTACTTGCCGCCGCCTTCGACCAGGTACTCCCGGGTGCCCGGGTGAACGTGGATGTCGATCGCGCGCATGGGGCTCGTGTTCAGTACGTTAACCGACTCGGCCGCGTTACCGCGGTAACCGCGAGTGGGTGCCGTCGCATCTCGGCGGGTTGCCGGTTCGCTTGCACCCGCACCAGGCCACGCGTTGGGCTTCCGAAATCGTGGTCTCCATCGGCGTAAAGCCGGTGCCTTTGTGCGAGCCGTCGCAGAACGGCTGGCCTTTGGATCGGCCGCAGCGGCACCAATAGTAGGTGCCCGGCGTCATCTCCTTCACGAACGGCGCGCGCTGCGCAATCACTGGTTCGTCCATGGGTGCTCCTCTCCGAGGATGGGGCGTGGGGTCAATCGTAGCCGTAGCGCTCGACCGTGTCTTCGTCGAATCCGAAGTAATGCGCGATTTCATGGACCAACGTCACTTCGATCTCGTACAGCAACTCCTCGCGATCGGGGAAGTCTTCTTCCAACGGGCCCTGATACAGGGTGATGACGTCCGGCGTGGTGTTGCCGTAATCCGCGGTCCGATCGGGCAGCGGGGTGCCGGCGTAGAGGCCGTAGAGCACGTCGTCCGGGTCGCCGGTGACTTCCTCCATGAGCGAGGGATCGGGCCAATCTTCCACCACCACCTGGACGTTCTGCATGGCCATCCGGAACTCGTCCGGGATGCGTTCGAGCGCGGTGGACACCAAACGCGTGAACTCCTCGCGCGTCATGGCCGTCAGTTGACGGCGCGCGGTTCCGCGCGAACGTCGGCGATATCCGCCTCCAGACCCATGCCGACCGTCACGCCGATGCCCACCCCGTCCGGGCCGGGCGCTTCTCCGTAAATGCGTTCGAAGTCCGCGACCGCGTCCACCCGCGCGGTGACCCACCCGTCCGGATCAGGCGCCGCGCCGCTCTGAACCACGATCTCCGTGGCGCCGAAAAATCCGCCTTCCCGGATCGTGCCGACCGGTTCCTGCGTGCTCCAGAGGTATTTCACGATGGTGGGGATGCCGAACGAGTCGCGGTGGATCGAGACGTAGAAGGCCACCGAGCGCCGCTTGTCCGGGGGGAAGGATTTGAGTCGCCACTTCCACGTCACGACCGGATACGACCGGGTGTCCCAGGGTACGTATTTGAAGATCCTGACCCCGGGCTTATCGCCCACGCTGGCGGTCAAATAGGAGCCGGATTCATCCGAGACCACGCGATAAATGTCCGCGGCGCGCGGGTTGTCGTCCTTGATTTTCCAGTGCTGCGGGAATGACGCGAAATCTTCGAGGAGCGTGCCGGTTGTCTCGGACGCCGCCGATTGCGGCGCCGCGAGGCTCGCCGCCGCGATCGTCATCGCCAACAGGGCGCGCGCGGCCGCGCGGCCGGGCCATTGGATCGGGATTGCGTCAAAAAACATAGGGCCGATGGTAGAAGAACGTTGTTCGCGTTGTCAACACGGGCGGTGCCTCGATGCATGGTCCGCGGCGCAACGCGGCCGCAGGTGCCGCGCCGGTCCTGTGTTACAATGCCCCCCTCTCCATGAACCCCTCTCGCGCGCGCGTGGACCATTCGGATCAGGCCCGGTTTGCCGAAGTCGTGGTCACGGCCACGCCGGATCGGCTCTACCACTACGAGATTCCCTCGGAATTGAGCCGGGCGGTGCGTCCCGGCGTGCGGGTGCGGGTGCCGTTCGGCGCCCGAGTCGTCGACGGCTACGTGGTGCGGCTCGCGGAGCGAACCGACGTCGAAGCGCTCAAGCCCGTGATCGACGTGTTGGACGCGCGGCCCATCATCGACGCGACGATTCTCCAATTCTCCCACTGGATCGCGGACTACTACCTCGCGCCGTGGGGCCGGGTCTTGACCGCCGTGGTTCCTTCGGGCCTCAAGGCGCGGGCGGTCAGGCGCGTGGCCGTGACGGACGCGGGCCGCGCCATGGACGCGTCCGCGGTGCGGGGTGAGGCGCGCCGCCGGCTCCTGACGATCTTAGCGGCGCAACGCGGGCCCGTCACGCTGGCGCAAATCGCGCGCCTCGGCGGATCGCCGGCGGCCCTGCCCGCGCTGGTTGAGTCCGGGTGGGTCTCGGATCACGAAGGGTCCTCGGCCGCCCCGCGCGGCCGTCGGCGGCTGTACGCGTCACTTCCCCCCGACGGAGCCGCGGTCGGGGCCCGCGTGCGCGGCTTGAAGCAACAGGCCGTGCTCGACTCGGTGACCGCTTCCGGCGGCGCGTTTGTGTCGGACTTGGGACCCGGCGCCGCGGCGGTGTGTCGAAGCCTCGCCGCCAAAGGCGCGCTGGTGCTCGCGGCACGTGAGACGGTTCAGGACCCGTACCGCGACGTGGCGGTTCGCGAACCCGTTCCGGTATTGACCGAATCGCAACAACAGGCGGTGGACGCGGTGTGCAAGGCGATCGGGACGGGAACCTTCTCGCCGTTTTTGCTGTGGGGCGTAACCGGCAGCGGCAAGACCGAGGTGTACCTTCGCGCCATGGCCGCGGCGCTCGATGGCGGGCGGAGCGCCTTGCTCCTGGTGCCGGAGATTTCCCTGACCAGCCAGATCGTCGGCCGGGTGCGCGGTCGCTTCGGCGACACGGTGGCGGTGTTGCACAGCGGGCTGTCCAACGCGGAACGCCTGGACGCGTGGGAGCGCGTCCGCCGCGGCGCCGCGCGGATCGCGCTGGGCACGCGGTCCGCGTTGTTCGCGCCGTTGCCGCGTCTGGGACTGATCGTGATCGATGAGGAACACGACGGCTCGTACAAACAGGAAGACGGGGTCCGGTATCAGGCGCGCGATTCCGCGCTGGTGTTGGGCCGGGAATTCGGGGCCGCGGTCGTGTTGGGGTCGGCCACCCCGTCGTTGGAGACCTACGCCAACGCGCGCTCCGGGCGGTACCGGCTGCTCTCGTTGCCCGAGCGCGTGGAGACGCGTCCGTTGCCGACCGTCCGCGTCGTGGATCTGCGGAGCGACGATGCGCTCGACGGTCTGTTCTCGCGCGCGCTGCGGGAGGCGATCGCCTGGCGGCTGGACCGACGCGAACAGGTGATCCTGGTGCTCAATCGGCGAGGGTTCGCGCCGGTGGTGGTGTGCCGGGATTGCGGCACGACCGTGCAATGCGAGCGATGCAGCGTGGGGCTGACCTTTCACCGCGGCCGCGGCCGGTTGTGTTGTCATTACTGCGGATTGACCACGGCGCCGCGCGATCGCTGCGCCGAGTGCGGCGGGCACCGCGTGATGCTGGAAGGGGTCGGGACGGAGCAGGTGGAAGCGCGCGTGCGGGCGGAGTGGCCTCAGGCCCGGGTCGCGCGGATGGATCGCGACACCACGGGTTCCAAATTGGCGCATGACGCCTTGCTCGCCGCCATGCGCCGGGGCGACGCGGACGTGTTGGTGGGCACGCAAATGGTGGCCAAGGGCCACGACCTGCCCAACGTCACCTTGGTGGGGATCATCAACGCGGACGTGGGCTTGTCGCTTCCGGATTTTCGGGCGGGCGAGCGGATTTTCCAATTGCTCACGCAGGCGGCCGGCCGCGCCGGCCGCGGCGACCGTCCGGGTGAGGTCATTCTGCAAACGAGGCGTCCGTCGCACGACGTGCTCGCGTTCGCGCAGCGACACGACGTGGCCGGGTTCTACGCGCGCGAGATCGAGCGGCGGCGCGAGTTGGGGTACCCGCCGTTCGGTCGTCTGGCCATCATCCTGATCTCAGGGACGCACGAGTCCGACGTGATCGACGTTGCCAAGCGTCTGGCCCGCGACGCGACGCCGGCATCGGCCGCCGGCGTCGCGGTGTTGGGCCCGGCGCCCGCGCCGCTCTGGCGGCTCAAGGGACGGCACCGCTGGCAGCTCGTGTTGAAGGGTCCCCAAGGTCCGGCGGTGCGACGGGTCGCCCGCGCGCTGATGGCGCGCGCCGGCGAGGATCTTCCTCGCGGGGTGCGCGTTGATGTTGATATCGATCCGCAGCACGTCTTGTGAGCTCTCAGCGCCCGCGCGCCTGAAACCATGCGCGGGTCTTGGGGCAGTCGATCGTGGCCGCCAGCTCCATTTGCAGGCGCGCCAGGTCAGTCGGGCGGTCCACGTCGTACCACGGCGGCAGCAACGCGACGCGCCCGCGCGGGATTTTGTCGAGCGTGGCGGCGAGCACATCCGAGCCGCCCCAGACGATGTCCTGAAAAATTTCGGGGTAGAGGCGTCGTTGCCCCACCAGGTAATACCCACCGTCCTCGGACGGGCCGAACACCACGTCGGCGCGGTCCAGTTGCCGCGCCGCGGCCTCGATGAACGCGATCGGCATGGTCGGACTATCCGTGCCGATGATCACGACTTTCGGATACCGCTCCAGCAGCCGCGCCGTGACGCGCCGCATGCGGGCTCCGAGGTCTCCAGGGCCTTGGGCGATCGTGCGCGCGCCGTGGCGGCTCGCGCACGCGAGCAGGAACGGATCCCGCGGTCGCGGCGCGTAGGCCAAGAAGCGGACGACGTCGAGAAGGGCGACGCGGCGGAGCGTGTCATCCACGAATGCCGCGTGCAGTCTCGCGGCGCGCGCGGGCGTGAGCGGAGGGATCAGCCGTGTTTTGACGGCGCCGGGGATCGGCGCCTTGGCAAAGACCGCCACGGCGCACTCCGGTCCAGAGCGAGCGGCGCGCTTAGCGGGCGGCATACCGTCGCGCCAACCGATCGGGGCTGACGCCGACGGCGTAGAGCGCGCGCAACCACCACATCAAGACCATGGTGCGCCAGACGCCGTGCCGCCGCCACCGGCGCACGGACGTGCGCACGCGGGAGCGAAGACACGCCACGCGTCCGCGGCGTTTGAGGCGGAAGGAAAAGTGCACGTCTTCCATGAGCGGGAGGGGGGCGAACCCGCCGAGCGCCTCAAACACGCTCCGCCGCACGAAGATGGCCTGATCGCCGGTTGCAATGCGCGTGAGTCGCGACCGGACGTTCATCAAAGTCTCGATGATTCGGAAGATCGGCTCCGGACCGTCGAGGACCACGTCAAAACGTCCTCCGACGATTCGCGGGTCCTTGCACGCCCGCGCGACGTCTTCCAGGGCATCCGAAGGTAGTCGCGTGTCCGCGTGGAGGAACAGAAAAACGTCTCCGGTCGCGGCGGCGGCTCCGGTGTTCATCTGAACGGCCCGACCAAGGGGCGCGTCCAGCACGACGCAGCCGGCGGCGGTCGCGACGGCGCGCGTGCGATCAACGCTTCCGCCGTCGACCACGATGAGTTCATGGGGACGAGCCGCGGCGGCCGCGGCGAGCGCGTCCCCGATTCCGTGTTCCTCGTTCAAGGCCGGGATCACGATCGACACGGTCACGGGGGGCGGCGAGGAAAGGCGATCGTCCCTTCCGCGCGAGGAGTCGGGGACGTCCGTTGACATCGACGACGAGCCCTTATCGGGTCTGCAACGCGGTCTGGAGCGCGCGGAGTTGCGCGTCCCGATCATCCACCGCGGCGAGCACCGCCGCCAGTTGATGTTTCAAATACGGGGTCACGGCGAACGCGTCCATCAGCGCGGCCCGAAACGCCTCCGGGTCCGCGGAGGCCTGAGCGGCGAGACGGGTCAGCGCCTCGTCGCTCACGGGCCAATAATACGGGCCGGCGTGAAACAAGACCGGGTAGATTCCGGCCGCGCGTCGTTCAATGCGAAGGGGTTGCTCGGACATGTGTGACGGGCTCCTGTGAGTGAGTTGCGGCGGTTCCGAGGTTACGGGAGTCGCGCGACGGTGGCGACGTACACCTCGGAAGCCTCAGCGGCGCGTAATGTTTTGGCGCATTCATTCACCGTGGCGCCCGTCGTATACACGTCGTCCACCAACAACAGCCGGCGTCCAACCACCCTCTGCGGCTGACGGACGATGAACGCGCGACGGACATTGGCCTGACGATGCGCGCGATCCAGGGTGGTTTGGGGCGCGGTCTGGCGCGTGCGGCGCAGGATATCCGGCCACAACGGGCGCTGGAGACGTCGGGCGATTTCCGCGGCGAGTCGCAGCGACTGGTTGAACTGGCGGTGGCGAAGGCGCCGGACGTGCAAGGGGACCGGAACAACCGCGTCCACCGGAGGAAGCGAGTCCACAACCCCATGGAGCAGTTCGGCCAACACCGCGATCAGGTCGACTTGTCGGTGATATTTGCATCGGCGGATCGCGTCGGCCAAAGGCCCCTCATACCGTCCGGCGGCCACGGCCTGGGTAAACGCGGGCGGCGCGTCGCGACACGGTCCGCATCGGTGGGTGGGACTGTGCGAGACCGCCGCCTCGGACGCAAACGGCACCCCGCACACCGCGCACCGGGGCCCGTCGATTCGGGGGATGGCGTCCCAACAGGCCGAACAAACGGAGCGACTCTCGCCCGCGAAGAGGCCGCGACGGCACGTTGCGCACCGACGCGGCAGCACGGCGTCGAGCGCCGCCCGAACAAAACCCTGCATCCGAGGCGGTTTGTAACACAACCCCCGGGAGGGCGTCAACGATCCCGATCTTCCCCGCGCCGGGAATGAAACCGGCGCCCGGCGTGTTCAAGTGAGAGAAGGCGCGGCGTCCGGACAGGCCGGTCTTGACCGCGCGAAAAATCGCCCGGTATAATTGCAGAATGGATCGGACGGATATTCGAATCGACGTTGAGTTGAATTTGCGCGGCGTCCATTGCCCGTATAACTTCGTCCGGACCAAACTCAAACTCGAAGAGATGAAGGTCGGGGAGATTTTGGCCGTGACCGTCGATGCCGGCGAACCGGCCCGGAATGTGCCCCGGAGCGTCGCCGACGACGGCCATCGGGTGCTTGAACTGACCACGCTCGACTCCGCCGTCCGCATCGTGATCGAAAAGATCGGATAAACTCCGGCCGTCCCCGCGTTGTCCCTCGGCGATTGACACGCCGAGACCCTCCGCTACACTCAACACGCGCCGTTACTCGTTCCGATCACCCGTGACCCGACGATGCGTTTAACCCTAGCTCGTAAAATGTTGCTGGGGAACCTGACGCTGGTGCTGTTGATTCTGGCCGTCGGCCTTTCCGCGCTCGCCAGTTTGAAATCGCTGTATGCCTTGGGCAGTAACCTCGTCCAGGTCGACCTCCCGAACATCGAATTGGTGGCGGATCTCGAAGAGGCGCTGTTGGTCCGTGATCAGTACGAGCAGCGTAACGTTCAACTCCAGGACCGCTCGGTCGAAGCGCTGGCGGACGAACAACGGGAACGGTTCACCAAGACATTGAAACGATTCGTGGCGCTCACGCCGCAGGCCTCCGGGGCCATGGAGCGGGTGTCCGCGACGCTTGCCGAGTATAACAACGTCGCCGACCAAGCGCGGGCCGCGTTAGAACGCGGGGAGCCCGGGGTGGCCCGGCAGTTGGCGGAAGACGTGTTGTCCGGGCCGCGCCAGCGACTCCAGCGGGCGATCAACGGGTTGGGGCAAGCGCTGAAACTCTCCCAGCGCGACGCCTTGCAGCAGTCGCAACAGCTGATCGGCAACGCGCTCACGATGACGTTGGTGACCTGCGCGGTGGGGTTGGTCTTCGGCGTGTCGTTCGCCTTGTTCTTCTCGCGGTCGCTCTCCCGATCTCTCGATCAATTCAAAGCCGCCACGCAGTTGATCGGAACGGGCCGGTATGACGAGATGCTGCCGCTGAGAACGCCCGATGAAATCGGCGAGTTGGCGGAATCGTTCCGGTGGATGAGTTATCGCCTCAAGGAACTGGAGGAAATGAACCTTGACGCGAATCCGCTCACCCGGCTGCCGGGCAATTTGGCGATCGAGAAGGCGCTGCTTGAGCGCCTGCAGCGACGACGACCATTCGCGTTTTGCCACGTGGACCTGGATAATTTCAAGGCATTCGGCGACTACTACGGGTACGCGCGCGGGAGTGAAGTGCTCAAGATGGTGGGGCAAACGCTGGTGCGATTGAGCGGGGGCGAGATGCGCGACATGTTCGTCGGCCACATCGGGGGAGACGACTTCGTGTTGATCTGCCAACCGGAGCGGGTGTCCGGGTTGTGCCGGCAATTGATCAAGGAGTTCGACGCGGCCATTCCCGCCTTCTACGAACCCGACGATCGGGACCGCGGCTACATCATCTCACGCGACCGCAACGAGGTGGTGCAGCAGTTCCCGATCATGACCGTGTCCATCGCCGTGGTGACCAACGAACGGCGGGACATCACCTCACCGCTTCAGGTCGCCGAAATTGCGGCGCAACTCAAGAAATACGCCAAAAGTTTTCCCAAGAGCATCTTTGTCATTGATCAGCGGCGGGAGATATAGCCGGTCCGATCGCGGATTCCTCCCGTTCCTCGCTCGATTCCACCGACGAGAGCCGATCGAGCCCGCCGATCAGCAGGGTCATCTCGCCTCGTCGCGGCCGCCGTTCCAACTCGGCGATTAACTGGGCGAGCGTTCCCCGCAGAAACTCTTCGTGCAGTTTGGTCAGTTCGCGCGCGATGACCGCGGGCCGATTTCCCCAGGCCTCATGGATCGCTTTCAGGGTCTTGAGGATGCGGTGCGGGGATTCGAACAGCACGATGGTTTCGCGGCGATCGCGCAGGGCGGTCAGGCGTTTGGCCAGCCGGCCCGACGTCTTGGGCAGAAAGCCCTCGAAATGGAATCGATCGGTCGGAAGCCCCGAAGCCGACAATGCGCCCAGAATCGCCGACGGTCCCGGGATCGGCACCACGGCGACCCCGGCCTCAATGCACTGATTGATCAGAAAATATCCCGGATCTGAAATCGTCGGGGTCCCGGCATCACACACCAACGCGATGGACGCGCCTTCCCGCAGGCGAGCGAGCAACACCGCCGCTTTGGTTTCCTTGTTGAAGTCGTGATAACTGGTCAGTGGGGCGTGCAGACCATAGTGGGCGAGGAGTTTTTGGGTGTGTCGCGTGTCTTCCGCGGCGACGGTCGCCACCTCTTTGAGGATTCGAAGCGCCCGGAGCGTGATGTCCTCGAGATTGCCGATCGGCGTACCCACCACGTAGAGCACGCCCGGCTGCGAAGGGCTTTCCATAGCGCGCAACCGTAACAAAGTCCGGCGCGAATCAGCAAGCGACCAACGACCATGGATAGTCATCGGATTCGTGGAACGTCGAGAAGAGGTGACACTGTGTCGGGATCCATCTCCCGTGGTTGAGCCCAACAGCCATCCTCTGGTATATTCCCGGCTCGAACCGCCGGCCGCCCGAGCCTGTGGACGGCCTAGGGAGGAGGATCCGTTGAACATCTGCGTGATAGGCACCGGATACGTCGGTCTCGTGACCGGCGCGTGTTTTGCCGAGTTCGGCGTGGGCGTGATCTGCGTGGACGCGGACGCGGACAAGGTCGCGCGGCTCAAACGCGGCGAAATTCCCATTTATGAGCCCGGCCTGGCTGAGCTGGTCCAAAAGGGCGTGCGCGAGGGCCGGCTCTCGTTTACGGTGGACACCGCGGAGGCGGTGAAACAGTCGCTGGTGATCGTGATCGCGGTGGGTACCCCGCCGCGCGGCGACGGCTCCGCGGACCTCTCGGCGGTCGAGGCCGTGGCGGAAACCATCGCCCGGCACATGAACGGATACAAAGTCATTGTGACCAAGAGCACCGTGCCGGTGGGCACCGGCGACCGGTTGCGCGCCATCATCGGCAAGTCGCAGACCGAACGCGTGAATTTCGACGTGGCGTCCAATCCGGAATTCCTGCGCGAGGGCGCGGCGATCGAGGACTTCATGCGGCCGAACCGGGTGGTGATCGGCGCGCAGAGCGACCAGGCGGTCGCGATCCTACGCGATCTCTACCGCCCGCTCTATTTAATCGAGACCCCGATCGTCATCACCGACATTGCGACCGCTGAAATGATCAAATACGCGTCCAACGCGTTTTTGGCGACCAAGGTGTCCTTTATCAACGAGATCGCGAATCTGTGCGAGCACGTGGGCGCGGACGTGCATCAAGTCGCGCGCGCCATGGGGCTCGACAATCGTATCGGCGCCAAATTTTTGCACCCCGGGCCTGGTTACGGGGGATCGTGTTTTCCCAAAGACGTGGTCGCGCTCCTCGCGTTGGCGAAGCGCAATGCCTACGACTTTCAGATCCTGGCCGCCGTCGACTCGGTCAATCAGCGCCAGCGGGACGTGATGGTCGAGAAAATCCGCCGCGCCGTCGGCGAAGTCTCCGGCGCTACGATCGGGTGTTTGGGGTTGTCGTTCAAGCCCAATACCGACGATATTCGCGAAGCGCCCGCGCTGACCATTCTGCCCGCGCTCCAAAAACTCGGCGCCACCATCCGCGCGTACGATCCCGCCGCCATGGGGCATGCCGCCGCGGCGTTGCCCGGCGTGACGTTGTACCGCGATCCGTACGAAACAGTGTCCGGATGCGACGCCGTGGTGTTGATGACCGAGTGGAATCAGTTCCGGAGTCTGGACCTGGATCGCGTCAAATCGTTGCTTCGCCGTCCGACGTTTATTGATCTGCGCAACGTGTACGATCCAAAGCGGATGCGAGAATTAGGGTTCTCGTACGTGGGCGTCGGCCGCAGTTAGGAGCCTGTCCATGAACGGCCATCCGCGGCGTTAGCGCTGAGGAGCCTCGGCCGCCTTCACCGTCTCGGCGGCGCTTGTGACTCGGCGCCACTCGCCTCACGTACGACCCCGTACGCTGCTTCGCCAAGCGAGCGGAACGCATCATCAACAGCGCCACAGAACGGCGCAGTGCACTTTCCGCGCGCAAAGCTCTCCCTTGCTTTGCCACCCGAGAGGAACAAGCCGTTTTCATTTCGCGCCGTTGGCGCAAGGCGGGTTCGCCTGGCATCTGGCCTTCCCTAAACAGGCTCCAATTCAAATTGCCTGAACCGGCGGATAAACCGACCCGGTTGAGACAAAAAAATAGGGGGGGCACCCTTCAAAGGTGCCCCCCCTATTTTTTTAAACTAGAATCAGCTCTTGGGCTTGACGTGGCAGCGCGAGCAGTTCGAGATCGGAAACGCCACGCGACCGTGACAGCGGCCACAGAACTCGCCGTTCACGATCTTCACCATGGAGATCGGATTCGCGCCCTTTTTCATGACGAAGATGTTGGGATGGCAGTTCCCGCAGTCCAGCCAATAGGTATGGGGAAAGTGCGGAAAGACCACGTTCGGCATGGCTCCGACCGCCGGAATGTCGATGTTAAAATCAAACGGCGGAACCGGGGCCTTGGCGGGGTCGAGCGATTCCCGCGGATGGATCATTTCCTTCTTGAAGGCTTCGACCCAATCCACGCTGCCGCCCTGATCCTTGGGGATGTTTTTGAGGATCAGTTCGGGGTTCCGGTTCTCTTTCGCGAACGGAGGCCCGGGAGTCGGCATCTGCGTGGGATCCTCGAAATCGTCCGATAACTGCGTCGGCATCGGGGGCGAGGGCAGCGCGGGAGGGGGAGCCGGGGCGGGCGCGGCGGCCGTGTCGGCCGGGGCCGGCGCGTCGGCTTTCTTTGTAAACGGCTTACAGGCGAACAGTGCCAGGGTCGCCACCAACACGACCCCCATCCCTCCGATCACACGACGCATCATGGCTAATTCACCCCGTGAAGCGGGCCCGTGACCATGCCGGGTTTGCCCGAGTGGCAGCGGGCGCAGGCCACCGGCTTCCAGGCGGTTTCGCCGTTGTGGCACTTCCCGCAGAATTGGCCCTTAAAAACGATTTTTTCCATGTCGATGTCGTTGGCGCCGGACTTCATTTCGAAGATCGCGGGATGACACACCTTGCACTTGAATTCCACGCGATGGATCCAGTGCGGAAAGATCACCGGGGGCATGCCGCGCTGCTCGGCCTTGTTATTGAGCACCATGTCGCCGTAAAACCCTTGGACGGGTTTCCCGGCGAAGAACCACACCCCGGCGCTCATGAGAAGTGCCGCTGCGACCGCAAGACCGACTGTTCGCTTCATCCGCCGCTCTCTTCTGCTACGCGTGACGTTGCTGTACGGGATATCCCGATCGTTCTTCGTATCGCAGATGCCCACGCACGGAAGAAGCGATGGAGGGAATTCGTAGCATAAGCTCGCGGGCTTTGTCAATAACCGGCCGCTACTCGCGGCGCGTGTTTCCGCCACTTACGGGTTATTCGCGCTGCGCGGCGCCGGCCCCGATGATCCAAATATCCTGGTTGCCCGACTTGGTCGAGGTATACGCGATGTGCGCTCCGTCGGGCGAAAACGCCGGGAGCGAGGCCGTGGCCAGGTCGTGGGTCAATTGGCGCGCGCCGAGGCCCTGCGCGTTCATCAACCACAGTTCATTCGTGCCGCTTTGGTTGGAGACGAACACGATCGTGGTCCCGTCCGGACTGTAATCCCCGACGACTTCGCTGTCGGATCGCGAGGTCAACGCGCGCGCGCCGGCGCCGTTGATCCCGATCGTCCACACGTCGACGGAACCGAGCGTGTCGGCGGTATAGAGGATCGAGCGGGTATCCGGGCTGAAGCGGATCGGCGAGAACACGACGTGGTCTTCGGTCAACACGCGGGGAAGACCGCCGGGGAGTTCGACGAGCATCAGCCGATACTGCGGCGAGCGGTCCATGGGAACGTCCAGGTACGCCAGCCAGCGCCCGTCCGCCGAGATGGTGGGAAAAAACTCCTTGATCGCCGGGCTGGCGGACAGGAGGCGCTGCTGCTGCGCGCCGTCCGGGGAGAGCAGCCAGAGATCCGTCCACAACGGCGTGGAGGAACCGGAGTCCGACGACACCGCGATCCCGCGCCCGTCCGCGGTGACAAACGGATTGCTGTACTGGAATCCCCCGCTCGTGAGCGCGCGCGGGGTCGGCGACGACAGGTCAACGCTCCAAAGATTCCATCCGCCTTGTTGATCGGAGACGTAAATAAGCGACCGACCGTCCCTGGTCCACGTCGGCGCGAAGTCATTGTATGGGGTAAAGGTGATTTGACGCGAGATGCCGACCGACGACGCGATCAGCGCGGGCGTCGGTCCGACCGACTGACACGCCGCCAACGTCCATACCAGAAGGCCCCACGCCAACAGTGAGCGGGGGGCTCCCGAGGTGATCATGAGCGCGAAACGAGGCGACGCACGCGAGTCCCCGCGCAGCGAACTAATGGGTCAACGGAAAAATCGCGATTTGACCGGTCCCGGACCGGCCGACTTGAGTAAACGCGAGCGAACTGCCGTCGGGGCTCCAGGCCAATATAAAGTACCCGATCGCGGCGTAGAATTCCCGGTCGATGTCGTACTTGGGGTTCCACGCGCCGGAGAGATCGCGGCTCAGGCGAACTTGGTTGCTGCCGTCCGGGTTCATGGCCCAAATATCGCGGCCGCCGTCCCGATCCGCGATGAACGCGATTTTCGTCCCGTCGGGATTGAAGGTCGGGATCATCTCCCGCTCTTCGGCGGTGGTGGTCAAGCGCCGGTACGGCCCTTGCCCCGCGAGGTCGATGGCGTAGATGTCCCCATGGCCGGTTCGGGTTGAGGCAAACGCGACCACGTCGCCGTTCGGCGCAATGGTCGCGCCCCAGTCTCCGTTGCCGCCGGTGGTCAGTTTGCGTTGGTTCGCGCCGTCCGCGTCCATCACGTAAATGCTGTACTCGAAATCACGGTAGGAATCGAACGCGATGTGTCGGCCGTCCGCGCTCCACGTCGGCGCCAGGTCGTCCATCCGGTGGGTCGTCAATTGCCGCAAGTTGCCGCCGTCCCGGTCCACCAGCCAGATATCCCAATTGCCGGACCGTCTGGAGGAGAACGCGATCCGTCGCCCATCCGGCGAAAACGCCGGGAATCGATCCGTGCCGACGCCGCTCGTCACGGGCCGTGGGGTTTTGTCGTCGAGCGAGACGGCCCAGAGATTCCACGCCCCCGCGCGATTCGACACATAGACCAGGGTGTTGCCGTCCGGCGACCAGGTTGGGTTGAGGTTGTCGAACTCGTCGGCGGTGACGACCGTGACGTCTTGCGACGAAAAGTCGAATTCCGGAGTCAGGCGCGTCGTGCAACCGATCAGGGAACTCACCAGGCAAGTCCCCGCAAACAGGAAGGTTTGCCAACGGGCAGGCCGACATTCTTGCATGGACCGTACTGTACTGGAGCGTTGAATCGGGTGTCAAGATTACGGCGGGTTTGACACGGTGCCGCCATCTCCGTAGGATGGCGCGATGTGGATGCGTCCGCCGTTTCTGCTGGGTGCGGCCATGGTGTGGTTGACCGCGCCGGCAGTGGCCGCCGCCCCTGAACCGGGGGAGGCGATTTCGGGACAAGGCAACGTCCACCTCCAATCACCCGGCTCACCGCATGCCCCGTATCATTCCACGCCCCCGACATCAGGTCCGCACGTTCCGTGGCTCGCGCGCTGGGGCATGCATCGGATTCCGATCCCGTGGGAAGTCCAGGTGCACAACCTCGAGGACGGGGGCGTGATCATTCACTATCGGTGTGACCAGCCGTGCCCTGACACGGTTGCCGCGCTCGAACGGATCGTGGCGGCCTACCCGACTCAGGTGATCGCGGCGCCGGAACCCAGATTAGCGTCCGCCTTCGCCGTCACGGCATGGGAGCGCCTGATTCAACTGGACCGCTTTAACGAGGTCGAAATTCGTCAATTCATCGACGCGTATCGTGGTCGCGATCATCATCCGCCGCAGTCCCCCGTGGTCCGCGGCACGGTCGCCCCGAACTGACCGTCACTGACCGCTTGACTGCCCTGAAAAATCAAGGCTATAGTCGGGGCCTGCCGACCGCAAACAAGGGGCTTCGGCGCGGGAAAATCGGAATAAATGACGCTGTAGTGGAGTTTTACGGCCAAGGGCCCTCTCTATTCCCGTTTTCATTGACGAAATGACAGGCCTGTACCGACCTGGCATATCGCGTAAGGAACGAACCGTGCCACGACCAGAAGGGTGGGGACGTCGTCTACTCGAAAGGGTGATCCGCGCCCACGTCGTGATGATCGGAGTGGTGGTCGTCCTCTGGTCCCTTGGCCTGGCGCAGGAAGCGGCCGCCCAACCCGCCATCACCCTGGTCAATCCCGGGAACGTGACGTATGGCGTGACGTCGACCAGTTCGATCACGATCTCGGGGTCGGGCTTTCAGGTCGGCGACCAAATCACGGTGGGTTCACTGAACGGCACCACGGTCGCGGGAAGCACACCAACGGCGAGCGTTCCCTTTGTGTTTGCCAGCTCCAGCACGCTCAGATTCTATTGGGCCAACACATCGCTGCCGCCGGGTGTCTACGACGTGGTGGTGACTAACCCCTCCAGCGGGAACACGGATACCGCGGTGGGCGCGTTCACCGTATCGCCGCCGCAGCCGTCGATTATCGTGGTCAATCCGGCGAGCGTGACGTACGGGGTGACCGCGAGCCGGGCGATCACGATCGACGGGACGAACTTCGTCGTGGGCGCGACGGTCACGATCGGGAGTCTGAGCGGAACCACGGTAAGCGGAAGCACGGCGACGGCGGGCGTCCATTTCGTGCACGTGACGGCGAGCCGGGTGAGCGTGTGGTGGGACACCACGGCGCTGGCGCCGGGCGCGTACACGGTGTCGGTGACGAATCCGGCGGCCGCGGGCGGGTTGAGCGTCAGCCAGACGGCGGCGTTCACGGTGGACGCGCCGCAGCCGTCGATCATCGTGGTCAATCCGGCGAGCGTGACGTACGGGGTGACCACGAGCCGGGCGATCACGATCGACGGAACCAACTTCGTGCTCGGGGCGACCGTGACCATTGGGAGTCTGAGCGGAACCACGGTAAGCGGGAGCGCGGCGACGGCGGGCGTCCATTTCGTGCACGTGACGGCGAGCCGGGTGAGCGTGTGGTGGGACACCACGGCGCTGGCGCCGGGCGCGTATGCGGTGACGGTGACGAATCCGGCGGCCGCGGGCGGGTTGAGCGTCAGCTTGGCGGCGGGATTTACGGTTGCGGAAGCCGGTCCGACCATCCTGCTCGTCAACCCCTCGGCGGTCACCTATGGGGTGACGCCGAGCCGGGCGATCACGATCGACGGGACCAACTTCGTGCTCGGGGCGACCGTGACCATCGGCAGCCTCAGCGGCACGACCCAGGCGGGCAGCACGGCAACGGCGGGCGTCCCGTTCGTGCATGTGACCGCGAATCGGTTGAGCTTTTGGTGGGACAACACCGATCTGGCGCCGGGCGCGTACACGGTGACCGTGACGAATCCGGCCGCGGCGGGCGGGCAAAGTGTGAGTCTGACCGCGGGCTTTACCGTGGACGCGGCGCAGCCGTCGATCATCCTGGTGAATCCGGCAAGCGTGACGTACGGGGTGACGCTGAGCCGAGCCATTTCCATCGACGGGACGAACTTCGTGCTCGGGGCGACGGTTCAGGTTACGGCTCCTCTTCCGATCACCACGACGTTGAGCGGCACAACGGTTTCCGGCGGCACGGCGACGTCCGGAGTGCCGTTCGTGCACGTGACCACGAACCGAATCAGCATGTGGTGGCCGAATGAGGCGCTGACGCCGGGCGCGTATACCGTGACGGTGACGAATCCGGCGGCTGCGGGCGGATTGAGCGGAAGCTCGGTTGGCGGCTTCACGGTGGCGCCGCCGGTGCCGACGATCTCCAGTGTGAGCCCGTCAACGGTTGAGTACAATGTGACGGCGTCGTCCATCGTCACGATCACCGGGACGAATTTCTTTGAGCCCAGAGGTGCGGATCTCCCCTCCGTGTCCCTCGATTCAACGGACTTTGGCCCCGTTCAATATTCGTGCGCGACGGGAACCGCCGGGACCGCATCTCCGTCAACGCCGTGCGTCCACGTCAGCCGGACGACGATCGAGTTTTATTGGAGCCAGACGGCGCTCCCCCCCGGAACGTATGATCTGGAAGTGACCAACCCCGCGTACGCCGGAGCGGCGTCCAACGCGCCGCCGGCGTCGTTTGTAGTCACCGCGCCGCAGCCCGACATTCAGTCGATTCGCCCGGGGGCCGTGGCTGCCGGCTTCAGTTCCTCGCGCGCGGTTGACGTGATTGGGACCGATAATCCGACAACTCATCTGGGTTTTGTGGCGGGAGCTGAGCTTCGGGTCGACGATCCGAACAACCCCGCGCAGAGTCTGTTATGTCTCGCGCAATCGGGAACGGTTCCGACCGCAACCACCCCCTGTGTGTATGTCGGCCCCGGATTGTTGCGGTTCTATTGGGACACGGATCGAGCCGCCGCTTCGGTCAACCCGTTGTTGGGACCGGGGTCCTATAGTGTAACGGTCACGAACCCGGCAAGTCGCGGCAGTTTGACGGACACACTTCCGGTTGGGGGCTTCCGTGTCCTGGCAAATCCTGAACTCATCAGCGTCGAGCCGACGACGGGCGTGGGGGCCGGCGCTCGCAGCGCAGTGTTGACCCTGACCACGGCCGGGTTCCCATCGGGATCCGTGGTCCGCATCGGGACGCCCGCGCCGGATCACGTCCAGGTCCAAGATTCGCAAGTCACCATGCGGTCCGGGTTCCGGGCGTATGATTCCGAGGACGGCGGAACCGTGGTCATTGACATCGCGGAGGACCCTGCGCAGGCCACGAATCGCCATCTGGCGGTGACGATCACGAGTCCCGACGGGCTCTATCAGTTTACGTGCAGTCCGGCGACGCCGGGCGCGGACACCTGTAAATCGGGCCTGATCATTACGCCGTCCCCGGTCATCACGGGAATCACGCCCGCGGTGGGCGTGGAATCGACCGGCCGCACGCTCACCATCGCCGGTAGTCGGTTCGTGGCCGGCGGATCGGTCGTGACGTTCCCGACCGGCGTGACCGGGTCCTGCACGGCGACCAGTACGTCGGCCATCAGCTGCACAAGCGTGGCCGTGGCGGCCAGCGTTCAGCCAGGCTCGGCGTCCGTGGTGGTCACCAATCCGGACGGGGGACGCACCACCGGCACCATGACCATTACCGCGCCGCCCGTGATCGCATCGATCAGCCCGAGTTCAGGAACCGCGGGAACCGCGGTGAACGTCACCCTGACAGGGTCGGGATTCCAAGCTCCCATCACGCTGACCACTGGTGCTGGGATCACGCCCAGCAATCAAACCGTGGTGAATGCCACCACGGTCACCGCGACCTTTACAGTGGCCGTGGGCGCGGCGGACGGGTACCGGTCGGTGACCGTGACGAACCCTGACGGCGGTTCCGCCACTGCGCCGGAAGCGTTCTACATCGGCACTCCGCCGGCCGATACGGTGTCCGCGTTGGCCACGTTCGGCCAGCAAGGGCAATCGCTGGTTCAGTACCAGCGATCGTTGGGCGCCGGCTGGTCCGCGCGCCTCTCCGGCGCGGCGTTGTCGTCGCCCCCGGTCTGGCAGGTGATGAAAGCCAATCCGATCGGCGATGAGCGCGTGTTGGCGGTGGTGGACGATCAGCGGGGACTCTCGTTGCACGTGTGGAACGGGCAGACGTGGACCGGGTCGTTGTCGGCCGCGACGTCAACCGGGCTCGGTCGGCCGTCGCAGACCGTGGACGCGGCGTTTGAACCGCAAAGCGGGCGCGCGATCGTCGTGTACGCAACCACCGCCAGCACCACGTTGCGGTACCGGGTGTGGGACGGATCGTCCTGGAGCGCGGAGGCGCTGGTCGAAGACCTGATCAACGGGCAACCGACGTCCGGCCGTCCGTTGTGGGTTCGGTTGGAGCCGCGCCCCACGACCAATGATGTGGTGCTTGTGTACGGCGATCAGAACGACGCGATCGGGTCCATGGTGTGGCGCGGTGATCACAACCAAGGCCAGTGGGAAGACGCGGTCCTGCTCACGACCGCGGCGGCGAGCCATGACGCGCCGATCTCGGACGTGGCGTTTGAACGAGGCACCGGCCGGGCGATGGTGGTGTGGGCGGCCGGGGCGGAGACCACGCCGCATTACCGCGTCTGGAGCCGCGATACCTCCGATGTCGGGGGGTGGCAGGCGGAAGGCGTCGCGCCGTCGATCCGGACCACGCCCGGCGAACCGACCGCGACGATTCGCGCGCTGCGCGCGGTGGGAGACGCCTCGAACAGCAACGCGACCGTGACCAATCGCATTGTTCTGGCGGCCTCCAGTGGAACCGCGGTGCCGGCGCTGGAAGCCCTGGCATGGAATGGAACCCAATGGTCCGCGGCCCAGGTGCTGACCGCCACGCTTCGCGCGCACGACGGTGCTCGCGGGTTCGACCTGGTGTCGCACGGGGCCAACGGGAACGTGCTCGCGGTGTACGCCACGACCGCCAGCCCGAACAGCGTGTCGCGCACGTACACCGTGGCAACCGGCACCTGGTCACCGGGCGAAACGAACGTGTCCCTTCCGGCCAGTCCTTCGCCGGCAGCGTCCGTGCCGGCCTGGACCGAACTGGCGTCCTCCCGTGGCGTCAACGATGTGGCATTGACGCAGTTCGATTCGCTCGGTCGGGTGGTGCTGGCGCGGTGGAGCGGCGCCGCATGGTCCGCGGCGGTTGAGGCGCAGTCGTCGGGATCAGGCCTGGTCTCGGTTTTTGACCCGACGTTGGGCCGGTCCGTGGACGTGCCGGGGAAGGGAACTGCGGTGACCTTGGTGACCCTGAACCAGAGTCTGACGGGTCCCGGGATCGCCATCAATCCGCCCACCGTGATTAGTGATCCGATTCCTCCGGGATCGCCGACACTCGCCGCGGGGACTCCGACGATCAACGCGGTGGCGTTGTCGTGGACCGCCGTGGCGAGCGATGGGGCGTCGACCGGCGGCTCGGTGGCGAGCTACGAGTTGCAGCAAACCCTCGGTTCGATCGTCACGACGCAGCTGGTGCCCGCGGTTCAAGCGCCGGGTGGCACCGAGAACTACTCGGTCACCGGGTTATCCGGCGCGCACACGTATCTGTTCAGCGTGCGGGCGGTCGACGCTGCGGGCAACAGATCGACGTGGTCGAACCTTGTGTCGGTCACCACGCCGTCCGCACCGCCTCCCGCGGTCACGGGGCTGGAAGCCCCTACGGACTCGATTTACCGGACCGCGGTGACGCTGGTGTGGCCGCGGCCCACGTTCGGGAACGACAACGCGGCGCTGGCGTCGTATATCGTGAAGTACAAGACCGGGGGCGCGTTTGCGTCCGACGCGGAATTCGACGCCACGGCAACGGGCACCACGTCGATCGGAGAATCCGCGACCATCACCGGTCTCCAATTCGGAGTCTCCTATTGGTTCGCGGTGAAAGTCGTGGACGTCTTGGGAACCGCCGGCAGCATGTCGAACAACGTGCAAGTCACGACCGCGGATCACGCGCCGGACCCGATTACGGACTTGCGGGTCATCGCGATTCCCACCACCAGCTCCGTGACGTTACGGTGGACCATGCCGGCGGACGACTCCGGCCCGATTGCGTCGTACATCGTGAAATACACCAGCGTCGCCACGATCGGAACGATACTGAGCGATGCGGAATTCGACAGCCCTCAAGTGCTGACGTTTTCCGGGCAACCGACGCGAGACAACACCGTCGCGCCGCCCGTCGAGACCGTCACCGTGACGGGCCTGACGCCTGATACCCAATATTGGTTTGCGGTCAAAGCAGTCGATGCCTCGTCACTCTCACAACAGAGTCCCATTTCGGGGAGTCCCTCGGCCACGACCGCAACCGGCAACGTGAATCCTCTGGATACCACGGCGCCGGCGGCGATCGCGGATTTGGCGGTCGTAGCAGCAAGCACGACGAGCACATCGATCACGTTCGCATGGACTGCGACGGGCGACGACGGGACCTCGGGCACCGCGACGGAATATGATGTGCGATACGCCACATTCCCGCTGACTTCGCAGAACTTCTCACAAGGCATTCAGCTTCCGTCGTCGGCGCCCGCGCTCGCGGGGCAGGCCGAGACGACGACGCTGGTCGGGTTGTCATCCAATACCCAGTATTTTGCCGTCGTCAAGGCTGTTGACGAAGCAGGAAACGCCAGCTTTTCGAATCTCGCGATCGGGCAGAGTGGTTTGCGTCGCGGGTACACCCTGGTGTCGATTCCCAAGGTATTAACAACAGGTAGCGATACCGTCAGCGCGGTGTTCGGGGACGATGTGGGGAGTGGCGTCACGGTGTATCGGTGGCGGTCGATGGGAACGGACGTCGACACGGGGTGTTACGACGGATACCCGAGTCCCTTCGCGTATGACGCGGCGTACACGTGCAGCCAGGTCACCACGGTCGGGACCGGCTTGGGGTACTACGTCTATAACCCCAGTGAGTCGACCAATGGCCGTGCGGTACTCGATGCCGCTGGAACGTCGGTCACCGCTCCCACGGTCGATATCGCGCTGTCTTTGGGTTTCAACATGGTCGGGAACCCCTATGAACGGGAGATCGCGTTGAGCGCGGTCAGCGTGAAACGGGGAGCCGCCGGAACACCCGTATCATATGAACAAGCGGTTTCAAATGGATGGGTCGGTCCCTCGTTGCTGTTGTTCGACGGCGTGGTCAGTCGACCCCATGGCGTGTCGGATCCCGCGGCCGTCTTCAAGCCGTGGAACGGCGGGTGGATCCAGAGTTTTGTGAATGACGCGGTCCTCGTCTTTACGAGCCCGTAGGAGAATGTCGTGACGCAACGATGGGCCTGGAGTCTCGGAGCGGTGGGGTGGTTCGTCATGGCCGGTGCGGCCCTGGCGGCCGACGTGTCGCTGACGATTTCGATCCCGTCGCCGGTGGCGGAAGGGGGCACCGCCTCAACGCAACTGCGGATGGGAACCGCCCCGGGCGCGACAACGGGCTTTGATACGCGTTGGGACGTACCCGCGCCTCCGACGCCGTCCGAAAACGTCGTGACGTTGGCCGCGAGCATTGCCCCGCCACCGTCGGTCGGCGCGCAGCAATTGTTGTGGGATTTCCGCGACGAGACGCTTCCTCAATCGTGGACGGTCAACGTGACCACGGACCAACCCGAGTCCGTGACGCTCGGGTGGACGGCGACGGGGAGCGGCAACGCGTGTTCGCCCATGACGTGGAGCATGGAAGACTTGTACAGCGGCACGCGAATGGTCCTGGACGCCGCGTCCCGCGAATATCAATATTCCGCGCCGGGCCCCCGAACGCGCGAGTTCCGGATTACCGCGGCCGCCGCTCCGGCACCGCCAATTCCGTGGAGTCCCGCCAATCTGTGGAGCCCTCGCCAAGGCCGCGCGAGCGTGTATCTGGCGTGGGCCCCGTCCCAGGAGTCTTCGATCACCTATCACGTGTATCGCGAAACCGATCAAGGAGCCACCCGACTCACCCCCTCGCCGATCGCCGCCACCGCGTATGTGGACAAGGGAATCGATCTCACCAAGCCGGTGACGTATTATGTGACGGCGGTTACGACGACGGGGTGCGAGAGTCCTCGATCGAACGGTTATCGGTTGACGCCCCGCCGCTGATCTCCGGTGGTTTGACTTCGATTTTTCGCGGTCGGTATAATTTCTTTGCCGCATGAACCACCGCACCGCCTTGCCCATGGGTCACGATATCCGCACTACTAAGGCCGACCGCATGACCGTTACGCTGAACGGGACACCGACCGCTGTCGGCCGCGGCATCACCGTGGCGAACCTGCTGGCGCAACTCAAGATCGCGCGGGAACGAGTGGCGGTGGAAGTGAACTTGGCGGTGGTCGATCGAAGTGCGTTCGCGGAAACGATTTTGCGCGAAGGCGATCACGTCGAAATCGTGAATTTTGTGGGAGGAGGCATGGACGAACCACTGCGGATTGGACCGGTCCAACTCAAGTCCCGCCTGATCGTGGGCACCGGGAAATTCAAGGATTTCGCGGAGACCAAACGCGTGATCGACGCGTCGGGCGCGGACATGGTCACGGTCGCGGTCCGGCGCGTTAATATCCTGGATCACGCCAGCGAAAACTTGCTCGATTATTTGAGTCCCAAGGACTATCACATCTTGCCCAATACCGCGGGGTGTTACTCGGCGGACGAGGCCATTCGTACCGCCCGTCTCGCGCGGTCGGCCGGGATCTCCGACCTGGTCAAGTTGGAAGTCATTGGGGATCAGAAGACGCTCTTTCCGGACAACGAGGCGTTGCTCGAGGCCGCGAAGGTGTTGGTGAAGGAAGGCTTCGTCGTGCTGCCGTATACCACGGACGATCCGATCATGGCGAAGAAACTCCAAGACGTCGGGTGCGCCGCGGTCATGCCGCTGGCCGCGCCGATCGGCTCCGGCCTGGGGATCCGTAATCCCTATAACCTTCGCATCATCCGTGAGACCATTTCCGTCCCCGTTATCGTTGACGCGGGGGTGGGCACGGCCTCGGACGCGGCGATCGCGATGGAGCTGGGTTGCTCGGGCGTGCTCATGAATACCGGGATCGCGGGGGCCAAACATCCCTTGCTCATGGCCGAAGCGATGCGGGACGCGGTGCGTGCCGGCCGGTTGGCCTACTTGGCGGGGCGGATTCCCAAAAAACTTTACGCCACGGCATCGAGCCCGTTGGAGGGGCTCGTCGACTAAGATCACGGCGAGTATTGGCGTGCGCGAGGGCGGCTGATCGGGAAACGGTCAGCCGCCCTTTTACCCTCGAGAGGGCGTTGTGACACCGGACTGGTCGATCTACATGATTACCGACAGGCGGCAAGTCGGCGCGCGCGGGCTGATCCCGACCATCGAGGACGCGCTGCGCGGCGGAGTCCGCGCGGTCCAACTTCGTGAAAAGGATCTGCCGCTTCCCTCGCTCATCGCGTTGGGGCGAGAACTCCGTGCGGTCACGGCGCGTGCCGGCGCCCGTCTCCTGATCAACGGTCGGATCGACGTGATGACGGCGGTCAACGCGGACGGCGTCCATCTGAGGTCGGATGGCCTTCCCGCGCGCGCGGTCCGGCGCGTCATCGGCCCCGCGAAACTCCTCGGCGTGTCCACGCACACCATGATCGAAGTGCAACGCGCGGAGGATGAGGGCGCGGACTTCGTCACCTTCGGTCCGGTATACGAGACCGCGTCGAAGGCCGCGTATGGGCCGCCGGTCGGGCTGGCGGCGCTCGAGGCGGTCTGTCGGCGGGCGCGCATTCCGGTGTACGCGGTAGGCGGCGTTTCGCGGACAAAAATACGCGAGGTGCTGGGCGCTGGCGCGCACGGGGTGGCGATGATTTCTGAAATTATGTCATCACGGGATAAATTGTCGGCGGCGCGAGCGTGCGTGGACGCCGTGCGCGATGCCGCGGGCGATCGTTCGGTTGACCACGGGTAGGGCGGGTGTTAAAATCAAATAGCCGGTTGTAGAAGTACCATACCGACAAAGTATGACCCCGAAAGGAGGGGCCATGAGCGAGTCGAAACGCCAGTTAGGCAAGCTCAATGCCTTAAAGTCCACCCTCCGCAAGCTGCAAGATCAGTTAGGCAGCGACGAACCCAACGAGCCTGCCGGGTCCCAACGTGAAGTTGATCGGCTGCAACGGCAAATTCGGAGCATGGAGGAAGAGCTTCGAAAGACCGAGCATTCGCGCGAGCAACTCGATCAAGCCTTCCGTCAGAACGAAAAGTTGATTCAGGCCCTCCAAGAAGCCCGCGAACAGATCGAAGCGCTGCGCCAGGAAGTCGAGAAACTTACCGCGCCTCCTTTGTCGTTCGCGGTGTTTTCCGACGCGAACAGCGACGGGACGGTCAACGTCTATCTTGCCGGACGCAAAATGAAGGTGGCGGTGCATCCGAGCGTGCCCGTGTCGGATTTGCGGCGCGGGCAGCAGTTGATCCTGAATGAGGCGCTCAACGTGGTCGAGCGACGCGACTTCGAGCTGCAGGGTGAGGTGGTGCGGGTCAAAGACCTGCTGTCGGATCGGCGCGCGATCGTCATGTTGCGAGCGGACGAGGAACGCGTGGCGGAGATCGCGGCCTCCTTGGACGGGGAGCGGCTCAGCGTCGGGGACCACTTGTTGTTCGACGTGCGATCGGGGTACCTCCTGGAAAAGCTACCCAAGTCCGAGGTGGAGGAACTGGTCCTGGAGGAGGTGCCCGACGTCAGTTACGAGCAGATCGGAGGGCTCGGCGACCAGCTTGAACAGATTCGAGACGCGGTCGAACTGCCGTTCCTGCACCGAGAGCTGTTCGCCCAGTACCGGCTGTCTCCGCCCAAAGGCGTCCTCTTATATGGACCGCCCGGCTGCGGGAAGACGCTGATCGCGAAGGCGGTGGCCAACTCGATCGCAAAGAAAATGGGAACCGCCACCGGCCGGGACGTGAAGAGTTATTTCCTGCACGTCAAGGGACCGGAGTTGCTCAATAAATACGTCGGTGAAAGCGAGCGGCAGATCCGCGAAGTCTTCAAGAAAGCCAAGGAGAAGGCCCAGGAGGGGATGCCGGTCATCGTGTTCTTCGACGAAATGGATTCGTTGTTCCGCACGCGGGGCACGGGCGTCTCGTCCGACGTGGAGTCCACCATCGTCCCGCAATTTTTGGCCGAAATCGACGGGGTCGAACGACTGCGAAACGTGATCGTGATCGGCGCCAGCAATCGGCAGGACTTGATCGATCCCGCGGTGCTGAGGCCGGGCCGCCTCGACGTGAAGATTCGGGTGGATCGTCCGGATCGACGGTCCGCGAAAGACATCTTCGCCAAATACCTGCGATCGGATTTGCCGTACGACAATCCGACGGTCGAGCCGATCGACGCCTTGATCGCCAACCTGATCGATCGAGTCGTCGAACAGATGTACAGCACGTCCGAGGAGAATCGGTTTTTGGAGGTGACCTACGCCAACGCGGAGAAGGAAACGCTGTATTTCAAGGATTTCGTCAGCGGCGCGTTGATCGAAGGGGTGGTGGCGCGGGCCAAAAAATACGCGATCAAACGCGCGATTCGCACCGGGGAGGGCGGCATTCGCGCGGAAGACCTCATCGCCGCGGCGCGCGATGAATTCCGCGAACACGAAGATCTGCCCAATACGACCAATCCCGACGACTGGGCCAAGATCGCCGGGCGCAAGAGCGAAAAGATCATGCACGTCCGCACCATGACGGGACGGTCGCCGGAATCCCGAAAAGTCGAGACGGTCACCACCGGTCACTATTTATGACGACCCGGATCGTCGGGACCGAGACCGAATTCGGCATCGCGATCCGGAGTTCCCCTGACGAGGATCCGGTCGCCGGCTCCATTTTTCTCGTCAACAGCGCGCAGGGTCTCCCGTCACCCGCGGCGCTCTGGGATTACGAAAACGAAAATCCGCTCGTTGACGCCCGCGGGTTCGAAGTCGAAGGCGAGAAGGAACGCCCCACCCCTGATTACAACCGGCTGTTGAACAAGCTGCTCGCGAACGGCGGCCGTCTCTACGTGGACGGCGCCCATCCCGAATATTCCACTCCGGAGTGCGCCAGCGTCCGCGACCTCGTCCGGTACGAGAAGGCCGGGGAACGGATCCTGGAGGCGTGTCGGCTCGCCGCGAACCGCACCGCCGGCGAGCCGCGGTTCGTGCTCTACAAGAACAACACCGACGGCAAAGGCAACAGCTACGGGTATCACGAAAACTATCTGGTGCCGCGGTCGGTGCCTTTCGCCGTCTTGACGTCCCGGCTCGTGCCGTTTTTCGTCAGCCGGCAGGTGTATACCGGCGCGGGGAAGGTGGGAGCCGAGAATCGCGCCGAGCCGACTCCGTACCAAATATCCCAACGGGCCGACTTTTTCGAAACGGTCGTCGACCTGAACACCATGGTCAAACGGCCGATCATGAACACGCGTGACGAGCCCCACGCCGACAAGGCCCGGTACCGACGGCTGCACGTCATCGTCGGGGACGCCAACATGTCCGAGACGGCGACGTACCTGAAGGTCGGCGTCACCGCGTTGGTGCTCTCCATGATCGAGCAGGGCTATTTGGCCAAGGAACTCAGCCTGGCCGACCCCGTTAAGGCGATCAAGGCGGTTTCCCGCGATCTCTCGCTCCAGCAGCCCCTTGAACTCGAAGACGGTCGGCGGTGGACGGCGCTCCAGATCCAAGAGTATTATTTAGATACGGCGCACCGCTTCTGCGCGGAGCGGGGCGCGGACCCGGAGACAAAGGATATTTTGGCGCGATGGGAGCGGGTGTTGCGCTTGTTGTCGACGGATCCGAGCCAACTGGGCCGGGAGGTCGATTGGGTGATTAAGCGGGATCTTCTGCAGGCGTATATGGATCGGAAAGCGTGCGGATGGGACGATTCACGGGTGAAGCTGATGGATCTCCAATATCACGATCTCAGGCCAGACAAGGGGCTGTTCTCGGCGCTTGAGCGGGGGGGCTACGTGGAACGGATCGTCGATGATGCCGCCGTAACCGCCGCGCTCACCGCGCCTCCCGCCGATACTCGGGCGTATTTTCGCGCGCGGTGTTTGGAGAAGTTTCCGAATCAAGTGTACGCGGCGAGTTGGGCCTCGGTGGTGGTCGATGTCGGCCAATCCGCGGTCAAGCGGATTCCGATTAATGAGCCGGCCCGAGGCACGCAGGCGCTCGTCGGAGCGCTGTTGGATGAAGTCGAGTCGGCCGAAGCGCTGGTTGCGCGTCTGAGCGCCTAATGCATGAACACCTGTGGTCGGCAACGGTAAGGGGGTGATCACCATGTCGCAGGACAAGAAACGTGATATCAAAAAAGCCGGGAAACGGGACGAGTCCGCCGCGGCGGCCAACGCCGAGGTCGTCGAGAAGGGCAAGCAGATGAAGGAAAACATCGACAAATTGCTCGACGAAATCGACTCCGTGTTGGAGGAGAATGCCGAGGAATTCGTGAAGAACTACGTGCAGAAAGGGGGCGAGTGAGCCGTGGACGCTGACCCTGGGGCGCGGCAGCTGAATTCCCTCGGGGCGAGCTTTTACGATCTGCTCGTCACGCAGTACCCCCACTTGGGTCTGTGGTCTTCGCCCGAGGCCGCGCCGTCGTCGGGTTCCGCGCTGGGGCTCGGCGCGTCGATCCCGCATGGAACCACGGTGTTGGCGCTTCGGTACGCCGACGGGATCGTGGTCGCCGGTGATCGGAGGGCGACCGAGGGGTACCAGATCTCCGGACGGCGCATCGAGAAAGTCTTCAAGGTCGACGAGTGGTCGGCCATGGCGATTTCGGGAGCGGCCGGTCCGTGCTTGGAGATGGCGCGGCTGTTCCAGACGGAGCTCGAACACTACGAGAAGATCGAGGGGACGACGCTCTCAGTGGACGGCAAAGCCAATAAACTCGCGCAGATGGTGAAGGGAAACCTTCCCGCGGCGTACCAGGGTTTGGTCGTCATCCCGTTGTTCGCGGGCTTCGATCACCGGAAAGGCGCGGGACGTATCTTTAAGTACGA
Organism: Nitrospirota bacterium; assembly: GCA_049325295.1. Lineage (GTDB taxonomy): Bacteria > Nitrospirota > Nitrospiria > 2-01-FULL-66-17 > 2-01-FULL-66-17 > JBFLXB01. Next base: position 35,847 of record JBMOMD010000021.1, read on the forward strand.
CGTGGCCGGCGGGCGGTACGAAGAAGCGGATTATCATGCCACGGGATCAGGAGGGAAAGACGCGAGGACCACGATCAAACAGTATTTCAAGAGCGGTTTGAACGAAGAGGAGGCGGTGCGGCTCGCCCTGGAAGCCTTGTTCAACGCCGCGGAGGAAGACGTGGCCACGGGTTCCCCGGACCCGGCTCGCGGCATCTTTCCGACCGTTAAACTGGTGACGGCTCAGGGCATCAGCGACGTGGGGCCGGAGCGGATCGAACCCGTGTACGCCGCGTTCCTCGACAAGCGACGGGAGCAATAATGGCGCTGCCGTATTACGTCTCGCCCGAGCTGATCATGCAGGACAAGGCGGAGTACGCCAAAAAGGGGATCGCTCGGGGCCGATCGACCGTGGTGATGGAGTACGAACACGGGCTCGTGTTGATGGCGGACAACCCCAACGTGTCGCTCAATAAAATTTCCGAGATCTACGATCACATCGCGTTTGCGGGCGCCGGGAAGTACAGCGAGTTTGAAAACCTGCGGAAGGCCGGAATCCGCCACGCGGACATGAAGGGGTATCTCTACAGTCGGGAGGATGTCACCACCAAGTCGCTGGCGAACGCGTACTCGCAGACATTGGGAACGGTGTTCAGCCAGGAGATCAAGCCCCTGGAGGTCGAACTGCTGGTCGCGGGACTCGGCGAAGGGGCCGCCACCGAGATCTATCGGATCTCGTTCGACGGCAGTATTTTTGACGAACGATTGGTGGCCGTGGTCGGCGGACGATCCGAGGCGATCCTTTCGTATCTCAAACAACACGTCGACAGTCCCCGGCCGCTCGGGGCGGCCCTTCAGGTCGGCTTGGACGCGTTGGAAAGCGTTGGGCACCAAGGACTTCGACTTCCCCAATTAGAGGTGGCGGTGTTAGATCGCCGACGAACGGGACGCAAGTTCCGTCGCCTCCCCGCGTCCGAATTGAGCGCCTTGACCGGGTGATCCGCTCATGATGCCCCCTCGGATTTTCGGGCTGGAAAGTGAATTCGGCCTCATCTTCTCCCCCAACGGCCGCGTGTACCTCCCGATGGAGAAGATCCTCGGGTACATCTTCGAAGGGTTGATTCCGAACAGTTGGCCGTCGAACGCCTTCCTCTGCAACGGCGCGCGGTTCTATCAGGATACCGGCTGTCATCCCGAGTACTCCACGCCGGAGTGTGATCGTTTGCACGATCTGGTGGTGCATGACAAAGCCGGAGAGCGCCTGTTGGAGGCGTGTTTGCCGATGGCGGAGAAACGCCTGCGCGAAGAGGGGTTGGTCGGGGATATCTACATTTTTAAGAACAACACCGACTCGATGGGCAACACCTACGGATGCCACGAAAATTATTTGATGAAGCGTGACCTGGATTTCTGGAAAGTCACCGAACAGATCATCCCGTTTTTCGTGACGCGCCAGGTGTACGCGGGAGCGGGAAAGGTCCTCAAGGTTTCCGGGCGGACCCATTTCTTTCTCTCGCAACGCGCGCAGCACATCCACGAGAAAACCTCGTCATCGACGACCTCCTCGCGCAGCATCATTAACACGCGCGACGAGCCGCACGCGGATGCCGAACGATATCGACGCCTGCACATCATCGTCGGCGATTCCAACATGTCCGAGTTTTCCACGTACCTCAAAGTCGGCGCGACCGCCTTGGTGCTCTCGATGATCGAGGAGGGGTACACCGTCAAAGGCATGGAGTTGGAGGATCCCGTGAAAGCCATCCGTGATATTTCGCGCGATCCCCAGCTCAAGAAACGCGTCCGTTTGGAAGACGGACGTGAACTGACGGCGATCGAGATTCAGATGGCCTATTGGGAGCGCGCCCAGGCTTACGTGGCGGCGATGGGGTCCTCGGCGGACGACACCACGAAAGACCTCGTCGAATACTGGGGGTCGGTGTTGGAGCGGTTGGCGACCAACCCCATGCAGTTGGCGTCCGAGCTGGACTGGGTCATCAAGAAAAACCTGATGGAGTCGTTCATCGACCGCAAGAAGTGCGGATGGGATGATCCGCGGGTGGCGCTGATGGATCTGCAGTACCATGACGTCAAACGAGACCGCGGCCTGTACTATCTGTTGGAACGGCAGGGCATCGTCGACCGCGTGACCACGGAGCAGGACATTCAGCACGCCATGACGGCGCCGCCCCAGACGACGCGGGCCAAGGTTCGCGGCGATTTCATTAAATTCGCCAAGGACAAGAACCGGTCGTACACCGTCGACTGGACCTATCTCAAGTTGAACGGCTACTGGGAGGAGACCATCCTCTGTATGGACCCGTTCGCCAGTTCCAACAAACGGGTCGAAGAGCTTATTGCCGGTGTGGCCGCTGCCCATCGCTGATCATCGCGGGAACGCCATTCCTGTACTCCTCTTGGGCGCGATGTTGTGCCTGGCGAGCGGCGCGTGGACCACGGCGGTCGCGGCCTCGCCGACCGGGGGAGTCAAGCAAGGCGACGCGTTTGCGCTTTCGATCAGCGCCGATGAGGTGGCCGGCGTTGCGACCATGGACGGCCTGGTGGTGCGGTTTGGCGGGCGTGAATGGCCGGTATTCCCGACGCTGGCCGGCGTCGGCGCGCTGATCGGCATCGATCTGGAGACGGAACCGGGACCGCAGAATTTCGCGCTGGAGCGGAAAGCCGGAAACGGTTCGGTGGTGTTGACGCGCGGCGCCGTGACCGTTGAGCAAGGGGACTTCGGGATCCAAACCCTCACGCTTCCCGATCAACAAGTTGATCTTGATCCCGAGACCTTGCGTCGCGTTGAAGCGGATCAGCGCGTGATGCTGGGCGCCATGCGGGACGTGACGCCCCGGCTGTGGGATGGAGCCTTCGTGCTGCCGAGCGAGGGGCCCTTGCAGAACACGTTTGGCCGGCGCCGCGTGATCAACGGACAGCCGAGGAAGCCTCACTCGGGGGAGGACATCACCGCGCCGGTCGGGGCCTCCGTGGTGGCCATCAATCACGGAATCGTGCGACTCGTGGACGAACAATTCTTCAGCGGCAAAAGCATCGTGCTGGACCACGGGTTGGGACTCTATTCCATGTATTTTCATCTCTCCGAGACCGCCGTCCGCGTCGGAGACCGCGTCGCCAAGAACCAAGTCATCGGGAAAGTCGGGGCGACGGGCCGTGTTTCCGGCCCACACCTTCACTGGGGCGTGCGCCTGAACGGCGCGCGCGTCAATCCCCTGTCGCTCAACGACGCGCTCAACGGCCTGGTGACCGCGTCGAAGTAAGTCCGACCTCGGCATGTCGGCCGGTCTTGTCGGATTCCGCGTCGCCCACTATACTGATCTAGGGTGTCGGTTTCGGCGAATCCCGGAGAAAGCGATGGATCCTTCGTCGCGCATCGGTCCTCACCATCCCCTGCGAAGATTCTTCAACAGTCTCACGGAGAAAAGTTTTTACGGGCAACTCGGGTGGCCGGATCATCGGGTCATTCGCTATGTGGCGGACCTGCTCGCGGATTTTTCCCACATGGACCGGGCGTGCATCTTTCAAGACGAATCGGGGCGGCGGCGGGTCCGAGTGGCGGAGATGCTGCTCGATGCCGAGGCTGGACGGTCGGGTTTACCGGAACGTGACGTGCATCGCCATATCGGGGATTTCACGCTGTTTATGATGGGGTTGTTTCCCGAGCACCTGACGCGGCTGAAGACGCAGATCGTCTCGGCCGGATCCGACGCGCTCCTTGACTACGTGAAGGTGGGGAAACGATCGTATCGTATCGTCGCGGACCTGTCGGACGAGGGGGGAAACGACGATGCCTCACCGTTGTTTCGGAAGCTCTCCGAGCACTTTGAGTTGTGCGTGGCCGGGTTGGGGTGGGTGAGAGAGGACCTGAGGGCCAGCCGCCCGACGTCGTTCGATCGGTTCAGCGATCGTTTTTTGAATTGACCCGACTACAGCATATTTTCGTGAATCTCGACGTCGGCGTGGTGGCGGACCTGGGCGATGTAGGCGCGAAGCGCGCGCTCCTGCTTTTGCGGCAGCGGCGAGGGCAGCATGGCGTCCGAGATCGGGCCAGGGTTCTGCGCGGCCTGGCGTGTCCGGACTTCGGCCCACTCGGGTTCGGACACGGCGGTGGATTCGGCGACGACCGCTTTGACTTTGGCGATCAGCAAGTCTTCCCGTTGGGAGGACTCAAACGCTTCGGGGGTCAGACGGCTGGCGGCCAGGATCCGGCGATAGGTCTCGGCATCGAATCGTCCGGTGCGTTCGTTTTGAAACGCGGTGATCGCCGCGATGCTTTTGGCGAGTTCGCCCGGTGTCACGGTCACGCCCATTTGGCGGGCGGTTTCGATCCACAGCTCACGTTCGATCAGCGAATTGACCACGAGATGTTTGAGGTCAAGCTGTTTGGCTAATTCGGGGGTAAATTGTTCCTTCAACGCGTCCCGGTACGCCCGTTCGTAATTACGGTACGCCCGTTCGTATTCGTCCAACGTGAAGGAACGATCTCCGACGCGGGCGACCACTTGCCGGCTGTCGTCGCCGAATCCCCACCAGCCCATCGTGATGACGAACGTGGCGACGATGATAAACATGATGATACGGTACACCCAAGGATTTTCGATGGCGCCGTGGCGCAACAATTTAATCATGGAAGCCCCCGTCCGAAAGATTACTATAGGCGATCGAGGGGCGCGCGCGCAACTGGCCGTTGTGAGCCGGGCACTTGCGCGCTCGAAAGGGCTCCCCTATAATGCAGGGGTTTGGTCTATCCCATCGTCTGATCGCCCAGGAGGGCGGGGGTGGTCAGCTTTTCCGCATGGACGCGGTCCCACACACGTCATTCGAGCCGTCGGCCGACCGACTCACGCGGTGGGTGGCCAAAGTGATCGATCTGTTGGTGGCGGCGGCCATGGACCGTTTGCTTCCTCCGGTCGGGTCCTTTGTGGCCGTCACCTATCTGCTGATCGCCGATGGGTTGCGCCCGTGGGGGAGCGTAGGGAAACGGTTGCTTGGCATGACGGTACGAGGTCCGGGAGGGCACGATTGCGGAGTCCGCGAGTCCATCCTCAGGAACTGGGTCGTGGCGGTTCCGTTCGCGGTCTGGTCCGTCTTTCAGCACGGGGGGTGGATGGCGAACCTAGCGGGGTGGATCGCGCTGCTCGGGGCGCTGGGAGTGGAAGGCGTCCTGTTGGTGGGAAATCCACAGGGGCGGCGGTTGGGTGACGAACTGGCGGACACGCGGGTGGTGGAGCTGCGCGTGACGCGTAACGCGTAGCAGATCGAAGGAGGAGCCGTGGGGATTACGAATACTGTTCTCGGATGGTTTTCAAACGACCTGGCGATCGACCTAGGTACCGCGAACACGTTGGTGTACGTCAAAGGCAAGGGGATCGTCATCAACGAACCATCGGTCGTCGCCATCGAGAAGAAGAGCGGCCAAGTCCTCGCGGTCGGCGCGGAAGCCAAGAAGATGCTCGGGCGGACGCCGGGCAACATCGTCGCCGTGCGGCCCATGAAAGACGGCGTGATCGCGGATTTTGAAATCGCCGAAAAAATGTTGAAACACTTCATCACCAAGGCGCACAACCGCAATACCTTCGTGCGGCCGCGGATCATCATCTGCGTGCCGTCGAAAATCACCCAGGTCGAGCAGCGCGCGGTGAAGGACTCCGCGGAGCTCGCCGGGGCGCGCGAAGTGTACTTGATCGAAGAGCCGATCGCCGCCGCCATCGGCGCGGGGCTCCCCATTGCCGAACCGTCGGGAAACATGGTGGTCGACATCGGCGGAGGGACCACGGACGTGGCGGTGATTTCACTGGCCGGCATCGTGTACAGCGAATCGGTCAAGGTGGCCGGCGACAAGATGGATGATTTCATCCTGAGCTACATCAAACGCAAATACAACTTGCTCATCGGCGACCATATGGCGGAACAGATCAAATTCGAGATCGGCTCCGCCTACCCGCAGGACGACCGCAAGACGTTTATGATCAAAGGCCGGGACTTGATCTCGGGGATCCCGCGCACGCTGGTCATCGACGACGCGGAGATTCGCGAAGCGCTGGCCGAGCCGATCGGCGCCATCGTCAACGCCATCAAGGTCGCGCTGGAGAACACGCCGCCCGAGTTGGCCGGGGACATTATCGACCGCGGCATCGTCCTGACGGGCGGGGGCTCCTTGTTGCGGGGGATGGACGTTCGATTGCGGGAAGAGACCAATCTGCCGATCATCACGGTGGACAATCCCCTGACGACGGTCGTGCTCGGCACCGGGAAAGCGTTGGACCAGATCGACCTGTTGCAGCGCGTCTCGATCCTCGCGCAATAGCCATCGGCGCGCGGCATGGCCCATTCCGCCTCGCGATCGAAGCGTGTCTGGTTTGTCGCGCTGGGACTCATGGTCCTCGTGGCGGCCTCTCTCCTCCCCGACTGGCAACGGCGCACGCTTCCGCTGGGCATGCGTCCGCTGGCGACGCCGTTCATTTTCGTGGAACGGACCCTGTCGGGAGCGGTGGCGTGGGTCCGCGACGGCTGGTCCCGGTACGTGGCGGTGACCGCGCTCCTGGATACGAACCAAGCGCTTCAAGATCGCGTGGACCGTTTGACCCGCGAACGGGACGCGCTGGTCGAAACGGCCGCCGAAAATCGGCGGTTGACCGAATTACTGGCGTTCCGCTCGGTGGCTCCCGTGCCAGCGCACGGGGCGCGGGTGATCGGCCGGAGTCCCTCGCGGTGGTATCAATCCATCATGATCGGTCGGGGCAGCGACGACGGGGCGGTGATCGACATGGGGGTTGCCGTGGCCGGGGGAGTCGTAGGGACGGTCGTGAAGGTCCTGCCGTCGGCGTCGGTAGTGCTCCTGGTCACCGACCGTCAAAGCGCGGTGCCGGTGGTGGTGCAGCGCACGCGAGAACAAGGAATCGTCGAGGGCACGATCGCCGGACGGCTTCGGTTGAAGTATCTGCCGCCGTCGTCGGAGGTTCGCGAGGGCGACGTGTTGTTGACCTCCGGGCTGACCTCGTCGTTTTCCAAGGGACTCATGGTGGGGACCGTCACGCGGGTCGACCGTCCGGAGGGGGCATTGTTCCCCGACGTGGAGGTCCTCCCCTCCGCGGATTTGTCTTCCATCGAGGAGGTCGTGGTGTTCGATCCCGCTTTAGATTCCGCGCAGGACTCCGAGCATGTGGGTCCGTAACGCGGGTGAGCGCGCCGAGAAGGCTGGCCGCGGCCGCGTCCTGTGGATCATCGGGTTGGCGACGGCCGTACCGCTGCAAGGGGCGGTTACGCCGATCGCGGCGATCGGAGACGCGATTCCCGATCTTCCGCTCGTCTTGGTGGTATTGTTTGCGCTCGGGCATCGACGCGTGACGAGCGTGGCGGCCGGCGCGGGGGTGGGCGCGCTGGTGGACCTGTTGTCCGCAAGGGCCGGGTTGTTTCACCTCGTGACGTACGCGCTGCTGGCGGTGGTCGCTTCATCCATCGGTCGGGTGACGGCGAACGTACGGGTGGTGACGGCGCTGACCGTGGTGGCGGTGTGTTCGGTGCTGTTGGGGATCGCCTACGCGGTGACCGGACCGCCCGTGGAACACGCCGACGAAATGTTGCGGTGGCTGGGACGGGCGCTGGCGCCGCAAGTGGTGTATAACACGGCCGTGGGAGGCGCGCTGTTTGCGGTATGGATCTGGCGGTTTCCGCCCTCTCGCCGCGCGGTCGGAGAACGGGATGAGCTCTTCTCCTCAGGACGATTTCAAGGACTTATACGATAGGATCACCTGGGGGGTCGTCGCGATCATCGCGCTGCTGGGGATGTTGGTGCTCCGCGCGTGGTACCTCCAGGTGGTCGACGGCCGGACCTATCGCGAGCTCGCCGAGACCAATCGCGTTCGCGCGGTCAGCATCCTCCCGCAGCGGGGACTCATTTTCGACCGTCGCGGACGGCTGCTGGTCAACAACACGCCGGGCTTCACGGCCTACGTGGTCAGCGAGGACGCCCCCAACCCCATCGACCCCCTGATCGCCCGACTCGCGACGTACCTCGACATGCCGGAGGATGACATCCGAGAGCGGATGGCGGAACGCCGAGGCGCCAGTTCGTATACGCCGATTCCGATCAAAGCGCACCTGAGCCTCAAAGAAGTGGCGCTGATCGAATCCCATCGTTTCGAGCTCCCCGGGGTCAAAATCGAAGTGGAGGCGCAGCGGAACTACCCCTATGGGGCGTGGGCCGCACACCTGCTCGGCTACGTGAGCGAAGTGTCGGCGGCGCAACGCGCCGCGGAGGAGTTCGCGAACCTTCCGTTGGGCATGCAAACCGGACAAGCCGGGGTCGAACAGGCGTACGACGGCGTGCTCCGCGGCGTACCCGGGGAAAAGGGCGTCGAAGTCGACGCCTTGGGCCACGAACGTCACGTGGTTCGCCAGACGCCCGCGACGCAGGGCCACGATCTGTATCTGACGATCGACGCGGAGACGCAGGCCGTCGCGGAGGACGCGCTGGCCGACAAAGCCGGCGTCGTCGTGGCGTTGGATCCGACGAACGGCGACGTACTCGCCATGGTCAGTCACCCTGATTTTGACCCGAATGTCCTGTCGGGGGCGCTGACCGCGTCGCGGTGGACGGCGCTGCTCGAGGATCCGGGGCGCCCGCTCAATAACCGGGCGATCCAGGGGCAGTACCCGCCGGGATCCACGTTTAAGGTCGTGGTGGCCGCGGCGGCGTTGGAGCGAAAAGCCGTGACCGCGAGCACCCCAAAAGCGTGCGCCGGAGGCAAGTTTTTCGGGAACCGTACCTTCCGCGACTGGAAGGCCGGCGGACACGGGATCGTGGATATGCATCGCGCGCTCGTCGAGTCGTGCGACGTGTACTTTTACGAAGTGGGGGATCAACTTGGCGTGGATGCCATCGCGGACTTCGCCCGGGCGTTCGGGTTGGGCGAGCCGACCGGTATCCGGTTGGCGTCGGAGAAGAAAGGGTTGATCCCCTCCACCGAATGGAAGCTGGCGAGTCGGCGCGAGCCGTGGTATCCGGGGGAAACGTTGTCCGTGGCGATCGGCCAAGGCTACGTCACGGCCACCCCGCTGCAACTGGCCGTGATGATCGGGACCGTCGCGACCGGCGGCGACCGCTACCAACCACGGTATGTCCGGGAGGTCCGTTATCGCGACGGTTCGGCCACCGCCGAGGACACCGTGAAGGAAGAACACGTGGCGGTCAGCCCGAAAACGTTCGCCGTGCTGCGGGCGGCGCTCAAAGGCGTAGTGCTTGAAACCAGCGGGACCGGACGCTCCGCGCGCTCGGACGTGGCGACGATCGCCGGCAAGACCGGAACCGCGCAGGTGGTCAGCATGGCCAAGGGCAGCCGGTCGCCCAAGATCGCGCACCTCGAGGATCACGCCTGGTTCGTGGCGTTCGCTCCCGCGGAGGCCCCGAAGATCGCGGTCACGGTGCTGGTGGAACATGGCGGCCACGGCGGCAGCGCGGCGGCTCCTATCGCCAAGCGGGTGATCGAAGCGTATGTGGGATCGTCGTCCGCGCCGGACCGGGAGCCCGCCGTGGCGGGTCGCGACGCCGCGAAGAGGAGCAACGACGGTGCGCCTGGTTAAATCCCGACTCGGGAACCTGGATTGGAAGGTGTTGGCGGTCATCACGTGTATCCTCGCGGCCGGCGTGGCGACCATTTACAGCGCGACCGTGCACCAGTCCGGCCAACCGTCGCTGTTGTACCTGAAGCAGACGGCCTGGATCGGCCTCGGGCTGCTCGTTTTCACGGTGACCGCGCTCATCGACTACCATACGTTGGCTCGGTTCGCGTACGTCGGGTATGCGGCGATCGTCGTCCTGTTGATCGTGGTGCTGATCGTCGGCCGCGTGGGAATGGGCGCGCAACGATGGATTTCCTTGGGCCTATTCGACGTCCAGCCGTCCGAGCTCGCGAAACTGGTGTTGATCGTGGCCCTCGCGCGATATTGCGCGGACAAAGCGGTCAAAGGGGGACTGGGCCCCACGCAACTCGTGCCGCCGTTGCTGCTGGCCCTGGTCCCCGTCGTGCTCATCATGAAACAGCCGGATCTCGGGACGGCGCTGACGCTCCTGGCCATCGCCGGGGCCATGATCCTATTGGTGGGAATCCGGTATCAATCGATCGTGTTTTTGGGGTTGTTCGGACTCATGATGTTTCCGTTTGCCTGGAACGTGTTCTGGCAATCGCTCAAGGGATACCAGCGCAACCGATTGCTCACGTTCGTGAACCCGAGCTCCGACCCGCTCGGCACCGGCTATCACGTGGCCCAATCCAAGATCGCGATCGGATCCGGGGGCGTGTGGGGCAAGGGGTTTTTCGGCAGCACGCAGAGTCAGCTCAATTTTTTGCCGGAGGGCCACACCGATTTCATCTTCGCGGTGTTTGCCGAGGAGTGGGGATTCATCGGGGTGCTGGGGCTGATCGCATTGTACGGCTTCCTGTTGTACTGGATTATGGAGACGGCGTACAAAGCCAAGGACCGGCTGGGAGCGTTTTTGGTGATCGGCGTCGCGGCCATGTTGGTGTTTTCGATGGTCGTGAACATCGGGATGACGCTCGGGATCATGCCGGTGGTCGGCGTGCCCCTGTTGTTGATGAGTTACGGGGGCTCGTCGATGTTGACCGTGTTCGCGGCGCTGGGCTTGGTGCTCAATGTACGTCTTCGGCGGTTTATGCTATTTTACTGAGCCCCGATGGGGCCGGGCGGCCCGTCTCATGACCGGGCTTCCGAGTGTGGGAGTGTGTAATGGGGATCGAGATCGTCATCGACCCGTCGCGCGAAGAAACGCGCGTGGCGGTGCTCGAACAACAAGTGTTGACCGAGCTGTTTATCGACCGCAAACGGGATCGCGGCATGGTCGGCAACGTCTACAAGGGGCGAGTCGTCAAGGTCCTGCCGGGGATGCAGGCCGCGTTCGTCGACATCGGCGTGGAGCGGGCGGCGTTTCTCTACGTGGCCGACATCGCGACCGAGTCCGGCGGGCCTCCGCCCCCGGTCGATTCCCCGGACGCGACCGACAACGGGGAGGAGGCCGAGGCCGGGCCTGACGCGGGCAAGGTCGACGAGCCCGGCGAAGGCGACGGCGCGGGAACCGGAGAGGGAACCGGCGAAGAGGAGACGGCGAAGGTCACGCAGCGACCGCGCCGCGTCCTTCGGTCGATCGAGGAACTCATCCGCGAGGGACAAGAGGTCGTGGTCCAGGTCACCAAAGATCCGATCGGCACCAAGGGTTGCCGGGTCACGACGTACCTGTCGTTTCCCGGTCGCTACTTGGTGTTCATGCCCACCGTCAACCACATCGGGATTTCCCGCCGCATCGGCGACGACGCGGAACGGGCCCGACTGCGTGAGATGATGTCGCGGCTCCGGCAACCCGGCGCCGGCTACATCATCCGGACGGTCAGCGAAGGCACCAGTGAAGATGAGTTCCGGATGGACATTGAATTTCTTAACCGCCTCTGGGACACGATTCGCGACGCCGCGCAACGCAAATCCGCGCCGGCGTTGTTACACGCCGACCTGGATCTGTCGCTCCGGACCGTCCGCGACCTGTTGACCAACAAGGTGGATCGACTGACCGTGGGCGGGCGCGCGGAATACGACCGGATCCGTCAGTTTGTCACCACGTACCTACCTACGTTGGTCTCCAAAATCCACCTGTACACGCAGGACGAGCCGATTTTCGACCGGTATGGGATCGAGATCGAGATCTCCAAAGCGCTCGGGCGAAGGGTGTGGTTGAAGTCCGGCGGGTACATCGTGATCGAGCACACCGAAGCCTTGACGGTCATCGACGTCAACACCGGTCGCTACGTGGGCAAACGCGACCTGGAAGAGACGATCTTCAAGACCAACCTGGAGGCCGCCAAGGAAATCGCCTACCAGCTCCGGTTACGCAATATCGGCGGCATCATCATCATCGACTTCATCGATATGGAGAAGGAGAAGAACCGCGAACGCGTCTTCGCCGCGCTCCGCGACGCGCTGGCGACCGATCGCGCTCGGAGCAACATCCTGCGGATCTCGGAACTGGGGTTGGTGGAGATGTCCCGCGAGCGCGTGCGCGAAGATCTGTTACGTATCCTGTGCGATTCGTGCCTGTACTGCGAGCGTCGGGGGTACGTGCGGTCCGCGACCACCGTGTGTTATGAAATTTTCCGCGAAATCCGCCGGGCCGGCTCCGCCCGCGACGCGGGCAGCATCCTGGTGACCGTCCACCCCAACGTCGCCAACCTGCTCTTCGACGAGGAGCGCGACGGGGTCGAGGCGCTGGAACGCGAATTCAATAAACGCATCACGATCAAGGCCGATCCGCACCTGCACCAAGAACAGTACGATCTCGTCCTCGTGTAATGAACGGCGACGCCACGGGTCGCGACCTGCGCCGGGCGGCACTCGCGTTGACGCGGGTGCCGGGCGTGGGGTCCGTGACCTTTCGGGCGTTGGCCGCCGCGCTGGGCGGGGCGGACGCCGTGTTCCGGGCGTCGCCGTCGGTCGTAAGCGCCGTGCCCGGGTGCCCGCGCCACGTGGCGGAGGCGATCCGGGCGTTCGATGAGTGGGCGTGGGTGGACGCGGAGCTGCAGCGTCTCGCGAACCTGGGCGGACGGTTGCTGGTCGCGGGCACCTCCGACTACCCGGTCCACCTCGGGCGCATTCACGATCCGCCGCCCGTGGTGTACGTTCTCGGCGATCTCGCGCCCCAGGAACGACGCGTCATCGCGGTGGTCGGTTCGCGGCGCGCCACGCCGTACGGCGCGGCCACCGCGGCGCGGTTGGCGCGGGAGTTGGCCGGCGCCGGCTTCGTGGCGGTGAGCGGCATGGCGCGCGGGATCGACGCCGCGGCGCACCAGGGCGCCATGGCGGCCGGCGGGCGCACGTTGGCGGTGTTGGGGTGCGGCGTGGACGTGGCGTACCCACCGGAGATGCGCGCGCTCAAGGAGCAGGTCAAGACGCACGGCGCGGTGCTGGCGGAGTTACCCCTGGGCGCGCCGCCCGACGCGCATCACTTTCCCATCCGCAATCGCATCATCAGCGGGATGTCGCTCGGCGTGGTGGTGGTCGAGGCGACCGCGGAGAGCGGGTCGCTCATCACCGCGCGCCTGGCGCTCGAACAGGGGCGCGAGGTGTTCGCGGTGCCCGGCAACGTGGGCACGCCCACCAGCGCCGGGACCAATCAACTGATCAAAGCCGGCGCCACGCTGGTGGAAACCGCGGACGACATCCTGGGTCACGTGGCCGCTCAACTCGGCTCCGCGCCGGCTCGCCCCACCGCCGTCTCGTCCATCGCGGTCGAGCTGACCGACGAGGAATCACGCGTGGTGGACCTGTTGTCGTGGGAACCCTCGCACGTGGATGAACTGACCGCGCGCGCGCGGCTCGCGCCGAATCGATTGGCCGAAGTGTTGCTGGGTCTTGAACTCAAGGGCGTGGCGCGGCAAATTCCCGGCCGGTGTTACGTCCGCCAGCCCCCGGATTCGTGACGCTCTGGAAGAATCGGGTATAATCCCTCCCACGAGTCTGGTCCGGGAGGTTGTCAGCGTATCCCATGGCTAAATCGTTGGTCATCGTTGAGTCGCCGTCCAAGGCCCGAACGCTCACCAAGTATCTGGGCAAGAAGTACACGGTCATGGCCTCGGTCGGCCACGTCAAGGATTTGCCCAAGAGCAAGTTCGGCGTGGACGTGGAGCACGACTTCGCCCCGAGTTATCAGGTGATCCGCGGCAAGAAGAAGGTGCTCGACGACATCAAAGCCGCGGCCAAAAAAGCCGACGTCATCTATTTAGCGCCTGACCCCGACCGCGAGGGCGAAGCCATCGCCTGGCACATCGCCGAGGAGTTCAACGGCTCCAAGAGCAAGGTCAAACGCGTTCTGTTTCACGAAATCACCGAGCGCGCGGTCAAGCAGGCGCTGGAGCACCCGGTCGAATTGAATCTCAAGAAAGTCGACGCCCAGCAGGCGCGCCGGATCCTGGATCGCATCGTGGGGTATTCGATCAGCCCCTTGTTGTGGGACAAGGTGCGTCGCGGGCTTTCGGCGGGCCGCGTGCAGTCGGTCGCGGTCCGCATGATCTGCGAGCGCGAGCGCGAAATCGAGGCGTTTCGCAGTGAGGAATACTGGTCGATCACCGCGTTGCTCGAAGCCGGCGGTCCGCCCGCGTTCGAAGCCAAGTTGGTGAAGTGGCGCGGCGAAGACGTCGCGCTTGCGAACGCCGAGGCCACCAACGCGGTGGTGGAGGCGATCCGCGCGCAACCGTTCACGGTGGGCCAGGTCGAAAAAAAGGAACGGCGCAAGAACGCGCCCGCGCCGTACACCACCAGCAAACTCCAACAGGAAGCGTCACGGAAGCTCCGGTTCACGCCCAAGCGCACCATGATGCTGGCCCAGCGCCTGTATGAAGGCGTGGAACTGGGCAGCGAAGGGCCGGTCGGGCTCATCACCTACATGCGAACCGACTCCACTCGCGTGTCCGCGGAGGCCCAACAGGAAGCCACCGCGTTGGTGCGCGAGCGGTTCGGCGCGGACTACGTGCCGCAGACCCCGAACGTGTACCGCAATAAGAAAGACGCGCAGGACGCGCACGAGGCGATCCGCCCCACCGGCGTGGCGCGCGATCCGGAGCAGCTGCGCGCGGTATTGGAGCGCGACTTGTACCAGCTCTACAACATGATCTGGAAACGTTTCGTGGCCAGCCAGATGACGCCCGCCGTGCTGGATCAGACCAAGGTGGACATCGCCGCGGGCGAGGCCGTATTCCGCGCGACCGGCTCGGTGATTCGGTTTCCGGGATTTACCGCGTTGTACACCGAGTCCGCGGAACCCACCGCGGCCACCAAGGCTGATGATGAAGACGAGGAGCGCCGTCTCCCGCCGTTACAACAGGGCGATCGGTTGTCGCTGCGCGACCTCACGCCCAAACAGCACTTTACCCAGCCGCCGCCGCGTTTCAACGAAGCCATGTTGATCAAGGAGCTGGAGGAACAGGGCATCGGGCGACCCAGCACCTACGCCTCCATCATCTCGACCATTCAGGACCGCAAATACGTGGCCAAGGTGGAAGGCCGCCTCAGGCCCACGGAGTTGGGCGTGGTGGTCAACGACCTCCTGGTCCTGCACTTCCCCTCGATCGTGAACGTCGAGTTCACCGCGAAGATGGAAGAGGATCTGGATCAGATCGAAGAACACGACAAGCCGTGGGTGGAGACGGTGCGCGAGTTCTACGGTCCGTTCGCCGGCCATCTGTCCAAGGCGACCCAGGAAATGCGGGACGTCAAGCGCGAGGAACAGCCCACCGATATCGTGTGCGAACGGTGCGGCAAGAATATGGTGATCAAGTGGGGCCGCAACGGCCGGTTCCTGGCGTGCCCCGGGTACCCGGAATGCAAGAACACCAAGGAATTTCGCACCGAGGCGGACGGCACCATCGTGATCGTGCCCAAGCAGACCGAGACCAATGAGGTGTGCGAGAAGTGCGGAGGCGCGATGGTGATCAAGACCGGCCGGTTCGGGCGGTTCATCGCGTGCTCGAACTACCCGGCGTGCAAGACCACCCGCTCATTGGGCACCGGGGTCACCTGCCCGCGGCCCAACTGCGGCGGACAATTGCTGGAGAAGCGCACCAAGAAAGGCCGCGTGTTCTACTCCTGCGGCAACTACCCGAAGTGCGACTACGCGATCTGGGAACGCCCGATTCCCCAAGCCTGCCCGCAGTGCGGCGCGCCCTTCGTGGTCGAGAAAACGGTCAAGGGCGGCGACCCCCGCCGTCGCTGCATCGCCGAAGGCTGCACCTACGAAGAAGAACCTGCCGCGTAAGCATGCAAATGTCGGCCGAAGGCCGCTCATATCAGGTGGCGAAGCAGCCAGCGGCCTGAGCATGGCGATGGTGGCCGCTAGGCCATCAACTCTGGCGGCGCGGCAACCTGCTGCGTGCGCTTGTGAATGACGGCGTTAGACCGTCAGCCGATCCCCTGGTTCACGTCGAAGTCGTCACTCGTGTTCACCGGGACGACGGTTGCGCCGTGATCCCCGATTCGGTACCCTGTCAGGCGTTCATGGGGATGTCGGATGCCTCCTCGAACCATCGGCCAGGTCGAAGCGGAAATTTCGGCCGCGCTCATTCAGTTTGAAAAAGACTTCATGGGGCGCGGGCCTCGGGAGACCAAGGCCTACATCATTGAAGACATGGTGTTGGTCCGGCTCAAGGGGGTCCTTACGCCGGCGGAGCAGCAACTGGCCAAGAACGCCGAGGGGACCGAGCTCATCAAACGTTTGCGCTCGAATCTGCTGGAACAGGCCCGCGAACTCTTGTCGGGGACGATCGAAAAGATCACGGGGTTACCGGTCACCAGTCTCTACACCGATATCAGCACCAGAACCGGGGAGCGGATCATTTTGTTCGCGCTTCAAGAGAATCTGTCGGAGCGGTTTCGAAGTCACGCGACTTGACTTCGGTCCGCTGAATCCCGTCTAATAGACCTCGTTCACGGAAGATAGCTCAAGGGATTCCGCTGGAATCAGTTGAGCTATAGGCCGACTCCCTTCTGGTAGGCGAGTCGGCTTTTTATTGACTCGGTAGACCGGCTGCGGGACAACCCCGGACGTGTTTGGGGTGGTCCCGCGGAGGGTAGGCCAGCAGGAGTCCCTTCACGGGATCGACGCTGGCCTTTTTTATTTACTCGCAGGACGCGGGGGCCTTCATCACGATGCTCGTGCAGTACTACCCGGTGCTGATTTCGCTGGCGCCGCTCACCGCGGCCCTGCTGACCGCCCTGCCGGGCGGGGCGAATAAACCCACGGTGTTTCGGATCGGCGTGTGGGCGCACGCGGCGGCGTTCGGGATCGCCGTGCTCGTGCTCCGGGAGGTCGCCGGCCCGGGGTACGAACCGATCCGCTTGCCGTTGGTCTCTTCGGCGTGGAACGGCTTGCTGCAGTTTGACCTGTATATCGACCGTTTGGCCGCCGTGATGATGACGCTCGTCACCGGGGTCACCCTCATCATCTACCTGTTCGCCCTGCGTTACATGCAGCCCGAACAAGGGCGCGCGCGGTTCCACACTCTGTTGTCGCTCACGACCGTGGTGCTGCTCGGCATGGTCACCAGCGCCAACCTGTTGATGCTGTTTCTCTTCTGGCAGCTGCTGAGTTGGCTGCTCAGCTTCCTGGCATTCAATTACGCGCATCCGCCCACGGCCCAGGGCGCGTTCAAGACGTTCACCATGCTGCGACTGGGCGACGTGGCGTTCCTCGCCGGCCTCGTCCTAGCGTACCAGTTGTACGGCACGCTCGATTTACCGCAGTTGTTCGCGCGCGCCGCGGACGCGACGGCCATGGTCTCGCTCTGGCCCGGCGGGGGGGTGGAGATCCGCGCCGCCACCGCGATCACGCTGCTGATCTTCATCGGCGCCATGAGCAAGTCGGCCCAGTTCCCGCTGCACGGGTGGCTCCCGGATTCCCTCTACGCGCCGACGCCGGTTCACGCGCTCCTGCACGCGGGCATCATCAACGCCGGCGGGTTTTTGCTGAACCGGCTCGCCCCGCTTTATGGGCTCAGCGCAGTCACTTTGCACGTGGCGTTCGCCGTGGGACTGATCACCGCGTTGCT
Source organism: Nitrospirota bacterium (assembly GCA_049325295.1). Classification (GTDB taxonomy): domain Bacteria; phylum Nitrospirota; class Nitrospiria; order 2-01-FULL-66-17; family 2-01-FULL-66-17; genus JBFLXB01. The sequence continues at coordinate 53,447 of JBMOMD010000021.1, forward strand.
CGGGGCGGGCATGATGTTGACCCAGAACGACATCAAGAAGACGTTGGGTTACTCCACGATCGGGCAGATGGGCTACATGATCATGGAGTGCGGCCTGGGAGCATTCGCCCTGGCGGTGTTCCATCTGATCGCGCACGGCCTGTTCAAGGGAACGATCTTCCTAAACTGCGGCAACGTGATCCATGCGGCCCGCCAAGAACCGAGGCTCCCGCACCAGCACGCCGCGGACGAACAGAAGGACTTTTCGTTGCTGACCTGGGCCACCGGATTCGCCGCCACGTTGATCCTGCCCCTCATCATCCTGCTGGCGGCGCACGGCGTGTTGGGCGCGACGTTTCGAGACGCCCAAGGCATGATGATCTTCCTCTTTTTCAGTTGGGTCACGTCCTCTCAGGCCATTCTGACCTTGTATCGATTGCGGGCGGTCAACTCGCCCAAGGTCTCGGCACTCATGCTGTTGACGTTGTTGCTGGTGGTGGCGACCTATCTGTTGGCGGGCGAACGTTTCACCTATTTTCTCTATCCGAACGCGGAGGAAGTCGCGGCGTATTTCAAGGCCGCGGCCTTGCCGGGATGGTTGTTCGATCTCATCGTGGCGGTCACCGCGTTGTTCGTCATCATGGGCTGGACGCTCATGTACGCGCGGAGCCATGGGCGGGTGATGCGGATCCCGAACTGGGTGGACAAGGCGCGGGTCCGCCTCTACCTACTCCTTATCAACCGACTCTACGTGGAGGCCCTGTCGCTTCGCGTCGGTCGTCGCGTGCGATCCGTCGCGCATCGGCTGGATCAGAGCCCCTTCACATCGGCGGCGGTCGGCGTGACGGCGCTGGCCGCGATCGCGCCCAGGCTCGGGGGGGCGGTCGAACTGCCGGTCGGCACGATCGCGTTGTTCGCGCTCGCGGCGCTCCTGCTCCCGCTCTTTCCCGTGCATGGGGTCTACGTGGTGGCGCTGACCCGATTGCCGGGACCCGCGGCCGTGGGCCTCGCGGTCTTGTCGCCGATCGCGGGACTGGCGTTGCTGACGAATCTGCTCCCGGTGATTCCCATGGAGCTGCTCGGCGGGGTGGGCGTGTTGGCCAGTGTTGGCGCGCTTTATGGGTCGTTTAAAGCCCTGATGCAGGCGCGCGTAAAGCCGCTGCTGGCCTACGCGGGCGTGGCCCTGGCGTCGATTGCCTGGTGGCATCTCGCCGTGGTCGGACGCACCACGTCCCAGGCCGTGGCCTACGTGTGCGCGGTCGGCCTGGTCGTCGGCGGGATGTGTTTCGCGTGGCAGCGCGTGCAGGCGCGGTACGGCGACCTGGATCCGGACCGGATCAGCGGGCTGGCGCAATCCATGCCCCGCTTCGCCGTCCTGTTGGCTTTGCTGGTGATGGCGGGCGTGGGCCTGCCGCCGTTCGGGCTCTTTGCCGGGTTCATCGCGATGTTGTTGGATCCGTCCGTCGCGGGCACGTGGGGCCTGGCCGCGATGCTGGTCGCCTGGCTGGCCGCGTCGTGGTACCTCTTTAAGTTGATCCAGCGGCTGCTGTTCGGCCCGCACCGCGCGGATCGTCAGTACGACGATCTTCGCGGAATCGAAGTCGCGTCGCTCGCGCTCGTCGTGCTGCTGTTGGCGGCACTGGGCATCGCGCCGTACGCGTTTCTCGACGCCGACACGCTGACCAACGCGGCGCTCTCCGCCCCGGACGTCTCGACGTGGAACCCGTGACCGCCGCGTACAGCGACACCCAGCGCATGCAGCTTCGTGCGCTGATCCTGCTCGCCAGCGAGATCGTGGCCTCGTATTGGCCGATGCGAATCTTCGTCCATCACAACCCGCTGCACGGGCTGGAAGATCTCCCGTTTTCCGAGGCGGTGCGGCGCGGCGAGCGCTTCTTGGGCGGCAAGGGGTACCTGTCCAACGCGCGTTTTCGCGACTACGCCGGGTCGGGCCGGATCCGGCCGCATCACATCGACGCCGCGCTCAAACCGCTCGCGCACGACAAACGCGTGACGATCGGGGGGCGCGAGCTCACGCACATGGAGGTGCTCCGGGCGCACCTGCTCCACGGGATCGCGGAGCCGGAGCGCGACGGCATCGAGGCCCTGATCTCTCGTCGTCCGGATCGCGCGCAGGTCCTTGCGCTGGCGGCTCGGCTGGCCCCGGTGCTGGACGCGTCCCGCGCGGTGGAGCGCCGGGAACCCGAGGCGGCGCAGTCCGGGGCCGCGCTGGTTCGACGCGCCACGTTGGCCGCGTGGTGCGACCGCACCCTGCGCACCCAGCTCACCGAGCGGATCAATGGTGAGATGATCAAGTGGTGTGAAGCCTTTCTGGACGAAGAGCACGCGGCCTGGGCCATGCCGGGCCGCGAACAGGGCTTCTACGGCGCGTGGCGGGTCTTGGCCCAACAAGAATGGTCGCCCTGCGGGATCGCGGACAGCCGGAGCAAGATCGCCCGCTTGCCCGCGGCCCCCGAGGACGCGCTGCTGGAGCACCTCGCCGCGCTCGGCGTGCCGTCGCGCGTCTGGCAGGACTATTTAACCCTGCATGTGACCGCGTTGCCCGGCTGGGCGGGCTTCATCAAGTGGCGCGCGGACCAGAGCGAGAACGCCTGGCAGCAGACGTTTCCCGCGGATCTGGTCCAGTACCTGGCGGTGCGATTGTGGTACGAGCGAGCGTTGGTCCAGCAAACGTGCCGGGAGGCCTTGGGAATCGACGGGACGGTGAGCGCGATCGCGGCCGCGGCATCGGCCCGCGTCGACGCGGAAAGGCCGCGTGCCGAGCAGGACAGCGTGACCGGGAAGTCCGCGGCGCTCCGGTTGCTGGCCCTTGCCGCGCCGCTTGCGCTCGACCCCCCGACCCTGATCGCGGCGCCCCCGGAGGATCTGAAGGCGCTGCTGGACTGGATCGACGGCTTTCCCGCGTTCGAGCACGGCCCGGTCTGGCTCAACGCGTTCGAGGCCGGGTACCGGGACCACTTGATCGCGACTCTGCGGCGCGGGCGTTCCATATCGGAAGCGGAACCGGACGCGGAACACCCGACGGTTCGTCCCCAGGCCCAGGCGGTTTTTTGCATCGACGTGCGGTCCGAATCGTTCCGGCGCCACCTCGAGGCGGTCGGGGATTTCGGCACGTTCGGGTTTGCCGGATTTTTTTCCGTGTTCATCCGGTACCGCGCCTTGGGCAGCCGTCACGACACCGACCAGTACCCGGTGATCATGAAGGCCAAGAACTCGGTGCGCGAGGTGCCGCGCACGTATCAGGGCCAGTTGATGTCCCGGCGCCAAGCCGGCGCCAAGATGCTCGACGCGGGGCACTCGCTGCTGCACGACCTCAAGGAAAACGTGGTCACGCCCTACGTCATGGTGGAGTCGGTCGGTTGGTTCTACAGCCTGCCCATGATCGGCAAGACGGTCTTCACGTCCTGGTACCGGAGCTGGACCGCCTGGCTGCGCCGCACGGTCGTGCCCATGATCTCCACCGCCATGACCGTGGACAAACTGTCGCGGGAGGAAGTGAACGAGATGCTGGCCGCGGAGCAGCGGGCCGTGATTCGCCGGGCCCTGCAGGAGCGGTTCGGCGAGCGCGATCTGAACGTGTCGCTCGAACGGTTGGAGGGCCTGCGGCGGCGAGCCTTGGACGAGCGGGTCGCCTCGTCGGCGTCCCCGGAGTCGCGCCGCGGCTACGCGCTGTCCGTGGAGGAGGAAACCTGGTTCGTGGACCTGCTGCGCCGGGACTACCGGATCAACCAGGGCGGGGCGTTTGCGCGCATGGAGCGCATCACCCAGATCGGGTTCACGCTCGCGGAACAGGTCTTCACCGTGGAAACCGCGCTGCGCGTGATGGGACTGACCAAGAACTTCGCCCGCCTGGTGCTGTTCTGCGGCCACGGAAGCACGTCGGACAACAACCCCTTCGAAGCCGCGCTCGATTGCGGCGCGTGCGGCGGCAACCCGGGCGAGCCCAACGCGCGCGTGTTGGCGGCCATGGCCAACAAATCCCAAGTTCGGGACGCCTTGGCCAAGGCCGGCATCCTGATTCCCCAGGACACGTACTTCATCGCGGGGCGCCACGACACGACCACGGACGAGGTGAAGTTGTTCGACCTGGAGGATCTCCCGCACACGCATCGCAACGACATGCTCCGCTTGGAAGCCGCGTTGCTGGAGGCCGGGCTTCGCAACAATCGCGAGCGGTGCGGACGGTTTCCGGAGATGCCGGAGCCCTTGACCCCGAAGCGCGCGGCCAGGGAAGTCAAACGGCGGAGCAGTGATTGGAGCCAGGTCCGGCCGGAGTGGGGACTGTCGGGCAACGCGGCCTTCATTATCGGCCGTCGTGACCTCACGCGCGGAGTGCCGCTCGACGGCCGGGTGTTTCTGCATTCGTACGACTATCAAGGCGACCCGACCGGCAGATTGCTGGAGATCGTGATGACCGGCCCGCAGGTGGTGGGGCAGTGGATCAACATGGAGCACTACTTCTCCACCGTGGACCCCGAGGTCTACGGCAGCGGCAGCAAGATCTACCACAACGTGGTGGGCCGGTTCGGCGTCATGTCCGGCCCCCAGAGCGACCTGCGGACCGGCCTGGCCGCGCAGACCGTGATGGACGGGCCGCGGCCGTATCACGAACCCATGCGACTGCTCACGCTGATCGAGGCGCCCACGGACCGCATCAGCCAGATCATCCGCCGCCACCGGGCGCTGCAGCGGCTCTACGACAACGACTGGGTGCGCCTCGCGGCGCTTGACCCGGCCACCGGAATTTTTTATTACTATGTCCCGAGACAGGGCTGGACGTCGCTGAGCGACGACGGCCCGTCTCCCCCCACGCGCGCGTCGTGATCAAGAAGGAGGAACACCCCGCATGACCGGCCTCACGCTGCACCCGATGAAAGAAATCCGGATCGTGATCCAGGGCGAACACGTCAAATTCGTCACCGATCTCTTGGACGGCATCAAGGCGACCGGATACACGATCTTCCACAACATCTCCGGCAAGGGCCACCACGGCTTCCACACCGCGCACCCCATGTTCAACGATATGGATAGCCTGGTGATGCTCTCGACCGTGGTCCCGCATGACAAGGTGGAGCCGATCCTCGCGGGCTTGAAGCCGATCTTCGAGCGCTACACCGGCGTTATGTTCGTTTCCGACGTGGCGGTGAGCCGCGCCGAATACTTCTCGGGGGCTTCCGGCCAGAAATAACCCCGCGACCCGCGGGTCGCGTCTGCGCGAGGCCGGTCCCGACCGACGATGCCGAGCCTCTACGCCGTGTTGGCGGACCTCACGCTCGTCGCGCACGCGCTCTTTGTCGCGTTCGTGATCGGCGGGCAGGCCGCGGTGCTGATCGGGTGGCGGCGCGGGTGGCGCTGGACCCGCGGCGCGCTGTTTCGTTACGCGCACGCCGCGGCGATCGGCATCGTGGTGGTCAAAGCCTGGGCGGGGATTCCGTGCGTCCTGACCGTGCTGGAAAACGCGCTGCGCGAACGCGCGGGCGCCGTGCCCTACCAGGAAACCTTCATCGCACACTGGGTCGGTCGGCTGTTGTTTTACTCCGCGCCGCCGTGGGTGTTCACCCTGGCGTATTCGCTTTTTGCGCTCCTGGTGTTCGCCACGTGGGTCGCCTACCCGCCGGCGCGGTCGCCGCGGTAGCGGGGTCGAAGCGATGTTTCGGCCAGGACTCGCCGGCACGTGCAGTGCGGACCGAGCTGGCAGAGCGCCAACCGTGACGCGAGGCCGGACGCCGGCCGGATCGCGTCCTCGGGCAGCGCGCCCATCCCGAGCGTGATGTGCGGCCAGAACCGCTCGAAGCTCGCGCCCGTCGCGTACTCATTGACCCACCGGAGCGTGCTCGGCGGGATCGCGTGCGGGTCCACGAACATCTCGGGCGTGGCCTCGCGGCTCACGAATCGCTCGATCCCGCGCATCACGGCCTCGTGCAACAGTTGGAGCGTGGTCGTGCGCGCCAGTTCCACGCTGGCCACCACGTACCCGGTCTGGGATTGCCGGACGTGAAACCCGGTGGGAATGAGCTCGATCTGCGGGTGCGCGCGGGCCAGGGTGTCGAGCATATTCGCGATCGCGGACACCTCGTCTTCGCGCACGCAGCCCATGCTCAATGACACGTGGGGGGAGGCAGGTGGATGGATCCAGGACGATCGGGGCGGTTGGTTCGCCCTGGAGCGATCGGTTGAGCGTGATCGCGGACGCGACGAGTTTCGCGTCGGGGATGAGAACGATGTCGACGGCCAGCACGCTCACGGGCGACGCCTCGCTGAAAATACGAAAGGCCCGGAGGGAGTGTCCCCGGGCCTTTCGTGGTTGTTCGCGGGAAGGTTAGACCTTCACCACGTTCGCTGCTTGGAGCCCTTTCGGCCCGTTCACGACCTCAAATTCCACCTCTTGACCTTCGTCCAGAGATTTGAATCCGTCGCCTTGAATGGCGGAAAAGTGCACGAAGACATCATTGCCGGAATCCTGACTGATGAAGCCGTAGCCCTTGCTGCCGTTGAACCACTTCACTTTGCCTTTTGCCATAAAACAATCACCTCCCTCCAGAAATATTTCGGGGTTGCCCCCGAGGTCTTGATCAGGCGGGGAATTGCGGGCGAAAAAAAAACCGCAGCGCATCTGGTGACGGCTGCGGTAACGTTCCTTCCACTCACGACCTGCGAGCACCCCAACTGACACTGGAAGATGTGTACCACGATCGGTCCGTCCGCGTCAACCGGGTTTTCGCCGCCGCGCCCGGCGTGACGGTTTGACCTTTCGGTCCGGCTCAGGTAGAACCACGCGGATGCGACGCGACCTCATCACGTGGGCCGGGTCCGACTCATGATTCTGGGTATCCCGGTCCCGTTTCTGCTGTTCGCGGCCACCCTGCTGGGCGTGGCCGTGTTCCATCGACGCAGCTTCGAGGTGGCGATCACCGGGCTCGCCGTGATCGCAGGCCACGCGTTGCTGACCACGGACCTCAATCTGGCCGCGCACCTGACGCACGAGGCGCGGCTGGTGACCAACTTGATCGGCCTGCTCTTGGGCTTTGCGATCCTGGCCAAGCAGTTCGAGGATTCGCGGGTGCCGGACTGGCTGCCGCGGTGGCTGCCGGATGATTGGTGGGGCGGGCTCGCGTTGCTGGCGCTGGTCGGCGCGCTCTCCACGTTCCTGGACAATATCGCGGCCGCCATGATCGGCGGGGTCATGGCCAACAAGTTGTACCGGGGCCGGGTGAACGTGGGGTTCCTGGCCGCCATCGTGGCCGCCTCCAACGCGGGCGGCGCGGGCTCCGTGATCGGCGACACCACCACCACCATGATGTGGATCGCGGGCGTGCCGGCCATCCACGTGGCGGACGCGTTCGTGGGCGCGGCCGCGGCCATTCTGGTCTCCGGGATCATCGCGGCGCGCGCGCAACAACGCGTGCAGCCGATCCGGAAAGATCCCGCCTCCGGCAGCCCGGCGATCGACGCGGGCCGGTTGGCGGTGGTGGCGCTGATGATCGCGGGCACCATCGCGGCCAACGTGTTGTTGGATTTTCCGGCCGTCGGGTTGTGGGTCGCCATCGTGATCGGCAGCGCGGTTCGGTCCACCCCATGGACGGAGCTTGCGCGCGCCATCAAGGGCAGCCTGTTTCTGTGCTCGCTGGTATTGTCCGCGAGCCTGATGCCGGTGAGCTCGCTGCCAGACCCATCGTGGCAAAGCGCGTTCGGACTGGGGTTCGTGAGCGCGGTGTTCGACAACATTCCGCTCACCGCCCTGGCCTTGTTCCAGGGCGGGTACGATTGGGGTGTGCTGGCGTTCGCGGTGGGGTACGGCGGGTCCATGATCTGGTTCGGGTCGTCCGCCGGGGTGGCGGTCTGCAACTTGTTTCCCGAGGCGCGCAACACGGGGCGCTGGCTGGCGGAGGGGTGGCACGTGGCGGTGGCGTATGTGCTCGGGTTTTTGGCGACGTTGGTGGTATTTGGGTGGCATCCCGACATGCTACCCCGGTGAGCCTGTCCATCAACGGCCATCTGCGGCGTTGCCGCTGCGCTTCCGGTCCTCACGCACGAACTAGTGCGCTCCGGTCCGGTTCTCGCGGCGCCTTGCATCTGGCGCGTTGCTGAACAGGCTCCGGGCGGAGCCCGGAAGATAGAAAGTAGTCGAGGCCATAGGCGACAGGGGAGGGTCAGATGGCTCAGGTGGTTCGAAAAGACTTGGTGCGGCACGAGCGGTGGGGGGTGGGGCGGGTGGAGGCGGTGTTCGGGGTGGATGCGAGCGCGCGCTGCGGGGTGTACTTTACGCGGACCGATCAACAGGTCGTGGTGCCGATGGGTGAACTGGAGCGGCTCTCGCCGACCGAGAGCGCGGCGTACGATCTGGCCAAACTCGCCTTGCACGAGCTGCGCGTTGAGGACGCGCCCGACACCGAACTCGCGGATCGCTGGAAAGGCGGGGAGCTGGTGCTCAAACCCTCAAAAGCGGAGCTGGAAGCCAAGGTCGTGCCGCTGGACACCTTGTTTCACAAGATCGTGATGGTGCGCGACCGGTTGCGCGTGCTGGAGCAACACGTCAACGCGCACAAGGGCCTGTCGGACGCGGACAAGGTCCAACTGCAGCAATACATCACCCGCATCTACGGCTCCCTCACCACGTTCAACGTGCTGTTCAAGAACAAGGAAGATCAGTTCGTGGGGCAAAAGGGCGAGGACTGAGGCCGATGACATAACGATTGCGTGCTCGTGACCACACGGCCGACGGAGGCGCAAGCGACCGAGAGTCGTTACAATACTCCGCGATGAATCCTCCAGCGATCACCCATGTCCACCCGCAAACGCTCAAGGCGCGGCTCGACGCCGGCGAGGCGCTGGTGATCGTGGACGTGCGCGAGACGTGGGAGTACTCGCTCGCGCACATCCCGGGTTCGATCAACTTTCCGTTGGGCGAACTGGCGGACTGCGTGTTGGAGCTGGATCAGGACGACGAGATCATCGTCTGCTGTCACCACGGCGCGCGCAGTTACGAGGGCGCGCAGATCCTGGTGGAATCCGGGTTTCCGCGCGTGGCCAATTTGATGGGCGGCATCGACGCCTGGTCGTGCCTGGTGGATCCGTCCGTCCCGCGCTATCGCGAGGGCGGGTAAGACGCGCTTGCGGCGTTCTTAGTGTTTGCCTTCCTCCGATTCCAAGTCCCGCTGCGCGTCGTCCGCGTGGCTGCGCGTTTTGTCGTAATCGTGGCGCGGCGCCGGCGCGGTCGAACAGGCGGGCAGAATCGTCAGGGTCGCGACCAGCGCGACCAACAACCACGCAACGTGTCTCATGGTCAGGGCTCCTGGGGTGAGGGTGAGGGGTCCAACCCGGTCTCGGCGCCGAACAAGAACGCGGCCAACACGCGGCCCGCGTCGTCGGACACGGCCTGCTGCGCGGCGCGCAGCGCGCGGGCGTCGGTTTCCCGACGGGTCACGTGGCCTTCACGGCCGTTGCGCCGGATGGACCCGATGATTTGGTCGGTCGATCGATCCAGCAGGTCGAAGCCGGCGGTCCACCGCACGAACGGCCCTTGCGGCATGTGCTCCACGGCCTCGAAGCGGGCCGCGCCGCGAATCACGATGTCCGCGTTCGTGGGGTTTGCGTCGCTCACCGGCAAGCCGTAGGCGTTGAGGCCCTGGGTGAGCGCAGTCCGGATCGCCGCGGGTTCGTCGCCGGTCACCTCGAGCGCGATGCGCACGTGTTGTTCCAGGTCACGCCGCAACTCCATGCGCACGGTTTTGAGCCGCGTCAACGACTCGGCGCCGCGGCCCGACGGGTCCACGATCTGCAGGTCGGTGTGGTACGCGTCGCGAAGCAATAAGAGCCGCATCGCCAGGTGTCGGGCGCGCAGGCGCGCGAGCGTGTCGTCCCGGCGCGCGGCGGGGTCGAGCAACGCATCGATCTCGCGGTCCAGGCCCGCGATGCGTTCGCGGAGCGTGGCCGCGGCCTGTCGGCGATCCATGGCCGCCAACGCGTAGTGCACCTTCGTGTCCTCGTCCCGATACCGCTCGGCAATGACCACGTGTTCAAGCACCTTGCCGGTGGAGACCTTGGTGACCTGGTCGATCGAGACGTCGCGCTGGGACGACGCGCCGCCCGCGTCATCGCTCTGCAGGTAGCGCTCCCACTCGGTGGTGCGCTGGGAGATCTGCGCGGAGAACACCCGGGAAATCGCGGCGTAGGCCCGATCCTCCGCGGCCTCGATGCCGTCGGCGCGGCCCACGCCGGTCAGGTACGCGACCTCGGAGTATCGCGCGTCGGGGCCGTCCACCCAGTCGGGCGCGCGCGCGGTCAGGATGCCGGCGCTCGCGCACGCGAGCAGGCTGCCCGCCAGCACGATGGTGGGGCCGAACGCGCGCGCGCGATATCGAGCGATCACGTCAGTGCCCCGCCACGGTCCCGACCACGCGCTGCGCGATGAACGTTTTGCGCCCGGCCTCCAGCGTCACCTCGCGGCTGGCGGACGCGGCGCCGTCCGATGAAATTGTTATCGTGTAGCGGCCCGGCGGCACCCAGACCCGCGCCATGCGGATGGCGCCGGGGAGCGTGCGCCAGCTCCGCGTGTCGGCCTGTTCGGTCGCCAGGCTGTAGATGTTGCCCAAAAGACCGACGATGGCGCCGGTCCCCTCGCCCTGCGACTGTTTGGCCCCGTGCTCCGCGGCCCGGGCGGCCGCGTATTTGGCGGTGGCGCGCGCGATGGCTTTAGCGGAGATGCGCCCGATGCGATCGGCCAAATCTTTCTCCGCGATCGCGGTGATGTCTTCCACCAGAAACGTGCGCTGTTCGCCCACGCCGCCGGCTTCGTTCGTCACGCGGACGTCCGCGCCGAGCAGACCGGTGGGCCGGGGCACGAACTTGGGGAACGCGATCCGCAAGATGTAGACGCCGCCCGACCCGTCCGGGATCGGCGCGTCCACGAACTCGTTCACTTTGATCGGCGCCAGCCCGTCGAAACTGACGACGATCACCTCGGCCTGGCTCCGAAGGTCTTTCTGCTTGGTCCACGTGGCTTCGGGGAACGCGGCGCGGTATTGCGCGTGTTCCTCGGTCAAGCCCAAGGCCTCGGTCACCCGCAACAAATCGCCGGGCAGGGTCGGCGGGAGCGGGGTGCCGTAGTTTTGTTGGTAGACGCGGTACGTGTCGTAGGCCTTGCGATACGCGATGAACGCGTCGTTGAGCTCACCCCGGCCTTCGTACAGGATGCCGGACAGGTACCGGGCGAACGCGTCTTCGCGATACACGTTTTTCTTCGCGTACCGGTCGTTGATCACGTTGAGTTTATGGTCCACCTTACGCGCTTCCACCAAGGCGTCGTCCCACTGGCTCAGCAGCGCGTAGTTGAGCGCGGCCACCACGTTGATCATCACGGTCTCGAAGTCTTCGCCTTGGTAGGGGAGCGTGTAATCGTTGCTGAGCATGGCGCTGGTTTCAGCGGTGACGCTCTTGGTGAACAAGTCCTCGATGAGCCGTTCGGCCTGCTCGAGAAACGTGTTGCTCTCTTCGTAGCGACCGGCGTAGTGCAGGGTCATCCCGCGGTCGAGCGCGTACAAGACCTGATTCCTGCGGCCGTAATGTGGAGCCTGTTCCTCGATGAGGTGGTCGGCGTCCGCGAAGCGCGCCTGGGCGATCCGGGCTTCCACGCCCACGTAGTGTTGCGCCGCGGGTGCGCAGCCCGCGAGCAGACCCGCGAGCAGCCCGAGGGCGGGGAGAGAACGAGCGGCCCGCAAGCCGCGGCCGGCGGTCGAGGGCGATGCCACGGGGCGCGAACCGCGCGGGCGCGTCAGAACCCGAACCGCTTCCGCTCGACCAGCTTCTTGATCTTCTTGTCGCCGAACCAGACCTTGACGTTGGTTTCCAGGTTGATCATTTCCAGCGTGACCTGGTAGTAGACGACCTTTTCGCGGCCTTCCTCGTCCTCGATGCTGTTGATTTCACCCTTGAGCATGTAGTCCGCGCCGATCTCCTTGCCCAGGCCTTTGGCGGTCTCTTCGCTGGAGTGGGTCTGCTGCTCGATCCGTTCTTCCCGGAGTTCTTCGCGTTCGCCCTTGGACGCCACGAACTGCACGCGTCCGGAGTTGGTCAACTCGCGTTCCAGATCCTTGGTGAACGTGGCCACGCTGATATGTTCGTGGCTGCGGTTCACCACGGTGCCCACGATCACGGTCGGATCCTTGCGGTGCTCCTTAACGTGTTTGTCCACCCATGGGCGCGAGAGCGCTTCCGACACCATGGTCTCGGCCACCATGCGCGAATCCGTGTCGTTCCACCGGCCGCTCAAATCGATGGTCTCGGTCACGTCCACCCGCGAGACCTGTTTCTTCCCGCAGCCGCCGGCCGTCACGCCCACCACCAGGACCAAAGCCGCCAGGGTCATCACCGCGTGTTTCATCGAGTCCTCCTGTCTCCGTTCACCGCGCGCGGGCATCGTGTCCCACTTGTCAGCGACGTTTCTCTTCCTCGGTCGCGAGATCGTCGAACGCGCGTGCCGCGTTCTCCTTGACGTAGGCTTTCACGTTGGCGTTCAACTCCTGCATTTTCTTGACCTGGTCTTCGAACGCCTTGAGGTCGAGCCGCGCCAGCGAGTAGATCGTGGCGTTCGACGGGTCCTCCCAGCGGTCCACGATCATCACGCCCGACAAGGTGACCGCGGAAAAGGTTTTGATGGTCTGTTCGATGTGTTGCTCCTCGCTGGTCGGGGTGTCGCCCGTGATTGCGGCGCCGCCGGTGGTGGAGGCCGCGTAGTCCTTCATCAGCGAGGCCGAATACGTCTCGAACACCTTGGCCACCTCGGCCCGCGCCCGGTTTTCCGCGGAGCTCACCGCCAAGGGCTTGTTGTGCACGCCGGTGACCGAACCCACGCCGTAAAACACGTGTTCGCCCGCGTCCTTGAACGCGCCGCTGCCCTTGATCACCCACGCCGGCGGTTCCTTGGGCATCAACACCTGTTTGCCCCCGCAACCCGCAAGGGCCACGACCGCCAGTGCAACCAGCACCTTCGTCATCACGTGTGCGTTCGCCATGTTCCCGCTCCCTCCCCGATCCGGCGTTGCCGATGCTTGCCCAGGGTTCGCCCCGAATGCATAACCCGGAACCATAACACAGACGCGAGAGTGAGTCACGACGCCCGCGCGTCTCGCGCCGACGAGCACGGCCGGCGCGCTATGGAATCAAGCGTTCCTTGGTCAACTCGTCGAAGAGGGCGGTGGTATACGACTCGAACGTGGCCTGTCGATCGTTCTGAATGGTGGTCTGGCTGAGCGCTCCCCAGATGAGTCGCTCCGTCTCCACGTCGAACAATTTGGCTTCCGCGATCGCGTATTCCGGGTCCACCCCGGTGGCGTATCCCGCGCCGTAATACGCGGGCCAATCCCGGTACATGCCCGGGTCGTAGTAATCCGTGCCCTGCAGGTACCGGAGGTTGCTGGTCTTGTCCAGGAGCTTGACGAGCAACACCGTGTCCGCGCCGGTGTCCCTGACCCGCGGGGCCGCCACGTCCTTCTCCGGAAGCCGCGGCTCCGGGAACAGGTCGTACCCGGCCACGGCGTCGAGGCCCCGCGCCTTGAACAGGCGCACCAGACTCTCGTCGAATCGCTGGCGGTTCTTCGGATCCCACACCATGGTCACCACCAAAATTTTCTTCGGCTGTTTGTGGTACTCGGGGTCCTTCCAGGTGGACGTGAGTTTGGTGCCGGCGCACGCCGTCGCCAACAACGCCACGGCCGCCGCGAGCGCAACAGGCCTCATCGGGTCTCCCTTCCCAGGATTGGAGGTTCGTCGCCGGCATCATGCGGGCACGGCGCGTGCCTTGTCAAGACACCTGCTTGACCGCGTACCCCGCCGCGGAGTACGCTGCGCCGTTGTTGCTCCGAACCCTGGAGGGCTTATGAGCACGCCGAACGGCTTCACGCGGTACCAGCAATTTCTGCTGGCCGCCTTCGTGGTCCTGTGGATCATCCTCGCCATCAAGCCCTGGTACCGCCATGACTGGCTGCTGGAGAACATCTTGGTTTTGGTCCTGGTGCCCACCGGCCTGCTCATCGCGCGGTACTTTCGCTTGTCCGATCTCTCCTACACGTTGATCACCCTGTTTCTGATCCTCCATATCTTCGGCGCGCACTACACCTACGAGAAAGTCCCGTTCGGCGGCACGGTCAGCGCGTGGTTTGGCGCGGATCGCAACCACTACGACCGGCTCGTGCATTTTTCGTTTGGCTTCCTGCTCGCGTACCCGATCCGCGAGATGTTCCTGCGCATTGCGTCGGTGCGGGGTGTCTGGGGCTACGTGCTGCCCTTGGACGTCACGCTCTCCTGCAGCGCCATCTTCGAGATCTTCGAGTGGCTGGTGGCCGCGGTGGTCAATCCCCAGGCCGGCCTCGCGTACCTGGGCTCGCAGGGCGACATTTGGGACGCGCAAAAGGACATGGCCCTGGCCGGGCTGGGCGCCCTGCTCACGATGTTGATCATCGCCTGGGTCAATTGGCGATACGACGAACGGTTCGGCGCGGAATTTCGCGACAGCCTTCGCGTGAAGAGCCACATGCCGCTCGGCGAAGTGCGGCTGCGCGAACTGATCAAAGCGCACGAGCACCGGCGGCGTCAAGAATAACCCCTCGAGTGGCGATGCTCTCCAGTGTGTTGCGGAGCAAACGGGCCGCGCAGGTCAACATCGAAATCATGCGCGCGTTCGTGCGATTTCGGCAGCTCCTTACCGAGCGCAAACGAATCGGTTTTGTCGTCCGGGATCGCAGACCGCGCTACGGGCAAGGGGCGTTGACCCGCCGTACGGTGTGAGCCGATGTCGCCGAATGCTGTGGACGGCTGAAAATCTCGGAAATTTGAAACATATACGAACGGGCTATGCCTCACCATGAGTCGATCTCACTGATTTTTCGACGAAAGTTCTGGCCAAAAATTTAGGCAACACGCTGGTCGCCGTGTTTCACGCGGGTAAACGCGCTCGATACCAATGCTTATCCCCACCTTGTCCACAGGCTCGGTGGATAGCAATCCCACTACTGAATCCTTCTTAACATTTGGCGGTGCGACGCGTTGCGGAGTTGGTCAATGTCAGATTGTCATTCCCGCGTCGGCGGGAATCCAGTGCGCTGCTCTCAACGTTGTTGTCATGTCTTGACCGTCACCGCTGCGACAGGCTATGCTCCCGCTCGCTTCGCGGACGCGGTGACCGTTCCCGACGACTGAGGAGACACGCCGATGCTGGTACCATCCGAGCGCCTCGATCAGTTGATTCTGAACATACGCGGCCACCGAGCCATGCTGGATAGCAACTGCCGCACTGTACGCTGTCACCGCCAAGCGCCTCAACGAGCAAGTCAGGCGCAACATCAAACGGTTTCCATCCGACGTCATGTTCCAACTGACCGGAGAAGAGTTCGCGACTTTAAGGTCGCATTTTGCGACCTTAAAGCTCGGGTATGGCCGGCATCGAAAATACGCGCCCTACGTGTTCACGGAGCAGGGCGTCGCGATGCTCTCCAGCGTGCTCAACAGCGAACGAGCGGTACAAGTCAACATCGAGATCATGCGCGCCTTCGTGCGGCTGCGCCAGATCCTGGCCTCCCACGCCGAGCTGGCCCAACAGCTCGCGCAGCTCAAGCAGAAATACGATGCCCAGTTCAAGATCGTCTTCGATGCCATCCACGAACTCATGACGCCGCCCACGACCGAGCGCCGGCGAATCGGATTCGAGGTGTGCGAGCGACACCCGCGCTACGGCCGGCATGCGGCAGGGGAGCAAGCCGTGTGACGCGTGGTGTGATCGGCGCATTGGTCGTTCCCCGGTTCGCCGATTTCCCCCTTCCCCGGCTCGTGCTTACACCCCCTTTGCCCCCTCTCACACTCCGGTTCCCCGATTCACCGTTTCCCCGGTTCCATCATTTTCCGTCTTGATTCACCACACCGCAACGGGCTAAGCTGGGCCTCCTCTCCAGTAAATGTACGAGGTGTGTGGCGCGCGGTTTAAGGGGCCGCAGGCCAAGTCTCGAAGCGGTCTTGATGCTGCGCGCGATGAGGCTAGTGAGCGTGGGGGAGGGATGTTTCATTGCAAGACCTGACCCTGAGTCCTGAGTGACCCTGAGTCGCTGAGTCGTGCTTAGTCGTGACCTGAGTCGTGACCATGACCCTGAGTCGTTTTAAATTACCTCCGCCGCGATCGTGCCAAAACTCTGGGCCAATAGGGAACGCTCTTTTAAGAGATTTAACGACCCCAGCAGGTCAGACTGGACCCGCAATGCATCCCTGCACTCCCCGGCATGCCGGGGTGGACTTTCGGGGTGGCTTCTGTCAAGATCGCGCGCTGCGACTCTCGACAGACTCAGGATCTGACCACGCAGATGGCCGAAAAGGAGGTCGGTATGACGCGCCTGTCCCGGAAGCTGCTCATTGTCCTGCTGCCGCTCCTCGCGTCGTGCATTACCACATATCGGGATTTCCCCACCACCATGATCGGTGAGGCGCCGACGTCCAAGCCCTACGACGCGCTGGCGTATCACATCAACCCGTTTCCTGTGATCAACTCTGGCGGGGAGGCCGCGCTGGAGGTCGTCTTTCGCGAGCGGACGCCGTTCGCCAAGACCCGGTCGGTGAACGAGATGCCAGCCAAGGGACTGTATTGCCTGGTGAACGTTGAGTGGCGGCCGTTGTCGCTGCCGGCGCTGGCCTTCGGCTATCTCTCCGTTTCCACCCTGACGCTGCTGCCCGCGTGGAGCACCAGCGAAGGCTATGTGGTGCACTATCACCTCTTCAAGGACGGTGAGGAGGGCGAGTCGTTCAGTTACCCCATTACCCGCAAAATGGGACTCTGGGCGGGCCTGCTGCCGTTCGTGTGGGTGAATCTGTTCACGTATAGCGAAGAGCAGGCCTTCGAAGCTACGGCGTACCAGTTCTTCAAGGATGCGGCGCCGACGTTTCGGCCGGCCGGACGCTGAGCCGGAGGCCAGAAAATGGCGAATAAGGGTCAGGCTGCTTTCCTGGTGTGGCTTGAAACTACGCCGCCAGGTCAGCGACGTCTTGTTGGGCGCCCCTTGTGGGGTCTTGAGCGCTGAGGTCGGTCTGGGCTTTGCTGTAGAAGCGGTCCGGTAACGACGGGAACGTCTTGGGCAGTTCGTTCAACTTACGCACCAGCGTGTCGAGCTCGGCAAACGCAATCTGTCGTTGCTCCAGCCCGCTGTTGGCGTGTTTCAGCATGAACATAGCGAACGAACGGCTGATCGCTCGGGGGAGGCTTCTCCGGCGGCTTTGTGCTTGTCCGCGTTCTCGGCAAACCCCATCCAGGTCTGGAGGGATGCTAGGACTGTTCCCAGCAACGACACGAGTCCGACAACCAGTCGCCAGAATGGATCAGGGCTTTCCAGCAGGGGTCCTGTCGGGGACGTTCTTTCAAGATTTAAAATCTCTCCAATATAGTTGCAGCCGGTTTCGGGAGGGATCCCGGACGGTCCTGAACGGATCACCTTCTTTACACGGTCCATGCCCGCATGGTCGACGGGGCCCGGGACGTTGTTAAGAAATAAGTAACGCGGTTGCCAACTTGACCTATAATTTGACTTATACTTGACGTATCGGTACCGTGGGACATGGCGTACGAGCCCCGGTTTACCGTCACCGCGCATCTGGTGGCCCTGCTGGAGGAGATCGCGGCGTTCCGGGAAAAGATTCTGGCCGCCACGGTCCAGGTGCCCTGGATTCCCGCGCTCCAGCGGGATGCCCGCGTCCGAAACACTCATAGCTCCACCGCCATCGAGGGCAATCCGCTCACGCTCGAACAGGTCCGCTTATTGGAGGAAGGACAGACGCTTCCGGCTGAGTCGGAACGGGCCAGGCGCGAGGTGCTCAATTACCTGGCCGGGCTCCGGTTTATCGAGCGGCACGCGAAGAAACAACGAATCACGCACGAGGACGTCTTGAAACTGCACGCGATCATCGCCTCGAATGTGATGGCCCAGGGCCGGGCCGGGCGCTATCGCGACATCCGGGTTCGGGTGGGGAACTATTTCCCGCCCGCGCCGGAAATGGTGTCCGGCATGATGGCCGAGTTGCTAGAGTGGTGGTCTGCGCGCTCGCTCAAATGGTCGCCGGTGATTTCGTCCGCCGCCATCCACTATCAGTTTGAAGCCATCCATCCGTTTGCCGACGGCAACGGGCGCACGGGACGCGCGTTGGCGCTTTGGGAACTGTATCGGCGCGGGTTCGATACCCATCACATTTTTTCCGTGGATGAGGTGTTCTGGGAGAATCGTCCGCGCTACTATTCCGCCTTGGATGCGGTGAGGCGGCAGGGCGAGGACTTGAGTGAGTGGCTGGAGTACACGGCCGAGGCGCTGCGCCTCACGCTGGAGCGGGTGTGGGTGCGCGTTCAGCATCTCGCCGCCGGGGCGGGGCCGAAGAAGATCGTCTTGCGGCCGAAGCAGGAGCAGTTGCTCCGGTTGCTGCGCGACCGTCAGAGCCTCACGCCGCAGGAGATCCGCGACGGCGTGGGCGTGTCCAGACAAGGGGCGATGGACTTGCTCAATCCGCTTCTTGAAGCAGGGTTGGTTCGCCGGATCGGGGGCAAGAAATCGGGGCGATATATTCTGGCCTGATTGTTGGGGGGCGGTCGACCTTTGCAACGACATACTGGGGGACGGTCCCAATTAAGTAAGTATTTTCGAGCCGAGGAGTTCTGACGCGGGTGCCTTAAGTTGGCGCATACGACTGAACCGCACATCGGTTGTTTATGGTGTTGGGGCCGCCTCCGACCGGGTTCTATGGCCGACGCGGAGGGCGAGCGATCCCGACCAAACAGAAGTCCAACATGAGGTGCAACATCAATGGAAAGCCGGCACGAGCCGGAGTACGCGCGGTAGGGCTGCCCGAATCAGATTCCGACCAACCGGAGCCATCATCACATCCAGTTTCACCACGATTGCCCTGCGCGGAGGGAAGCTCGGGCGTTGCCGACATCCTCAAGTCCATGTCCTGGACCGGGCATCCAGCCAGGCCCGTGATCCGGTCAGTCCAGTTTCTGTAGCGACCACACCACTCGACCCACCACCCGGGCCTGTGTCCGCAGCGCGGTGAGATCCGCGTGGCGGTCGTTGTCCGCTCGCAGGCGGAGGCCTCCCCGCACTTTGTACGGGCGGCGAATCGTCAGGCGTTCGCCGGACGGCTCCTTGAGCGAGACCGCGTAGATTCCGCTGTCGCTGACCGCCGTCTGTGAGCGATCAATGCCGACGATCGCGCCGGGTGGGAGCGTGGGGGTCATGGCGTCGTCGGGGACGAGGGCGGCGATAATGGTCGGGCCGGAAAAAGCTGCGGGGACCCGGAGGACGTCGGTCGGGGGGAGGTCGAAGGCACCCCCGCCGCCCTCGAGCGTGTAGAGGGGGATCTCGCGCGGGGTGGGCGGCCGCCGAGCGCCGGCCGCCCCGTACGCCGGCGGCGCCTCCGCCACCCGGGTGGGGCCCGGCCCGCCCCGCAGGAGCCAGTTCACGTCCACCCCGAACTGGCTCTCCAGCGCGAAGAGCATCTCGGCGGACGGCTTCTTCCGCCCCTGCTCGATTTCACTGACGAAGCCCGGGGACACGCCCAGACGCGCCCCAAAGGCCTGATACGTCAACCCGCCGCGTACGTGCCGCACCCGCCGTCCGATCGCCGCGCGGGAGAAGATATTTTCTTTAGAGAATGAAGGCATTGACAATATTCTCTATAGAAAATATACTGTCGCAACGAATCGCGCGCGACCCGTCGTTCGGGCACGGGTCAATCACGTTATAACAAGGGCGCGCCATTCCCATGGCTATTCTCACGCAATGAGGGGGCTGTGGGGAGGCCGCCTTCGCGAGGCAGGGGAGGAGAGCCCCTGCCTCGCCCATTTATCGCCCGGTTCCCGTGGTGACGCCCGAGCCCGCCGCATTGTAGGGAAATTTCCGCGGCGGGTCAATGCGAGGGAGGGAACGATGACCCGAATCTGTGCGTGGTGCCTGACTCTCATGGACGGGTCGGACGCGGAGGGTTCGACGCCCACCCACGGGATGTGCCAGTCCTGCCGTGCGCGGATCGAACGGGAGTGGGAGTTGATCCGCGCAGGAATTCGGCCGAAATTGACGTCTCGGGAACGCGTGGCCGCATGCTGGCGCGGGTTGCGGCGCCGTCTGATCCTGGTTTTGGGACGGCTGTCCAGACTCCGCCGCTCCTAGACTCCCGCTTCGCTCGGGGGGCCGTCTTGAATGGTGCATCCGTCACCATTGAATCAGGGCCTGTTACCCATTTCTTCCGCGTCATTGACATCGCTTGGTTCGCAGGGCGATGATGGCGTCCGCGCCGGGCGGGGTCGGACTGAGGGAGCCCCGATTTCTCGAAGGGGACTCCGAACGGTTACGACGACGGACTCCGCTGCCGAGGAACGGCGCGTGCGGCATATGCTCACACGGTCGGGCGTGTTGTGCTGTCTCGCGCTGGTGCTCGCCTCCTGCGCGACGGCGGTGGACTATACCCGGATCCCGATTGCGGACCGGCGGCTGAATCTGTCCGGCCTGGCCGCAACCTCCACGCAGTATCTCAATGAGCACCCGGAGGACTTCTACAAATTCCACCGGATTCTGACCGCGGCGGATGACGCGCTGAGCCGCGATGCGGTGCGCACCCGCGCCGGGGTCGTGCGATGGCTGGATCGAGCCGTCCGGACCGAGGGGTATGACGACCGCATGCCGGTGTACCTCTTCGTGCGGACCGCGTACCTGAATGGATGGGAGCGGTCGTGGTTCGGGTGGGTCGGTGAGTCTGACCGCGAGTATCTCTATGATCTGGTCAGCGCGGTGATGGCCGGTATGCACTTGTGCACGACGTGTTCCACCGCCCGCGAGGAGGCCGCGCCCTAACCAGGCGTACGTCGTGACGGTCCGGTGACGATGCGAGGGGAACTTGCTTGGGGCCATTGAGGGCAAATGATTCCTCTTTTCGCTCTGCGCCCGGCCTCGCCGCACACGAGTTGCTGCCTCCTCGTTCTTGAAGTTTTGACCGACATCTCGCTGTTTTCACATCGGTTGTTTCTCTCATCGCGTCGGTTCCCTGAACCTCTGGTCCAGCCATTGCAGTCTTTTTTCAAATACGGAGTGGTTTATCTTCAGTCGGGGTGAAGGGTGCGTGCCCAGATGGCCATGGTTCCGACACACGTTCGCGGTCTTCGATCCATATGGATGGCGCTGGCGTTCGCGGCGGTTGCGTCGCCGGCCATGGCCGCCAACCTGTTCACGATCAACGAGACCTCGGGCACGGGCGTCGCGGGCAGCGAGTTGTTCGTGCCCACGTTCATCTCGTCGTCGGATGCGACCGGAATCGGCGGCACGTTCACCCTCGGCGGCATCTACATTCCCTACATGGGCACGATGAGCCCGTGCAGCGCGCCGATCGGGGCGACCAGCGCTGCGGGGTGCGGCACGTGGGGCCAAGCGTCCATCCAAGCCTGGGCCGCCGGGGTGTACCATGATGCGGCGTTCGGCACGCCGTTCATCCCGCCCTCGGGTGATCACCACCGGACCGGGTATCAGGTGCTCCTGCAGCCGTCGTTCTCGGGCGGGCAATGGCTGTCCGGCTTCACGCCGTTTCTGGAATCGCTGCCGTTCTTCAGCGCGGTGGGATCGGCCGGACCCGGCGGGGATCTGGGGCTGGCCCTGGCCGACTCCTCGGCGGAACTCGGGTTGGTGGGGATCCTCGGGCTACTCGACTCGCACGGCGCGCCGGTCACCAGCGGCCGCTTCCCTTGGTCGTTCTCGCGCCAGGCCATGCCGGACACGTTGGTGGTCAAGTACGTTGCGGGCGGCGGGGACACGGATCTGGACATGTTCTCCCAGAGTCTGCGGACCGTAACCGGCGCCTCGCGCAACCCGACCGCGATCCGGTGGCGCGCCCAGTCCAACCTCGACGGTGCGTTTTCGGCGAGCCCCGGACAGAACTCGGACGGGTGCGGCGGGTCCTGGTGCGAGTTCTACGTGACCGAGGACCCGGACGGCGCGGTTCACCTGTGGGTGGTCAAGGGCGCGGACGGCGACACCGACACCGCGGACGGCACGCCCGTGGAAATCACCCAATCCACGCGCCTGGATCCGCTGCAGGGCATCGCCAACAGCGGGTGGGTGCTCGCAAACTTTGCGCTCGACGACGTCGAGAAGCTCCCGATCGTCATCGACGACCGGATGGCGCAGTATTCCACCGGCACCGGCGTGGGCGCGGGCGAGTTCGAGCAGCAGCTCCTAAGCCAGTTCCGAATGGTCAGCGGTCCCAACGTCCACTCCGAGGAGGTCGTGGATCCGTACAGCTGGGTCATTTGCGGGACCCGCGGCGCCAGCTACGGCGAGGAGGACTGCATGACGTCGGCGGCCGCGCTCGACTCGGGCGGCAACGCGTTTGCCATCGTGTACGAGCCGAACACCGGCACCATCGACGCGGGGGAAAGCCCGATCACCCGCTTCGGTCGCGATCTGAACCCGCGGCGCGTGGGCAACACGCTGTATCCGTCCGGGACCATCGACGCGCAAGATCCCGACGCGGCGCAAGACGTGACCGCGTTCGTGGAGTGCACCGCCGGGGCCCCGAGCTCGATCCATCCGACCAGCACGTGCGAGTCCGACCCGGGGCCTGACGGGGCCTACGGCACCGTGGACGACGGGACCATCTACTACAAAGAAGCCCTGGAAAACGGGCTGCGCGGCTGGGTCCGGGAGAGCAACAGCCGCGCGTACGGATTTCTCGGGGCGGACACCGATGGGACGCACGACGGGATCAGCGCGGCCAATTTCGGATTGACCCAGCTCGTGCAACAGCGCCACCCGGACCACGGCGTGATGGTGTCCTGCCTCCAGTGCCTCCCGCACGACCTGCCGATTCAACAGGACACCGTCACCTACGTGTTCGATTGGCCGCCTGATCCGACGATCCTCCAGATCACGGAACCGCCGCCCGACGGCACCACGGTCGTCCCGGTCCTACCCTAAATCTCGCGTGGTCCCCGGCCCGGGTCTTGACTTGTTGACGTTCCGGTTCCGTCCCGGGTCGAATCGGCGCAAGCCCCTGGTTGCGCGTCGTCATGGCGTCCCGTCACAAGGACGGAGTCGGTTCCGAACGCTCCCACGGCGACGAATCGTTCACCGCGCTCATCCCCGGTGCGTCGCCGACTTGAGTCCGACCGGGTTCGCGGCGTATAACACGGCGATGGGTGACTCCGTGACCGCGCTCGGGTTCCTGGCCGGGGTATTCACCACGGTCGCGTTCGTCCCGCAACTCGTGCGCGCGAGCCGGTCGCGCTCCACCAAGGATCTCTCGCTCCCCATGTTCCTCATCTTCACCACCGGCGTGTTGCTCTGGTTGATCTACGGGATCGCGATCCGCTCCGCGCCCGTGATCGCGGCCAACGGGGTGACGTTGGTGCTGGCGGGCGCGATCCTGGCGCTGAAAATCCGCCACGGGTGAGGCGGACGCCGCCGTGCAACGCGGACGCGACTGATGGAGGTAATGACGCGATGACGAACGCGATGAAAGGCGCCTTGCTCTCGGCGCTGGGCTTTCCGGGGCTGGGACAGATCGCGCTCAAGCGGTACCAACGCGGGGTCGCGTGGATGGTGGCGACCGTGGTCGGCCTGGTGGTGATCGTGGCCGCCGCCGCGCGGGAGGCCGGGAGAATTCTCGCCGCGATCGAAGCGGACGGCGGCGTGATTGATCAGGACACGATGTCGCGCGCCATCACCCAAGCCACGGCCTGGTCCGGCAACGTCGTCTTCACCCTGCTGGTCCTGGCGATCACGCTCGGCTGGATCTTCGCGGCGGTCGACGCCTATCGCATCGGCAAACAGCAGGACCTGCGCCGCGGGTAGGAACCACGATGCCGCCAGCTCTCGTTCGCGCTGCACGGGTTCGTGTTGAGATCCACCGGGAGGACGCGGGTGATGTCGTATGCCCCAGGTGGCCGGAGTGCGCGGTAATCGCGCCGCGTGGCTGACACCGGCGTGCCTGGCGCTCGCGGTCGCGATGGCCTCCTGCGCCGCGTACCAGCCGGGGCCGGTGCCGTTGATCGAGGCGCCGGGTTTCTGGAAGGGGCTCTGGCACGGCTTCATCGCGCCCGTCACGTTCTTCATCAGCCTGTTCGCGGACGACATCCGGATCTACGCGTTTCCGAACGCGGGCCGCTGGTATGACTTCGGGTTCATGTTGGGAATCAGTGGGTTCTCGGGCGGCGTGTTCGCCGGCTCCAGGCGCCGGCCGGAGTCCTAACTCATCGTAGTACAGAGAGCCACGATCGAGTGGGACGGACGGTGGTCAGAGGTCGTCGGATCGCACTGGGCTACTACCACGAAACAGGGAGACGACGCATGATTCGTTCGAACGTGTTGCGGCTGGTGATTGGTACGCTTGCCCTGGGCATGACCCTGGCGGTCTCGGCCTTGGCCGCCCCGTCGGACGCGGCGCCGGATTTTGCGTTGACGACTCTGGACGGCAAGACGATCAGCAAGGCCTCACTCGCGGGCAAGCCGACCTTACTCATGTTCTGGGCCTCGTGGTGCGGCACGTGCCAACACGAGCTGCCCAACGTGAAGGCGCTGTACGAGCAACACAAGGCCGAGGGCCTGCAGGCGGTGGCGATCGGGTTCCAGGATTCAGAGGCCAATATTCGGGGGTATGTGCAGTCGCACCAACGGACGTTCGTGTTCCCCGCCGCGTACGATACCCGCAACCAGGTTTCCACGCTGTTTCGCGCGCGGGGCACGCCCACGTTCGTGCTGCTGGATGCCGAGGGCCGCGTGGCGTTGGTCCACACCGGCGGCGGCATTCTCCAGAACCCGGTCCTCCAGCAGTTCATTCAGACATTCTGAATCGGGTGAGACGTACTCCGTCAGGCGAACGCCCCGGCGTTGGTTCCCGGAGGATCAATTCCCCGTGGCGGTAAATTATTCCGGTTGGGTCACCTTCACCTCCGCGCCGCACCGCGTGATGTTTCTGGCGGGCACCGTGCAGGCGATCGTCACCATCGCCTGGTGGTTGATCGACCTGCTGGCCCGGTACGCGGGATGGTATGCGCCGATTTCCTGGACCGTCCCGTCCTCGTGGGTGCACGCGTACTTGATGCTGTACGCTTTTTTCCCGTTCTTCATGTTCGGGTTTCTCATGACCGCTATCCCGAACTGGCTCGAGATCGAGATTCGACGCGCTGAGTACGTGAGTGCCTTCGTGCTGATGATGGCCGGCGTGGCAGTCTTCTATGCGGGACTGCTGGCAGGACGTGCGATCCTGGCTCTGGGCGTCGTTGTTCAGCTCGCGGGTTGGGCCGTCGCCGTTGCGAGTCTTGTCCGTATTCTTGTGGTCAGCGCGCCGCAGCCGAAAGTCGATCCGGTGATTCTGGTCAGCGCCATGATCGTGGGCTGGTTGGGGGCCGCGGCCTTTGCCGCCTGGCTCGTGGGCGGCAACGCCTGGTGGGCCGAGCTGTCGCGCCGCGGCGGGATCTGGTTCGTTGTCTTGCCCGTATTTCTCACGGTCGGCACCCGCATGCTGCCGGTGTTCGCGCGCCGCGTGGCCGGCACGTCGGTGATGGGTCGCCCGGCGTGGGCGTTGCCGGTGCTGCTCGCGGGTTCAATCGGCCACGGGTTGTTGGACCTGTCCGGCGCGCGGACCCTGCTGTGGGTAGTGGACTGGCCCATGGCTGGGATCGTTCTCTACCTGACCGTGCGCTGGGGGCTGCGCCGCGGCCTCACCGTCCCGCTCGTGGCCATGCTGCACCTGGCGTTGCTGGGTTTGGCGCTGGCGTTGTTCCTATTCGGTCTGCAAAGCCTGGCCTTGCTCGGAGGTGTTCCCGTGCTGGGTTTGGCGCCGCTGCACGCTCTGACGATCGGGTTTTTCTCCGCGATGGTGATCGGCATGGCCTCGCGGGTCTCGCTCGGGCATTCCGGGCGTCCATTGGTCGCGGACCCGCTGACCTGGTACTGCTTTCTGGGCGTGCTCGCGGCCGCGATGCTGCGCATCGCGGGGGAATTGCCCGGGGCCGCGTCGCTCAACCGGGCCCTGATCCCGCTCGCCGCCGCGGTGTGGCTGGGAAGTTTCGTGCTGTGGGCCCGGCGCTACGTGCCGATGTATCTGCGCCCCAACGCGGACGACGGGCCGGAGTAAGGAGCAAGAAGACCCGAGCGTCGGGCTTCTCAACACGAGATCGCGAGGTCACGACGGTGCGAGCGCCTGTCGCGAGACGTCACAAACCCGAGGAGGTCACGTATGCGTGAAACCGCGAGCGTGGTGGCCCTCGTTCTGATCGTCGTCGGCGCAGCAGGCTCACCGGCGGGCCTTGCGGCGGATGCGGATCAAAAGAAAGTTCGGGCCCAAGAGATTGCCCACGAGTTGCTGAGTCTGCGCAGCGCGCTGGCGCGGACGTTCATCAGCGCCGACACAGAAGTCACGGAGCAGACCTTCCAGCGGGTGTGCGCGCCGGTGGGTGCGCGGGCCAAGGAACTGGCCGCGCAAGAAGGTATAGTGATTCGCCAGACCGCGATCAAGAACCGCAACCCGGCGCACGCGGCTACTCTGTCGGAAGTCGCGGTGCTGGAGGGGTTCTTGAAAGACCCCGCCAAGCAAGATCAGTGGGATCAGATCGAAATGGACGGCAAGTCGTATCAGCGTTATATGCGCCGGATCGACGTGGAAGAGCCCTGCCTGAGATGCCACGGGCCCAAGACCTCGCGTCCCGAGTTTCTCGCCAAGAAATATCCGGAGGACAAGGCGTTCGATTTTGGGGTCGGCGATCTGCGCGGGGCCATCGTGGTGATGGTCCCGACGGAGTGAACGCACCCACGGTCAGGCCTCGTCGCAGCAGATCAGAAAATCAGCGGCTCGCCGGAGACCGTGACGCGGAGCGGATTACGGCGCGTGACCTCCGGCAAATCCGTGTTGCCGCCACGCCTCGTACACCACCAGGGCCACGGCATTCGAGAGGTTCAGGCTGCGGTTGTTGGGCGCCATGGGAATCCGCAGCAGGCACTCCGGCGCGAAGGTCTGCCGGATCGCGGCGGGCAAACCGCGGCTTTCCGACCCGAACAAGAGCGCGTCGCCGGGCTGGAACGCCGCGTCGCTGTAGGGCCGACGGCCGTGCGTGGAGCACGCGAACACGCGCGGCGGCTTGACCGTGGACAGAAACTCCTCCCACGACCCGTGGATGCGCAACGCGGCGCGATCGTGGTGGTCCAACCCCGCGCGCCGCAACCGCGCGTCGTCCAACTGAAAACCGAGCGGCTCGATCAAATGCAGCTCGGCCCCGGTGTTGGCGCTCAGCCGGATGATGTTGCCGGTGTTCGCGTGAATCTCCGGCTGGTGTAACACAATGCGAAACATGTTGGGAGGATTCGGGCGCGGGGCCGACGAATCCGCGCCATCCTACCACAGCGCCCGCATCGGTTCTCGACCGCTCCATGACTTGACTCGTCCTTGACCGATCGAGTACACCGACCAAGCGCGATTTCACACAGCGGGAGCATCCTCCACTGAAGCCGTCCGTTACATTGGCCGAGACCACCCTTGCAGGCGGGGCCACCTTGTCCCTGTGCACGCGGGACGGGCAGTACTCCCTGCGCGTGGGTGGCCGCGAGCTCATGGGCACGGTGGCGGTCAACTCGGAGCTGCGACTGGCGGACCTGGGCTGCGAGACGCTCGGCACAAAGCGAGGGGCGCGGGTGTTGATCGGCGGGCTGGGATTGGGGTTCACTCTGCGTCGCGTGCTCGAACGGGTGGGGCGCGATGCGCGGGTCGCTGTCGCCGAGTTGCTGCCCGCGGTAGTGGACTGGAATCGGACGTATCTCCAATCAATCAATGGGAAGCTGCTCGACGACCCGCGCGTCAACCTCATGATCGAGGATGTCCTGACCGTGCTTGCGCACGCGAAGCCCGGCCAATACGACGTCATTTTGCTCGACGTGGACAACGGCCCGCCGGCCTCGATCATCGATCCGGCCACCTCGCGCCTCTACGCGGACGATGGGTTCGCGGTGGTGTCGCGCGCGCTCCGCATCGGCGGGCGCGCCGTGTTCTGGTCCGCGTCCGCGGACCGCGCGTTCGTGAAACGCCTGACCAAGGCTGGGTTCCGCGCGACCGCGGTGGGGGCCAAGGCGCACCCGCGTGCTAAACGCGACACGCACACATTGTTCGTGGCCGACTGGCTCGGCGGACAACCTTCTCGACGATCTGGAGCACGCGATGATCATCAACGACACGGAATCGGTTGACCTCAAGACGCCCACCGGGCCCATGCGTACGTACCTGGCGCGCCCGGCGGCCGAGGGGCGGTATCCGGGCCTGGTCCTGTTTTCGGAAATTTTCCAGGTCACCGGACCGATCCGGCGCACCGCGGCGTTGTTGGCGAGCCACGGATTCGTGGTGGCGACTCCGGAGATCTACCACGAGCTGGAGCCGGCCGGCACGGTGTTGGCCTATGACGAGGCCGGGGCGGAACGCGGCAACCGGCACAAGGTCACCAAGGAACTGGCGAGCTACGATTCGGACGCGCGCGCGGCGCTGGACTACCTCATGTCGTCGCCGCACTGCACGGGCACATTGGGCGTCATCGGGATTTGCGTCGGCGGGCACCTGGCGTTTCGCGCGGCCATGAATCCCGATGTGTTGGCCGCGACCTGTTTTTACGCGACCGACATCCACAAACGCGGCTTGGGCAAGGGCACGCGCGACAACAGTCTGGACCGAATCAGCGAGATCAAAGGCGAGCTGCTGATGATCTGGGGCCGCCAGGACCCGCACATTCCCCGCGAGGGGCGGGCGCTCGTCTACAACGCGTTGAGCGACGCAGGCGCGCACTTTCAATGGCACGAGTTCAACGCCACGCACGCGTTTCTCCGCGACGAAGGCCCCCGCTACGATCCGGCCGCGGCCCGGGTGTGTTACGACATGGCGCTGGAGCTCTTCAAGCGCAAATTGGGTGACGGCGATCGCCGCGCGGCCGCCGCGTCAACCGAGAGCACACACTGACGCGGCACCGGTCCCCCCGCCGCGGAAATCCGGTGTTTTTCCCGGGAGACGGGGCCTAGAAGGCGCGCGCGGGATGGGTCATTCGTCCAAGCGTTCTGGGCCTCCCGGGTCCTTGACAGGGATACGAAAAATGCATTAGAACGAATGCTCTGTTTTCGGTTTCCCTGCTCTCTTAAAATCCAACACTAGGTGAGGACGCGCCATGGCGACGAAGACTTCGAAGATTATCTATACGCACGTTGATGAAGCCCCCATGCTGGCCACGTATTCCTTGCTCCCGATCGTCAACGCCTTCACCAAGGCGGCGGGCGTGGTGGTCGAAGAACGCGACATCTCGCTCTCGGGCCGAATCATCGCCGCGTTTCCCGAATTTCTGGCGGCTGCGCAGAAGCAGGCGGACGATCTGGCCGAACTGGGTGAATTAGCCAAGACGCCGGACGCCAACATCATCAAACTGCCCAACGTCAGCGCGTCGATCCCGCAGTTGAAGGCGGCGATCAAGGAATTGCAGGCGCAGGGCTACCCATTGCCCGAGTATCCGGAAGATCCCAAGACCGACCAAGAGAAGGACATCAAGGCGCGCTACGACAAGGTCAAGGGCAGCGCGGTCAACCCGGTGTTGCGCGAAGGCAACTCGGACCGCCGGGCCCCGCTCTCGGTCAAGCAATACGCCCGGAAACACCCGCACAAGATGGGGGCGTGGAGCCCGGATTCCAAGACCCACGTCTCGACCATGACGAAGGGGGATTTCCGATCGAACGAGAAATCGGTCACGCTCACCGAGGCCACGGACGCGCGCATCGAATTCGTCGATCAAAGCGGCAAGGCCACGGTGTTGAAGCCCAAGCTGGCGTTGAAGGCCGGGGAAGTCATCGACGCCACGTACATGAGCCGCCGCGTGTTGCGCGACTTCATCGAGGCGCAGATCGAAGACGCCAAGAAGCGGGGCGTGTTGTTCTCGATCCACCTCAAGGCCACCATGATGAAGGTCTCGGACCCCAAGATCTTCGGGCATGCGGTGTCCGTGTACTTCAAGGACGTGTTCGACAAGCACAAGGCCACGTTCGACAAGCTGGGCGTGGACCCGGACAACGGCCTGGGCGATCTGTACGCCAAGATCAAGGCCTTGCCCGAGGCCGAGAGCGCCGCGATCGAAGCGGACATCAAAGCCGTCTACGCGAAGCGGCCGCCCATGGCCATGGTGAACTCGGACAAGGGCATCACCAATCTGCACGTGCCCAGCGACATCATCATCGACGCGTCCATGCCGCCGGTGATCCGCGACTCCGGGAAGATGTGGAAT
This sequence comes from Nitrospirota bacterium, assembly GCA_049325295.1. Classification (GTDB taxonomy): domain Bacteria; phylum Nitrospirota; class Nitrospiria; order 2-01-FULL-66-17; family 2-01-FULL-66-17; genus JBFLXB01. The sequence goes on from JBMOMD010000021.1 coordinate 83,742, forward strand.
CCCGAGGGCAAGCTGCAGGACACCAAGTGCGTGATCCCGGACAGCAGCTACGCGCCGGTCTATCACGAGGTCGTGGAGTTCTGCAAGCAACACGGCGCGTTTGATCCGCGCACCATGGGCAGCGTGCCCAACGTGGGCCTGATGGCGCAAGCCGCGGAGGAATACGGGTCGCACGACAAGACCTTCAAGGCCCCGGGCAACGGCACCATCCGCGTGGTGTCCGCGTCCGGGCAGACGTTACTCGAACACAACGTGGAAGAGGGCGACATTTGGCGGATGTGCCAGGTCAAGGACGCGCCGATCCAGGACTGGGTCAAGCTGGCCGTGACCCGCGCGCGAGCCACGGGCGCGCCCGCGGTGTTCTGGCTGGACAAGACCAGGGCGCACGACGCGGAGCTGATCAAGAAGGTCAACGCCTACCTGCCCAAACACGACACCAAGGGCCTGGATATCCGGATCATGTCTCCGGCCGAGGCCACGCGGTTGTCGTTGGAACGGATAAAAGAGGGCAAAGACACGATTTCCGTGACCGGGAACGTGTTGCGCGACTACCTCACCGACCTGTTCCCGATTCTGGAAATCGGGACCAGCGCCAAGATGCTCTCGATCGTGCCGTTGCTCAACGGCGGCGGGCTGTTTGAGACCGGGGCCGGCGGGTCCGCGCCCAAACACGTGCAGCAGTTCCAGGAGGAAGGGTATCTCCGATGGGATTCGCTGGGCGAATTCCTGGCGTTGGCCGCGTCACTGGAGCATCTGAGCAAGGCCTCCAACAACCCCACGGCCAAAATTCTGGCCGACACCCTGGACAAGGCCAACGCCAAGTTCCTGGAGAGCAACAAGTCGCCGGCGCGCAAGGTGGGCGAAATCGACAACCGCGGCAGCCATTTCTATCTCGCGCTGTACTGGGCGCAGGCCTTGGCCGAACAGACCGAAGACAAGAACCTGCAGGCCAAGTTCGCCAACGTCGCCAAACAACTCGCGGACAATGAAGCCAAGATCAACGCCGAGTTGCTGGGCGCGCAAGGCAAACCGGTCGACATCGGCGGGTACTATCACCCGGACAACCAGAAGACGAGCAAAGCCATGCGGCCGAGCCCCACCTTGAACGCGATCGTGGACGCGATCGCCTGACGGGAGGCATTCAACACCGACGTAACACGCGACACGGTTTCTCATCGGGCCTGAGACGGCATAACTGTCTCAGGCCCGGCTTTTTCGTCGGCGGCCCGCGTGGCCGGACCGTCGCCGGATCGGTCACCGTGGGATTTTGAGTCCATTCGCGGTATAGTGGGATGACGATCTTGATCGCGCTCCCTTCGTCCGCAAGACCGTCATGTCGGGGAGCGCGGCGTTTCAGGCTTCAACCTGAAAGGTGACATGGGCCCACGCTCGTTCCGGCTCCGCTTCGCCGACATCAATCGTCTCCGCGCGATTCTGATGATCACGTTCGAATCCGGCGGCGCGGTCGCGATCGAACGCTTGCGGCTCAACTACCTGCTGCCGCTCCGGCATCGTCTCGTCCGGTTCATCAAGCGCTCCGCCGAGGGTGAACCGATCCAGGGCGAGGGGGCGCCGCTCTTGTCTCCTCCGGTGGTGCGCGCGCTGCTGGAGCGCCTGGGGCCGACGTTCGTCAAATTCGGACAGATCCTCAGCATGCGCGCCGACCTGGTCGGCGCGGAACTCTCCGCGGAGCTGTCCAAACTGCAGAACGACGTCGGCCCGTTCCCCTACGAGAGCGCGCGGCAGATCCTCAAAGGGGAACTGGGCGGGTACCCCGAGGACGTGTTCGCCTCGTTCGACAAGGTTCCGGTGGCCGCGGCCTCGCTGGCGCAGGTGCACCGGGCGTACCTGAAAAACGGCGCCGAGGTCGCGGTCAAAATCCAGCGGCCCGGCATCCGCGCGATCATCGAGCAGGATATTCACATCCTGTTGATGCTCGCCGGGTTGGCGGAACGGTTCCTGCCGGAGCTGCGGGTCTTCCGCCCGGTCCGGATCGTCCGGGAGTTCGCGGAGTGGACGCTCCGCGAACTGGATTTCAAGGCCGAGGGCCACAACGCCGAGCGGTTCCGGTACATCTTTCGCGAGAACCCCGATATCGCCATCCCCAAGGTTTTTTGGGACTACACCACCCACCGCGTGTTGACCACGTCGTTTTCGCACGGAGCCAAGGTCACGGATCGGGAGCAGGTTGAGGCCTTTGGAGTGGACCGCAAGAAGCTGGCTTCGATCGGGGTGGACGCCTTCTTCCAGCAATTCTTCGTGGTGGGATTTTTTCACGCCGATCCCCATCCCGGGAATTTCTTCGCCATGCCCAACGGCACGTTGTGCCTGCACGATTTCGGGATGGTGGGGTATCTGGACGAGGCCTCGCGCCGCGAGCTTCTGAGCTGTTTGATCGCGTTCGTCAACAAGGACATCGAGGCCTATACCAAACATCTCTTGCACCTGGCGGTGGTGGACGAGCACAGCGACGTGACCGGATTCCAGAAGGACGCGGCCGGGATCCTGAGCGAGTTCTTTTTCTCCGAGCGCCCTCCGAGCGTGGCGTGGGCGTTTTTCCGGATCATCAACATGGCGAACAGTCGCGGCATCCGGTTCTCGGGGGACCTCGCGCTCTTCGGCAAGGCGCTGGTTACCACCGAGGGCATGGGCAGCAAGTTGTACCCGGAGTTCGATTTGAACTCGGAGCTGGCCCCGTTCGTGACCAGCGCGCTCAAAGGGTATTTTTCGCCCAAGAAGGCGTTCGAGCAGCTTCAAACCGACCTGCTGGATTACGCCGCGTCCCTCAAGGCGTTTCCCGATCGGGTGGCGAATGTCCTGAACAAGTTCGAGAAGGGCGAAATCGGCGTGAAACTGGACGCGGGGGATCTGGCGGGCATGAAAAAGGAGTTCGATCGCCAGAACGATCTGCGGTTGTTGGGCATGGTGCTCACCGCGGTGGTGTTCGCGACCCTGGGGTTGTTGCACTTCGAAGGCACCACCACGGTCTTCGGCGTTCAGCTCAGTCGCGTGGGCCTCTCGGTGGGCGCGATCCTGCTGATCTGGTTTCTCGCTCGCCTGCGTCAGGGGCCCGGAACGTAGCGCCGTGCGAGGGGCGGCGTTCCGATCGGTCGCAGATAACCATTGACTTCCCCCTGAGGTTTCCCATACCTTCGTAGTCTGTTGTACGGGGTGGGAACCGTCAGGGACCGTGAGGGATCACGGCGAGACGGTTCTTCTCGCGTTCCCGCATACGGATGTGAGGGAGCACATGCCTAGGCAGTGGTCGTTCGTCGTGGTGTGGGTGGCCCTGCTGGCCGCCTCCTGCGCGTCTCCGGCGCGGCTCCAGCAGACGTCGGTCGCGCGAAGCGTGGTTCCCCCGTCCGTTCCAGCCCCCCGTTCCGTCGCGCCCACGCCTCCGTCGCCGCCCGCGACCGTCGATTCAAGCACCTCCGCGCCCGGCAGCGGGTTCGTCGCGCCCGACACGCAGCTTCCGATTCTCTCCGAACTCTCGGTCATCGATGAAGTGGCGCCCGACGCCGTCGAGGACTCCGACAGGGACGAGGCCGCCGGAGAGGACACAAGTGACGCCGAGGCTGAAGCGGACGCGGACGGCGGCTTGCCGTATGACGTACCGATCGTCCTCAACGCGAGCGTGGAAAGCCATCTCGCGTATTTCAGCACCACGGCCCGCGATCGTTTCCAGCTCTGGCTGAATCGGTCCGGTCGATACGCGCCGCTCATGACGCAGATCTTTCGCGAGTACGGGCTCCCGGAAGACCTCGTGTTCGTCTCGTTGATCGAAAGCGGTTTTAACCCGTACGCGTATTCGCGTTCGCACGCCGTGGGCGCGTGGCAGTTCATGAAAGGCACCGGCCTCAAATACGGGCTGCGGATCGACTCGTACATCGACGAGCGGCGCGACGTCATCAAGTCCACGCACGCGGCGGCCCAGTATTTCAAGGACCTGTACGGGATGTTCAATTCGTGGCCCCTGGCGCTCGCGTCGTACAACGGCGGCGAAGGCCGGGTCGGGCGAGCCATGAAGCGCACGAACGCGGAGGATTTTTGGGAACTTCGCGCCACGCGCCACCTGCACCCGGAAACGCGCAACTACGTCCCCAAGTTCATGGCCGCCACCATCATCGCGAAAAATCCCGCCAAATACGGATTCACCACCCAGTACGACCCGCCCCTGGTCTACGACGAGGTGGTGATCACCCGTCCGACCGACCTGCGCGTGATCGCCAAAGTGGCGAGCGTGACCTACGGCGAGCTCAAACGTCTGAATCCGGAGTTGCGACAGAGCGTGACCCCGCTCGGGTACGAGGAGTACCGCCTGAAACTCCCGGTCGGCACCAAGGCCGTGTTCGAGCAGAATTTCGCGAAACTTCCGGAATGGAGCAAGACGGTCTGGATGCGGCACAAGATCCGTCGCGGCGAAACCCTCGCGTCGATCGCCCGCCAGTTCGGAACCTCGACGGCCGTGCTCCGCGACATGAATCCGCTCGCTGGCGACCGGCTTCGGGTGGGCGCCACCGTGCTGGTTCCCACCAGCCCGCGCTCGCCGCAGTACGCCGGCGCGCCGGCTCGTCCCGCCGCGTCGGCCCCGAAAACCACGTATCGCGTGCGGCGCGGCGACACGTTGTGGCACATTTCGCAGAAGTTCGACGTCTCGCTCAGCGATCTGCGAGCCTGGAACGGGTTGAGCCGTCGCGACGGGATCCAGGCCGGGCAACGCCTCGTGCTTCACCCCACGTCCGACGCTTCGGCGCGCGTCAGGACCGTGGACCTGACGAACGCCCCCGCGCCGGCCAATCGCCCCAAACGGCTGACCTACCGCGTGAAGCGAGGCGACACGCTCTGGGCCCTCTCGAAAAACTTCAACGTTCCGATCAGCGATATCCGCAAATGGAACGGATTGGGTCGCAAGAGCGGCATCCGCACCGGGCAACGTCTCGTGCTCTACGTCAACGCGGAGCAGTCCTAACCGCCCCCCCTCGAGCTCCGCGTCCGACGAGTTCTTTCCCGGGCAGACACTCCGCGGAGCGCCGCGCGTTCCGTTGCGCCCACGTTGCGCCTGGGCCGTTAAACCCCGTATACTGACCAGCCGATCCAGGGAGCGCGTACGTGCAGCGGATTTTGTTTTTCGACATCGAAACCGTGCCCACCGAGCACGGGTTCACGCACGGCAAACCTCGAGGCCCGGAGGAGAGCGAGGAGCAGTACCTCAAGCGGCTCTCGTTGTCCGCGCTCACCGCGCGGGTATTGTGCGTGGGGTACGCGCTGGAGCCGCCCGTGGACGCGCCCGCGCGGATTCTGGCGGGGGACGAGGCCTCGGTCCTCAAGGAGTTTTGGGGGCTGGCCGAGCGCGCGGAGCTGTTCGTGGGACACAATGTGTTGGACTTTGATCTGAAATTTATCGTGCAGCGCTCCACGATTCATCGGATCAAGCCCAGCCGCGAGATCCCGTTCGCGCGGTTTCGCAGCGCACCCGTGTTCGACACCATGCAGGAATGGTCGCGTTGGGGCCGCGACGGCGCCAGTCTCGATGCGCTGGCGGTGGCCCTGGGCCTGGCGTCGCCCAAGGACGGGATGGACGGCTCCAAAGTGTATCCCGCGTTCGTGGCCGGCAAGTTGGAGGAGATCTACCGGTACTGCCGCGGCGACGTGGACACGGTGCGCCAGATCTATCGGCGGTTGAAATTTACGGAAGGGAGTTAGATGGCGACGTATCAGTACATCTTCACGATGCACAAGGTGACCAAGGTGGTCCCGCCCAAGCGCAAGATCCTGGAGGACATCTCGCTCTCGTTTTATCCCGGGGCCAAAATCGGGGTGCTGGGGTTGAACGGCTCGGGCAAGTCCACGCTGCTGCGGATCATGGCGGGCGCGGACCCCGATTTTTTGGGCGAAGCCAAGCCGGCCAAGGGCATCAAGATCGGGTACCTGCCTCAGGAGCCGCAACTCAACCTCTCGAAGGACGTGCGCGGTAATGTCGAGGAGGGCGTGGCCGAGGTCAAAGGGTTGTTGGACGAGTTCAACGCGGTGAGCGCCAAGCTGGGCGAACCCATGTCCGACGACGCCATGGCCGCGTTGCTGGACAAACAGTCCGCGCTCCAGGAAAAGATCGACGCGGCCAATGCCTGGGAGCTGGACCGGCAGTTGGAAATCGCGGGCGATGCCTTGCGCCTGCCGTCGTGGGACGCGAACGTGGAAAAACTCTCGGGCGGGGAAAAACGGCGCGTGGCGTTGTGCCGGCTGCTCCTGTCCAACCCCGACATGTTGCTATTGGACGAGCCCACCAATCACTTGGACGCGGAATCCGTGGCCTGGTTGGAGCGGTTCCTCAAGGACTTTAAGGGCACCGTGGTGGCGGTGACGCACGATCGGTATTTCCTGGACAACGTGGCGGGTTGGATCTTGGAATTGGATCGCGGCCGCGGGATTCCGTGGGAAGGCAACTACTCCTCCTGGCTGGATCAGAAGGCGGTCCGGCTCGCGCAGGAGGAAAAACAAGAGTCCGCGCGCCAGCGCGCCCTCAAACACGAGTTGGAATGGGTGCGCACCGCGCCCAAGGGTCGTCACGCCAAGAGCAAGGCGCGCCTCAAAGCCTATGAGGAGCTCGCGTCGCAGGAATTCACCACGCGCGGCGAGACCAAGGACATCATGATCCCGCCGGGTCCACGCCTGGGCGAACTGGTCATCGAGGTCAAGGATCTGGTCAAGGGATTTCGCGACCGGCTGTTGATCGACGGCCTGAGCTTTTCGCTCCCGCGTGGCGGGATCGTGGGCATCATCGGTCCCAACGGCGCGGGCAAAACCACGCTCTTTCGGATGCTGGCGGGCCAGGACAAGCCCGACGGCGGTTCGATCAAGGTCGGCGACACCGTGAAGCTGGCGTACGTGGATCAGTCGCGCGACGCCTTGGACGGCGCCAAAACCGTGTTCGACGAGATTTCCGGCGGCCAAGACGTGATCATGATCGGCAAACGCGAGCTTGCCGCGCGCGCGTACGTGGGCGGATTCAATTTCAAGAACACGGACCAGCAAAAACTCGTGAAGGAACTTTCCGGCGGCGAACGCAACCGCGTCCATCTCGCCAAGCTGCTCAAGAGCGGCGGGAACGTGCTGCTGTTGGATGAGCCCAGCAACGACCTGGACGTCGAAACCCTGCGCGCGGTGGAAGAGGCGTTGTTGGACTTCGCGGGCTGCGTGTTGGTGATCAGCCACGACCGCTGGTTCCTGGACCGGATCGCCACGCACATTCTGGCGTTCGAAGGCGACAGCCGCGTGGTGTGGTTCGAGGGCAACTACCTGGAGTACGAGGCGGATCGGCACAAGCGCCTCGGCGCGGAAGCCGACCAGCCGCACCGGATCAAGTACCGACCGCTCACGCGGTGAGACCCGTGCGAAGAGTGGTGTTCGTTGATCGTTGCTGGTTGGAGGTCACGAACAACGAACAACGAAGAACTGTTTGTTAACCCAATGAAAATGCTCAAGGTCAGCCGGGGCTCATTGTTTATCTGCGACACCTGCTATCACATCATTGAAGAGTCGGGCCAGATCGAGGGCGAGCGAGCGACGTCCGACGCGGTGATCGCCGAGTTGTGTCCCAACTGCGAAGATCAGAACAAGCCGCTGTTGGACGACTTGCTGGGCAGCGAGGAATAACGATCCTGCCGTCGCGCGAGTTTCGATTTCTTGATTCACCCCGGGTCTCTTGCTATTCTGACTCACCTGCCGACGGCGTCGGGACGCCGCGTCGGGCCACCATGCGCGTCACCGAGATCTTCCACAGCATTCAGGGCGAATCCACCTACGCGGGCCTGCCGTGCGCGTTCGTGCGCGTGACGGGTTGTCCCCTGCGATGCATCTGGTGCGACACCGCGTACGCGTTCCACGACGGCGACGAAATGAGTCTGGATCAGATCATCGCGCGCGTGCGGGCCTTCGGGTCGCGGCTGGTGGAGATCACGGGCGGCGAGCCGCTGCATGACCCCGCGGCGTTCGAGTTGATCACGCGGCTGGCGGACGCGGGCTTCACCGTGCTGGTGGAGACCAGCGGCGCCATCGACATCGCGCCGGTGGACCCACGCGCCGTGATCATCATGGATCTGAAGTGTCCCGGCAGCGGGATGGCCGACCGCAACCTCTGGAGCAATCTCGATCGTCTGAAACCCGGCGACCAAGTCAAATTCGTGCTCAAGGACCGGGACGATTACCTGTGGGCTCGCGACGTGTTGGCGCGCACGCGGGTCCACGAGCGGCAGGCGATCTTGTTCTCCCCGGTGTTCGGGGAGCTGGATCCGAAAGGGCTCGCGGAATGGATGTTGGAGGATCACGTCTCCGCGCGACTTCAACTGCAACTGCACAAACTGATTTGGGATCCCGCCGCGCGCGGCGTGTAGCGGGTCGTCCTACCACAGGAGGGATATGACGCGACCGATCACAGTAAAGACCGGGTCGATTCGGCAGGCCACGGAAGACGCGGTGGTGGTATTCCGCAACCAAGGCGGAGAAGCCCCCGAGTTTTTTGCCGCCGTCGGCAGGGCGGTGGGACCCTCGTTCGCGCAAGCGCTCGCCGGAGCCGGATTTGAAGGCAAGGCGAGTCAGGCGGTCCTGATGCACACCGCGGGACGCATCAAACCGCGTGTGGTGGTGGCGGTGGGGCTCGGCCCGCGCGAGGGCATGGGGCCGGAGCGCGTACGGCAGGCCGCGGCGCGCGCGGTGCAACGCGCGCGGGACGCGGGGTGCGAGCGCGTGGCGTTCGACGCCGCGATCGGCGACGACGCCGAGGCGACAACGCGCGCGTGCGTCGAGGGCGCCGTCATGGGGTTGTATCGTTTCACACGTTATAAGACCGATCGCGGCAACAACGGGCGCGAGGTCAAGGCCTTGGTCTGTTACATCGGCTCGGGGGACTTGGCGGCCGCGAAAGCCGGCGCGCGCCGCGGCGCGATCGTGGCCGAGAGCGTGAACCACGTCCGCGACCTGGGGAACCTTCCCGCGAACGTGGCGACGCCCACGTATATCGCGGACCGCGCCCGCGCCATGGCGCGGGCGAACAAATTGACGTGCGAGGTCATCGACCGCAAGGGCATGGAGCGCCTGGGCATGGGCGCGCTGCTGGGCGTGGCGCGCGGCAGCATGGAACCGCCCAAGTTCATCATCCTTCGGTACGACGGCGGCAAACGCGCCGGCGCGTCGGACCGTCCCATCGCCCTGATCGGCAAAACCATCACGTTCGACAGCGGCGGCATTTCGCTCAAACCCGCGGACAAGATGGAGCAGATGAAAAGCGACATGATGGGCGGGGCCGGCGTGTTATCGGTCATGGAGGCCGCGGCCAAACTGGCGCTCCCGATTTCGATCGTCGGGCTGTTGCCCGCCACCGAGAACATGCCGAGCGGGACCGCGATCAAACCCGGCGACGTGGTGACCGCGATGTCGGGCACCACGGTGGAAGTCATCAACACCGACGCGGAAGGCCGGCTGATCCTGGCGGACGCCTTGGCCTACGCGGTCAAACGCTTCCAGCCCAGGTTGATGGTGGACATCGCCACGTTGACCGGCGCGTGCTCCATCGCACTGGGCCAACACGCGATCGGCTTGCTCGGGACGGACGAGCCGCTCATCGACCGGCTGCGTCGGGCCGCGGACGACTCGGGCGAACGCGTGTGGCAGTTGCCGCTGTGGGAGGAGTACTACGAGCAAATCAAAAGCGACGTGGCCGACCTCAAGAACACGGGCGGCCGCGCCGCCGGGACCATCACCGCCGCGGCGTTCCTCAGCAAATTCGTGGCCAAGACCCCATGGGCGCACCTGGACATCGCGGGCACCATGTGGAGCGACGACGCGCGCCATTACGTGACCAAGGGCCCCACCGGCGCGGGCGTGCGCTTGCTCATTCAGTTCTTGATCGACGAAGCGGGGAACACGCGCGCGCCGAAACCGCGCGCGAGGACGCGGGCCGGACGCCGGACCACGGCGCGGCGATGAACCTCAAGGAAAAACTCGCGCAGCTCATCATGGTCGGGTTCGAAGGCCCGCGCCTCAACCCGTCGATCACGCGACTGGTGAAAACCACGCGCGTGGGCGGGGTCATTCTGTTCCGGCGCAACGTGACGACCCCGGAGCAGGTGCTCACGCTGACGCGCGGGCTGCAACGGCTCGCGCCCAAAGCGCCGTTGTTCGTGGCCATCGATCAGGAAGGCGGCCGCGTGAGCCGGCTGCCGCCTCCGTTCACGCAGTTTCCCCCAGCCGCGACGTTGGGCGCGCGCAAAGCGGTGGCGCTCACCTACGCGACCGGCGAGATCATGGGCCGCGAGCTGGCCGCGGTCGGGGTCAACATGAACATGGCGCCGGTGTTGGACGTGAACACCAACGCGGCCAATCCGATCATCGGCGATCGCGCGTTCGGCGACAGCCCCATGATCGTGGAGGAACACGGATTGGCCCTGATGGTGGGGCTCCAAGACCACGGGGTGATCGCCTGCGCGAAACATTTTCCCGGACACGGAGCGACCTCCGCCGATTCGCACCTGGAACTACCCGAGGTGGACGTCTCGCTTCGCCAACTCGAGCGGATCCACTTGCGTCCCTTCGAGCACGCCATCGCCAACCGGCTCGCGGCGTTGATGACGGCTCACGTCCGCTATCCCGCCCTGGACGCGAAAACGCCGGCCACGTTGTCCAAAAAGATCGTCACCGGGCTGCTGCGGCGCGCGATGGGGTTCGACGGGGTGGTGATCACCGACGATCTGGAGATGAAGGCGATCGCGGATCGCCACGACGCGGGAGATGCCGCGCTCAAGGCGTTTTTGGCCGGGGCGGACGTGCTGCTGTTCTGCCGTGATCAGGACGCGCCGGAACAGGCGATCGAGGCGCTGGCCGGTGCGGTCAAACGCGGGCGCTTGACCGAGGAGAGGATCGACCAGTCTTTGAACCGCATCCTGCGGCTCAAAGAGCGGTTTCTGCTCGGGGTGAAACCGCCGACCAAGTCACGGCTTCACGAGATCGTGGGGTGCGACGCGCACCGTCACCTGATCGAGCGGATCCAGACTTCGTAAACGAGAAGACCGGGGCGGTCGTGCCCCCGGAACAGGCGGGTTACTTGCGCTTGGACGCCTTGCCCGTCAGCAACCAGTCCACGCTGACCTTGCCGAAGTCCGAGATGCGGAGCAGGAGTTCCGGGTTCGGCACGCGGCCCCGTTCGTACCGGCTGATGTAATTTTGCTTCTTCACGCCGATGGCTTTGGCGAACTCGGTCTGGGTCATCGACCCTCGAATCTCCCTGATTCGTTGACCAACCTGGGTGGGTGAATACTTCTGCATAGCCGACCTCCTCATGACCGCAATATGCTGACCGCGGATATACACAATCGCGCTGTCCGAGTATAGCGAACGCTCGAAAAGCAAGTCAAGACGATCAGGGCGCGAAACGGCGGGCGGAGGCCGCCAGCACGCGCCGCGCGGCCGCCATGTCCTCCGGCAACGGGGCCGTGAACACCATCGGGCGTCCGCTGATCGGGTGGAGAAATCCCAACTGTTGGGCGTGCAGGAGTTGGCGTCGAACCGGCACGTCGGGCGGCGGGACCCCGCGGCGGCCCCCGTAGACCGAGTCTCCCAACACGGGATACCCCAGGTGGGCCATGTGGACGCGGATCTGGTGCGTGCGTCCGGTCTCCAACGTGATCGCGACCGAGGTCGCGCGTCCGAACCGTTCCACCACCTCATAATGGCTGACCGCGGTTCGGGGACTGGTGGTACGGGCCGAAATCTTCTTGCGTTCCCACACGTCCCGGCCGATGGCCAGATCAATGGTGCCTTTGCGCGGCCGCACGTCGCCCGCCACGATCGCCAGGTACCGCCTGGCAATGCTGTGGATCTTGAATTGGCGCATGAGCCCGGTGTGCGCGGCGTCGTGTTTGGCCACCACCAACAATCCGGAGGTGTCCTTGTCCAATCGATGGACGATCCCGGGTCGCGCCTTGCCGCCGATTCCGGCCAAGTCGCGGCAGTGGTGCAGGAGCGCGTTGACCAGGGTCCCGGACGCGTGGCCCGGCGCCGGGTGCACGACCAACCCGGGGGGCTTGTTTAGGATCAACAAATCATCGTCCTCGTATACGACCTCGATCGGGATGGGTTCGGCGCTGATTTCCACCGGCTGCGGCGGCGGGTGATGGATGACGATCCGGTCGCCGGGTCGAATGAGGTACGATGCCTTGGTGGGACGGTCGTTGACCAGGATGAGACCGTCTTCAATACCGCGTTGGATGCGCGAGCGCGACACGGGCAGGCCCTGGCGCGCGAGAAATCGATCGATACGTTCCGAAGCCTCGCCCCCGGAGACGGTGATCTCGGTCACGGCGTCAGTGGACTCGCGAGCCTGCCCGTCGGCGTGTCCCCCCATGGTTTAGGGGCCTGTCTGAATATCCCAGTTTGGCGCCTGGTCAGGGAAAGACAGATGCAAGGCGGAGGGAGGATCTTGCGCGCGGAGCGTACTGGGTCGTACGTGAGCACGCAAGACCGACCGACAACGCCGCAGATGGCTTTCCATGGCCAGGCGCCTAGGGGCGGGCGGCTTGGCGCGCGTCGGGCTGGCGGTGCAGGAGCGCGTGGCCTAATAACATCACCATGCCCACCGTGATGCCGGAGTCCGCGACGTTGAACACCGGCCAGTGGTATGGGCCGACGTAGAGGTCGATGAAGTCGATCACTTCGCCGTAGCGGACGCGGTCGATCAAATTGCCGATCGCGCCCCCGAGGATCAGCGACAGTGAGGTGACGCTCCACCAATCCCCGCGTTCCACGCGGCGGAGAAAGATGCTGATGAGGACCAACGCCACGACCGACACGATCAGAAAAAACCACGTGCGAAACGTGGGGTGCGCGTCCGCGAACAGGCTGAACGCTGCGCCGGGGTTACGGGTGTAGGTGAGATTGATCGAGGGGATGATCGGGATCGACTCGTGCAGGGTCATGGCGCGTTGGACCACGGATTTGGCCGCTTGGTCCGCAAGCACGATCAGCGCGGCGATCCCGGACGCCCACACGCCGGGCCGCCACGGGCGGGCGGCGTGGGAGCGCTCGTGTCCGCTCATACGCCGGCGAGCACGGCCGCGCAGCGCCCGCACACGTCCGCGCGGCGCTGGTCCGCCCCCACGTCCGTGCGGTACGCCCAGCACCGCGCGCATTTGGCGCCGGGCGCGCGCTCGACCACGACCGCAAGGTCCGGCGCGAGCGTCTCGGCGTGGCCGGGCCGTTGGTCGAACCCGTTGAGCGCGACGTCGGACACGATCAACAGCGAGGGGAGTTCGTTGCGGTCTTTCGCGAGCGCGTCGCGCAAGGGCCCCGCGGCATACATTGCCACGCGGGCGTCCAACGACGCCCCGATGGTTTTGGCCGCCCGCGCGCGTTCCAAGGCTTTGGCGACGTGCGAGCGGGCCTCGAACAAACGCTCCCAGTGGGCCGAGGCGTCCGCGGGCAGCGCCCAGGTTCCCGGCGGCGAGGGGAACTCGCTCAGGTGCACGCTCGATATGGTGCGCGAGCCTTCGGGCAGGTGCGTCCAGATGTCTTCCGCGGTGAACGAGAGAATCGGGGCCATCAAGCGAACGAGGGCGGAGAGAATCGATTCCAACGTCGTTTGCGCGGCGCGGCGAGCCGGACCGGTTTTCGCCTCCGTGTACAACCGGTCTTTGAGGATGTCGAGGTACATCGCGCTCAAATCCACGGCGCAGAAGTTGTTCACGGCGTGAAACACCGCGTGAAATTCGTAGGCGTCGTACGCCTCCCGAACCCGCATGATCAAGGCCGCGAGCCGGTGCAAGGCCCACCGATCGATCGGCTGCAGACGTTCGAGTGGGACCGCGTCGCGCCGCGGATCAAAATCCGCCACGTTGGCGAGCAGAAAGCGGGCGGTGTTGCGGATTTTGCGGTACGCCTCCACGAGCTGGCTCATGATCGCGGGCGAAATCCGGATGTCGTCCCGGTAGTCCTCCGCCGCGACCCACAGCCGCAACAGCTCCGCGCCGTGTTGCTTGATGATTTCCTGCGGGGCCATCACGTTGCCCGCGGACTTGGACATTTTTTTGCCCTGGCCGTCCACCACGAATCCGTGGGTCAGCACCGCGTCGTAGGGCGCGCGCGGGTCCGTGAGCAACGACGTCAACAATGTACTGTGAAACCAACCGCGATGTTGGTCCGACCCTTCCAAGTACAACGCCGCGGGCCACGCCAACTCCGGCCGGCGCTTGAGTACCGCGGCGTGGCTCACGCCCGATTCAAACCACACGTCCAGGATGTCACGTTCTTGCTGGAAGCGACGGCCGCCGCATTTGGTGCAGACGGTTCCGGGCGGCAACAACTCGTCCGCGGATTTTGAAAACCAGATGTCGCTGCCCTCACCACGCTCCATCTGGTCCGCCACGTGGTCCGCAATCGGTTTGCTAACGAGTGACGACCCGCAATCCTGACAGGCAAAGGCCACGATCGGCACGCCCCAGACCCGCTGCCGTGAGATGCACCAGTCGGGCCGGTTCGTCATCATGCCCACGATGCGCTCGCGTCCCCAGCGGGGCACCCAGGTCACCCGATCGATCTCGGTAAGCGCGCGTTGTCGCAGCGTGGCGCCGGTACGATCCGGCTGATCCATGGCAATAAACCACTGCTCGGTCGCGCGGAAAATCACCGGATTTTTACACCGCCAACAGTGGGGATACGAGTGTCCGATGGTGGAGGCGTGCACGAGTCGTCCGCGAGATCGGAGCAGTTCGATGATCGCGGGGTTGGCGTCGAGCACGCGCTGGCCCGCGAACGGCCCCGCGTCGTTGGTAAAGCGGCCCCGGTTGTCCACGGGCGCGTACACGTCCAACCCGTACTCCATACCGACCACGTAGTCTTCTTGCCCGTGGCCGGGCGCGGTGTGGACGCACCCCGTGCCCTGCTCCAGGGTGACGTGCGTGCCGAGCACGATCGGCGAGGGTTGGTCAAGCCACGGATGGTTAAACACCCATCCCTTGAGCGCCGCGCCCTTGAACTTGGCCACGGTGGTGATGGCCGGCTGCGCGTCGAGCCCGGTCTGTTTGGCGAAGGTCGAATAGAGATCCTGCGCTACGATGAAGGCCTCGCGTCCCGCAACGCAGACCACGTACTCGAAGTCCGGATGGAGACACACGGCTTTGTTCGCAACCAAGGTCCACGGCGTCGTGGTCCAAATCACGATCGACAAATCTTTCCCGTGGAGCGACTGGGCCGCGGCCGGCTGATTCGCGCCCAATGCCGTCACGATATCAGATAGGCGTTCGGTGTCGCGTCCGCGCAGCGGAAACCTGACGTAGATCGACGGCGAGGTGTGATCGGCGTACTCCACTTCGGCTTCGGCGAGCGCGGTCTCGTCTTGCGGGCACCACAACACGGGTTTCTTGCCTTTGTAGACCGTGCCGGTGTCCACGATTTTGCCGAATTCGCGGACGATCGCGGCTTCATAATCCGGGGTCATGGTCAGATAGGGGTGACCCCAATCGCCCAACCCGCCGAGGCGCTTGAACTCCTCGCGCTGGATGTCCACGAACCGCTCCGCGTACTCGCGGCAGCGACGGCGGATCTCCAACACGCTCATCCCCGTTTTTTTCGGGCCGAGATCCTTGAGGACCTGGTGTTCGATCGGCAATCCGTGACAGTCCCACCCCGGGATGTACGGGGCGTCGTCGCCGCGCATGGTGCGGTATTTGACGATCACGTCCTTGAGAATCTTGTTGAGCGCGTGGCCGATGTGGATGTGGCCGTTCGCGTAGGGCGGACCGTCGTGGAGGATGAATTTCTTCGCGCCGCGACGTTTCGCGCGCAGCGACGCGTAGAGCCCGTCCGCGTCCCAACGGGCCAGCAGCGCGGGCTCCTGCCGCGCCAGATCGGCCTTCATGGGGAACGACGTGGTCGGCAGATTGAGGGTGTCGCGATAGGTTTTGGAAGAATCGGCCATTCGGGCGATCCTAGCAAGCGCCGTGAAGGCGTGTCAACGCGAGCGCAGCCGGGAGGGCCACGGCGGGATGGCGCCGCGCGCGACTTGTTGTTGCGCTTCCTGGTAACGCTCGGGGGTGCCGATGTCGATCCAAACGGCTTCGGTGAGATGGCCTCGCAACGGTTCGCCGCGCTCCACGATGGCGATGTATTCGTCGGTGATCGGGGAAAACTGGTCCGCCGGGATCGCCGCGAGCACGTGCGGATCGAGCACGTGGATGCCGGTGAACATCACGTCCTCCAAGGACTCGCCGGCGACGCCGCGACCCAGGAAGCGGCGAATCCGGCCCTCGGCGTCGACGCCCAACGCGCCATAGGTTGCGGCGGCCGGGTCCCGCCGCACCGCGAGCGTGGCCAGCGGGCGATGGGCGGCGTGCGCTCGAATCAGGTCATTCGGGTCGAACGCGGTCAACACGTCGGCGTTGACGATCAAGAACGGCTCGTCCTTGAAGAACCCCTCCACGCGTTTGAGTCCCCCGCCGGTGCCCAGGATGACGGGTTCCTCCGAATAAGAGATCGTCATGCCGAGGCGCTCGCCGGTGCCCAAGGCCTCGCGGATCAACTCGCCCTTGTGGTGCAGGTTGATCATCACGTCGCGGATGCCCGCCGCCGCGACCCATCCCAGAGTAAATTCGATCATGGGCCGGCCCGCGATGGGGAGCAGGGGCTTGGGCAGCCGGTCGGTCAGGGGACGGAGCCGTGTCCCCAAACCGGCCGCCAAAATCATGGCCTTCACGTGAACTCGGGGACGTACGGAGCGAGCAGGCCCCGCAACTCCGCCAGGTCCGGGTATCGGTCGAGCACCCGTCGGGCCGAGTGTAGGGTCGGCGTGACGTACGGCAGATGCGTAGGCCGCCCTTTGACCTTCTCGATGTAGATGAACCGGCCCGCGGCTTTGAGGTTGCGCTGAAATCCGGTGAGGTCGAACAGGCGGTGAAACGCCGACGCCTCGGGTCGCGGACCCGGAGCCGAAGCGAGATAATAATCGATCAAGCGCTCGACCAGGGCGTGGTCGAGCGTGACGTAGGAATCACGCAGCAACGAGGCCAGGTCGTAGGTGCGCGGGCCCATGAGCGCGTCTTGAAAGTCGATGACGCGAAGCCGATCGCCGGTCACCATCAGGTTGCGGCTGTGGTAGTCGCGGTGGACGAACACCGCGGGCGCGGCGGCCAACTCGTCGGCGACGCGGGCGAACGCCCGACGGATGGCGTCGCGCGGCGCGGCCGGAACCGGGACGCCGCGGCGGGCTTCCATGCCGTATTCGAGAAAATGATCGAGTTCCCACGCGAGCAGCGCGCGGTCGAATCGTCGCGCGAACGCCACGCAGCGGTTGGGCGCGGCGTCCGGGTCCGGCGCTTGGATGCGCGCAAGCTCGTCGATCGCCAGGCGATACAGAGCTTCAACGCGCTCCGGCGCGGCGCCGGCCAGGGCGTCGAACATGGTGCAGTCGCCCAGATCTTCGAGCACGAGACGGCCGGCCGCGGCATCATACGCGTGGACCGTAGGCACCGCGACGCCGCGGCCGCTCAGGTAGCGTTGGATATTCAGAAACGGCAGCTCGGTGACGGCCGCGTCGCCGCCGGATACCGCTTCTTCGGATCGCTTGAACGCTTCGGGCTCGGCCAACTCCATCAACACCAGGGTGGTCGGCTTCGCGTCCGGGGTCAGCCGAATCCTCGCATAGGTTCGGTTCGACGCGTCGCCCTTGAGTCGCTCGACCGCGGTGATCCGACCGGAAAGTCCGCCGATCTTCAGCAACGCGGTCAACTCCTCGATCGACGGGTCGCGACGCGTGGAAGGTGAGGGAGCCTGGGGCGACGTAAGCATCAGGACGGGCATTCTGCCATGTGGCTCACCCGGTGTCAAAGTCGTTCCCCGTCACAACGGGATAATCCCGCGTTGGAGGGCACAGTGTTGTGGCATTGGCGCCACGACTGTGATGTTTTCCACGCACCGGATCGTTTTTAAGGGGCAAATTCCGAGTGCTCGCCGGAGGCATATCCTTTGCTTTAATGCAGCCACCACAGGGAGGAGTGACCGTGACCAAGGCCGGTGTGTGGCAGCAAACCATTCAACATCCCGTACGGTGTGAAGGCGTGGGCCTCCATTCCGGGCAGCCGGTGTCGGTGTGGCTGCATCCGGCCGACCCCGATACCGGGATCAGGTTTGTGAAGAAAACCGCAACGGGTGATACGTGGCTGCACGCCAGCATCGATGAGGTCTCGCAGACCCGCCTGGCCACGAGTCTGGGGCAGGGCGAATCGATCGTGCATACGGTGGAACACCTGCTCGCCGCGATCAGCGGGATGGGGGTCGACAATATCGTCGTGGAAGTGACCGCGTCCGAGATTCCGATCATGGACGGCAGCGCCAAACCGTTCGTTGAGGCGATCGTTGAGGCCGGGATTGTGAGGCAGTCCGCGGCGCGGTCCGTGATGGTCATCACGAAGGCGTTCGAGGTGCGGGACGGCGACGGCTGGATCGCGGCCAAGCCGTCTTCGCGGCTGGAAATCCACAACACCGTTGAGTACGATCACGCCGCGATCGGACGGCAGGTCTTCGCGTATCAGGACAACGGACCGGCGGACTTCGCCGCGACATTGGCCCCCGCGAGGACCTTTGGGTTCCTGCGCGACGTGGAACACTTGAAGGCGGCGGGATATATTCTCGGCGGAAGTCTGGCCAATGCCGTGGTCGTGGGACCGTCCGGCGTCCTCAATCCGGAAGGTCTCCGATGGTCCGATGAATTCGTTCGCCACAAAACCCTGGATTTGGTGGGAGACCTGATGCTGCTGGGCACCGCGCTGCGTGGCCGGATTACGGCCTACAAAGCGGGCCACCGATTACACGCTCAATTTATGAGTTTTTTGACGGCTCACCCGGAATACCGACAGATGGTGAGCGCGGAGCAGGGCGCGTTCGAACCGGCCGGAGCTCTATCGTAATTTTCTGAGGGGATATATAATCGTCGCTTTTTGGGGTGGTATCGCGACGAAACAAATGCGGTCGTGTAGCCCGGGGGCTCCTCAGTCGAGGAGCCCCCGATCGCTTTAACGCCTCAGCTTATTTCTTCTTCGCAGCCTTCTTCTTCGCCGGTTTCTTCGTCGCCAAGAGTCATCACCCCCTTTCGCGATCGCCCTCTACCGGGGCTAAATTTGCGTCAGGCGCCAACTCAAAGGTATTCGGCGCCACCTTCCGGAATCGCCGGTCCCTCCGGAGCGAAATCGCGATCGATGTGATCGGAGTTTTCGCTCGAATCCTCATGCCCCCCTCCACCAACCGTTGGTAGAGCTCCCGCGCGTGCATGGGCGTTCCCGATTCCTTGAGCAGCAGTGCGGCGGCTTGTGGCACACTCAGACCAAAGTACTTGGTTTTCCCCAGCAAAATTTCTTGGGATTGATCCGGTACATCGAGCACGCCGCGGTGTTTCTCGCGCTCGGCGTCGGTTGACGGAGGGGCCCCGGTTCCCGCAACCCGTGCCTTTTCCTGTTCAACACGATAGAGTGTCTCCGCCAGCTCCAGATACTTTTTGATGGTTTTGATGTCTTCTTCTAAGCGTTCGCGTTTTTTCTGGAGCTCGTGAAGCTTTGTCTTATAGGCCTTAATGCGCTGGTCAAGGCCACCGAGGATGTCCTGGAGTTCTTCCATAATGAAAGACCTGTATCATAGCGTCATATCGTAGCATGCAATTGATTATAGCATGCATGCACAACATAGCACCTGATGATGCTTGCTGTCAAGAATAAAAATATAAATCTGTATGAAGTCGAATATGGTATGTCATTATATGTAGCAACTGATGCTCCATGCCATGGAGGGAATATGGGGAATGCTTTCAGGCTCTCTCTTTCGGTGGCGAAATCCGCATCAATATATAGGCAGTCCCGCTGGATCCTAATGGCCGCGCTCTGGGGTATGGTTGTGGCCGGCTGCCAAACGCAAGGCCGCAACGACGGGGGAATTCCCACACCCACCATCGGAACGCTTCCAACCACGACTCATCAGGCCCAAATTACGCTCGTGGGGGAGAAATTCGCTGGAACCGGGATTTTCGTCGACGGCAGAGAACTTGTACCACGCGACGATGCGCCCCTGTGGGCGGGCATGGTCGATCTCCAGGAAGGCCTCAACACCTTTGAAGTCGATGCGATGGACGAGCAAGGCGACATCAGCGATCCACTGACCGTCACTATCACGCTCGACACTGCGGCACCAGTCGCTCCGACGGTTGATCCGACGGTCCCATCGTCGACGTCAGTCAACCCGGTGTCCTTGTCGGGAACCAAGGAACCCGGGACATTTATCCGACTTAACGGACGGCGGATTTCCGCGTTAGACGACGACACCACCTGGGAGTACCAGGCGACCCTCTTGTCCGGGAGTAATGATCTCAGACTGACCGCGGTGGATGAAGCCGGTAACGAAAGCCCTCCGGTCGACGCCACAATCACCTTGACGAGCGCGTGCGCCGCGCCGCCGCACCCCGTGTTTCCGCTCGACGGAGACGCGGTCACATGGGGGACGCCGTTTTCGTGGACGCAGCAGGTGTCGTCCGCCTCGTACGTGTTCGAGTTTTCGGCGAACCCGGCGTTTACCCCATTATTGGTGGACGATCCCGTTGTGTCGTCGCCGTGGACACCGGACAGGGTATCGCCCGGCAACGCTACGTATTTCTGGCGCGTCGGAGCGGTGAATGGGTGCGGCACGTCATACGGCGAGACGCGTCGCGTGGTCATCGGTTCCACGACGGGCGACATTTCCGGCGACGGGATTGCGGACGTGTTGCTTGGGGCCAACACCGACAATCGCGCGGACGAAGATGCCGGGGCGGTGTACTGGCACAAAGGAGTGGCGGTTGCGGACACGGTGATCGACGGGGTTTTGACCGGGCGACAGCGGGCGGCGACGTTTGGATCGTCGATCGCCAAGGTCGGTGACATTGATCGAGACGGATACGTCGATTTTTTGATCGGCGCGCCCCGCGAGGACCGTGATCCCAACAATGATGACGATACCGGAGCCGCCTATCTCTATTGGGGCGGCCCAACGCTCGATCCCACGGCGGTCGTGATATTTCAGGGTGAAGAGCCTCGCTCGTACTTCGGAATGTCGGTGGCGGGTGTTGGCGACGTCAACGGCGACGGTTATTCGGATATCGCCGTCGGCGCATATCAAACGGACGTGATGACGACATGTAATGGCGCAAAAACGCGGCTGCCCATTGTCGGGCGAGTGTACGTGTACTTTGGCGGGCCGCGCGATCAGGTGGACGCGCGCCCGGACGCGGTGTTGACCGGGGAGACCACGGAGACGCCGAATGATCCGGCCAGTGCGTGCCGCCCCGGCGATGAATTCGGATTCGCGGTCTCCGGCGCCGGCGATGTGAACGGGGATGGCTACGACGACGTGGCGATCGGGGCCCGCGGATTTGACGCAGTCCTCACCGCGTCGGCGGACGACAATACCGGAAGAGCATACGTCTTCTTCGGTGGACCATGGTTCGTGGGCGTGGGCGCCGAGCATGCGGACGTGGTGTTGACCGGCGCGGCCGCCGGCGACCAGTTTGGATCGGCGGTTGCCATGGCCGGAGACGTCAATGGCGACGGGTTTTCTGAAATCCTGGTCGGGGTCCAGAAGAGTGACTCGGGCGGGCTCGATTCAGGCGCCGCGGCGCTGTACTACGGGCGAGACGGCTGGGGATCCGCGGTGCCGGTGCAATTCAGTGGCACGGCGGCGGGAGACGCGTTTGGCGCGGCGGTTGCTTCCGCTGGAGACACGAACGGCGACGGATTTGCCGACTTCGTGGTCGGCGCGTATTTGGCGGGCCCCGACGATAACGGCGCCGCGGCGTTCTTCTTGGGGAATTCCGGGTCAACACCGACGGCTGCGGGGACGATTACTGGTGAGCCCGACCCAGACGACCCGAACCCAGGTGTCGTGGACGAAGGATTCGTCGGTTACCAGTTCGGAGTGGGACTGGCGGGCGCGGGCGATTTCGATGGCGACGGCAATGCCGACGTCGTGGTCGGCGCTCCGTTCTACGATCTGTGCACGGGACTGAGTCCGGTGTGCGACAACGCCGGGCGAGCCTATGTCATCATGGGTCCCACCATCGGCAATCGGGTCGTCGCGTCGATCCCTTCGGACCGGCCGTTCACCGGAGCCGCCGTCGGCGACGGGTTGGGGACGGCCGTCGACTAACTAGCTCGCCGCGGCGTTGGTCGCGCGCGCGCGACGGCGTTTGATCAGGTCCCACACCGCGCGCGCTTCGTCCGTCTTCCACAGCGTGTGCAGCAGCCCATAGGCCGCGGCGGAGCCGGCGATCGCGGCGCTGATCAACGCGATTTTCACGATCCACGCGCCGGGTTCCTCCCACACCTCCAGGCCGCTTACGCCCCAGCCGATGAACGCGGCGGGTGCGCTGGCCACCACGGCGAGCGCGGCGGATCGCGCCACGCGCAACCCTCCGAACGGCCCCAATCGTCGGCGCAGCAGGATCAGAAGGACGACGAAATTGACGCACGACGCGACCGCGGTGGCGAAGGCGAGTCCTCCGTGGCTCCAGGGACCCATCAGGACCAGGCTCAAACCGATATTAACCAACACGGACGCCGCGGCCACCAGCACCGGGGTCCTGGTGTCCTGCCTCGCGTAGAACACCGGCACCACCACGCGCACGCCGGCGAACGCCCACAGGCCCACGGTGTACCCCAGCAAGGCCGTCGCGGTTCCCGCGGTGTCCGCGGCCAGGAACTTGCCGTGTTGGAACAGGACGTGGATGATCGGCGTTCGCAACGCGATCAACCCGACCATGGCGGGGATCGTGATGAACAGGATCAACCGCAGCCCGAACGCCATGGTGTCGCGGAGCGCCGCGGCGTCCTGTTTGGCGGCGTGGGTGGACAACGTGGGCAACAATGCGGTGGACAACGCCACGCCGAACACGCCGAGCGGAAATTGCACGAGCCGCATCGCGTAATAGAGATACGTCACGCTGCCTTGGGCGAGGTATGACGCCAGGAGTGTGTTGATGAAGATATTGACCTGGGAAACGGAGAGCCCGACCAGGGTCGGAATCAACAGCAGGCCCATCCGTTTGAGGCCGGGGTGGGACGGTTGCCACAGCCATCCCAGGGACATGTCCGCGTGCCGCAGGCTCGGGAGCTGCACCAAGAGTTGCGCCAGTCCTCCGATGAACACGCCGCACGCCACGGCCAGGACCGGCTCGTCGAGAAACGGCGCCAGTACGAACACGGACGCGATGATCGCCAGGTTGAACAACGCCGGGGACAACGCCGGGGCCGCGAACGCGCGCACCGAGTTGAGCACGCCCATGGCCAGCGCCGCGAGGCTGATCCAGAGCAGATAGGGGAACATGATGCGGGTCATGTCGGTGGTCAGCGCGGCCTTGCCGGGATCGTCGCCGAAGCCCGGCGCGATGACGGCGACCAGCCAGGGCGCGAACGCCATGCCGAGCACGGTCACCGCCGTCACGATCACCAGGATCAGGCTGAACGCGGCGCGGGCCAGTCGGCGGGCTTCCTCACGCGACTCGGTCGTCAACGTCTGGGTGAAGACCGGCACGAACGCCGCGGACATGGACCCTTCCGCGAAGAGTTCCCGCAGCAGGCTGGGAATGCGGTACGCGACGTAAAACGCGTCCGCCACCTGACTGGCGCCGAACGCCCGTGCCACCACCATGTCCCGCACGAACCCCAGCACGCGGCTCAGCAGCGTGGCCCCTCCGATGATCCCGGCGGCTTTGACGACCTGGCGCGCCTCGTTCATGGCGGGGGCGGCATCGGGCTGCCGGTGACGAGCCCTGGATCCGGTTGCGGCGCAGTGACCCCGCGACGGCGGGAAGCCGGCGCGGGGTCGGTCAGCCCAGCGCTCTTGATCTTGACTTCGGCCACGTCAGCGTGCTACAGATCTCTGTTCGAATTCGCCGCGTGCGCGAATAGGCGCGTCAGCGCGGCGTCCGTGAAGGACAAGGAGAAGGGGTAATGGGAGTTCACGCGTCGGCAATCAAGAAGGACCGGCAGGCGCTTCGCCGCCGGCAACATAACCGCACCATGATGGCGGCGATCAAAACCGCCGTCAAGAAGGTCCGCGCCGCGGTCAAGACCAAGGACGCGGCGGGCGCCAAACAGGCGCTCACCGAGGCGGTCCCCACGCTCTCGAAAGCGGCGTCCAAGAAACTCATTCATCGCAATCGGGCGTCACGGTTGATTTCGCGACTGACCCGCCATACCAACCGCGTCGCAGCGGGCTGACAACCCGGGCCACCAGGGCCCGGTCAGGCTCCGTCCGGTCGGAGCCGATTCCCCTTCGCACAACGCAGAGACCAGCCGCTCCATGGCGAGCGCCGGTTGGAGCGCGCCGCCTTTGATCGCGGCGTCCGTCTCCAGACACCACGTCAATCCAGCGACCAGGCGGGCCGAGGAGCGGCGTTTCGCGGCGTCCGCGACGCGCGCCGCCGCAAACGGCGGCACCCCCAACGCGTTCGCCGCGGCCGACGCGGCGGCCCCGCCCTCGACCAACGCGCGATATCGCAACATTTTTCGCCACTGACCCGCCAGGATTGAGAGCATCAACAACGGGGCTTCATCGTGGAGGAGCCGCCTGGTGGCCGCCGTCGCGTCGGCGGCGTTGCCCATGGCCACGGCGTGCGCCCAATCAAACACCGACACCGCGGCGTCTCCGGGTGAGAGCACCGACAGATCATCGACCGTGAGCGCGCCGGTCGCCCCGCGGCGACTCACCGCGAGGGTTTCGAGATCCTGAACCGCGGCGCGCATGTTGCCGTCGGCGCGCGCCAGCAGGTACGACAACGCGTCGTTGTTCAGTCGAAAGCCGCGGCCTGAGGCCTCGCGTTGCAGCCACGTCCTGAGCGCGGCGGGTTTGAGCGGGTCGCACGTCACGGTCACGGCCCGTTTGGCCAGGGCGCCCGCCCAGGACTTGCGTCGATCGAGTTTGGCCGTGATGAACACCAGGCAGGTGGTGGCGGCGGGGTCGTCGCAGTAGGCGGTGAGCAGGTCGGACGACGCGATTCGTTCCGCGTCGCGCACCACGATGAAGCGTCGCGTCGCAAAGGCCGGCAGCGTTTGGGCGACGGCCACCAATTCCGACGCCGAGATCTCCGAGCCCGAAAACACGTGCGCGTTCATCACGTCGTCCGGCGGCGCCGCGTGGCGGCGCAACGCGGCCAGCGCGTCGTCCGCCAGCCAGGATTCCTCGCCCACGATCAAGTAAAGCGGGTCGATGCGTCCGGCGGCCAGTTGTTTGGCGAGCTCTTGCGGGGTCACGGCGCGACCGGGGCGGCCTCGGGTGGACTGGGCGCGCGGTCCTGCGCCAGCAGGTGCGTATACAACCGGGCGGTCAGTTCGTGCGCCACGTTGTCGGCCGCTTCATCGATCGCGCGGTCCTTGGCCGCGCGGGTCTGCAAGCTGTCCGCTGATTCCCGGTACTCCGCGGTCCCGGTGAGCGTGCCTTGAAACGGCACGCCCGTTCGCGGCGTGGCCGTGACTTCCGCGGTGACGGCCACCCGTTGCTCGAGGGGACGATGGGCCTCGTCGAAGGACATGGTGATGATCCCGAAGCCGGTCACGCTGCCCCGAATCACGAGGTCGGCCGACTCGGGCGCGGAGACGAGTTTCCACGCGGCCATGGTCTCCACGCGCGATCGGACGCGTTCGGTCACGCGCGCGTCCAAGAACGGTTCGAACGTGCGATTGTCGAAGAGCGGAACCGCCACCGGAGTGGGCCCGGTTCCGTCGCGCGACGAGACCAGGCCGTACCCGCACCCGATCACGAGGATCGACGCCGCGAGCGCCGCGACCACGTGGCCGGCATGATACGGGAAACCCCGCAGGTTGCTCAGAAAGCGCCAACCGCAAGGCCGCAGCGAAAAGAAACCCGGAAAGCGCACTGCGCCGCATTCTGGCGCTGACAATGGTCCGTTCCTCTCGCTTGGCGAAGCAGCGCACTGGGTCGCACGCGAGACCGCATCGTGTGCGGGGTGACGCAATATCCGCCGAGCGAGAATCTGCACCGCGCGGAAGGCGCGGCATCGAATCGGTCGCTTCCTTGCAGATGGCGAAGCAACGCCGCGGATGGACTTGGTCGGCAACCTGCTACGGAAGGACAAGATTCACCAGGCGGCCGGGGACGTAGATCACCTTTTTGGGCGTGCGCTCGCCGACCCATCCGCGGATTTTGGGGTCCGCGAGCGCGGCGGCCACGACCTCGTCTTGGGACGCGGCGGCCGCCACCACGAGGGTGCCGCGTAACTTACCGTTGATCTGAACCGGCACCGTGACGTGAGAGTCCGTCAACCAGGCGGGGTCCGCGACCGGCCACGGCTGCTGCGCGACCGACGGTCCGTGCCCCAACTCGCCCCACAGTTCGTCGGCCAGGTGGGGCGCGAACGGCGCGAGCAACACCGCGAGGGTATCGAGCGCCTCGCGCATCGCGGGGCCCACCCCCGGGGATTCCGTGGGTTTGAACTCCGACAACGCGTTGACGTACTCCATGAGCCCGGCGACCGCGGTGTTGAAGTGATAGCCGTCCTCGACGTCGTCCGTCACCCGTCGGATCGTGCGGTGCATGGCGCGACGGACGCGGGCGATCGCCTCCTCGCTTGCGGGAGCGTCCGCGGCGCGGACCGCGCCGGGCTCGACCCACGACGCGACCAGTCGCCACACGCGTCCCAGGAAGCGGTGCACGCCTTCCACGCCCTCGTCGCTCCACTCCAGGTCTTTTTCCGGCGGCGCCGCGAACAAGATGAACAGACGGGCCGTGTCCGCGCCGTAGGTGGAGACGAGTTGATCGGGATCCACCACGTTGCCCTTGGACTTGGACATCTTGGCCCCGCCCTTGATGACCATGCCTTGCGTGAGCAGCCCGGTGAACGGCTCGTCCGCGCGGATCAATCCCAAATCTCGGATCACCTTGGTGAAAAATCGAGCGTAGAGCAAATGAAGCACGGCGTGTTCGATCCCGCCCACGTACTGATCCACCGGCATCCATCGCGCCGCGGCGTCGAGGTCCAGCGCGCGCGGGCCGCGCGGGGGCGGGTGCGTATAACGCAGGAAGTACCAGGACGAATCCACGAACGTGTCCATGGTATCGGTCTCGCGCCGCGCGGGGCCGCGGCACGTCGGGCACGCGGTCTCCACGAAGGCGCGACTCTCGGCGAGCGGCGATCCGCCCCGTCCGGTAAACGGGACGTCGTGCGGCAACGCAACCGGCAGTTGGTCCTCGGGCACCGGCACGACCCCGCAACGATCGCAATACACGATGGGAATGGGCGTGCCCCAGTAGCGTTGCCGGGAGACGCCCCAATCGCGCAGGCGGTAATTGACCACACGCCGGCCGAGCTTGCGCTGTTCCACCGCCTCCGCGATGCGGCGCTGCGCCTCCACCGGCGGCAACCCGCAGAACTCGCCGGACTCCACCAGGCGCCCCGCCTCCTCGACGTACGCGGCGGACAGGTCCGACGCGCTCAACGTGCCCGCGGGGTTCTGGATCACGATCCGGATCGGCAGGTCGTGTTGTTCGGCGAACTCAAAGTCGCGTTGATCGTGCGCGGGCACGGCCATCACCGCGCCGCTGCCGTAACCCATCAGGACGAAGTTGCCGACCCAGATGGGCACGCGGTCGCCGCTCAACGGGTTCACCGCGTACGCGCCGGTGAAGACGCCTTCCTTCGTCGCCGTGTCCGCGGTGCGCGCGCGGGGGTCTTGCGCGCGCATCCGCGCCGCGAACGCGCGCACCGCCGCGGCCTCGGGTTTGCCCGCGATCAGCGACTCCACCAAGGGGTGCTCGGGGGCCAGGGTCATGAACGTGACGCCGAAGATGGTATCGGGGCGCGTGGTGAAAATCCGGACCGTCTGACCGCCGCCCTCCACCGGGAACTCGACCTCCACGCCCTCGCTGCGTCCGATCCAATTGCGCTGCATGGTGAGCACGCGCTCGGGCCAGCCCGTGAGGCGGTCGCACCCCGCCAACAATTCCTCCGCGTAGGCCGTGATTTTGAAGAACCATTGCGACAACTCGCGCGACGTGACCGGGGTGTCGCAGCGCCAGCACCCGCCGTCCACCACCTGCTCGTTGGCCAGCACGGTCTCGCACGACGGGCACCAGTTCACGGCGGAGAACTTCTTGTACGCGAGGCCGCGTTCGAACATCTTGACGAAAAACCACTGGTTCCAGCGGTAGTAGTCCTCGTCGCAGGTCGTGACCTCGCGCGACCAGTCGTAGGACACGCCCAGCCGTTTGAGCTGGGTCCGCATGTGCGCGATGTTGTCGTAGGTCCAGGTGGCCGGGTGTACGCCCTGTTTGATCGCCGCGTTTTCCGCGGGCATGCCGAACGCGTCCCACCCGATCGGGTGCAGCACCGCCCGTCCCCGCATCCGCTGGTACCGCGCGATCACGTCGCCGATAGTGTACACCCGCACGTGCCCCATGTGGATGCGGCCCGAGGGATAGGGGAACATCGCGAGGCAGTAGAACTTTTGCCGCGCATCCGGCTCGGGCGTGGCAAAGAGTCGGGACGCGTCCCACGCGGCTTGCCAGCGCGCTTCGATGGCTTTCGGCTCGTATTTGGGGTTCATCGCGGCAATGCTCGAAAGTGCGTTGCGAGCGCAGCCCCCGCAGCTTGTTGCGGGGTAAGCGAGCAAAACGAAAATCGTGCTCGTTGATCTCCGCTCACTTCGAAGCTCCCCTGCAGCTTGCTGCGGGGAGCTTCAATGGCCAGTTACATAACACAGTCGCGCGCGACGCGGCAAGCGCGGCCCGGTGTTGCGCGGGAAGGGAATGTTGAAGTAGAGTATCCATCCCGACAATGATGGGGAACGTCATGGCCGCGCCGCATAAACCGGTTGAGATCGCCAAAGAAGGCGAGAGCGTGATCCGCATCACGTGGGACGACGGACACCAGGGTCGGTACACGACGCGGTATTTGCGGGCGAGTTGCCAGTGCGCCGCGTGCGTGGACGAATGGACCGGCGAGCGCCACGTCACGATCGAGTCGATTCCCGAGGATATCCGCGCGCTCAAGATCGCGCCCGTGGGCCAATACGGGATCCACATTGATTGGAGCGACGGGCACGGGACCGGCATTTATGCGTTCGACGTGCTGCGCAAGCTGTGTCCGTGTGCGGGGTGTCTGGCCACCCCCATCTCCGCCTTATAGCCGAAGACCCGGAGTGATTGCGTCATGGATGAGTGGGATGAGGGCAAGAAGCGGTTGACCGAGTTGGTCCGGGACCAGGCCTCCGAGGTGACGGTGGTGATTCCCACGCGGCCCACCGGCGGCATGTTCCTGATCGCGTTGGCGCGGGGCAAGGCGAAGAAGTTCGTCTCGGTGTCCGAGGACGACTTGATCGATTTGGTCGACGACCACGCGGTCGAAACCGAGGTGATGACCAAGCTCAACGACGCGCTGCGCGGGTTGGCCGGAGGCTGACCGTGCGTGAGGTCGTGCCCGGCGTGTACGAGTGGTCGTGGTTCTCCGACGAGAAGCGGATCAACTTCAACGGTCACCTCGTGATCGCGGGGAGCGATCGCGTGTTGATCGATCCGCCGCCCATGACCGAGGCCGACCGCGCCGACATCGAGCGGCGAGGCGGGGTGACGGCGATCGTGCTCACCAACCGGGACCACGTGCGCGAGAGCGCCGCCTGTCAGCGGTGGTATGGCGCGTCCGTGTGGGTGCCCGCGGCGGACACGGCGTGGATTGACGTGCCGTTCGATCGCACGTATGAAGGCGCCAGCCGCGTGCCCGGGGGGCTCGTGGCGATCCGCGTGCCGGACGCGAAATCGCCGGGCGAATCCGCGTTGTGGTCGTCCGCGAAGCGCGCGTTGATCGTGGGGGACGCGGTCATCGGCAAACCGCCGGGCGCGTTGGGGATGTTGCCCGACGACAAGTTCGCGGATCCGGCCAAGGCACGGGCCGGTTTGCGCGTCTTGCTTGATGCCCGGTATGACTACGACGCGGTGTTGGTGGGAGACGGCGAGTCGATTCCGACCGGCGGCCATGCGGCGCTCGAACGCCTCGCGACCGCCGGCCGTGGCGCATAACGGAGGACCTCGATGTTCAACATCTTCAATCGATACGATCAGACCCCGGGCGGAGTCAACGTGGCGGGCGCCGAAGTCAAACAGCGGTTGGATCGCGGCGAGAAGGTGGTGCTCTTGGACGTGCGCGAGCCGTGGGAGTGGGACATCGCGCGAATCGAAGGCGCCACGCTGATTCCGTTGGGGCAACTGGACGCGCGCAAGGCCGAACTCAATCCGCAAGACGAGATCGTGATCTATTGTCACATGGGCGTGCGCAGCCTGAAAGCGCTCCACTACCTCCAGCATCACGGCTTCACCAACCTGAAGAATCTGTCGGGCGGGATCGAAGCCTGGTCCGCGACCGTCGATTCTTCGGTGCCCCGGTACCGGTAGGGTGGACGGCGCGCCGCGGTTCGTGACGGTCGCGGCGGCGGCCGACCTGCCGCCGGGCGGTTCGTTGGCGGTTCGCGTCGAGGATGTTCCCGTCGCGTTGTTCAACGTCTCCGGGACGGTCCACGCGGTCGAGAACGTGTGCCCGCACGCCGGCGCGGCGCTGGCCCGCGGGGCCCGCACCGGCCCCGGCGGGGAGGTCGTGATCTGCCCGTTTCACGGGTGGCGCTTCGACGTGCGCACCGGTCGCTGCCTGCAGGTTCCGAGCGAAGCCGTTCGCACGTTTCCGGTGCGGGTGACCGATGGCGCGATCGAAGTCGACATCGGCGATCCCGTCGCATAGTCCGGCGCGGCGCACGCCGCCTTGCCGCGATCCGGATGATCTGATACAGTCGGTCGCGTTGTCTCCAATATTCTCCACAGGCATGTCCACCGCGGAATGGCCGACGCGAAGGGCGCGACCGTGACTGATCGACCACTTGCCGTCATCGGCGCCGGGGCGTGGGGTACGGCGCTCGCGCACGTCGCGGCCACGGCGGGACGCCGCGTGCGGCTGTGGTGTTTTGAGCCGGACGTGGCCGACGGTATGACGCGGCAACGCGTCAACGCGCGATATTTACCCGGCATCGACCTGCCCGCTCTCATCGAACCCGTCACCGACCTGTCCGCGGCGGTCCAGCACGTCGCCGCGGTCCTTCTGGTGGTGCCGTCGCACGCGTTTCGGACGGTCTTCGCGAAGCTGGCGCCGGTCCTCCCGCCGGAGGTGCCGCTCGTGTCCGCGACCAAGGGTATCGAGGTGGACACCCTGTCGCTCATGACCGATGTGGTGCGCGAGCTGCTGCCCGCCGGGAGCCGCCATCCGGTGGCCGTGTTGTCCGGCCCGTCCTTCGCGGCCGAGGTCGCCAAGGGGTATCCCACCGCGGTTACCTTGGCGTGCCGGGACCCGCAGGCGGCGCGGACTCTCCAAGAGTTGCTCACCACCGAAACCTTCAAGCTCTTCACCACGCCCGACGTGATCGGGGTGCAGGTCGGCGGGGCGCTCAAGAACGTGATCGCGCTCGCGGCCGGAGGGTCGGACGGCCTGGGATTCGGCTCCAACACGCGCGCCGCGTTGATCACGCGAGGCCTGGCCGAACTCTCGCGCCTGGGCGTGGCCATGGGCGGCCAGCCGTGGACCTTCGCGGGGTTGTCCGGGTTGGGCGATCTGGTGCTGACCTGCACGGATCAACAGAGCCGCAATTTCACGGTGGGGTTTCGCATCGGCCGCGGGGAATCCTTGGACGCCATCACGCGCGGCGCGAGCACCGTGGCCGAAGGCGTTCGCACCGCGCGCGCCGCGTACGCGCTCTCGCGCAAATATCGCGTGTTGATGCCGATCGTGGAACAAATCTACGCCGTGCTGTATGAAGGCAAGGACCCCCGCAAAGCCGTCACCGACCTGATGGGACCCGCGGTCGGCGACGAGTCGTCTCGTCCGCCCGAACGCGGAGGCGGGTGGGGCGACCCCGCCGGCGGACGATGATCGAGATCGAACGGGTGTTGCTCGAACTCGCCGGCGGGGTGAGCCTGTTGCGGTACGGCCTGCACCTGGCCGGAGAGGGTCTCCAGGCCTTGGCCGGCGCGCGCCTGCGCTACGCGCTGGCCTCGCTCACTAAAAACCGCGTGTTGGGGCTCGGGGCCGGCGCGCTGATCACCGCGATCCTACAGAGCAGCAGCGCGACCACCGTGATGCTGGTGGGCTTCACCGGATCGGGCCTGCTCACGCTCCGCCAGGCCGTGGCCGTGATCCTCGGCGCGGACGTGGGCACCACCGCCACGGTCCAATTGCTGGCGTTTCCCGTGACCGACTACGCGTTGGGGGTGATCGCGGTCGGGTTCTTGCTCTTTTTCTTCGGCCATCGCCAGCGGACCAAGACGCTCGGCACCGCGTTGTTGGGGTTCGGGCTGATTTTCCTCGGGCTGCGGCTGATCGCCTCGGGCGCGGAACCCCTGCTGGACGCGCCGATGGTCGGTCACGCGTTTCTGGCGTTGGGGGACCACCCGGTCCTGGGGATCGCCATCTCGGCCGCGGTGACCGCGCTGTTGCACAGCAGCGCCGCCACCATCGGCATTGCGCTCGCATTGTCCGCGCAGGGCTTACTGACGCTGCACGGGGCGTTGCCCATCATCCTGGGCGCGAACGTGGGCACGTGCGCGCCCGCGCTGATCTCCAGTCTGGGCGGGGTGCCGGAGGCCAAGCGGGTGGCGCTCGCCCACGCGTTGTTCAAGGTGGCGGGGGTGGTGCTGGTCTACCCGATCCTGCCGTGGTTCGAGCGTTGGGTGGGCCTGTCCGCGGCCAATCTCCCGCACCAGATCGCGAACGCGCACACGTTATTTAATCTGGGCCTCGCGGTGGTGTTTTTGCCGTTCACGGTGCCGTTCGCGGGCGTGGTGGCGCGCCTGGTCAAGGAGCGGCCGCGCGCGGACGAGTGGGCCCGGCCCAAGTATCTGGACCCGCACGTGCTGGACGTGCCGTCGCTCGCGTTGAGCCAGGCCACGCGGGAAACGCTGCGCATGGCGGATCTGGTGCACGAGATGGTGAGCGACACCATCAAGGCGTTCGCGGACGGCGACCAGGAGTTGGTCGAGTCGATCGAACGCAAGGAAGATTGGGTGGACGCGCTCAACCGCGAGATCAAGCTCTATATCACCAAGTTGTCGGAAAAATCGCTCACCAAGGAACAACTCGACCGCGAGATGGTGCTGCTCGCGGTGATCAACGACCTGGAGAACATCGGGGACATCGTCGACAAGAATCTGATGGAATTGGCCAAGAAAAAACTGTATAAGGATCTGAGATTTTCGGACAGCGGCGTGCGGGAAATGATCGAACTGCACGCCTTGGTCGAGAAGAACTTCGAGCGGGTGATCGCGGCGTTCGCCAGCCAGGACGCGGAAGTGGCCAAGCAGGTGATCGAGGAGAAGGCGAGAATCAGTTACAAAGAGCGGCAACTCAAACAGGCGCACATTCATCGCCTGCACGCCGGGCTTCCGGAGTCGATCGAGACCAGCGCCATTCACCTGGATGTGCTGACCAATCTCAAGCGCATCAACTCCCACGTCACCAACATCGCGTACCCGCTGGTCGATCAACCCCAGGAGGGGTGATGGACCGCGAGCGGTTGCGCGCGCTGCTGGACGCGGTGCGCGACGGCAAGTCCGACGTCGAGGACGCCTTGTCGGCGCTCCGGGATTTCCCGCACGAGGCGCTGGGGTTCGCGTCGCTGGACCACCATCGGGATCTGCGGCAGGGGGTTCCGGAGGCCGTATTGTGCGAGGGCAAAACCGCGCGCCACGCCGCGACGATCGTGTCGCGATTGGCCGCGTCCGGGGCGCCGGTCATCGCCACGCGCGCGAACGCGGCCGCGGCGCGGGCGATCCGCAAGGCCGTGCCGCGCGCCCGGTATCATTCCCGGGCCCGAGTGGTGCTGGTGAATCCGCGGCCCCCGGCGGATTCCCACGGCGTGGTGGTGGTCACGGCGGGCACCGCGGACCTGCCGGTGGCGGAGGAGGCGGCGCTGACCGCGGGCGCGTTGGGCAGCGGCGCGTCGATCGTGTGCGACGTAGGCGTCGCGGGCGTCCACCGGTTGATCGATCAACTGGACCGGGTGCGGACCGCGCGGGTGGTGATCGTGGTGGCGGGGATGGACGGCGCGTTGCCGAGCCTGGTGGGCGGTCTGGTGCCGCAACCGGTGATTGCGGTGCCGACGAGCCGAGGGTACGGGGCGCATTTCGGCGGGGTGGCGCCGTTGCTGACCATGCTGAATTCGTGCGCCTCCGGCGTGGCGGTGATGAATATCGACAACGGATTCGGCGCGGGCGTGTTGGCGCACCGCATCGAGCGTTTGGCGCGCGCGCCGGAGCCGGCTGGCAAGGCCCGGGGGCGGGCGCGTCGACGGACACGACATGGATGAGAGATGAAAATCGCGTATTTTGATTGTTTTTCGGGGATCAGCGGCGACATGGTGTTGGGCGCGCTGATCGACGCGGGCCTGAGCCTCAAACGGCTGGAAGAGGCGCTCGCGCCGCTCAAACTTCCCGGGTATCGGTTGTCGGCCAAGACGGTCGAAAAAGCGGGCGTGCGGGCCACCAAGGTGGACGTGGTGGTGGACGACCGCAAGGTGCCGATCAGGGACTACGGCCAGATGATCGCGGTGTTCCGCCAGGGGCGGTTGCCGCGGACCGCCGAAGCCACGGCGTTGGCCATTTTGGAGCGGCTGGCGCGCGCGGAAGCGGACGTACACGGCCGGAAGCTCTCGCAACTGCATTTTCACGAGCTGGGCGGCGTGGACACGCTGGTGGACATCGCGGGGGCGGTGCTCGGGTTGTCGTTGCTGGGCGTGGAGGAAGTCTACGCCTCGCCGCTGAACATCGGCGGCGGGCTGACGCGATCCGCGGCGTTCCCGATTCCGGCGCCGGCCACCGCCGCGTTGCTCACGGGCGTACCGGTGTATTCCTCGGGCATCGACCGCGAATTGACCACGCCCACCGGCGCGGCCATCATCGGCGCCCTGGCCAAGGGGTTCATTCCCTTCCCGTCGTGCCGGGTCGAGGCGATCGGCCACGGCGCGGGCGAGACCGAGCTGCCCGCGACCCCCAACGTGTTGCGGCTGTTCGTGGGGGATCGTCTGGCCGAGCGGGCGTGGGGCGAGGACCGCGTGGTGCAGATGGAGACCACGATCGACGACTTGAATCCCCAGATTTACGAGTACCTCATGGAGCGGCTCCAACGCACCGGCGCGATCGAGGTCTACCTGACGCCGATCATCATGAAAAAGGGCCGGCCGGCCATCACCGTGACGGTGCTGACGCGCGCCGAACACACCGCGCGCCTGGCGCGGGTGCTCTTTGAAGAAACGTCCACCCTGGGCGTTCGGGTCCTCGACGCGAACCGCATTGTCCTGCCCCGTACGCTGCAGAGCGTCTCCACCCCGTGGGGCCGCGTGCGCGTGAAGGCGACCCGACACGACGGACGCGAAGAACTGCGCGCCGAATACGACGACTGTCGCAATTTGGCGGAAACCAGCGGCCGTCCGTTGCGGACGGTGATGCAGGAAGTGTCGGCCTTGTTGCGCACGTTGGCGGGCGACGCGCCGTTGGAGCCGATCGCCGCGCCGCCCACGCTCCCGGAGGTGGTCAGCGACGGGGGCGTGGCGTGGGGCGAGCCGATCGAAGGGGACGCGCAAGCCGCGCCGACCGGCGAGGGGGCCGCCGACGGGCAACCGCCGCGCGCCGAAAGCGGCCGCCGTCGCCGATCCCGCCACCGCCGGCGTCGCGCGCGGCGCCCCAAGAAGTCGGACAACACGCCGCCGGCATGACCCTCGCGATTCTCATTACCACCATGATCGTGGCGATCGCCGTGATTTTGGCGGGCAGCGCATTGTTCACCAACGGCGTGGAGTGGCTCGGCAAACGGCTGGGCGTGTCGGACGGCGTGGTGGGGAGCGTGTTCGCCGGGGTCGGAACCGCGATGCCCGAAACCATGATTCCGATCATGGCAATCTTTTTCGGCGAGGGCGCGGATCGCGAGGCGATCGGCATCGGGGCGATTCTGGGTGCGCCGTTCATGTTGAGCACGCTCACGTTGCCCCTGTTGGGCGCGGGTCTGCTGGCGTTTGCCGCGTTGGGACGGCGGCCCTGGATCTTCAAGCTCGACGCCGCGGCGGTGTCCATCGACCTGCGGTTCTTCCTGATCGCGTACACGCTGGCGGTGGGATCGACCATGATCCACTCCAAAGCCGTACACGTGGCGGTGGCGATCGGCCTGATCGCCCTGTACGTGTTGTATCTGAAAACGATCGTGAGCCACGCCGGGGAGGGCCACGGCGAAGAGTTGGCGCCGCTCTATATCGCCCGGCGCAACCCCGAGCCCCCGATCGGGCTGATCGCGATCCAAGTGCTGGGCGGGTTGGGCGTCATTATCTGGGGCGCGCACCTGTTCGTGGGCACGGTGCAGTCGGTGGCCACGATGGCGGCGATTTCGCCGTTGTTGCTGTCGCTGTTGATCACGCCGGTGGCCACGGAATTGCCCGAAAAGCTCAACAGCCTCATCTGGATCGCCCAAAAAAAAGACACCCTGGCGGTCGGCAACATCACGGGCGCGATGGTGTTCCAGGGCACGTTCCCGGTGGCGGTGGGGTTGATCGGCACGCCGTGGCAACTGGACAACTACGGCATGGCGAGCGCGTGGATGGCGTTGATCGCGGGGGGCGCGCTCTACGCCACCATGGCGACGCGCGGCGCGTGGCGGCCGGCCTATCTGATGGCCGGGGCGGCGCTGTACGTGGCGTTCGGTGTGTACGTGGCCAACTGGTAGGCGGCGCGGCTCGCGTTCAGGGGTGACGGAGTGATACACTGGGTCGGCCGACGGAGCTGAACGTGCGCGACAGCGTGCAAAGACGGATCGTCTTGTCGATCTTGATCGTCGGGGTGGCGTCCCTGCTCGTGGGCCTCTCCTTGGTCTACTTTGTCGGCAAGTCCACGCTCAAGCGGACCATCGGCGCCAATTTTCAAGAACTCGCCGACGTCACGGCCAAAAAACTCGATGAACTGATCGATCACCACGTCGAACGGGCGGTGTTTTTGGCCGGTTTGAACGACGTGCTCGACGCGGTGCGACGGGCGAACGACGAACCGGTCTCCCCGGCCGTTGACGTGCGTTTACAGGCCGTGTGGGCGCAGTTGGGCGCCTCGGATCGCGACGTGGCGCGGGTCGTGGACAACCCGGCGGCCAACGCGTTCCGCGCCATGACGCGGATGTCCGGCGATCCGGCGGCCGAACATCCGTCGCACGAGATCGTGATCGCGGCCGACGCGCACGGCCGCGTGGTGGCCGCGACGCGCAAACCGTCGGCGTATATCTTCACCGACGCCGTGTGGTGGCGGGAGGCGTACGCGAGCGGGCAAGGCCGCCTGTTTCTCAGCGACGTGTTGTTCGACGACGGGTTAGGCCGGTACGTCTTCATCATCGCCACGCCCATCCGCCGGGACGGCCGGGTCGAAGGGGTCTTGGCCATGGTGCACGACGCGCAGGCGTTCTATCAATGGGTCACGTCGATCCAGGTCGGGCGGACCGACCACACCATGTTGGTGGCGTCGGACGGGACGTTGTTGTTCTGCCCCGTGTTCCCGATCAAGAGCCATACGCTGCACCCCTCGTTGGTCGCGTCGATCGTCCAAGGGGGCCGGGGCTGGGGAACGACGCTCCACGACGTGCACTACCCGGGCTCGGAGGCGATCAACGGATTCGCGCCGGTGCGGGCGTCGACCTCGCCGGGGACGAATTTCGGCGGCAAGGCGTGGTACATCTTCACGAGCCAAGACCCCAAAGAGACGTACGGACCGGTCTACACGTTGCTGGGGTGGATCATCTTGTCCGGCGCGGCGGCCATCGGCCTGTTGCTCTTGTTGGGCTTGGCCGCGGCCAAACGTATCGTCCGCCCGATCCGGATCGTGCAAACCGGTGCGCAGGCGATCGGCAACGGCAACCTGAACCATCGCATCCACGTCGACACCGACGATGAAATCGGCGCCCTCGCGCGGGGCATCAACGAGATGGCCGCCAAACTGTCCACGTCCTACAACGAGTTGGAGCGGATGGTGGAAGAGCGCACGCGGACCCTGGCGCAGCGCACGAGTCAACTCGAACAACGCAATCAAGAACTCTTTCTGCTGCACGCGATCGCCTCGTCCCTCAACAAGGCGCAATCGCTCGACGACGTGTTGGGCGAACTGCTGAACAAGGTGCTGGGGGGGGTGGAAGCGCACGCGGTGTTCATCGGTCTCGCCGAGCCGGGCCGCGGCGTCTTGTTGCACGGTCGCCCGCAATTCGTGGCGGCGCAGGATGACATGGCCCATCTCGCGGAGTCGGTGGTGCAACAAGTCTTGGGCGTCGGGGACCTGGTGGTGGTGCCCGATACCGGCGCCGATCCCGGGTACCAGGCCTTTGCGCGGCAGGCCCGATCGCTGATCGGGATTCCCCTTCGCGCCAAGGAAAAGACGCTGGGCGCGATCGTGCTGGTGTACGTCAAGCCGCGCGTCCCGACCACGGAAGAGCGGGAGTTCCTCGCCTCGATCGGCCATCAGGCGGGCGTGGTGGTGGAGAATGCCCGGCTCTTTGGGCTCTTCAAGAATCTCGCCGGATAGAGCCTGTCCATGAGCGGCCATCTGCGGCGTTGTCGCTGCGCTTCCGGTCCTCACGTACGACCCAGTACGCTCCGGTCCGGTGCTCGCTCCGCCTTGCATCTGGCGCGCTCCTGAACAGGCTCTCCTTCCAGACGTCATTACGAGGAACACCAAGAATGAAGGGAGACCTTCGTCCCCGCAAGTCGCTCGGGCAATGTTTTCTGACGGACCCGCGGATCGCGGAGAAGATTGTCGCGCTCGGTGATGTCGGTCCCTCGGATCGGGTGGTGGAAATCGGGCCCGGGCGCGGCATTCTCACCAGGCTGTTGGTCGAACGCGCGGCCGAGGTGACGGCGATCGAACTTGATCCGCGGTGGACCGCCGCGTTGCGTGAGGAATTCGCCGGAGTTGCCCGCCTGCGCGTTGAACAGGCCGACGCGTTGGCCTACCCGTTCGAACACCACGCGCCGGGCTTCAAGGTCATCGCGAATTTGCCCTATAACATTTCCACGCCGATCCTCTTTCGTCTCCTGAGCCTTCGCGAGCGAATTGCCCTGATGGTCCTCATGCTGCAACGCGAGGTGGTGGATCGTTTGTTGGCGCGTCCCGGGACCAAGGCGTACGGCGCGCTCTCCCTGGCCGTGGCCTACGCCGCGGACGTCCGCAAGGGTTTTCCGGTGGCGGCGGGGAGCTTTTCCCCTCGCCCGGCCGTGGAGTCCGCGGTGGTGGTGATCACCCCGCGCGCCACGCCCGCCATTCTCGTGCGGGACGAGTCGATGCTGATGCGCGTGATCCGCGGCGCGTTTTCGCACCGGCGCAAGGTGTTGGCCAACGCGCTCACCGACGAGGGGTTTGAAAAACCCGCGCTCACCGCCGCGCTCGAACGGGCGGGGATCGATCCGGCGCGACGGGGCGAGACGTTGAGCCTGGAAGAGTTCGGCCGCGTGGCCGACGCACTCGTCGCTAG
Source organism: Nitrospirota bacterium (assembly GCA_049325295.1). GTDB lineage: Bacteria > Nitrospirota > Nitrospiria > 2-01-FULL-66-17 > 2-01-FULL-66-17 > JBFLXB01. The sequence goes on from JBMOMD010000021.1 coordinate 123,322, forward strand.
AACGTCAGCGTCAAGTTGAGCAGCGCGGAGCGCCGGTCGAAGCTGAACGAGGGGACCACGCGATCGGTGCCCGACGCCACGCGCCACGCGTTGGCCGCGAGTTGGGTCGCGGCCGCGGCCACGATCACGCCGCGTGAAAACCCGGTGGATTCCCGGATGCCGACCGGGTCATAAAACGCGTTTTCTTCCGGCGCGAGGTAGAACGCGTACAGGGTGTACCAGAAAAAATCCGTCCCGCTGAAAAAGAGCAACGCGCGGTTGTACGCGGTCGGGTGTCGTCGATATCCGTGCAACGCCAACTCAAAGGTGTAGCTGGCCGCGATCTCCCCGCCGAGCTGATAGGTGAGCACGGCGTCTTCCGGCAAGCCGGACGCGGTGCTCAGTCCCAAAAAGTAGGAGCCGTTGTCCTCGCCGAAAAACTTGAGGGACGCGCTTTGCGCCCCGACGCCTTCCGCGATCAACACGTGTCCGGATTCGTGAACCGCGAGGTTGGTCACGAACGCCAGCCCGACCTCGATCGACTTGGTGAACCACGCGCCGTCGCCGGCCGCGGCCGGACGAGTCCCGGTCGCCGTGGCCACGAGGCCGACGGCGGCAACATGCATCCAGATCGTCCAACGTCGCGACATGTGCCATTGAAGATAACGCCCTTCTGGGATTTGTCCATTTCCGTTCAGGCAGTTGGAGACCACCCGGGCGCCGTGCTATGATCGCGCCGTGCGCGACCAACCCCTTACAGCCCTCGGTAATCAGGCGTTTCTCCGCGGAGACCTCGCCGCGGCGTTGGGATTTTACCAACGCGCGGTGGACGCGCAACGTAGCGCCGGGTCCGATCGCGAGTTGGCGGTGGCGCTGGGCAACGTGGCGAACGTCTACGCGTCGATGGGCCGACTCGACGAGGCCGCGGCCCTCTATCGGCAGGTACTGGACATCGAGCGCCGGCTGGGCGATGAACGCCAGATCGCGCTCACCTTGCTGCACCTGGGCAACGTGGCCGCGGACGCCTTGGACGCGGCGCGCGCTCGCGCGTATTACCTCGAGGCCCAGGATCTCCTGGAGCGTCTCGGGGAGACCGGACCCCTGGGGGTGCTGCACCAGAACATGGGCCTGCTCGCGCGGGAACTCGGCGAGTACGCGGCCGCGGTCGCCTCGTTCGAGGCCGCGCTGGTCTTGATACGCCGCGCCGATGATCGGCGCGGCGTGGGCGCGGTCTACGCCAACCTGGCGCGGACGTACCAAATGATGGGGCGTTTGGACGACGCGCACGCGTGCGGCGTGACCGCGTTGGCCATGGCGGGGCGGTCCGGGGACGAACTGGCGGCCGCCACCGCGCGGTACCACTTGGCCGGCATTTGCGAAGCGCGGGGCGATCGCCCCGCGGCCGTCTCACATCTGCGGGTGGTCGTCGACATTGACCGGCGATACAACCTGCCCAAGTACGAGGAGAATCGGGCGCGCCTGGCCGCGCTCGAGGACAAGGAGACGTCGACATGAGCACCCAGACCGCCGTGATGGAATCCGTGAAAACGTGGCTGGCTTCCAAGGGGATCGCGTCCGAACTCGACGAAGACGGTCGGTTGAGTTTTGAGGCGGCGCGCGGCGAGTGCTTGGTGGAGGTGGACCCGGCCGGCGTGGTGCGGTGTCAGTTCGGCATCGATTTGGAGGAACTGCGCGACCTGATCGCGGGCTCAGCCACCGAGGATCTGGGCGAGGATGAGCTGGTTCGCGCGGCGCGTTTTCATCTCCAGACTCTGGCCAAACCCTACGCCGCGCGTCTGGCCGACGGACAATTCACGGAGGAATACGAAGTGACCCCGGCGTACGCGGTGATCGGCTACGTCCACCCGGTGGATCTGTCCAGTCCGGACACCGTGTTGCCGGTGATCGAGCGGTCGCTGGAGATCCTGCGGTAATGAATGCGCCGCGCGATACCGTCACTGTCTTTGCCCCGGCTTCGACCGGCAACATCGGCCCCGGGTTTGACGTGTTGGGCATGGCGCTGGCGGGATTGGGCGACACCGTACACGCCCGGCGCATCCCCGAGTGCAAGGTGGTGATCCGCGAAATCCGCGGCGACAACGGCAAACTCCCCACCAACGCGCGCAAGAACACCGCGGGCATTGCCGCGGCCAAAGTCCTCAAGCTGCTCAAAGCCGACGCGGGCGTCGAACTGATCCTGGAAAAGAACATCCCCGGCAACGGCCTCGGCAGCAGCGCGGCGAGCGCGATCGCGGGCGGGTTCGCCGTGAACGCGTTGTTCGGCTCGCCCTTGTCGAAATCGGACCTCTTATTGCCCTGCGCCGCAGCCGAGGCCTCGGTGAGCGGCGGGTACTTCCTGGACAACGCCGCGGCCTCATTGTTCGGCGGGGTCAATGTGACTAACCCCGAGACGCGCGAAGTCATTTCCCTGGGCGGGCTGGCGGGCGCCATCATCGTGGTGGCCACCCCGCGCTATCAGTTGCTGACCGCGCGCTCGCGCAAGGTGGTGCCCAAACGCGTGCCCCTGGCCGCGATGATCGCGAACTGCTCGCGCGCCTGCGCCATTGTCGCGGCCGTGGCCAAACAAGACGTCGAGATCTTCGGCCGCTCGATCGTGGACGTGGTCGTCGAACCCGCACGCGCCCCGCTGATCCCCGGATTCGCCGCCGTGAAACGCGCCGCGCTCAAAGCCGGCGCGCTGGGCTGCTCGATCTCCGGCGCCGGATCATCCGTGTTCGCGGTGACCACGGATCGTGAAACCGGCCGTCAGATCGGCGACGCTATGCAGAAGGCGTTTACCCGCTCCCGACTTGAGAGTGTGATTACCGTGACCACGATTGATCCGGACGGGACACGGGTCATCCAGTAAGCTGTTTGGCATTCATTCGCCATGGACGAATCGACTTTTTGGAACGAAGTGAGGCGCTGGAAAAAGTGGTTCTTCTTATGGTGGATATCTTCGCCATTTGTGGGGCTCACAGCAGTGATCATGTATTCGTTCCTCATCGGTACTGAAGCCCCATTCGGGTTGATCGTCGGTATATTAATCTTATGGTTTGTTGTTTGGCTCCGTATCCTAAGCCGCTTACGGTCATTGCTCTGTCCGGCATGCACGCAGCCCGCAATTCAACATCCTCTTTTCTTTATGAGGCATGCCAAGTGTCAGCACTGTGGATTATCATTCCACGATGCCTAACACTGCTGAAGGGAATAGGGGACGTTCCTAAGTAATTAAGTTATTTGCCTTGAGTTGCCTGGTCAGGAAGTAATGATTGGTGAAAGTTACTTAAGTACTTAGGAACGTCCCTACGGTCTCTGTGGTCTGCTCCTCGCCCTCCCCCCTTGCGGGGGAGGGATGGGGTGGGGGGATTTATATGGGCGTCGGATGCTGGGATGCGGATGGCCACTCGTCCCCCCATCCCTTCGTCCCCCCATCCCTGCCTTCCCCCGCAAGGGGGGAAGGGGTGACCGGTGCGAGTGGACGCACACGACGTCTACCTGATCGATCCCTCCGCGATCAACTCCGCGCAGCGATACCCGCTCTGAACCGCGCCTTCGATCGACCCGGGCAATCCCGTTCGCGTCCAGTCGCCCGCCAACATGAGATTCTGAATCGGGGTGCGGTGGTCGGGGCGAGAACGGTCGCTGCCCACGCGCGGGGAGAAGGTGGCGTGCGGTTCCTTGATCAGGACGCGGTGGCGCAGTTTAGCGCGTTGCGCGGCGGGGAAACGTTCGCCGAGTTCGCGTAGGGCCAGGCCTACCAGATCGTCGGTGGAGCGGGTCAAGTGCGCGTGCGCCGCGCTCATGACCAACGCGATGTGTCCGTCCGCGGAGGATTGGCCCAGCAACGCGCGGCGGTCGAACGCCCATTGCCACGTTGCGCCCTCCAGTCCCACGAACGGCTGATCCAACACCGGCCGGTCAAACCAGAGATACAACGACATGATGGGCGAAGAGACCAACCCTTGCGAAGCCAAGAATTGGATGTGGCCGAGTTGTACCTCCGCGGGCAGGATTTCTTGAAGGTTCATGTACGGGACCGCGCACACCACCCACGAGGCAGGGAGCGCGGCGCCGTCGCTCACCACCACGTCGGTGACGCGGCCGCGCGCGACGCGCAACCCGGCCGCGGCTTGCCCGGTGAGCACGCGGCCGTTGCGGTGTTGGATGTACGCCTGCGCCGCGTCGGTGTAGAGCGGGCCGAGCCCGGTGCGCGGGATGCCGATGGCGGACCATGACGCGTGCTGAAAAAACGCGTTGGCCAACACCGCGGCGAACGGCGCGGCAGCGGCCTGCTCCGGCGTCTCGTTGAGCGCGGCGATGGCCAGGGGGTACCACAGGCGGTCGCGGATCGCGGCGGGTTGTTGGTGGCGGTCGAGCCACTCGGCCACGGTCAGGTCATCGGTATCGTCCGCGCCGCGTCGCCATAGGTGCCGGCCCAGATCGAGCCCCTTGCGTTTGGCCTCCCACGGCAGCCCGCTCGCCCGCAGCAGTCCCACCGCCATGTGCCACGGCGCGGGGAGCGACGCGGCGGTCAGTTGCGTGCGCGCGCCCCCGGCACCGACCACCTCCAGCGAGAGCTTGGGTTGAAAGACGAGTTGATCGAGCGTGCCGATGGTGGCGAGGAAGCGGAGCGTGTCGCGATACGCGCGCAGGAACACGTGTTGCCCGTTGTCCACCACCTCGCCGGTGGTGGGATCAACGTACGAGGACGCGCGCCCGCCCAGGCGCGCCCGTTTTTCCAGCACCGTGACGCGATACCCGCGCTCGGCCAGGGCCACTCCCGCCGTGAGCCCCGCGAACCCCCCGCCGATAACGATGACGTCACGCTCGTTGGTCATACGGCCCCGACTGCCCAATGGCCCACTTGCGCCGTCATGGAAGGGGTCCCTTCTCCCTCGGGGAGAAGGCCAGGATGAGGGCGGCGTGGTCGGCGGAGTGTCCCCTCACCCCCGCCCTCTCCCAGGGGGAGAGGGCGAGAGAGCCGCGGCTGTCGCGTCCGAGGGCGATGCGCCCCGACGAACGCGTGCGGAGGATTTGCGGCGACCACGTCGTAGACGGCGTCTGCTCGACGCCCAACACTCAATGGCCGGAAGGGACGACGGTCGCTTCTTCCAAAATTAACGGATACGAGTAGCCCGCGCCAAAGTCCCGATTCACCGTGACCAAACCGGTGACCGTGACCTGGTCGCCGACCTTCACCATTTCTTGCGTCGTCACGGTCAGGTCGTTGGCGGGCGCGTTCCCGCTGCCGTCCTGGAGGTGGAAGAAGTTTTTTCCCATGATGCCGTTGTTGACCTTCACCACCTTGCCGCTGATCTGGATATGCTGGCCGCTGAGCTTATCCTTCTGCGCGAACAGGGTCTCGATGTTCTTCACCTTGGTGTCGCCGGCCATGGTCGGGGCCGCGGCGCCGACCATCCACGCGAGCAAGAATCCCACAGCACATACGGTACGCATCATCGCGCTCTCCCCAGTGAAACGTGAGTCAGGCTGTCGTTGTAGCACAATTCGGAATCGAAAAACAGTTACGAGTTGGTGGGGGCGGGTTTGGCGGTGAGCCGCATGACCAGCACGTACAACGCACACAAGAGCAGGATCAACCCGACGAACCACCAGGCGCGGGTCTTGAGCACGGCGATCATCTGCTCCGGGTTGTCGAGGAGTTGGGGTTGGTCCCCGATCACGTGCGCGCCGAACCACGCGAGCACCGTGCACCAGAGCGCCGAGCCCGCGGTGGTCACCAACAGATACACGCCGACGGGCATGCGCACGATGCCGGCCGGAATGCCGATCAGATGGCGCACCACCGGCAGCAAACGCGCGAAAAACACCCCGCCGGCTTCGTAACGCGCCAGCCATCGCTCCGCGCGAACGAGTTTGGCCTCGGTGACGCCGACGTAGACGCCGAACCGGACGATGAGCGGACGACCCACCGCGCGCGACACCCAATACATGAGTCCGGCGCCGATGACGCTGCCCGCGGTGCCTGCGACCACCACGCCCCACAGGGTGTACCGGCCTTGCGCGGCCCAATACGCGGCCGGGGGAATGACGAGTTCGCTCGGGACCGGCAAGATGGTGCTCTCCATGGCCATGAGGAGGACGATGCCGAGGTACCCCCAATCATGGACCCAAGAGAACCAGATCGTGATGAGTTGATGCATGGCGGAAGATCGTACCGGACCGGGTGGGACTTGTCTACGCCGACTCGGCTACGGCTCGTGGGCGTGCGGCGTCTCGTCGTGGTGAGGTTTGTCGGCGGGCGACGGGTCGGGGCCGGCCGACTCGTGTGTCGCGGCGTCATGCGGCGTCGCATTGGTCGGCATCGCGTCGTGCGGGGTTGCGGGCGCGTCGTTGCCGGTCCCATGCTCGTGATGATGCAATTGCGGTGGGGCCACGGCCGCGTACGCGGTCAGCCCGATCATGGCCACCACGACCGTCCCCGCGACGGCGAGGACGACCTTTCGGCGCGCGGGGTGTCGCTCGGCGCCGCGATCCACCAGCGGCAGTACGGCCAAGGCCAGGAAAAGCGCGCCCAGGGCGTGAAACATCGTGTCCATCTTCCCGGTGAGGTTTTCCAATCCGTACAGCCACAGAAACGGCCACGGCGGCTTCAGGCTCATTTCCTCGCCGGTCACCGGGTCGCCAAGCGGCGCGGGCACGATGGCGGCGAGCAACGCGACCGCTCCGAAGTAGACGCCGCCGAACAAGGCGATCGCTTTGACGTGTTCTCCCATGGTGCCGGTCATGCGGTCCTTGGGTACCGACTCGCGGGCCGAGTCTTCGCCGTACGGCAGGGGCGACAGGCTGTGCGCGTTGACCAGATAAAAATGCGCCGCCAGGAACGCGACGATCCCCAGCGGGAGGATCGAGACGTGCGAGGCATACAGTTTCACGTTGAGGGAGACCGCGTCGGTCGCCCCCAAGAAGGTTCCCAGCGGGCCGAGCCAGGTGAGCCCCGCCTCGTAGTGCTTCAAGGCGTCAAACGACTCCTGGTCCCACTTGAGCACGGTGCCGGAAAAGTACGACCCGAACACGCCCAGCCCCAGCAGCGCCAGACCCACGTACCACGTGACGAGCCGCGGGGCCTTGTACGCGCCCGAGAACACGATACGCGCCACGTGCAGGGCCAGCGCCACCACCACGGCCTGCGCGGTCCAATAGTGCAGCGCGCGAATCCAGGCTCCGCCTGGCACGCGTTCTCCCAACGCTTTCACGCTTTGATACGCGCGTTCGGGATTCGGATCGACGAACTGCGCGAGCAGAAACCCGCTGGCAAACAGCAGTAAAAAGCCGAGAAACGTGATGCCGCCCAACGCGTACGGCAACGTCTTGCCGTGCGCGGGGACCGGGTAGTCCAGACGGCTGATTTTGAGGTATCGTTCGATCATCCCGTCCGGACGATCGGGCGGTCGTGATGACGGGATGCGTGCGGCGCGTTGAGCCATGAGCGGGTGGCTGGGGGACTAGGATTCGAACCTAGATAGGCAGATCCAGAGTCTGCAGTCCTGCCATTGGACGATCCCCCAATACCCGTGGGCCGCGCACGCAATCGGGCGGCCGGACGCGATCGGCGCTGACTCTACGGAAAACCCGGTGGGGTGTCAAGACGGCGACGTGAAGCGGCCGGACTCGATCGCGCGGATGGTTTCGTCGATGCGGGCCAGGGCTTCGGGCTTGTCGAGCAGACGCAATACGTCGTAAATGCCAGGGCTCACGGTCTTGCCGGTGAGCGCCACGCGCAAGGGTTGCGCGAGCGCGGCCATCTTCTGGCCGGTTTCCGCGATCAGCGCGGCGAACATGGCCTCGTGCGCGTCTTTCATAAACGCGGTGTGATCCAGCAGCACGTGAAAACGCTTCAAGAACGGCAGGGTCTCGGCGGTCAGATATTTGGTTGCCGCGGCCGGATCGAACTCGCGACGGCCCGGCAGGTACATCACGGCCGCGTCCACGATGTCCAGCAGGGTTTTGCTGCGTTCGCGGTGCGCGAGCAGCACCTCCTCGATGCGCGCGCCGGGGATCCGCAGGTCGGGGTGGCGCGCTTTGAGCAACGTTTCAACGTGTGGCACGACGGTCTTGGGCTCCGCGGTTTTGATGTACGTGGCGTTGAGCCACAGGAGTTTCTCCATGTTGAAGACCGCGGCGGAACTGGTGATATGGTCCAGGGTGAAGTTCCGGACCATTTCCTCGCGGGTGAAAATTTCTTGATCCCCGTGCGACCAACCCAACCGCGCGAGGTAATTGATCAGCGCCTCGGGCAGATATCCCATCTCGCGATACGTTTGGACCGAGGTGGCGCCGTGGCGCTTGGATAAGCGCGCCTTGTCCGCTCCCAGGATCATCGAGAGATGGGCGAAGCGCGGGATCGGGTACTTGAACGCCTTGTAGAGTTGGATCTGCCGCGGGGTATTGTTCAAGTGGTCGTCGCCGCGGATCACGTGCGTGATCGCCATGTCCACATCGTCCACCACCACGCAAAAGTTGTAGGTGGGCGTGCCGTCGGACCGCAGGATGATGAGGTCGTCGAGCTGCTTGTTCTCGAACAGGACGCGACCCTTGACCAGGTCGTCCACCACGGTCTCGCCCTCGTGCGGCGTTTTGAACCGCAGCGCGGATGGCCGGCTCGGATCGTGTTCGGTCAATGCGCGGCAACGGCCGTCGTACTTGGGCACCTCGCCTTTGGCGAGCGCGGCCTGGCGCCGGGCCTCCAGCTCGTCGGCCGTGCAGTAACAGCGATACGCCAGACTTTGATTGAACAGGTCCCAGGCCTTGGCTTGATAGAGCGCGAGGCGTTCGGTCTGCCGAACCGGGGGGCCGGGCGCGTTCTCCCACTGGTCCCAGTCCAAGCCCAACCAGGTCATGCCGTCCAAAATGGCGGCAATGGCCTCCTTGGTGGAACGGGTGCGGTCGGTGTCCTCGATGCGCAGAAAAAACTTCCCGCCGTGATGCCGCGCGAACAGCCAGTTGAACAAGGCGGTGCGCGCCCCGCCCACGTGTAGATACCCGGTCGGGCTGGGCGCAAACCGCACGCGAACCTTGGGATCGCGCGCGTCGGACGACGAATCGGACGATGACATCGCGGCATTATGTCACGCGGCTGGCGCACGAGTAAATAGCGGGCGGTGGCCGACCGCCCTTGAGTCCTTCGTATCAAGAGGATTACAATGATCCTCCCGGAGTCCCTGATGCGCACGATGCCGTTGACGACCACGTCTCCGCGATTTCTGTCCCCCGAGCCCGTGGTGGTCCTCACCAAGGCGTTTACCGAGCCGTTTCGCAACGCGATCGCCACGGCCAAGACCTGTTATTCCGGAAACGGGATCGTCAGCGACGAGCAGGTGAGCAACGGCTACGAGGCGCTGGCCCGCAGCATTTACCAGGCCGGGCACCACACCACGCTGCAGCACGCGCACTTTCAATTCGCGCTCTCCAACGTGTCGCGGCAGTTCATCTGGTCGTTCCTGCACAGCCATCCGTTCTATAACTCCGAGCAGGTCAGCCAGCGCTACGTCACCATGAAGCAGGAGAGCGTGGCGGTCCCGCCGTTGGAGGGCGAGGCGCTCGCGTTGTACCGCAAGACCGTGGCGCGGCAGATGGCCGCGTACGCGGAGTTTTCGGAACGATTGCGGCCACTCGCGGACCGGGAGTGGGCCGCGCGCTTTCCGCGCAGCCGCAAACACTTTGCGCGCGACGTGAAGAAGAAGGCGCAGGAAGTGGCGCGGTACGTGGCGCCGGTGGCCGCGTTGTCGTACCTGTACCATACGGTCAGCGGCATCACCTTGCTGCGGTATTATCGCCTCTGCCGCCAATACGACGCGCCGTTCGAGCAACGCCTGGTGGTGCAGCAGATGGTCGACGCGGTGCTGGACGTGGACCCCCGCTACCGGACGATTCTGGAAGAACCGTTGGATGAACACGCCACGCCGGAGGCCGCGTTTTTCGCGGCATCGCCGGGTGATTCCGCCACGGCCCGCGCCTTCTGCGCGGAGTTCGACGCCCAGCTCGACGGGCGCACCTCCAAACTGGTCGATTACAAAGCGCACAACGAACGGCTGTTGGCCGACGCGGTGCGCGAGGTGCTGGGCCTGCCCGCGTCGCGGTTGAGCGACGACGCGGCCATCGACCTCACGCTCAACCCGGCCCGGAACCCATTGCTGGGCGAGTCGCTCAACCTCACCACGCACGGCAAGCTCGCCCGCGCGATGGTCCACCCGGCGTACACGTTCAAAAAGAAATTGAGCCACACCGCGGACTCGCAGGATCAGCGCCACCGGATGACGCCCGCGTCGCGCCCCGTGCTCGCGGCCCACCTCTTCGACGCGCCCGACGTGATCGTGCCGGAACTGATCCGCGAGGACCCGACGCTGGAACGCGATTACCACGCGGTCATGGCCGAGACGTGGGACGCGATCGGCCGGTTGCGTCGGTTGGGCGCGCCGGATGAATTCGCCATGTACCTGCTGCCCAACGCCGCGGCCGTGCGCTTTACCGAATCCGCCGACTTATTGAACCTTCGCCACAAACACGCCATGCGCCTGTGCTACAACGCGCAGGAAGAGATCTGGCGCGCCTCGTTGGATGAAGCGCTCCAGGTCCGCGAGGTCAACCCCCGCATCGGCAAGTTTCTCCTGCCGCCCTGCACCCTGCGCGACATGGCCGAGGCCCTCCCCAAATGTCCGGAAGGGGAGCGGTACTGTGGGGTGAAGGTGTGGCGGCTCGATCTGTCCGAATTTCAGCGGCTGGTGTAACCGGATGCCAAAAATATCTGGAGCATGGTTCGACGGGCTCACCACGAACGGGAACTTTGAACTCATTACAGACCCCTCTCCGTTCGTCCTGAGCTTGTCGAAGGACATCTGCGAGGTTCCGCATTCTCCTCCTAAGATTCCGTGAGTTCTGACGAGTGTTCCGCCGCGCCGTCGCCCGAGGAGAAGTGGGCGGCCAATCGGGCCAAGGTCGAGTTCGCCATGACCTTTCCCGGCCTTATCCGGGAATGGGCCGACGCGCGCGGGAAAACCGTGGACACGATCGTCGCGAGCGGGGACGCGCGGGTCGTCATTTTTTCGGACGGCACGTTCGCGTTGGTCCCATCGCGGGACCTGGATCCGGCGGCGATGATGGCCGCGCTGGCCGCGGCGCGGCCACGGCTGGAACCCGCGCACCCCGACGCGTACGCCGAGCTCGATCGGTTGGCGGCGCGCGATCGCGAATTGGGGCGTCGCGCGCGGCTGGAAAACATTTTGGGGGCGATCCGACACAACGCCGCGGATATCCCCGAACTCAAAGACGCGGTGCGGCGCTTGGCCGCGTCGTTGCCCGACCATATGGAGACTGATGACCAAAAAGACTAAACCGCAGGCCGTGAAGGAATTCGAAACGCTCGCCGCCGAATTCTCGCAACTGGCGCAGGCCTCCGGCGACACCGACCTGTTCGCGGATCTGGCGGGAACCATCCATCGATTGCTCACGGAAAAGACGGACCGCGGCGACGTGAAGCTCATTGCCCGCGCGTTTCGCGAGTTGCGCTACGCGTTCAAGACGTTCACGCCGTACCGCAACACCCGCAAAGTCACGGTGTTCGGGTCCGCGCGGACCAAGGACGGCGCGCCCACGTACCTGCAGGCGGTGGCCTTCGCCCGCGGCATGGTGGAACAAGGGTACATGGTGATCACCGGCGCGGGAGACGGCATCATGAAGGCCGCGCAAGAGGGCGCGGGCCGCGCGCGCAGCTTCGGGGTGAACATCGAGCTGCCGTTCGAACAGTTGGCCAACGAGTTCATCCACGCCGACCCCAAATTGATCGACTGCAAATATTTCTTCACCCGGAAATTGATCTTCGTCAAAGAGAGTCACGCGCTCGCCTTGTTTCCCGGCGGGTGGGGCACCATGGACGAAGGGTTCGAGGTGTTGACGCTCCAACAGACCGGCAAGAGCCCGCCCATGCCCATCGTGTTCGTGGACGAACCCGGCGGGTCGTATTGGGCCGAGTGGCGGGAGTACAACGTCCGCCACCTGCTCAACCGCGGGTTGATTTCCCCGGAAGACTTGCGCCTCTTTGCCATCACGGATCGTCCGGAGGTCGCGGTCCAGGAGATCGTCCAGTTCTACAAGAACTACCATTCCTCGCGCTACGTGCACGGCCGGTTGGTGCTCCGGCTCAACCGCCCGGTGCCGGACGCCCTGCTGGACGCGATCAACGAGGAGTTCGCGGATCTGGTGAGTCAGGGGAGCATCGAACAAGGCGCGGCGTTGCCCGAGGAGCGCAACGAACACGAGGTGCTGCACCTGCCCCGGCTGATGTTGTGGTTCAACCGAAAGAACTCCGGCCGGTTGCGTCAGCTCATCGACCGCATCAACTCCGGGTACGAATGACGCGGCGCGCGATCGATCGATTGGGGGTCTTAGGCGCCGGCCGGATGGGCGCGGCGTTGGTGCGTGGCGCGCTACGCGCGGGACTGTGCGTCCCGGACAAGGTGGCCGTGGCCGATCCGGTCGCGGACGCGGTGCGAGCGCTCGTCGCCGACACCGGGGCGTCGGCCGCGGCGGACAATCGGGCCGCGGTCGCGGCATCCTCGGTCGTGGTGCTGGCGGTCAAGCCGCAGATCATCGACCGCGTGCTGGATGAGATTCGCGACGCGGTCACGGCGGACCATTTGCTCATCTCGATCGCGGCCGGCGTGCCGGTGTCGCGTCTGGCCGCGCGACTGCCTCCCGACACGCGGCTGGCCCGCGTGATGCCCAATACGCCGCTGTTGATCGGCGCCGGGGCCACGGCCTACGCCATGGGGCCGTCCGCGCGCGAGGGCGACGCGGCGACGGTGCAGTCGTTGTTCGGCGCGTTGGGATGGGCGGTCCGCGTTCCCGAGGCGATGTTGGACGCGGTGACCGGGCTGAGCGGCAGCGGTCCGGCGTTCGTGTTCTCCATGATCGAGGCGCTGATCGACGGCGGCATCAAGGCCGGACTGCCGGCTGACGTGGCGCGGGATTTGGCCGTGCACACCGCGGTGGGCGCGGCGCGTTTGGTGGCCGAAACCGGGGCGTCGCCGGCCGCGCTGCGCGAACAGGTCGTTTCGCCCGGAGGCACCACCGTGGCCGGACTGGCCGCGTTGGAGGCCAAGGGGTTTCGGGAGGCCGTGATCGCGGCGGTCGAAGCCGCCGCCAAGCGCTCGCGCGAACTCGGCGGCGGGCGCTGACGAGAACCGGGCTTACGCGGCGTCCGGGACCGCCGATCGGCTGCGCGCTTTGAACCGATACAGATCGGTGTCGGCCTGGGCGATCAAGGCTTCGATGCCGTCGCCGTCGTGCGGCCAAGACGCCATGCCGAACGAGAAACCCACGTGGGCGGGTTGGCCGTCGGCCGCGAGCGGCAGCGCCGTGTCGCGAAAACGCTGCCACAACCCGTCCCATTTGGGCGCCACCGCTTCCTTCGGCGCCTGAATCATCAACACCGCGAACTCGTCGCCTCCCACGCGGGCGATCAAATCGGTCTTGCGAACCCGCCGTCTCAAGAAGAACACCAATTCCTGCAGCGCGCGGTTGCCGGCCAAGTGCCCAAAGCGGTCGTTGAGTTGCTTGAAGCGGTCGACGTCCAGGAGGATCAGCGTAAACGGCAGATCATGCCGCGCGGCGCGTTCCAACTCGTTGGTGAGCCGATCAATGAACGCGCGGTAGTTGAGCACCCCGGTCAGGGGGTCGCGATTGGCGATGTGTTTGAAAAACCGGCCGCGAGAGACCCGCGCGAGCACGCGGCGGACGATCTCGTGGCGATCCGCCCCCGTGAGGTAATCGTCGAATCCCAAGCGCAGGGCGACGGTCCGCTCGGCCGGGTTGTCCTCGTCGCTCACGTATAACGCGGACGCGTGGTGCAGCCCGTCCTGGCGTTTGAGCGCCGCGTACACGTCCAGGCCGCTGAGCGCCCCGCAGCGCGAACCGATGATCAACGCGTCGGGGATCGTGGCTCCGAGCACGGTAAAGACGTCGTCGTGGTTCGGACACGTCAACACGTGGACGCCGGCCCGCCGCAGCAATTCCGACACCTGATCCAACGCAGGGCGGTCGTCGCCGACCGCCAGCACCGTGGGCGGCTCGTTTTCAAACGCGGCGCCGAGGAGTTCTTCGACGGCGTGCAGCAGGCGCGTATGATCGTCGGCGTAGGAGAAAACCGCGTCGGCGCCGGCTTGCAGCGCGGCCGTCCGCTCGGGCCAGCGCGTATGGCGGACCAGGACGATCACGGGCACGAGATGAGACCGGCTGTCGCGGCGCAGCGCGGCGCACCACGCCGCGCCGTCGTCTCCGTTCCCGCCGCCGTCCAGGATGACCAACGCGGCGCCGGTCTCGACCACGCGGGTCGCCACGTCCGGACCGGGCGCGGCGTGCTCCACGCGGTACCCCTCGTGTTCGAGGGCCCGCGTCAACGCGGAACGATCAGCCGGCCGCCCCGCGATGAGCACGGTGGGCGCGTACACGGTGGGTGACGGCACGGATGGGTGAAGCGGAATCGGCACGAGTGACCTCCCTGTCGGTTGGACGGCGCGCAACGGCTTCGACCGTTGCGTGAAGAGAGTATAGCAGGAGACTCCGCCCGCGCCGCGAGGCGGCCGTTACAGCGGCGTGGAGCGCGCCGTGCAGCGCTTTTGCTGCGCGAGGATGTGATCCAATTCGGATTCGAGTTGGTGCTTGGGCGCGTCGCCGATCGCCATGAAATACGGTCGGCCCGAGGCAAAAAACAGCAAGGTGGGCGTGCTCGCGACCCCAAAACGCGCGACCAACCCGCGTTCGGCGGTCGCATCCACCTTGGCGAATCGCATCTTGTTGACGAAGCGATGGGACAGCGCGCCGAAGACCGGGGCCAGTTTTTGGCTGTGTTCGCACGCGGGGCCGAAAAAATTGACCACGACCGGCAACTCGGATTGCGCGACGATCGAGTCCCACGCGGCTTCGGTCACGTTCTTGAGATTAACCAACTCTCCGGATTCGTTCATGCCGAGTTCCTCCTGTTGGTGACGAGTCCCCTGGGGCAACCGACGGACAGGAGACGGGTGGTGTCGGCCGTGGCGGTCAGCGGGGCACCAACCGATCGAGGTCGGCGCGAGACAACGCGGGGGCCGCGAGGGTCCGCAGGTTCTCCTCCACGTGGCCCACGTCTTTCATGCCGACCAGCGCCGTGCCGATTCCCGGCGTGGAGCGCGCGAAGTGAATCGCGCGTTGCGCGTCGGTGGCGTGACCGGGGATGCGGCGCCGAATGTCGCCGGGCAGTTCCCGCGCCAACCGGTTCTGGTAAAGCGCCGCGCTGCCCATCACGTACAAGTTCAACGCCGAGGCCGCTTCCAGCGCGGTCATGAGCGTGCCGCGTACCGACTGGTTCTTGCGGGTGTAGGCTTCGGGCATCGCCAGGCTGTAGGGCAACTGGATCGCCCGAAAATGGTGGCCGTCGCCCGCGACCTGCCGCGCGACGTCCGCCAGGCGTTCCAGCGACATCAGCCCGGCCGCGGTCGGCGACGCGCGCAGCCCGTTCCAGGTCGCGATGCCGTAACAGCGGATGCGTCCCGCCTGCACGAGCCCTTCGAGCGTCTCATAGGCCGCGCGCATCCGATCGTAGAACCGGTCGGGGGCGACCTCCTCGAGTTGGGTCTCGGGGTTGTGCAACAGATACACGTCGAGGCAGGTCACGGCGAGGTTGGCCAGACTGCGATCGACCTGGTGCGACAAGAACCGGGGCGCCAGACAATGGGTCCCGGCGACCATATCCCGGGGATCGATGAGGCCGGGCAAGACGAACGTCTGCCGAACATACGCGGCGGGGTCGGCCGGCGGTTCGCCGTCGTAAGGCAGATAACCGCCCTTGGTGCACAGCAGGATCTGTTCGCGCGGGACGCGGCTCGCGGCGAGCGCCCGGCCGATCGCGCGTTCGCTGCGCTGGCAGCGGTAGTTGATCGCGGTGTCGATGACGTTGCAGCCCAATTCCACCGCGCGGGCGACCGCGGCTTCGTACACGCGGTCGGTGACGGTGTCCGACGGGCCGAGGTACGTGCCCAGTCCGATTGACGACAGCGTCAGGCCGTCGAACCCCCGCGGCACGTCGCCGAGCCCGCGCCGTTTCTTCTGCTCGGCAAACGCCGCCGTGCCGTCGGGCGTGGCGTAGCCGGTCATGGTCATGACGCGGGCCGCACCTTGATGAAGGGGCGGACGTCGATCGACTGGAACACCCCGCCGGTCACGTACGGGTCACCTTCCGCGAACGCGCGGGCGTCGTCCAGGGATGGGGCGTCGATGATGACGAGACTGCCGCTGCCGTCGCCGAACGGACCGGCCAGCACCAACCGGCCTTCGCGCGCGAGCGCGTCGATCCGATCAAGATGCGCCTGGCGCAGCGAGGGCCGCAACGCCTGGCCTCGGGGGCCGTCGGTTCCGATGATCGCGAACAACACGCTATCGGCCCGCCAACCAGACCACGTGGCCCAACTCGGGGAGAATCAATTTCTCCATGGCGAGTCGGACCGCCCCTTCGGATCCCGGGAGCGAAAACACGGCTTTGCCGCGAAACAGTCCGGCGGTGGCCCGGCTCAACATGGCCGCGGGGCCGATGTCCTGGAACGAGAGCGCGCGAAACAGTTCGCCGAAGCCCTCGATCCGCTTGTCCAGCAACCGGTCGACGGCTTCGAAGGTGGAGTCACGCCGGGTCAACCCGGTGCCGCCGGTGAGGATGATCGCCTGGGTGGAGGCGTCGGCGCCGAGCCGTTCGAGCACGGCCGTGATGTCCTTGGGGTCATCCTTCACGATGGTCGATCCGGTGACGCGATGATGGTGCCCCTGGAGCAAGCGGCGGATCACGTCGCCCGAGCGGTCGTCGGCCTGGGTGCGCGTGTCGCTGCACGTCACCACGTAACACGCGACTTCCCGCGGCGCCTCTGTCCGATGTTCGGCGTGTCCCATCTCGCCCCCCAGCGGAGGGGCATCTTACCGTGGCCGTGACGGGGTGTCAACGAAAGTGCGTCGGGAGCCGATGGCTTCGCGACGTCTACGTCAGGTTCCCCGCGCCGTATCGGGGGGAGCGTCAACGCCGTGTCTCGACGCTCCCGGGGCCCTATGTTATAGTAGCGCGCGTCGGGCCGTCAATTCCGCAGCGGAGTATGCCGGGCGAGACGTCGCAAGAACCGTTTGACCTGATCGTGATCGGCGGAGGGATCGTGGGGTCGTGGGTCGCCTACGACGCGGCCCAGCGCGGGTTGCGGGTCGCGTTGTTCGAGCAGGGGGATTTGGCGAGCGGCACCAGTAGTCGGACGTCCAAATTGATCCACGGCGGGCTGCGGTACCTGGAGCAGGGCGAGTTTCGGCTGGTGGCGGAGGGCACGCGCGAGCGCGCGGTGTGGATGCGGATCGCGCCCCACCTGGTGCGGCCGCTGCCCTTTTTGTTTCCGCTGTATCGCGGCGCCGGGCGGTCCCCCTGGATGGTTCGACTGGGCATGACGTTGTACGACGTCCTGTCTTGGTACCGCAACGTCGAGCCGCATCGCATGCTCTCCGCGATGGAAGCCAAGCGGCTGGAGCCGTCGCTTCGCGACGCGACGCTGGTGGGCGCCGCCCGATTTTTCGACGCGCAAATGGACGACGCGCGGGCGTGTCTCGAAGTGGGCCTTGCGGCCGCGGCGGCGGGCGCGCGGATCGAAACGGGCGCGCGGGTCGAGGGCGTGCTGCGGCGCGACGGCCGGGTGATCGGCGTGCGCGTGGGCGCGCGCGACGTGTTCGCGCGGGTGGTGGTGAACGCCGCGGGCCCGTGGCTGGACCGCGTGAGCGCGATGGCCGGCGGTCCCGCGCGGCGGATTCGCATGACGCGGGGGGCGCACCTGGTGTTGCCGCCGCTGCTGCGGGAGCACGCGCTCGTTCTCGCCGCGGGGCGGGACGGCCGCGTGTTTTTCGTGATCCCGTGGCGCGGATATACCTTGGTCGGCACCACGGACGTGGATTATTCGGGCGATCCCTCGGCGGTGACGTGCTCCGACGAGGAGCGGCGATATTTGCTCGACGAGACCCGAAAGGCGCTGCCCGGCGCCGTCATTCGGGACCCCGACGTGCTCGCGGAATTCGCGGGCGTGCGGCCGCTCGCCTACGCGGAGGGCGGGTCCGCGTCCGCGGTCAGCCGCGAGGACCTCGTCGCCGAAGACCCGAACGGGGTGGTGTCCATCGCGGGCGGGAAGTTCACCACGGCGCGCGCCGTGGCCGAGCGCGTCGTGACCCGGATCGCCGCGCGGCTTGGACGGCGTGATCTCGCCCCGTGCCGAACCGCGACCGCCCCGTTGGCGGGCGGGCATCCCGTCCCGGCCGACCACGCACGCGCGTGGCGCGGGCGGGCCTTGGGTCTGGGCCTGTCGGACGCGCAATTCGACGCGTTGTTCGCGATGTACGGTTCGCGATTTGACATGGCGCTGGATCTGATGGCGCGGCGCGGCACGGGCGGGCGGCTGCATCCGGATCTGCCCTGGGTGGGGGCCCAGGTGGATTTTGCGGTCGAACACGAGATGGCCCGCACCGTGGAAGACGTGCTGCGGCGTCGGTTGCCGATCGCGCTTGGCCCGCACCGCTTCAACGACGTCGTCACCCGCGTCGTGGCTGAACGGATGGGCGCGCTGTTGGGGTGGGACGCCGCGGCGCGCGAGGGGTACGTCGCGCGGTATTTGGCGGCCTGACCACGACCCCGCGGTCGGATCGAACCACCGAAGACACGGCGGTTTACCACAACGACGGAGGGTCTCATGGTGTTGTTGGAATTCAGCATGTCCCCACTGGACAAGGGCGAGAGCGTCGGTCGCTACGTGGCGCGGTCACTGGACATTATCGACAAGAGCGGGGTGGCGTACCGCTTGAACCCGATGGGGACGGTGCTCGAAGGCGAGTGGGACGAAGTGTTCGGAGTGGTCAAGAAATGTTATGACCGCATGCGCAAGGATTGCCGACGGATCTCGGTGGGCATTCGCGTGGATTACCGCAAGGGCGCCAAGGGCCGGTTGGACTCCAAAATCGCCAGTGTGGAACGGCGATTGAAGCGAAAAGTCCGCACCTAACCCTCGCGCGCCGAGCGCGGCCGCTCGGCCCCGGTTGCTTGACGACGGCGATCAGGCCCGTGGTAAGATACCGACCATGTCGGACGATGGCCGTTGTCATCGGGCCGGGCTGCCCCTGAGCCCCCCCCATCACGCCGTCTTCCCGTTCGCCGCCCGCGTCGTCGGCAAGCGGCGTCTCCCCTAGCGTGCGTTGACGGCTCCGGCTGGCGAAATCGTTGGCCCCATTTCCGCGTCGACCGGCGTGGACGCCGCGTCGCGTCGCGCGCACTGGCTGCGGAGCGAGGGCTTGTACGCGGTGCACGAAGGCGACGGGCTGCCGCGGTGGCGGGTCAGCGCGGAGCCGTTCTGGCTGACCCCGGAAGAGGCCGCGTTCCTGGAGCGGTTGGGGCCGGTCCTCTTGGCGTTTTATCAGTCGCTCAATCGGCTCTACTACCACAGCCTCAAGACGCCGGCGTTGCGATGGGCGGCGGACTACCTCGACCAGGGCAAGCCGCAACCCGTGATCGAATATGGACGGATGCGGCGGGTGCGCGACCAACTCCCGGTGATCATCCGCCCGGACCTGTTCGTGACGGATCACGGGTGGGTGGCGTCGGAATTGGACGCGGTGCCCGGCGGCTTCGGTCTGACCGCGGCGTTGCAGACGCTCTACGCGGAGGCCGGGCCATTGGTCGGCGGCGACGGCATCGCGCGCGAGTTGGCCGCCGCGTTCGGCGGGGACGCACGCGTCGCGATCGTGGTCTCGGACGAGTCCGCCGACTATCGCCCGGAAATGCGCTTCATGGCGCGGGCATTGGAGTCCATGGGCCCGTGGGCGCGGACCGTCACGCCGTCGGAGATCATCTTCCACGAAGACGGCCTGTTCATCGACGCGCCGACCGGATCCGAGCGGGTCGATGTCTTGTACCGGTTTTTTGAACTGTTCGACCTCAAGAACGTGCCGAAATCCGAACTGTTCCTCTACGCCGCGAAAAAGGGCACGGTCCGGTTCACCCCGCCGGCCAAGGCGTTTTTGGAAGAGAAGCTCGCGATGGCCTTGTGGCACCATCCGGCGTTGCGGGCGTGGTGGCGCGACGACGTGGGCGCGCAGACCGCGGACGCGTTGACCGCGTTGTTTCCCGGCACGTGGATTCTGGACCCGTCGCCCGTGCCCCCGCACGCGACCATCGCGGGGTTCACCCTCGGCGGGCGGCCCATCAGGCACTGGCTCGACCTGGCCGACGCGACTCAGCGCGAACGACGACTGGTGATCAAGCCCTCGGGTTTTTCCGCGTTGGCGTGGGGCGGGCGCGGGGTGGTGGTGGGACACGACGAACCCGCGCCGGCCTGGCGCCGAGCCGTCGAGTCCGCGCTGGCCGCGTTTTCCGCCACCCCGCACGTGGTGCAGGATTTTCACGTGGCGCGTCGGGACGAGGTGGCGTATTTCGACGAAGCGGCCGGCACGATCCGCCCGATGTCCGGGCGCACCCGCCTTTCGCCGTATTACCTGGTCTCCGGCGAGGAGGCGAGGTTGGGCGGCGTGCTCGCCACCACCTGCGCACTCGATAAGAAGATCATCCACGGGATGCGTGATGCGGTGCTCGCGCCGTGCGCGGTCCGTCCGGTGCCCCTCATACCAGGAGTTACGCGGTGAGCGACCAGTGGAAATATGATTTGCGGGACAGCCTTGAGGCGGTCGAGGATCTCGTCAAGCGCCTCGGGCTGGCGCCGCGCGAGGCCGAACGCCTGCGCGACGTGGTGGCGCGTTATCCGATGCGGATCACCCCGCACGTGCTCGGCACGATTCGGTATCCGGGCGATCCGATTTGGCTGCAAGTCGTCCCCACCGCCGAGGAGGTCGACCTGCAATTCGACATGCAGGACGATCCGCTCAACGAAGAGGGAGACATGGTGGTGCCGCACCTGGTCCACCGGTACCCGGATCGGGTGTTGCTGTTCGTGACCAACCAGTGTCCGATTTACTGCCGGTTCTGCACGCGCAAGCGGTTCGTGGGGTCGCCGGGCGGCACCATTACGCCCGAGGCGATCGACGTGGTCGCCGGATACATTCGTGCGCACCCGGAGATCCGCGACATTATTTTTTCGGGGGGTGACCCGCTGCTCTTGGTGGACAGTCTGCTGGAGCGCGTGCTCTCGGCGCTGCGGACGATCCCGCATCTGGAGATTATCCGGATCGGATCGCGCGTGCCGGGCACCTTGCCGTCCCGAATCACCCCTGACTTGTGCGCGATGTTGAAGCGTTACCACCCGTTGTACATGAACTTGCACTTCAATCATCCCGACGAACTCACGCCGGAGGTCGAAGCCGCGTGCGGACGCTTGGCCGACGCCGGGATTCCCTTGGGGAGCCAGACCGTCTTGCTCAAAGGGATCAACGACGACCCCGACACCATGAAACGCCTGGTCCAAAAACTGCTCAAGGCGCGGGTCAAGCCGTATTACTTGTACCAGGCGGACTTGGTGACCGGCACCAACCAGTTCCGCACGCCGGTTGAAACCGGGCTCGCCATCATCCGCGCGCTCCACGGGCATACGTCCGGCATGGCCATCCCGCGCTACGTCATCGACGCGCCGGGCGGCGGCGGCAAGGTCACGGTGATGCCCCAGGATTTCGTGCTGGAGCTCAACTCCAGGGAAGTGATTCTCAAGAACTACGAGGATCAGGTGTACCGGTATCCGCAGGTGCGGACGGAATCGGTCGAGCGCCGCGATCTGGACGCCTGCGGCGACGATCCCGCGTCCGATCCGGCCGCGGCCGGCCGGCTGATCCCGCTTCGTCGATCGCCGTAGCCGCGCGGCGATCCCGGCGTGACTGGCCCCGGTCGGTCCGCCGCCATACGTGAACCGATCAGTTTGACCCACGAAGGGAGCGTTGATGATCAAGAACGACCGCTGGATTCGAACAATGGCCAAAGACCATGGGATGATCTCGCCGTTCGAGGAGAAGCAGGTGCGGGCCGGAACCATCTCGTACGGGTTGTCCTCTTACGGGTACGATCTCCGAATTTCCGATGATTTCAAAATCTTCACCAACATCAACCACACCACCGTCGATCCCAAAGATTTCGACATCAAGTCGTTCGTGGATTTCAAAGGCGACGTGTGCATCATTCCGCCGAATTCGTTCGCCTTGGGGCGGAGCGTGGAGTACTTCAAGATCCCCCGGAAGGTGATTACGGTGTGCGTGGGCAAATCCACCTACGCCCGGTGCGGCATTATTACCAACGTCACGCCGTTCGAGCCGGAATGGGAGGGCTACGTCACCCTGGAGATCTCAAACACCACCCCGTTGCCCGCGAAAATTTACGCTTTTGAAGGCATCGCCCAAGTGCTGTTTTTCGAGAGCGATGAAAGCTGCGAGACGTCATACGCGGATCGCAAGGGAAAATACCAGTCTCAACAAGGCATCACCCTCCCGCGATTGTGATGATTACGGCATGTGGTCAGGCCAATGGTTGAGGCTCACGAGAGGAACTTGTTTGGGATTTTTTTCTTGGTTTGTCTGTTTTCAAGACGTTGGTTCTTGCTTTATCGAACCATTTAGGGAAAAAATCCCCAAATAAGCCGCCCAATCTGCTTCAGGAAATATATAACCAGGGTTCGAGTCGAAAAATTCCATAAAATGTCAAAATTACTTGACACGATATAGGCCATTTGATATAAGCGAGCCTGTTAACAAGGGAAGTTGTCCCCGTTGAGCGGGGGCGGTTCGATCAGATTTTGGTCCGAAAGGAGGGCGTGCGCGGTGGCAAGAGGAAAGGTCAAGTGGTTCAACGCAAGCAAGGGGTACGGGTTCATCTCCCAGGAGGACGGCAGCGACGTCTTCGTGCACTTCTCGGCGATTCAGGGTGACGGCTTCAAGACCCTCGACGAAGGCCAGGAAGTGGAATTCGACGTTGTCAAAGGGGCCAAGGGCCCGCAAGCCGCCAATGTCGTCAAGACCACGGTGAAAGCCTAACGCGCCCGACCCTCCAGCGTGAAGAATCCCAGCGCCCTTCGGCGAGCGTCCGAAGGGCGCTCGCGTTTTGAGCGGTCGGAATGCGCGCTACACCAGAAGCGCGGCCGCGGAGTCCGCGAAGTCCAGTCCACGGGGCGTGAGTCTGACGGCTTGCGGAGTGTCCTCAAGCCACCCGCGGTCGGAAAGCACTTGCAGCGCGGTGGTCCGTGTTCTCCAGGCATCCGGTCCGAAGCGCGCCGTCAGGCGTGACCGCGACACGCCGTGGATCATGCGAAGGCCGAAGGCCAGCGTTTCTCCCAGCCGCTGATCCTCGGTGAGTTCCTCGTATCCGGCAACCGCGTCGCCGCGCTCGATCCCCGCAAGATAGTCGGAGGTCTCGAACCGGTTCCACCAGCGCCGGCCGTGGAGGTGGGAATGCGCGCTCGCGCCGAACCCCAGCCAGTCGTCGCACCGCCAATACAACATATTATGACGACACGCGAACCCCGGCTTCGCGTAATTGGAAATCTCATACCGCGTGAAACCGGATCGTGAGAGCTCGTCGTGAAGGGCCTCTTCCTGGGCCAGGACCAGGTCGCCGGCGGGCAATGCCAGCCGGCCGTCGGACACCGCGGATCCGATCGGGGTGCCGGTTTCCGGGGTGAGCGCGTACGCCGATAGGTGCTCGGGAGCCAGATCCAGCGCGCGACGCACGGTATCGCGCCATTCATCGACGGCCTGCCCTGGGAGTCCGTAGAGCAAATCCACGCTGATGTTGCGGGCTCCGGCCGCGCGGATCGTGTGAAACGCGGCGATGGCCCGGGACGCGGTGTGCGGGCGGTTCAAGGCCAACAGCTCCTGGTCCTCGAGCGCTTGGATTCCCATGCTGACCCGCGTCATCCCCGCGTCGAGCCACGCGGTCACGCGTTCCGGGGTGACGGTCTCGGGGTTGGCCTCGATCGTCAACTCCGCGTCCGGGGCGAACACAAACGCGCGTCGGCACCCACGCACCAGCGTCGCCACGGCCGCCGGCGGCAACAATGACGGCGTCCCGCCCCCCAAATACACGGAGGTGACCATCCGCCCGGCGGCCGCGGAGGCGCGCTCGTGCATCTCGCGGAGCACCGCCGACACATACGGCTCCATCAGGCGCGCTCCGCCGGTCATGGAACTGAACGCGCAATACCCGCACTTGCTCACGCAGAACGGCACGTGGATGTAGAGACCGAGTGCCGCGTCGTCAGAAGGGGGAAGCGGATGGACTGGGGAGAGGGTCAGCACGGCGTCGTTTGGGGCGCGATCGTGGTATGATCCCACCCACGACGCGAGGGTGTCAAGACGGCGCACCGCTGCGGCGATGTCGATTTCACGTGCTCGGGTGATCAGGGACGATTGGTGTGGCTGGACCAAATTCCGGATGGGGCGATGACCGCTGGATGAGACGGGTGCGCCCTTCCCGCCGCAGACGCCGGCGCAGCGGATTCCCGTGGTTGCCCGCCATTATCCTGGCGCTGGGGATCGGCTATCTGACATCGGTCTACATCACCGTGACCTCCCGGTTTGAAGGGCCGCGGTGGAAGTTGCCCTCGACCGTGTACGCCGAACCGGTCACCATGTACCCGGGGATGGATCTGAACGCCGGCCGGTTGCGCGACCGGTTGCTCCGTCTCGGGTACGGCCCGGTGGCGACGTCGCCCGCGCGTCCCGGGGAGTTCCTCTGGACCGACACCCGTCTCGAAATCTACCTCCAAGATTTCTCGTACCCCGATCATCGCGTCCAAGGGTTCTTGGTGGCCGCGGATGTGGCGGACTCGCGCGTGACCACGCTCAGTCGAGCGGCGGACGGCTCGCCGCTGACCAGCGTGGATCTTGAACCGGAAGTGATCGCCGGACTGTTCGACGACAGTTGGGAAGGGCGCCGGCTGGTGCGCGTCGACGAGGTGCCGCGCGCCTTGATCGACGCGATCCTGGTGGCCGAGGACTCGCGATTTTATCAACACTGGGGCATCGACCCGCGCGCCGTGGCGCGGGCGCTGTGGACCGACCTCAAGGAGGGCGAGTGGGTCCAAGGGGGCAGCACGCTCACGCAACAGTTGGTGAAAAACTTCTATCTCACCCAAGAACGCACGCTGTACCGCAAGTTCGTCGAAGCCATCATGGCGCTCATGCTGGAAGCGCGGTATACGAAGCCGGAGATCCTGGAAGCGTACCTCAACGAAATCTACCTGGGTCAACGCGGCGACATGGGCGTGTACGGGGTCGGCGAAGCCTCCATCCACTACTTCGGCAAGGAGGTCGAACGGCTGACGATCGCGGAGTCCGCATTGTTGGCGGGGATGATCCGCTCCCCCCGCGCGAACAATCCGCAGGCCGCCCCCGCGAAAGCCCAGGCCACCAGGGACCACGTGTTGCGTCGGATGGCGGCGCTCCAGATGATCGGGGATGACGCGGCCGCGGCCGCGATCAAGGAGCCGATCCCGTCGCGACCCAAGGCGCGCGCCGCGGTGCGCGCGCCGTACTTCGCGGATCTGGTGCGCGACGAACTGGAACGACTGTACTCACGAGACGTCCTGACCTCGGAGGGTTTGCGGATCTTTACGAGCCTGGACGTTGAGGCGCAACGGGCCGCCGAAGACGCGTTGCGAGCCGGACTCGGGGAACTGGACCGTCGGGTCGCCAAAACGACCGAACCATTGCAGGGCGGCGCGATCGTCATGCAGCCGCAAACCGGGTACGTGCGCGCCCTGGTGGGCGGACGGGACTACGCGGCGTCGCAGTTCAATCGCATGACGCAGGCCCGCCGTCAACCGGGATCGCTGTTCAAGCCGATCGCGTACCTGGCCGCGTTGCGAAAAGACGAACAGACCGGCGCGCCCCGGTATACCCCGGTGAGCGTGATCAAAGACGAGCGCCTCACCATCGCCACCCCGTCCGGCCCCTGGACCCCGCAAAATTACGACAAGCAGTACCACGGTCCGGTGACGCTCCGCACGGCCTTGGAGTATTCGTTCAACGCCGCGGCCGTGCAGGTGGGCCAAGACGTCGGGGCGGAACGGGTGGCGGAGACCGCGCGGCTGCTGGGGTTGACCACCCCGATGCAGCCGGTTCCGTCGCTGGTGCTGGGGACGTCGGAAGTCAACCCGCTGGAACTGGCCAGCGCGTACGCGGTGTTCGCGAACTTCGGCACGCGCACCGAACCCCTGGTCATCAAGGCCGTGGTGGACCGCGACGGCCAAGTGCTGACACGGAAAGACATCGCGGTCCAACAGGTCATCGCGCCCGAAGAGGCGTATTTGATGACCGCGCTCCTGCAGGGCGTGATCGACCGCGGCACCGGCCGCGCGGTGCGCGCGCTGGGATTCACCAAGCCCGCGGCGGGAAAAACCGGCACCACCAGCGAGTTTCGCGACGCGTGGTTCGTCGGCTACACGCCCGAGACGCTGGCGCTGGTGTGGGTCGGGTTCGACCACAATCAGCCGCTCAAGCTCACGGGCGCCGAAGCCGCCCTGCCCGTCTGGACCAGGATCATGCAGCAAGTGACCGCGAGCGAGCCCGAACGCGCGTTCGTCCCGCCGCCGGGAATCGTGGTCCGGCAGATCGATCCGTCGTCGGGCCTGCTCAGCGCGCGCCAGTGTCCGGACGGGATCACCGAAGCGTTTTTGGCGGGCACGGAGCCGAAAACCACGTGCGCCGACCCGACCAAACAAGGCCCGGGTCTGCTGCGCTGGCTGCGGCGGGTATTGGGATGAGGGGCCTCGCCGCGTGGTCCGCGGCCGTGCTGCTCGCGGCGATCGTCTGGGGGTGCGGCGCGGCGCGGACGAGCGCGCCGGTCGGCGCGCTCGAGCCGGACACCGGCGCCCCGCCGCAAGAGGTGGCGGCGTATCATTTGGTCGAAGACGGCCGCCGCCAACTCGAGGAGGGGCGAACCGCGTCGGCCGTCGCCACGTTCCAGAAAGCCATGGCGCTGGCGCCGTCCAGTCCGCACGCGAATTTGGCGCTGGCCGAAGCCAAGCTTCGGCAAGGCGAGTTCCGGACGGCGGTCGTGTACGCGGATCGGCTGCAGAGGCTGGCCGGCGATCGCCCGGAGTGGCGCTGGCGGGCGGCGTTGGTCCGCGCGCAGGCGTATGAAGGCCTGGGCGACGCGACGCGCGCGAAGACCGAATTCACCCGCGTGCTTGACGACGATCCGACCAACGAAGACGCGCGAACCGGCCTGGGGCGTCTTGAGTCCGAAGGACAATTTCAGTAACGGAGAGCCGGGCGCGGCGCCACGGTGAGCTCGCCGCGCGGCCGGCGCGTTATCGCGCGCGCCGACGGCGCGTGGACGTCTTGTGCGCGAGCCCGCATTCCTGCATGCGTTTGCGCAGGGTGTTGCGGTTCATCCCGAGCAGGTCGGCCGCTTTGCGTTGATTGCCACGCGTTTGGGCCAAGGCGAATTCCAACAAGGGCCGTTCGAACTCTTTCATCATGAAACCGTACAGGTCCCGCCCGCCGCTTTCGCTGTAGGCTTTGACGAAGCGGAGCAGTCTGCGCTGCACGTACCCGTGGAGAAAATCACCGTCGTCGGCCGCGGCGGTTCCCGCAGGGGGCGTGGATTGCCCATTGCCGGTGTGGGGCGACGGGTCCGCGGTGAGAGCGTGCCCCAGCGCTTGGATCGCCGGCGCCGTCCGCTGCAACAGCGGCGCCGGCGCCAGGATCATGCATCCGGCGGGCCGACGTTCCAGCAAGCGCTGGATTCGCGCGCCGTCCTTGTCCCACTCGGTCGGCGTTTCGGCCACGATCAAGCCGTACAGGTCCCCGTCGGTGGACGGGACCTGCGCCAATCGCTTCCGAGTCACCGTAATGCCGTGCTGATCGTCGGCGAACGCGAGTCGCAACTGCGGCGTGGCGTTGACGACCAGCATCCGGAGGGGTTTGGTCTCGCGGCGAGGGGCTGATTTGGGCCGGGAACGAGCGATCATGTTGGGAGCTGGACGCAGCCGATCCGAAAAAGAAGGCCACCTTGTATCACACGTCGGAAGAGTCTGTCAACGGGTGTCGCACATTCCGGTAGGGGATGACCCGTCTGGAGGCCTCGGACGGAGGCGAGGGGTCAAGCGGGCGCGCGCCGCGCGCGCGCCAGGAAGTACCGGTGCACCCGATCGTCGTCGGTCAGCTCCGAATGAAACGCGGAGGCCAGGATCGTTCCTTGCTGAACCAACACGATGCGGTCGTTCCACCGTCCCAACACTTCGACGTCCGGACCGGTCTCCGTGATCAAGGGCGCGCGGATGAACAGGGCGCGGATCGGTTCGGATCCCAGGCGGGGGGCGTCGACCAGGGCTTCACAACTGTGCAGCTGACGGCCGAACGCGTTGCGTTGCACCACGACGTCGAGCAGGGCCAGATGGGGCTGGTCGGGGGTCTCTTTGATGGTCCGCGCGAGCAGGATCAGCCCGGCGCAGGTGCCGAAGAGCGGGAGCCCGCGGCGCGCGACGTGATCGCGGATGGCCTGGTCGAGGCCGCTCGCGACCAAGAGCAACCCGATCGCCGTGCTTTCGCCGCCCGGCAAGATCAGGCCGTCGAGTCCGTCCAAGTCGGCCGGGGTTCTGACGGGGAACGCCTCGGCGCCGAGGCGGGTGAGGGCCGCGCGATGCGGATCCACGTCACCCTGCAACGCGAGCACGCCGATTCGGCGCGGCGCGGGTGTTACCATCCGCGGCTCTGGAGCAGTTCCTTCTCGTCGAGGCGACGGATGTCGAGGCCGTCCATGGCGCCGGGAAGGTCTTCGGACACGCGCGCCAGCACCTCGGGTTGGTCGAAATACGTGGTGGCCTCGACGATGGCCCGCGCGCGGGTTTTGGGGTCGCGGGACTTGAAAATCCCGGAGCCCACGAACACCGCCTCCGCGCCCAACAGACGCAGCAGCGCGGCGTCGGCCGGCGTGGCCACCCCGCCCGCCGCGAAATTGGGCACGGGCAGTTTGCCGGTTTTGGCGACCTCGGTCAGGAGCTCGTACGGCGCGCCCAGCGCCTTGGCTTCGGCCATCAGGGTTTCCGGCGGCGCCACCGTGAGTCGGCGCATGTGGTCCGTGAGTTGGCGGATGTGCCGCACCGCTTCCACGACGTTGCCCGACCCGGCTTCCCCCTTGGTGCGGATCATGGCCGCGCCTTCCCCGATGCGCCGCAGCGCCTCGCCGAGATCGCGGGCGCCGCACACGAACGGCACGGTGAAGGCTTGTTTGGCCACGTGATAGTGTTCATCGGCGGGCGTGAGCACTTCGCTCTCGTCGATGAAGTCGACGCCCAATTGCTGAAGGATCTGGGCTTCGGCCAGGTGTCCGATCCGGCACTTGGCCATCACCGGAATCGTGACCGCTTCCATGATGCCCTTGATGATCTTGGGATCGGCCATCCGCGCGACACCGCCTTGCGCGCGAATGTCCGCGGGCACGCGCTCGAGCGCCATGACCGCAACCGCGCCCGCTTCTTCGGCGATCCGCGCCTGTTCCGGCGTCGTCACGTCCATGATCACGCCGCCTTTGAGCATCTCGGCGAATCCGACCTTGACCTTCCACGTTCCCTGATCCATCACTTCCTCTCCTTCCAAGCCTCTTCCGTTTTGGCCGGCGCGCATACGTGCTTAGCCGCGCCACGCGCCGTGCAGCGATTATAGTGAATTGAGCGGCTGAAATCCACGTTCTCTTGCATTCGGTCCCGACGCCTTGCTATTCTCGGCCTCGCTCGCGAGGGCGTCTCGTCATGGGTAGGCCGCCGATCGTCGCCTTTCTCTGGCACATGCACCAGCCGTCCTACCTCGACCGCAAGGTCAATTGCGTGCGGTTGCCCTGGGTGCGGTTGCACGGCACCAAGGCGTACTACGACATGGCGGTGCTGGCCGAGCGGTTCGCGGAGGTTCATCAGACCTTTAACCTGGTGCCCTCGCTGATCGCTCAGATCGAGGATCTCGTCGAGCATCGGGTGCAGGATCGATTTCTCGACGTGACGAATCGCCCGGCCGCGGATCTGGACCCGGACGATCGGGTGTTCGTCCTGCAACATTTTTTCATGGCGCATTGGGAATCCATGATCCGGCCCGCGCCCAGGTACTGGAGCCTGCTCCTCAAGCGCGGGATCACGGTGGGCCTCGCGGAGTGGCCGTCGGTGGCGCGCCGATTCTCCAGTCAGGAGCTGTTGGATCTTCAGGTGTGGTTCAACCTGGCGTGGTTCGGGTACGCGGCGCGGCAGCGGTATCCGGCCATCGAGCAGTTGCGGGCCAAAGGCGAGCGCTTCAGTGAAGAGGACAAACGCGCGGTCGTGGACGCGCAGGCGGCGGTGTTGCGCGAACTCGTGCCGCGTTACCGGGCGTTGGCCGAGGCCGGGGTGGCGGAACTGACCACGAGTCCGTTTTATCACCCGATCATGCCGTTGCTGATCGACACCGAGAGCGCCAGACGCGCGACCCCGGAGGCGAAGCTCCCGGAGCGGTTCGCCGCGCCGGAGGACGTCGACGCGCAACTCGCGCGGGCCATGGATCATCACGTACGCGTGTTCGGTCGCCGGCCCGAGGGGTTATGGCCGCCCGAGGGCGCGGTGTCGCCCGAGGTCGTGCCCATCGCGGCGCGCCACGGCGTTCGGTGGATGGCCAGCGACGAGGGCGTGCTGGCGCGCTCGATCGCGGGCCGCGGAGCCACGGCCGCGCCCTACGCGCCCTATCGGATCACGGTGGACGGCGCCTCGCTGCACGTGGTGTTTCGCGACCGCACGCTCTCGGACCTGATCGGGTTCACCTACGCGCACAACCCTCCGCACGCGGCCGCTGAGGACTTTTGCGCCAGGATTCGGGCCGTCGCGGAGCGCGACGCCTCGTCCCAACCCGTGGTGGCGGTCATGTTGGACGGGGAGAATCCGTGGGAGGCCTATCCGGACGGAGGCGAAGGGTTCTTGTCCGCGGTGTACCGCCGGCTCGCCGACGCGCGCGAGGTCCGCGCCGCGACCGTCGGGGAGGCCATCCGGGAGGCGCCCGCGGTCACGGAATTGTCGCGCCTGCACTCCGGATCCTGGATCAACCAGAACTTCCGGATTTGGATCGGGCACCCGGAGGACAACCAGGCGTGGACCCTCTTGCGACGGGCGCGGCAATTCTTGGCGGCCCGCGGCGGCGACGCGGAATCCGGCGCGCTTCAGGACGCGTGGGACGCGTTGTACGCGGCCGAGGGCAGCGATTGGTTCTGGTGGTACGGCGACGAGTTTTCCAGCATGTTGTCTCCGGAATTCGACCGCATCTTTCGCCTCCACCTCGCGCGGGTGTATGAGGTCCTCGATCAACCGGTCCCGCCCGCGCTGCGGCAGGCCATCAAGATCGAACGCGGTCAGGAGCGGATGTGCGAGCCGGTGCGGTTGATCCATCCGACCATCGACGGCCGGGCGACCTCGTTTTATGAATGGTGGTCGGCGAGCCGATACGCGGTGCGCAGCGACGCGGGGCAGATGTACTGTCCGGTGGCGTACGCGTCGGCGTTCTTCTTCGGATTCGATCTCGCGAATTTGTACCTGCGGTTGGACGTGTCGCCGGGCGTGCTCGGGTCGTCGCCCGGCACGTTCACCGGACGGTGCCACGTCGTCGCCCCCCGGCCCCTCAGTCTGGCGTTTCCGCTCTGTCGACTCGACGGCACGTGTACGCTGACACGGGGCGACGGAGCGGATACTATAACGGTACCGACCGCGTCGCGCGCGGCGATCGATCGCGTGGTGGAAGTGGCCGTGCCGTTCGCCGATCTCGAAATCAAAGAGGGCGAACGCGTCGAGTTTTTCGTGGAAGTGTGGGAAGGCGGCGTGGAACTGGGGCGGTATCCGCCCGACCGACCGTGTTCGTTTACGGTGCCGGGAGGGGATTTCGAATCCCGGATGTGGAGCGTGTAACCGAAAGGACGCATGGCAATGCCTGAATTACGCAAAGACCCGATCGTGGAGCGCTGGGTGATCATTTCCACCGAGAGATGGAAACGCCCCTCGGATTTTAAGGTCAACCGGGAGGTCCCGGGCCGAGGCTCGCTCTGCCCGTTTTGTTCGGGCAACGAGCACCTGACCCCGGGCGAGGTGTTGGCGTATCGGCCCGACGCCGGCCGCGCCAACGCGCCGGGGTGGACCCTGCGGGTGGTGCCCAATAAATTTCCGGCGTTGCAGATCGAGGGCAAGCTCAATCGCGAAGGCGTGGGCATGTTCGACAAAATGAACGGCATCGGCGCCCACGAGGTCATCATCGAGACGCCGGACCACAAAGCCACGTTCTCGACGATGCCGGAAAAAGGGTTGGAAGATCTCTTCTGGGCGTACCGCGATCGTATCCTGGACCTGCGCAAGGACTCGCGCTTCCGGTACATCCTGATCTTCAAGAACCAGGGGGCGGAAGCCGGGGCTTCGCTCGAGCACCCGCATTCCCAGCTCATCGCATTGCCCATCATTCCGAGTCACGTGTTGGAGGAGCTGCACGGCGCCAAGGAGCACTTTGCGGAAAAAGAGCGGTGCATCTATTGCGACATCATCAAACAAGAAATGACCGACGGCAGCCGGATCGTGTGCGAGAACGGGGATTTCGTCTGCCTGGCGCCGTTCGCCCCGCGGTTTCCCTTCGAGGTCTGGATTTTGCCCAAGACGCACGCGTCCAACTTCGAAGAAGCGCAAAAGTCCCACGTGGAATCGCTCGCGCGGATCTTCACGGAAGTCTTGCGCCGCCTGGACCGCGCGCTCGACACGCCGCCGTACAACTTCATCCTACACACCGCGCCCTTGCGCGACAAAACCGACGACTATCACCACTGGCACTTCGAGATCATGCCCAAGCTGACCGAGTTGGCGGGCTTCGAGCGGGGGTCGGGCTTCTACATCAACCCCACCCCGCCCGAGGAAGCGGCGAAGTTCTTGCGGGAGGTGGACCTGTAGGTTCGTACGGTCTTAGTCCACGTACGGCTCGAAGTTGCCCCAGCGCGCGATCTTCTTCTTCGTGCGGCCGTCGAAGATGTCGAAGGCGATGAAGCCTTCTTGGCCGTCCAGGAAGTAGTTGTTGGCGTGTTGGAGGAAGGCTTTTTTGGCTTTGGGGTCGGCGTTGTTCCAGGCGGGGCCCACGTAGAGCATCGGCACGTCGTGTTCGATCGTCCAGGAGTCCAGCAGCCCCAATCCTTTGGCTTCGTCGAGTTTGGCGAGGGCTTGGAGCTTGTGCTCGTGGGCCTGTTCGGGCGTGCGGTCGGATTTAACCAGTTTTTTCGCGGGTTCTTTGAGCGTGCGCCGCGTGGCGCCGAACGCGGTCGAGGCCGTGGTTTCGCCTGGTTCGTTTTGAAAGGCCGCCAGCCAGTCTTTGAGCCATTTGAACACGCTGTTCTCCTCCCCTGAGATTACGCCGATCGAATGGTGTCGGCCCCGCCCATGTAGGATCGCAGGGCTTTGGGGATTTCCACGGTCCCGTCGGCCTGCTGGTAATTCTCCAAGATGGCCACCACGGTGCGCCCGATGGCCAATCCCGACCCGTTGAGCGTGTGCACGAACTCGGTCTTTTTGCCCGCGGCGGGTCGATACCGAATGCCGATGCGGCGGGCCTGGAACGACTCGAAGTTGCTGCACGAGGAAATCTCGCGGTACGTGGCCTCGCTGGGGATCCAAACTTCCAGGTCGTAGGTCTTGGCCGAGCCGAACCCCAGGTCGCCGCCGCAGAGCGCCATCACGCGGTACGGTAGTTCCAGCGCGGCCAGGATCGATTCGGCGTGGCGCGTGAGGCGTTCCAGCGCGTCGTACGACCGCTCGGGCGTGGTCAACATCACGAGTTCGACCTTGTTGAACTGGTGCTGGCGGATCAACCCCCGCACGTCCTTGCCGTAGGAGCCGGCTTCGCGGCGAAAACACGGGGTGAACGCCGTGTACGCGATGGGCAAGGCGGATTCCTGGAGTATTTCATCGCGGTGCAAATTGGTGAGCGGCACCTCCGCGGTCGGGATGAGAAAATAATCCTCGGCCGCCAGGCGAAACAGATCTTCTTCGAATTTGGGGAGTTGGCCCGTGCCGGTCATGCTGGCGCGGTTCACGATGACGGGCGGCAGCACTTCGGTGTAGCCGTGCTCCGCGGTGTGCCGATCGAGCATGAAGTTGATCAGCGCCCGCTCCAACCGCGCGCCCGCGCCGCGAGAGACCGAGAAGCGCGAGCCCGTGATCCGCGCGCCGCGCTCAAAATCGAGAATGCCAAGCCGTTCGCCCAGTTCCCAGTGCGGTTTGGGCGTGAAGGAGAACGCGCGCGTTGCGCCGACGCGGCGCACTTCCACGTTGGCCGAGGCGTCCGCGCCCTCGGGGACCGACTCGTGCGGCAGATTGGGGAGGGTGAGCAATGCAGCCTCGACGTCACAATTAACCGTCTGCCACTCGGCCTCCAATCGTTTGAGCGTCTCGCCTTCCTGTTGCATGGCCGCACGCAGCGCGTCCACTTCGTCGGCCGGCGCCTTGTCGCGCTTGAGACGCGCGATGCGGTCCGAGACCTCGTTGCGGTGTTGCTTCAGGCCGTCGATTTCCTGCTGCAACCGTCGGCGCTGATCGTCGCGCTCCCGCAAGGGCGCCAGATCCACGGCCGCGCCGCGCTTGCGGTACCCGGCTTGCACGCGCGCAAAATCCTCGCGGAGGATACGGAGGTCAAGCATGGCGCGATGCTACCACGGGCTCTTTTGGCCAGTCAATTCGCGGGTTTATCCGCGACCGCCACCAGCGCGTCGTTGGGTAGTTCGATCGCGTCCCCGCGCGTGAACGCGGCGATCTCCGCCAGCGCGCGCGCCTTGAACGCCACCTGTGCGTGACAGGACAGTTTGGCCACCAGGTCTTTGAGCACGCCCGATTCCACGGCCAGATCCCAATACTCGCGGGGCGAGGCGAACCGATAGCTCACGCGAAACGGCTGCACGCGGGGTTCGGCCCATCCGGCCGCGGCCAACACCCGTGACAACGCGCCGGGCGCGCCCAGCGAGGTCATTCGGGGGAGGGGCGGGATCTGTTCCGGCGGAAGATAGTCCGGGAGCAACCGCCAGAGCGTATGCACGGACGCGAGCTGCGGCAGCGGTCCCCACACCGCGATCGCCACGCGGCCGCCGGGTTTCAAGACCCGCCACATTTCGCGCGCGCCGGCCTCGGGATCGTCGAACAACATCACGCCGAATCGGCACACCACCCGGTCGAACGCGGCGTCGGGAAACTCGATCCGTTCGGCGGGCATCTTGCAATACATCGCGCCGGTCAACGATTCCGCCGCGGCTTTTGACCGCGCGCGCGTCACCATGGCCTCGGCGCTGTCCACGCCGGTCACGGCCACGCTGGGTCCGAAGCGCCGCGCAATGCTCAGCGACGGCTCGCCGGTTCCGCACGCCACGTCGAGCACGCGCAGCCCCGCCTGTAGCGCCAGCAGGTCGATCAAGTGATCGCCCACGGGTTGAATGTGCGGCACCCAGCGGTCGAACGATTCGGCCAACGCGTTCCAGTCGGGCGCGGGAGGCCGGGGAGGCGCGATCGGGAGAGCGGACTCGGTCACCCGCGGATTGTAGCGAGCGCGGCGCCGCGCCGCAAGTCGTCTTGACGTTGCCGATGCGCACTCGGTATTCTGCCCCGCATGCAGTGGGCGTTTGCAGTGGCATTGCTGGCGCTGACGGGAGGAACGG
The DNA here is from genome assembly GCA_049325295.1 of Nitrospirota bacterium. Taxonomy (GTDB): domain Bacteria; phylum Nitrospirota; class Nitrospiria; order 2-01-FULL-66-17; family 2-01-FULL-66-17; genus JBFLXB01. The sequence continues at coordinate 158,960 of JBMOMD010000021.1, forward strand.
CGTCGGCGGATCCGCATCAGGGCATGGACCCGTGGTGGGAGCAAGAGGCGTGTCGGGCGTGCCATCTTCCGACCCACCCGGCGGACGATCTCACGTTCGATCTCCAGACCTGCGGCGCCTGTCACGGCGGACGGTTCGCCAGCGAGGACACGCGCGTGTTGCCGCCTATCGAGGAGCGCCCGCGCAAGGCCGCCGACAAAGCCCTGGCCGTGCGAGACGACATGGCGCGAATTCCCGCGGGCCCGTTTATCATGGGCTACGACAAACGTCACCCGGATGAAGGCCCGATGCACACCGAAACGATCGATCATCCGTACTGGATCGATCTCCATGAGGTGACCAACGAGGCGTACGCGAAGTTCGTCGCGGCCACCGGACGTCCGGCGCCGGACCATTGGCGCAACGGCGCGTTCGCGCCCGGGGATGAGCGGCTGCCGGTGGCCTATGTGACGTGGTACGACGCGCACGACTACTGCGCGTGGGCGGGCAAGCGGTTGCCCACCGAAGCCGAGTGGGAGAAAGCCGCGCGCGGGACCGACGGACGCCTGTTCCCGTACGGGGACACGTTCGACGCCAAAAAGTCGAATTCCCCGCAAGCCGGGATCGGCCGACTGATGCCGGTGGGCAGCTTCCCCAAGGGCAAAAGTCCGTACGGTCTCTACGACATGGCCGGCAACGTGTGGGAGTGGACCGAAAGCTGGTATGGAGCGTACCCGGGCAGCACGCATCCCTCGCCCAACTTCGGCGAACAATATAAGGTAGTACGCGGGGGGTCGTACGTGGACTGCTCGTTTTACCGCTGCGGACTGTCCGCGCCCACGTTTAATCGGGGATTTTTCAAACGCGAAACCAAAAACAGCGGGTTCGGATTCCGATGCGCGCGATGAGGAACGACAAGACCGAGGGGGAGAGGGGGGGAACCGGGGAATCGGGGAAAAGGCTCAGAACCGTACACTCCGTCGCCCGTTCGCCCATTCTCCGATTCCCCGGTTCGATTCTGCTCATCATCGCGCTCACCGCCTGCGCCAAAGGACCCGGCGGCGACATGATCAAGATCCCGGCCGGGTCGTTCCAGATGGGCAGCAACAAGGAAGATACCGAGGGCAAGGGGTCGGAGTTCGGCATGGCCAAGCCGCTGTATTTGGATGAACACCCGCAGAACGCGGTTGAATTGCCGACCTATTATATTGACCGGTACGAAACGACCAACGCGCAGTACCGTCGATACGTGGACGCGACCAAGGCGCGGCCTCCGCGGAGTTGGCTCAACGGCGCGATTCCCCAGGGCCGGGAGCAATACCCCGTGACCCACGTCAATTGGTATGAAGCGCAACAGTACTGCGCGTGGGCGGGCAAACGGTTGCCCACCGAAGCCGAGTGGGAAAAAGCCGCGCGCGGAACGGACGCCCGCGAGTATCCGTGGGGCAACGAGTTCGACGCCAAAAAGGCCAACACCGGTGGGTCGGGCGTGAACGACCTCGCGCCCGTGGGCAGCTTCCCCCAGGGCAAGAGCCCGTACGGGGTGGAAGATATGGCGGGCAACGTGTGGGAGTGGACTGCGGACTGGTATCAGCCCTACCCGGGCAGCACCTACGAGAGCAAAGACTTCGGCCAGCAATTTAAGGTCCTGCGCGGGTCGAGCTGGGGCGGCACCGGCCACTACGCGCTCAATTATTTCTACCGCAGCGCGCACCGCTTCAGGATCGAGCCGGAGATGAGTTTTGCGGACGCGGGGATCCGATGCGCGAGGTCGCCTTGACCCCCGCGGATCAAACGTGATAGAAGGTCACGCCCCTCGCAACACCCCTTCACAGACCACATCGGCGGCGTAGCTCAGTGGTAGAGCAGGTGAATCATAATCACTCGGCCGGGGGTTCGAATCCCTCCGCCGCCATTGGTTTTCCTCGAATCAGGTGAGGTCAGTGTAGGCGACGTGTAGGTACCGAACCGCGCTTCGCGGTTGATGCTCGCAGTCAGTCCGTGGGATTTTGACCGTGGGTTACGGTAGGCGTGGTGTCATGGTTCGGAGTTCGCGCAGAGCCGTTGCCCGTGTGATCACGCCCTTGCGGAGGAGTACCTCCAACAGCGCGGCCAACTTGGATCGGGATGGGGACGTAGTTTAAAGATTTTGAGTTTTATGATCCGCACTCAATACGGATTCTAGGCCCTTTGTAGATCGCTCGCGCCAGTGGGCGGATTGATTTATTGGTTCTTAGCCGACTAGATTACACGTCGGCGCATCTCTGATCGACATGGCCGATCTTCCCAACCTTACCAGAAATAAATTTCCAGTCCTTGTAGACCGGACCGCCGTGGCTGAGGATTGGGCCGATCGCGGGTACTCGTGTGATGAATTCCGAGATCCGCCGGGCCGCGAGTGGAATGACTTTGTGCACGAGACCAATGAACTGGTCATGGTGGTCGAAGGGCGCCTTCGCGTCACGATGGAAGGTCAGACCGCGGTGTTGGAACCAGGGGACGAGCTCTTCATTCCCAAACGCGTGACGCACTCGGTCAAGAACGTCCACGCGGGTGTCACGCGTTGGTTGTACGGGTACGACTGAACGGGTGATGCTTGGCGGGCTGGCCGCGACGCGCCGTTACGCGGCGCGGTTCTTCATCATCGCGAAGAAGTGGTCGACCAGTTCCGGGTCGAGATCCTTGCCTTTGTTCTTCTCCATGATTTCGAAGATCTGCGCGGGCTCCATGGCGTCGCGATACGGGCGGTTGCTGCGCATGGCGTCGTAGTGGTCCGCGACCGCGGCGAGCCGGCTCGCGATGTGTTGCGGCCGGTCGCGGGTCAGCTTGGGGTATCCGGAGCGATCGTACTTGAGGTGGTGTTCGTAGGCGACGATCACCGCGACCCGGGGAATTTCGCGGTGGCGGAGGAGTTGGGCTGCGCCGTGGACCGGGTGGGTCTGCATCTCCTCCTGTTCTTCGGGGGAGAGTTTGCCCGCCTTGTGGAGCACGTCCACCGATACCTGGGTCTTGCCCACGTCGTGAAGCAGCGCGCCCATGCCGAATGCGTGGATCGCCTCCTTGGAGTAGCCGAGCGATTCCGCCTGCGCCATGGTGAGAATCGACAAGTTGATGGCGTGGACGTGCGTGTATTCGTCGTAGGACTTGAGCTCCGCGAGCGGAATCATCGAACGAATGTTCGCGAACAAGCTGCGTTGGAGGTTGGCCATGACGCGTTCAACCTGGTTGACCAGCACGTCTTGAATGGTGGTCCAATCCAAATACGTGTCGCGAAGTATTTTGGCCGCGTCATCCAGGACCGGTTGCTGCTTCGACGAGTTGATCGCGAATCCCAGGTCGCGAACCGCGTCGGGCACGGCGGCCGCGTCTTCATCGATCGCGACATCGCCCAGGACCACGTGAGGTGAGCGAAAGTGGGGCTTGTCGGATGCGGCCGTGCGCGGCACGGCCAAGAGATCGACGAGCGGAGTGAGTTCGTCCGCGGTGAGTCCGATCTTGAGGGAAAGAACTTCCACGCCCTTGTCCCGGAACGTGCCCGCAAGGTCCGCGGTTCCGGCACCGCGGGCGCCCAGTAGCCGATCGTCCACAAAGATCTGGTCGTCGATGATCACGAGCGTCCGGGCGTCGCGTTCTCGGAACAGGTCGGGGATCACATCCCCCAACGCCCGCATCCCCACGAGGGTTTGGGGATGATTGGCGGGGTAGAGGGTCCGATCGTGCAGGACTTTCGCAAGCGCCCGCAGGAATCGCTCGGCGGAGTCAACGCGGTTCGCGGCGGCGGGAGCCGACGTTCCGTCCGGTCCCGGTGCGGCGCTTCGCTCAGGCGGCGTCTTGGTGTCCGACATCCGGCGCTCCTCCTTGGGATCGAATCGTGATCAGGGCGCGATTAACGGCCATTCGCACGACACGTGTGGTTCGCCACGTCCAAAAGCGCAGGAGATGCCGACGCTGAATTGTCAGCAGGAGCGGGACCAACGCGGGATTTCCCGCTTGGCCGATGGCGTTGAGCACCGCGACCTGTCGATCGCGCCGCGCACCGCGGGCATCCTCGAGCAACAGCCCGGCCGCCAATTGTAATGACCCGGCATCACGACTGGAGACGAGGTGTGTCACCGCGGCCCGGAATACCTTGGGATCGTCGTCGTCCAACGCCCGTTTGAGGGCCCCGATGAACTCCGCCGCCTGCGGGGCCAACGCGCTGAGCGTCTGGAAGGCGGCCAGTCGCACTTGTGACGACGCGTGCGTGAGGCACCGCCCGATCGCGGGCACCGCCGTGACCGCGCGGAGGTCTCGAAGCAACGAGAGCATGTTCCGCACGACGTACCACTGCGCGTGTCCGAGGCGCTGAATCGCCGACGGCACGACCGCGTCTCCGCAGTCACGGAGGATCGCCAGCAGCCGCTTTCGCATTTTGAGATTCTGTTCCTCCTCGAGTTTGTCGAGGAGCAGGGGAATCATGCTCGGCCCGACGATGTGCATCATTTGGGCGAGCGCATCCCGCTGCCGCTGCTCGTCGACGGCATCGGTCCCGGCCAGAAGGTGGGGAAGGAACTCTCGCTGTATGAACTCCCGAATACAGTCCTGCAAGAACGGCCGTTCGTCCTCGGTGGCCGCTCCGTATTTGGCTGCGAGGACCCCGATCGCGTCGTTGAAGACCACGGCGGTGCGCTCCCCGAGGCCGTGGATCAGAAGATCCTTGAGACCGATCACGGTCTGACGGTATTGCTCCTTCGATCGAATCGGCGCTTCCAGCGCCTCGAGGAGGATCAAGGCCAAATGGTGTTCGACGTCGTGCTCGTCGAGGGTGATCGTCCCTGGGCGCGAGGCGCTCGTGGGGACGGTGTGCTCGGCGAACTCCTGATCGAGTAGAGAGCGGTATTGCGACGGATAATACGTCCGATCCGCCCGCTTGGTGAGGAGATCCTGTAAGAGGTCGGAGTGATCCGGTAACTTGGCCTGAAGGGCCGCGGCGACATTGGGGTCGGATTCGCCCAAGGTGACCAGTTTTTTCAGCAAGGTCAGGCCCGGGACCGACACGTCCTTCCCGGCTTCGCGGATCTGGTCCAGGACCTCCATCATCATGGGCATCGTGAACGAATCAAAGAGCGCATCGGCCGTCGCCGCCGTGTCGTTTTCCTGGATCGACGTCCGGAGAATGTGCTGACGAACCGCGGGGCTCAGACCGCCGAACATGCGGTTGATCTCCTTCCCAAACTCCGCGCGGGCGGTCCCGGCCGCTGCCACGCTGGATGCCTGCTCACGGAGGTACTTGACGATGGTGCGTTCGTAGGAGTGGTCGCCGGCCTGTTGGTGCTGGGCGATCAAGTTGATCGCCGCGGCGATCCGCTCGACGTCCTCCGGATCGTCGGCCGCCGCGGCGAGCGCGCGTTGGGTGGGCTCCGGCGACCCGTCCGCGGCGAGGCGACTGACCAGACCCCGCCACAGCTGGGACGGAGCGATCGCTGTCGCGCCGGCGGAGTCATCCCGCTCTTTAACCGCTCCGCTGAAACTGATGAACTGCAATACGATGGTCGGAGTGGTTGCCGTAAATTCTTCGAGGGCCTGGTCGCTGTCCCCTGACGAAGATAATCCGCGGGAATCGGCGAGCAGTTGGAGCAAACGGTGGAAGTGCTCTCCCGTCGCCTCAGCGTGAAAATCGATGCCGGCGATGTTGAGTTGGTTCAACAGCCTCGCCAACTCGCGAATCACCGGATTGCCGCTTGCGATGGGCGTGCCGGCGTACAGGATTTCGTCTTTCGTGCTCGCGATGTGGAGCGTGCCGTGTGTTTGCGTAACCGCTTGAAATTGTTCGGTGAGCGATGCCACGATTCCCGGGACGATCCGGTGCGTGGACGAGTACATCGAAAACTTCCGGATGCCCACTTGGAAATCGGTCAACAGGCGCGTTAATTCGCGCGGGCTGACCGGCGAATTCTTCGGGAGAGATTCGTCCACTAGGGAAAATCCTCGAATACGGCGGGAACAACAGTACCGCTGATCCGAGGCCTGTCAACTCACGCGGCGGGGTTCGGAGGCGCCAATTCTCTCACGTCTCTCACGATGGAGTCGAGAGGGACGGGCCGATCTAGTCGCGACGTCGGCGAGGCTTGGCGGAGCGTTTACGACGCGCCGGGTGATCGCCGGGCGCCGGCTGATCGTCGACGGTGACGGCCACACGGAAGTCCACTTGGCGCCGAATCAGATCGACGCGGTCCACCGTGACGCGCACGGGATCGCCCAACCGAAACACCCGCCGTTTTCGCCTGCCTACGAGGGCGTGCCGGGCTTCGTCGTGAACGTAATAATCGTCACCGATGGTTTCGGCGCGCACCAATCCCTCCACGAAGACCTCGGCGAGTTGGACGAAAAAGCCGTACGCGGTGACGCCGGAGATGATGCCCGCGAATTCCTCGCCCACCTTGTCCGCCATGAAGCGGGCCTTTTTGAGGTCGACGACCTCCCGTTCGGCTTCCATGGCCAACCGTTCGCGGGTGGAGGACCAGAGCGCGATTTCCGGCAACAACGCTTCCAACCGTTCGGTCGGCAGCCCGCCGCCGGCCAGTGCGGCGCGCACCAGCCGATGGATGACCAGATCCGGGTATCGCCGGATCGGCGACGTAAAGTGCGTGTAATGCGAGGCGGCCAGGCCGAAGTGGCCCGTGTTCTCCACCGCGTACCGAGCTTGTTTCATCGACCGCAGCAGGAGCGTGTTCAACAAGGCTTCTTCGGGGCGTCCGCGAACCGCTTCCACCGCGCGCGCCAGCGGTTTAGGATGGACGGGATCTCCCAGCGCCACGCGGTGGCCGAATCCCGACGCGACCTGGGCGAAGTTCAGGAGTTTGTCGGGGTCCGGCCGTTCGTGCACCCGATAGACCGAGGGAATGCGTAACCGATCCAGGTGTCGCGCCACGGTTTCATTCGCCGCGAGCATGAACTCTTCGATGATGCGGTGCGCGACGGTGCGGGCCTGTTTGACGATCGCCGTGGTCTCGCCGAGCACGTCCAATAAGATTTCCGGTTCCGGCAGGTCGAAATCAATGCTCCCGCGCTCGCGCCGACGCAGGGACAACCGCTCGCATAACGCGCGCATGGTTCGGAACATCGGCAGCAGCGACGCGTACCGGCGGCTCAAGTCCGCGTCGTCCCGCTCCAGAATTCGTCCGACCGCGGTGTACGTCATGCGCTCGTCGCTGATGATCACGCTGGGATACAACTCGTACCCGGTGCGATGCCCGTCCGGGTCGAACGTCATCTCGCAGGTGAGGGTGAGGCGGTCTTCGCCGGGGTTCAGGCTGCACAGTCCGTTGGACAACCGCTCCGGGAACATGGGGATCACGCGGTCCGGAAAATACACGCTGGTGCCTCGACGACGCGCTTCCTGATCCAGCGGGCTGTCCCACGGGACGTAGGCGGACACGTCGGCGATGTGCACCCACAGGCGAAAGCCCCCGTCTGGCAACGGGTCGATCGAGACCGCGTCGTCGAAATCCTTGGCGTGTTCTCCGTCGATCGTCACGGTGGTCAACCCGCGCAGGTCGCGGCGCCCGACCAGCAGGCCCGGCGTCAACCGATCCGGGATCGCGGACGCGTCCCGTTCCACCTCCGGCGGAAACGCGCGCGGCAGGTTGAACTCGGCGATGATCATATCGGTGTCCAGCGCGGGATCGCCGGATTGCCCGAGCACGCGGACGACGCGCCCGCAAAACCCCTGCCCGGCCTCGGGGTACGCGGTGATCTCGGCGACCACGAGGTCGCCTTCGCGCGCGCCGTGCAACGCGGCCGTGGGGATCGCCACGTCGCGGCTGATGCGCGGATCCGTGGGCACCACGAACAAAAACGACGGCCCGCGCGCGAGGCGGCCGACCACCTCACGCCGCGCGCGCTCCAGCACGCGCACGATCCGTCCCTGGCGGCGTTCCTCGCTCCGCGGCCGCGGGGCGCGGCGACCGCGTGGAACCGCGGGCGGACGCGTCTCGACCACGGCTTCCACGCGGTCGCCGTGCATGGCGTCGCCCATGTCGCGCGCCGGGATGTACACGTCGCGGCGGCCCAGCGAGGGGTCTTCGTCCGGGATGACGAACCCGAATCCGTCGGGGTGGCCCTGCAGCAGACCGGTGACGAGGTGGGCGCCGCGCGGGCGGGGTCGCTCCTGGACGCGCCGCCGGGCCTTCACCGGCCGGCGGCCCGCGTCGAAAGCTCGCGCGCGTCGCGGTACGCGGCCGCGACGTCGAGGGACGGAAAACACGTGTCGCGGGCCTCGATGTCCGCGAGCCCCGCGGCGTCGATGGCGCCCGCCTCAACTTGCTCCGCCAGTTGGAAGAAGCGAAGCAGGTGATCGGTGGTGCGTTTGATCGCGTAAGGCACCATGGTGCCGGTCTTCATGATGAACGCCCAGTCCGACGCCTGGGCCAACAGCAACTCGCGCAGCGCCTGCGTGACGGCGCGGTGCTCCAGGGTGCCGGGTGCGGGCTGTCGCGCCGCGAGCGTTTCCATGCGCACGGAGGCATGGTGCAGATGGCGGTAGATCCAGTCGTTGGTGCCGTTGAGCCACACTTCGTAATAACCGTTGTGCCCCCAGCTCGACGCGCAGGGCTCCACGACCTGGTTGGTGGGGTGGCGCTCGAGATACTCCGACGGCGTGATGGCTTCGATCTGGTCTTGGTCGAAGTGCAGTTTGCGGCAGAGCATCTCGATCCAGATCGGGCCTTCGAACCACCAGTGGCCGAAGAGTTCGGCGTCGTACGGCGCGACGACAAGCGGGGGTCGATCCATGCCGCCCGCGAGGTAGTCGATCTGTTGCCCCCGGTTGAAGAGGAAATTGCCCGCGTGCTCGGCCGCGCGTTCGCGGGCCCGCGCCGGAACATACGGTTCTTTATGATCGGTGCGCCCCGTGATCCGATAGTACTTGGTGCCCGTGTTGTAGCGCGGGCCGAGGTGAGGCAGGTGTTCGCGAAGGTATTCCACGGGCAGATCGAACCCCACGTCACGGTAATACTCACGGTAGGAAAAATCGCCGGGATAGCCTTCGTTCGCGCTCCAGACTTGTTTGGAGGACTCCACGTCGCGCGCGAACGCGGCCACGCCGGACTCGCAATACACGGGCGCGTGCAGACCGAAGCGCGGACGCGGTTTGGCGTGCAAGAGACCGTGGCTCTCCATCACGAAGAACCGAATGCCCTCGTCGCGCAACACCGCGTCGAAGCCGGGCGCGTACGCGCACTCGGGGAGCCAGATCCCGCGGGGGTCGCGGCCGAACGCGCGGCGGTATGACTCCACGGCCACGCGCACCTGCGCGCGCGCCGCGCTCGGCACCACGCCCAACAAGGGCAGGAACCCGTGCGTGGCCCCGCAGGTGATGATCTCCAGGCTGCCCTGGTCTTGGAAGCCGCGGAACGCGGCGGTCAGATCCTGACGATACCGGTTGACGAACGCGTCGCGGCTGCGTTCGAATCGGTCGCGATAATACGCGGCCAGCGGCCCGAACGCCGCGTCGCCGGCCAGTCGGCGCTCCTCCGAACGCGCCAGCGAGATGCGTTGATCGAAGTACCGCACCACGCGGCCCCGTAGGAGCGAATCGTCGAACATGGCGGTGAGGGACGGAGACAAGGTCATGGTGAGCCGGGCGCGCACCCCGTCGGCCGCCAACCGTTCGAGCGCGTCGAGCACGGGCAAATACGTGTCGGAGATGGCCTCGAAATACCAGTTTTCCTCGAGGAAGTGCTCGTATTCCGGGTGACGCACGAACGGCAGGTGCGCGTGCAACAGCAGGCACAGGTAACCGCGACGCGGACTCATCGGCGTCCTCCCCATCCACGGTGCGCGGGAAAGGTCGCGGACCACGGCGCGGACTCCGTCGACTCGGCGCCTCGGTCCGCGGCCGCGCCGCCCGGAACGGCCCCGGGCGGCGTGGTCACGATCCGGCCGTTTCGCACGGTCATCCAGCGCTCCTCCCCGCCGCAGGACGTATTGCGGGGAGTGCGGACCAGGTTGGAGCGCGCCGCGGCCACGAAGCGGCCCGTCCGGCTGCGCCAGCCGAGTTCAAAGATCAAGGTGTGCTCCGGGCTCCACAAGTGCACGTAATAGCTGCCCACGTCGCCGCCCACGTCCGAATCAAAGTGATGCCGCGCGCGCGCCACGAGCGAGGCGCCGTCCCCCCGCTCAGCGGGGGCGTCGGGCACCTCGTACGCCCGCAGCACGTACTGCGATCCCTCCCACGAGGAGCCGAGTTTTTCGCGCACGCGCGCCACGGCCGCCGGCGAGAGTTCCCAATACACGTGGACCAGCAGGGGGTCGACCGGCATCGCGACCAATTCAGTGACGCCGTACCGCCAGGGCAGGCCCGCGACCGGCGGGGCGGCCTCCGGGGACCGGGGCTCCGGCTGCGCCGGAACCGAGGCCGACGACGGCCGCTCGAGCAGACGCGCGAGCGCGTCCCGCAATTGCGGCACGGTCATGCGGGAATAGCCGCGAATCCCCGCGGCTTTGGCGTGCGCCACCAACTCGGCGCGTCCGGGTCCGGCGGTCCGCGATGGGCGCGGCGCCTGAGTCGCTGAAGCCGCGCCGACTCGTTGCACCCGCGCGGGCTTCTTGGTCGCCGGCTTCTTGGAAGTTCCGGCCTTCGCGCGGGGCCGCGCGCTCGACGCCGGTTTGGAGGCGCGGGACGTGGGTTTGGCCGAGGACGCGGTTGTGGGTTTGCGGGGTCGCTTACTGGGCAAGGGGGCTCCTTGGCGGTTGGGTCAGCGCGCGGCGGTACGCGTCGACATACTGCGCGGCGGATTGCGCCCAGCCGAAATCGGTACGCATGCCGGCGGCCATGAGCCGCTTCCACGCGACGCGATCCCGACGCACCGCCAGCGCCAATTGGATCGCCCGTAGGAAGTTCTCGGCCGTGCAGGGACGAAACAAAAACCCGGTGGCCCGCGCTTCGTGCGCCGTGCGCGGCGTGTAGTCCACGATGGTGTCCGCGAGCCCGCCGGTCTGGTGCGCGACCGGCACCGCGCCGTATCGCATGGCGTACAGTTGGCTGAGGCCGCACGGTTCGTAGCGAGAGGGCATGAGAAAGACGTCGGCTCCGGCCATGACGCGGTGGGCCATGGACTCGTCGAACGCGAGCACGGCCGCGATCCGGTCGGGGCGTTTGACGGCCCAATCCCGGAGCGCGGTCTCGTACGTGCCGTTGCCGGTGCCGAGCACGACCAGGCGAAGATCCATGAGCAACAACTCCGGCAGGACGTCGAGCAACAAATCCACGCCTTTTTGTTCCGCGAGCCGCGTGACCAGCGCCACAATCGGCGCGGGGCCGCTCCCCAGGTTCAATCGATGCAGCAGGTCCCCGCGGCAGGCCGCTTTGCCCGCGGGTTTCGCCGCGGAGAAGCGGGCCGCGAGCAGTGTGTCGGTCGCGGGATCCCAGGCCTCGCGGTCGATCCCGTTGAGAATCCCGACGAGGTCGCGTCGCCGCGTGGCCAACGCGCCGTGCAGTCCGTAGCTGAACGCCTCGGTCTGAATTTCCTCGGCGTAGGTGGGGCTGACCGTGGTGATTAAATCCGCGGCGAGCAGGCCTCCCTTCAACAGGTTCACCCGGCTGAAAAATTCCACGCCGTTGATGGAGAACCAGGCGGAGGGGAGGCCGGTCGCCGGGAACCGATCCCCGGGGAACGAGCCGTGGTACCCCATGTTGTGGATGGTCAGGACCGTACGCACCGCCGGCCGCTCGCTGCCCGCGGCCAGGTACAGCGGGATCAGCGCGGTCTGCCAATCATGGCAATGGATGAGGTGCGGTTTCCAGCCCAGGGCGTCGGGCAACTGGAGCGCGGCTCGCGAGAAAAACGCGAAACGTTCCAGGTTATCGGGAAACTCGACCGAGCGGGACTGATACAACCCGTCGCGGTCGAACCACCCGCGGTCGTCTTGCACCGTGTACACCGGGACCGTGCTCCCCGGAAGCGTGGTCATCCCGACCGTGGCGGACACGTGGCCCTGCGACGTGGGGACGCGCATCACCGCGATCCGCTCCACCTCGCCCGCGAACGAACGATACCGCGGCGTGACCACGCGCACGTCGTGCCCCAGCGCGGCGAGCGCGGGCGGTAAGGACGAGGCGACGTCGCCCAGGCCGCCGGTCTTGGAAAACGGCGCGACCTCGGACACCGCGAACAAGATGCGGAGGGCGTCAGCCACGCGGGGCCTCATGCAACGCCGGTCGGGGCGACCGGCCGGTTGTCCCGACCGGCGCGACCGCCGCGGCCTGCTCGTCCGCGTGGTACGAACTGCGCACCAGCGGACCGGCTTCAACGTGCGAAAAGCCGAGGGCGAGCGCGTGCTCGCGCAACGCGTCGAACTCCCGAGGATCGTAGTACCGCGCGACCGGCAAGTGCTCGCGCGTGGGCTGCAAGTATTGGCCGACGGTGAGGATGTCGCAGCCCGCGGCGCGAAGATCCACGAACACCGCCACCAACTCATCGAACGTTTCGCCGAGTCCCACCATCAGGCCGGTCTTGGTGGTCGCGCCGGCGACGGTGGCCCGACGCAACAGGTTCAGCGACCGGTCGTAGCGCGCCTGCGGCCGGACCGTGGCATACAGACGGGGAACCGTCTCGGTGTTGTGATTGAGGATATCGGGGGCCGCGGCCAACACCGTCTGCAGCGCGGGTTCGGAACCTTGGAAATCCGGGATGAGTACCTCGACCGTACAATCCGGTTCAACGCCACGGATCGCCCGAATGGTCGCGGCGAACATCGACGCGCCGCCGTCCGCCAATTCGTCGCGGTTGACCGAGGTGATTACGGCGTGGCGAAGATTCATGTCCCTCACCGCGGCCGCCACGCGCCGGGGCTCGTCCGTGTCCAACTCCGCGGGCCGCCCGGTCTTGACCGCGCAGAACCCGCACGAGCGCGTGCAGACATCGCCCAAGATCATGAACGTGGCCGTGCCGCGATTCCAACACTCCCACAAATTCGGACAACGCGCTTCCTCGCACACCGTGTGCAGGGTCGCGTCCCGAAAGGTTTTTCGCAGACGGGCGAGATCCGGGCCCTGGTGCAACCGCACCCGAATCCAAGGCGGCAGCGGCTGTCGGGTCGCGGTCGCGCCGCCGTCCTCCGGCCGCTTGCCGCGCCGCGTCGGCCCTCTGGTGATTTGAATGAGTTCGGTCATTGACTTGGTGGCCGTCTTTCTTTAATGGCCGGAGAGATCGTTCAGCAGTAGGGTTCCCGGCGCCGCGTCCTTGGCGGCACCGGAGCGCGTTCAGGAAGGCGTCAGATGCAAGGCGCCGCGAGACCCGGACCGGAGCGTACTGAGTCGTACGCGAGGACCGGAAGCGCAGCGGCAACGCCGCAGATGACCCTTCATCAACGCGCTCCTCTAGACTGGTTCAGAGACTTCGAGCGGCGACTTGAGAAACGCCAACACCCGCTGCGCCACGTTGTCCGGGTCCAACCCATGTTGTTGACGCAGCAACGCCTGCGCGCCGTGTTCGATGAACGCGTCCGGCAGGCCGATCCGCCGCACGTCCACCCCGCGCACGTCGGCCTCTTCGAACAGTTCCAGCACCGCGCTCCCGAATCCGCCCATCAAGGCGTGATCTTCGATGGTCACGATCCGGCGCACGCGTTCGGCCACGTCGAGCAGCAGTTCACGGTCCAACGGTTTGACGAAGCGCGCGTTCACCACGGTCGCGGCCACGCCGCGATCCCGCAACAGGTCCGCGGCCTTGAGCGCCACCGGCACCATGGCGCCGATCGCCACCAACGCCACGTCGTCGCCCTCGCGCACGATCTCCCCGCGGCCGATGGGCAGGGGCACGAGCGTGGGGTCCGGGGCCACGCCCTCGGACTCGCCGCGCGGGTAGCGGATGGCGCAGGGCCCGGGGTGCAACAGGCCGGTGAGCAACATGTGGCGCAACTCGTTTTCGTCCTTGGGCGCCATGACCACCATGTTCGGAATGTGACGCAGGTACGAGAAGTCGAGCACCCCGTGGTGCGTGGCGCCGTCCTCGCCGACCAGGCCGCCGCGGTCCAGACAGAACAACACCGGCAGGTTCTGCAAACAGACGTCGTGGACGACTTGATCGTACGCGCGTTGCAGGAACGTGGAGTAGATCGCGACCACGGGCCGAACGCCCTCGGTGGCCAGGCCCGCCGCGAACGTGACCGCGTGTTGTTCCGCGATGCCCACGTCGTAATAGCGATCCGGGAACTCTTTGGCGAACAGGTTCAGCCCGGTGCCTTCGGGCATGGCCGCGGTGATGGCCACGACTTCGGGCCGCGCGCGGGCCAGGTCGATCAACGTGTTGGCGAACACCGCGGTGTACGAAGGCCGCCCTTTTTTCTTCTTCGACGCGCCGGTCGCGGGATCGAACGGCGTCACCCCGTGAAACGCGATGGGGTCGCGCTCGGCGGGTTCGTACCCCTTGCCCTTTTGCGTGATGACGTGGACCAGCAACGGGCCCGACAGGCGTTTGACGTTTTCGAACGTGGTGAGGAGATGATCCAACCGGTGGCCGTCGATGGGACCGATATAGCGAAAGCCCATTTCCTCGAACAAGAGCCCGGGAACGAACAGCCCCTTCATCGACTCTTCGGCCCTCTTGGCCATCTTGAGCATGGGCGGGCCGATCTTGGGGATGTGCCGCAGGATGGTCTCGGTTTCCTCTTTGACCTTGGTGTACAGCTTGCCGGTGATGATGCGGGTCAGATAACTCGACAACGCGCCCACGTTCTCGGAGATGGCCATCGAGTTGTCGTTCAAGACCACGATCAGGTCGGTCTTGAGCGCGCCGGCCTGGTTGAGCCCCTCGAACGCCATGCCCGCCGTCATGGACCCGTCGCCGATGATCGCCACGACTTTGCGCGGCGTCGCATCGCCGCCTTCAGGGAGCAGGTCCCTGCCCTCGGCCATACCGAGCGCGGCCGAGATCGATGTGGCCGCGTGGCCGGTGCCGAAGGTGTCGTAGGCGCTCTCGTGGCGTCGGGGGAAGCCGCTGATGCCGTCCAGTTGGCGCAAGGTGTGAAACCGCGCGCGCCGACCCGTGAGCAACTTGTGCGCGTAGGCCTGGTACCCGACGTCCCACACCAGCCGGTCGCGGGGGGTGTCGAACACGTAGTGCAACGCCACGTTCAAGTCCACCGCGCCCAGGGGGCCCGCGAAATGCCCGCCGTTGGCCGCGAGCGTGGCGATGATGGTCTCGCGCAGTTCGGTCGCCACCTGCGGCAGTTGTTCCGGGGACAGGCGGCGAAGGTCTTCCGGCGAGTTGATCCGGTCGAGCAGCCTCATGATCGTCGATCCAGAATGTATCGCGCGATGCCCCGCAACGGGTCCGCGGCCTCGGGAAAGTCGGCCAAAGACGCGATCGCGTCGTGCACGCACGTTTCCGCGATCACGCGGGACGCATCCAAGCCGATGACCGCGGGGTACGCCCACTTGCGGCGGGCGCGGTCCTTGCCCGTGGCTTTGCCCATTTCTTCAACCGTGGCCTCGACGTCCAACACGTCGTCCGCGATTTGGAACAGCAGGCCCACGGCTTCGCCGTAACGCGTGAGGGCCAGGAGCTGCGCGTCGGTCGCGCCGCCCAGGATCGCGCCCATCCGCACCGCGGCCCGGATCAGCGCGCCGGTCTTGCGCGCGTGAATGTCTTCCAAGGTCGCGAGCGCCGTCTCGCGGGTCGCCGCATCCGCGGGCGACACCGCCGGCGGCGCGTCGGCGCGCAGGTCCAAGGCTTGTCCGCCCACCAATCCCGCCGCGCCCGACGCTGCGGCCAATTCCGCCACCGCGGCCAATCGAACCGCGGCCGGGATGTCCCCGGCGTGCCGGGTGTCGGTCAGCGCGGCGAAGGCCAGCGCTTGCAACGCGTCGCCGGCCAGGATCGCCATGTCTTCCCCGAACACGCGGTGGTTCGTGGGGCGGCCCCGGCGCAGGTCATCGTCGTCCATGGCCGGGAGATCGTCGTGGATCAACGAATACGTGTGTACGAATTCCAGGGCCACCGCCAGCGGCACGACCCGGCGGCTGTCGCCCCCCACCGCGTCGCACGCGGCGAGCGCCAGGATCGGGCGAATCCGCTTCCCTCCGGCCGTGACGCTATAGGCCACCGCCTCGCGCAAAATCGACGGGGTCTCGGGGCCTGGGAGCGCGTCGCGTAACGCCACATCCACCCATGCGCGCCGGTCGTCCAGATACGTTGTGATCGGCGCGCTAACGCTCGTCACCGGCATCGGTGGTCTCGGTGTCGTCTTCGGTGGGAAACGGTTGGGTTTTCTTGCGTCCCCGCTCGCCCACCAGGATGTCCACGCGCCGCTCGGCGTCATCGAGCAGCTTGAGGCAGCTCTTGGAGAGCTTGACGCCTTCTTCAAACGCCTTGAGCGATTCGTCGAGCGAGAGTTCGCCGCGCTCGAGGGTTTGGACGATGCTTTCCAAGCGTCCCAGCGCGTCTTCGAACTTCAACACGGCCATCGGAGCACTCCGTGACAGGGTTGCATCTTAAACAACGGGGGAGCGGGTGGTCAAGACGCCGCGGGCGGCGGCGTGCCGGACTTGGATCCACGACGTCGGCGCGGACGGCGACCGGACGACGCCGGACCGGCTCCCGCGCCCGCGGGCGATCGTGCGCCCGGGCGCGACGCGCCGCCGTGTCCCGCGCGGCGCGGACCAGCCCCGCCCTCCGGGGCGCGCGGGCGCCGCGGGGCCGAGGTGACCTTGGCGAACCAGTCGTCTTCCGCCCACTCCACCGGGATCTTGTGCCCGATATATTCCTCGATCGCTTCCAGCGCCATGACGTATTCTTCGCAGGCCAAGGAGATGGCCTTGCCCGTGGCGCCGGCGCGCGCGGTGCGGCCGATGCGGTGCACGTAATCTTCGGGGTCTTGGGGGATGTCGTAGTTGACCACGATCGACACGCCCTCGATATGGAGTCCGCGCGAGGCCACGTCGGTGGCCACCAGGATCTTGATCTCCCCCTTCTTGAACCGATCAAGATACTTGAGGCGTTTGGGTTGCGGGATGTCGCCGGTGATCGCGCGGGCGGTGTACCCGTGGTGATTGAGCTGATCCGCGAGGCGTTCGCCCACGTGTTTGGTGTTCACGAAAATCAACACGCGTTCCCAGGACTCGCGCTGGAGCAGTCCGGCCAACAAGGAGAATTTGCGGGAGCGTTCCACGTGGTACAACGCTTCCTGGATTTTCTCCGCGGTAATCCGTTGCGGCGTGACCGACACCTTCTCGGGGTTGTTCATGTGCTCGTAGCACAATTCCATCACCCGCATGGACAAGGTGGCCGAGAACAACATGGACTGGCGTTTGTCGTACGGCGGCATCCGGCGCAAGAGATAACGGATGTCCGCGATGAACCCCATGTCGAACATGCGGTCGGCTTCGTCGATCACCACGATCTCGGTGCGCCGCAGGTCATAGACCTTTTGTTTGAAGTAGTCGATGAGCCGGCCCGGCGTGCCGACCAGGAGGTCCACGCCCGCGGCCAGGTCGTCGCGTTGTTTGGTGTAGTCCACCCCGCCGAACACGGCCATCATGGACAGGCCGGTGAACGCGCCCACCGCGCGGGCTTCCTGCTCGATTTGCACGGCCAGTTCACGCGTCGGCGCCACCACCAATGCCCGCGGGCTGGAGCGCGCGCTCTTGGGCGGGGGCGGCGTGCGCAGCAGGCGCGTGAACGCGCTGATCAAAAACGCCGCGGTTTTGCCGGTGCCGGTCTGCGCCTGCCCCGCCACGTCTTTACCCGCGAGCGTGATCGGCAGCGTGCGCTCCTGGATCGGCGTGCAGTGGGTGTATCCCAACTGGTCGAGCCCCCGCAGCACCTCGGGCGCGATCGGCAGCGAATGAAACGTGGTCGAAGTCGTGAGGCGGGGAACGGCCGGTTCGCCGGACTCGCCCGGGGCCGACTCGGCCTCGGGAACAGATGGAGTGTCAATCACGCCGCGCATCATACCAAAGCGGCGCGCGGAGGCGCAAGGCGGGCGCTCCGTTAATGGGAGCACAATACTTTCATAATCGACCAGACATACACAACCGCTTGCGTTCAGGGAACATCCTCGGCTACGATGCGCGCGTGGTCGGGTAGGATACGGGTCGGGCATTAGTAAGGGGAGGGGCCGTCATGATGCTGGAACAAGAACTCGCGGTGTTTGAGGCGCATCGACAGGCATGGCTCCAACAGCACGCCGGGAAATACGCGCTTGTGGTGGGCGAGGACGTACTGGGCTTTTTCGACACCGCCGTACGGGCGTATGAAATTGGTCTTGAGGCACGCGGCAATGTCCCCATGTTGATCAAACGGGTTACGGAAGAAGACGAGCCGGTTCGTATTCCGGCGTTACTCTTTGCCGAGCCCGGTGGCCGGGTATAGCCAACGCTACAACAAGCCTCTCGGCGACGGTCGGATAGGCCCGAATCCGGACGCGCTGGAACGCACGGGGCCCGTGGTTCCCGTGCAGGTGGGGATTCCCGCGGCGTTGGCCCGGCAGTTTGAATCGGCCGGCGACGCAATCCCCGAACCAGCGGTCGGCTACGCCCTTGTCGATACGGGGGCCAACATCAGCGCGGTCGACGAACCGATTTTGACGCGGCTCGGGGTCAGCCCGGTGGGGAGACTGAGCGTGGTCACGGCCCATGGAATCGCGGAGGGCAAGCTCGAATATCCGGGCCGGTTTTTGTTCCCAGGGACCACGTTGCAGCCACGCGAGTTCGCCCGACTCCTGGGGATCGACCTCCGCGGCTACCGCAGCCAACAGGGACCGACCATTATCGCGCTGTTGGGTCGGGATGTGCTTCGAGACTATGTGTTGGTCTACGACGGGCCTGGAGCGTATTTCACGCTGACGGGCTAGGCCTGTTTCCTCCGCGCGGTTGTGAGAAAGTCAACCAGTCAAGGCGGGCCCTGATCAGGCCCATGCGTGCTGAAGCCGAGAGCGGATCCGAATGTCGATTCTCTGCCCGTTGAAGGGAGCTAATGTTGGGGAGTCGCTTCGGTATCGGAGGATCAGATGGACACTCCGATAGCCGTCCGGTTTGGGCCGCGCGATATAGTTGTTTTCCTCGTCCCACATAGATCGGTTGTGTGGGGTTTTGGACTTGCCGGCCCGATAGACTGCAACGAGCCGGTCAACGTCGTCGATCGACTTCATTAACAGAACAGCCCGGCATCCCCCAATATCGTGCATCTGCGCCAATTTTTTTATTGGCTGTATTTTCTGGTGATGAGCTTCATGTCCACTTCATAACTTTGTGGGCCGGTCGTCCCAGCGCGTGTTGCGCAGGGCCCAACCGATCTGGCGGAGGATGCCGCGGAACACGCGGACTTCGCGGGGAGAAGGCTCCGCGCGATTGATGAAGGCGCGGAGTTCGTGCAGCAAGCGGCGGCCCTGGGGCGGTTGGAGAAACCCGATGGCGTGCAGCGTGGCGTCCAGGTGATCGGTCAGGCCGTCGATTTCCGCGCCGGTGGCCAGCTCGCGCGGTGAGACGGACTCGGTAAGGCTCCCGCGCGTGAGTTCATAACAACCCAACAACACGGCTTGCGCGAGATTCAGCGAGGGCTGCGCCGGGTCGGTGGGCACGGCCACGAGTTGATGGCACACGGCGAGTTCATCATTAGAAAGGCCGGAGCGCTCCGGGCCGAACACCAACGCGGTGTCGTGCGTGCGCGCCCGGTCGGCGAGCGCGGGCGCGGCGTCGGCCAGCCAGAGGGCGTCGGGCCGGTCGGCTCGCGCCATGCCGAAGGCCGCGGTCCATCGCGCGTCGGTGAGCGCGTCGCGCAGGGTCGCGTGGATGCGGGCGCCCTCGATCACGTCGCGCGCGCCGTAGGCCATCTTGAGCGCGTCGGAGGTGAGGTGGCCGCACTCGGGCGCGACCAGGTCCAACCGGGACAAGCCGAAATTCTTGAGGGCGCGCGCCGCGGCCCCGATGTTGCCCGCGTGTTCCGGCCGTACCAGCACGATTCGGACGCGCGTTTTCCACGCTGGTTGGTCCTCCGGAAGGCGCGCGGCGACGGCATCTCCGTTCAGTATGTCGGGGGCGCGTTCCATCGGCGTTCGACGCGAGTATACGCCTTGCAAAAGGCCCCCGTCTATGGTAAGACAGGCCGTTCATCGGGGCGGCGGTCGCCCCGAATTTCACACGCGCGCGGAGGGCGCCGCGCGGTCCCGCATCGCGGGTCCGGCGTCCGTTGAAGCGCGCGGCGGATCAACTTCACGCGAAGGAGTACGGTATGTCGGACATTGCGCTCAAGGATTTGCTGGAGGCCGGCGTGCATTTCGGCCACCAGACCAAGCGGTGGAACCCCAAGATGAAGAAGTACATCTTCGGGGAACGTAACGGCGTCTACATCATCGATCTGCAGAAAACCGTCAAGAAGTTCGGCGAGGCCTTCGCGTTCGTGCAGAACGCGGTGGCCGACGGCGCGACCGTGTTGTTCGTGGGCACCAAACGTCAGGCGCAGGCGATCGTGGAGTCCGAGGCCAAACGTTGCGGCATGTATTACGTCAACCAGCGCTGGCTGGGCGGCATGTTGACCAACTTCCAGACGGTGCGCAAGAGCGCGGACAAGCTCAAGAAGCTCGACGCGGCCAGGACCGACGGCAGTTTGGAGCGGCGGACCAAGAAGGAAGCCGCGGATATGGAAAAGGAGCGGGTCCAGCTCGAAAAGATTTTGGGCGGCATCAAAACCATGACCGCGCTGCCGGGGCTCATCTTCCTGATCGACTGCAAAAAAGAAAACATCGCGGTGCACGAGGCGAATCGACTCGGCATTCCGGTGGTGGCGATCGTGGACACCAATTGCGATCCCGATGAAGTGGATTACGTGATTCCCGGGAACGACGACGCGATTCGGGGCCTGCGGTTGATCACCGCGCGCATCGCGGACGCGGTCATCGACGGCCGCCGGTTACACGCGGCGCGGATCGAAGAGCAGGCCAAGGCGAACGCGGTGTCCGCGGGCCACGCGATGGCGGAATTGGCCGCCGCGGAGGGCCGGTAGCGATGGTGGCGATCGATCCCGCGCTCGTCAAGCAACTGCGCGAGCGCACCGGCGCCGGCATGATGGATTGCAAGAAGGCGCTTGAACGGCACGGCGGCGATCTGGAAAAGGCCGCGGACTGGTTGCGCGAGCAGGGCTCGGCGGTGGCGGCCAAAAAAGCCGGCCGTGAAGCCGCGGACGGCCTGATCGGCTCGTACATCCACGCCGGCGGCAAGATCGGCGTGTTGGTGGAGGTCAACTGCGAAACCGACTTCGTGGCCCGCAATCCCGAGTTTCAAACCCTGGTCAAGGACCTGGCCATGCACGTCGCCGGAACCCCGACCACCCCGCAGTACCTCAGCCGCAAGGACATCCCCGAGAGCGCGTTGACCGAGGCGCGCGCGCGGTTTACCGAAGAAGCCAAGCAGTCCGGCAAGCCCGACAAGGTGATCGCGCAGATCGTGCAGGGACGGATCGATAAATTCAGCGCCGAGATCTCGTTGCTGGATCAGCCGTTCATCAAGGACCCGACCGTGACGATCGACGCGTTGATCACGGAAAAGATCGCGAAGATCGGCGAGCGTATTTCCGTGCGCCGATTCATTCGCTACAAGCTGGGAGAAGACGTATAAACCGGCGGCGCGATCGCCCGCGATCCGTCGGCCGCAGTTGATGGCCGTGTCCCTGGATACCCCGTGGCCGACCTGAAATATCGTCGAGTGTTGTTGAAGCTCAGCGGCGAGGTGTTGGCCGGCGAGCGCGGCTACGGCATCGATCCCACGGTGGTGGGAGAGATCGCGGACCAAATTCAAGAAGTCAACGCCCTCGGCGTGGAACTGGCCATCGTGATCGGCGGGGGCAACATCTTCCGGGGACTCGCGGCCGCGGCCACCGGGATCGAGCGGTCCTCGGCCGACTACATGGGCATGCTCGCCACCGTGATGAACGCGTTGGCGCTGCAAAGCGTGTTGGAAACCAAGGGCGTGCTCACGCGGGTCCAGTCCGCCATCGAAATGCGGCAGTTGGCCGAGCCCTACATCCGGCGCCGCGCGATCCGTCATCTGGAAAAGAAACGCGTCGTAATTCTCGCCTGCGGCACCGGCAATCCCTATTTTTCGACCGACACCGCCGCCGCCCTGCGCGCGATGGAAATCGGCGCGGAGGTCATCCTCAAAGGCACCAAGGTGGACGGCGTGTACGACCGCGACCCGATGAAGGACCGGAGCGCGACCATGTTCTCGCGCCTCACGTTCTTCGAGGTGATCGAGAAAGGCCTGGCGGTGATGGACACCACCGCCGTGACCTTGTGCATGGAAAACCGTCTGCCGATTATCGTCTTCAATTTGAAGGACAAAGACAATATCAAGCGGATCGTGCAGGGGGAAGCGTTGGGGACGGTGGTGGAAGGCGACCGCGTGCGTGTTTAGGAGCCTGTCCATGAACCTGAGCGCGCCAAGGGCGCGAATGCTGATGGGGCTTCAGGCTCCGTACAGGTGGCGAAGCAAGGGTCATCTGCTGCGTTGTCGCTGCGCATACGGTGCTCACGTACTCACCACGTACGCTCCGGTGCTCGCGACGCCTTGCGACCCTCCCTCGGGAACGGCAATGGTGGAAGTCCCCGAAGGGGACATCTGACGCCTTCCTGAACAGGCTTAAATCCGAAGTAGAGTTGTTTCCTCGGAGACGATAAGGGGCGGCGAGTCGTGGACGTAAAGAAAAAAGGCGGCGAGCGCATGGACCACGTGGTCGAGCACCTGCGCCGCGAACTGGCCTCCATCCGGACCGGTCGCGCGTCGCTCTCGCTCTTGGACGGCGTGCAGGTCGACTACTACGGCACTCTGATGCCGCTCAAGCAGGTGGCCAGCCTGTCGATTCCGGAGAGTCGCACGATCGTGATTCAACCGTGGGAGCCGAGCCGGATTCCCGAAATCGAGAAGGCGATCCAATCCGCGAACCTCGGATTACAGCCGTCCAACGACGGGAAACTCATCCGGTTGAACATTCCCCCGCTCACCGAAGAACGGCGCAAGGAGTACGTCAAACTCGCGCGGCGCATGGGGGAAGAGGCCAAAGTGGCGGTCCGCAACGTGCGCCGCGACGTCAACGACGACATCAAGAAGGCGCAGAAAACCGGCGACCTCTCCGAGGACGCGCAACGGGTCGCGCAGGAGGACATTCAGCGGCTGACCGATCAGTACGTGGCCCGGGTGGACGACATCCTGGCGAAAAAAGAAGCGGAAATTCTGGAGGTCTAACCCGTTCGTGAAAGGGGCATTCATGCAAGGACGCATGCGGTTGTTCAACACGTCGTTGATCCTCTACTTATGCGTCGCGTTGATCGTGATGGGCGGCGTGGCCGCGTTCCCGGCGTCGGGATGGGCCTCGTTCGTGGAGTCGGAGGCCGCGGTCGCGCCCTCCTCGTTCGATCGGGCGGCGGACCTCGGCAAGCTCCGGGTCCACCTCGAACAAAAGGTGGTGGCGCAGCGGCTGGCGGACTGGGGAGTGAGTCCGCAGGACGTGTCCGCGCGCGTCGCGCAGATGAGCGACGCCCAGCTTCACCAGACCGTCGCGCAATTGGACAGCGTGCAGCCCGGAGGGGACAGCGGGCTCGGCGTCATCATCGGCTTATTGGTGATCGCGATTTTAGTCGTGGTGCTGCTCCAATTGACCGGTCACCGCGTCGTCATCACCAAGTAACGAAGGTCGCCGACGGGCGTCTCGGAATGAGCCGACTCCGCGGTCTGGCGGGCCTCGATCCCATGCCGTTCCGTCCGCTCCGCGTTGCCGGCGCCACGTTCGGCGTGAGTCTTGTCCTCGGGTGCGCCGCCGGCGTTGCTCCGGGCATCCCGCGTCCCGCGGTTGACCCGCACCCTCCGTCCAGCCATCGCATCGTCGGAGTGCCGTTCGTGCCCGGTGATCCCGGAGCGTGCGGCCCCGCGGCCTTGGCCAGCGTGCTCACCTATTGGGGCGATGCCGTGACCGTGCAAGAAATCGCCGACGCCTTGGCGGTGCCCTCGCTGGCCGGCGTGTTGCCGATGGACCTGGCCCGGTTCGCCGGGAATCGCGCGCCCGGGGCGTCCGTGCTGCCGGACGCGGGCACCATGCCGTGGCTGCGGGACCGCGTGGCCGCCGACCAACCCGTGGTGGTATTTCTCGATCTCGGCTTCGGGCCGGTGCGCCAAGGGCACTTCGTCGTGGTGGTGGGGTACGACGACGCCGCGGAACGGGTCCTGTTGTACTCCGGACGCGACGCCGCCGCAGCCATGTCCTATCGACGGTTTGCCTCGTCGTGGGCGCGCGCCGGCTGGTGGGCGTTGGCGCTCAACGGGCGCCGAGACGCCGGGGGCGCGCCCCCGTCATGAACGCGTCGCGGCACGCGCGGATCCGGAGACGGTCACACGGGCCGCTCGCGCTCGTTCTCGGCTGGACCCTGGTGGCGTCCGGGTGCGGAGCGCTCGGGTCGGTGCGAGTGATGGCGCTCCATGATCCCTTGAGCGCCGACGAACACGTGGCATTGGGCGTCGCGTACGAGCGCGACGGCAAACCGGACCGTGCCACCGCGGAATATAAGGCCGCGCTGCGCGCGCAACCGGATCACGTCCAGGCGCTCGTTAATCTCGGTAACTTGGCCGTCGCCGCCGGCGACTCCGCCGACGCGGAGGCGTGGTATACACGCGCGGTCCGCATCGGCGGGAAACCCGCCGCGCCGGGCGCCAACAACCTCGCGTGGTTGTATCTCACGCAGGGCAAACGCCTGGCCTCCGCGGAATCGTTGGCCCGTAAAGCCCTGGCGTGGGACCCGCGACCCGAATACGTGGATACCCTCGTCAACGCGTTGATCAAGATGGGGAAACCGCTCGAAGCCGGGCGCGCGGTGGATGACGCGTCGGCGCAGTGGCGGGAGGACCCGCAGACCGTGAACAAACTCCGCGAGGCGTTGGCGGACGAAGTGCCGCAGATCGCGCAGTTGGCCTTTGACCAGGGGAAGGCGCGGCTGGCCGCCGGGAAATACGACGAGGCCGAACGGCTGCTCCGCGAGGCCACGCGACGCGATCGCGCGCGCACCACGGAGTACGTGGTCGTGCTGGTCCAGATCTTGTTGGACGCGTCGCGACCCGAGGACGCCGTGCGCCTGGTCGACGAGACCCAGAACGCGGCGCCCCCGGACTTCGCCGCGAAAATGCCCGATATGGCGCGGACCGCGCACGCGCGAAGTCGGCTCTTGTTCCAAGAGGGGGAACTGACGTCCGCCGAGTTGTTGGTGCGCGGCGCGCTGCGCTGGGATCCCGCTCGCGCGCCGTATTACCTCGACACGCTCGCGCAGGTGCTGATCGCCCAGGACAAACCCTACGAAGCGGGCAAAGTGATCGACGAAGCCGAGGCGTTGGTTCCGGTGGGAGACGCGGAACTGCGCGCGCGGCTGTTCGATCGTAAGGCCGAACTGTTCGCCTCCAAGGGGCTGGCCGCGGAGGCCAAGGCCGCGGCCCAACAAGCCGAATCGATCCGGAAGGCGGCCTCGCCGTGACCGAATCGGCGAGGCGGCCGACCGTCGCCCGAGTCGATCTTGAGGCGCTTTGTTTCAACGTCGGTCAGGCCAAGCGTTTGGCCGGCGGCCGAGAGGTGATCGCGGTGGTCAAGGCCGACGCCTACGGGCACGGGGCGGTCCCGGTGGTCCGCGCGCTCGAGGCCGACGGCGTG
This sequence comes from Nitrospirota bacterium, assembly GCA_049325295.1. Classification (GTDB taxonomy): domain Bacteria; phylum Nitrospirota; class Nitrospiria; order 2-01-FULL-66-17; family 2-01-FULL-66-17; genus JBFLXB01. The sequence goes on from JBMOMD010000021.1 coordinate 184,597, forward strand.
CGACGGTTCGGCGTGGCCTTGGTGGAAGAGGGGCGCGCCCTGCGCGAGGCCGGCGTGCGGGGCGAGATCCTGGTGCTGGGGGGGGTCGCGCCCGATCACGCGCCCGACGCGGTGGCGCATGACCTGTCGGCCGCGATTTTTCACGAGGCGCACGCGGCCGCGTTGGAGGCGGCCGCCGCGCGCGCGGGACGCGTCGCGGCGGTCCACGTCAAGGTCGACACCGGGATGGGACGGTTGGGTTTTCCGGTTGAGACCGCGGCGGCCGCCGTGGCGCGGGTGGCCCAACGCCCGGGCCTGCGTCTCGACGGATTGATGACCCACTTTGCCGACGCCGACCTGGCGGACCCGGCGTACGCCCGCGAACAGATCGCGCGGTTCGACGCCGTGGCGGCGGCGGTCGCGCGCGCCGGAATCAAGATTCCCACTCGGCACGCGGCCAACAGCGCGGCGCTGATCAAGGGGCCTCGGGCGCTTGGTCCGGCCGCGGGCGGACGGACCAGCGACGGACCGTTGTACGAGGCCGCGCGTCCGGGGATCATGCTCTATGGATGCCGCCCGAGTCCGGCGGTGGACGGCGTTCTGCTCAAACCCGTCCTGTCATTGACGACGAAGATCCTGTTGCTCAGGCGCGTGCCCCCGAACACGCCGATCAGCTACGGGCGCACGTTCGTCACGCAACGCGAAAGCCTGATCGCCGTGCTCCCCATCGGGTACGCGGACGGCTACCCGCGCGCATTGTCCAATCGCGGAGCGGTGTTGATCCGCGGCCGGAAGGCGCCGGTGGTCGGGCGCGTGTGCATGGATCTGACCATGGTCGACGCGACCGAGGTGCCGGGCGTGACCGAGGGCGACGAGGCCGTGCTCATCGGCTCGCAGGGCGAGGCCACGCTGTCCGCGGAAGCGGTGGCCGAGGCCGCGGGCACGATCGCGTACGAACTGCTCTGCGGGATCGGGCCGCGCGTACCGCGTCACTACCAGGGCGGACTGGACAAGGCGGCGTCGTGATTTCGTGGCTCGAAGCGATCGGGCGGAGCGCGCTGACGTTGCTCCACGAATTCGGAAACCTCTCGTTATTGTTGTGGGGGGTGTTGAAGGGAGCGGTGACCAGGCCGTTGGATTTCAGGCTGCACGTCAAACAGATGGAGGAGGTCGGCACCAAATCGATTCCGGTGGTCGCCATCACCGGCCTTTCCACCGGGATGGTGCTGGCGCTGCAAAGTTACACCGGTTTTCAGCGGTTCCAGGCCGAAAGTCTGGTGGGGACGGTGGTCGCCTTGTCGATGACCCGCGAACTGGGACCGGTGCTCACGGGCTTGATGGTCGCGGGACGGGCGGGCGCGGCCATGGCGGCCGAGCTCGGCACCATGCGCGTGACCGAACAGATCGACGCGCTGGCGTCGATGGGCGTCAATCCAGTCAAGTATCTGGTGCTCCCGCGGTTTCTCGCGGGCCTGTTGATGCTGCCGGTATTGACGGTATTTTCCGACATCATCGGCGTTGCCGGCGGGTTGGGGGTTTCGGTGTTCGTGCTCGACGCGAACCCCACCATCTATATGAAGCGCACGTTCGACTACCTGGAAGTGGCCGACGTGTACGGCGGGTTGCTCAAGGCCATCGTGTTCGGCGGCATCATCGCGTTGGTCAGTTGTCAACGCGGGTTTCACGCCAAAGGCGGCGCGGAGGGCGTGGGACAAGCGACCACGGGGGCGGTGGTCGTCTCGTGTGTCTTGATTTTGATCTCGGATTACATTATGACGGCGCTGCTGTATTAGCCATGATTGAGATTGACGACCTGCACAAAAGCTTCGGCAGCAAGGTCGTGCTCGCGGGATTGACCTTGACGATCGAGCGCGGCGAAACCATGGTCGTCATCGGCGGCAGCGGAACCGGGAAGAGCGTGTTGCTCAAACACGTCATCGGCCTGATGAAACCGGATCAGGGCCGGGTCGTGGTGGACGGTCAGGAGGTGGGAAGCCTCGATGAAACGCAGTTGACGGATTTGCGGAAAAAATTCGGCATGTTGTTCCAAGGCGCGGCCCTGTTCGATTCACTGTCGGTGTGGGAGAACGTGGGGTTCTCACTGACCCAACATTCCAAACGGCGTCCGCGCGAGATCAAAGAAATCGCGCGGGAGAAGCTCGCGTTGGTCGGACTCAAGGGGGTGGAGGACCTCATGCCGGCCGAATTGTCCGGCGGGATGAAAAAACGGGTGGGGTTGGCGCGCGCGATCGCGCACGACCCGCAAATCATGTTGTACGACGAACCGACCACGGGCCTGGATCCGATCATGGCCGACGTGATCAACGAGCTGATCATTCGGCTCAAACATCAACTCAAAATGACGTCGATTGCGATCACGCACGACATGACCAGCGCGTACAAGATCGCCGACCGGATCGCCATGTTGTATCAAGGCCGGATTCAGGAAGTGGGTACGCCGGACGAGGTTCGGGCGAGCCGTAACCCGATCGTGCGACAGTTCATTACCGGCAGCGCGGAGGGCCCCATTGCCGTTTAGGAGCCTGTCCATGAATGGTCATCTGCGGCGTTGTCGCTTCGGAATCCCTCCTCACGTACGCCCCAGTACGCTCCGGGGGGATTCCTCGCTCCGCCTTGCATATGACGCATTCCTGAACAGGCTCCATGTCGTGATTGCTGGCCAGACTTCTAGCAAACAACCGGCGGAGCGCGGAGCATGAAGGGACTGAGTGTGGAAGCGCGGGTGGGCGCCGTGGTGGCGCTGGCGCTGGGAGCGCTCCTCTGGGCATCGTTCCAGCTCAAGGATTTCGCGTTCCGGAGCGTCGAGGGTTTCCGGGTAACCACCTTGTTTGAATCCGCGGCGGGACTGGACAAGAACGCGCCGGTCAAAATGGCGGGGGTCCCGATCGGCGAAGTGGAAACGCTGGCGCTGGAAGATTCCCGCGCCAAGGTCATGATGCGGATCCGACCGGGATTTCGAATTCCCAACGGCAGCCGGGCCGTGGTCAAAGCCGCGGGTCTTTTAGGGGACAAATACGTCGAAATTCTCCCGGGCCGTGAGCCCGGATTCCTGGGCGAGGGCGCCGAACTGCCCCAAGCCGAGGTCACCGCGGACCTGGACACGTTGATCAATCGGTTCGGCGCGATCGCGGACGACGTGAAGGCCGTGACCGCGTCCCTGCGCAACGCGCTCGGGACCGGCGAGGGCGAACGCTCGCTCAAGGAGATCGTCTCGCACTTTCGGAACGTGGCGGAGAATCTGGACCACATCGTCGCCGAAAACCGAGAAGGCGTGAAGGCCACGGTCGCGCACGCCGAGGAGTTCATGCGCGCGCTGCGGGAGGACGGTCCCAAACTGGTGGCCACGCTCAATCGGATTGCGGATCGTCTGGAGCGCGGCGACGGCACGCTGGGCAAATTGCTGACCGACGAAGCCGCGTACCAAAAGCTCGATGACGCGCTGGCAAGCCTCAACAGCGTGTCCAAGAACCTGGAGAGCGGGAAGGGCACGCTCGGGAAATTGATCAACGACGACGAAGCCTACGAAAAACTCAACGGCGCGCTCACCGGGCTCAGCGGCACGCTGAACAAGATCGACGAGATCCGGCTCACGCTCGACGCGCGCAACGAGTATCAGTACTCGGAGGGGCAGAACAAGGCCTACTACGGGCTCCACATCACCCCGCGAAAGGACAAGAGCTACATCGTTGAAGTCGTGGATGACCCGCGAGGGAAAGTCAGCAAATCCACGACCTACACAAGCGTCAACGGCGGCCCGGTGACGGTCACCGAAAATCTCAAGTACACGCGGAAGATCAAATTCTCGTTTCTGTTTTTCCGGAGGTTCGGCGACATCGGGCTGCGCGCGGGGATGATGGAAAACGCGTTCGGCGTCGGCGCCGACTACTACTTCGACGTCCCCGGCCTGGAAGTCAATCTCGATCTGTGGGACGTCAACAGCGACGACCCGCTGAACGACAACATGCACGCCAAGGCCACGGCCCGGTATCGGTTCCTCAAGTACCTCTACGTTCAAGCCGGCTATGACAACCCGCTCAACCGAGACCTCGACACCGGATTCGTGGGGGGCGGGTTGACCTTCGACGACGACGACCTCAAGCTGCTGTTCGGCAGCGGGCTGTTCCGGGCGCGGTAGACGTCTCGGTCTCGGTTGTTTGCCGTCCGTCTTGCGCGCGATGTGGTCTGACAGGAGCGTCAACACCCGTCCGACCGGCGACCCCACTCCATTGTCAACATGAATTCTCATGCGTGAACACCGCTGGGAGACGCGCGAGTCGGTAGGATTCGATGAGTTGCTTCGGCGGTGCCGCCGACTGCGGGACGCGGGCGTGCCGGTGCGGTCGGCCGACCACGTGGGCGCGTGTTACGTCGAGGAGTTCTGGGTCGATCGGGTGGGCGACATTCGCCGCCTTGATTCGTGGCCGATCGACGAAGTGACGTTGATCGAGATCGACGACGCGTGGGCCGGCGATTTGTTCGTGGTGGCGGGTCGGCACCACGAATTGTACCGGCAACGCGCGTCGATGGAGGCCTATCTCTCGATCAGCCATCCATGGCGCATCCCGCTCGCGGTGGATCTCGCGGCCCACCAGCGCGAGGCGATGTTCTGGGTCGGGTTTCGCGACACGCACGGGTTCATTCGGATCCGTCTGATCCCCACGGACATTCTCACCCCCGGTGAGGGTGAACGGGACCCGCGGCGCGACCAATGGGTGAGCGAGCGGGCCGACGCCCTGGCCGCGGCGTTGGACGCTTTGGACCTGTCGTTGTTCGTGGACTGGTCCGAGGGCGCCCCGATGGTGGGATCGGCGGAACCGGGGTGCCGAATCGCCGGGTCATGGCCGGACGCGTTCGGCCCGTGTCAGTTCGAGTACGTACTCGAGGATCGGTATGCGTTGTTGGTGCCGGCGGCGCGGCTGGTCGACCGACTCGGCGCGCGGCCCGCGGTGTTGCGGACGTACCTGTCGGGGTGGCCGCCGGACGCGCTCGCGGCGTTTCGCGCGTTGCAGCCGACGGCCACGTTGCTGTACCGCGGGTTCGTCCACGCGAGCCTGGATGACCTCCCCGACATTGCCGACGCCGTTGCGCCGCGCGGGCGGGTGGTGGCGACGCTGGGCGAATTCTCGACCGCCGGGATGATCCCCCACGGCCGGGACGCATACGCCGTGATCGGAGCCGTTGGATCGCACAGCGGGTTCACGTTCGAGGTGCGGCTGAACCGGCTTCCGCTGTCGCGAGGGGACACCGAAGGTTGGCTGGAGGACCTCATCGGCGCGCCGGTGTCGTACGCGCCGCTGGGCGGATACTAACTCACGACCCCCGCTCGGGATCGACCCTATTCCGTCCCGCGCGCCGACACCCACCGTTTGATCGCCGCGGGCGTCTGCGGATCGGTAAAGACGAACCGCACGCCCACGCCGCGAGCGGTGCGACGGACCACGCGGGCTTCCGCGGTGACCGGCTGCGAGGCGTCGCCGGCCAGATCGAACGTTAGGGAGACCATGCTCCCGATCGCGTAGCTGAACGCGGTTTCGAGAAAACACCCGGTGAGACTGAGATCCTGCATCCGGGCCGACCGCTCCCCGTCCCGCGTGCGAACCCGCACGGTTTGATCGATCGAGAGGCGCGAGCCCCAACGCGCGTCGGAGGACGTCACGGCGCGTGCGAGGGCGGCGCGACGGGCGCGATCGGTCGTCGCGCGGCGCGGTAAAAGTACAACCCGGTCAGCAGCGCGAGCACAACCAGCCCGTGAATTCCCACGTCCCACAGGTACTGATTGAACCGCTCGTGATCGATCGTTTCCATGAGCACCATTTCCGCGCCGACCGTGAGGATCTTCCGGACCGCGGCGATGATCCCGACGTGCAGAAACGGTTCCAGGCTGATTTCGCGCGTCCGGAGGAAATTGACGATGGTGTGGAACAACTCGAGTAAGATGACGACCAAGAGCAGGTCGTTGAGCAGCACCAACACCGCGCGGGGAACGTGGCCTTTGATGGACTGGATAAAATCGAACCACCCGTAGACGAACACCGCCATCCCGAGCACCAGAAAGCTCACGCCGACGGAGACGTAGCCGTACGTCTCCAGGCGTTCCATCAATTCGATCGATGAGTGCCGTGTGGTGACACGCGACATAAGAATGGCTCCAAGAGGCCGGAGGATCCCGGCGGGTTACATCCTCGCCAAATACGCGGCAACCAATAGTATAGCGGCTGCGAGCACGATGATGGCCAGTTGGACGCGCGCGGCGTTTCTCGCGCGCGCGGCGACCCGAGTCGCCGGCCCGCGGTCCGCGCCCGGGCCGTACGGATCGAGAATGAAGTCGTGGACCACGGACAGCCCGACCAGCACGAACACCAGGAACAACTTGAGCATCAACACGCCGCCCCAGGCGGATTCGATCCGCGCGGAGCCCCCTTCGTTCAAGAGGTTGAAAAATCCGGTGAGGAGTACCAGCACCAGACCACCCCACGCCAAGGTTTTGCCGCGACGGCCGATGCGACGCACCAGGTCGGCGCTCTCCGGGGACGCGGCGGAGAGCGGGCGAACCACCAGATTAAAAAACACGTGACTGCCGAGAAACACCACGAGTGCCACCAAGTGCACCCACATGACGAGGTAGGACGGCACGGTCGCGGACTATACCATCGAGGAGAGGGGCGAGTCAAAACGCCGCGATTCTTGCGGGCGTTGCGCGCCTCTGATACAGTGCCCGCGTGAGTCCCTTCCGGTCATGACGATCCACGCCGTGCTCACGATCGGCCCGTGGCTCCTGCTGCTGGGGGTGATGCTCACCAAACTCTCCCGCCGCCTCAATGTTCCCGCCTTGCTGTTCTTCATGATCATCGGGGTGCTGGCCGGCTCCGAAGGGTTGGGCGGCCTCGCGTTCGAAAATTACCAACTCACGCAGGACGTGGGATTGGTGGCGCTCGCGTTGATTCTCTTTGCCGGCGGGCTGGACACGGGCCCGCGCGCGTTCAGTCTCGGGGTCAGGCCGGCGGCGAGCCTGGCCACGCTGGGGGTCTTGCTCACCGCGGTCGCGCTCGGCGGGTTCGCGGCATGGTGGTTGGGGTGGTCCCTCCTCGAAGGGATCCTGTTGGGCAGCATCGTGGGATCGACGGACGTCGCCGCCGTGTTTCTCGTGCTCCGCAGCCAGAACACCAAACTGCCGCGTCCCGTGGAATCCACCCTCGAGGTGGAGTCCGGCATGAACGATCCCATGGCCGTGTTCATGACCATCGCCGTCACCGAGATGTTGACGACCGGACGGGATCTTCCATTGTCCGACATCTTGGTCACGTTCGGGTATCAGGCGGTCGCGGGCACGGTCATCGGTCTGGCCTTCGGGATGGCCGGAGCCTGGACGATCAATCGCATTCGACTGGAGTCGTCGGGTCTGTATCCGGTCATGACCCTGGCGATCGGTCTCGGAACCTACAGCTTCACCAATGCGTTGGGCGGGAGCGGCTTCGTGGCCGTGTATCTGGCCGGCCTCACCATCGGTCAGCGGGTCACGGTGTCGCAACGGTTGATCCTCGACTTTCACGACGGCCTGGCGTGGCTGATGCAGATCGTCATGTTCGTCGCGCTCGGCCTGCTCTCGTTTCCGAGCCGGTTGTGGGCGGTCGCGGATCAGGGGCTGATCCTCTCCGCGTTTTTGATCCTCGCGGCTCGTCCGGCGGCCGTGTTCGTCTCGTTGCTCTTTTCCCGTTTCAGCGGGCGCGAGCGACTGCTGATCTCCTGGGTCGGCCTGCGCGGGGCGGTGCCGATTATCCTGGCCACGTTTCCGGTGTTGGCCGGCGTTCCCAACGGCCTCGTGTTTTTCGACTTGATCTTCTTCGTGGTGGTGACCTCGGTGCTGCTGCAAGGCACCACGATCTCGTGGGCGGCCCGGACGTTGGGGCTCCACAGTCATCGTCGTCCCGAACCGCGCCATCGCCTCCACATCACGTCGATCGAGCAGACCGACCGTCGCATCGTGGAATACTACCTTGATCAGCGGAGCCCGGCGGTCGGTCGCTTGATCAAGGACCTCTCCTTCCCGCCCGACACGTTCATCGCCATGCTGGTCCGCGCCGGCCAGGTCCTGGCCCCGCGTGGACACACCCGCCTCGATGCCGGGGATCACGTCTTTGTGTTGTCGCGAAAACACGACCACGCCGAGGTCAACGGCCTCTTCGAGGCCGCTTCGGGGTCTTCCCCGCCCCCGCACTGACCGAGCGGGCACGCGGCCGGCGGAGTGTGATTGATCAAGGCTCCGCGCCGGACGTAGAATTCAGGCCGTCATGATCGACGCGCTCAACAGAGTGGCCGACGCGCCCCGCGCGCCGGGCGTCTACGTGATGCGCGGTGCCGGCGGGCGGATTTTGTACGTGGGCAAGGCGAAATCGCTGCCGGACCGCGTGCGCTCGTACTTTCAACCCGCCGGGCGCCTGTCGCCAAAAACCGCGGCGTTGGTCGCGCAGGTGCGGGACATCGAGTATTTCGTCACCGGCTCCGAGTTGGAAGCGCTGATTCTCGAAAACAACTTGATCAAGAAACACCGTCCCAAATACAACATCGTGTTGCGGGACGACAAGCAGTACCCGTTCATCCGCCTGGCCCTCCAGGACGCATATCCGCGGCCCGAGATCGTCCGGCGCGTGGCGCGTGACGGAGCCCTGTATTTCGGTCCCTACGTGCCGACCAACGCGCTGCGCGAGACGTTGCGGGTGTTGCGCTACGCGTTCCCGCTGCCCAATTGCTCGATCACGATCGACGGCACCGCCGATCGCGCGTGCATCGAATACGAAATCGGCCGTTGCCTGGCGCCGTGTACGGGCCAACAGACCCAGTCGGCGTACCGGGAAATGATCGACGAAGTCCGACTGTTTCTGGAGGGCCGCGACCACGAATTGGTGCGCGCGTTGGAGTCGCGCATGGCGGCCGCGGCCGAGGCGCTGCGTTTCGAAGAGGCCGCGAGGCTGCGTGATCAGATCGGACGCATTCGCAAGATGCTCGAGCGCCAACGGATCACCTCGACCCGGTTGGAGGATCAAGACGTGGTGGCGCTGGCGCGCGAAGGGGAATCCGCGGACGTCCAAGTGCTGTTCGTGCGCGGCGGGATGCTCACCGGGCGGAAGGATTTTTATTGGCCGCAGGCCGATCCGGACGACGCCGCGTTGATCACCGCGGTGCTTCAGCAGCTCTACGACCGCGAGATCGTGGTGCCTCCGGAGATCGCGCTGCCGGTGGAGGTGCCGGACGAGGCCGTGTTGACGTCGTGGCTGTCCACGCGGCGCGGCGGCCGCGTCCGGCTGACCACGCCGTCCCGAGGCCCCGACGCGCGATTGCTCGACTTGGCCCGCCAGAACGCCGACGCGGCGATGGCGGACCACCGACGGCGCGAACGCACCGGAGAGGCGGAGGCGCGCGAGTTGCAAAGCGTGTTGGGGCTATCGGCGATCCCCCGACGCATCGAGGCCTTCGACATTTCCAATTTTCAAGGCGACCAGGCGGTGGGATCGATGGTGGTGTGGGAGGACGGCCGGATGAAGCGGGCCGATTACCGGAAGTTCGCGGTAAAAACCGTCGAAGGGGCCAATGATTTCGGGATGCTCTACGAAGTCGTCACCCGGCAGTACGCCCGCACGCAAGAGCGGAACGGGCCGTGGCCGGACCTGATCGTGATCGACGGCGGGCGCGGCCAACTTTCGGCCGCGATCGACGCGCTCCGCGCGCTCGATCTTTCCGTGGGGGACGGCGGCCTCGCCGCGATCGGGCTGGCCAAGGAACGCGGGGAGAAAGGCGAGCGGGTGTTCCTCCCGGGCGCGTCGGAATCCTTGGCGCTGGATCCGACCGCGGCATCCACGCGACTCTTGCAGCGCATTCGCGACGAAGCCCATCGGTTCGCGATCACCTATCACCGCGCGGTGCGCCACCGCCGCCTCGCGCAGTCGCGATTGGACGCGGTGGTCGGGATCGGTCCCGCGCGCAAGCGCGCGCTGCTGGCGCGATTCGGCAGCGTGGAACGCTTGGCCGAGGCCTCGGAACAAGAGGTCAGATCGGTGCCGGGGATGACCGACGTGTTGGCGCGATTAGTACTTAGAGCCCTGCGAGACACCCCGACGCGACGCGGTTAGCAGGGTTCCAGGAACGCTCCAGCTGCAAAGCCGCAGGGAGGAGGAACCCGGAGCGTACTGGGTCGTACGCGAGGCGAGTGGCGCCACGATGAAGTGGCGCCGAGTCACGAGCGCCGCCGAGACGGTGAGGCGGCCGAGGCTCCTTGGCGAGAGCGCCGCAGATGGACTTTTCCGGAACCCTGTCAGGCGGGGGCGTTGCCGGGTGCCGGTCGTCGCACCGCCGGAGGCGGCGGCCCCAGTCGCTGATCGAAGTACGTGTCGCGCTCCCGGACTTGGGAAAAAATTTGAATGAGTTTGTCTTTCTGGAGGATCTTTTGGAGCACGGCGCGGAGGAGATCTTCCTGCTCCCGGACGAGCGTGACGTTTTCGGGCCGCGTGATGTCGAAGTAGGTCATGTCGCCGTGGGTAATACGCGCTTTGAGGTCGATAAACGCGAGCACGGTGCGGGTGATCGCGTCGCGTTCCGCCGGGTTGGTCCCGAGAAAGTCCACGATCCGATCCGTCATGCCGCGGCTGATCCGCCCGCGTAACGGCTTGAACAGCACCTCCAAGGCGATGGAGAAATAAATCAGCCGCGAGTCGAGGTTCTCGCTTCGAAATCCCAGGTCGAAAAATCGCAGCGCGTTGAAGATGCGTCGGTGGTGGTACTCCCGTTTGAGCAGCTCGAGGAGCTTCGCGTAGTAGTAGACGATGTTGGGGACGTCCTCGTCGGTAAACGCCGGGACGTCGTCCGATCGTCGCATGGCGAAGCCCTGCATTCGGTAGTCCACGAAATCGAAGGGCATCCCGAGTTCCAGCGTGGCCGGGACGTGAAACATCGTCCGAAGCCCCGCGCTGGTGGGTTTGATGATGCGCAGGACGATCAACAAGGTGATGGCCGGATCTTCGAGGTGGTAGACCATTTCCCGCGCCGTCTTGAACGGCTCGATCGGCCAGGAGATTTTCAGGCAATAACTATTCTGGATCTCGCGCAGGAGGTTTTCGCCGTGGCGCTTGCGAAACAGACCGTGGTCGTGTTCTCGATACGCGTCGGCCACCGGTGAGGGAAATCGGACCAATTCGAACCCTTGGCCGAGTTGGTACTCCTTGGTCCATTGGTGGCGGAGCGCGATGATGGGGATGTAGAAGGTATCGGCCATACGCGAGCGCTATGCGTTTAAGGGATAGCGCCGCGCACACTGTACCAGAAACCCGGGGAGAAACTCAAAGTCGGCCCGGCGATCGCCGATCGCCGGGCCCGACGGTCGTCAGCCGATCCGCACCGGAATCCGGCGCGGTTTGGCTTTCTCCGCTTTGGGCAGCGTGAGCGTCAACACGCCGTGCTGGAGATGCGCCGCGATGTTGCGTTGGTCCACCGCCTCGGTTAACTCGAACTGTCGGAAGAACGGATGGAGCGTGTATTCACGATACCGCTCGTCGCCCGTCGACTCCACGCGCGGGCGGCCTTGGATCGTGAGGACGTCGTCGTCCACGCGCAGGTCCAAACCCTCCTGGTGAACCCCGGGGAGATCCGCGACCACCACGAGCCCCGTGGTCGTCTCGAAGATGTCCACGGCCGGGGCGAGGTATCGTTCCGGCGCTCGAAGCTCTTCTTGGGTGGTGATCCCTTTGGTCTCGGTCGTGACCGGAACCGTCTGTTCCGCCATGATGACGTGCTCCTTTCCGGGTCGATTTCTGGTGCCCGTGGTTATGCCGCTACCGCGACGTTGATTCGACGCGGCTTGGCTGATTCGGCTTTCGGCAGCGTGATACGGAGGACGCCTTGTTCGTACCGCGCCGCGACGCGCTGGTCGTCCACCTCAACCGGGAGCTCCAACGACCGACTGAACTTCCCCGCCGCGCGTTCGCTGCGATGATACGCCTCCTCCGCAGCGTCCGGGGCCCCCGCGGGCCGTCGGAGTTTTTCCCCCGAGATGGTCAGGGTATTGCGGACCACCGCGACGTGCAGTGTTTTGGGATCGATGCCCGGCATCAATGCCTCGACGTACAGGTTATCGGAGTCCTGGTTGGTATTGACCAATGGGTACTGACGCGCGCCGCGGCCCGGCAGAAACGCGGTCCGACGCGGCGTTGCGGTGGTGCCGGCAAACAGGCGATCCATTTCTCGCCGCAAGGCGTCCATCTCATGAATGATGTCCAACATCACCCTTCTCCTTTCTATTCTTTGTTGATTGGTAGTGGGGTGGCCCCGATGGGCATTCATCCCGTAGCCGTCGAAGAGAGCAAAACGCGGGCCACGGTCGGAAGGCCGTCGGCAGGCACGGGAGGGGATGAGGGTCGGGAGCGATCACGCGTGCGACGTCGCCGCGACATCGCGCAACGTCGCGCCAGCGACGAGGCGTCAGGCCGGAGAGGAAAAGTCCTTCCGCGTCACCCCCCAGGCGCGTAAACGGCGGTAGAGCGTGGTTTTATGGACCCCGAGCCGTTGGGCCGCGCGGGTTACGTTGCCGCGCGACGCCTTGAGCGCCTCGAGCGCGGCGTCGCGGGTCAACGCGGGGCCGGTTGCGGAGACATCGGTGAATCGGGCCTCGATCGTGGGCGCCGTCGGCGAGGGAAGTCGGGGCGGATGGTACGGGGTCACCAATGGAGGAGCGGCCAGGCGCGCGCGGCGTCCCGCGTCCACGTCCCACGCGCCCGGCGTCAGACGCTCGCGTTCGCGGATCCACTCCGACAGCGCGCGTTCTCCGATGACGTCGCCGGCGGTTTCCACCACCACGCGTTCCAACACGTTCTTGATTTCCCGCACGTTGCCGGGCCACGGATACGACGTGAAGATGAGCAGCGCGCCCGGCGTCAAGCGCAGCAGGGGCCGGCCGTATTGGTTGGCGAACACGGACAGAAAATACGTCACCAGGAGCGGGATATCCTCGGGCCGTTCCCGCACCGGGGGCAGGTGTAGGCGCAGCACGGAGAGACGGAAGTAGAGATCCTCGCGGAACCGACGCTCCGCCACGCTGCGTTCCAGCGGGACGTTGGTGGCCGCCACCACCCGCACGTCGACCGGATACGGCCGTTCAGCCCCCACGCGTTCGACCGCGCCGTCTTCCAGGACCCGGAGCAGCTTGGTTTGGCTCTTGCGCGGCATGTCGCCGATTTCGTCGAGAAACAGCGTGCCCCCGTGCGCGCGCTCAAATCGCCCGCGGTGAGCCGTGACCGCGCCGGTGAACGCGCCCTTCTCGTGACCGAACAACTCCGACTCGATCAACTCGGGAGACAACGCGGCGCAGTTCACCGGCACGAAGGGACCGCGGCGGCGCGGCCCGCGTTCGTGCAGCGCGCGGGCGACCAATTCCTTGCCCGTGCCGCTTTCCCCGGTCAGCAAGACCGGCGCGGTCGACGCCGCGTAGCGTTCGATGCGGGCGAACAATGCCCGCATCGCGGGCCCGTGTCCGATGAGGCCGTAGGAGGCGTGCGCGGCGCGAAGCCCGGCGTCGCCGTCGGTGGCCAGCACTTGAACGGAGACGGCCGAACCCCCGTCGCCCGACGCCTGTTCGGTCGGCGTCGCCACCAGCGACGGCGCGGCCGCGGCGTCCGCCCCGGAGATCCTGCCTGAGACCACCGGTCCGTCGCCTCCGAGCGCCGCGTCCACGAGCGACGTCAAACCGGGCAACGCGGGTTCGACCGAGGACACGGATAAACCGACCAGGTCGCGCGCTTCCCGTCCCAGCCGGGCGGCCACCCACGGCGCCGCCTCCGTGATCACGGGCGATTCTCCGGGGTGACGCGTCACCACCAGATCCGGTGACACCGGCAGGAGTCCACGGATGGAATGCGTGTTGGAGGTCTCGGAGTCGGAGGTCATCAGTCCGATGGAGTATAAGCCCTTCGCGGGCGGTCGGGCAATGCGGCTTAAACCAGTCGCAACCGAGGAGGCTGGGGCGTGCGGAGCATGGCGTTGACCGGACCAAGAAAGATCGCGCCGATATCGTGGGGCGGACGTCCGTAACGCAACCGCGCCTTTCTGAGCAGGTCCAGGTAGTTGCGGCCCCGCTCGTGCCGTCGTCGCTCGACCACGCGGCCGATCGCGCGGACCAGACCGGACCGATAGTCCATGTGCAACACGTCGCGCTCTTCGCAGTGGGTCGGGGTGGAGCCGCTCATATGAAAAAATTATAGGGCACGCCGCGCCGCGAGCGAAAGGATTTTCTTCGGTCGCGGGCGGGTGTGGTATGATCTGGCTGCCGCGACCATTTTCCCATGGATTTCAAAGACTATTACCACGTGTTGGGCGTTGACCGCAGCGCCTCGGGGGACGCGATCAAGTCCGCGTTCCGAAAGCTCGCCCGCAAATACCACCCGGACGTGAACCCCGGCGACAAGAAGGCTGAGGACCGCTTCAAAGAGATCAACGAAGCGTATGAAGTGTTGGGTGACGCGGGGAAACGCAAGAAATACGATGAATTGGGGTTGAATTGGGAACAGATCCTGCGAGAGCGGGACTACGCCCGGACACAGGGGGCGACGGGATTCCAGGGGTTCGAGGGATTCGGCGCGGAAGCCGCCGGAGCGGAAGGGTTCAGCGACTTCTTTCGCGCGTTCTTCGGCGGCCAACCGTTCGGGGCCGAGGGATTCGGGCGGGAAGCGGCGCAGCCGGGCGCGGATTCTGAGACCGATTTTCCGTTGTCGATCGATGACGTGGTGGCGGGCGGTAAACGCAGCGTGCGGCTGTCGGTCGGAGAGGCGTGCGCCACGTGCGGCGGGTCCGGTCGCGTGTCACACCTGGCGGCCGGCGGCGGCCGGCGGCGGGCCGTGGCCACCGTGTGTCCCACGTGTCACGGCCACGGGCAGGTTGCGCGCGCCCAGACCATCGAGGTCACGATTCCCAAGGGGCTCAAAGACGGCTCCAAGATTCGCTTGGCGGGTTTGGGTGGACGAGGGACGCACGGCGGGCGGGCCGGCGACTTGTACTTGCGGGTCAAACTCCAACCCCATCCGACCTTTCGCGCCGAAGGCTACGATCTCTTCGGTCAGCTCCCGGTATGGGACGATGAAGCCGTGTTGGGCGCGGACGTCTCCGTGCCCACGCCGTCCGGCTCCGTGATGGTGCGCGTGCCGCCCAATTCCCAGAATGGACGCAAACTGCGGCTTAAGGGCAAGGGGTTACCCAAGTCGTCCGGAGAGGGCGCGGGTGATCTGTACTGGGAACTGCGGGTCGTGACTCCCGCCGACGCGTCCGCGGACGAGCGCGAGCATTACGAAGCGCTACGGCGGCTCCGAAGCGGGCGAAACGGACCCGACCGGATCCGCAAACACCTGGCCTCGTAGTCGCGCGTGATCGCCGTCCTCGCGTTGGCCCTCCTCGTTGGGAACGGACTCCACCTCCTCGGTCACTACCGTCGGTGTCTCGACGGCTACGTCCGCTTGGCGGCCACGGCGTCCCCGATTCGGACCGACGCCGTGTCGGTCGTTATTCCGGCGCGCAACGAGGCGCGGGATCTGGGCGCAACCATCGAGTCGTTGTTGGGGCAACGCGGTGTCGAGTTGGAGGTCCTGATCGTCGACGACCACTCCGTGGACGGGACCGCGGCGATCGCGCGGCGGTACGCCGCCCTCGATTCGAGGGTGCGCGCGTTGTCGGCGCCCACGCTTCCCGACGGGTGGTGCGGCAAGCCCCACGCCCAAGCGTACGGCGTATCCCTGGCGACTCGCCCGCTGTTGCTGTTTGCCGACGCGGACGTCCGCTTCGCTCCCGCGGCGGTGGCGTCGGCGGTCCGCGAACTGGAACGCCGCGGCGTTGACCTAGTGACCTTGTTGCCGGCCACGGAATTGCGGAGTTTTTGGGAACGCGCGGTGCAACCCGTGATGGCGGCCGTGATCTTCTACGGCGTGAGTTTTACCCGGGTGAACGACCCCGCTGATCCGCAGAGCATGGGAGTCGGCGCGTTTCTTCTGGTGCGCCGATCGACGTACGACGCGGCGGGAGGCCACCACGCCATTCGCGACCGGATCGTGGACGATTACGCGCTCGCCGAGTCCGTCAAGCGCGCGGGCGGGAAGCTGTGGCTCGCGGACGGCGGCGACCTGTTGTCGATCCGGATGTACCACTCGTTCGCGGAACTGTGGCGCGGATGGTCGAAAAACCTGTACGCGGGCCTGCGCCTGCCCGTGCGGGTTCGCGTGGGCCGACGGGAACGGATCCTCGTGAACGATCGACCTCTGGTGGTCTTGGGACTCTTGTGGGGCTACCTGGCGTCCACGTTCATCCTGCCGATCGCGCTCCCGATCTGGGTCACGCTGACGCCGACCCATCCGATCGTCGCGCTGGCGACGTACGGCGCGTCGGCGGCGTTCGTCGCCGCCTGGACCTCATTGTGCCGGCGGATCGGGATCGGGCGGGCGTGGGCGCTGGCCCTGCCCGTGGGCGCGCTGGCGGTCGCGGCCATCGCGTTGAACAGCACCTGGCGCGCGCGCGTGGGCGGCGGCCTGGTGTGGCGGGGCCGTCAATACCGAGCCGGCCGCTGACCCCACGCTTGCGGGCGCCCTGACCGGTTCCGTATACTCCCACCGTATGTTGACCCTCCACGAAATTCGCAAAGCGTACGGAAGCCGCGTGCTCTTTGACGGCGCGTCGTTGCAGGTGGGCGCCCGTGAACGCGTCGCGTTGGTCGGCCCCAACGGGGCGGGTAAAACCACATTGTTCGAAATGATCGCGGGCCGCCTCTCGCCGGACAGCGGGCAGGTGCAGACCCAGAAGAGCGTGGTGATCGGCTATTTGCCCCAGGAAATCATCGAACTGAAGGGCAAGACGATTCTCCAGGAAGTGCTCTCGGCCGCGGCCGGCGCCACCAGCATGGAACATCGAATGCGCGTGCTCCAACAGGAAATGGCCAAGGCGTCCGGCGACGAGTTGGAAGCCCTACTGACCGAATACGGCGAGTTGCAGCACCGGTACGAAGCCGTGGGCGGGTACAACGTGGAGACGCAGGCGCGCGAAATTTTGAGCGGGCTCGGGTTCCGGACGGAGGCGTTCGAGAAGCCGACCGACCACCTGTCGGGCGGTTGGTTGATGCGCGTGGCATTGGCCAAATTGTTGTTGCAGAATCCCGATCTGCTGCTGCTCGACGAGCCCACCAATCACCTGGATCTGGAGTCCGTCATTTGGCTGGAGGGTTTCCTGCGCGAATACGCCGGGTCGGTCGTGCTCATTTCGCACGACCGGGAGTTCATGAATCGCCTGGTGTCGCGCGTGGTGGAAGTTGAACAGGGCCAGTTGCTCTCGTACCCGGGCACGTATGACGAGTACGTGGAAGCCCGCGCCGCCGCGCGCGAGATCCTGATGGCCTCGTACGCCAACCAGCAGAAACGCATCCAGGAGATCCAGCAGTTCGTCGAACGGTTCCGCTACAAGGCGACCAAGGCCCGGCAGGTGCAAAGCCGGGTCAAGATGCTGGATAAGATGGACCGAATCAAAATCCCGCCGGAGCGCAAACGCGTCCGGTTCGGATTCCCCCAGCCGCCGCGAAGCGGGCGCGAGGTGGCGGTCCTTGACGGCGTGCGCAAGGCCTATCCGGGGCGCGTGATTTATGAGCGCTTGGATCTGATCGTCACGCGGGGTCAGCGGGTCGCGCTGGTGGGGCCCAACGGCGCGGGCAAGTCCACATTGCTCAAAATGCTGGCCGGCGTGCTGGCCCCGGACGCCGGGACTGTGGAGTACGGCCAGAACGTCACCGTCGCCTACTACGCGCAGCACCAACTCGAAGCGCTCGATCCTAAAGCGACCGTGTTGGACGAAATGATCTCGGCCGCGCCGGACCAAGAACTGCCGTTCCTGCGCGGGATCCTCGGCGCGTTTTTGTTTTCCGGCGACGAGGTCAAAAAACGCGTGGCCGTGCTCTCCGGAGGGGAGAAGAGTCGTCTCGCGTTGGCCAAGATGCTGGTGCGTCCGGCCAATTTCCTGCTGCTGGACGAGCCCACCAACCACCTGGACATTCCCTCGCGCGATGTGTTGGAGTCCGCGTTGTTGGAGTACACCGGCACGATCTGCTTCATCACGCACGACCGGCATTTCATCCAGTCGGTGGCCAACACCGTGTTGGACGTGCGCGACGGGACCGCGGTCTCGTACCCGGACGGGTACGAGTATTACCTGGAGAAGAAGGCGCGGCAGGAGGCGGAATCTGCGGCGCAGGCGTTCTCCGCGCCGCCGGATGAGGAACCACGGGCGACCGAACCGGAGCGGACCGGGTTCAAATCGAAGGAACAACGTCGACGGGACGCGGAAGAGCGCGCCCGACGGTCCGCGCAGACCAAACCGGTCAAGACGCGTCTCGACAAGGTCGAACGCGAGCTCGCGGAACAAGGCAAGGAATTGGAGCGCCTCACCGCGATGCTGGCGGACCCCACGACGTACGAAGACAAGGCGAAGTTTTTTTCAGCCATGGATGATCACGCGCGCCTCAAGAAAGCCGTGGACGAATTAACCGCGGAGTGGGGAGAACTTCAGGAGCAGTACGAGGCGCTGCTCAATACCGTGGACGGCTAGGCGGCCGTCCGGGCGCTCACCCGACGGCTCGTTCGAGCAGGACGATTTCCTCGCCGTCGGGTCCCGCGATCATGGCCGCGCGCTCGCCGGGCACGGGCTCGTACGGGGGTTTGGAGATCGTGACGTTCAACGCCCGCAGTCGCGCGACCTCGGCGTCGAGATTCTCGACCAGAAGACCCAGCGCGAGCGGGCCGACGTGGTTGGCGTTCCAGCCGGTCGCCAGCGTCTGGCCCGGTTTGGCGCCGTATAGTTCGATGCGGCAGTCCCCGCACGCGAGCCACACGATGTCGCGCCCCTTGGCGGTCCGTTCGGTCTTGAGCACCGTGAAACCCAGCACGGTCTCGTAGAAGACGCGGGCGCGCGTCAGGTCCGCGGTTTGGACGGCCACGTGGTGGAGGCGAATCCCATGGGCGGTGAGCGTCATGCGCGCAGTATAACAAAGTGTGATGGTCCGGGACGTGAGGACGGGTCCCGAGTCCGGGAGGCGGCCTCGTGATCCGCGCGTTGCTGCGGTTCGCGGCATGGATCGTGGCGCTTGCGCTGCTTGTGCTCGTGGCGTCGAAGATCTGGCTGGATCCCACGTACACGGTGTCCTCGGAGGTGACGATTCGGGTGCCTCACACCAAGGTGTGGGCCAAGGTTGGAGATCTCAATGAATGGACGGAGTGGGTCAAGGGGCTTGAGCAGGTTTCAATCGTCAAGGGAGACGGTCGGGCGGTGGGCAGCATGGCCGAAATTCGCGTGTATAACGGGTTTCGAGGATGGGACATGAGTATCCATCTGGTCAACGTGATTCCGGAGCTCCGGGTCGGGTATCAGGTGTTGGGCGGGCCGCAAAATGACGTACTGTCGACGATCAACCTCGAGTCGAGCGAAGACGGTCGTTCGGTACGCGTGGCCTGGACGGAATCCCACACGTTGGAGGGCCTCTGGGCCAACCTCCGGGCCGCGGTGATCGGTTCGATCGTCACCACCCAACACGACGAAAGTCTCAATCAACTCAAATTCCATCTCGAACGCGGGCTGTAAGCGTGACCGGCCGCCAGTTGCAGACCGCGCGGCGTCATCTCGCGCGCGTCGACCCCGTCCTGCGCCGGGTGATCGAACGGGTCGGCGCGTACCAGATCCGTTATCGCGAGGATCGGTTTCTGGCCTTGGTCGAAGCCATCGTGGCCCAACAGGTCTCGGTGGGCGCGGCGCGCGCCATTCTCAAGCGCCTGCTCGATGCCTACCCCGGAGGCCTCACCGCGGAACGATTGCTGGGAACGTCCGAGGACTTGTTGCGCGCCGTGGGCCTCTCGCGCCAAAAGGCCGGGTACCTTCTGGGCCTGGCGCGCCGCGTGAACGACGGTTCGGTTGATTTGGCCGGCATTCACGAATGCGACGACGAACAGATCGCCGACACCTTGACCCAGGTCAAAGGCATCGGCCGCTGGACCGTGGAAATGTTCTTGATCTTCTGCCTGCGCCGTCCCGACGTGTTGCCCGTCTATGACCTGGGGTTTCGCAAAGCGGTGCGCAAAGCCTATCGTCTGCGCGCGTCGCCGAGCCCGGAGAAAATCACGACCCTTGCCGTTGCCTGGCGACCCTATCGATCCGTGGCCACGTGTTACCTGTGGGCGAGTCTGGAACCGGATCCGTGGTGATCGCGCCGCCGAACCGATTGCTCACAGCGTGGCGGACACGCCGAACATCAGGAGACGTTCGCGGAACTCGTCGCCCGGCACGCTGCTGGCCTTCCGAAGGAACTGGAACTGGAGGGTGGAGGCCCAGTGGGCGGTCCAACTCTTCCGGAGCGTGCTGTCGACGATGAGAAATCGTTCGTACGCGTCGCGCACCGTATAGACGCGGGTACGATAGCCCACGCTCGCGTCCCACACCAGGGCCATCGGTAGGCGCACCTGACCGAACGGGGTTACGTCGGTTTGACGGTAAGTGAGGTCGCCCTCGAACGGATCCACGGCCCAGCGTTGTCTCGCGTCCAGCCCCACCTTGAGCCACGTGCCGAACGACAGGTCGATCCGGGACCGAATGGCATTTTGCACGAGCGTCAACAGTGGGCTTGTGGTTGCGGACGACCCCGGCCGCGCCGCGGCGAACAGGTCGTCATAGTGCATCACCGCGTATTCGTATCCCAGAGTGAACGTCGATCGTTGGAAACGATAGCTGGCGTCGAGCGAGGTGAAGTACCCATTCTGGTCCAATGAATCTTGGGCCTCGGTTTCATTGACGTCGCGAACGCGAATCCCGGCCGCGAGCGTGGTCAGGGATCGTCCCGCGACGAGCTGGGAATATCCGCGGGTCTCGGAACTCCAAGAGGAAAACAACTTTCGCGGCAGCGTGTTCCCCTCGGTGTCGAACAATTGCATGCGGGCGTATGACGTCGTTTGCACGAGTCCCACCAGCACGGACCGGCTCGCCGCGAACCGATAGGACAACGCCGAATCCACGAACAGACGATCCGCACTGCGAAATTGAAAATAGTGTCGGTGTTGGCCGGCAACCGCCAGCGTCAGGCGATGTCGCTTGGCCGCGGCGGTCTTCACCGACGCGTCGATGGTGGTTTGAACGATGAGCGAGGACTCCGGGCTCTGATCGCTCAGGAACACGTTGGAGTCAGCGCCCGCCATCACTGAGCCGGACAGACTGACCTCGGCGGCGCGCGCAAGTGTTGAAGCGAGCAACAAGACACCCGCACAAAAAGCAGCGAGCCGTCCCAGGCCGGTCAAGGCCCAAGACGGCTCGCGGACAGAACCGAATGAACTAGAAGCCGAGCACCGCGAGCGGGTCGATAACAGTGCGAACTGCCGATGATACCGTGTTAACGGTCGAGTCGACCAAGTCGGTCGACGTGACCGTGTCCACAGTGCTTGTAACCGTAGACGTAAGCGTGCCGGTGCCCGTGGAGTCGGTCTGATTGAATGCCGCGTTGTCGGAGGCGTGCACCAAGGCGTTGTCCGAGGGGTTGGGCGAGGCCTTGCCCGCGGCAGCCGGTGCTCTGAGCGAGCCCGACGAGACCGCCACCGGAAGTTCCAGCGCGCGATCAAGCGCATTGCGAACCACGGCGTTGTCCGCGGAGTCCCAGAACACCGCAGCGTGATCCACGTTCGCCGGAAGCGCGTCAACGTGAGCTGCGTCAGGCCACGAACTGACGGCGGAATGCTCATTGACCGGAAGCGTATCCGGCTTCGCCTCAGTCGGCAACATGCCGGAGACCGGCGGCACCGTCGCCGACACCTGACGCGCGCGATCGTTTCCAGCGTCCGGGTGGTTCTCCAATCCGGACGGGACTTCCCGCTCAAAGGGAATGTCGGTCGGGAACGTCAGTCGGAGCTGATCCAACGCCGTAAACTGCCCCGCGGCCACCAGTTCGACGTCGTCGGGGTTGATCCGCGAACTGACTTCGACCAACCCGCGCCACACGTAGACCGCCTCCTGCGTTCCCGAGGCGACCACTTCAAAGACCGTGCCTTTGACTCCGGCCACGATCGTCGGCGTTTTCACCGAGAACGGAATGTGGTCCGGCGTGGGGGTCACGTCAAAGACCGCGCGTCCGCGATCGAGCGCCGGGTGGCGAAGCGGACGCGTCGCGGTCGAGGCCTGCGACGCGACAACCGGGATCCGGATCAGGCTGGTTTCGTACAACGTGATGACCGACCCATCGAGTTCGAGTACGGCCTGCGCCTTCGGTCCGGTGCGAAGTGCCGAACCGGGCGGAAGCGTTGCCGGAGCCCCGGCCGAGATCCATTGCCCCGGCGAACCGCCCTGGATTTCGACGAGGCCCTGGACGCTGATGATTTTCGCGCCCAAGACGTCCGCGTGCGCCGGAACCGCGAGTGGCGACAGAAGGAGCGTGAGTCCTACGAGTGCACCGATTGCGAGCCGTTCATGTGTCTTCATGGCTGGCCCTCCTCGATGCCGGAACCGCGACTCCGCCTCGGATATTCCCGGCTCAACGCTGGCGGACAGGATTGTGCGTCGAACAGCTCGCTCCGGTATGTCGTCCGTTTCCCATGTGGGTAACTCGCTCCACAGCGAGTTACGCCGCGCGGTCGATTTGGGATCGGTTCTCCGCTTCCGCGCGCATGGCGCGCAGGGTGTCCTCGGGGATGGACAGGAATGTCTCGATCACCTCCGGGTCGAAATGGCGGCCGGCGTCTCGACGCATCATGTCCACCACCTGGTCGATCGGGAGGGCCTTGCGGTACGGCCGGTCGTTCGAGAGGGCGTCGTAAAAATCCACCACTGAAAAGATCCTGGCGCCGACTGAAATGTCGGTGCCACGAAGCCCGAGCGGGTATCCCGTCCCGTCGTATTTCTCGTGGTGTTGACGGACGACCGCGGCGATCGTGTCCGGCACGTGGATCGCTTTGAGCATCCGGAACCCGGTGTCCGGGTGGCGACGCATCGTGGCCCACTCCTCCTCGGACAGGGCCCCGGGTTTGCGAAGGATGCTGTCCGGGACCGCGATTTTGCCGATATCGTGCAGCAGCGCGCCTTGAGCGATGTGTTCGACGGCGTCGCCCACGAGGTTCATGCGAACCGCGACCTCCCGCGCGCACAATGCCACGCGCTGCGAGTGGCCGCCGGTGTCGTTGTCCTTGAAGTCGAGCGCGGTGGAAAAGGCTTCGAGGCTGCGTTGAAACATCGTCCGCACGTCGTCCAGGAGACGACCGCTCTCGATGTTCAACGCGGCCTGCGTCGCCAGGGTGAGCAAGGTCTTGGCCTCGCGCTCACGGAACGGAATTGCGCGATCACGATGCACGTGCAGAATCCCGATGACTCGGTTGTGCGCGACCAGCGGAACGAACAAGCTGGCCCGGATGCGCACGCCGCGCTTGTCCCCGCGGCGCGGAACCACGAGGTCCGATGCCGCGACCGGGAGTCCGCCGGCGCGGACGCGCGCGACCAAGTCGGTGTAGACCCCCGGCGGCAGCGGAAACGAGCCGGGATCGGCGGGGCGGTAACGGCACTCGCGAGTCGGCAGATCGTCCGCACCCCAGACGTCGAGCCCCAGGCGATCCACCAGGAGGATCTGTCGCGCCTGGACGTAGAGGAGATCCGCCAATTGGTCGAGCGAGACGCGGTCCTGGGTGACTTCGCCCATGTGATACAAGGCTTCGACGTTGTCACGGTGCAACTCCAGGCCGCGTTCGGCGGCAAGATACCCGGCAAGCAGGGACGAGCACGTTTGCCCGATCGCCGTGGAGAGCAACGGCACCATGTCGAGTGCGATGGTCGACCTCGCGAAGAGCATGACGCTACCTGCGACGATGGACGCGACCATGCCGACTCCCGTGAGCGAGAGCCACATGGCGCGGCGTCCGAATTCCTGGGGACTCCAGACGCGCAGTGCGGTCAACAGCAGCGTCCATCCGATCACGATCGACAGCATGCCGCCCAGCGCGTAACTCGCGGACACGCGGCGGGGAGCGAGCCCGGACAAGATGGTGGCGATCGCGTTGGCCTGGATCTCCACCCCCGCCATGGGGCCGGAAAACGGCGTGACCCGAAAATCCTGCAAATCGAGCGACGTGGCGCCGACCAAGACGATCTTACCGGTCAACGCGCGGGCGGGCACTCGACCGTTGAGCACATCGATGACGGAAACGACCGGCACGGTCCAGGGCCCGCCGGTGAAGCGGATGAGGAAATCGTCGCTCCATCCCAGTCGCGCCCGATGGCCGGCCAGCTCGAGCGCGCCGTCCGGCGTCCGCCGGATCGGTGACCCGAGCGCGCCGAGGTATGTTCGGGCGACCTGAACCGCGAACGTCGGTTCGTCTTCACCGAGCAACGCCCTCCGGATGGGCGCGCGGCGAACCGCGCCGTCGCGGTCCAGTTGAAAATTGATCGAGCCGACGGCTTGCGCGGCCCGCCGGAGTTTCGGAAAAGGCAGACTCGCGTATTCGACGACGGCGCCCCCTTCCAGCATCCGACGCTCGTCAAACGCCGCGAGCACGACGCGGTCGGACCGGTCGACCGCGCGCGCGAAGAGCCCGTCGGCCTCCGGATCGCGCGGTGTGCTGAAGTCCACGTCGAACGCGATGACGCGAGCGTCGGCCTGCGTGAGGCGGTTCACGAGCGCCGCGTGAACGGACCGCGGCCACGGCCACGTATCGAGCGCTTTGAGGCTGGGACTGTCGATGCCGATGATGACGATGTCGCTTCGCGGCGGCCCGGGAAACGCGCGTAGCCGCCAATCGTAGGTCATCAACTCCGCGCGCTCGAATCCCCCGGCCATGTAGGCGGCGGCCATCAGCGCGGCGATCACAATGCCGGCGAGGCGTTCGTATATCCAGATGTGGCGTGCCATCGGTCCGCGGTCGCAGACCGAGTCTAGCAAGCTGGGCGAGGCTGTAAAGCCAGCCGGCGGGTTCAGTCGAGCATCCGCTGAAGGCGGCGCGGCGCCCGAGGACCATCCGCGTGCGTGTGGCTAGACGGCCTGTTCGCCTTGGGGGCCCGGTAGTGCGCCGGGGGCGCGGCGGGATTTGCCGCCTTTGCGTCCGGCGAGGCGGGCCTCTTCGGAGGTGAATTCGTGCGCGGTGCCGCGACGGTGGGCGGTCTCACCGCCCTTGCGGCCCGCGATACGGGCTTCCTCCGGAGTGAACTCGTGCGCGGTGCCGCGTTGATGGGCGATCTCGCCGCCCTTGCGGCCGGCGAGGCGGGCTTCCTCGGACGTAAATTCGTGCGCCGTACCTTTTTCGTGCGCGGCTTTCCCTCCCCGGCTGGCGATCGTCCGTTGCTTCACGGGGTCCATCGCGGCGAATCCTCGACGACTTTTGGGGCGGTCCGGCATGGTTCATCCTCCTCGCGGTGAAGGGGAATGTCTCGAACCGATACCTCGATACGGAAGGAGCGAGATGATGATAGGAACCCGGCTCCGACAAAGTCAAGCCGACGGGAGCGCCGCGTCGACGCGGTCGTTCAGAACGGAACTTGTCCGGCGCGCAGCTTGACCAACGCCCCTTTGACGAACTCGGCGTCCTCGCTCCCGGGCGGCAAATTCTGTACGGCCGTGCTCCACGCGTCTTCGGTTTCGCGGTACCGCTTCAGGTACCACAACGCCAGGCCGCGGTACCAGTTGACCGCGGGCTCCATGGGGACGTTGATGAGCGCGCGGTCAAAGTGCTCCAGCGCGACTTTGAAGAGCTCCGGATCGTCGAATTTTCGCGTGTTGATCATGATCACGCCGAGGCTGTAGTGCGCTTCGTGGTTGCGCGGGGCCAGTTCCAGCACCTTGGTCCAGGCCGCTTTGGCGTCCGGCAAGCGGTCGAGCGCCATATACGACCGACCGGCCATGATTTGGCCTTCCAGGTCGTTGGGGTTGGCGCGAAGCCGTTCTTCGAGCCGCGCGACCATCTGGCGGGGATCGGGCATGCCGGCGGGTCCGGCCTGCGCGCTGACCGCGTCCCAGGCCCGCGCCTGTTGCCATTGTATATACGCGTAAATACTCGACGAGGCGACCAGCACCAGAATCACCGGCACGGTCGCGGCCAACCAGCGACGGCCCGAGGTCCGAGCCCCCGCGGGCTCGACGGCCACGGGCTGGACGGGCGCGGCGCCGGCGAGGGCCTCGAGGCGATCGAGGACCGTGAGGAGCCGGCGCTCGTCGGTGGCTGTGAGCCGCGTGTAATCCGCGTCCATGAGCCGGCCTTGCCCGTGTTCGATTTCCAATTCCTTCAGCGAGCGCACCAGGGATTCGCGTTCGATGACCAGATCAATCCGTTCTTGGTCCTGATCCGCGGCGTAGCCGACCGGAATGGGTTCGGGATCGCGGCGCCACCAGGGGATCGCGAGTACGACCCCCACCGCAAGGAGCAACAGACCGACCGCGACGGTCACCATCTAGAACCGGAGTCGGATCACGAGCGCAGCTCGCGCTCGATGCGGGAACGGGACGCGGCGTCGAGCGGCTCGACGGGCGGCGCCGCCGTGGAGGCGGGCGCGACCCAACGGGACAAGGACCGGTAGAGGAGCAGGCCGCCCACGCCCAACAGGACGAACGGACCGATCCAGACGATCCAGTTCACGCCGCGGGTGGGAGGTTGCATCAAAATGTAGTCGCCGTAGCGGCTCAGAAAATAGGCCCGGATTTCCTCGGGCGATTGGCCCTGCTGAAGCCGTTCGCGGATGTTTTCGCGCACCTGCTGCGCGAACGGGGAGCCCGACTCCCACACGTTTTCGGTCTGGCACACGGTGCAGCGCAGGGTTTTGGCCACTTCGCGCGTTCGGGTGTCGAGGTCCGATTCGTCCACGGTGGCCGCGCCCGCCGCGGACGCCAGAGCCAACGCCGCGGCGCACGCCCACGCCAGATGGCGCGCGGTCAACACGGCAGGGACTCCGTCGAGCCCTGCAACAACGCGGGTAGAATCCGCTGCGTGTAATTGATGTAGACCGGCCCCATGATGGGGCCGATGGTCTTGCACCGGATCACGCCCTGTTGGTCGATGACGAACGTTTCCGGAACGCCGTACACGCCGTAATCGAACGAGATCGCGCTTTTGACGTCCCGCACGTGGGCGAAATTCGTACCGAACGTTTTCAAATAATCCAGGGCGTCGTCTTCCTTGTCCTGGTAGTTGACGCCCAGCATCACGAAGTTGGGATCACGGCTGAATTGTTCGTTGAGCGCGAGCAGATTACTGTGTTCCAACCGGCACTCCTGGCACCACGAGGCCCAGAAATTGAGCAGCACGACCTTGCCTTTGAACTGATCGAGCGAGATGGTGTCGGCGGCCCCGAGCGCGGGACCGGAGAACGGGCGCGCCGGAGTGTCCTTCAGGACGGTCGGAATATACCGCGGATTGCCCCACAACCCCTGATAGAAGAGGACGAAGAGGCCCAGCAGTCCCACGACCAGGGCGATTTGCCAGGCGCGGGTCATTCGTCGCGCTTTCGAGGCCGGAACATGTTCAACACCACGCCCACCCCCATGATGGCGCCGCCGCCCCACACCCAGAGGATCAGCGGATTAATCACCCCGCGAGCGGTGGCGACCCCGTCGGGCGTGACCTCCGGCATGGTGAGGAACACGTGGCCCATATTGATCGCGTAGATCGCGGACTCGGTCGTGGGCGTCTGCGTCGCGTCGTACACGCGTTTTTGCGGGGTGAGTTCGGTGAGGAGTCGGCCGTCGCGGTACAATTCGAAGCGCCCCTCGCGCGCGGTCCAGTTCGGTCCGCGCACGTCGCGGATTTCCGCGAGTTGGACCTTGTAATCACCCAGCGCGAATTCATCTCCGACCGTCACCGACACGACTTTTTCGGTCTGGTACACCGTGGACGCGATGATCCCGACCACCGTGATCAACACGCCGAAGTGGGTGAGGGTGCCGGCGTAACGCCGCTGGTTGTTCCGAAACGCGCGAAAGAAGCCGCGCAGGTAGTTGACGTGGTCGCGCCGCGCGAAAAACGCCGAGACCTTGCCCACGTCCACCGCGATTGTGGTGGCGACGAAGCCGACCACAAAGGCGCCGGTCAGGGAAAACGGGCTCCGGAACCCCAGGCCGAACGCCGCCAGCGCGGCGACCACCGCGACGACCAGCGGGATGAGGAAGTTTTTCTTCAAATTGTCGACGGAAGCCTTCCGCCAGGCGATATAGGGGCCCACGCCCATGAGGAACAACAGGCCCAGCGCGATCGGCATGAACACCGCGTTGTAGTAGGGCGGGCCCACCGTGACTTTGGACCCTTTCCAGGTCTCGATCATCAGCGGATACAACGTGCCCAGGAACACGGTGGCCGCCGCCACCAGAAAAAACAGGTTGTTGAACAGAAACACGGATTCGCGCGACACCACCGAATCGAGCTCGATCCGGCTCTTGAGTTTGGGGGCGCGCACGATCAACGTGCCGAACGCCGTGCCCATGACCACGGCGAGAAAGAGCAGGATGAAGACGCCCCGCTCGGGGTCGGTCGCGAACGTGTGCACGGAGGTGAGCACGCCGGAGCGCACCAGAAACGTGCCGATCAGGGAGAGCGAGAACGTCAGGATGATCAAAAAGAGGTTCCACACTTTGAACATCTTGCGTTTTTCCTGCACCATCACCGAGTGCAGGAACGCGGTGCCGACCAGCCACGGCATGAACGACGCGTTTTCCACCGGGTCCCACCCCCAGTACCCGCCCCACCCCAGCTCGTAGTAGGCCCAGTAGCCGCCCATCATGATCCCGACGGTCAAACAGAGCCACGCGAAAATGGTCCAGCGCTGCGTGACCTTGATCCATTCCTCGCCCAGACGCCCGGAAAAGAGCGCGGCCATCGCGAACGCGAAGGGAATCGAGAATCCCACGTACCCCATGTAGAGCATCGGCGGGTGCATGGTCATGGCCGGGTCCTGCAGCAGCGGATTGAGGTCCTTGCCGTCCAGCGGAACCGGCACGATTCGTTCGAAGGGATTGGACAAGAACACGATGAGCATCAAGAACCCGAACGTGACCGCGGATTCCACGGCCATGAGGTAGGGCATGATCGCGGGTTGGGTGCGCCAGTGCAGCCACACCGCCAGGGTGCTGAAGGCGGAGAGGATGAATACCCACAGGAGCAGGGAGCCTTCGTGGCCGCCCCACAACGCCGAAACGGTATAGAAGATCGGCAACTTCGAATTGGACGTAGCCGCAACGTAGGCGACCGAGAAGTCCCGCGTCAGGTACGCGTACTCCAGGGCGGCAATGCTGAGCGCGAGCAGGACGAAGATCAACGTGACGGCCTGACGCGCCGAGCGGAGCCAGTCGGGGTTTTTGGTCCGCAGGCCGATGACCGGCGCGATCACGCCGAACACCGACAGCACCAGCGCGGTGATGACGGCGATATGTCCCAGTTCGACGATCATGAAGCGCAACGCGTGCGGTTGAAAGTCATGCGGGCCGGTCGGCTGCGCGCGTCACTGGCGCAACGTCTTGAGGAAATCTTTCTTGGGGAGCTCGGCGCCGGCGCGCTTGAGCTCGATCGGCATGTAGTCTTCGGAGTGTTTAGCCATGATCATGGTGGAGTGAAACTCCTTGGTCGGCGTCCAGACGCCTTCGACCACCGCGCCCTGACCTTCCTTGAAGAGATCCGGCGGAATCCCCTCGAACGTCACCGGAATCGTGGCCGATCCGTCGGTGAGCTGGAACGTCATGCCCACCGGGTGCGAGGTCGATTTCACGCTGTCCTTGACCACCATGCCGCCCACACGCACCTTTTTGTTGAAATGCTCGGGCGTGAACCCCGAGACTTCCGTGGGCGTGAAAAAGTACACGAGGTTCTGGCCGAAGTTCCCCAGCGCGAGATAACTCAACGCCCCGGCGACCAAGACGAGGCTGACGACCATGCCGATTTTTTTACCGCGCGTCCACATGACCAGGCAGCTCCGGTTCATAGAGTTTGGCTTGTTTAATCTCGCCGTACAGCAGCCGCACGCGACGCTCCATCAGAAAAATAAACCACGCGAGCGGCAACAGGGCGATCACATACGCGCTCACCACGAACCCATAGTTGGGGATCAACGCGAGGTCTTGCGCCGACAACACGCGGCGGTCGGGGTCCCAGCGACCGATCACCACCAAGGTTTTTAATTCGCGGAGGTTTTCCGGGGGCGGACCGTGGTACTCGACCTGCACCGCGTCCTGGTCGCCCCCGAGCCGGAACGCCGCCTGTCCGGAGGACGGGTCGCCGGTGAGGGTCCCGCCCTCGACCAAACCCTGGACGCGCACGAGGTCCGATCCCGCGTCGCCGCCCGCCACGGCTTCCGGGGTCAGCGTCCGCAGGTGGCGATCGTAGTACCGGACCGCCGCGCCCGCCACGACCGCCGCGGCCAGGATCACGACGGTCCATTGCACGTACAGGCGCGTCATGTGGGAAGATCCGACAAGTGCGCGTGGCTGAGCAAGCGCCCTTTTTTGGCTTGGAGCAGGTGGGTCAGATAATACATCTGGGTGCGGACCATCAGGATGTAGACGAACAGCACCGAGAACCCCACGCTCATCACGATGAGCGGACGCAGGATCTCCGGCGACATCGCGATCCCGCGCATGGAAATCGACAGGGGTTGGTGCAGGGTGCGCCACCATTCCACCGAGAAATGCACGATCGGCAAGTCCACGAACCCGACGATCGCGAGCACCGCGGCGTAACGCGCCTCGCGTTCCGGTTCGTCCACGAACGTGCGGAGCATCAAATACCCGGCCAGAATCATGAGCATCACCGCGAAGGACACCAGGCGCGCGTCCCATGTCCACCAGGTGTTCCAGGTGGGTTTGGCCCAAATGGAGCCGGTGATGAGCCCGCCCGCGGTCAGAAACGCGCTGATGCCGGCCGCGGCTTGGCACATGTTGTCCACGATCGGGTCCCGCTTCCACAGATACCAGATGCTGCCGGCGAACAGCACCGAATACGCAAGCATCGCGGTCTGCACCATCGGCACGTGGATGTACATGATGCGGACCACCTCGCCCTGGTAATAATCGGGCGGGGAGGCCGCCAATCCCAGATACACGCCCGCCACGATACAGGCCGCGCCCACGCCGCCGAACCAACCCTCGTAGCGTTGCATCCATTTAATGAGCGCGTTCATTCTGGACGACCTGAGGGGCGGTCGGCGCGATTCCGGTATGGGAGCCTGGTCAGGAATGCGTCAGATGCAAGGCGCTGCGAGAACCGGACCGGAGCGTACTCTGTGTGTACGTGAGGACCGGAAGCGCCGCGGCAACGCCGCAGCTGACCATTCACGGCCAGGCTCCTCATGAGTCGAGAATCCATTCAAACGCCCAAAACGACAAGACGGTAAACACGACGTCGAAGACCCCCAACAACTGCAGCCAATTGCCGTATAACGAAATCGGGTCACCGCTGAGCGCGCCGCGGGTGGATTCGACGGCCGCGATCATCACCGGGACCGCCAAGGGGAGCAGGAGGATCGGCAGCATAACTTCGCGGGCCCGCACTTGCACCGTCATGGCCGAAAACAACGTGCCGACCGTTGACAGCCCGAGTGTGGCCAGCGCGAATATTAACAAAAGCACGGGCAGGGCTTCAACCACGTCCAGATTAAAAAAGATCACGAACAGGGGGAACAAGATAATCTCCACCGCGAGCATGAACAGCAGGTTCGCGGCCAGTTTGCCCAAGAAAATCGCGCCTTTGGACGTCGGACTGATCTGGAGGTGTTCCAGGCAGTCGTTCTGTAACTCCGCGGAAAACGATTTCCCGAGCCCGATGATCCCGGTAAACGCGAACGCCACCCACATGATGCCCGCGATCAGCTCGCGCGCCTCCTGTTGGTCCATGGAAAAACTGAAACTGAACACCAGGATCACGATCAACGCGAAGAAAAACATCGACGACAGGGTCTCGCGGCTGCGGACCTCGCTGATAAAATCCTTCCACGCGACCCAGCGGATGACGTTAAAAAAAGACATCGTGGCGCAGACGCTCGACCGGTACTTCGCGAAGGCGGCCCTTGTCCAGCACGCCGGCGCGATGAGCCACCTCCGCGGACCGCGCGCGGTCGTGCGTGGTCATGAGCACGGCGGCGCCGTCTCCGGTGATGGCGCGCAGGTACTGGTTGACCAGCGCCACGCCGGCTTCGTCGAGCGAGGTATAGGGTTCGTCCAGCAACAGGACTTTGGGGCGGACCAACATGGATTTGGCGATGGTCAGCCGCTTCTTCATGCCCGCGGAGTAGTACCGGGTTTTCAAGTCTGCGAACGCCCCGATGCCCACGCGATCGAGCGCCAGTTTGATGTCGCGCTCGGCTGGGGACAGGTTGCGGAGCGCCAACGCGAAGCGCAGGTTTTCCGCGCCGTTGAGTTCGTCGTACAGGTGCGAGCCGTGCGCCAACAAGAGCAACGACGCCCGCACCGCGTCTTTGTCTCGGACGCCGTCGCGGCCCTCGATCTCGAACCGCCCGGCGGAGGGCCGCGACAGCGTCGCCAACACGCGGATCAAGGTGGTTTTTCCCGCGCCGTTGGGGCCGAACAGGGCCAGGCACTCTCCGGGCATGAGTTCGAACGAGACCTGCTCGAATACCCGGTAGTGCCCATGCGCCTTGGCTAACTCAAGGACGCGGACGGCGCTCACGGGAAAGACCAACGAAGGGGGGCGTACACCATAAAATCGGCCCAGTATACGGGACGGTTCGGTTTATTGTCCACCACCGGCACATTGACGCTCCGTCCAGGGCTTCGTTATCATGGAGCCTGCACATGAGCCGCGTGGTGGAACTCTACAAAACCTACGACCCGCTGGAAGCCGACCGCATCGCCGACTTGCTCGCCGAACACGAGATCGCCTGCGTGGTCCGCGACCTGACCATTTCGCCGTATCCGATGACCATCGGGCGGTTCGGCGAGCGACGGATCAGCGTGGCGGAGGGCGACGTCGTCCGCGCCCGCGAAATCATCGAGGAGGCGATTCAGGACGGCTACCTGTCGTCAGACGGTTCCTGGATCCCGTCCGCGGGGCCGTCAGCCGGCCCCGGCCGACCGCCCAACCCGCCGCGTCTTCGGTTGCTCGGCGCCGTGGTGTGCGCGGTGGCGCTCGCGGGGTGCGACCAGCGCCCGGCCGCCGCGCCGTTGTCGGAGGCGAAGGCTCCCGCGGTGCGGGAGGGGACGCGGGTGGGGTTTCTGGCGCCGCCGTTCACGTTGGAGCGCCTGGACGGCGGGGCCTCGGCGCTGAACGAATTTCGCGGCAAGGTGGTGTTGCTCAATTTTTGGGCCACCTGGTGCGGACCTTGCCGCGCCGAGATGCCGTCGTTGGAGGCATTGTCCCACCAGTTCCCGTCTCAGGATTTTGTCGTGGTCGGCATTTCCACGGATTATGAGGGCGCGCAGATTGTCCAACCCTTTATGGAGTCTTTCGGCCTCACGTTCCCCATTTTGCTCGACCCCGAGATGGTGGTGAACGACAAGTTCGAAATCCGATCGCTCCCGACCAGCATCGTGCTGGACCGGCGGGGCGTGATCCGGCACAAGTTCTTCGGCGCCATGGATTGGAACACGCCGAAAAACCACGACCTGGTCCGGGTGTTGGTGGCCGAGTCCACGGGACCCCCCGCGCCGCCGGCCACGGGCGCGAGTTCCCCGGCCGCGACCGCGTCCGCCGTCCAAGGTTAGCCCCATGGAAGCCTCCGCTCCGTCGATGGCCATCGCGTTTTCCGCCGGCTTTTTGTCGTTCGTCTCGCCCTGCGTGCTGCCGCTGGTGCCCGCGTACGTGTCGTTCGTCACCGGGCTGTCCTTCGACGAGTTGACCCGCGGCACGGACCGCTATCGCGTGAAATGGACCACGCTGACGATGTCCCTGTTGTTCATCGCCGGATTTTCCACGGTGTTCATCCTGTTCGGCGCGTCCGCCTCGTTGATGGGCCAAGTGGTGCTCACGCACCAAGAACTGCTGCGTTGGGTCGGCGGCGCGTTCATCATTTTCTTCGGCCTGTACGTGATGGGCGCGTTCAACCTGCCCGCATTGGCCGCGGATAAACGTCTGCACCTGCAAGGCCGTCCCGCGGGATACCTGGGCGCGTACATCGTCGGGCTGGCGTTCGCCGCGGGATGGACGCCCTGCGTGGGGCCGATCCTCGGCTCCATCCTGCTCTACGCGAGCACGAAACAATCGCTGTGGGAGGGCGTGCAACTCTTGTCGGTGTACTCGCTCGGCTTGGGCGTGCCGCTGCTCGTGACCGCGTTGGGGTTCAACACGTTCCTGTCGCGGATGAAATCGATCGGTCCGTATTTCCCGGTCATCACCAAAGTCAGCGGCGCGTTTCTCATCGCCGTGGGCATCCTGATCGTCACGAATTCGCTCTCCATATTGAGTTCGTACTTTACGCAGAGTGGCATTGGCTGGTCCATCGGCCAATAGCCTGATCCGCCGATAAGGGACCGTCTGCTGCGTTGCAGGCTGAGGAGTCTCGGCCGCCTCACCGTCTCGGCGGCGCTCGTGGCTAGGCGCCACTTCTTCGTGGCGCCACTCGCCTCACGTACGACCCAGTACGCTGCGGCGCAACCCCTTCCTCCGCCTTGCATCTGACCCCTGTTGAGCGGCCAGGGCCTTGTCCGCCGAGATGAAGACATTTCAGTATGACGCGATCGTAGTCGGGGGTGGGCCGGCGGGGGCGGCTGCGGCGTACGAGATCGCGGCCGCGGGGCGCGGGGTCCTGTTGCTCGAACGCGAGCAATTTCCACGGTACAAGGTGTGCGGGGGCGGGCTGTCGGCGCGGCTCGACCACGTGATCGGGACCGCGTACCACGAAACCGTCGAGGCCTCGGTGCACGGCATCGAATTCGTGTACCGCGGCGCCGACGCGTTCAGCGTGGACGCCGACGGTCCGCTGGCCCGATTCGTCATGCGCGCTCGGTTCGACGCTTGGCTCGTGGATCGCGCCGCGGCCGCGGGCGCGCACGTGCGGTTCGGCGAGCCCGCGATCGAGATCAACGAGGAAGACGACGCCGGCGTTTGGGTGCGCACGGCGCGCGGATCGTATCGGGCGCCGTGTCTGGTGGGCGCGGACGGCGCGAACAGCCGGCTCGCCAAACGCCTCAATCCCGACCACGCGCTCCGCGGGGTCTATGGACTGGAGGCCGAGTTCGCGGGCGCGGCACCGCCGCCCCGAGCCGCGCTGGAGATGGGGGCCGTGCCCGGGGGCTACGGCTGGGTGTTTCCCAAGCGCGACGGCGTCTCGATCGGGGTCGCGGGTTTTTACGGCGCGGAGCCTCGGCCCAAGGAACGATACGAGCGGGCAATGGGCGCGCAGCCCGCGCTCCGCGGTCGGACGCTCCCCGCGCCGGTCGGCCACCCCATCCCGGTATTTACCGGCGGGTGTTGCGTCGCGTCGCGACGCATCGGCCTGGCGGGCGACGCCGGGCGGTTGGTGGATCCGTTCTTCGGCGAGGGGATCTACTTCGGCATCCTCAGCGGGCAACAGCTCGGCCGGACGATCACCCGGCAACTCGACCACGGCGCGATCGACCTACGCGAGTACGGCCGGTGGGTTCGGGCTGAGTTGGAGCCCGAACTCGCGGTCACGGCGCGGCTGGCGTCGATCGCCTACGGGCATCCGCGATTGTGGTACGACGCGATGCGGGCTCATCCCGACGTGGTGGGGTGGATGTACGACGTGTTGCGCGGCGAGTCCACGTTTCAGTCTCTATGGTCCCGCCTCAAACGCCACGCCGTGCGCCTCGCGCCAGCGGCCGTGGCCAGCCGCGTCGCGTCATTGTTTGGCCGATAGGCCGGATTTTGAAAAAGTTTTGGGAGAGTTGTTTAGATCAGCGACTGTTCAGGGGCGGTCAGATGCTAGGCGCCGCGAGCACCGGACCGGAGCGTACTGGGTCGCACGTGAGGACCGGCTGCGCAGCGGCAACGCCGCAGATGACCGGTCCTGGACAGTCGCCTACCGGGCTTGGATCAGCCAGCCGATGAAGAACGTGACCACTCCCACGGCCGTCAGTTGCAGCAGCGGGCCCATCTTGTATTCCGGAAAAAAAAACAGGACCACGACGTTGAGCGTGATCAGCAGCCCCACGAGCTGCACGCCGCGTCCCACGTAATAGAGCGCTTTATCGAATGATCGCGGCGTGCGTGGAGACATGGGCGCTCCGTGTGGTTCGGGTGGATGTGGTCGACGCGGTGAACGTGGACAGGCCCGTGACGCGACGAACCAGGCGGATGATGCCCTGGCGGTCGTTCGCCCGAACGCGCGCCAACAAGCCCGCGGCCATGAGCCGATCGACCAGCCGCCGTCGCGTGGTCATCGGCACGCCCTGCTCGCGCAAGGCCAAGCGGACCGCGGCGAGCACGGTGGTCAGGCGGCCGTACTCGGGGCCCATTGACGCGGCCAGTGCTTGTTTGATCCAGCGCGCGAGCGCGGGGTTTTGTCCGCCGGTTGAGACCGCGATCGTCAAATCTCCTCGTCGCACCACGGCCGGAGCCACAAAGTCGCACAGCGCGGGTTGGTCCACCACGTTCACCCACGTGAGCGTGGTTTGGGCTTCCTGCGCGATTCGGGTCTGCTCGTTGGGGTCGGACGTAGCGGCCACGGCCAGGCGCGAGCCTTTCAAATCGCCCCGCCGGTACGCGCGGCGGCGATGCCGCAGACGGCCTTCACGCGCCCAGCGCGCCACGCGGGGGCTCACGGTCGGGCTGATCACGGTCACGCGGGCGCCGCTCGCGAGCAACTCGGTCACCTTGCGGGTCGCAATCACGCCGCCGCCGATCACGACCACGGCGCAATCCTTCAGGTTCAGCATGGCGGGGTAGTACCGGGCGCTAGTTGGCACTGGACGTCACGCGCGCCTGGAGTTTGGCGACGGCCTTGGCGTGGCGCGTCGTCGGGAACTCCTCCATGAGCGCCTGCGCGGTTTTGCCCGCCTGCTCCATCTGTCCATCGCGCTCATAGGCCAACGCCAGGAAATACGTGGCCTCCTCCGTGACGGTCCCGCCGAGCTTGGCGTCGATCACCTGCTGGAACCGCGCGATCGCGGCGGGATATTTTTTTTGCTTATAGTAAAAACGTCCGGTCTCGAAGTTCGCCTGGGCGCGATGCCCGCGCACTTCGGCGAGTTTGACGCGCGAGACGTCCGCGTAACGCGTATCCGAATACGACAACACCCGTTCAAAGGCGGCCTCGGCCTTTTCCGCGATCGAGGGGTCGCGGCCGACCTCGGGAATCCGCTCCATGTAACAAAGCGCGAGCTTGAACTGCGCGTGCGGCGCCCAGCGATGCACCGGGTGCAGCTCCAAGAACCGCTCGTATTCCGGAATCGCCTCGTCCCACTTTTTCTCGTCGTACAATCCTTCGGCCTTGGTCATAATGACCCCAGCGTCGTACTGCAGATCGGTGAGGGTGAGCAGCGGCTTGAGCGCCGGATCGTCCTTCTTGCCCGCGCAGGCCGCGAGGACCACGGCCAACCCGAGGACAACCATCGTGCGGCGAACAACGACGCCGGAACAGGACAGAGACTCCATCATACGCGCGGCGCAGCCTAGCAGGCGCGTCACGCGAAAATCAAGTCCGCCCGCGTGCTAAACGAAATCAGGTGAGAGCGCCATCCCTCGCCTCGCCAGCGTCAACCAGAAACGTGTCGTTGCGGTCGGTGGTCGGCAGACTGTCCGAGACGCATTTCAAAGACGTCTGCTATCCGATCAACGGATATAACCCATTGACGCCGTAGCGGAATCGGAATATACAGGAAGTCGAGACGTGATTAAATATGTTGGAACTCAAAAAATCGCTACCCCGGGGGCAAACATGATTTCGGGTAAGAAAGAATGCTTAGGGTGTCACGAGCTGATCCACGAGAAGGCACAGAAATGCCCCCACTGCCATCAGATCCAATCGAAGCTTTTCACGCCTCAATACAACAAGTGGGTCCTAGTTCCGCTGCTTGTTCTATTTTTCTGGTTTATGGCCTATCTGTTGAACGACGTGCGTCGGATAGGCGAACGTGATAGCGAGTCGAGGATTCTGGTCGTTGAATCGGCGAACCTCTACGCAAGGAACATCTCCGGCCGCGAGTTTGTTTCTTGCAGCGGCGTCATTGCAAATACGTCCGTTCTCGACGCCACATACATAGACCTTCGAGCCGACTTCTACAACGACAAGAACGAGCTGATCGACACATTTGCGGCGAATAGCAATCTTCAAATTGATGCTCATTCCAAGTCGCCCTATCGCGTCCGCAACGAGGCGGACAAGCCGCTAACTGAATACAGTAGCTGTGCGGTCGCCGTACTAGAGTGAACCGATTGGGGACGGTCCCAAGTAAGTAACTAATTTCTTCGTCAACGAGCTGCCAAGCGAAAGCACTTTCGCAAAAGACCTTGGACATTTCTTGTTTAGTTGGGACCGTCCCTGGTCTGGTTCCGACAATTCGTGGTACAAGGTGACGTGTAGTGGACTGTTATTGAGCAAATGCAGAGGGGGAGTTGGCGTCGGTCAGTTCTAGTTCCGTCTTCACGCGATTCAGTAGGCGACATTGGGGGGCCAGCGTCCGAGTGATGTCAAGATAGCGGGTGGCCCGTTCGATATTACCCCGGCGTTTTTCTCCGATTGCCATATACGCGGCGATGGTAGCCTTGATCTCCGGCTCGGTCTGCTCGATGATCGCCGTCCTCAGAAGGGCCAAGCCCTCCTGAAGCTGCCCCGACTCCACTAACACCATGCCACGTGTGTCCTTCACTCCAGGAACCCACGGGATGTTCTGATACGCTTGCGCTGAATATCGGTCTGCTTCTTCCAGCAAGTCGTTCCGACCAGAAAGGATGTCCGCAAGCGCAATGTTGCTGAGAAGGATCAGCCGATCCTCAGGTCTGATGTCTGTAGCCTTCAGTGCTTCCATGAGTGATTCACGAGCCCTCTCGAATTCATTGATGTATATCAAACATACGCCAAGTTGCATCCGAAGAAGTCCACAATCGGGATAGCGAGCCATACCCGCTTCACACGTTCGGACGGCCTGCGCATAGTACTTTTGCTGATGGAGTTCCTGTGATGCCAAAACATAGTACCCAGCAAGCCATTCCGTCAGCTTCTTCCCAGAAATGAATGGGATTGTGCAGAGCAATAATCCATCGTTTGCAGTGAAACCTGCAACGGTTTCAATCTTTCGCGGCCATAGACCAGACACAAAGGAGACAATGTTAGCCAGCGCGAGGTCAATGAGCAGTAATTCTTGCCAAAAACCGGACTGATTGCCGTCCCAAACTCGCGTCGAGAGCCAAAATGCGACGACGGCGAAGCTCACGTCCACTAATGGCCCAGCAAGGACCATGAGGAAGAGTCTCAATCGATAAAACCTCGGCGATGGTGAGGCAGCCACAGTGACACCACCGATGGGCAAAGACCGGAATTCCCATTTGAATCCCAAAAGTTTGCATAGAAAGATCGGGCGCCCATATCCGATGATCACCC
Source organism: Nitrospirota bacterium (assembly GCA_049325295.1). Taxonomy (GTDB): domain Bacteria; phylum Nitrospirota; class Nitrospiria; order 2-01-FULL-66-17; family 2-01-FULL-66-17; genus JBFLXB01. Next base: position 224,089 of record JBMOMD010000021.1, read on the forward strand.
GGAATACTTTTAAACCGAGGATCCTTGCGACAATGGCGTGACCGAATTCGTGAGGAATCACCATAGCCCACATGAATAGAAATATAAAACCAACATGGATCAGCCCCATTCCTGGAGTGTCTGTCGTATCAACGCTGTTGAGTATTAGGCCGCCCAAAAATGACATCGCAATGACTCCCAGGGAGGCTTTAAGTCTTGCAATGTAGTTGTTTGACCAGCATGCCGGGCAGAGGACGATCGACCGTCGCTGTCTGAAAGCCTGTGTAAAACCAGACTGACAACCACACTCGCCGCATGTTAGTGTTGGCTCAAATTCTTTATCCATAGTAGGCAGATTACTTTGGTAGGAATACGTTGCTGTCAGTGTATACGGAAGTGGCTTAGTCGTCTTTTTCGCAGTCGAACGTCGCTTCGGCATGATCTAAGATAAACTGGGACAGATTATTCTTTGGTCTTAGAACGAGGTGCCGAAGCGAGTACGGTGTGTCAGGTACTGCGTGCTACGGAAGGGCTTCGAGCTGTTTGATCGTTTCCTGGTAGTCGCGTTTTGCCTGGCCGATCTCTTTGGCTCGACGCTCCGCGTCTTTGAATGGGGAGGTGACGCGCGATTCCCAGTGATCGATGGTGCTTTCGGCTTCGTTGATCGCCTCGGGCAGGGATGAGCCTCGTTCGGCGAGCGCGGCCATTGCGGTGACGGTGGCGCTGGCGGCGATGACGAGCACGAGGGCCGCCTTGCACGCGATGCGGGACGTGGGCCGCTTGCTGGCGCGGAGCGCCACGAGGAGGCCGCCGGACATAGCGAGGCCGATCAGTCCGGGCACCCACGGCGAGCGGATGTTCGTGGGGACGATCTGTTCCCAGAGTGAAGGTTCCACGGGCGCGACTTCGACCGGATCCGGCGCGGGCAGAGGCTCCGAAAATTTCAGGCGCAGGTTCGCCTCCGGCGGTTTCGCGGGTGGTTCGACCCAGATTCCCATACGTTTTCGAATCGGTTCCGGAATCTGTCCCGGGTCGTCCGTGAAGTGGATCGTCCCCGCGTCGTCCGTGTATTGAAAGGTCGCCGACGCCTCGGAAGGACCGGTCAAGACAAGCCCCAGGATCACTACGGCAAACCATGATCGTGCGATGTGTCTGGCCACGGCGCGTTTCGGAAGAATCATGGTTGGTAAGTCTAGCATAGGAAAGTCATGGGACATTCCGGATAGGCATCTTCAGTAGGTTCGCCAGTGCATGGGGACCGCGTTTTCGCGGGCGAAGCGGTGGAGGCGGTCCATGAGTTTTTCGGCTTCCTGGGTTTGTCGTTTGGCGATCTCGCGCCGCTTCTGCAAGTCCGCGGCCGAGGTCGATGTCATGCCGCTGGGTCGGTCGATTTCGGTTTCAACGGTTTTGAGTGCGTCCTTCCAGCCGTTGTGAAACGCCGCGAACTCCCGGAACGTGGATCGCCACCAGTCCTCGTCGCGGCCGCCGGGCCGGTCGGAGGTTTGCGGGAGTTCTTCGAAGATCACGACCCGTCGCGTCGGATCCACGCGCATCGCGTAGTTGCCCATGAAATCCATGCCGATCAGCCCCTCGAAGGCGTTGGAAATGGATTTGGTCACTTCGACCGGGACGAAATCGGTCCGCGCGCCGCCGATCTGCACGCTGTTCACCACGGTTCGGATCGCCAGGGTCGAGCCCCCGAGGCCGCCCACGGCGACCCACAGTCGGCCGTGCTCGTCGTCGAATAGGTCGAGCTCCTTGGCCAGATTCGGGGAAATGAGCGAACTCGGCGCGCCCGTGTCCAGCGCCATGGGCGCGGTGACCCGGTCGTTGAACTTCACGTTCACGATGACCCGTTTGGCGCTGCCCTCGTACGCTTGGTAGGGCACTTCGAATCGCCGGAGCGTCTCCTCGACGGTTGGCGCGGGATCGGGAGAAGGCGGCGCATCGTCCACGTCGGGCAACTCGTTGGCGGCCGGCGGCTTGGCCGCGGAGTCTTCTTCGACGGGTCCGAATTTTTTGGTTTTGATCGACTTGCGGAATCGCGCGGGCACGTCGCTGGTGGAATCCGAAAAATGAGTCGTGCCCTTGTCGTCGGTCCAGATGAACACGTCCGCCGCGCGCGCGGTCAACGGCGCGTCGATCGCCGCCAAGAGCGCCAATGCGGCGCTCAGGATCAGCACCATCACGTTCGATCGCCGCTCAATCATCCAAGCCTCCATTCAACGCGAGTGCCACGGACCACTCGGGACAGGTGGCGCCGTGACGCGGAGGAAGAGTACCACCAAGGTTCCGAGTTGAGAATGGTGGCCAGTTCCGGGGAGACTGGACGCGTGGATGCCGCGTTTGGTAACGTCCTGACATGAAACGTTGCCCCTACTGCGCGGAAGAAATTCAGGACGACGCGATCAAGTGCCGTTACTGCGGGGCGTCATTGACTCCGCCGGGGACGGCGAAGCGCTTGAAACGATCGGTGCGCGACCGCAAACTCGCGGGCATTTGCGGCGGGATGGCGGACTACCTGGGGATCGACCCCGCGATCGTGCGTATCCTATGGGTGCTGGCCGCGTTCATTTCAGTAGGCGTAGTCGTGTTGTTGTATCTCGCCCTAATTTTTATCGTGCCGAACGAGGACGAGCCGGAACGTCCGCCAGTTTAAGAGCCTGTTCAGGAATGCGTCAGATGCCCCCCTTCGGGGACTTCCTGCATCCCATTCCCTGAAGGGCGGTCGCAAGGCGCCGCGAGCACCGCACCGGAAAGCGCACTGCGCCGACTTCTGGCGCTGGCAATGGACCGTTCCACTCGCTTGGCGAAGCAGCGTGCGTTTGCAGGTACGTGAGGAGCGGAAAGCGCACTGCGCCATTCTCTGGCGCGGTCAACGCAAGGTTTCGCTCGCTTGGCGAAGCATGCGCAGCGGCAACGCCGCAGATGACCATTCATGGACAGGCTCAAATTACAGCAGCGGGCGCTGGGCCTGAGGTGTGGCGTCGATCTCGACGGTCGGAGTCGGGGACGAATCTTCCACGCTTGAAAGTTTCTCACCGAAGCGTTCCAGACGTTTGGCCGCGTCTTCGTACTTGCCCCGCGTGTTGCCCAGGTGTTTGCCCAACACGTCGAAATCGTCCCGGAAGCGCTGAAAGTCGCCCTGTAACCGTTTGAGGTGCTGGATCATCTCCTGCGCGTTTTTCTCGATGCGCAGGCCCTTGAGTCCGAGCACGATGGCCTGCAGGTAGGCGTAGAAGCTGTTGGGCGAGACCGGGATCACGCGCTGCGCGAGCGCGTAGGCGCACAGGCCCTTGTCGTCGCCGAACGCGTCGTCCTTCAAGATCACTTCGTAGTACACGTTCTCCGCCGGGATGTACATGAGCGCGAAGTCGAACGTGCCTTCGTCCGGCAGGATGTACTTGGCCGCGATGGCGTCGATGTGTTTTTTCACGTCGATCGCGAACTTCTTTTTGGCGGCCTTGCGCTCGTCCTCGGCCTCGCTCGCGATCACGCGGCGAAAATTTTCCAACGGAAACTTGCTGTCCACCGGCACGATGCCTTGCCCCAGGTGGATGGCCGCGTCCACGGCCTCGCCGCTCTTGAACTTGTATTGCAGCGCGTAGTGGGTGGGCGGCAGGATCTGGCCGAGCAGGTCGCCCAGGAACAGTTCACCCAACACGCCGCGCAGTTTGGGCGCGCGCAGGATCTCTTGCAGGCTCGCGATGTCCTTGCCCACGTCGAACACGCGTTCGGTGGCCTTGGTCAACTCGCCCAGGTTCTGCCGGACCTCGCCCACCACGCGGGCCGCGTTGTCCAGGCGCGTGCCCATTTGGCCGGTGGCTTCCTGGACCTGTTTGCCGATGGCGGTGAGTTGCTGGTTGACCTGCGCGGTGATCAGGCCCAACTGGCCGTTGACCTGGGTGGTGATCGCGGACAGTTGGCCGTTGACCTCCTGCGTGACCTGGCCCAGCCGGTCGTGCAGCAATTTCGATCCGCCGGCTGATTCGCTGAGTTGACGACTCACCGCGTCGAGCTGTTGTTGGAGCAAGGCGACCACGGGATCGGGCCGTCGTCGAAACCACGCGGCGCCGACCACCACGATCAGCGCGACCAACAAGGCCGCGATCAGCCAGAGGGGTTCCATGCGCGGGATCGTAACACACGCTCCGGCGGCCAGTCCACGCCGCGCGTAGATACGCGCCGCAAGAATTTACTCGGCCTCAACGCCTTCGCAACGACGGCGTAACGTTCGTTCAGTATGCTCGCCCCGAGCGACAAGAGCGAAGATCAGAGACGGAGGAGGGATGGTATGGCGTTTTCAATGACAGGGGACGGTGTGTGGCAGCGATTGCCCGCGATCGTTGGCTTGGATGCTACGCGGGTGTGGACCACGGCCATCAAGACGGTGCTCAGCCTGTTGCTCGGGCTGATCCTGCTCACGTTATTGATCGGCGTGGCGGCCGTGGGCCTGGAACTGCTGGCGTTGGGCACGGCCAGTGTCGACGAGGTGCTCCAGCACGTGTTGATCGGCGTGCTCATGTTGTTGGCGATTGTCGAAGTGTTCCGAACCACGTTGGCGTATCTGACCGAAGGCCGGGTCAAAGTCACGTTCATCGTGGATACGATCCTGGTCGTGATGTTGACGGAAATCCTCTCGCTCTGGCTCAAAGGAGGCGAGGGGACGACGTTCACGTTGCTCCTGTCCGTCATCGCGGTGCTCAGCGGCGTCCGGATCCTGGCGATCCGTTTTTCCCCGTCGTCCACGAATCCGGACGCGCGACGAGACGCGGAATAGGAGGCCCGCCTCCCGAATCCACCCCGATAATTTACACAGGGTTAACACACAAGTAACAACGATGAAACACGTCGTTGTTACCGTGGCCCGGTCGCGCGCGGCACCGACTCGCGTGCGCCCCGCGCCTCCCTTGCTGATCTCGCCGGGATGCCGACGCGCGGTGAGTTCGTCACGACGGTCTGAATCCAATCCGGACGTGGAGGGAGACGCATGAAGCGATGGATCGCAGGCCTGGTGGTCGGGCCCTCGGCGATGCTGGCCGCGACGTTGGCGGGTGCGGAGGAACGCAAGCCCTTGGAGGATTTGTTGATCGAGAAGGGCGTGATCACCAAGGAGGAAGCGGAATCGGTTCAGACGCGTCGATTCGCCAAGTGGGTGGACCAAACCACGTTCTCCGGCGACATTCGGCTCAGGCAGGACTCGACGTGGCGCGATGCGCCGACCGAATCGGACCGGCATCGCCTGCGGTTTCGACTGCGTGTTGGGGCGGACCTGAAGGTGCAGGATCTCATGGTGGGTATTCGCCTGGCGAGCGGGACCGGCGAGCAGTTCTCGACCAACCAGAGCTTCGACAACCTGTCGAGCCAAAAAGGGCTCTGGATCGACCGCGCCTACCTTCGGTGGCAAGGGGCGGGTTCCAAGTGGTTGACCCTCACCGGAGGGAAAATGCCCAACCCGTTCTGGACCGTTTACTCCACGGACGCGATGTGGGACGAAGACGTGAATCCGGAGGGACTCGCGGAGAGCGTGAGTGTCGCGTTCGGAGGATCAGGCAAGGTGTTCGTAAACCTCGCGCAGATCGTGCTCGACGAAGACAGCGCGGGCAGCCTTTCGACGGACCAATGGCTGTTCGGCCAGCAGGTCGGCGTGGCGCTGGAGCCGGTAAAGGATACCAAGGCCACCGTGGCGGTGACCTATTACAACTTCACGAACATCGAGAACAACAGCCTTGGGCAGGCGGCCTGTAACCCCGGGAATACGCGGGTTGCAACGGTGCCGCCGACGTTCTGTCCCGGCACCACCAACCCGATTGTTCTGCTCAACGACTACAACGTCCTCGACGTTACAGGCCATTTTGCGTTCAACGCGGGCGCCTTGCCGGTCGAAGTGATGGGCGACTACCTTGTGAATACCGCCAATCCCAAGGACGCATTGGGGCAGGAGACCGACGACGCGGGGTACCAGGTCGGCTTCATCGTGGGTAAGGCGGCCGAGGCCAAGACCTGGGAGCTGGCGTACTTCCACAAAGTGCTGGGGACTGACGCGACCGTGGCGGACCTGGCCGACGCGGATTTTGGAACCGGCGGCACGGACCGGCGCGGCGACATTGTCTGGGCGGCGTACAACCCCACCAAGTACCTGCAGGCCAAGGCGAAATACGTCGATACCGAGAAACTGTCGCCGGGCCAGGACGACGTAAAGCGATTACAGGCGGATCTGGTCCTGAAGTTCTGATGCGTCCCCCACCCTCCCCTCCCTCAAGGGGGGAGGGCAAGGGAGGGGGTGGCTCTTTTGCTTTTCAGTGCAGTCCGAACAGAGGGGGCTTTCTAGAGTGAGCGTGAGGAAGGCGAGTTGGGTCGCGGGCGTGGCGTTCGGCCTGGTTATCGCATCGGTCCCGGCGTGGTCCGCGACGTTGATCAAGATCGACGGCTCCAGCACGGTGTATCCCATCACCGAGGCGGTGGCGGAAGAATTTCAAAAGAAGAACCGCGCGGTGCGGATCACGGTCGGAATCTCGGGAACCGGCGGCGGGTTCAAAAAGTTCTGCGGCGGGGAAACCGATCTCGCGGACGCGTCGCGACCCATCAAGGCCACCGAGGTCAAACAGTGCGCGGACAAGAAGGTCGACTACATCGAGCTGCCGGTCGCGTTCGACGGCCTGGCCGTGATGGTCAACCCGAAGAACACGTGGGCGGCCGGCATGACGGTCGCCGAGTTGAAAAAACTCTGGGAGCCGACCGCGCAACGCAAGATCACCCGCTGGAGCCAGGTTCGGGCGGGCTGGCCGGACAAGGAGATCAGACTCTTCGGCGCCGGGGTCGACTCGGGCACGTATGACTATTTTACCGAGGCGGTGATCGGCCAAGAGCACGCCAGTCGCGGGGACTACACCGCGAGCGAAGACGACAACGTGTTGGTCCAGGGTATCGCGAACGACCCGTTGGCGCTGGGATTCTTCGGCGTGGCCTACTACGACAGCAACAAGGCGCGCCTCAAGTTGGTGGCCATCGACGACGAGAATCCCAAGAACGGCGCGGGTCCGATCGTGCCCACGGCGGAGACCATTAAGAACGGCACGTACCAACCGTTGTCGCGGCCGATCTTCGTGTACGTCAACAAAAAAGCGTTGGACCGCCCCGAGATCGCGGACTTTGTGAAGTTCTACCTCACGGCGGGTCGGGAACTGGTCAGTGAAGTGGGGTACATTCCGTTGCCGGACAAGGTCTACGAACTGGCCTTAAAGCGGGTGGAAGCCCGGACCGTGGGGTCGGTGTTCGCCGGGAAGGGGTCACAAGTCGGCGTGACCATCGAATCACTGTTGGCGGTCGAGGCTAAGTAACGCGAGTTGATGGCGCAACTCATGGGACACCAGCGGACATGATCTCGCGAGCCGGCACCAAGCACATCCAGGAGCGGGCCGTGCACGTCGTGCTGCTCTTGTGCGGGGCGCTGTCGATCGTCACCACGCTGGGCATCGTGGCCGTGCTGCTGCTCGAGACCGCGGCGTTCTTTCGAGAGGTGTCCGTTCTCGAGTTTCTCACCGACACGCAGTGGACGCCATTGTTCGCGGAGAAACATTTCGGGATTCTGCCGCTGGTCTGCGGCACGGTGTTGACCGCGGGCATCGCGATCATGGTGGCGCTGCCGATCGGCCTGGTCAGCGCCGTGTATTTGAGCGAATACGCGGGCGAGCGGTTGCGTCGCGTGGTCAAGCCCGTGTTGGAGGTGTTGGCGGGGATTCCCACCGTGGTGTACGGCTACTTCGCGTTGCTCTTCGTGACGCCGTTGTTGCAGACGGTGATCCCCACGCTGTCGGGCTTTAACGCGCTCGCGCCGGGGATCGTGATCGGCATCATGATCATTCCGATGATCTCGTCGCTGTCCGAGGATGCCATGTACGCGGTGCCGCAAAGCCTGCGCGAGGGCGCCTACGCGCTGGGCTCGTCCAAACTCCAAGTCGCGTTGAAGGTGGTGGTGCCGGCCGCGTTTTCCGGGATCGCGGCCTCCGTGCTCCTGGGCGTGTCGCGGGCGATCGGCGAGACCATGATCCTGGCCATCGCCGCGGGCCAGCAGCCGCGTCTGACCCTCGACCCCACCGTGCCCATCGAAACCATGACCGCGTACATCGTGCAGGTCAGCTTGGGCGACACGCCCACCGGGACCATCGAGTACCGGACCATTTTTGCGGTCGGCATGATGCTGTTTCTCGGCACGCTGGTCCTCAACGTGCTCAGCCAGTGGCTGCGCCAGCGGTTTCAGGAGCGGGAAGCATGAGGATCGAGCACGACGCGCTGGCCCGCATGCTCGCCAAACGCCACGTGGCCGAAACCGGATTCCGGGTCGCGGCCGCGGGCGCGTTGTTGGTGGCGTTGGGAAGTTTGGCGGCGTTGTTTCTGGACGCGCTGGGCGACGGCGCGGGACGGTTGTCGTGGCAGTTTCTGACCAGTTTCCCGTCGCGCCGGCCCGACGAGGCGGGCATTCTGGCGGCGTTGGTGGGATCGGTTGCATTGATTCTGCTGACCGCGGCGTTCGCGCTCCCCATCGGGGTGGGCGCGGCGGTCTACCTCGAGGAGTACGCGGGCAAGACGTGGTGGTCGCGCATCATCGAGGTCAACATCGCGAATCTGGCGGGCGTGCCCTCGATCGTGTACGGTCTGCTCGGGCTGGAGTTGTTCGTGCGCGCGCTCGGTTTCGAACGCAGTCTGCTGGCGGGCGCGTTGACCATGGCCTTGTTGGTGTTGCCGATCATCATCATCGCGTCGCGCGAAGCGCTGCGGACCGTGCCAAACTCCATCCGCGAGGCCTCGTGCGCCCTGGGCGCCACGCGGTGGCAAACGATCTGGTATCAGGTGTTGCCCATGGCGTTTCCCGGCATTCTGACCGGGTCGATCCTGGCGTTTTCGCGCGCGATCGGCGAGGCCGCGCCGCTGATCACCATCGGCGCGTTGACCTACGTGGCGTTTCTGCCCGACGGGTTGTTGTCGCCCTTTACCGCGTTGCCGATTCAGATCTTCAACTGGGTGTCGCGGCCGCAACCGGGCTTTCACGTGAACGCGGCCGCCGCGATCTTGGTGTTGTTGGCGGTGCTGTTGCTGCTGAACGCGTCGGCGGTGTATCTACGGCATAAGTATCAAAAACGGGTCCAACTGTAGGAGGGAGGAGCCTGTCCATGAGCGGTCATCTGCGGCGTTGCCGCTGCGCATCCGGTGCTCACGTACTCACCACGTACGCTGCGCTCCGGTGCTCGCGGCGCCTTGCATCTGACGCGCTCCTGAACAGGCTCATCTGGCGATGTTCAGAGCATAAAGAGACGCTTATTCTATTTGGTATGCCACCATGATTATAGAAACGACTGTGACGACTGGCACGGCTTCGGCGTTTGAGATCGACGGGATGGACGCGTGGTATGGGCAGAACCAGGCGCTGCGCGAGGTGTCGCTCGGCATCGCGGAGCAGCGCATCACCGCCATCATCGGGCCGTCCGGGTGCGGCAAGAGCACGTTCATCCGGTGTTTGAACCGGATCAACGACCTGGTGCCGGGGTTTCGCGTGACCGGTTCGCTCAGGTTCAAGGGCCAGGACATCTACGGCGCGGGCATCGACCCCATCGGCATTCGGCTGCGGATCGGCATGGTGTTCCAGAAACCCAATCCGTTTCCCAAGTCCATCTATGAGAACGTGGCGTACGGGCCGCGGCTCTGCGGCATCACGGACCGGCCGCAACTCGACGCCTTGGTGGAAGAGAGCCTGCAGCAGGCCGCGTTGTGGGACGAGGTCAAGGACAAGCTGCGGCACATGGCGTGGGCGCTCTCGGGCGGGCAACAGCAGCGGCTGTGCATCGCGCGGGCGCTGGCGGTCAAACCCGAGGTTCTGCTGCTGGATGAGCCCACGTCCGCGCTCGATCCCATCGCCACCGCCAAGATCGAAGAGCTCTTGGTTGATTTGAAGAAAAGTTATACGATGGTGATCGTGACCCACAACATGCAACAGGCCGCGCGGATTTCCGATTCCACCGCGTTTTTCATGCTGGGGAAGGTGGTGGAGTACGGCACCACCTCGCGTATCTTCACCAACCCCGGGCAAAAACTCACCGAAGATTACGTCACCGGGAGGTTCGGCTGACATGCGACGTTTCGACGAAGAGCTGACCGCGCTCAAGGAGCGCATCCTGCGGATGGGCGCCCTGGTGGAAGTCCAGGTGGCCAACGCGATCAAGGCCCTGGTGGAGCGCGACGCGGAATTGGCGCGCCGCGTGATCGCGACCGACCACCAGGTCAACGCCTACGACGTGGAGATCGACGAGGAGTGCATCCGATTGATCGCGTTGCGCCAGCCCGCGGCGAGCGACCTGCGGTTTCTCACCACGGCCATGAAGATCTCCACGGACCTGGAGCGCATGAGCGATCTGGCCGAAGACATTTGCGAGCGCGCGATCGAGTTGACCGAGGAGCCGCAGCTCAAGCCGTACATCGACATCCCGCGGATGGCGGAGCACGCGCGCACCATGGTTAAAGAGGCGCTGGACGCGTTCGTGAACCGCAACGCGGATCTCGCGCGCAAGGTTTGCCGCGACGACACGTTCGTGGACGAGCTGACCGGCCAGATCTTCCGCGAACTCCTCTCTTATATGATGGAGAATCCGCAGACCATCCGCCGCGCCATCCGGATCACGTTCGTGGCCAAATACATCGAACGCATCGCGGACCACGCCACCAACGTGGCGGAAATGGTCGTCTACCTGGTGGAAGGCAAAATCATCCGTCACACCACGGTCTGAACCACGGACCGGTAACGCTCTCACCGCTTACACGGCCCCCTGCGTGCGTCATCTCCCTCGCGCGCAGGGGGCCGGTAGTTTCCGGATCAGGGGATCCGCGGCCCTGGTTTTACCCGGACGTAACCCTGCCATAACAGTGCCGCAATCCACGCGTGGTACGGTCGATCGCGTGGAACGCGGCATGACATGCCCCGTGACAAGAGTCGGTGGCAACGTGCGTCCCATTTCTCGTGACCGCACCGTGACCAAACCATGAAAAAACTGATCGTACTGGTGGAAGACGAGCCGGACATTGTCCGGCTGGTGACGCATTACCTGGAGAGGGACGGCTTTGAAATCGAGGCCGCGGTGACCGGCCCGCAGGGCTTGGCCGCGATCCGTCGACGCAAGCCGGCCGCGGTGATCCTGGACCTGATGTTGCCGGACCTGGACGGGTACGAGGTGTGTCGCCGGCTCCGGTCGGACCCAGCGACCGCGTCGGTGCCCATCATCATGCTCACGGCCAAGGGGGACGAGACCGCGCGGGTGGTGGGGTTGGAAGTCGGCGCGGATGACTACGTGACCAAGCCGTTCAGCCTCAGAGAATTGTTGGCGCGCTTGCGGGCATTGCTGCGTCGCGCGACCCCGACTGTGCCCGCATCGGAGCAGCGACTCGTGTATCGCGATCTGGTGCTGGACGTGTCGCGCCACGAGGTGGGGGTCGGCGGTCGATCCATCACGTTGACCGCCAAGGAGTTCGAGCTGCTGCGGTACTTCCTGCGGCACCAAGGTCTGCTGGCCACCCGCGATGCGTTGCTCGAATCCGTGTGGGGCGAAACCACCTACGTGGGCAGCCGCACCGTAGACGTGCACATTCGGCGGCTGCGGGAGAAGATCCCGCTGCTGGCGACCGCGATCAAGACCATCAAACCCATCGGATACAAGCTCAGCGACCTCAGGGATCGGGACGAGGCGTGAGGCCATTTTGTTACACGTTTTTAATACGGCGATAACGTCCGCGCAACGCACGCTTGATACGCTCCCGTCAACACAAACGATCGAAGCGTGGAGACGAGGAGGAGACGATGGGACATCACCAGGGTGAACAACACGACGTGGACGGAGAGAGCGGTCATGGCTCGCCCAAAGTGGTCGATGCAGGCGGACCGCGTTGGGCCGAAGGCGGCGTGATCGATCGGGCGCTCGGCACGGAACGGACGCGGCAGGCATGGGAACGCCTGGTGGCGTCGTGCCGGCGCGAGGCAAAACGGGCGGTGGGGTAAGCGGATGCAGTTCATCGAGCCATATTTCTCGAAGGAGTGTGGAATGCGAAGCCGGTGGAGATTGGTTGCGGGAGTCGTGTTGGCGGCGGTGGCGGCGGGAGGCGCGGCGTTTGCCGAAGGCCGCGTGCCATTGGAGGAGTTGTTGTTCGACAAAGGCATTCTGACCAAGGAGGAGGCGGCTTCGGTGCAGAAGCGGAAGTTCTCGTCGGCGCTCGATCGCATTACGTTCAGCGGCGACGTGCGGTTGCGGCACGAATCGTTCTACCGCAACACCGCGGATGACCGACACCGCCAGCGGTTCCGTCTGCGGTTGGGCGCGGACATGAAGCTGGACACGATCACGGTGGGCATTCGTCTGGCGAGCGGTACGGGCGAGCAGGTCTCCACCAACAAGAGTTTCGATAACCTCTCGAGCCAGACCGCGCTCTACATCGACCGCGCGTTCGTGCGGTGGCAAGGCGAGAACACGCGGTGGTTGACGCTCACCGGCGGCCGGATGGCCAACCCCTTCTGGACCGTGTACTCCACGGACGCGGTCTGGGACGACGACTACAACCCCGAAGGCGTGGCCGAACAGTTTGCGTGGAAGCTCGGCGGCGCCGATCTGTTCTTGAACATGGCGCAGATCGTGCTGGACGAAGACAGCAGCGGCAAGCCGTCCACGGACCAATGGTTGTACGGCCAGCAATTGGGGATCAAGACGAGTCCGATCAAGGACGTGAAAACCGGCCTTGCCGTGGCGTACTACAACGCGGTCAACGTCCAGAACAATAATCTGGGTCAAGGCGTGTGTCAGGACGGCAACAGCCGGGTGAGCGCGTGCGCCAGCCCGCTGGCGGCCACCGGGGTGCTGGTCAACGACTACAACGTGGTGGACGTCACCGCGGAAGTCGCCACGAAAGTTGCGTCGCTGCCGGTGGCGGTCATGGGCGACTATGTGACCAACACGGCGGACACTGTCAACGCGTTGGGGTCGGATACCAAAGACAGCGGGTACCAAGCGGGGCTGATCGTGGGCAAAGCGAGCGATCCCCAGACCTGGGAAACCGCGTACTTCTTCAAACGCGTGGGAAACGATGCGACATTGGCGGACGTGGCGGATTCGGACTTCGGCAACGGCGGCACCGGGCGCAAGGGCCATATCATGTGGGCGGCGTACAACCCCACCAAGTCGATGCAGGTGAAGGTCAAATACTTCCTGACCGAAATCGAAGACGATGCCGCGAGCCCGAACGACGTCAACCGGCTACAGGCGGATTTGTCGGTGAAGTTCTAACGGCGGCCTAACACACGACCACGAGGAGACATCCATGGAACCACGTACGTATTGGACGGTAGGCGTGGCGGCGCTGTTGGGCGCCACGGTGCTCACCGCGCCGCACGACACCTACGCGGCCACGCTGATCAAAATCGACGGGTCGAGCACGGTATACCCGATTTCCGAGGCCGTGGCCGAAGAATTCGGCAAGAAGAGTCCGAAGGTGCGGGTGACGGTGGGCATTTCGGGAACCGGCGGGGGCTTTAAGAAGTTCTGCATCGGGGAGACGGACCTCTCGGACGCCTCGCGGCCGATCAAGCTTTCGGAAGTGGAACTGTGCCTGGACAACAAGATCGCGTACATCGAGCTGCCGGTGGCGTTCGACGGGTTGGCCGTGATGGTCAACCCCAAGAACGATTGGGCGAGCACCATGACGGTCGCCGAGCTCAAAAAGCTCTGGGCGCCCGAGGCGCAGGGCAAGATCACCCGCTGGAGCCAGATTCGCGCGGGTTGGCCGGACAAGGAGATCCACCTGTACGGCCCCGGCGTGGATTCGGGCACGTACGACTACTTCACCGAAGCCATCGTGGGCAAAGAACACAGCAGTCGCGGGGATTTTACCGCGAGCGAGGACGACAACGTGCTGGTGCAGGGCATCGCCAACGACCCGCTGGCGTTGGGCTTCTTCGGCGTGGCCTACTACGAGCACAACAAAGACCGCTTGAAGTTGGTGGCGATCGACGATGAGAACCCCAAGAACGGGGACGGGCCGATCCTGCCCGAGTTCGAGAACGTGAAGAACGCGACGTACCAGCCCTTGTCGCGACCGATCTTCATCTACGTGAACAAGAAGGCGTTGGACCGTCCGGAGATCGCGGAGTTCGTGCAGTTCTATCTGAGCGCCGGGCGGCCGTTGGTCAAGGAAGTCGGGTACATCCCGTTGCCGGACCCGGTCTATGAGTTGGCGCAAAAACGGGTGCAGACCCGGACGGTGGGCTCGGTGTTCGGGGGCAAGGGCTCGCAAGTGGGCGTGACCTTAGAATCGCTGCTCTCTACGGAAAAGCGGTAACACGAAGCCGACACTTTTTCCGTCGCCACGAACGAGACCGGGCCGCTGATATGCGGCCCGGTCGTCGTTGGGCGTTGCGCCGCGCATGCGTATGGTACCGTCCCGCGACCGGTCTCAAACCAATTCATTAATGGCCATTAAATGTCTTTCGGAATATCTTGGGACGCTGATCCTGGTCTTTGCGGGAACATCCGCGATCGTGGTGGATGACGTGACCGGCGGCGCGGTTTCGAACCTCGGAGTCGCCATCGTGTTCGGGCTCGCCGTGGCCGCAATGATTTATGCGTTCGGCGATAGTTCGGGGGCGCACATCAATCCGGCGGTCACGCTCGCTCTGTGGTACGCGAAGCGGTTTAACGGGACGGACGTTGTCCCGTACGTGGCGAGCCAGATTGCCGGGGCTCTTTCTGCGAGCGCCGTCGTGTATGTACTGTTTGCGACGCATCCCACCCTGGGCGCGACGCGACCGGGGGGAACGGCGGTGGGCTCGTTCGTCATGGAGACCGTCATCACGTTCTTCCTGGTGCTCACCGTGATCGCACTGGTCACGGGTGCTCGGCGAAAGGGGGTCGTGGCTGCTTCGGTTGGCGGCGTGATAGGCGTGGAGGCGTGGTTTGCCGGACCGATCTCCGGGGCGTCGATGAATCCCGCCCGCTCGATCGGTCCGGCGCTTGTCAGCGGCCAGGTCGACGTCCTGTGGATCTACATCGCCGCGCCCATCATCGGGGCGTGTCTGGCGGTCGTGTGCTGTCGGCACGCGCGCGAGCAGGGCTGCTGTGGGTAGCGGGGTCAAGACGGTTCTGTTCGTCTGCGTTGAAAACTCCTGCCGGAGCCAGATGGCCGAGGCGTTTGCGACCATGCTCGGGCACGGCATGATTGACGCGCGCAGTAGCGGGTCTCGCCCGTCCGGCACGGTCAACCCAAAGGCCATTGCGTCGATGCGAGAGGTGGGGTACGACCTGTCCTCCCACACGTCGAAGTCGCTGACCGAGATTCCGGCGATCGAGTACGATGTCGTCGTCACCATGGGCTGCGGGGATCAGTGCCCGACCGTCCGGGCGCAACACCGATTGGACTGGGACATTCCCGATCCCAAACACCTGGCCCCGGAGCGATTCGCTGAAGTACGAGACGTCATCCGGCGCAATGTCGAGCAACTCATCGCTTCTCTCTCCACGCGTTGACGCAGGGCCCCATTTGTCACTTCGAATTAATCCGCACTTGATTCCCTCGTAACACCGCTCCGCTACCATCCGTTCCCGAAGCGAACTGCGACCGTATCGTCGTATGGCATTTCACACAAGGAGGAACGCGATGAGAACACGTATGCACGCGAGCCTGTTGGGGGCTGCGACCGTGGTGACTCTGTTGTCCGGGTCGGTTCTGGCCGCGGAACCGGTCGTGCAGGGACCGGAGTCGGTGCAAGACTGGTACAACGCGGGCAAGGACTTTATCCGCGAGGGCAAGCGCGTGCAGCCCGAGCGTGGCCGGGCCAAGAACGTGATCCTGTTCGTGGGCGACGGGATGGGCGTGTCCACGGTGACCGCCTCGCGCATTCTTGACGGACAAATGAACGGCCAGCCGGGCGAGGAAAACCGGCTGTTTTTCGAGACGCTGCCGTACCTCGCGTTGTCAAAAACCTACTCGTGGGACCAGCAGACCTCGGACTCGGCGCCCACTATGACGGCCATGGTCACCGGCTTCAAGGCGCGCGAAGGCATGCTGGCGGTGAACCATCTGACGGCGCGCGGCGAGTGCGACCCGACCGTGGTGGCCCACAATTCCCTGCCGACCGTTCTGGAAATGGCGGCGAAAGCCGGCAAGGACACCGGCGTGGTCTCCACCGCCCGGATTACGCACGCCACCCCGGCCGCCAACTACGCTCACACGCCGGTGCGCGATTGGGAAGCGGACTCCAATCTTCCGGCCGGTTGCGGCGTCAAAGATATCTCGCGTCAACTCATCGAACTGGACGATCGCGTCAAGAAGAGCCTGAAAGTGGCGCTCGGCGGCGGCCGGACCTACTTCATGCCGCGAGCGCTTCGCGATCCCGAGTACAACGGCGCGGGTCGGCGCAATGACGGCCGCGACCTCACCGCGGAATGGGTGAGCAGCCGCGGCCCGGCCGCGAAATACGTGTGGGACAAGGCGGGCTTCGACGCGGCCGAGCCGTGGAACACCAAGTATCTGCTCGGTCTGTTCGAGAACAGCCACATGCAGTACGAAGCCGACCGCGCCTACGACAAGTCCGGCGAGCCGTCGCTGACCGAGATGACCGAAAAAGCGATCAAGATGCTGAAGCACAACCGACGCGGGTTTTACCTGCACGTGGAGGCGGGCCGTATCGACCATGCACACCACGCCGGGGACGCCAGTCGCGCGCTGCTCGATACTATCGAGTTTGCGAAAGCCGTGAAGTCGGCCTATGAGATGACCGATCCCGACGACACGCTGATCCTCGTGACCGCCGACCACAGCCACGTGTTCACCATCGCCGGATATCCGCATCGCGGCAATCCGATCCTGGGTCTCGTGTCGGAAGTCCCGAACGTGGATGGAGAGGCCCCGTCATTGTCGACGGACCGGCTGGGTTTGCCGTACACGACCCTCGGGTATGCCAATGGACCGGGCTGGAGAGACGCGATCGCGGCCGGCCAGAAGCGTCCCGATCTTACCGCCGTGGACACCACGGCCCTTGGGTTCCTGCAGGAGGCCGCGGTCCCGCTCGGTTCGGAAACGCACGCCGGCGAGGATGTGGCCATCTACGCCAGCGGTCCGTGGTCGCACTTGGTGCGCGGCACCATGGAACAGAACTGGATCTTCCACGTGATGAAGGAAGCCGTCGATTTCTGAGACGCGTCGACGGACTGAAGGAGAGCTCGGATGAACGTTCACAACGTGAGGATGGGACGCGCGAGCGTGGTGCTTGCGTTGTTGCTGACCGGGGTGACCCTGGTGTCCGCCCACGCGAATCAGCCACAAACCGAGGCCGCTCAGGCCTCGGTCGTGGCCAGCGGGTCCCTGTCACCCCTGGCCGCCCGTTTTGTCGAGACCCGTCGCGAACCCGACCATCCGGCGTCGGGCAGCGATTGGTATTTCGTGCGGTCGGACGCGCGGATTCAGACCACGCAGCAAGACTACGCCGAGGTCTGGGAGCGCGATGAGCGAGGCGAGATCACCTGGACACGCGTGTTCCACGGCGATCAAAAAGTGATCGAATACACCACGGGTGAATTGCGCGCACAGCGTCGGATCAGGGACTGGACGGACCTCGCCACCATCGTCGACCGGCAGACGCTGTCACGGTTGGAGAAACGCGGAACAACGACCGTGCTCGAGCGACCCGCGGTGCGTTATGTCGGCCGGCTGGGCGACGAGCAGGTCGTGGTGGTGTGGCTTCCACAGGAGGCGATTCCCGCAAAGCTGGTGCGTAAACAGGGCGGCGTCACGCACATCCTTGAGTTGAAAGAACTGCGCGCCGCGCCCGATTCATCGTGGCCCACCAGGACACTGGAGCAGACTGACGCGTACGAACGGGTCGACGCCGCGGACCTTGGCGACCGCGAGTCCGAGCCGTTTGTGCGCAAGGTGCTCGCGTTGGACGCTGGGACCGGCCGCCATTCGCACGCCCACTAGGCGTGACGCGGGCGCCGAGCGTCGAATGGGACGCCGGCGACGATCAGGGCGACAGCTCGTGCGATGAAACTCCGCTGACGTCGAAGCAATACACGTTCGGTAACCTGGCCTCGAACACACGGGCTGACCGGGAGGCGCGCATGGGCTGCGGACGGTGTCAAGGATTGATGGCGGGCGAGCGGCTGATGGATCTTCGAAGTGATTCGGGTCGCTTCGTGTGTGCCGCCTGGCGGTGCGTCGTGTGCGGGGACGTGGTGGACCCGGTGATCTTGAATAACCGCCGCCGGGTGGCATTCCGGCGGTACGCCGCAGCGATCGGCGCATGATCGAGAAGATCGACGTTGGACAGGCGGGTGATCGCCGCACGATCCTCCTTGTTGAAGACGACCGCGACATCGCCCGGCTCATCGAACGGGAACTGCTCCAATACCACTATCGGGTCGAGCGCGTGGAAACCGGTCGGCAGAGCCTTGATCGCGTGCGCCGTCCGGATATCGATCTCATCGTGCTCGACCTGTTGTTGCCCGACTTGGACGGGCTCGAAGTCTGTCGCAGACTCCGGAGCCGGGAGACCATGCGCGCGGTGCCGATCCTGATCGTGACCGCGCTCGGAGACGAGGCGCAACGGATCAGCGGCCTGGAGGCCGGGGCCGACGACTATATGACCAAACCGTTTTCGCTGCGGGAGCTCTCGACGAGGATTCGCGCCCTGCTGCGTCGAGCCGCCATGACGCGCCGGCCCGTCAAAGACACCCGTGGCGATCTGGAGATCGATCGCGAACGCCATGAGGTTCTGGTGCGCGGTCGCTCGGTCACGTTGACTCCGATGGAGTTCAGCCTCGTGGAATTTCTCGCCAGACATCCCGATCGCGTGTTCAACCGCGACGAGTTGCTGACGCATCTGTGGGGAGAGGACTGCATGATCCTCGAACACAATCTGGACGTGCACATCTGTTCGCTCCGCCGCAAGATCGAAGCGGATCCCAAACGTCCCGCCATCCTGATCACGATCCGCAACGTGGGCTTTAAGTTGACGGGCGGTAGTCCGTCTTACGAGGCGCCTGGACCGCGTGCCGACGCCGAATTCACGCCGACGTAACGCCGCGATCACGTGAGCGCACGCCACGATGACAGCAACCACGCGACGTCGATCGAACGGCGCGCGTCCCACTCGAGAGGAGGTCCTGATGGCATGTCCGAAACTGGATTCCCGTGATCCCATCGCGCCGAATTGCCGCTCCCAGCGCGGATTGTACGCGCCGACCGACGAACAACTGGTCCGGCTGTGCACCACGGAGCAGTACGGTCGGTGTCCGATTTATAGCCACGACCTCGAGCAGTTCCTGGCGTCCTGTCGGCGGGAAGTCGAACGCGCCGTGGGTTAGGCAACGGAGGGAACCGCCGCGGTCGGGTCCGACCGCCGATTCACGTACGTCCTGGTCTCGAACGATCCGGACGCCACGCACCAAGCCTGCATCATCCGCCACGACTACACGGATCGTCGGACTCTATTAGGGCATCTGCCCCGGTCCCCACGCGCGCAAGATTGTCGGCGCGGCGCCTCGATTTCGGGCCCTTCCGGACGACTCATGAGCGTCACGGGACGTCGTTCGCGCAATCTTGCAAAACCGCGCCCATGGATGTTAGAAACGAACCACTGATCCGTTCCCGCGACCCAACGGTCGGTTCCGTGGAGTCGAACACGTTGCAGATCGATTCTCAGCAGTACCGAACGCTCCTGGACGTCTCGGAATCCATTGCCGCGCATCGCGATCCCAACGCGTTGCTGCGCGAGCTGGCGCAACGCCTGTTGTCAACGGCGCAACTTGAATTCATCGGGCTCATCCTGCACGACGGCGAGCGGGACGTGATGCGCGCGCATTACCTCGGAACCGGGGAGGCCGAGAGCGTCACCGGGCTGGAGATTCCCGTGTCGGAATCCGCCAGCGGGTGGGTGTACAACACGCAGCAGGTGCTGGTGGTGCGGAATCTGGACGACGAGGCGCGTTTCCCCGCGGTGAAGGCGGTGCTGGAACGGATGGGCGTGAAATCCTACGGCCTGTTCCCGTTGACCACCGCGGTGCGGCGTTTGGGCGCGATCGGGTTCGGCAGAAAGAGCATCAGCGCGTTCGGAGACGGGGAGCTGGAGTTTTTGCAACAGGTCGCCAAGCAGGTCGCGGTGGCGGTGGACAATGTGCTCAATTCCGAGAGCGCTCGGGTCGCGCAAGAGCAGTTGGCGCTCGAGCGCGACCGGTTGCGGCTGCTGTTGGAAGTCTCGGAGTCCATCGCGTCGCACCGTGAGTTGGATGAGCTGTTCAAGGACCTTGCCCAGCGCTTGCCGCGGGTCGTCCCGTTCGACTACATCAACGCGGTGTTGCACGATGCCGACCGCAACGTCATGCGGCTCTGTTTCCTGGTGACCGCAGAACCGAGCACGTTTCCCATTGGCCTGGAAATTCCCATGAACGAGTCGCCGGGCGGCGTGGTGTGGGAGACCCAACAGCCGCTGACCGTGAACGATCTCAGCCAAGAGACGCGGTTCCCGATGCTGACCGCCAAGCTGCGCGAGAACGGGGTCCAATCCTTCTGCGTGGTGCCGCTGACCACGGCACACCACCGCTTGGGGGCGATGGGATTCGGAAGCCTGCAACCGAGAACCTACCAAGCCGAGGAAATCCGGTTCATGCAGGAGGTGGCCAAGCAGGTGGCGGTCGCGGTGGACAACGCGCTCAACGCCGAAGCGGCACGGGCGTCCCAGCAGCAACTCGCGCGCGAACGAGACCGCCAACAACTGCTGTTGGAGATCAACAACGCCGTGGTTTCCAACCTCGCGTTGGATGAAGTGTTCACCGCGGTCAGCGCGTGTTTGCGAAAAGTGATCCAACACGACGGATCGAGCCTGGTGTTGTACGACCAGGAGACTCGGGCGTGCCGCGTCCACGTGCTGGACTTTGCGACGAACCAGAGCGTGGTCGAAGAAAAACAAGCGGGTCCGAAGTGCACCACGCCGGCCAGGGTCGCGATCAACTCAGGCAAGCCGGTGGTCTTCAGCGAGCGGGACCTGACGGCGATGTCAACGGAATCCGAAATGGCGCGCTGCGTGTTGGCGGACGGAGTGAAATCGCTCTGTTGCGTCCCGCTCGTCTCTCACAACCACATGCAGGGCACGCTCAACCTGGGCCGGCGCCGCGACGACGCGTTCAGCCCGGAGGACGTGGAGCTGTTGAGCCAGGTGGCGCAGCAGATCGCGATCGCGGTCGAGAACGCCCTGGCCTATCGGGAGATCGCGGAGCTGAAGGAACAGCTCAGCAAAGAGAAGCTCTACCTCCAGGAAGAGATCCGCACCGAATACAACTTCGAGGAGATCATCGGCGAGAGCGCGGCGCTCAAACGGATCCTCAAGCAGGTCGAGACCGTGGCGCCGACCGATTCCACGGTGTTGATCCAGGGCGAAACCGGCACCGGCAAGGAACTCATTGCGCGGGCGATCCACCACTTGAGCGCTCGGCGCGAGCGGACCTTCGTCAAGATGAACTGCGCCGCCATCCCCACCGGATTGCTCGAGAGCGAACTTTTCGGTCATGAAAAGGGCGCGTTCACCGGCGCCATAGCCCAGAAGGTCGGGCGGTTCGAGCTGGCGCACCAGGGCACGATCTTCCTCGACGAAGTCGGAGACATTCCGCTGGAGCTGCAATCCAAACTGCTCAGAGTCTTGCAGGAGCAGGAGTTCGAGCGCCTCGGGAGCACCAAGACCATCAAGGTCAACATCCGCCTGGTGGCGGCCACGAATCGCGACTTGGAGCAGATGGTCGCGGACAAGCAGTTCCGCAGCGACCTGTTCTACCGCCTCAACGTGTTCCCCATTACGGTGCCGCCGCTGCGGGAGCGGCCCGAAGACGTCCCTTTGCTGGTGCGTTACTTCGCGCAGAAATACTCGCAGCGCATGGACAAGCGGGTCGAAACCATCCCGGCCGACGCGCTCGCGGCGCTCTCCAAGTATCATTGGCCCGGCAACATCCGGGAACTGGAAAACCTGATCGAGCGCTCCGTGATCCTGTCCCAGGGGGCGGACCTCCGCGTGCCGCTGGGAGAGTTGAAGGTCCGAAACACCGCGCCGCCGTCCAACGGCGACGCCACGCTCGACGGAACCGAACGTCGGCACATCCTGCGCGTGTTGAAGGAAACCGACTGGACCGTCGGAGGCTCCTCCGGCGCCGCAGCCCGTCTGGGCATGAAACGTACCACGCTGTTGTCGCGGATGAAGAAGCTCGGCATTTCCCGCCCGTAAGAGGCTGCTGAAAAAGTCCATCCGCTGCGGGGACGCTTGAGGAACCTCGGCCGCCTCACCGTCTCGGCGGCGCTCGCGGCTTGGCGCCGCTTCTTCGTGGCGCCACTCGCCTCACGTACGCGTAGAGTACGCTGCTTCGCCAAGCGAGCGGAACGTGGCATTGACAACGCCGCAGATCGGCGCGAAGCGCTTTCCGGTGCGGGCGCTCGCGGCGCCTTGCGGTTGGAGATTTTTGAGCCGCCTCGCCCGCGGGATTCGCGGGCACAAGATTTAGAACCTCTTCTCTCGGCCAACTACGCCCGAAAGCTCGATGTCGATTTCGGCCTGTGCCGAACGACTAAAGGGCGTGAAGGTCACGAACTGTCGATCCCTCGACACTTGTCGGTATTTCGACACCGCCGTATCGACACTGTCCGCCTGTTTAGGCCGACATCCGGTACCACGACATCGCAACTCGTTCGTAGTTTCCATCACTTCCGCGCTGTCCGCCGGTCGTCGTGTGGTGTGGCACGAGTCTCGCTATAGCCGTTGGCGAGACGACGCTGAGGCGAAAGGGGGACGCGATGAACGTGACATTCAGATTGGCGGACGGAACGCAGGCCGGGATTGTGCCGACCAGGGAATTGCGGGAGCTGGCCAAACAACGGTTGGGGGTGGAGTGGACGGCTCCTGGGAGGAAACTTCCGGTGGTGTTTCACGTTCGAGACCGGCAGGCGTTGGACCGTGTGATCACGCGGTTCGGAGTACACCGCGCATGCTGAAAATTACGCGCCGAGATGAGGCCGGGACCGCGGTGATCCAGGTCGAGGGCAAGCTCGCCGGGCCCTGGGTCAAAGCGCTCGAGGACTGCTGGCGTTCCGTCGGGGTTGAACAGGGCCGGAAGATTCGGGTTGATCTGACCGCGGTGAGTTTTGTCGACGAGACGGGAGAAGCGTTGTTGCGCACCATGCATCGGGAGCGCGTTGAATTGAAGGCGACGGGATGTTTCACCACGTGTCTGATCCAGACCATTAAAGACGCCATCGGGCGCGCAAAGGCGCGCCAATGAGTTCACACGGGTTATCGACGAAAGGATTGGAAATGTACGCGACGAGGACCAGAGATTTCGACGTTCAGAAGCTTGGGTTTGGGGCCGGCCTTCTGGTTGGCGGGTTGATGCTGGCGCTGTCCGGGTGCAACCAGGCCGCGGGTTCGCCTCCCGCTCCTGCACCGCCGGAAGTGGCGGTCGTCACGGTGCAACCGCGCGACCTGCCGGCGGTATTCGAATACGTGGGGCAGGTCGCGGGGGTCCGCGAAGTGGAGGTGAGGGCGCGTGTCTCCGGCATCCTGGAGCGCTGGAACTATCAGGAAGGCGCCGCGGTGAAATCCGGGGACAGCCTCTTCACCATCGATCCCGAGCCGTTCCGGGCCGAACTCGCCAGGGCCGAGGCGGATCTGGCCGGCGCCGAAGCCAGTTTCACCCAGGCGACGCGCAACGCGGCTCGCCTCACGCCGTTGTGGGAGGTCAAGGCGGTGAGCCAGAAGGAGTTCGACGACGCACAATCCGCGGAGCAAGTGGCGGCGGCCAATGTGAAGGCCGCGCAGGCCGCGGTCACCCAGGCGCGGCTGAACGTCTCCTATACCCGGGTGGAAGCGCCGATCTCCGGGATCACCAGCCGCGCGGTGGTGTCGGAAGGCAGCCTGGTGCAAGCGCAGCAGACCCTGCTCACCACGATCTCGCAGCTCGATCCGGTGCACGTGATCTTCAGCTTTACCGAAGCCGAACACCTGCGATTTCGACGTGAGCTCGCGGAAGCACGGCTGACATTGCCGCAGGGCGGACGCTTCGACGTGAAGCTGACGCTCGCGGACGGCAGCGAGTACCCGCAGGCCGGCAAGGTGGACTTCACCGACGTGCGCGTGAACACGAACACCGGCACCATCGAGGCCCGCGCGGTGGTGCCCAACCCGCAGCGCTTGTTGCGACCGGGCCAGTTCGTCCGCGTGCATCTCTCCGGAGCGGTCCGCCCCAACGCGATTGCGATCCCGCAGCGCGCGGTGCTGGAGGGGCCTGGCGCAAAGATCGTCATGACCGTGAACAAGGAAGGAGTGGTTGAACCGCGGCCGGTGCAGGTCAGCGACTGGTCCGGGACCGAATGGATCATCACCGGCGGCCTCAACCCCGGCGACACGGTCATCGTGGACGGGGTGGTCAAGGCGCGCCCGGGATCGCCGGTCGCCGTCGCGCAGGTGCCGCTGGCTCAGCACGCACAACCGGAAGGAGCACCCTGATGTTCGCCCGATTCTTCATCAACCGCCCGATCTTCGCGGGCGTGCTCTCGATTTTCTTGGTGCTCGCGGGCCTGGCCGCGGTGCGGATTCTCCCGATCGCGCAGTACCCCGAGATCGCGCCGCCGGTGGTCACGGTGCGCGCCATCTACCCCGGAGCCTCGGCCGAAACGCTGGAGCAGACCGTGGCCGCGCCGCTGGAGAACCAGATCAACGGGGTGGAAGACATGCTGTATATGAGTTCCACGTCGAGTTCCAACGGCGCGGTGGAGATCAACATCACGTTCGAGATCGGCACCGACGTGGACCAAGCCACGGTGAACGTGAACAACCGCGTCCGGCAGGCGGAAGCGCGGCTGCCGCAGGAAGTGCGCCGCCAGGGCGTGACCGTGGAGAAGAATTCGAGCTCCTTCCTGCAGGTGCTGGCGTTTTATTCGCCCGACGGCACGTTCGACGACGTCTACACCAGCAACTACGTCACGCTCAACGTGCTCGACACCATCAAACGCATTCCCGGCACCACCAACGTTCAGATCTTCGGCGCCAAGGACTACGCCATGCGGATCTGGCTGCGGCCCGACCGCATGACGCAGTTGAAGCTCACCACCTCCGACGTCGTGGCGGCGTTGAACGAGCAGAACGCGCAGTTCGCGGCGGGCAAGATCGGCCAGACCCCGACCGCCGGGCAGCAGGAGCTCGTGTACACCGTGACCACCAAGGGCCGGTTCTCCGACGTGTCGGAATTCGAGAACATCATCTTGCGCGCGAATCCCGACGGCTCGGCGCTGCGGCTCAAGGACGTGGCGCGGGTCGAACTGGCGTCCAAGGATTACGACTTCATCGGCCGGGTCAACGGCAAGGAAGCCACGTTGATGGGCATTTTCCTCCAGCCGGGCGCGAACGCCCTGGCCGTGGCGGACGAGGTCGAAACGACCATGCGCGGCCTGGCCGCGCGGTTCCCGCAAGGCTTGGAGTACTCCAACGTGTACGACACCACCCGGTTCGTGGAAGTCTCGATCCGGGAAGTGGTCAAGACCTTGGCCGAAGCCATGGCCCTGGTGTTCCTGGTGGTGTTCCTCTTCCTGCAGAACTGGCGCGCGACCCTGATCCCATTTTCAGCGGTTCCGGTTTCGCTCATCGGCACGTTTGCCGGGCTGTTTCTGCTCGACTACTCGATCAACATGCTCACCTTGTTCGGCATGGTGCTGGCGATCGGGATCGTGGTGGACGACGCGATCGTGGTGCTGGAAAACGTGGAGCGCATCATGCGCGAGCAGCGCAAGTCCGCGCGCGACGCCGCGATCCAGGCGATGCAGGAAGTCACCAGTCCGGTGATCGCGATCGTGCTGACCCTGTGCGCGGTGTTCGTGCCGATCGCGTTCCTGGGCGGCCTGGCCGGCGAGTTGTACCGGCAGTTCGCGGTGACCATCACCATCGCGGTGGTGCTCTCCGGCATCGTCGCGCTGACGTTTACGCCGGCCTTGTGCATGATGATCCTCAAGCACGGCCACCGGCAGCCCGGACGGTTCTTCACCTGGTTCAACGCGTGGTTCGCGCGCCTGACCGGCCGGTACACCACGGGCGTGGCGTGGATGATCCGGCGCAGCGCCATCGGCGTGGCCTTGTTCATCGGTATGGTGGTGATCACCGCCGGGCTCTGGCGCGCCACACCGGGCAGCCTGGTGCCGGATGAGGACCAGGGCTACTACATCGGCGCGGTGTTCCTGCCCGACGGGGCCTCGTTGCAGCGTACGGATAAGGTGGTCGGCGAGGTGGTGCAGGCCATCCTCTCCAACCCGGCCAATGAATACGCGATCGCGTTCACCGGGTTGGATTTCTTGGGCGGCGGGTTTCGCAACAGCGCGGCCACGATCTTCGTCACCCAGAAGCACTGGGACGAGCGCGATGTCGACACGCCACAACTGGTGGGCGAGTTCTTCATGAAGACCGCGCGCATCAAAGAAGCGCTGGTGCTGGCCTTTGGTCCGCCCCCGATCTTCGGGCTCGGCAACTCCGGCGGGTTCGAGTTCTACGTGCAGAACCGGGGCGAAGGCGGGCCGCAGCGTCTGGCCCAGGTGATGGGCGAATTTCTGGCCGCGGTGAACCAGGAGCCCACGCTCGCGGGGGCGCAGACCTTGTGGCGCTCCAACGTGCCGCAGCTCCGAGTGGACGTGGACCGCGAAAAGGCCAAGGCCCTGGGCGTGCCGATCAACGAGCTGTTCGACACGTTGTCCGCGACCCTGGGCTCGTACTACGTCAACGACTTCAACAAATTCGGCCGGACCTGGCAGGTGTTGATGTCCGCGGAGCCGTCTCACCGGAACAATCCCGACTCGGTCGGCGAGCTCTACGTGCGCTCCGACCTTGGCGGGATGGTGCCGGTCAAGGCGCTGGCCACGGTCAGCCACACCGCCGGGCCCGAAACGCTCGACCGGTTCAACAATCTGCCCGCGGTCAAGATCCTGGGGCAAGCCGCGCCCGGTATCTCCTCGGGCCAGGCGATCCAGACCGTCGAGCGCGTCGCGGAGAAGGTCCTGCCCGCGGATTTCAGTTATGACTGGGGCGGCGCCTCGTTCCAGGAGAAGCGCGCCAGCGGCACCTCGGGCCTTGCGCTCGGGCTGGCGGTGGTCATGGTGTTCCTGATCCTGGCCGCGCAATACGGGAAATGGTCGTTGCCGATCTCGGTGTTGCTGGCCCTGCCGTTCGGCACCTTCGGCGCCCTGGCCGCGGTGTGGCTGCGGGGCCTGACCAACGACGTGTACTTCCAGATCGGTCTGGTCACGCTGTTGGGCCTGGCCGCGAAGAACGCGATCCTGGTCGTGGAATACGCGGTGCTCAAGCACCGGGAAGGCCTGTCCCCGTCGGATGCCGCGCTGGAAGCCGCGAGACTTCGGTTTCGGCCGATCTTGATGACCTCGCTCGCCTTCATTCTGGGCGTGGCGCCGCTTGCTGTCTCCACCGGCGCGGGCGCGGGCGCGCGGATCTCGGTCGGCACCGGCGTGATGGGCGGGATGTTGGCCGCCACGTTCCTGGCCATCTTCTTCGTGCCCATGTTCTTCAAGCTGATCGCGGACCGGCGCGCGAAGGGCGCGCGCTCGACTCCGGACATCGACGTCGAATACCAGAAAGCCATGGTCGGCGGAAACGGCGCCGCGGCGCCCGCCGCGCTCACGCCGCAGGGAGGACGGTCATGATTTGGCAAGTGGTCATTCTGATGATTGCGATTCTGGCTTCGGGCTGCACGCTGGGCCCGGACTACCGCAGGCAGAACATCGACACCCCGGATGCCTGGCCCACCTCAACCACCGCGCCGTCGGTGCCGGCGGAGTGGTGGCGCGGGTACCAGGATCCGGCGCTCGATGCCATGATCCAGGAGGCGCTCCACCACAACGCCGATCTGCGGTTCGCGATCGCGCGGGTGGATGAGGCGCGAGCGAGCCTGGGCGTGGTCCGGGCGGACCAGTGGCCCGGCGTGTCCGCCAACGCGTCCGCGGCGCGTACCCGAACGAGTGAGGACCTGCCGCTGGCGTTGCCGCCCGGCGTCGATCCCATCAACACCAACATGCGCGCCACCGTGGACGCATCCTACGAAATCGATATCTGGGGCAAGTACCGGCGCGCCACCGAAGCCGCGCGCGCCGAACTGCTCGCCACCGAGTTCACCCGCGACGCAGTGCAACTGGCGATGATCGCCGAGGTGTCGCGCGGCTATTTCAATCTGCGCGCGCTCGACGCGCAGGTCGCCATCACCAAACGCACGGTCGCCACCCGGTTGGACTCGCTGGCGCTGCAACGCGAGCGCTTCGCGGCCGGCGTGGCGTCCGAACTCGAGCTGCGGCAGGTGGAGGCTGATGCCGCGGCGGCGCAGGCCCTGCTGCCCGTGCTCGAAACCCAGCTCGCGCGCCAGGAAACCGCGCTCGGCGTGTTGCTGGGGCGCAGCCCGCGCGCGATCGTGGGCTCCACGCCCGAGCGGGGCGTGGCGATCGAGGCGCTCACCGTGCCGCCCGCGGTGCCCGCGGGACTGCCGTCGGATCTGCTGGAGCACCGGCCCGACCTGCGACAAGCGGAGCACGTCCTGATCGCGGCCAACGCGCGCATCGGCCAGGCCAAAGCCGCGTATTTCCCGTCGATTACGTTGACCGGGTTTCTGGGCGGGGAGAGCACCTCGCTGGCCGACCTGTTCAGCGTGCCGGCCCGGGTCTGGCAGGTTTCGGGATCAGCGGCGCAACTCGTGTTCGACGCCGGGCGCACCGGCTCGCGGGTAAAAGCCGCGCAGGCGCGCGAGCAGCAGGCGCTCGCGCAATACCAGGCCGCGATCCAGAACGCGTTCCGCGACACGCTCGACGCTCTGGTGTCGCAGCGCAAAGCGCGAGAGGCGCTGGACGCGGAACAGGCGCGGGTCGCCGCGCTCCAGAGCGCGCTCGACCACGCGCGGCTTCGCTACACAAACGGCGTGTCCAGCCTGCTGGATGTCCTGGACGCGGAGCGCGGGCTGCTCGCCGCGGAGCTGAATCGGGTCGAAGCGCAACGCGTGCAACTGGCCGCCACCGCAGACCTGTACAAGGCCTTGGGCGGCGGATGGGAGAGCGACGACCAAGAACAAAAGACCGCATCCGCGGCGGACGCCGGCGGCTGATTCATGGAGGGGGAGCCGTGTTGATGACTCCGGCAGCCAGGGGTGCGCAACACGATGCCGGATTCGATTACGTCACCCGATCCTGTAACCGCTGCGAGTCTGATCCCGCGTTGTTCCTCCGCGTTGTGATGTCGATTTTCGGCCACTTGGACGACGAAGTGTCGTAGACTTCTTGGGAACGGTCGGACCCACTACCCCGCGGTTTACGAAAAGGAGCGCATCGATGGGCTATGTTGATGGATTCGTGTTGCCGATCCCGAAGAAGAACCTGCAGGCCTACCGCCGCATGTCGCAGAAAGCGGGGAACGTCTGGCGCAAACACGGCGCCCTTGACTACAAGGAGTGCGCCGGCGACGACTTGAACGTCAAGATGGGCCTGTCGTTCCCGCGTCTGGTCAAGCCCAAGCCCGGGGAGACCGTGGTGTTCGCCTTCATCGTCTTTAAGTCGCGCGCGCATCGCGATCGCGTCAACGCCAAAGTGATGAAGGAACTCATGAATGATCCGAAGGTACAGGACATGCCCATGCCCTTTGATATGAAGCGCATGGCGTACGGCGGGTTTAAGGTCTTCGTCGACGCCTGATCCGTTCCTCGATGCGACCGACCGTCAACGCACCACGAATCGGGTGCGCCGGGAGTCAGGGCGCGCTCACGGGCGGGTTGAGGTGGACGTGGGTCGCCACGTCGCCCGAGTCCGAAGACTCGGGGCGCGACGTCGGGAACGTCAACACGAACGTCGCGCCCGGGCCGCCCGGATTGTCGAGCCGGATCTGTCCGCCGCACCGCATGAGAATCCGTCGGGCCATGGTCAAGCCCAGACCGGTCCCTTGGCCGGGCGCTTTGGTGGTGAAAAACGGATCGAAAATTCTCGAGGCGTGCGCGATCGGCACGCCCGGACCCTGGTCGCGGATCGTAACCGTGACCGCGTCCGCGGCGGTTTCGGTGCAGAGGTCGATCACGCCCTTGCCTTTCATGGCTTGGATGGCGTTGGTGATGACGCTGACGAACACCTGCCCGATCTCGCCGGGCACCGCGCGGATCGGCCGGGCCGGCTGGTAGCGCCTTCGCACGTGGAGTCCCGTCGCTTCATGGATCAAGCCGACCACCCGCAACGCCAGGTCGAGTTGCTCGTTGACGTTCACGTCGTCCCGCAGCTCGGTCTGATCGCTCCGCGACGAGCCCGCGAAGTCCCGGATGATGCGTGCCATCCGTTTCGCGGTGGTCACGATCTCGTTCGCGTGGCTCCTGACGCGTCCCGGGTCGCGTTCGTCACGAATCGCTTCGCTCAAGCTCAGGATCCCGAACAGCGGATTGTTGAGTTCGTGGCCGATGCCCGAGGTCAACACGCCCAGCCCGGCGAGTTTTTCCGCTTGAATCAACTGAGCTTGCCGTTGGCTGTCCAACGTCGTGTCCCACAACACCAGTCCGATCCGTCCCGAGTCGTTGGCGGGCGCGTCGATCCGGAAGATTTCGTACCGATAGGTCACGCGGTTGATCGTCAATTCTTTGCCGCACGGATCCGCGTCCGTCGCGCGTCGAGGTCCCAGGGGGTCCCCGGGCGATGACGAGGGAGACGAGACGTCGGCGTCTCCGGTGGACCACGGCCGACTCGCGTCGCAAGCGCGCAATTCTCCGCGCAGTCGGTCGCGCGAGCGCTCGTCCACCGCGATCAGGTCGAACACTTCCAGCCCGCGCTCGCACCGATCGTTCAAGCCGAACGCGCGCCGCGCCGCGCGGTTCACGTACTGCACCCGTTCTTGGTCCAGCATGACGATCGGGTTGGGCACGCTGTTCAGAATCTGCTCGTTGGACGCCTGGAGGGAACGCACTTCCTGATTCAGGCCGGAGAAGGCGTCCTGCAACCGGCTGTTCATCCGGTTGATCTCCTCCGCCAACCCCTGGATCTCGTCGCCGGTGCGGACCACGATCGGCTCGGTCAATTCGTTCCGGCCGATCAACGCGGCGCCCTGTTGCAGGCGACGGATGGGTCGCACGATGCGAACCGCGGCCACGTAGCCGAGGGCGCCGAGCAGGGCGATGGCGGCCAACCCGATGCCCGCGACCCACGCCAACAATCGGCGCGTGGGGGCGAACAGCTCGTCCGTCGACTGCCAGACGAAGGTGTGCCAGCTGGTCCCGGTGGAGGCGAGCGTGAAGCGGTTGGTGTCGGCCAGCGGCGAGAATCCGACCAGCGAGGAGGCGTGCCCGCCGTGACCGTCGCTGGGCGTGTTGTCCCACCCGCCGTACGGCGGAGTCACCAGGGACACGAGTTCGGCGTCGGCCAGATGCGTGCCGGTCGGCAGGACCGGGCAACTCATCACGGTGCCCGCGCTGTCGATCAACATGACGTGTCCCGTTTTTCCGAACCGGATCGGAGATACGTACGGGGCGAAGTACGCTTTGGCGTCGAACATCCGGTGCACCACGCCGATCGGCCGACCGCGCCGGCCGTTCGCGACCGGAACCGACACGTGGAACACGTGGGTGTTCAACGCGGCGTCGAAGGTCACGTTGCCGACGTGCGCCCGGCCCGCCCCGTCGGCCATGGCCTTGCGCCACCAAGGTTCGCGCTCGAAGGCGTAGCGGACCGCGGCGCTGGTGCTGGCGACGAGTCGGCCGGACGCGTCGGTGACCAATAGCGCCTGGGTGACGGGGTGCCCGGGGTCTTGAGCGGGGAGATACTGCCGCAGGCGCCCGGCCACGGGACCGTCGGTGAGCCGCCGCAGCGCCGCCTCGCGCGCCTCCCGCCGCGCGGCCTCATCCCGATCCGGAGTCGCTTCGCCCGCGCGCTCGATCAGCGCGTCGACGATGAGTCGGTCCTGAGCGACCTGGGTGAGCCGGGCCACTTCGTCGTGCACGACCAGATCGAGCTTGCGCGCGCTTTCCGTGGCCAGTCCCGCGAAGTTGGCTCCGATGGTCGCGTGCAATTCGCGCGTGCCCTGCAGGTAGGCCGTGCCGATGCCGAGCACGAGGGGAACCGTGCCGACGACCAAGGTCAGCGACACGAGTCGCCCCTTCAGCCCCCAGCGCGTGCGGGTCCTGGTCAACCGACGTTCCATGAGCGACACTCCCGGCGGGAGAGGGCCTTAGTGCGCTTCGACCGGGAACTGTAATTGAAAGGTCGTACCCCGCCCTTCCTGACTCGATACGGCGATGTGCCCGCCGAACTTGGTGACGATGGTGCGGGAGATGTGGAGCCCCAAGCCGGTCCCTTCCCCGGGTTTCTTGGTGGTGAAGAAGGGGTCGAAAATCTTCTCGATGATGTCCCGCGGAATCCCCGGTCCGGAGTCGCTGATGTCCACCGCGACCGAGCCGTTCTCGCGATACGTGGTCACCCGCAGGGTGCCGCGCCCTTGCATCGCCTGCATCGCGTTGGTGATCACGTTCACGAACACTTGGAGAAACTCCTCGGGCCGCCCCCGAACCGCGGATTGATCCGCGTACTCCTTGATGACCGCGATCTCGTTGAGCCCGGCCGCGTATTGCGCCAACCGCACGGCCTCGTCCAGCTTGCCGGTCAGCTCCACGTTCACCCACTCGTCCGCCTGGGGCAGGCGGGCGTATCGCGTCAACCCCTGCACGATGCCCGCGATTCGCCGCACCGCCCGCAGCATGTCGTGCGCGTGGTCGCGCACGATCGCCGGGTCCGGTTGATCCGAGAGGCTCTCCGCCAGGCTCATGAGCAAGTAGAGCGGATTATTAATGTCGTGCGCCACGCCGGAGGTGAAGGTGCCGATCGTGGCCAGCTTCTCGGCTTGTCCCAGTTGCGCCTGGGTCTCGGCTTCATACCGCACCAAATTCCACAACAGCTTGGCGCCGGTTCCTCCGAGGACGTCGGTGCCGGGCGAATGATGATCCGCGAGCCAGCGCCCCACGCCGGGATCGCCGGTCACGTCCACGATCAGCTCGGCTTCGTCGCGCGCCAGGAGGTCGGCCGCGCTCTCGGTGGTGGGAATCTTGAGCTCGCGGGCGCGCCGCAACCCGGGCGCCCGGGGGTCCTTGTCCGCGACCGCGCTCACCGAGACCCCCGGGGTTCGGGCGAATAACTCCAACAGCGCGGAGCCGCCGCGGCCCGCGCCCAGCAGGGCCACCGTGATGGGGTCGCGCTCCGTCACGCGTGATCCGACGGCCGCGGCGGCCCGCGTCGCGCTCGCTTCGACCGGCGTCTGCTCCGAGCTCATGGCCGGAAGAAGGACCGTCCGAGTCGCTACACCCGGCTGTAATGTCTCATCGCCGCTTCCACCGCCGCGGCCAGCGTGTCGCGTTCAACGGGTTTGACCACGTAGTCCGCGACGCCCTGCTTCAGCAACGAGGTGGCGAGTTGCACGTCGGGGAACCCGGTCAGCACGATGACGGGCAGCGTCGGAAACTCCCGGCGAAAGTAGGCGATGGCTTCAACCCCGTTGACCCGGGGCATGCGAATGTCGCAGATCACGACGTCGACGCAGAGCGCGTTGTCGCCGGAATTGATGACCTCGACGGCTTTCTTCCCGTCGTCGGCCTCAATCACGTCGTATCCGGACTTGGTCAGGGCGAGGTTGACGGCTTTGCGGACGTCGGCCTCGTCGTCCACGACCAACACCCGACCCCGGCTGCCTGAGTGCGTTAACCCGAAGAAGTCGACCATGGAGCCCCTCCTTTCGCGTCATCGCTGACGCGGGCTGGACAGCACGTCCCCATCCCTAGGTTACCCAAGGTACCGACGCGCGATTATAGACACCTGAAGAATCATCAAGTCAAGCGAAACTTCGTTGGTAGCTGAACCTCGATCCAAACCATAATGATTGCTGAGAAAGAGCCATGACTGCATCAGGGCTTGTGGTAAAGCCCCGAATCTCGCACCGTCCGATCAAGGTTTAACGGCGAAACCTCACCCCGATGGTTTGATGGAGGTTGTGGAGAGGTTCCCGTTTTACGCGGCGTTTTTTGGGGCGGAGGGTCGGAGAGAATTCGAATCAAGGTCGCCGGGCTTCCCGAATAGGAATCCCTGAATCAGCGCCACGCCCATTTCAAGGGTGGCCTGGAGTTCCTGTTCGGTTTCCACGCCCTCGCCGATGATGCCTTCGGTCGAATAGTTGCGGAGCGCGGCGATCAACCCGGTCATGAACTCCTTGAACTGGGGAGACGCGACCGCGTGGAGGATGGCCGAGCGATCGACCTTGATGTATTCCGGCATGAACCGCGCGATGAACGGCAGCGAGATATACCCGGCGCCGAAATCGTCCAGCGCGAACTTGTAGCCGTGCGCGCGCCAGAGGCGGGCCACATCGAGCCGGGCGTCGATGTTGTCCAGGGCTCCCATCTCGGAAATTTCCAACACCACCTCGGTATCGGGCGGTTTGGCGGGCGGGGGATTCCAGTGTTTGAGAATGCCGAATTCCACGTTGAGGAAGACGCGGGAGAGCCCCAACTCCCGGGCGCGGTTGAGCTGCGCCGTAAAACACAGGCGCTTCAGTTCATCGAGTTTCCCGATCCGATGGTACTTGGCGAATAATTCCGCGACGCTCAACTTGGCCGCGGGATCGCGACTCAGGGCCTCGTACCCCACCACCTCGCGGGACGCGCCCTTTGCACCCGGGCGCACCGCGAAAACCGGCTGAAACACCACGTGCACGGCGTCGTCGGTCAGTTGGTAATCTTCTTCGCCGATCTTGATCTGATCGCCGCTCTTTTTGGCCAAATACAGGGCGCGGTCCGCCACCCGAACCAGCTCGTCGACCGTGTGCCCGTGTTCAGGATACAGGGCGACGCCGATGCTCAGATCGATATCCAACCCGGTTTCTTCGGCCACGCCCCGGACCGCGCTCCGGATCCGCTCCGTGGCAGTGCGCAGGCCGTCGCGCGAGATCTTCGACAGGACGATCACAAACTCGTCGCCGCCCCAGCGAAACACCAAATCCGTGCCGCGACTCGCCTCGCGGAGACTTCGCGCCACGGTCTGCAACACCATGTCGCCGGCATGATGCCCCAACACGTCGTTGACCGCCTTGAACCGATCCAGATCAGTCAACACGAGCGCCAACGCGTGGTCCTCTCGCTTCGCCCGCTCCAGTTCCTGGAACGTGCGCTCCGCGAAATGCCGGCGATTATACAGATCCGTGAGCGCATCGTGCGTGGCTTGTTTCTCCAGTTCGGCCGCGGTGAGCTTTTTCTGGATCAATTCGCCCATTTGTCTGGCGGCGTCCGACACCACGCGCATCAACCGCTCATCCTCTTGCCGGGGTTCCCGAACATAAAACTCCAGGACGGCCACCATGCGCTCCACCGCCGCCACGGGAATGCCGAGCACCGCGCGCACGCCGACCGCCCGGATCAGGGCGCCGAACGGCACCGTGGCGTGCAGGGTTTCTTCGGATAACCACAAGGGGGCTCGAGACGACCACACCCGTCCGGGCAAGCCTTCGTTGTCGCCAAACGCGACGGTTTCGCTCGCGGACCGGATGATTTGAAGGCTGGCGGCGGCGTCGTACCACGCGGGGCTGCACTCCAGTCGCCCATCGGCCCTCGGGGTCCACGCCTGGCCTCCCAACCACCCGGTTGCATCGCACACGGTCTGCACCACCCGCTGCAGCGCGGTGTGCAGGTCATCGGCCTCGCTGATCAGGCGCGTCATCGTGTGCAGCAGGCGGACTTCTTCCTCGGCGCGCACCCGCTCGGTGATGTGCCGAAAACTCCAGACGCGTCCCACGCAACGGCCGTCGATTCGCTGGGGTTGGGAGTACCGTTCGAACACCCGGCCGTCCTTGAACGCCAAGCGATCGTGACTCTCCGCCTCGAGCGTGGCGTACAACGCCATGATCTTTTCCACGAACGCGGTGGGGTCCTGCAGTTGGTCCAACACGCATTCGATCGCCCGCTGATCGTCCCCCGCGGCCAGGATGGCTTCGGGGATGCGCCACATGGTCATGAATTTGCGGTTGTAGTGGATGATCTTCCCGGCTTGGTTGACCACCAGGATGCCGTCGGCGGTGGACTCCACGGTGGCCGACAACAACGAGAGACTCGTTTTACGTTCGAGGTCCGCGCGGTGCCGGCTCGTGATGTCCCAAAGCACCACGGTGCAGATCCGTTCTCCGTTCAATTCGAGCTTGGAGATGGAGGCCTCGACCGGAAACTCCGTGCCGTCCTTGCGCAGGCCCGAGATTTCCCGCCGTTCCTGCATGCGGCGGCTGCCCTCGCCGTGGTCGGCGAACCCGTCCACGTGCGCGCGGTGCGCGTCGTGGAATCGCGTCGGGATCAGCCGATCGAGCGGCGCGCCCAGAATCTCGGCCTGGGAATAGCCGAAAATCTTCTCGGCGCCCTGATTGAACACCACGATGCGCTGGGCCTCGTCGATCGAGATGATGGCCTCGTGGGCGATGTCCAAGATCCCCGCGTAGCGGGCCTCGCTCGCTTGGACCGCCTCCTGGGCTTTCTTGCGTTCGGTGACGTCGTTGAACGTCACCACCACGCCGGTCACGGTGCCTCGCTCCACGATCGGGGAACTGCGAAAATCCACCGCGAACGAGGTGCCGTTGTCGCGCCAGAACAGTTCGTCCACCACGGAGCAGGTGATCCCCGTGGTCAACGGGTTCAACATCGGATTGTCGCGGTCCGGATACGACGCGCCGTTCGCCTTGGTATGGCGGACCAATCGGGTGATCGGCTGTCCCATCCCGCGAACGCCCTGGAGACCGAGCATCCGGGTCGCCGCGGAATTGATGAACATCACGTGGCCGTCTCGGTTGAGCCCGAACACGCCTTCTCCCGTGGACTCCAGGAGCAGCCGCGCCCGTCCGAACGCGTGTTCCGTGTACCGCCAGGCAATGATGCTGCCGACCGAGGCCCACAACACGAAAAACGCGTGGATGCCGGCCCAGGTCCACGGCGCGTTGATCGCGGCCGGGTGGTTGTACACCATGGTCGGCCACAGCACGCCCACCACGCCGTGATGGATCGCCACGTACAAGATGGCCAGGAGGTAGGGAATCCAATCCTGGTACAACGCCATGAAGATGACCATGACGAAGAAATGAAAATGGAGCTCGACGTACCCGCCCGACAAGTGGACGAGCAGGGCGGACGAGGTCATGAGCCCGATGCCCACCGCCGCGGCCCGTCCGATGCGGCCGAGCGCACCGACCCCGGCCAACGCCGCAAACCCGGCGACCACGCCCGCGCCGACCGCCGACTGCAGGATCATGCCGTCGTGGCCGCGGGCGCCCAGCACCGGGCCCAGCACCGCGATCAACAGGGCGTGAAACCAAGTGAAGCCGACCATGAAGCGGTGCCGCTCTTGCCAGCTTTCGTCCGGCAAACTGCCGCCTTGCGGGACGACGGACCACAAACGCCCGAGCAGTCCCTGCACGGAACGGCGCACCGGCGATCCGGAATCAGCGCCGACCACAACGCGCCCTTTCGCTCATTCCGGTTTGCCCGGCCGTCACGTCGTACCCATCAAGCGGCACCTCTGAACCCAGCACCGTGGAGTCGTCCCAGAAAACGTCCGAGCGACCGTGAATCACGCCACCGCGGGCGCAGGCTGATTCCGCGTCCGCGGTGGATGGTCCATCGATATTCTTTAATGGTAGTGGAGCGGCCTCCGGTTGAACGTAGCACCGATGGCGGCGCTGTCAATCGCGGTCAGGCCGATGAGACTCACGGCGGAGCGAACGGAACGGGAGGTTAGCGCGCAGGCCCCGTCGGGTTGCCGGGTTCGAGCATCACGAAGCGGCGGATCAACCCGCGGTCTTCGTCGGACATGGCGAGAAATTGGATCCCCATTCCCACCGCCTCGTCGCACCAGCGGACCAACCCCCGTCCCAGAATCGTCTTCTTCGAGATCGGTTGCAACACGAAGGAAAACGAGACCGGGCTTCCGGCGGCGAGGGGATCGGGCGTATCCACGAACACGCCGCCTTCGCTCAGATCCCGAATCCGGCCGGTGCGTGATGGCCCGCTGCCCGTGTACTGAAACTCGATGACCTTCTGAACACGCCGAAAGTACCGCCGTTCGGGTTCTGGCATCGCGGACCCTCCGTGCTTGGGTGGGAAGGCGTGATTCGAGCCGGCATGGTAGCACACTGCCGAGAAAAGATTCCGTGGCGGAAGGAAAGCCTGCGTCCGTCGGACTACCGGGTCGCGGATGCTCCGTCGATCCATTCCACTGGTGCGCCCAGTTCGATCTCGGCGTCGGTGAGCACCTCGGCGAAGGCGCCGCCGCGCCAGGGCGCGCTCAGCGCGGCGCGCAAGCCGGGCTGCGCCTCGTCCATGCGCTCGCACGGCCGGGTCTCGCCGTTGATGCGGAGTTCGCACGCGCCGACCCGGAGCGTGCGCCCGCGGCTGTCCGCGAGCGAGAGACCGCTGATGAGGAGGTTGGCGCGCCGGGCAACGGGTTCCACCGAGACGCCGACCTGCTCGATGGCCGCATCCCACGCGCGGCACTCGAGCAAGGTCACCTGGCGGCGGCCGCCCTGATCCGCGTTCCCCGCAATCCCACGCCCCGCGCGCAATGTGGCCCGTGACACGCAGTCCATGGGTCCGCGATGTGCGCGCTTGATCCAAATGCCTTCAACACGACCGGTCATACGCCCCCCTCCGCGAGATCTTAACAGCAAATTGAGCGCGTCGTAACGCTCGTGTAGCACGGCGCGCGTATAGTGCGGCCTTATCACTGACGTGAACCGCGCGTTACCACACGGGAGGGGCACATGAAGGATTTGCGGAACATGACTATGGTCACGGCGATGGCGTTGATCTGCGCCGGGTCGCCGGCGGCGCTGGCCGCGCCGGAATTCGTCAACGGCCTCGCCTTGGACGGCGCGATGCTGGACCGCAGCGGCGGCACGGACGCCAACACCGGCCGAGTGGGGTACTTCTCGGACCTCTACTACGACCCTCATCGCGGGCAGTGGTGGGGCTTGTCCGATCGCGGCCCGGGCGGCGGCTCTCTCCACTACGAAACCCGGGTGCAGCGCTTCCGCCTGAAGGTGGACGAGCGCACCGGCGCGATCAAGGGCTTCAAGATCCTCAAGACCGTGATCTTCAAAGACGAAGCGGGCAACCCCATGGACGGCATCGCGCCCAATTCCACCAACGTGCTGAGCAACGCATTTGACCCGGAAGGGTTCGTGATCAACCCCAAGAACGGCCATTTCCTGGTCTCGGACGAGTACGGCCCGTCCCTCTACGAATTCAATCGTCACGGCAAGCGGGTGCGGACCTTCACCACCCCGGCCAACCTGATCCCGCGCAACGCGGCGAGCAGCACCCCCAATTACGCGGGCGACGCCGGCAACACGGCCGGTAAACGCACCAACCGCGGCTTCGAGGGGCTGGCCATCAGCCCGGACGGCGAGTACGCCTACGCCATGCTGCAGAGCGCCATGCTGGATGAGGGCGGGGGTAGCGGCGTGTGCAACCGCATCGTCAAGTTCGACACCGAGACCGGCACTGCGGTCGCTCAGTACGCCTACCAGATGGAAGGCTCCTCGCAGGGCCGCGGCATTTCAGCCCTGCTCGCCACCAACCATCACGAGTTCCTGGTCCTGGAGCGCAACAACCGGGGCATCGGCGTGGGGGCGGATTTCTCGCCGCCGAACAAGAAGGTCTTTCGCATCGACATTGCGGGTGCGGCCGATATGAGCAACGTGACGTTCGCGGCTGCCGCATGTCCAGTGGGCGCTGTCGTCAAGACCGGCCCCGTCTTGGACCTTGCCGCCGACACGATGCCCGAAATCGGCAACAAAGTCCCGGAGAAGTGGGAAGGCCTGGCCGTCGGCCCGCGCCTCAAGGGCGGCAACTATCTGATGGTTGCGGGAACCGACAATGACTACAGCGTGACCCAAAATGCGGGCGGGGAGCAGTTCGACGTGTATTTCCGATTCGCCGATGCCGACCCATACGTCAGCTCAATCCAATGCCCCTTGGGTCAAGTCACCGCCTGCTTCTTCACCACCGGCGGCGCGCCCGCCGAGCTGACCACGGAGTATCAACTCCTACCCGGCATCCTCCACGCCTACACAGTGCCGGCCGCCGACCTCGGCGACTATGTCCGGCCGTACTCCCGCGGCAAGGACAAGGACGACGACGATCACGACGACGATGATGGAAAGTAATGTCGGAAGCGCGGCCGCTACTGAGCCGCTCTGCGCCAACGGCGCCGCGGTATGCACACCGCGGCGCCGTTAGGCCCAAAACCTTCGCAGGTCAAATGACAACTGGCGGTGATGTTTGACCGCCAGAAAAACGAGCGTCCGTCCGCGACGAAGAGACAGCAGGAGGTAATCATCCACGACAAACTCCCGGATCTCGTCGGTCGCTGGCATCAACGAGCGCAGTTTTCGCACCAGCGTCCGCGCCTCGCGGGACCGGACGGGATGGTGGGACAGCGGTCGCCCGCCGTCCGGAAAACGGGTGAGCATCGGCACGATGTCGTCGAAGAGTCGGTCCAGGAGACGCCGAAACGCCGTCCTTCCCTCGGGCTTGAGGAAGGTTTCGATCGCGTCCAGATTGGAGAGAAAGTTGTGAGTAAAGACCGGGGCGAATCGCCTACCGGCCATACCGAGCTTTGAGGGCCTTCAGCGAGACGGTTTTTCCGGCCGCCGCGTCCGTCATCCCTGTGACGGCCCCCTCCAACAGGGTGAGATGGATATGCTCACGTTCGAGGCGGTGGTAGTGGTCCAGGAGGTCCGCGTCGATCAGCGCCGCGCAGCTCTCGCCGTTCTTGGTGATCAGCTTCTCGCCGCGCGTGCGACGGACTTGCTCGCACAGCTCTGTGAGGGTAGCGCGGGCTTTGGTGAGCGGGATCACGTCTTTGGGGGAGATCGCCATCCGAGAGACCTCTGATCGAAATGACCCCACTATACGCTGCTGTA
The DNA here is from genome assembly GCA_049325295.1 of Nitrospirota bacterium. Taxonomy (GTDB): domain Bacteria; phylum Nitrospirota; class Nitrospiria; order 2-01-FULL-66-17; family 2-01-FULL-66-17; genus JBFLXB01. The sequence continues at coordinate 265,118 of JBMOMD010000021.1, forward strand.
CAGAATTCTGTCAATATAACGGGAGGGCGGAGCTAAAGATTAAAGATGCGACCCCGGCCCCGTTCATACTGGGAGGCTTACTTGTTCATTGCGAACCAATCGATCCGTCTAGTCAGATACATCACCAGTCCCAGGATCAGGAACAATCCGATGGAGCCGACCAAGAGGGCGTAATCCTCATTATTCAACAGGACGTACAAGTAGCCGTAGAGCGCGGCGACTATCACGCCCATGACGGCCCCGCGCTTGGCCTGCTTGAGAATCGAGATGCTGTAGGCCGAGATCAGGCCAACCACGGCGGCGCTCGCGATCACGTAGGTGACGGGAAATCCGAGATGCTCCGATAGCGACAATTCCAGGAGATAAAACAACGCCATCGCGGCGCCGACGAGCAGATACTGAATTGAGTGAACTCGGATTTTGGCCAGCACCTCGAACAACCAGATCGAGACAAACGTCAACAGCAAGAACAGGGCCTCGTACTTCATGCTCCGATGTGCCATCCGATACTGATCGACGGGGGAGATGAGCCGGAGACCGAATTGGGAAGCCTCGATCACGCTCCCGAGATCCGTGTCCGATGTCCAGTGTTGGGGATAGTTTCGTCCCAGATGCGGAATGGACCAGTTGGCCTCAAAACTCTTGTCGGTCACAACCCGGTCGTTCGGAAGCCAGTTGCCCTGAAAGCTGGGGTTGCCCCAGTTGGAGGTGACCTTGACCGTGGTGGTTTGTCCAAGCGGCGCGAAAAAGGCGCCGTCGCTGCCGTTAAGAACCAGGGGAAAGGAGAACTCAAACCGGTCTCCGGCGAGTCGTCCCTTCAGCGCGGCATGAATGCCCGGTTTCGTTCCCCCGAACTCGCCGATTCCCGGGAGGAACGGCTCATCCCGACCGTTCCAATTCAGGGTCGCTTGATTCTGAATCGCACGGGCGTCTGAAATTCGGACCGACAATGCCGCGCGGTCCCATTGAACCTCCTTGGAATCGACCCCCCAATCCGTGAAGTCCGGCTTGGTGAATCGACCCGTGACCTCAAGAGTCATGCGGTAGACCGGCACCTCAAAGATTCCGCGATAACGGGTCTCACTTTCCATCCGCCCCTGGATCGTCAAATCGTCGGGAAGGAACGTGGCGTGACGAACCTCCGTGCGGATCCGTTGTTTCCCTCCTTCCCCCGGCTCGGTCCATCGCCAAACATAGGGGACCGTGAGCATGGGGCCGATGACGGTCTGCTCTTTGCCCCACTTTTCGGTGACTTCGGTAACAGCCGTCCGGCGGCGCTCTTCTCGCTCACCAATTTGTCCGTTGATCATCAGGATGGGGATCTGCAGCACCAGCAGGAGAAACCCGATCAGGAGTAGGCGGACCAACGGGGAGGTGCGGATAGCGTCAAATAAGTTGCGGGCGGCATCGACCACGGAATCCTCCTTGGGAGTCGAGACGAATGCGCTTACTATACCAGTCGGGGGAGGTTATGAGCGATGTCTGGAACTCGGTCGGACACCCAAGAAAATAGATCTGTCCCCATTAATCTTATTAATCTTAATCCCACAGGACGATAACGAGTAGGCACTTGATGCAGTTTGACCAAAATACCTACCACTTTACCGGAATGTCTAGCAATGCTATGGTAGCCATCCTTCTCTGGACGAGGGTTACCACATGTCTCCGTGGCTCAGAAGAGCTTTATCGGTCTCGGCTCCCTGGGGCCTCGGTACAATGTTTTGGGGGCTAGGCTATAGCCTTCCTTATCCGAATCCATGGTTCATCGTGGCTTATATTGTTTTTTGTATTGCGTTCGCTTGGAGTCTAATCGGTTGGTCCCAATCTGACTCTCTCCGAGAGAAACGCCCCCATAAGGGCGAGAATGATCTCACATTTAAAGCAGAACAACGGATTTTTAGAACGTGGCAATTCGGCGTTTCAGGATTAATTTTCTTGCTCTTTATGGGCTCTTTATATACGACATACCGTCTCGATGAGAGCGTCGAACTCGATCAGCCGTTTGGCCGTCTCTATCCCGCGAACGATCCATTGCCAGATCAGTGCAGCGGAGCTATCGATGAAGGTTCTCTTGCTATGTTCCTCGGGAATATAGTCTCGATTACACACACATTCCCGCACACGGTTCTCGAAGTCGATAAAGAATCCATCATCACGTTGGATCGGGCTAGTGATGGTTCACTACTTGTCTCATTTGTTCTTCGAGGTCCAGACAATCGGGTAATTGTTCAATTTGAGAATGGAGAATTCCTGGTAGGAAAAGACGTGCTTAAAAAACACCGCAGCGATCGGCATAGTCTAGAAGTGACTGATGCATATGGGAACACACTGAAAATGAAATATTTTCATCCGCGCGCCATGTGGATTGATGCAATGCTCCCAGGTATGACTAAGCTTCGGGGGAGCATTCGAGGACCTGGGGCTATGTGCCTTGTCGATAATGCCGTATCAATTAGGATTAGCCGAGCAAGGCCACCATTTCTTTCAGGTCCCAGACATGATCAGCTACCCCCGCAGCCATAGCATAAATTTATTAGGGGACGTTCTGAGCTACCCCTCTTTTCTTGGAAGAGAAAAGGTGACAGATGTATTTTCTGTTGCGGAGTGCTTGATTCCGGGGCAGCGTCTTCTTCGGACAAAACAAGATCGGAGTGCTGTTTAGGCTGCGGTCATCCCTGATCGGCTGCTCCAAACAGGCGCCAGTCGGGGATGGCCCAGACGCGCGGGGCGAGGGGCTCGATTTCTCGGCCGCGATAGACGACCAGGCCGATCCTGGATGCGGCGCGCCGGAGGCCGCGGATCGGCGGGTCGGCCAGGAATTCTTCGAGAGCCTTGGCGTCCGCGCGGTGGGCGCGGGTTGCGGCCTTGGCTTCAATGGCCACGACCTGCGATGGGGTGTGCAGCACGAAGTCGACTTCCCGGCCGCTGCGCGTCCGGTAGTAGTGGATCTGCGGCGGGTCGTCCTGGAATGACGACCAGCGCAGCAACTCGTCGAGCACCATGGTTTCGAAGATGGCGCCGTCGGCCGCGCCGATTCGATCCGAGAGCAGACGCGCGAGCCCGGGGTCCGTCCAGTAGAGTTTGGGACTTTTCACGAGGCGAGCGGTCGCGGTCGGCAGCAGCGGCCGGAGCAGGAACACTTGATAGGAAATTTCCAGGAAGCGCACGTATTTCTTCACGGTGTTGACCGCGACGCCGAGGTCCCGGGCGACTTCGCTGTAGGAAAGGACCTGGCCGGTGCGGGCCGCGAACAGGTTTTGCGCCAGGGCGAACTGATCGAGGTCGGCGACCCGTCCGAGGTCGGCCAGATCCCGCTCCAAGTACGTTCGCCGGAAGTCCCGTAACCAGATCACGCGGTCGTGGTCCGTAAGCGGTTCGACGGCGGGATACCCGCCCCAGGACAGATGACCGTCGGCCAGGCTTCGCCATTGTCGGGCGTGATCGGCCGACAACGCCTGATCGGCAAGGCGCTGGATGGCCGCGGCACCGTCGCGCCAGATCGCGTCCAGGCCTGAGGCTGGAACCGACGGCGCGTCAACCTTCTCGGACAGCGCCAGGGGCCACAGTTCCAGAAGCGACGCTCGCCCGGCGAGTGTCTCGCGGATCTGACGCAGCAGCAGAATCTGCGACGAGCCGAGCAGCAGGAAGCGATGCCCCTGTTTCCGGTCCGCAAGCAGCTTGACGGCATCCATCAGACCGGGCTGCTTTTGCACTTCATCCACGATCACCAATCGGGAGCCGTGATCCAACCGTCGAACCGGATCCCCGGCCAGGCGCAAGCGTTCGTCCGGATCGTCGAGCGAGAGGTAAAGGGGCGCGAGCCCGTGCGTCGGGAGAAGGTCGCGGACCAACGTAGTCTTGCCCGTCTGCCGGGCGCCGGTGAGGACCGTGATCGCGCGGGCGGCGAGGCGAGCCTGTAGCAAGGGAGCGAGCGCGCGGGGATGGAGCTTCATGGAGGCGATACTATCAAGATCCGTGCAAATTGGCCAGGTATTTTTGCACGATCAGTGCAACTTTGACCGAACCGCGGATGGAAAACGGGGACAGCTCCTTGTCGGATCCGGTTAACGGCTTTTTTGCTTCGCGATCTCCCAGAACCCCCGGGGGTCCGTGACCTTCAGCAAAAAGGGCTCAGGTCTTGGGCGCCGGAAGAGTGTCAGGAGCCATTCCCGCCGCTCGTTCTCCAGAACATAATCTCAGGCCGATTGGAATCGAGAGCGCAATTGCCCGCGAGTCTGGGTTGCCCGGAGGGCAATGGCGCGCCATCGCTCATCGTTCGGGTCCGTCGCGGAGTCAATTGGGTATGACGCTGTCGAGCTCGAAGATGCAAGGAGTACTGCGGACAACCTAATGGCGCCTCTCGATGCAGCATCCATCCGCGCGCACCGACTTGCGCGGTTTCGAGCGCCGCCCACGCGGCGCGGCATCGGCTACAATGTGGTGCCGGGGAGGGCGGGGTTTACGATGCCCCGGCGTGGAGCCGCGATACGTGGTGACGAAACAGGATCGCCGTACGTTTTTACGATGGGCGTTCGGGGTCGGTGCGCTGGCCGTGCCATTGGTCGGGTACGCGTCGGCGGTGCGGGCGCACGAGCGAGTATTCGACGCACCCGCGTTGGATTCGCCCAAATACCGCGCGTTGTTGGACGAGCTGCAGCGCGAACACGGGTTCGAGCCCACGGCACTGACCGCCCTCTTCAAGCAGGCGCAGCTCCGGCCGGAGATCATCGCCCTCTTCGAGCACCCTCCCGAGCGCTTGCCCATGGAGCGGTATTACCACCGGTTGGTGACTCCGCCCCTGACTCGGCGTGGCGTGAGATACCTTCGCGAGCGACGGGACCTCTTTCAGACGATTCAAGGACAATACGGTGTGGATGCCTCGGTCATCACCGCGATCGTGGGGGTTGAGACCCACTACGGCCGACGCCAGGACGGGGGGTATCGGGTGTTCGACGCCCTCAATACTATCTTCTCCTTGCTGGAGCGCAGAGAAGACTTTGCGCGGCGGGAACTGATTCAGTTTTTGGTGCTCTGTCGCGAAGAACAATGGAATCCGCTGGGCATCAAGGGCTCGTACGCCGGGGCCATGGGCACGCCGCAGTTTGTTCCCTCCAGCTACCGCAACTACGCGGTGGACCATGACGGCGACGGCCGGCGCGACCTGTGGCGATCGGACGGCGACATCGCGGCGAGCGTGGCGAATTTCCTCATTGTCCACGGCTGGCGACCGGCCGAGCAGATTCGCCTCCAGGTCCAGGTCGATACCGAACAGGCTCGCGTGCGTGAGCTGCTCGATCGCGGGCTCGATGCCCGGATCCGTCTCAAGGAATTGCCGGGTTTCGGCGTCGAGTGGACCGTTGAGCCTCGCCCGTCGGAGTTGGATCAAGAGGTGTCGCTGCTGGCGTATTCGTGGCGGAAGAGCCGGCGCACCGTGGCCGTCCTGCCGAATTTCCGCGCCTTGCTCCGCTACAACCGTTCGGTGAACTACGCGTTGGTCGTGGCCGAGCTTTCGGAACTGTACCGGAAATCGGCCGCCTGACACTCGACTGAATCCGGCCCAGGCCGGGACGATTGTGCTGGCAAAGCCCGACCTCCCTCGGTAGAATCCACCGACCCGCGATCCCGACACACAATCACACCGTCGTTTGTGTGCCGTGATCGCCTCATAGCCGCGGTCCCAAGAGTGTCGGCATCCCCGTAGACGAGCCGGAGACTCCCGCGCCGCGCGCTGTTGTCGGATCCGGTGAGCATGACCATGAACGAACCGCGCCCCATGCCAACCCTGATTGAACGGTCGCTGCGACCGTTCGAACGATTCGTCCACCTCGAGTCGTCGGGCGGCATTCTTCTGCTCGGGTGTTCCCTCCTGGCGTTGGGGTGGGCCAACTCCCCCTGGGCGGACTGGTACGCGAACGTGTGGGAAACGCCGCTGACCCTCGCGCTCGGCAAGTTTGCACTGACGCATTCGCTCCATCATTGGATCAACGACGGTTTGATGGCGCTGTTTTTCTTCGTCATCGGCCTGGAGATCAAACGCGAATTCCTGGTGGGCGAACTCGCCTCACCCCGGCACGCGGCGCTGCCCATCGCGGCCGCGGTCGGCGGGATGGCGGTCCCGGCGGCGATCTACGCCCTGTTCAACCATGGCGCGCCGACCGCGCGCGGCTGGGGCATTCCGATGGCCACGGATATCGCGTTCGCCATCGGGATCTTGACCCTGCTGGGCAAACGCGTGCCGTTGTCGCTCAAAGTCTTCCTTACCGCGTTGGCGATCGTCGACGACCTGGGGGCGGTGGTCGTGATCGCGTTGTTCTATACGGACACGATTCACTGGGGGAGCGTGTTCCCCGCGCTGATCATTCTGGTGGTGCTGATGGAATTAAATCGGCAGGGGGTCCGCCATCCGCTCGTGTACGGCGTCCTGGGCCTTGGCCTGTGGTTCGCGGTCCTCTCGTCCGGGATCCACGCCACGATCGCGGGGGTGTTGTTGGCCATGACGATCCCGTCCCGCGCGCGCCTCGCCAGCGAGCAATTCCTGGCGCAGAGCCGCGCGACGTTGGAGGAGTTCGAGCGGGCGGGCCCGTCCCGCGAGGATCAGTTCATCACCGAGGCGCACCAAGCCGCGCTCCAGGCGCTCAAGAGCGCCGCGATCCACGTCCAGACCCCGATGGAGCGATTGGAGCACGCGCTGCACCCGGCGATGCGGTTCTTGGTGATGCCGCTGTTCGCGCTCGCGAACGCCGGGGTGTCGCTCGCCGGGGTGGATCTCTCGACGCTGGCGGATCCCGTGGTGCTGGGGGTGTTTTTCGGCCTGGTCCTCGGCAAGCAAGCCGGCATCTTCCTGTGCGCGTGGGGCGCGGTGCGATCGGGCCTGGCCGCGTTGCCGTCCGACCTGCGATGGCGGCATATCTACGGCGCGGCGTGGCTGGGCGGGATCGGGTTCACCATGTCGCTTTTTATCGCGAACCTGGCGTTTGCCGGATCCGCGATCTTGTCGTCGGCCAAGCTCGGGATCCTGGGCGCGTCACTGGTCGCCGGCGGCGTGGGCTGGGCGATCCTGCGCGGCGCGTGCACGCGCGTGGCTCGCGCCCCGTCAGAGGTGTGAGATCTCGTCTTTCTCGCTCTTGGTGGCGTCCTCCGTGAACTGCCGTTCGAGGACGCGGCGGGCGACGTCGCGCCCGCCCAACCCGAACGCGATGGCCAACCCGAGCATCACGGCGCCGAAGGCGATGGAGAACGCGATCAGCACCACGGTCTTGGCCAGCGCGATCTGTTCGAGGGCCATCGCCACCGCCAGCATCACGAGGAACACGCGGACCGCGTTGCTCAACAGCCGGGCCGAGGGGACGTTGGCGTTCACCATGCCCAGCAGCACCGTCCGGGCCGCGAAGTTCGCGAAGAGCAGCCCGATGAAGAGAATCACCACGGCGATGAAAATCTGAGGGACGTACCGAAAGAACTGGGCGATCTGTTCCTGCAGCACGACGATGCCCAGCGTGCTCACGCCCAACATCAAGAACGCGGTCCACGTGACCCAAAACACCAAGGCGCTCAGCAGGGCGGTCGGCGGGGGGAGGTCGGCCTTGGCCGCGATCTGCGTCGCGCCCACGTTGTCGCACAGCGCGTCGAACTTCACCAGGCTCAAGAGGCGACGGATCACCACCCGGGTGACGATCGCGATCACCCACCCGATGGCGACGATGATCAACATCCCAAGGATCTTCGGCAACAGCTCGATGCCCATGTTCAGGGCCGCGTCCAATGTCTGTGTGACGCCGTTGAGGAGGGTCTCGGTCATGGGGGCCTCACCAAGAGCCTGTCCGTGAATGGTCATCTGCTGCGTTGCCACTGCGCGTCCGGTCCTCACGTACGGACCCAGTACGCTCCGGTCCGGTGCTCGTGGCGCCTTGCATCTGACGCATTCCTGAACAGGCTCCGCTACAGGGTTAGTCCGGCTTCCAGCGCTCGATCAGATAAGGCTTTAACCGGTCGTACTCCAGGCACAAGGCCTCCAGCCGTTGTTCGAAGTCCATCGAATCGGTGCCGAGATTCTCGGCCACGAACGAGCTCGTGCGCCCCAGGTATAGAGGCACCAGCGCCTGCAGCAGGTGGTCGCGATGGATCACGCCGCGATGGTACGAGGCGGCGAACTCATACATCGTGTTCACCCAGAGCTCGTCCGGAAACCGGAGGTCCGCGTCGCTCACGTCGACCAGGCGCTGGATCGCCTCGAACGTCGCCGGCGACAGGATCGGAGTCAGGATCGACGCGAATTCGCGGACTCCGTTCCGGAACACCTGCAGCATGCGGTCGCGATTGACGCGAACCGGTTCCAGGCTGAGGTCGTATTGGAACCCGAACGTCGGGATCGTCGCGGACTCGGCGCGCGCGAGCCAGAACGCCTCGTCGGTCCCCATGCATTCGAACAACGTGCCGACCACGCGCGGCAGCACGGTGGTGAGCTCCGGTTCCGCGTAATTGGGCGCGTGGATCTTGGGCCCGAGGAACGTTTGGCAGAGCCGATACCCGTTCCGGATGGCCGACGTGGTCAGCCGGAGATCGATCCCGGACGGACGCGGCTGTCCCGCGCCCAGCCCGTCGAGGAACGCCTTGGCTAGGCGTCCGGAGACGCCGAACTCCTTGCCGAGCGGCTCCTTGACCGGGGCCCCGTAGATCGCCCGCACCATCGGATACACGACGTTGTTGATCAAGAGCCCGTCGAACTTATGGCGATGGTAGAGCGGGGTGACGAGATCGAACTGCTCCTTGTACACGGGGCGAATCAGCCCCTCGATCCATTCCGGGGTGACGCTCTGCAGCTCGGCGCTCACCACCGCGCAGGCCTTGGCGCGGAGCAGGTCCGCGGCCGCGAAGATGGTGCGCAAGGCGTGGTCGCGGCCGGGACCGCCGCTGTAGGGGGTGGTGATGCGGTGGAGGGTGCGCAGCGGTTGAGACGTCATGAGGGTGCGATAGTCGCTGACCGTGGCGTTGCGGACCACGTCCACGGTGCCGTCGGTGGATCCCCGGTCCGGGTTGATCACCACGGTTCGCGCCCGCGGGAAATACTTCAGGAAGCCGACCTGGACCGCCCGCACCACCTGGCCCGCGGTCTTGGCGTTGTTGAACGTGGGCACGCCGACGAGAATGTCGACCTCGCCCACCGCGATCAGTTGGCTCAGGAGATCGTCTGAAAGGATGGTATCTTCCGCCACTACGCGCCTCGGGTCCAAGGAGCCCGTCCATGAGCGGCCATCTGCGGCGTTGTCGCTGCGCTTGCTTCGCCAAGCGGGCGGAACGGAGCATTGACAGCGCCACGGATCGGCGCAGTGCGCTTTCCGGTCCTCACGTACTCACCTCGTACGCTCCGGTCCGGTTGCTGCGCCACCCGAGCGGAAAGGGTCATCGACATTCCGCGCCGTTGGCGCTGTGCGTGTTCTCGCTCCGCCTTGCATCTGGCCGCCCCTGAACGGGCTCAGTTTCCTGACTTTTAAAACGTCTCCTTTTAGATGCGTCGTTGTAGATTACAGCCGCCGAAGCGAGAACCAGAAGAAATGATACGGCCCCAGCGTGAGGAAATAGGGCAACTCGCCCACGCGAGGAAACGGGTTGCCGCCGAACATTTCGATCGGGACCGCGCCCTTGAACTCGCGGAGATCCAACTCCACGGGCTGGGCCGTCCGCGACAGGTTGTTCACCACCAGCACGGTGTGCCCGTCCAGTTCGCGAAAGTACGCGAGGACGCGATGGTTCTTGGGGTTGGTGAACCGGATCGAGCCGGAGCTGAATACCAAAGAAGACTTCCAGAGTTTCAGCAACTTCTTCATCCAGGAAAGGAGGGAGTGCTCCGAGCGCCGCTGGGATTCGACGTTCACGGCCTGGTACCCGTGGACCGGATTCGAGACCACGGGCAGGAAGAGCTGCTCGGGATCGGCGGTGGAGAATCCCGCGTTCCAACCGCCGGTCCACTGCATGGGCGTGCGCACGCCGTTGCGATCGCCGAGAAAGACATTGTCGCCCATCCCGATCTCGTCGCCATAATAAATGATGGGGCAGCCGGGGAGCGAGAGTAACATGGCGTTGAGCAATTCGATGCGGCGGCGGTCATTTTCCATGAGAGGGGCCAGCCGGCGCCGGATCCCGAGGTTGATTCGCGCATGGGGTTCCTTGGCGTACGCGTCGTACATGTAGTCCCGCTCGTCCTCGGACACCATCTCCAGCGTCAATTCGTCATGGTTCCGCAGGAACGTGCCCCACTGGCACGTGTCCGGGATCGGCGGCGTTTCCTCCATGATCTCGACCAAGGGCTTGCGGTCCTCCAGCTCCACAGCCAGGAACACGCGGGGCATCAACGGGAAGTGAAAGGCCATGTGGAACTCGTCCCCGTTGCCGAAGTAGCGTCGGAGTTCGGCGGGCCGGTGGTTGGCCTCGGCGAGCAGGATGCGGTCCGTGAAGTGCGAATCGAGACGCTTGCGCAAGAACCGGATGACCTCGTGCGTCTCCGGCAGGTTGTCGCAGGTGGTGCCTTCGCGTTCGATCAGGTAAGGCACGGCGTCGACCCGGAAGCCGTCCACGCCCATGTCCAACCAGAACTTCATCACGTTCCACATTTCCTCGCGCACCGCCGGGTAGTCGTAGTTGAGGTCCGGTTGGTGGCTGAAGAACCGGTGCCAGTAATAGGCCTTGGATATCGGGTCCCAAGCCCAGTTCGAGCGCTCGGTGTCCGGAAAAATGATGCGCGCATCGCAATACCGGTCATCGCTCTCGCTCCACACGTACCAATCGCGGCGGGGATTATCGCGCGAGCTGCGCGCCTCCTGGAACCAGGCGTGCTGGTCGGAGGTGTGGTTGAGGACGAGTTCGGTGATCACGCGGATTCCGCGACGATGCGCGCCGTCGAGGAACGCCTTGAAGTCGTCCAGCGTGCCGTAGCGCGGATGGATGCTGTAATAGTCGGAAATGTCGTACCCGTCGTCGCGAAACGGGGAGGGGTACATGGGCAGGAGCCACACGCAATCCACGCCCAGGTCCTGGATGTAATCGAGCTTGGTCACGAGTCCTCGGAAGTCGCCGATCCCGTCCGCGTTGCCGTCGCTATATGCCTTGACGTGCAGTTCGTAAAAGACCGCTTGGCGGTACCACGGACCGGGCTCGGGACGCCGCGGCGTCACGCGCGGCCCTCCGGTTGCGCGCCCCGGCGCGCGCCGTTCCGCCTCGTCCTCAACAGGGCGCGTGCCCCCGCCGTCACGTGCATGGGTTTCTTATAAATGCCGTCCGCGGAGATGTCAACGGAATCCGGCCGCCGCGTTACTTCGTCGCCTGAACGGTGAAGGCCGGTTGGATGCCGTCCTGCGGGCAGGGCGGTGCAGGTTGCCCTACGCGACCGCGGAGTGGTGGAGGGTACCGGGATCGAACCGGTGACCCGCTGATTGCGAAGAGCATGAACGAGCAACCCGGAAAAAATGACAACGAACCACGCCCAGGAAAACTCGATGAAATCGAGCGGGACGCCGTCTCCTTGCTGCGGCCCGATGTCGGAGGAGTCGGCGGCAACATGGTCGCTCAAGCCGGCGGACGGCTCAACGACGGGGAACGGAGTCCCGATCAGCGTTGGATGCGGGAGAATCGACGCGCGATCTCACGCGGCAAAGCCCGACATGTCGTGGCCCGTGGCCATTTTGGGGGTCGTGATCACGCTGCTGGTCTCTGGCGTGGTTCGCAACAGACGTGTCGGCTCGATGCCCCGTTGCGATGATCCGACGGCACGCCGTTGGGAGACACTGGCATGAAATCGGAGCGCAACAGATTTGGCGGCCTCGCGCCGGGAGGGCAGGCGCGACGTCGGCTACGTTAGCGAGGATCTGACTTGACAACCGTTCCGAATGGGGATTACCATACCAACTGGTTTGTCTAATAGATAACCCATGCGAACGGCTAACCCTGATTCCCCCACCAAAGAGAAGCTGCTCGATGCCGCGCAGCGCCTCATGCTGGCGAAGGGATTCCCCGCCACCACGGTCGAGGAAATCTGTGAGACCGCGGGTCTGACCAAGGGCAGTTTCTTTCACTACTTCGAGAGCAAGGACGATTTGGGCAAGGCGGTGCTGGACCGCTATGCGCAACTCGGCCTCGGAGCGCTCGACACCGCGTCATTTCGCCGGCAGACCGATCCCTTGAAACGAATCATCGCGTCGATCGACTTCTGGATCGACCGCATCAACGACCCGTCTATTGAGTGCGGCTGCCTGCTGGGTAACTTCGCCCAGGAGTTGTCCGACACCCACCCGATGATTCGAGCCCAGTGCGTGCAGTACTTTGACCGATGGACGCAAATGCTCAAGCAAGACTTCGAAGAAGCGAGGTCCGCCTACCGTCCGCGCGCCCAGATCGACACGCAAGGGCTCGCTGAACACTACGTGGCGGTCCTTGAAGGCGCGCTATTGATGGCCAAGGCCAAACGTGACAGGAAAGTCTTCGAGCGAAATCTGACACACCTCAAACGCTACATCCGGACGGTCTTCGAGGGTGGATAACGAGTTCCGTCTGCTGGATGGCATACCAACCGGTTGGTTTTTCAGATTCATAAGAGGAGGACGCAATGTACGCGATTACAGGAGCAACCGGCAACACGGGAAAACGGATTGCGGAGGCGTTGTTGGTAAAAGGGGAGCGGGTCCGTGTCATCGGCCGGAGTGCGGAGCGGTTGAAGGTGCTGGCGGAGCATGGTGCCGAGCCGTTCGTGGCGTCGCTGGATGACGTGGGCGCGATGACGCGCGCTTTACGGGGGGCACGTGCGGCCTATCTCATGATTCCCCCCGCCTACGGCGAGCCCGATTTTCGCGGGTACCAGAATCGGGTGGGGCAGGCCCTGGCAGCGGCGCTCTCGGCCGCGGGCATTGCGCATGCGGTGAATCTCAGCAGCGTGGGAGCACATCTGGCGACGGGGGTCGGGCCGATCAACGGGCTGCACGATCAGGAGGAGCGCCTCAATCGTCTTGCGGGCGCGAACGTCCTGCACCTGCGTCCCACGTTCTTCATGGAAAACTTGTTCTTCAATATCGGGCTGATCAAGCAGGCCGGAATCAACGGGACGCCGCTGCGAGCGGATCTCGCCATCCCCATGATTGCGACCCAGGACATCGCCGCGGTCGCCACACGGCGGTTGCTCGCGCTTGATTTTTCCGGGAAGACGACGCAGGAACTCCTGGGACCCCGCGAGCTGTCCATGGCCGAGGCCACCCGCATCCTTGGCCAGGCCATCGGCAAGCCTGACCTGCCCTACGTGCAGTTCCCATACGAAGAAGCCGAAAAGGCGATGATCGGAATGGGGCTGTCTCCGGACGTGGCGCGCGCGTTCATCGAAATGTATCAGGCGTTCAACGACGGAATCGTATGTCCAACCGAGTCTCGTTCGGCCGTCAACACGACGCCGACGTCGTTCGAGGAATTCGCAAAGACATTCGCGGCGGTCTACGCTGCTTAGGCTCAACTACACACCACACCAAGGAGGCATCATGAGGCTCAAAGACAAGGTCGCGATCGTCACGGGCGGAGGAACAGGAATCGGTGAGGCCATTGCCAAGGCCTTCGCAAGCGAAGGAGCGAAGGTCGTTGTCACTGGCCGACGGAAGGAGGAGTTGGAGCGCGTCGTGCGAGATATTGAGCGCGCGAAAGGCCGCGCGCTGGCCGCGCCCGGGAGCGTGACCCAGGAGGCGGACGTGCGTGCCGCCGTGGATGCCACGGTCAGGGCGTACGGGCGGATCGATGTCCTGGTCAACAACGCGGGCAATTTGTTTTATGCCGGTCCGCTGCACGAAACATCGGATCAAGTCTGGAACGAGACGCTGGACATCTTCCTCACGGGCACGTTTCGCTTTACTCGGGCCATCATCCCACACATGCTCAAACAGGGTGGAGGCTCGATCATCAACATCTCCACGGTCGCCGGGCTGAAGGCGATGCCGTTTTTCCCCGGCCACGCCTACCAGGCGGCCAAGGCCGGCGTCGTGATGTTCACCAAAACCGTGGCCCTGCACTACGCCAAGGACAAGATTCGGTGCAATTGCATCTGCCCGGCCGCGGTCGAGACGCCGGGGGTCGCCGACTGGGTCAAAGACCCTCAGACGCGGGCGATGCTGGATGGGATTCACCCGTTGGGCCGCATGGGCAAGCCCGAAGAGATCGCGCCGCCCGCAGTGTACTTTGCCTCGGATGAATCGCAGTGGACCACTGGTGCTATTTTGCCCATCGATGGCGGGGTGATGGCGCAATAGCGAGCGGCGTGATGAAGACTGGTCGGCGGCCATCGCGTCGTGAGGAACGGAGGAGAAGCCATGCCGGAACTACACCACACGATCATGATCAACGCATCTCCGGACAGAGTTTGGAAGGCGTTGGCGGACCTCGAAGCGGTGCAGCACTATAACCCGTCGGTGTCGCGAGCCCGGTATATCTCATCCAATCGAGAGGGGGTGGGGGCGAGCCGGCAGTGTGAGCTCAAACCGAAAGGTGTTGTGAAGGAGCGCGTCATCGCGTGGGAGCCGAACCAAGCCATTGCGCTGGAGTTGTACGAGAGCCCGTGGCCTGTCGCGTTCATGCAGTGGCGGACCGAGGTGAAGCCTGACGGCCCTGGGACGGTCTTGACCCAGCGGATGGAGTATCGAGTCAAGTTCGGGGTACTCGGGGCGCTGATGGATCACCTGGTCATGCGCCGAACGCTCGATCGGACGATCGCCGACGTGTTCGATGGGCTGAAGCGGTTTGTCGAGACGGGCGCACGCGCGTCCGGCGCTCGTTGAGTCCGGACGCGACGCCTTTCGATCCCGGGCACGGCGCCTTATGGCCTTATGAAGGAATGGGTGGCGGTGGAACCGGATACCGCGGGCGCCTGGACCTCGTGGCGGAGGAAGCCAAGGACTTCGTGGTTCGGTCGAGTCGCTAGGGTGTTCTCTCAGATGGTGATCGATTCGCGGCGGTTAACAGGCGCGAAGGGTTTGAGTCCCTGATGGGCGACGATGCACGGGATGACCCCGGCGTGATCGCACCGCCGCTGCTGGTCTATGCGGTGGCGTTCGGCGTGGCCGTGATCCTGCACGCGCTGGTTCCCCTCCGTGTCGGAGCTTGGCCGATGAGACTGGTCGGCGGGACGCTGCTGATCGCGGCGGGGATCCTGCTGGCGCGCGGAGCGTTCCGCGCCATGGGTCTCGCTGGGACGAGCGCGAATCCGTATGCCTCCACGACGGCGCTCGTCACGCAAGGGCCGTTTCGGTGGACGCGCAATCCGCTCTATCTCGCTCAAACGTTCCTGTACGTGGGCATGGCGATGGCATTGAACACGCTCTGGCCCCTGGTGTGGCTTCCCGCCGTTCTGCTGGTGATGCGCTACGGCGTCATCGAGCGGGAGGAGCGTCGGCTGGAGCGGCAGTTCGGGGAGGTCTATCAGGCCTACGCGGCAATGGTCCGCCGCTGGTTCTAACCGGAGGGAGCAACCCGAACAGCACGGGCCACGCGTTGCTACACACTTGCGACGAGCCGGGGGCGTACACGTTTTACATCTGCAAGGGAGGGTAACGCTTCCGACGCAGTGGCCTTGCACGGTGCTGTACTCAATGTCTCCAGCAATCAGGGGAATCAACCGATGACCGCACTTCAGATCATCCGTATACCGATCTTGCCCGCCGGTCTGGTGAATGCTCACCTTATTCTGGGGCCAAAGGGCTGCATCCTCGTCGATGCCGGGCTGCCGGGGTCGGAGGCGAAGATTGAGAAGGTGTTAACAAAGCACGGACGTTCATTCAGGGATATCACACTCATCGTGATCACTCACGCTCACGTAGACCACGCGGGAAACGCGGCATTGCTGCGCGAATTGTGTGGTGCGCCGATTGTGGCCCACGAGGAAGATGCCGAATACGTTCGCCGAGATACACCCATGACGTTCTGCCCCACCGGGTGGTTTGGCCGTCTGTTCCTCAAACACCCTTGATGTTCGAACCCTATCGCAGATTTGAACCAGATACGGTGCTCTCGAATGGCGACGCACTCGACCTCGGTCGCTACGGAATTCCCGGTACAGTCACACACACGCCGGGCCACACGGCGGGTTCCATCTCGGTCGCACTTTCTACGAAAGACGCCTTGGTCGGCGATCTCATTGCCTCGGGAATTCTGTTGGGCGGCCTCGTGAGAACCAACCATGCCAAGCGTCCGCCCTTTGAAGACGACCCACGTGCAGTGGGCTTCGCGCTGCAACGTCTGCTTGATTCCGGTATCGAGAGATTTTATATGGGGCATGGCGGCCCATTAAACGCTGGCGAAGTCCAGCGTCACGCGCACGCTCTTAAACAAATGCCAATGAGCGGCCCTGCCTCGGCGAGGGGATGATCGAATGTGCGCGGCCTTCGTAGTCGTTGTTCGTCACGCAGCAAGGAGAACCTGACATGCAGCCTGTGCAGACAGCGATTACCGGTCATGAAGACAGCGCCGACTTGTCTTCACCGTTCCACGTGCTGGTTCAGTTTTATCACGCCTTCAACAGCAGGAACATGACGGTCATGGCGGAGAACTGGGCACAATCCGACGAGATCGCGATGGACAACCCGTTGGGAGGGATCAAACGAGGGTGGGCCGAGATCCGGCCGGTGTACGAACGGCTCTTCAGCGGGCCGACTACGGTGTACGTCGAATATTACGACTACACGATCCACGAGACCGGCGAGATGTTCTACGCCGTGGGGCGCGAGCGGGGGCGCTTTCGAGTGGGTGGTGTTGAGATCATGCTCGCGATCAGAACGACTCGCGTGTTTCGGAGACTTGATGGCCGATGGCGGCAGGTCCACCATCACGGATCGATCGACGATCCGAAGTTGTTGGAGCGGTATCAGGCGGCGGTGCTGGGCAGGCCGACAGGGTGACCGGTACACGACACCTCCACGACGAGACATCGGAGGCTTGACCGGCGGGGCAGAAGAGTGTATATACACTTATATGCCGACCAAGACCTCGCCGTTTCATGCCTGCCGCGCGTGCGCGTGCTGGGCGCTTCGTCGCGCGAGCCGCGCCGTGACCCAGCACTATGAGGCGAGTTTTCGGGGCACCGGTCTGCGCGCGACCCAGTTCACGCTGTTGGCCGTGTTGGCCCAGACCGGTCCACTCCCGCTGACCGAGCTGGCGACGTCCGTGGGACTGGAACGCACCTCGTTGACGCGTAACCTTCGACCGCTCGAGAAGAGAGGCTTGGTCAGCTCCGCGGGCGCCGACGATCAGCGCATCCGGCGCATCGCCATCACGAAGAAGGGCGAAGCCGCTGCTTTGGCGGCGCTTGATGCCTGGAATCAGGCGCAATCCACGGTCGGCGAAGTGCTTCGCCGCACCGGGGTCGGCAAATTGGTCGGTGCACGCCGGGGATAGTTTTTGTGTCCACGAAGGTGTATATACACTGTTTTTGACGCAACGTCAGGGACAACACATGACCACTACAACGACAACGAGGTACAGCCGGCCGACGCTTGAACACGACGTCATTCGCCGGCTCTTCATTGAGGCTGGTGCCGATGACGTGGGGTGCGTGGAAATCGACCGGCCGGAGGTTGCAGACCAGCGGGCGGACATTCTCGCGGCCTTCCCCTGTACCAGGACGCTGATCAGCTTTGTCTGCCGAATGAATCGTGAAAATATCCGCACCCCCATGCGATCCATTGCGAATCTGGAGTTCCACCACACGGGGGATGCGGTCAATGACGTGGCCCGCCGGGTCATCAGGGCATTCGAGCGGATGGGGATACGGGCCATCAACGGCGGGGCCATGGGTTTTCCGATGGAGGCGGACCAGTGGCCCAACAAGATCTGGGTCGTGTCTCACAAACCGGTCGCCGTGGCGGCGGGGCTCGGCCAGATGGGCATCCACCGCAACGTCATCCACCCCAAATTCGGGAACCACATCCTGCTGGGCACGGTGCTGTTAGATGCCGAAGTGGCGGCGTACTCTCAGCCGATTGACTACAACCCCTGCCTGAAGTGCAAGCTGTGTGTGGCCGCCTGCCCGACCGGAGCCATTAGTCCGGAAGGGGCGTTTAATTTTTCCGCCTGCTACACCCACAACTACCGGGAATTCATGGGCGGTTTTATCGGCTGGGTGGAAACCGTTGTGGACAGCCACAGCGCCGCGGAGTACCGGGCGAAGGTGAGCGACGCGGAGACCGTTTCGATGTGGCAAAGCCTGGGTTTCGGGCCCAACTACAAGGCCGCGTACTGTCTCTCGGTGTGCCCCGCAGGAGATGAAGTGATCGGCCCCTACCGTGAAAACAAGGCGTTGTATGCGGAAACGGTGGTCCGTCCCCTTCAGAACAAGAACGAAACGGTCTACGTTGTTCCCGGCTCTGATGCGGAGCGCGACGTCCCGCGTCGATTTCCCCATAAAACACCCCGTCCCGCGGCCAACGGTCTGCGCCCGACCTCCATCGCCTCGTTCCTGTTCGGCCTCACGCTGACGTTTCAGCCGGGTCGGTCCGAAGGTCTCGACGCGGTGTATCACTTCACGTTCACGGGAGAGGAGGAGCGGGAGGCCACGGTGGTCATCCGCCAGAGGAGGCTGGAGGTGCTGGACGGACACGTCGGCAGCGCAGATCTTCGCCTGATCGCGGACAGCCGTACCTGGGTGCGATTTGTTAGGAAAGAAGCCAAATTGGCTTGGGCCATCCTTCGGGGGAGAGTCCGCTTTCGGGGATCGCCGCGCTTACTGCTGGCGTTCGGCCGCTGCTTTCTCGCTTAAGGAAGCAGCCGATGACGACCCAAACACCCCAACGAGAAGTCCCGAGACCGCGGAAATCGGTCATACAATGCTGCTTGATTCGGACCCTTCGATCCGTTGGCAGGTCATGCGTGACCTCATGGACGAGTCCGACGCGGTTATAGCCGGTGAGCGGTCGCGGGTTGCCTTCGAGGGGTGGGGTGCCCGGCTCCTCGATCTTCAGGGACCCGATGGTCAATGGGGGGGCGCTCCCTGGATCTGTCCGGGCTGGATTTCCACCAGCGACACCCTGCTGCTGTTGAGGGACCTGGGGTTGGATCCGACGAGTGAGCGAGCCCGGAGGGCAATAGGCCTCGTCCGCGACAACAGCACCTGGGGACCAGAATTCGGCGAGGCGCCCTTCTTCGAGGGCGAGGTTGAGCCCTGTATCAACGGACGGGTCCTTGCCTTTGCCGCGTACTTCGGAGAGGCAAGCGATCGGTTGGTTGATCGGCTACTCCACGAGCAGTTGGGGGACGGGGGCTGGAACTGCGAGGCCCCGCCGAGCAAGCGATCTTCTTTCCACACGACGATTTGTGTCCTCGAAGGGCTCTTGGAGTACGAGAGGGCGAAAGGCGCCACGACTGCCGTGAAGGACGCTCGCCTTCGGGGACAGGAGTACCTCCTGGAGCGTAGAATGTTCAGGGCGCTGTCAACCGGCAAGGTGATCGATCCCGACTGGACGCGGTTTTCGTTTCCGACTCGATGGCACTATGACGTCCTGTGGGGTCTGGACTATTTACGGAGAGCCGGCGTCGAACCCGACCAACGCGTCGCGGAGGCCATCGATCTGGTGGAAAGAAAGCGAGACCGCGACGGACATTGGCCGCTCGAGAACCCCCACGCCGGCGAGGTCCACTTCGACATGGAAGACAGCGCCGGCAAGCCCAGCCGCTGGAACACACTGCGCGCGTTACGAGTGTTGGACTGGTATTCGGCATGAGACGAACGCAGATGCCATCTATGCGCATTATGCAGCCTGACTGCTTGCCCTTACCCGTGGCCCCGGCGTGCTGCCTGTTCTGGTGAACGTCCGGGGCTCAAGGCAACAATCCTTACGGTGACCAAGGGATGATAAATACGTACATTGCCCTGTTGCGAGCCATCAATGCCGGCGGAGTCAATTCGCTGCCCATGAAGGACTTCGTGAAGCTGCTGGACAGCATGAGGCTCGACAACGTCAAGACCTATATCCAAACCGGTAACGCGGTGTTTCACGCCAAGGAAACGGCTGTCGCGGGACTTCCCGATAAGATCAAGGCCACGATTCAGCGCAGCCGCGGCTTTACCCCCGAAGTGATTCTCTTGAGGCTGGATGAACTGGAAAGCGCGATTGCCTCCAATCCGTATCCGGAGGCTGATTCAGACCCCAAAACACTGCATCTGACCTTTTTGCTTCGTGCGCCGAGAGCGCCGGATCTGACGGCTCTCGAGAAGATTCGGAAAAACAGCGAGCGGTTCGCGCTCAAGGGGAGAGTGTTCTACTTTCACGCACCTGATGGTGTGGCGCGATCAAAAGCGTTCTCGCGAATCGAGAAGTCGCTCGGTGTGGTCGGCACGGCGCGCAACTGGCGCACGGCCTGCAGAATTTTGGAAATGGCCCAGCAGATCGCTGCCGCCGCCACACGGCGGGGCTGAGCTGTTCACGTAATGTCATCACGTCGGTCGCTCTCCCTCGCCGCTCACGCGCGGCACCTGATTGGGAAAGGCCTGCTGTTCTTTTTCGCGGTCGGCGTTTCCGGCTACGCGGTGTTTGCCTACGGCACTCTGCCGTTGGGTTCGCTCGTGCATCCGGACATGAAGGCGAATTTTCTGGCGCACTCTGCCGGCATCTATACCCATGCGTTCGCGTCAGCCGTTGCCTTGGCGTTTGGCCCGTTTCAGTTTTCCGCACGTCTCCGGCAAAAGCATACCGACATTCATCGGTGGCTTGGTCGTGCGTATCTGGGGGTGGGGGTTCTGGTGGGTGGTTTGTCCGGTCTGTACATGTCCCAGTATGCGTTCGGCGGTCCCATGGCCCAGCTCGGCTTTGCGGCGTTGGCGGTATCGTGGCTCTATACCGGTGTGCGCGCGTACCTCGCTGTGCACCGTGGCGCCATCGACGAGCATCGGAAATGGATGGTACGAAACGTCTCGCTCACATTTGCCGCGGTGACGCTGCGGCTCTATCTCCCGGCCTCCATGGTTTTCGGTGTCGAGTTTGCGCTGGCCTACTCCGTGATCGCGTGGTTATGTTGGGTGCCCAATCCGGCGTTCGCGGAGTGGCACCTCGTCGAAGAAAAAAAGTGAACGGGGGAGTCTGATGATCACGATAATCTGGCGCGGGTGGACGACTCCGGAGAACGCGGCCGCGTATCAACGCCTCTTGCTCGATGAGATTTTCCCGGGCATCACGAATCGCCGTATCGCGGGGTATCGAGGCATCTCGCTCCTACGGCGCGACGGCGATCACGAAATCGCGTTCGTGACCATCATGTGGTTCGATTCGATCGCTTCCGTCCGCGCGTTCGCGGGTGACCACTACGAGACCGCGGTGGTGCCGCCCAAGGCACGGGCCCTGCTGGACAAGTTCGACGAGCGCTCCGCGCATTACGAGACCATCGTTCCTCCCCCGGGACGGCTATGCCCTGCCTAGACTTCGGCGCCCGCCGAGTCGTGACCGCGTTAGTGATCGCTCTGTGGACCTGTGCAGAAGGCCTCGGCGTGGGGTGGGCCAACGTCCTCGACTTATCGGCCACCGCAGGTATCTCACGGGCGGCGTGTGACGCGCAAAAGCGGCACGCCGTTGAACTCAGCGCAGATGTCCGAGGCCATGTCCGTGCGATTCGACCTACGAAAAGCAGTTCTTCGAGTTTATCCCGATGAGCAAAACACTTCACGGGAATCATGAGCCGGGCTCTGACAACTCCGAGAGTGACTTCGATCGTCCACCGCCGTGGCCGGATGATCCTTCCAGCGTCAAAGGTTCGAACACAGAGCCGGGTTGACGGGTTGGCCGCTGATCTGCGATATCTATCTCCTCATCATCACGGGAACGGTCAGTCAACTCGAGGGGAACGAGCATGGGCTCGGAGGCGCATTGCACGTGTCGGTTTGAGGGGCGTGTGTCCAAGGGCACGGCGCACCTGGATTCGACCAGCTTGGTGTTCCGCGGCGATTTCCGGCTCGCGATTCCGCTCAGGGACGTCGCGCAGGTTGACGCGCGAGGCGGTCGCCTGACGCTGACGTTCTCGGCCGGTACGGCCTCGCTCGATCTGGGCAAGGCCTCCGAAGCGTGGGCGAGCAAGATCAAGAGCCCGAAAAACTTGATCGACAAGCTGGGCGTCAAGCCCGGAGCCCGCGTGTGCGTGCTCGGCGTGCAGGACGAGGCGTTCCTCAATCAACTCCGGCAGCGGACCGACCAAGTCCCCCACAAACCCCAGCGCGATGCCGATCTCATGTTCTATGCCGCCGACAGCCTTGACGCCCTCGATTCGCTCACGCGCCTGAAGGCCTCGCTCAAACCCGACGGAGCGATCTGGGTCGTCTCGCTCAAGGGCAAGCAGGCGCGCATTAAAGACACCGACGTGATGGCCGCCGCCCGTGACGCAGGGCTCGTCGCCACCAAGGTGGTGGGCTTCTCGGACACGCACACCGCGTTGAAGCTCGTGATTCCCAAGGCGAAGCGCTGAGCCGCGGTCAGCCCTCCGGCGTATGGACGTCAAACTGGCGGAATCAGACGAAGAAATCGCCCGGTGTTTCCCCGTGATGCACGAGCTGCGTCCGCATGTGGCAGAACACGATTTCGTGTCCCGCGTGCGACGCCAAGAGGCATCCGGTTACCGGCTTGCCTATATCGTCGACGCCGACGAGCCCGTGGCGGTCGCCGGCTACAGAGTAGGGGAGAATTTGGCGTGGGGGCGCTTCCTCTATGTCGATGATCTGGTCACGCGCTCAAGTCTGCGCTCCCGCGGCTACGGCGCCGCGCTGTTGTCGTGGCTGATGACTCAGGCGGCTGCGATGGGCTGCGAGCAAGTGCACCTCGACTCCGGAGTCCAGCGAACGGAGGCTCATCGCTTTTACGAGCGGAAGGCAATGGAGCGGGCCAGCGTGCACTTCCGGAAGGTGGTGACGCTTCACTCATGACCCGCCTCGAACGCCTCTTGAGCATCGCCCTGGTCCTCTCGGCCCGTCGGCGGTTGCGTGCACAGGAGTTGGCGGAGGAGTTCAGCGTCACGCTGCGCACCGTGTACCGGGACATCCGGGCGCTGCAGCAGGCCGGCTTTCCCGTGGTGGGGACCGCGGGCGACGGCTACCGGATCCCGGCGGCGAGCCAGCTTCGACCACTGGCGTTTGAGCCCGGGGAGGCCGAGGTGCTGGTGATGGCCGCCCGACTGCTGGACGCGCTGGTCGATGCGTCGCTGAAGGACCGGCTGCGGTCGGCGGTCTCAAAACTCGAAGCCGTCCTGTCGCCGGCCGCCATTGAGCGCGTGCAGGACCTGCGCGATCGCGTGGCGATCGGACCGCGCGATCGACCGAGTGGACCCGTGGCCACGTTGCTCGAAGCCGTCAATAGCCGGCGAGTCGTGACCGTCGCGTACGACGGCTTGGCCCGCGGCGAACGCACGCACCGGGCGATCGAGCCGATCGGCCTGGTGCGGTACGCCAATGTCTGGCTCGTGCCCGCCTTCTGCCGCTTGCGCAAAGACCTGCGCGTGTTTCGCGCGGATCGCGTCGTTGACGCGCGGCTAACCAGCGAGGCGTTCGTGCCCCGGCCAGGGCTGACCCTCACGGACTACATCCGGATGTGCGAGCGCGAAGCTGCGGCGTGCACATCTCCTGACAAGCCTCTGTCACCGGCTCGTCGTAGCCTCCAGGCGGTTGCAACGGAACCCCACCATCAGGAGGCGAGCCATGAACGCACACACCCAGACCGTCACGATCCAGGCCAATCCCAAAGTCGTTTTTGACTTTGTCGCCAACATCGAAAACCTACCCAAGTGGGCCGTGGTCTTCTGCCAGCGGTTGCGGCGCGACGGATCGCGCTGGATCGTGACCACTCCCGGCGGGGAGCTGACGATTCGTTATGCGGCCGATTCCAAGTCCGGCGTCGTGGACATGTATTCGTCGGCCGCGGGGGGCGGGGAAGATGCGGCGTACTCGCGCGTGATTCCCAATGGTGACGGGAGCGAGTACGTCTTCACGTTCTTTCAGGCGCCTGACACGTCGGATGACGACTTCGCGCGACAGGGTGCGGGGCTGAGGAAAGAGCTGGGCGTGCTCAAGGGGTTGTTGGAGAAACGGAGTTGATGCAGAAAGGAGAGAATAGGTCCAATGTTTATCGTCCTTCTTCAATTTTCCGACAACAAAGGCCAAGCCGGCCAATTCATGGAAGGCCACCAAGAATGGATCAAACGCGGTTTTGACGACGGCGTATTTTTATTGGTCGGCAGTCTTCAGCCTAATTGGGGCGGTGGGATTGTGGCGCATAACACGTCACTGTCAGATCTCCAAAACAGGGTGAACGCTGATCCGTTTGTGGCGAAAAATGTTGTCAGCGCGGAAATTCTTGAAATCACGCCGTCAAAAGCCGATGAACGGCTCAAGTTTCTGCTCGGCTGAGGAACCGCCCTAGTGTTGATGCGGGGAGTAAGAACATGAGCACGACGATAGTCGGTCCCGACGGCAAATCACGTTGCCGCTGGTGCGGCGCCGCACCGGAGTTTCTCTCTTATCATGACGCTGAATGGGGTTTCCCGGTCAGCGATGATCATCGCTTGTTCGAGAAATTGAGTCTCGAGGGATTTCAATCCGGACTGAGCTGGCGCACCATCCTCGCCAAGCGCGAGAACTTTCGCGCCGCGTTCCATGACTTCGATTTCGACAGGATCGCGCGGTTCACCCGGCGCGACTTGGATCGTCTGCTCAAGGACAAAGGGATCGTCCGCCATCGGGGCAAGATCGAGGCGGTCGTCAATAATGCTCGGCAGGCCCGGGAACTCGTCCAACGGAAGGGCTCGCTGGCAGCCTTCGTCTGGCGTTACGAACCAGACTTGAAGCACCTCGCGGAGCCACAGACGGCCTCGACCTCGGCGGAATCGGTTGCTTTGTCGAAGGATCTGAAAAAGCTGGGCTGGAAATTCGTCGGCCCGACCACGATATATGCTTTCATGCAGGCCATGGGGCTGATCAACGATCATGTCGTGGACTGCGTGATCAGAGTCAAGGTTGAGCGCGCGCGCAAGAGCTTCAAGCGACCGGGGTGCTGACATGCGACGCGTTCAATTTCGAAGTCGACGATTGTCTGCTCGTTCATGCAGCGCGTGGACCCCGTCAATGACCATCAGTCGACGTGCTGGACGGCGCGGCGAAGCTGATGAGGCGTACGCCTGAGGAATTCCTCTTCGAATTCTCTCCAGCGATCGCGGGGCTTGCCCAACGACTGCGTCGACTCGTGATGCGCACCGTTCCGAACGCGAACGAGGTCGATCGCCAGCGACCGAGCGAGCCGCGACTACTGGCGGGGGCTACGACGCGACGCTGGCGTGGCTGCGACGTGGATTGCTCAGGAGGTGCGGGGCGCCGAACAAGGTCCACACGGCATATGCGGTAGTCGTTGGGGAGGTTCTGAACCAGTCTTGGTTAAAATAAATCCGTCCCCTTTTCCGTCACGTCCCCTTTTCCGTCACGTCCCCTTTTCCGTCCGCGTCCCCTTTTCCGTCCGTAGTCAAAACAGCGACGTGGCTCCATTCCACTGATTCTGAGGATTGCATGAGTGTTTGTCTTTTTCGACGATTTCCAGCACGAATTCAGCACAAGCTGGTGGGGTGACCCCCTCTATTGAGACAGTTTTCGGTTGTCACACCGGTCGGGTCGACCTGCTGTCCCTTTAAGATGGAAAACCGGTCAGACGGTCTTTCAGTGAGCGCGAATTCCGCCAAGCGCCGGCCGGATCTGCCACGACCCACCCAAGCGCCGGGTGACGGGGCGATCACCTCGACGCGAAACGGCGTGCTGGCGCTTCCCATGTTGAGCGACTGATGGGGGAACGGGATCTCGATCCCCTCGGCATCGAACGCTTTTTTCAGGCGTCGGCGATACTCGCGTTCCACGTTCTACTGTTCGATCGGGCGGGTTTTCATCCGCGCCTTGATCACCACCGAAGAATAATGAAGAACCCGTTAATGACGTCCCGCACGAGAATTCTGGGCGCCGAAGCCCACCGCGAGCCCGACGATGCCGGCTCCGGCGAGGATCGGCGTAATGTCCAGACCGATTTGCGCGAGGCTCATAATGCCCACGACGGACCATACCAGCGCGAGGACGATCGTGCCCACCATGCTGGTCAGCGTCGTGACGCGCTTGGCTGTCGCGCTGACGAACAACTTGAAGCGGCCATCGACCATGTTTGGGAGTAGCTCGTCGATCAGCGCGTAACGATCCGTGGAATCGACGGCATGCAGCAGCAGATCGGACAGAAGGCGGGATCGGGTCTCGTAGTCCACGGAGCGACGCGGTGACTCACAAGGGGTCAGGTGACCCGTAGTTCTGCCGATGAGACGCGCGCCGTAAATTCCGCCGCGGGCGGGCACTGCCTCGTGTCGGCCGGTATCAACGAGCCGGTCGTGAGCCGGCACGGTCAACCGGTGTCCCGCTAGACTTCATGCTCCTCGGCCCGTTTGCGCGGGTAGACGAGCGCCATGATGGGAAACAGCTTGACGCAGTCGGGCACCGCGTGGTACACGGCGGGCTGCGGGACGACGCATTCTTTGTCGTCGATCACGCGGTCCTACTGAATTCGAGCGGTTGAGCGAGCCCGCGCCCGCACCGACTCCACCGTATCGAGGCGGGAAGCTGCCGCCCAGGCGCAATGGGATATTGAAAGCGGACGGCGGCCGATTGGGGTTGAACGCGGGGCCTGGCTCTCCTCATGATGCGTCCGCGTGCTTGCTCGTCAGGAGGGTCTTGATTCGTTCAGGTTCCAGTCAACGCGGCGACGATGAACATCCAGACCAAAATCACGTTGTTTACGGTCACCGTGGTGGTCTCCGTGCTCTCGATCACGACATACGCCTCCCGCCTGCTCATCGAGGAAAAGGCGGAACAGATTCTCAAGGACCGGTACATTCATATCGTCAAGCAGATCGATGCGAGCATCGTGTCGATGGACGAATTGCGGGACAGCGGCGCGCTCGTCGAAGAGCTGGACAAACTGTTTCAGGTCAGACCGAACATCGTGGCGATTTCCCTGTATGAACTGATCCCGGACGGGATCAACATGACGGCACAGAAAACGCAGTACGCCGGCGTTCGGGTGGACGAGGTAAGTGACGTGGAGATCCAAGCCGTCAAGCGCGGCGAAGTGGTCGCGGATTTGGAGACAAACGGAGATGATCGCTCGTGGCATATCGCGGCGCCGATTCGAATCAAGCGGGATGTCGCGGGCCTGATCAGAGCTCGGATCTCCACCAAGGAATTCGACGCGCTCGTTGCGTACGAACGTTGGCAAGCCGTCGTGCTTACGGGAATCGCCGCCCTGGCTATCCTCGTATTTTTGGTCTGGCTCTTGCGGCGCACGATCAGCGAACCGATCCAGGCGCTGGTCGGCGCGATGGCGCGCGCGGAGGCGGGAGACTTGCAAAGCCAGGTCGGCATCCGGTCCCGGGATGAAGTGGGGAAACTGGCCGAACAGTTCAATCGGATGCTCACCCGGATCCGGGAGAGCGCGACGCAGATTCGGCAGTTCAACCAGGAACTGCAACGCAAGGTCGCGGACGCCACCGCGGAACTCAACCGGCGGTACGAGGAACTTCAAAGCATGAACCGGCAACTCGCTCAGGCGCAATTGCAGTTGGCCCACTCGGAGCGCCTGGCGGCGGCGGGACAGGTGGCCGCGTCCGTGGCCCACCAGATCGGCACCCCGCTGCACTCGATCTTGGGCCACCTGCATCGCTTACGGCGCGACCGGACCGAGAGCGCGCGTGAAGACCGCGTGCGGATCATCGAGTCGCAGGTCGAACGCGTGGTTCAGACGATTCGGGAACTGCTGGACACCGTGCGCAAGCCGGCGCCGCGCATGGAGTGCGTGGACGTCAACGGCGTGTTGTCGGATCTCTTCAAGCTCGTCATGCCCAGTCTGTCGTTGCGGGGAATCACGCTTCGGACCCGGTTCGACCCCTCGCTGCCCGGGACGACGGGAGACGCGGCGCAGTTGCAGGAAGTCTTTCTCAACCTGTTGACCAATGCGATCGACGCCATGCCGGGCGGCGGGGAGCTGACCGTGACCACGCTGGTGGGAGATCGCAGCGGTGATCGGGGCGGCATGATTCACGTCAACATCATGGACACGGGGTCCGGAATCGCTGCGGCGGATCTGCCCAAGATTTTTGACCCGTTTTTCACGACCAAGTCCGGCGGCAAGGGAACCGGCTTGGGGTTGAGTATCGCGCAAGAGACCGTGAAGGCCCACGACGGGCGGATCGATGTGACCAGCCGGTGCGGAGCCGGCTCGACATTCACCGTGACGCTGCCGGCGCTTGCCGTGACGACCGATGCCACACGCTAAGCCGTCGCGCGTGCACATCCTGGTGGTTGACGACGACGAAGTGGCGCGTCGGCTGCTCGAGGAGATCCTTCGCGACGAGGGGTACCAGGTCCATTCCGCATCGAGCGGCCGGGAGGCGATCGCAAACGGTGAGACGCACGTGTACGACCTGGTGGTCACGGATCTGAAAATGTCCGACGCCGATGGGCTCGATGTCCTCCGGGCATTCAAACGAATGTCCCCGGACACCGTGGTCATCATGATCACGGCGTTCGGATCGATCGGATCGGCCATCGACGCGATGAAGAACGGCGCGTTCGACTACATCAGCAAGCCCTTCAAAGAAGACGAGATCAAGATCGTCGTCTCGCGGGCGCTGTCGCAGAAACGCTTGATCAAGGAAAACGAGTGGTATCGGCAAGAATTGACCAAGGCGTTCGGTTTGGACGGGGTGGTGGGGCGGAACCGGGCCATGATGGACGTGTACAGGACCGTGGCGATGGTGGCCAACAGCCGAAGCACGGCGCTGATCCAAGGGGAAACCGGCACCGGGAAAGAGCTCGTGGCGAGGGCCATTCACTACAACGGCCTCAGAGCGTCCAAACCGTTCGTGGTCCTGAACTGCGCGGCGCTCCCGGAACACCTGCTGGAGAGCGAACTGTTCGGGCACGTGAAGGGCGCCTTCACCGGGGCGGTCACGAGCAAGCGGGGCCTCTTCGAGGAGGCGGAAGGCGGGACCCTGTTCCTCGACGAAATCGGAGACCTCGGTGTCGCCTTGCAGGCGAAGGTCCTCCGGATGGTGCAGGAGCGTGAGGTGCGACGCGTCGGTGGGACGGAGGTGATTCGCGGCGATGTGCGGATTCTGGCGGCGACGAACCACCCGCTGGAAACCCGAATGAAGGAAGGGCTGTTCCGTGAGGACCTCTACTACCGGTTGTGCGTCGTGAAGATCGTGCTCCCCGCGCTTCGGGAGCGCCGCGACGACATTCCGGCGCTCGTGGATTATTTCCTGCGGCGATTCCGCGAAGACACGGGCAAACACGTGGTGGGGATTCACCCCGACGCCATGAACCTCCTCTGTCGATACGAGTGGCCTGGAAACGTCCGGGAATTGCAGCACGCGGTGGAACATGCCGTCGTGCTGACGACCAACACCGTGATCGTTTCCCACGATCTTCCGGAGGCCGTGCGGCGATCCGCGGAAGCGGCGGATGACGGGCTGCCTGCGCTTCCTCTGATCGGACTGGAAGAACTCGAACGGCGCTATCTCGCCAGAGTCCTCCACGCGACCGGTGGAAACCGGAGCGAAGCCGCGCGCATCCTGGGCGTTGATCGACGAACGCTCTACCGGATGGCGAAGCGGTATGGCTTCGACCTCGGGACGTACGACCGAGAACCCATCGACTCTCCGGAGGTCATCCCGTAGCGAATCGCCCCACCGCCTGGGGCAGGGTGCCTCAATGCCGGTGTTTCGGCGCCGCCGGAGACACCGGCCGGGGGAAGGGGGGAGTTCGTTACCCGACATCGCGGTGGGGTGCGATCTTGGTCCAAGGATTGCATTGCCAGGCAGACATGGCCATTGCTCCGCGAGTGTTGGTAGTTGACGACGACCAGGTCATCCTGGATCTCCTGCGCGAGGTGCTGGTTTCGGAGGGATACGACGTCACCGTGGCGCCGAACGGCGTCGACGCGCTTTCTCAGGTGGTCGACCGGCCGTTCGAGTTGATGATCACTGACCTGGGATTGTCCGGATTGAACGGGCTCGACCTCATTGCCGCCACCAAGCACTGCCGGCCGGGAATGCCGATCATCGTGTTGACGGCCTCTCAGGATACGACGATGTTGCGAGAAGCGGTTCGTCTTGGAGCCAGCCGAGTCATCTTGAAGCCGCAGGGGCAACGCGGTTTGCTCTCGCACGTGGACCGGTTGCTTCACTAACCCTGGGTCGGTGCACTCGCAGCCAGGATCGGGCAACGGGCGCAAGCAGTCTGGAGGGGAAATCGAGTGGCCAACACTACGCGGAGAAAGGAGTGGAGGGTATGTCGCTACGCAGGAAAATCCTTTATCTTTCGGTGGTAGCGTGGCTTTTGGTTTGGGTCGGCACAGAAGGCTGCGCGCGACGTTCAGGAGTGGTTGCACAGGGAGCCGGTGCCGGACAAACTCCGGCGACGGCGGAGCAGGGTGACGATTCCCAGGCCCTGACGGGTGGCGCGCAGGCTATGGAATCGGATGGGGGCAGCGGGTCCGACACGCTGGTGGTCGGACTCGCCGACGTGTTTTTTGAATTCGACAGCGCGATCATCGCTCCGGACGCGCGGCCCTCGCTCGACCGGACCGCGCAGTGGTTGCGTACGTCGACCGCTCGACGGGTGGTGATCGAGGGGCACGCGGACGAGCGCGGCACTAACGAGTACAACCTCGCGCTCGGGGAGCGACGTGCACAAGCCGTCAAGCGATATCTGGTGGCGAGCGGAATCGAAGCTCGCCGCATCGACATCGTCACGTACGGCGAGGAGAGGCCGTTTTGCCGTGAACGTGGGGAGCGTTGCTGGCGGGAAAACCGTCGCGGGCACTTTGCCGAGGCCAATTGACGCTCGGAGTCGCGCGTGAGCAGGCGGACGCTGGCGTCGGCCGGCGACCAGCGAGCGCCGCTGATACGCGATGGTGACGGACCGACGGGCGTTCCTGCGGCAGGCGTCCGTCCGGCTCGCCCTGTTGGCGGCTTGGGTGGCCGGATGTGCCACGAGGGCGTCCGCCCACGAAACGATTCCTCCTGGGGCGCCTCCGCTACGCACGTCGAGGTATCGCGCGCTCCTGGATGAACTCCGGCGAGAACACGGGTTCCAACGTGCTGCGCTTGATCGGCTCTTCCGCCAAGCACGACTGCGACCCGAGATCGTCGACCTGTTCGATCACCCGCCCGAGCGCTTGCCGCTGGAGCGGTATTATCATCGGTTGGTCACTCCGGATCTGAAGCGACGCGGCGTCCACTACCTCCGCGCGCGCCACGGACTGTTTGAGACCATCGAACGGACGTACGGCGTCGACCCCGC
Organism: Nitrospirota bacterium; assembly: GCA_049325295.1. GTDB lineage: Bacteria > Nitrospirota > Nitrospiria > 2-01-FULL-66-17 > 2-01-FULL-66-17 > JBFLXB01. Next base: position 296,478 of record JBMOMD010000021.1, read on the forward strand.
GGTCATCACCGCGATTTTGGGCGTTGAATCGGGGTTCGGTCGACGACCGGACGGCGGCTACCGGGTCTTCGACGCCCTCAACACGGTTTTTTCGAGCGTGCGTCGCCGCGAGGCGTTTGGGCGGCGTGAACTGATCCAGTTCTTGTTGCTCTGTCGTGAGGAGAAATGGGATCCGTTGGACATCAACGGGTCGTACGCCGGGGCGATGGGGCAGCCTCAGTTCGTGCCGTCAAGCTACCGACGATACGCGGTCGACCACGATGGGGACAATGTGCGCGATTTGTGGCGGTCCGACGGGGACATCGCGGCGAGCGTCGCCAACTTTCTCGACACGCACGGATGGCGCGCCGGCGAGCAAATTCGTCTTCACGTGCGCGTGGATCCTCGCCACGACCGGGTGCGCGAGCTGCTTGCCCGAGGGCTGAAAACGCGGGTGCGTCTGAATGAATTACCAGGCCTCGGCGGCGCGTGGACGGTTGATCCGCGTCCCTCGGAACTGGAGCAAGAAGTGTCCCTATTGGCCTATCCCTGGGAGAACAGCCAACGGACCGTGGCGGTCCTCCCGAATTTCCGCACGCTCCTCCGCTACAATCGTTCGGTGAACTACGTGATGGTCGTGGCTGACCTCGCGGAGCTGTATGGCGGGTTGGCGGGCGGCGCGTAAGCCGGAGTCACACGGCGATCGTGGAGACGGTTGGACGACGATCGACCGCATTCACGGCGGGCGATGCCGTACGGGGCAATGCTGCGTTTCGGGAACCTGGTGGCCGGAGCGCTGTTGTTCAGTGGCATGCCGAGGCCCAGGCGGTAGAATGCACCGCCTTGCGATTGCTCGACACAAACTCCGAACAGACGGCGCGACGGTCGACGAATTCGCCCGGGCAGGGCACTCCCGCTCGGACCAGTTCACCACCGACGCGCATCAGGCTGCGCTCCAATCACTCAAAGCCGCAACGGTCTATGCGCAAACCCCGATGGAACGTCTGGAGCACGGTTTGCACCCGTGGATCACGTTTGTCATGATGCCCCTCTTTGCGCTGGCGAACGCGGGGGCCGGGATCACAACTGGCATTGGCGCGATGCTCGTGGACCCGGTCGTACTCGGGGTTTTCTTCGGGCTCGTCCTCGGAAAACAGGCCGGTATCATACTCTTCTCGTGGTTGGCGATCTGGTCAGGCCTGGCCACGCTGCCGCCAGACCTCCGGTGGCTGCAACTGTATGCGGCCGCATGGCTCGGCGGGATCGGGTTCACGATGTCGCTATTTATCGGGGAGCTTGCGTTCTCGCCCTCGCCCGAACTCGCAACTGCGAAGCTGGGGATTCTCGCGGCATCGCTGGTCGCCGGTCTTGTGGGCGCCGCCATCATTCGCGCGGCCCCGCCCTTGGGGCGTCCTGACGTGGGGAGCATGGCGGACGTGGGGAAATCGCGGGAGCGCGAGGTGTCCGAGGGGCTGACGCCGGAACGGAGGAGTCCATGATCGTCGAAGTGGCTGCCGTTGTCGTCGCACTGTGTATGGTGGTGATTGCTGTCGTCGCCGTGGTGGCGTTGATTCGGATGAACGCGGCGACGGAGACGATCGAGCGGCTGGCGACAACGCTCGATGCCGAAGTCCGTCCCGTGGCGCGCGCGGTTAGTCGGACGGCCGACTACCTTTCCGAGGCCGCGTCGGTCGTCCGGAGGAGGGTTCACCGGACCGATGAGGCCTTGGATGCGGTCACACATCGGGTCGTGCGGTTGAGCGACCGACTGTTCACACCGTTGGAGAATGCGGCCGCGCTCCTCCACGGTGTGGGGGTCGGTCTTCGGTATCTGTTTCACCAACGTCGCAAGGAGGATTCGTGATGTCGGAACATCGCAACGGGTCGTACGGGTGTGTGGGCGCGGCATTCTTGATCGGGGGCGCCATCGGTGCGGCGGTCGCGTTGTTGTTCGCGCCGCGATCGGGTGAAGAGACCCGCGAGGAAATTCGGAAGTTCTACGACCGGTCCCGGTCCCGGATGGGAGAGTTGCAGGAGGACGTGGCCGACCGGATCGCGCGGCTCGTGGACGAGATTCAGGAAAAGACGAGCGAACTCTTGGCCAGTGGGAAGGCCATGGCCGAAGAGCGCAAGCGGGATCTCCAGGAGGCGATCGCCATCGCAAGGCGAGCGCTGGACGAGGAGCGTGGGCTGCTGCGCCGGATCCGCGACCGAGCCGGATCGCAGTCCGACTAGTCGGCGGCCCCAGCGTCATTCCCGGCCCCCCACCGGTTCAAGCCGCCTCCGAACCGGTCAGGCGCCGGCCGACGGGGCGAGCACTTCGACGCGAAACGGCGTGCTGGCGCTTCCCATGTAGAGCGACTGATGGGGGAACGGGATCTCGATCCCCTCGGCATCGAACGCTTTTTTCAGGCGCCGGCGGTACTCGCGTTCCACGTTCCACTGTTCGATCGGGCGGGTCTTCATCCGCGCTTTGATCACCACCGAGGATTCGGCGAACCGGTCCACGCCGAAGATTTCCATCGGCTCGAGAATCTTGTCGCGGAACGCGGAGTCGAGGCGCAGTTCCTCGGCCACGCGTCGCATCACCTCGACCACGCGGTCGGTCTCTTCGCGATAGGCGACTTCCACGTCAATGACGAATGCTGACCAGACCTTGGTCATGTTCGACAGGGTCGTAATCGTCCCGTTCGGGAAGACGTGCACCACGCCCGCGAGGTCGCGGAGGACGATGATGCGGAACGTGATCGCCTCCACGAGCCCGCCCGTGCCGTTGATGATCGCCACGTCACCGATGCGTACCTGGTTTTCGAGGATGATGAAGAACCCGCTGATGACGTCCCGCACGAGGTTCTGAGCGCCGAAGCCCACTGCGAGCCCGACGATGCCAGCCCCGGCGAGAATTGGCGTGATGTCCAGACCGATTTGCGCGAGGCTCATGATGCCCACGACCGACCATACTAGCGCGAGGACGATCGTGCGCACCATGCTGGTCAGCGTTGTGACGCGCTTGGCGGTCGCGCCGGGTGCGACCTCGGTGGGGGCGCCGGCTTTGATGAGGGTGGCTTCAAGGCGGCGGAGGCCCGCCGCAAAAAAGCGCAATCCCACGTATGCCGCGGTCGCGATCAACGCGATTCGGAGCGCGTGTTGACCAGCCGTGATCGAAAAATCCAGCAATCCGGGAACGACGTCTTGGAGCGCGACTGGAACCATGGTTCCTCCTCCTCGATTGGACGATGTGGACGGACGCGCCGTCTGTCGGATGCCGTGGCGTTACGGCACGAGCTCCCACAACGCGACGGGAAACGTGGCCAAAATCTTGGCGATCACACACCGTCGACTGGAACCCGGGGCTGCTGGTCGCCCACACGCGGAACCGAACTGATGAAGAGCCGAGTACGCACGCGCCGAGGTCAACGGAGGCGAGCGGCTAACGCTGAATCCGAAATCTCTCCTGCGTTTCATACAAGGGCCGCTTCACCGTTGTTGCGTCGAACGGAAATTCGATGCGTGCGGTACCGTTAGGCGCGATTGTGACCCGCTGTTCCATCAGACGAAAGTGGGGTCTCCATGCGGTGACCGTGTAGGTGCCCGGTGGCAGACCATCGATCGTGAACGCCCCGTTCTCATCCGTCAGTGCATAGTAGGGATTGTCCACCGCGTACCCCCACGTCTGCATGAACTCGTGCATGCCACAGATCATCTGGTAGATCCGGTACTTTCTCTCGAAGCTGATGGGGAACGTGCCGGTCGAATTGGGCGGGTTTGGGACCGTCAACCGCAGGTTCCCTTTCTCACTTTGGTAGAGCTGGGCGTTGTGAATGATGGGGTCGTCATTGATCATCCTGAACTGTCCCTGGTTCTGGACGATGCTGACGAACGGGATGAACTCGCAATCCCGCGCCACGATCTCCGCCACGATGGGGGTGAACGGTTTCCCCCGCTTCACGCCTTGCACCGCCACCACCACATCCTTCAACCCATGGCTGGCGCCCACTTCAAACTCTTGAATCCGGATATTGCCCCCGCCATCCGTGATTCGCTCATTCTTGTTGCAATACGGCCCAAAGGGATAGAGCGCGAGCGGGAAGATGCGCGGCTCCGGAATCGGTCCGTCCAGCCATGCCCTTCCCGTCACTGTCCCGCCGTTCTTGACCGGCACCTCTTGGTAGGCGGATGCCATGGACGCCCTGGCCAGCCCGAGGCTTACCAGCAGGACGAAGCCCATCGTGAACGCCACGCGCTTGATCGTTTGATCCGTCATCTGATCCGTGATCACCGTCATTCCTCGCTAAAAAAGAAGGTTGCCTTGATATCCTGAATCTCCATCAGACGAACCACCCGCTCCAGCGACAAACGGATGACGCGGACTTCCGATGGCGACAGGCTCTCGAGCCCGTGCAGCAACTTGCCCTGAGCCGCCTCGGGCCCTCGCTGCACCACCCGCTTCCCCGCGGCCGTGAGGCTGATTCTGACCACGCGCCGATCCGAATCCTCACGGCTCCGCTCCACGTATCCTTTACGTTCCAGCCGGTCCACGACGCCCGAGGCGGTGCTGATATGCAAGTACATGTGCCGGCTCAACTCGCCCATCGAAAGCGAGCCGTGCGTATAGATCGTGCGCAGCGCCCAGAGCTGAGGGCCGGTCACGCCGAACTCTTTGAGCACGTCTTCGGAGTAGTGCTGTATCGCTTTGAAGATGCGACGCAAGGACTGCATGATTTCGGCGATTTCTCGTTTCTTGGTCACGCTACTGCCAGTACGGTTCCCATGAAAAATGACCAGACCGAATCGTCAAATGGCGTTTCAGGCCGTGATTGCGAATTCGCAGCCACAGGCTTCAGACTCTAATAAAGAACGGTTCGACTTCACGCGGTTCTTCGGGAACCATCAACCCCTCCGCGGTGGATTTGGGGTCGGGATCCTGGCGCTGAATGAAGTTGACGACGATTTGGCCGTCGACGGAATCGAGCGCCATGGCCGCGCGCCAGAGCGTTCGAGGAGCCGGCCCTCCGCGCACGTTGCCGTAGATGTCATAGATACTCCCGTGGCAGGGACACCGAAACCGCTGTTGATCCAGGAACCAATTGGGCGTACAGCCGAGGTGACGACAGATTGCGACAAGGACGTACAACCCACGTTCATTTCTCACCACCCAGATTTGGCGTTCCTTCTTCAGGGTGTCGGTGACCCCCATCCCGTAATCAGTGGGCTTACCAATTTTAAAGACCGTGGGCGGCTCGTAAAGAACCTCGGGGAACATGAACCGAAACGCGCCGAACGCCGATCCACCTATCGAGGCTAAAACCCCACCCCAACCGATGAGCGTGAGCATCCGGCGTCGGGACATCTCGAGGTCTTTGGCTTTTTGCTGAGCGTCGTGTTCCGGGCTGGCCTGATTTGTACTCATGGGAGGCCTCCCTATTTCGCGGGTCTGGTGACTTCTCGATCCTGCGCGGCTCCTGATGTAGTATGTACACAAATATTTTGTATACAAACTATCAGAAGAATCGTAGTAAATTCAAGTCGTCGTCCCAAAGCCGACTGAAGATCTGGATCTTCGCTCGTTCCGGATCGAGGCGCCTGCCGGCCCCAGTGCGCGAGAAACCTACCACGGCATGCCGACGCTCAACATGATCACCGCGATTTCCTTGGTGATCTCCTCCTGGTGGAGGATATTACATTTGCGTCGCAGTTCTTGTGATTCCGCCGTACGACGTCGCCGCGAGCAGCAGCGCGTCGTTGAAATCCCTGCGGATATCTACCCTGATGACGTGCTGAGTTTTGCGGGGCAGGTGATCAGGCTTCTAAGTATTTGAATTGGTGGAGGGTACCGGGATCGAACCGGTGACCTGCTGATTGCGAACGGACAACACGGGCTCGCGCTTCGGGCTTGATGTGGCGACGGTTTCCCCGTTTTCGTTGTCAAAACAGCGACTTGGTTCCAATACACTGATTCTACGGATTCCAAGAGTGCTTGGCTCTTTCGACGATTTCCAGCACGAATTTAGCACAATTGGTTGACGTGAACCCCTTTACTGAGACAGTTTTCGGTTGTCACACCGGTCTGTGACAAGTGTGACAACTTGGGCTGTCTCAATCTAGGGGGTCAGTCCACGGGTTGGGACAATCGTCCAAGTGGACTCTTCAGGGCCCGGCGGGTATGTCGGACGGAAACGAGAGACGCTGACAATCGAATTCGTGAGACCTTGCTGAGGGAGGACCTCCTCTGCTGGTCTCAGTGCGTAGTACGAAGAACGCGGAACCAGCCTGTATAACCAAACATCTTGCCGAACAGCGCGTGAGAAACGACCAACTCGATCTGGACGCTCTCGCTATTCGCTGTCTCTGCGCTCTGAATGAAATGCACTATTCCGAAAACCCATGACCCCAGGGCACGAGGAAGCCAGAATGTGCGCCGCCCGAGACGGAGCCCCCACCCGTAGGTATCAAGGCGCAGGGTTCCCGGTGCCGTGAACCGCACGTTCCACGCCATCGCGAGGAAACCTCTGGGGCCGACTAATTCGACGACTTTGTCGACGGCTGGGTCGTACACCACGGTTGAGTTGAACGACACCGGCGGATTGAAGCAAAACGTCCGCTTCCATTGGTGATAGGGCTGCCCCGTCGAATCGTAACCTGCGAGGACGACAAGAGATGTCGGAATGTCATGGCCCGGGTACGGGACCAAGATTCGCAGCTTCCCGAGTATCCAGAACAAGGGGCGAAGGGATGGCGATTTGTGCCAGATCCGATGCATGACGCCATCGAGGGTGACACCGTAGGGGTGTCCTGGCGAGAGCAAGAACTGGTCATGAAAAGCCAGCGGTATCTGGTCGCCATATTGAGTAAGAACAGGCTCCAGGGGTGAAACACGCGTCATGGTTTGAACACCATGAGATGAAAAATGACGATGACCGCCATAAATGCCGGGACGCCAAGCCAAAACCAAATCCTCGCCATCCGGTGGTAGCTCGGTGGGAGCGGCATGTTGCGTTCGAGCGCCTGAACCGCCACATCGCGCATTCGAATCTGCAAATAGACTGCGGGCAGCCAACACCCCGCGGCCAGCACGTACAGACCGATCGAGGCCATTAACCACGTTTGAGTGAGGGCATACGGAGCCCAATGTGCCATCAGCAGTCCGGTGATGGGTTGGATCACGACTGAGGGAGCCGTGAAGATCCAGTCGGCGAACACGACGTTTTTCGACGCGAACACGATCGCCCGCAGATCTCCGCCGCGATCTGCCCGGTACTTGTAAAACGCGCTGCCGAGCCCTGTCCCGAACAGAAAGGCCGCGCTGACAATATGCAAGGTTTTGAGCATCAGGTATTCCATAATTAACTCTCGTCTTCGAGCGCGATCATGGCCAACGTGACCGCGATGAGGGGGACGTTCTTCGTCAGCGGCCCAAACGGGTGGATCCAGAATTCAGGGAGTGCGACGGCAATGATCGCGGAGTAGCCGAGGATCATCGCGATCTGTACCGCGCCGGTGATCGCGATGCGATATCGAACCAGCGTGGCGACCCCGAGGAGGATATCCAGGCTGGCGCTTGCATACAGAGCCCACGGCGCGAACGTGCCCTCGATGCCTGCGCGAGCCAGGAGGGCGTAACTCGCTTCGTGGGGATACACGACGGCAGAGACGATCCCGGACACGATCCAGACGAATGCGATGCTCCAGCGCAGCAAAGGTCTCACAAAGTACAAACGAGCGTGCCAACGGTCCGGTTCACCGCTCGGATTGTTTTGAAGCGCGTCGGGTAATCGCCGGGGGCGAACGCCGGTGGCACGGATGAAGGAGCTTGGCTCGGCAGTGTTCCCGCGAAGCAGCATGGACAACGCCTGGGACGTGATGAAGCTTCTCGGGAAGAAATCTCCCAGCCGCGCGGCGACCCGAGCAAGAGACAAGGGAACGCGAATCGTCGAAGCGGAATGCATCCCCAACCAGCGACGCAAGGCCTTAAGGAGGTCTACCATGCGGTGGGGTTCCGGCCCGACGGCTGCTATTCGCAGCCGCGATGGCGCTGAGGGTTCGACGAGGCGTCGCACGGCCAGACCCAGGTCATGGACGTGGATGGGTTGGATCATCTGGTCGCCTGCTCCCAGTAGCGGGATGAGCGGGAGCGCCGCCATCGCCTTGAACAGCGCCATGCTCCGTTCTGCTGGTCCGTACACGATCGAGGGTTGAAGGATGACCCAATCGATATCCAGGCTAGCCAAATAATCATCTGCGATTTTCTTGCTGAGGTGAAAACGCGTTTGAGCCTGTTCGTCGGCTCCCAACGCGGAGATTTGGATGACGCGTCTCACGCCAACGGTACGGGAGGCCTCGAACAGGGCACGAGGCGTGGCGGCATGTACCGCCTCGAACGACTGCCGGCCCCCTTCGCGGAAGATGCCTGCCGCATTGACGACCACATCGATCCCCTGGAGTCTCGGTATCCAACCCTGGCTCTGTTGATCGCGGTTGAAGTCGGCCACGAGCCAAGAGAGATCCGGGAACTGGCGTGCGATTCGCTTCGGACTCCTGACGCAGCAGACCACGTCGTGACCGGCTTCCGAGAGCGTCGTCACGAGGTGGGTCCCGATGAAACCATCAGCGCCGGTGACGAGTATCCTGCTTCGCTTCGTCTCGTCCATCATCATCATCATCATCATCATCATCATCATCATCATCATCATCATCATTATTCCCCGGTTGATCGGTTCCCCGAGTCACGCCAGCATGTGCGCAAGGGTGTGGTCCAGCTCGGGAAATTTGAACACGTAGTTGGTCTGGGTCAGTTTCTTCGGAATGACGCGCGCGCCGCCGAGCAGTAACTCACCCGCCATTTCTCCAAACAGCAGCCTTGCGGCGAAGGCCGGCAGGGGCGCGACAGTGGGGCGCTTGAGCACCCGGCCCAGGGTGGTGGTGAAGTCGGCATTCGAAACCGGATTGGGGCTCACGACATTGACGGGTCCCGAAATCCCGTCGTTCTTGATGAGATGCAGTACGACACTCGGGATCTCCTCCAGCGCGATCCAGCTCATGATTTGGCGTCCACTCCCGATCTTGCCGCCCAAGCCCAACTGAAACGGGAGCAGCATCTTGGCCAGCGCACCCCCGCGGCTGCTCAGGACGATGCCGAATCGCAGATGGACAACCCGAACGCCCGCGGCTTTCGCAGGATCGGTAGCCCGTTCCCAGTCGCGGCAGAGGTCTCGAAGGAAGCCTGATCCAGGTGGCGTCTCTTCGGTCACGATCTCTTCCGGGTTTCGATTCCCGTAATACCCAATTGCGGAGGCCGACAACAGCATACGTGGCGGCCTCTTGAGCGCGGCGAGGTTCTCGGCAAGCAGAGTCGTCCCGCGGATCCGGCTCTCACGAATCACGACCTTGCGTGGCGCCGTCCAGCGGCCGGCCGCGATACTTTCTCCTGCCAGATGAATGACGATGTCATGGCTTTCGAGACTCGCCCGGTCGATCCGGCGGTTAACGGGATCCCAGATGATCTGAGCAGGGACGCCGGCTCCTCGGGCGTTGCGGCCAGACTCGCGGATGATTCGGGTGATGGAGTGACCGGCGCGCGAGAGCGATTCGATCAACGCGGTGCCGATCAATCCCGACGAACCGGTGATTGCAATGCGGAGTGTCATGAGAGAACCTCCTTGGTCGTGATGCCGGTCTGCGATCTGGCCTCCAATTGAGGAATGGATCTCCAGATCACAAATCCCTCCACGCCTAAGGCGATACCCACTCCGAGTAACGCCCGAAACAAGGTGTCTTTCAAGACGATCAGCGTCGAAGGTGGAGGCGTACTGCCGGGATAGGGTGAGAACAGGACGATGAGAAGCGGCGTGATGACGAGCATCACGTTGGTTAATCCACTCCAGAACTCGGCGCGCTCGCCGCTACCGCAGATCTCTGTCAGAATGCGACGAAGCCGTTTTCTGAGATACACGATGACGGCGAGGCTGAGTCCAAGGGCGATGCCGAGTTCAGTGGCAAAGATCGCGATATCTTCCATGGGAAGCTCCTCTTTCGTGAGTTGCGGACGTTATTGGCTCGAATCTGCACGAGTCGTGCCGAAACATCAACTGCCTAGAATAATTGATACTTCGGGATGCGACTGCTACCCTATGCCAACACGGTACTCACCGTTCGTCGGTCAGCGTGTCAACATCGTGTACACCTTGCTCTGAGGGGCGGTCTGCATGGCGGGCGCGTATGTAGCCTACTACTTGGCGCTGGGCACGACGGTTCTGACCAGTGTTGCGTTGGCGGGGTTGCTCTGGTTCAGAGCGGGCCAGCGGACCGCTCTCAAGCCGCTCGTGTGGTTCTGCCTCGGCATTGCGTTATGGGTGGCGGGCCACCTCTTGATTGCACTCGGGACCGAACTCCAGGCGCGCGTCGGCCAGGCGCTGGTCAACGGGTCTCTGGTGGTCGCTGCATTTTTCACGCATTTCGCTCTGGCCCTGACCGGATGCGGCCGGCCAGGTGCGATTCTGGCGATCTACGTCGGCACCGCGATCGTCACAGGGGTCGCGGTGGTGGGCCGGGTCGGCACGATCGAGCCGTGGCTGGAGTTTAGCCGGTTCTATCGGCTCGATCCTGCCGCATGGGCGCTCGCTTGGTGTACGCTGGGGCTGAGCCTCGCGGGGCATCTCGTGTTGGTACGGGCCATCCGCACGGGGGCACGGCCGCCGCTTCGAAGGCAACTCATTGCCGTGTTCGTTGCGAGCGCTGGAGGATTTGTTGCCGCGTCGGGATTTCTGCTCGGGTCGCTGGGTGTCGCGATCTTTCCTTACCCAGTGTTAGCCCTGCCCGGGTACACGCTCATTTTGGTGTACGGGATCCTTCGTTACGAACTCATGGAAGTCAACGTCTGGGCCCGCCGTTCCCTGACGTCGGCGTTGCTCGCGACCGGGATGCTCATCACAGTGAGCGCGTTTGTGACGTTTTCGGCCTCGTTGGGATGGGCTCAGTTTGCGAGACTCCCGCTCTGGCAACTCTGGGTATTTAGCGGCCTGGTGGTGCTCGTCGCGTCTGCGTTACACCGGCCGATGTTGGCCTTGGCCACTAGACTCATTTATCCCGGCAGCCGAATGGATGCGCGGCTTCTCGATGCGTGGCGCGAAGCTCTCGAGAAAGCCCAGACCTGGGACGACCTTCGCGCGACGGCCGCAGCTCTGGTGAGCCTCCATCTGGAGCAGCCAGTCGATATCGTGATTGACGCCCATTCGAATCATTCTGCTACGACGCCGCTCGGCATTCGTTGTCGACGAGGTCCGGCGAGCTGGAGCAGCGAACTCGTTGGGTGGGAGGCGGCGACTCCAGGGCTTCGCCGCACGGGGGAGGTGTTCGGCGCGCTTCTGGCCACTGCCGCGGCGCGGCTGGAGCAAGCCATGCTGATCGCAGAGCGGGAGAAGAATGTCGTCGAGGAGGCACAATTAGCCGATCTTGGTCGGCTCTCCGCCTCCGTCGCGCACGAATTGCGCAACCCCCTCAACATTATCGGGATGGCATCGGCTCAGTGTAGTCCCACGGTCAAACGCGACATCCTAGACCAACTCGGCCGGGCCGAGCGCTTGGTGAAAGATCTGTTAACCTATGCCGGGCGGCTGTCCATCGAGAAGACGCGCGTCAATCTCGACGAACAAGTGGCCTACGTCGTCTCGCATTATGCTCGTGCCAATCCACCCGTGAGCGTGGAGGTTCCCAAAGGGACGGCGGTGTGCCTTGACGCGCAGCGACTGCACCAGATCTTGTTCAATCTGATCGATAATGCTCGGCACGCCCTGGGAGATCGTCCGGATGGACGTGTGACGATTGCTGCCGATCACCAGGATGGGTGGGTGACCATTTCGGTGTGTGATAACGGGCCGGGTGTTCCGGATGTCATCAAGCATGAGGTCTTTCGCCCATTTGTTTCCGGTCGCCCCGGCGGCAGTGGTCTCGGTTTGGCCATCGCGCGTCGTCTCGTCGAAGCGCACGGTGGAACGATCCGGTTCAGATCGGATCCCGCGTGGCCGTGTTGCATTGAGCTCCGATTCCCGGTGGGGGACTGTGTGTGAGCGGGACGGGACGTATTTTGTTGGTCGACGATGAACCCGCGTTCTTGCGTCTGTGCGGCGGATGGCTCAGGGACCTTGGACATACCGTGTTCGAGGCCTCCGATGCACCTCGGGCAACGGCGCTGCTCAAGCAAGAAAGTTTCGACCTCGTGGTACTCGACCTCGCGCTCCCGCCGTCAGGACTGCCGGAGGAGGGACTGAATCTGCTGTCGATGTGCGGGATTTCACCCGTGATTGTGTTGACCGGACACGCCGACCGCGAACAGGCCCTTCGCGCGATCGAACGCGGCGCGTGGGATTTCTTGGCCAAACCGGTCGATCCCGATTTGTTCCACGTCGTCGTCGCTCGGGCCTTAGAGAAGTCTCTCCTCGAGAAAGAACTGCGTGCTCTCCGCGCGCAGGTCGCATCGGACACGATGGGTTTGATCGGCCGCAGCCCGGTTCTTGAAGAGGTAAGGCAACTGATTCGACGCATCGCACCCTCAGAACTCAATGTGATGGTCATCGGCCCCAGCGGAACCGGAAAGGAATTGGTCGCGAAAGCGCTGCACCGGCTAAGCCCTCGGCGGGATCACCCGTTTGTGCCGATCCACTGCGGCGCGATCCCGGCTGATTTGCTGGAGAGCGAGTTGTTCGGTTCGCTCAAGGGCAGCTTCACCGGGGCGGATCGAGACCGCATTGGGGTGCTCGAAACCGCCCACCGCGGGGTCCTGTTTCTGGATGAAATCGGCGAGATGCCGCCTCCCATGCAGGTCAAGCTCCTGCGGTTCCTCCAAGAAGGAAGCTTCACGCCGGTGGGTGGTCGAGACACCAAGCACGTCGATGTGCGCGTGATTTGCGCAACCCATCGTGATATCGAGCGCATGGTGCAGGAGGGTGGGTTTCGCGAAGATCTGTATTACCGAATCAAAGGCATGATCATTCGGACCGTGCCGCTGCGAGAGCACATCGAAGACCTGCCGATCTTGGCCGCGGCGTTCTTGCAGCGCCAGTTTCCTGGACGAACAAAACGTCTCTCCACCGCGGCGATCGCCTGGCTGCTAGAACAACCCTGGCGCGGCAATGTACGGGAGCTCGAAAACCTCCTTGAATGCGCAGTGGCTCTCGCGGGAAGCCGTGAGGAGATCACGTTGGATGATGTCCACATGTCGATGGACGGCACCGGGCCACGTTCAGGAGACGATCATGCCGCGGAGACCCCGGTGAAGAATCTGTCCCTCGATCACCAGGTCGAGATGCTGGAAAAGCGACTCATCCTCACAGCGCTTGAAGAAACGAGCCACAACCACTCCCATACCGCTCGGCGGCTGGGTCTCTCTCGCGCCGGGTTGCTGAAAAAAATGAGTCGATTGGGTCTACGGCCATGAGGGTAGCCGAAAGATTCGGTAGCTCCCTCTGGCCGCGGTATCAAGGGCCTTCGGACAATGCGTTTCGGAATGCAAGGAGAAACTCGCCGGGCGTCACGATCTGAAAACGGACGGCTTGCCGCACTCTTGGTTGGTGGAAGTGCTTCGTATTCCAAGTCACGAGATAATCGGCCTCGGCCTCAACGGCCGCTGCCAGGATCGGCGCATCATTGGAATGGATCACGCCGGCAAGACGGGAGACTTCCGTAGGCGCCGGATCGTCGACAAGGGTAGGCGCGATCGACTGGATCAACAGGCGATAGTCAGCCACCAATCCGGGCAGCTTCTCGGAGAGGTTGCGGTCGGCTTCGGTCAGGACTTGTGGAGACACCAACGTTTCGACCACGCCGGCCTCGCACAGGCGCAGGACCTCGCGCGCCGCGCCCGTCTGTGAGATCAGGCCCGCAATCAGGGCGCTGGTATCGAGGAACACCCGCCATCGCTTAGCCTCCATACCGTTCTCGGTTGTACCGGCGCCGCTGTTTCTCCAAATCGCGCAGCAGGTCCTCGAGCGTCAGTCCCTCTTTTTTCAGTTCCCGAGCGGCTTTCTTGGCCACAGCGTCGCCGATCAACTTCTTGGGCGTCAACACGAGCGCGTCTCCGGCCTTGACTACGCTCAGCGTGGTCTCCTCGTCCAATCGCAGTTCCTTCCGTAGCGAAGCCGGAATTGTCAGTTGTCCCCTGCCCCAGACCTTGACGACGGCCATCGGAAATCCTCCGAGTCAAAACTTCTGATATTTGCTGATAATCAGTATATGGCTGATCATGAGCAGAATCAAGTGCGATCACGGACCTGATCCATCGAGCTCGGCTAGCGGATGCCCAGGACGCAAACACGGAAAATTGCCTGCTGACGACGAGCAATCCCTGGATTTCTTGGTTTGGGGGCTCTGGTAGGGGAAAAATGACCATAAGCCGTGACCTGCTGACAATACTCAGCAGGTCATCAGGCTTCTAAGTCTTTGAAATGGTGGAGGGTACCGGGATCGAACCGGTGACCTGCTGATTGCGAACGGACAACACAGGTTTGGGCTTCGGGCTTGATGTTGCGAGGGTTTCCCCGTTTTCGTTGTCAAAACAGCAACGTTGCTCCATTCCAGTGATTCTACGGATTCCAGGAGTACCTGGCCTTTTCGACGATTTCTAGCACGAATTTAACACAATACCTCACTCGCCCTCCAAAGATTACTCGGTGACGATGGGCAGCCGTTGCCGGAACACGTCGTAGGCAATGGGCTCGGTATTGTCGTAACCGATACGCCTGCGGCGGTGTTCATCCAGCAGGTGGTAGCGGACCACGGCCTCGACCGCGTAGGGGGCATGGGCCTCGTTGGACCGATAATCGAGACGGTAGCTGCGCGCTTCTCCGTGAGGCAAACGCGTATCCCAGAGATCAACAATGAACGGCCGCCACATCACCGTGCGTTTGAGCGTATGGCGTTGTTCTCTCACGATCCTGTCTTCTCGGTCAAGCAGACGGAGGTGCACCGTGAGGTGGCGGTCCGGAGTGCCCGTGGGTAGGTAATGCGCCGCGCCCACGTTCGTGATGGTCAGCGTGACTTGGCCCGTGTGGGCCGTGGTCATCTGGTTTTGCTCCAGCGTGATCTGCAGACCGCTTTTCACCATCTCCGGGTCATGCCCCCCACGCCACAGGTGCCGGCGCACCGGCCGCATGGTCCCGCCGACGACCACGGGGCGGTCCACCAGCGGCATATGGCAACCCACGCAGTCGATGTCGCCAAGATCATCGACGGCCAGCTCCCCGGATCCGCCGGGTAAAGCCGGTGGGTGGCTCCTATGCGTTGCCCGGATCTCCGCGACCGTGCCGCAGGGGGGAAACCGGAAGAACGCATCCCAACGATTTGCCGGCACCACATGACAGCGCACACACGTCTGGTTGGGGTTTTCCATCTTTCTCACCGGATGCGGCGACGCGGTCTCACCGTAGGGGCCAAGAATAAACCCATCGCGAAAATGACAGGCGCCGCACGTCACGCCCTCGTGCTGCAACGCGGCATCGAAGTCGGGATTGGGCTCTAAGATGGGATCCCAGTTCTCTTTGTCGCGGAAACCCAGCACGCGGTGTTCCTGCTGGCGCTCCAGCGGCGTATGACAGTTCTTGCAGATTTGCTGCTCGCGGTCGAAACGCCAGTCGACCTGGAAATACGGATCGGTCCAGGCCTGGCTGTGGATAGTCGTCCGCCATTCGTCGTAAAACTCGCGATGACAGTCGGCGCATTCCTCAGCGCGCTGCGTGGTGAACATGGCTGGCGCGTGATCCGTGGGGATGGGCCGCTCGAAGGCCTCGGAGACATCGAAGATATTCATGGGGCGCAGGAAACGCCATCCGAGAAAGACCGTGAGCAGGATCAGGACCACACTCATGACGATGGTCGTTCTCAAGCGGTGGGCAGAGCGAGGTCGCCCCGATTTTCTGGACAGGCGGTTCAGCACGCGGCTCCGGCGTTCAGACTGATCTGGGCTCTGGGGTCGAGGGTGGCGTGAACGCGCGGGCATTATAAGCCAGCGGGATCGAGGCAAACAACGCCGGGCCTGGTTCGGGTGGACGGCTGAAACGAAGTTCTTGATTCTTCGAGAGGATCGGTCTATACGTGAAGCGCAGGCGAAGAAAGCCGCCATTTCCGATGAGGTGCTGATGAACGTGCTGACGACTACCGGGCTGTTTGTGGCAACGGCTGTCGCCGAGATCGTTGGGTGCTACCTGCCGTACCTCTGGTTAAAGGACCGCGCTCCCATGTGGGTTCTGGCGCCTGCCGCCGCGTCTCTCGCGCTGTTTGTCTGGCTGTTGACGCTTCACCCCACCGACGCCGGACGTGTGTACGCCGCTTACGGTGGGGTGTATGTTGCCACGGCGCTGGCGTGGCTCTGGGTGGTCGATGGCGTCCGTCCTCACTTCTGGGACGTGGCCGGTTCGGTGGTGGCGGTTCTGGGCATGGCCATCATCATGTTTGCGCCCCGCGCTTAGCATGCCCTGACTGAGTCGACCGCTCACCGCGTTTGGGAGGGAGTACCGCAGGCGATGAGCCAGACGTGACAGGAAGCGTTCGAGCAACGCCGATCAACTACAAGCGCCGATCATCTCGGTTGACACAATGTACGGTGGGGTGATACAAAAACCCGCATGAGCGCCTCGCAGGCGAAAATTGTCGTTCGCAGAAAAGCTCCCATCCTCGTGTTCTCGAGTCTGTTGTTTCTCCAACTCAGTGGTTTGACCTGCATTCAAGACGCCTCGGCGTCTCCGTTTACTGGGAGCAGCGCTGACGCGTCTGCCGCGCTCGGCAACCCGTCGCCTGAGGCCTTGCCCGCTTCGTCCGATGGTTCAGGGGGGAGTCTCCACCACGACTGCCCCTGTCACCACCTCATTTCCCTCCCGAGCGTGACGATCGAATCCGTGGTCTCTCCGGGTGTGTCCGTCGCTCCCGTATCATTCTCCACTCCAGAGGATCTTCCGCAGATACTGTTTCATCCCCCGCTCCTTCGTCTGTAGTTCTCCTGATTCAGTAGTCGATTTCTAGGTCCATCCCCTTTTCAAGGGCAGCCCATGGGCATGGCTGCCCAAGGAGGCGTGTCGCAGTGCTTATTCGACGTGTCGTGTCCTGCGCGCTCTTTGCGCTGATGATTCCGATCGCCTTGATCAAACCCTCCACCGCAGAAGAGGGCGGCAAACGCTATTCCCTGGAAGAGGTTTTAACCCTTGCCGAACAGCGCAATCCGTCGCTCTCAGCTTTCCAAGCCAATGTCGAGGCGGCTCGCGGTGCACTGACCTCTGCGCGCGCGTATCTCAATCCCGAAGCCATGATCGAACTTGGGACCGGCAAGCCATTGGACCCTCCAAACGCCAGCAGCGAGCGCGAACATCGGCTGGAAGTGAGCCAATCCCTCGAGTGGCCCGGGAAACGAGTGTCTCGCGCACGGGCGGCGGAGGCCCAGGTCGGGGTGGCTCGCGGGACCCTGGACGACTTCCGGCTGGAACTTCGGGCTCAGGTCAAAGAAGCCTTTTTTGAGACGGTGCTCGCCCAACAGACCGCACAGGTAGCGGCTCAAAACCTGACGACGGCCCGGAGGCTCGTGGAGTCCGCCACATTACGGGTCGAGTCGGGAGAAGCGCCCGAACTCGAGTTGATCCGCGCTCGGGTGGAACTTTTCAATGTGACCCGGGAGGCGCGCCGCGCTCACAATCGTCTCCTCACCGCCAAAGCCGCGCTCAACACCTTGCTTGCCGGGGCGTTGGGGGAGACCTTCGACGTGGTCGGCGCCCCACCTCGTCTTGATGCCGCGTACGAGTTGCCCGTTCTGATCGAACGCTCCCTCGCCACGCATCCGCTCATCGTCCGTCAGGAGCAGGCCTTGAAGGCGGCCGGGTACACGCTGTCCGAGCAACGACAGGCCCGCGTTCCGGACCTGACCGTCACCGGTTCGACCGGCGAGGAGATCGACAAGCGGTCCTCGGCGATCGGGTTGGCGCTGTCCGTGCCGCTCTTCAATCAACGACGGGGCGACATCGCCACCGCACGAGCCGAGCAGGCAAGGGCGCACGCGGAGTTGGCGCAAACGCGCCTCGAGCTCACCAAGCTGATTTCTCAGGAGTACGAGAACTATCGCCTGGCAATTGATCAGATCAACACCTTTGAGGAAGGCTTGCTCAAGCAAGCCGACGAAGCGTTACGCATCGCGCAATTGAGTTATGAACAAGGGGAACTGGATTTGCTGAACCTGCTGGATGCCCAGCGGGTCCAGCGCGCCACTTTACTCGAATATTACGACGCGCAGTTCGAACTCCAGACGGCTCTCGCAAGACTGGAACGCGCGACAGGAGGTTTGCAATGAAGTGGGCAATAGGAGGAGGAACACTCGTCGTGGCTCTGGCGTGGTTGGCGTTGGGGTGTCAGTCGCCCACTCCCCAGCCGAAGGCCGGGGAACAGGCGGAGCAAGCCGCGCCCCATCAGGACGAACACGCTGAAGACGGGCATGCGGAGTCCGAGGAGCGGGGAGGGCTCATCACCTTGAGCCCACAAGCCCAGCAGCTTGCCGGGATCACGGTGGAAGAAGTCGCTCGTCGGTCCTTGCGGCGTGAGGTGCAGGTGCCGGGCACGATCCAGGCCAACCAGAACCGACTCGCGCATGTGGGTCCCCGGATTCAGGGCCGGGTCGTGGCGCTCTCGGCGGCATTGGGAGACCGCGTGAAATCGGGCATGACGCTGGCGATGATCGACAGCCCGGAATTGGGGCAAGCCGAATCCGACTTCGCGACCGCCAGGGCCAAGTTCGTCGTGGCCGAGAAGGCGTATGAACGGGCGAAAACCCTGCTCGACGGCAAAGTGATCGGCACGGGCGAATTTCAACGACGCGAGGGCGACTATCTGGCGAGCAAGGCCGAAGCGCAGGCTGCGGAAGACCGCCTGCGTCTGCTGGGGCTGGAAGATCCCGAGATCGCGGATGTGAGCGGCAACCGGTCGGTCCAATCCCAGGTGGCGATCACCGCCCCGCTGAGCGGGACCATCATCGACCGGGATGTCACGCTGGGGGAGGTGGTCGAGCCGGCAAAAACGCTCTTTACCATCGCGGATCTATCGGCGCTCTGGGGCGTGGCGGATCTTCCGGAACGAGATCTGCCTACCGTCAAGAAGGGCTTGGCCGCCAAGGTCTCAGTCTCCGCGTATCCCAACGACCTGTTTTCAGGGAAGGTCACGTACATCTCCGACACCCTCGACCCCTCGTCGCGCACCGCAAAAGTCCGGGTCGAGATCGACAATGCGCGCGGCAAACTCAAACCCGAGATGTTTGCGACGTTTACGATCCTCACCGAGGAAAACGAGGGCGTCCTCAGCATCCCCGAACACGCGGTCCAACGCGACGGAGGCAAACCCATTGTATTCGTCGCAACGGACGCGGGCTTTGAGAAACGTCCGGTGGAACTCGGACCGGAACAACAAGGGTACTACCCGATCCAGGCCGGCCTCCAAGCGGGAGAACGGGTGGTCACGAAGGGCGCCTTTGTCCTCAAGTCGGAATCCGAGCGCGGGCAGATGGAGGAGGGCCATGGGCATTGACCGGATCATCGAGTTTGCCTTGCGCCAGCGCATTCTCGTGCTGGTGGCGGTCCTCCTGTCGGCGGCGCTCGGCATCGCCGCCTTTCGCGCGCTGCCCATCGACGCGTTCCCGGACGTCACCAACATTCAAGTTCAGGTGATTACCGAGGCTCCGGGCCGCTCGCCGGTGGAGGTGGAGCAATTCGTCACCTATCCCATTGAAGTGCAGATGACCGGCCTTCCGCAGCTTGCGGAATTGCGTTCGCTGTCCAAGTTCGGGCTCTCGATGGTTACGGTGGTGTTCGAGGACGACGTAGACATCTATTTCGCCAGGCAACTGGTGCTCGAGCGTTTGATCGAAGCCCGGGAGAAGTTGCCGGCGGGGGTCGAGCCGGCCATGGGGCCCATCTCCACCGGACTCGGTGAGGTCTATCAGTACACGTTGGAACGACCGGAGGGCACGAAAGGCCCCGAGGACGTCGATCTGACGGAGTTACGGACGATCGAGGATTGGATCGTTCGTCCGATTCTCAAGACCGTCCCGGGCGTGACCGATGTCAACGCCTTCGGCGGGTTCGTCAAACAATACCAGGTGCTGATCGACCCGGATCGCCTCAAGAAATACGATTTGACGTTACGCGAAGTGTTCGAAGCCGTGGCGCAGAATAACACCAACGCCGGCGGAAATATCTTGGAGCACGCGTCGGAGCGGTACCTGATTCGCGGCGTGGGGCTGATCAATGATCTGCAGGATATCCGGGACATCGTGGTGAAGGCGCACGACGGCGCGCCTATCTTCATCAAAGACGTCGCCGAGGTCACGGTCGGTTCGGAGACCCGTCAAGGGGCGCTGGTCAAGGACGGGCAGGGCGAAGCCGTCGCCGGGATCGTGATGATGATCCGCGGCGGCAGCGGCAAGGAGGTGGTGGCGCGGGTCAAGGAGAAGGTTGCCGAGATCAACCAGAACCAGGTGCTGCCCGGCGGGGTGACGATCAAGCCGTTCTACGACCGGACCGAACTGGTCGAGGCGTGCATCCGCACCGTCACCAAGGCGTTGGAGGAAGGCGGCATGCTCGTGATCGCCGTTCTGTTTCTTTTCTTGGGCAACGTTCGCAGTGCGCTGATCGTGGCGGTGACGCTCCCCCTCTCGGTCCTGATCACCTTCATCGCCATGCGGCAGGTGGGGCTGACGGCCAACCTCATGTCCTTGGGAGGGTTGGCCATCGCGATGGGGATGATCGTCGACGGTTCCGTCGTCATTGTGGAGAACATTTACCGGCACCTCTCCGAGCCGACGGCTTCCAAGCGCGATCGACTCCGCGTCGTGCTGGAGGCCAGCCGCGAGGTGGCGAGACCCGTGGTGTTCGGCATCGCCATCATCGTGATCGTCTTCCTCCCCTTGTTTACGTTGGAGGGGATGGAGGGGAAGATGTTCGCGCCCATGGCGTACACGATCAGCATCGCGCTGGTGGCGTCGCTGGTGCTCTCGCTTACCCTGTCCCCCGTACTTTCGTCGCTCTTTCTCAAAGGCGGGAGTGAGCAGGACGTGTTCATCCTCCGGTGGGCCAAACGGTTCTATCTCCCCCTCTTGCACCGGGCGTTGCGCAAAAAACCCGTTGTCGTGGCGGTGGCGGTCGCCTTGTTGATCGCCAGCCTCGCCCTCGTGCCGCTGCTCGGGACCGAATTCATCCCCATCCTCGATGAAGGCGCACTGACTCCCCAGGTTCTCCGGCTGCCCAGCATTTCGCTGGCGGAGTCGGTTGAGATGGAGAACAAGATTCAACAGGCCCTGCTCAAGTTCCCGGAAGTGGAGACCGTGGTGTCCAAGATCGGATCGGCCGAGATTGCCACTGATCCCATGGGGCCCAACGTCAGCGACCCCATCGTGATCCTCAAACCGCGCAGTGAATGGACAACGGCCAGGACCAAGGAGGAACTGGTTGAACAGATCCGGGCCGAGTTGGAGAAGATGCCGGGCGTGGCCTACAACTTCACCCAGCCTATTGCGCTGCGGGTCGATGAGCTCATCTCCGGCGTGAAATCACAGATCGCGATCAAACTGTTCGGCGACGATCTGGACCTCTTAAAGGCCAAAGCCGATGAAATTGCTCGCGTCGTCTCGACCGTGCGTGGGGTCACGGACTTGCGAGTGGAACAGACCGCGGGGCAGCCCTACATGACGGTGGAAATCGACCGTCGCAAGATCGCCCGCTACGGGATCAACGTCGCGGATATCGCCGAAGTCATCGAAACCGCGATCGGGGGCAAGACCGCCACCGAACTCTTCGAGGGCGAGCGACGCTTTGCCGTGGTGGTGCGGTTTCCCGAGGACCGGCGCGACAGCCTGGAGGCCATCGGCAATATCTTGGTCAGCACCCCCAGCGGAGCCAGGATTCCACTGGCCGAGGTCACGCACCTCTCGCAGGCGGACGGTCCGGTGCAAATCAGCCGGGAGAACGGCAAACGGCGCGTGGTGGTCGAGTTGAACGTCGAAGGCCGGGACATCGGCGGGCTCGTGGCCGAAAGCCAACAAAAAATCCGCGAGCAGGTCCAGCTCCCCGAAGGCTACTACCTCACGTGGGGCGGGGCGTTCGAGAACCAGCAGCGCGCCATGAAACGCCTGGCCATCATCGTGCCGCTCACCATCGGTCTGATCTTCTTTCTGCTGTTTTCCACGTTCAACTCCTTGCGCTACGCCGCGCTGATCATCATCAACTTGCCATTCGCGCTGGTCGGCGGGATCCTGGGGTTGTTCCTCTCCGGCCTCTATCTCTCGGTTCCCGCCTCGGTTGGGTTCATCGCGCTCTTCGGCGTGGCCGTGCTCAACGGCGTGGTGCTGGTGTCATACATGAACCAACTGGTGCAGGAAGGGACGCCGGTCTTCGAGGCGGTGGTGAAGGCGTGCGAGCGGCGGTTGCGGCCCGTGCTGATGACCGCATTGGTCGCGATCCTCGGTCTGATCCCAATGCTGTTCGCCTCGGGCCCCGGATCGGAGATTCAGCGCCCGCTCGCCACCGTGGTGATCGGGGGTTTGCTGTCCTCAACGTTGCTGACCCTGGTCGTGCTGCCCACGCTCTATCTATGGGCTGAACAACGTCGGGTTCGGAATAACGGAGGTCATGGCACGCAACGGGTGGGGACAGGCGTTCCGGCTACACACGCGGAGGTTGCTCCATGAAAGAGGTTAAAGCATATATCAGGCACCACATGGTGAACCGGGTCATCGAGGCCTTGGAGGGAGCCGGGTTTACGGATATGACCCTGATTGACGTCCAGCGGATCGCCAAAGGGGTCTCCACACCGGAGGACCGTTACTCGCTTGAGCTGGCCGAGAAATACATGGACGTCCTGCGCCTGGAGCTGGTGTGCCGCGATCTGGAGGCGGCCACGGTAGTCGACATCATCGAGCGGACGGCTCGAACCGGGCGGCGAGGGGACGGCCTGATCGCCGTGAGCCCGGTCGAGACGGTCGTCCGGATCAGCACCGGCGAGCGGGGTGACACGGCGCTCCGGCCCGACGCGGGCCGCGAATCCGAGGGGTAAATGCGATTTGTCGACAACCAAAGCGCGTTGAGATCGATATGCGCGTCTAAGAGGTCACAACAACTCGGAGGGCTTCTGTGTTGTGTCCTCCTTCTCGGGTGCCTCTCGTCTCGGGCGGCAAAGCCCGTCCCTTCGCAAGAGATTTGCGACGATGAAGCGGATCGGCTCCTGGCGGCTGAAGAGTGGCTCAAGACGATCGAGCGACACCAAGAAATCATCCGACAGGCCCCTGACTTCGCGCTGGCTCACTACCATCTGGGTATCGCCTACGGACAGATCGAACAATATGATCAGGAGGTCTCGGAGTACCGCAGGGCCATCGCCCTGGGCCTCAAGAAGGCGGATCTGTATTACAACCTCGGCATTGCGTTGGGAGAGGACTTTCGAGATTACCCGGGAGCGATCGCGGCCTTCACCGATGCGGTGCGACTGGCGCCGAACGACGCCGACTTCCACTACAACCTGGGCTTCGCGTATCAGCTCAACAACGAGCAGGGACCGGCCGAGCGGGAATTACAGGAGGCCCTTCGGCTCGATCCGACCTACCTGCAGGCACGCCTCAGCCTGGGAAGCCTCTACGCCGATCAGAAGGAATTTCAAAAAGCGAAGGAACAATGGAATGAAGTGATCACACTCGATCCGTCCAACGCCGAGGCCCGCGCCAATCTGCACTGGCTGCAAGAGCTGGAACAACGGGAGTGAGCATTCGGACGAGATGAGGCCGGAGCCGCGATGAGTGCGCAAGGCGATGTCGAATCGGTCCGCGCGGGATTCGAAGGGCCATGGTGGCGGTTTCTCGTGCTGCGTAACGCGCTGGCCGCTGGCCTGATCGCGGGCGCGGGGTTTCTCCTCGCTCATGGCGGGTTGATCACGGACACCGTCGAGAACGTGTTCTACTGGGTGGCCATCCCGCTTGGCGCGTGGCACTGGACGCGCGAAGGGATCGAGGATCTGATCGAAGAAAAAAAGATTGGCATCGAAATACTGATGCTCGCGGCCACTGTCGGCTCAGGAATTTTGGGTCTGTGGGACGAAGCGGCCGCGCTCGTCTTTCTCTATGGCGCGGCGGAAGGCACAGAAGAATACACCTACGCCCGCACGCGCCACGCGATTCGCGCGCTGCTGGACCTCGCGCCCAAGGAGGCGCATGTGTTGCGTGATGGGCAAGAGATTACGATACCGGCCGAGCGTCTCAAGCCGGGCGACATCTTTGTGGTGCGGCCTGGCGAGGCCATCCCCACGGACGGCCTCATCCGATCCGGCACCTCCAGTCTGGATGAGTCGCCTGTCACGGGCGAGTCGATTCCGGTGGACAAGGAACCGGGTCTGAAGGTGTTCGCCGCCTCGATCAACAAGCAGGGCGCGCTGGAGGTCGAGGCGACGGCCGCGTTCGCCGATAACACGCTGTCCAAAATCATTCATCTGGTGGAGCAGGCGCAGGAGCGGAAGGGCCGGGCCCAGCAGTGGATCGAGCGCTTCGGCCGCCGCTACAGCCCTGTCGTGCTGGCCGTCGCCGCACTGCTACTGGGAGTTCCCTGGACGATGGGCCTGCCGTTGCAGGAATGGTCGCTGCGCGCGGTGGTGTTGCTGGTCGCCGCGGCGCCGTGCGCGCTCGTGATGTCCACCCCCGTCGCCATGGCCGCCGGTATCGGTTCCGCAGGTCGCCGCGGCATCCTGATCAAAGGCGGTGTCCACCTCGAGCACCTCGGCCAGATCCGCGTGGTCGCCTTTGACAAGACCGGAACGCTCACGCGTGGCGAGCCGGCTGTGACCGATGTGGTTCCGGTCCGAAGCTCCACCGCGGAGCTGCTCGCGACCGCGGCCGGGCTGGAACGCCGGTCCGAGCACCCGCTGGCGCAGGCCATCCTCCGCCACGCCGAGGCACAGGGCATCGAGCCACTCGCGGCCGAAGCGTTCGAGGCGCTTGCCGGCGCCGGCGCCAAGGGAACCATCGACCATACGATCTGGTACATCGGCAACCCCGACCTGTTCCAGCGCCTGGGCGTGGGCTTCGCTGCGGTCCAAGCGCAAATCGCCAGCCTGCAGGAAGAGGGCAAGACCGTCGTGCTGGTCGGCCACGGCAGGCGGCTGCTCGGGGCGATCGCGGTGCAGGACCAAATCCGACCCGGCATGAAAGACGTGATCACGGCGCTGCACGCGGTGGGTGCGCGGGTCGTGATGCTCACCGGCGACAACGCCCGTAACGCCCGTGCCGTCGCTCGTCGGCTTGGTATCGACGACGTGCGCGCCGACTTGAAGCCCGAGGACAAGGTGGCCGCCGTGCGCCAACTGGAAAAGCAAGAGGGTGCGGTGCTCATGGTGGGCGACGGCGTGAACGACGCACCGGCACTCGCTGCGGCGACGTGCGGCGTGGCCATGGGCGCGGCCGGGACCGACGCCGCCATTGAAGCCGCGGATGTCGCGCTGATGGCCGATGACCTTGCCAAGGTCGCGGAGGCGATCCGCCTCGGCCGCAAGGCCCGTCGCATCAGCGCGCAGAACATCGTCTTCTCCGTTCTTCTTCTCGCCGTGCTGATTCCCACAGCGCTCGCCGGGTATCTGAGCGTGGCCTTGACCGTCCTCGTCCACGAGACCAGCGAGCTGCTTGTAGTGGCGAACGGATTACGCGTGAGTCGATTTGCGTAGCGGAGGTCGTCCTGTGGTTTATCAGTGCAGTGGCTGGGGCCGACGAGCGGTGGTTGCCAATCTGGGATCTGTCCAAGACCCGCGGAGGTTGCGATGAACGGCAATAAATTCCGTGAGCATGTCTTATCGAGATCTCACAGCCGGGTTTCGCATCTTCATGTCAGGCTCACGATAACATGTGCGGCGATCGCGCTTCTTGCGTTCGGTTGTGGGGGACTCTGGCGTCAAGCGCCCCCAGGGACGATCACGGCGTCCGACGCTCGAATGGTCCTCCCTTTCGCGGATCGCTACTACTATAAAGAACACCGTTTGTCGGCAAACGAAAGCCAGTCCATCAACGAGCGCCTCGGACGCCCGATCACCAGTCCCGGCGAGGTCATCACGTACTACCGGGTGAGCCGGAACCCCCGACGACCGATCGGAGAAACCGGAAATGTTTTTGTGGAGCGCGTGGAGAGTCCGCAGGGCCCCCTGCGCGTCATTATTGCCGTTCGGGGCGGGGTTGTCCGGCATTCGGTAGTCCAAGGAGGCGCTGGATCCCCGGTGGTGAGCCACGAATTTCTCGATCAATTCGTGGACCGAGACCTGGGGCACTCCTTTGAAGTGGCAACCGATCCGGAGGCCTTCCATCGTATTCCGGTTCCCATCGCACCGATCGCCGGCCAAGTCGAGTTATCGCAACGCATCGCCGATGCAGTTCGTAAGACCCTCGTGATTGCCCAAGAGATCGAGAGGTAAAGACTGTCGCGCCGCTACAGGCGAGCCTGCCGATTGCTGATCTGGACGGCCACATCGAGCCTCCTGTCCAGAGGCTGTTTCTGCCTGCCAGATAGTCCGAGTCGCGAGCGCCACACGATGCCTCGCGCCTTCCAACCTCGGAGGTTTTTCCATGCCCGTCATCGGTATCGACCTGGGAACAATCAACTCTCAACTCTGCGGCCGCGGTCTTGCGCGGCGGTCGGCCGGTCACCATCCCGAGCGCGGAAGGGTTCAGCTTGGGCGGCAAGGCCTTCCCGAGCTACGTGGCGGTGACCGCGGATGGTCAGTGGATGGTCAGATGATTATCGGCGAACTGGCGCGTCGCCAAGCCGTGGTGAAGCGAGACAATCGGCGTGGCCGACGCGGTGTTGGGAACGCGCGTCACCGTGCCCACGTTGGACGGCTCGGTGAGCGCCACGATCCCTCCGGGAACCCAGCCCGACACCGCTATGCGGCTTCCAGCGGCGTAGCACAATAGCAACGCATCGGCAGGATGGTCATTGTCAAAGGGGGCACGAGAGCTGTCCAGTGACCTGCTGACTTGTACACAGCAGGTCATTAGGCTTCTAAGTATTTGAAATGGTGGAGGGTACCGGGATCGAACCGGTGACCTGCTGATTGCGAAGAATGTTGAAGGCCAAACTGAGCCGAACCACGACGAGCCAACACCTGGTAGAGTCGACGAAATCGAGTAATGCCATGTTTGCCTGATAGGCCTGATCTTGGATGGGTTGGTAGCAAAGTGGTAGCAGAAAATACCGACAGACGAGCCGGGCCCGCGCGAGCAACAACGTGCCGTAATGTTCGCCACGTCGGATGGCTAAATTGGGGGGCTTGACACGGGCTCGGCGTTGGGAGTATCGTCGCGCTTGCTTCGGGTGCCCCCTGAGGGGGGCTGAAAAGGGAACCCGGTGGAAGTCCGGGACGGTCCCGCCGCTGTGTACGGGGACGAAACCCCTAGGGTTGTGATGTCTGCGACCCGATCAGGCCACTGCTTGAAAGAGCGGGAAGGCCGGGGGAGTAGGATGATCCGTAAGTCAGAAGACCTGCCTGAAGCGTGTTGCCATACACCCCGGATCTGGGTGGACGTGGTGACCTAAATTTTGAGGATCAAGAACCTGGGTGCAATCCTCAATACCCGTATCGGGTGTTGAGGATTTTTTATTGAGGCCTCCTCCGATGCGGGGTACGCAATCGAGGGGAGCGCCATGTACACCGGGCACGGAGGAAATCTGGAATGGGTCCGCGAACATTACGGCTGGGACCCGTCCGACCTCCTGGATTTTAGCGTAAGCCTCAACCCGCTTGGCCCGCCTTCCGATATTCCGTCCGTCGTTGACGCGGCGTCTCGCATGCTCTCCGCGTACCCTGATCCAGAGTGCCGGACGCTACGTCACGACCTGGCCAGGTATCACAGCCTTTCGGCCGAGTCGATCTTAGTCGGCAACGGATCGACGGAGTTCATCTTTCTCCTGCCGCGAGTCTTTCGCCCGCAAACCGTCCTGGTCTTCCCGCCGACCTATCGGGATTATTACGAGGCGGCGCACGCGGTCGGTGCCACCGTGGTGGACGGCCGCGCCCTGGGCATTCGCGGCGATCTCGCCTTTCTCTGCAATCCGAACAACCCCACCGGCACCGCATTAGATGCGGATGCCGTCCGTGCACTGGCGGCTGCGCAACCGTCCACGGTGTTCGTCACTGATGAAGCGTACGTCGAACTGACCGACACCCCGGAGGTGTTCTCGCTCCTGTCGAGGCCGCTCCCGGATAACGTCCTGGTCCTTCGATCCTTCACCAAGACCTATGCGGTTCCGGGGTTGCGCCTCGGCTATCTCGTTGGCTCGCCCGCGCTGATGGCGCGCGTCGAGCGGTTGAAAGAACCTTGGTCGGTCAATGCGTTGGCTTTGGCCACGGGACGGACGCTCCTCCTTCAGTGCGACGACTACCCGCGCGCCGGAGCAGACGCGGTCCGTCGAGAACGCGCGACGTTGATTGAGCGGCTCCAACGCGTTCCGGGACTGTTCCCGATGCCGTCGTGCGCGAACTTCGTGTTGATCCGACTTCGGGACGGTCTCACCGCCGGCTGGCTCCGCGATCGTTTGCTGAAGGAACGCATCCTGATTCGAAGCTGTGCGGACTTTGAAGGGCTGGGGTCCTCCTACATTCGGGTGGCGGTCCGGACCGACCCCGATAACGCGCGGCTGGCCGAGGCGCTCGCCGTCGCGGTCACGGAGCCGGCATGGGTCTGACCGTGCGGGTACCGGGGAGTTGCGGGGAACTGGTTCAGGGCGTGGTCGATGGCGTCCGATTGCACGTGTCTTGCCCGGTCAATCGCTACACGTGGGCGACGTGGCGGCCGATGCGCTATCACGTCGCCTACGGACAGAAGGTCCGTCAGGCTCTCGCGTCTGCGGGCGGCTCAACGGCATTTGTGAATGGCCTCAAGATGACGTCGCACCTCCATCACGGGATCGGGATGGCGAGCAGCACGGCGGATATCGGCGCGGCGGTGGGACTGTGGCTGGCGATGTCGCACGGAACGGTGAATGCTGAGGTCGTCGCACGTCTGGCACTGGCGGTGGAGCCCACCGACGGCGTGCTGTTCGACGGCATCGTCCTCTTCGACCACCGGCATGGGAGCGTGCTGGAGCAGTGGGGCTCGCCGCCACCCATCGAGGTGGTGGCGGTCCAGGTGGGCGAGCCCGTGGACACTGTGGAGTTCAACGAGCGAGACCGGGCCGCCGTCTCCCGCTCGCAGACGCGCTCGATTCTTCACGCGTTCGACTTGGTGCGACGCGGCCTGGCGCGTCGCGATCCCGCGTCCATTGGCCAGGGCGCGACACTGAGCGCATTCTGTCATCAGAACATTTTGCCGAAACCGGCGCTCGAACCTCTACTACGCCTCGCATTGGAGGAGGGGGGGTACGGCGTCAACGTGGCCCACAGCGGATCCCTGGTTGGTCTGTTGCTTCCACCGGGCGGGTACGACCGAGAACGGATGGCGCGGCGCATTGCCGAACTCGTGCCCTACCGTGCGCCCGTCCGCCGGCTACGCCTGCAGGGCGGCGGCATCCAGGTGGGAACGACATGAGCGCATCGTCCGCCGGACGCAGTGTCCTGATCGTGGGCGGCGCCCGCAGCGGGAAGAGCCGATTCGCGTTGGAACTCGGACGCGCCACGCCAGGCCGTCGAGCCTTTGTGGCCACGTGCCGGGTTGATCCAGACGATACCGACATGGTCGCACGGGTCGAGGCGCATCGCGCTCGCCGAGATGGATCGTGGACGACGATCGAAGAGTCATTGGATTTGGGCGAGCGCGTGGAGCGTGTGAGTCGCGAGTACGACGTGCTGGTGGTGGATTGTTTGACCTTATGGCTGGCCAATCTCGTCACTGGCGGCGAACCCGATACCGCCATTGACCGCCGTCTGATCTGTTTGATCGAGGCCATCGCCGCGGTCCCGGCGCGTGTCGTTCTGGTCACCAACGAAGTGGGGATGGGGGTCGTTCCGGCGACTCCGCTGGGTCGCGCGTTCCGGGATTGGCAGGGACTTGTGAACCAGGCAGTGGCCGAGGTTGTGGACGACGTCTACGCCATGACCGCGGGGTTGGCGCACCGGCTCAAGCCGATGGGCGTCGCATGACGGCCCGCCTCATCACGGGCGTCGTCGCGCCCGATCCATCGGTCGCCGACGTGTTGCAGGGGCGGTTGGATCGATTGACCAAGCCGCCCGGCAGCTTGGGCCGACTGGAAGAGTTGGCCCGCTGGTACGGCGCGGCGCGGGGGATGACCACTCCGGTATTACGCCGCAAGGCGGTCATCGTGTTTGCGGGCGATCACGGCGTGACCATCGAGGGCGTGAGCGCCTATCCCTCCGAGGTGACCGCGCAAATGGTCTACAACTTCCTGCGCGGCGGGGCGGGTATCAACGTGCTCGCGCGCCACGTGGGCGCCGAGGTCGTGGTGGTCGACGTGGGGGTTGCGCACGTGTTCCCGAAGATGGAGGGCTTGCGTCACTGCAAGGTGCGTCCCGGTACCGCCAATTTGGCCGTGGGGCCCGCCATGACGCGGGAGGACGCTGAGGCCGCCATGTCCGTCGGCATCGCCATGGCCGAGGAGTTGGCGACGTCCGGGGTGGACGTGATCGGTTTGGGAGAGATGGGAATCGGCAACACCACGCCCAGCAGCGCGATCATTGCGGCGATGACCGGGGCGGTCCCACAAGCGGTGACCGGCCGTGGCACGGGGCTGGATGACGCGGCAAGGGCGCACAAAGTCTCGGTGATCGAGCGCGCCATCGCGGTCAATCAACCCGATCCTCACGATCCCTTGGAGGTGCTGACCGCGCTCGGCGGCCTGGAGATCGCGGCCTTGGCCGGCGCGATGCTGGGCGCGGCGCGTCGCCGCGTGCCGGCGGTACTCGACGGCTTTATCTCCGGGGCCGCGGCCCTGATCGCCGTGGGCTTGGAGCCCTCGTTGCGAGGCTATTTGCTGGCGTCGCACCGGTCGGTTGAGCCGGGCCATGGTCTTGCGCTCGATCGATTGGGTCTTGCGCCGTTGTTGGAGTTCGACCTGCGTCTGGGTGAGGGCACCGGCGCGGCACTGGCCATCGGGCTCTTGGAGGCGGCGGTGAAAATCGTCAATGAGATGGCCACGTTTGGCGAGGCCGGGGTCTCGGAGCGGGCGCCGTTATGAGAGACCGCTTCCTGGTGGCGTGGGCATTTCTGACCATCATCCCGCTGCGCACGCCTGCGCCGATCGCGGACGATCGGGCGTTCGCGCGGTCATTGGTCGCCTTCCCCCTCGTCGGACTCCTGTTGGGCGGCCTGCTGGCGGGGAGCACGCTCGTGTTGGAGCGGCTCTTCCCCCCGTTTCTGGTCGTGGTCGTCATCGTGTTTCTCTTGGTCTGGCTCTCTGGCGGGTTGCATCTCGACGGCGTGGCCGACACCGCGGATGCGTGCGGCGCACGCTCGCGCGACGACGCGCTGCGAATCATGAAGGGCTCGATGGTCGGCACGTATGGGAGCTTGGCGTTGCTCTCGGTCTTGGGGCTGAAGATCGCGGGGCTCGCGGCGTTACCGCCCCGCGCGCTCGCGCCGGCGCTGCTGGCCATGCCGGTGCTGGGGCGCTGGGCACAGGTCCATGCCACGGTGGGACGGCCGTACGCGCGCGACCAGGGAACCGCCAAGGCGTTTGTGGAGGGCGCAACCCGTGCGACATGGCTGGTCGCGACCGTCGCGACGATCGTCATCGCGGGCGTCGCGCTGGGCATCGCAGGTCTCGCGGCCGCCGGGGTGGTGTGGGCTGCGGTCACGGTGTATGTCCGCTGGGTGACGACGTGGCTGGGTGGCGTGACTGGGGACACGATCGGGGCTGCGGGTGAAGGCGCGGAAGTGCTCGCGGTCTTGACCTGGGCCGCGTTTTTTCACGTGCGGGGGGTGGCGTGAATCTCATGATTCAGGGCACCGGGTCGAACGTGGGCAAGAGCCTGATCACGGCCGCCCTCTGCCGCATTTTTTTTCAGGACGGGTATCGGGTCGCGCCGTTCAAATCCCAGAACATGGCCTTGAACGCGGCGGTGACCCGCGACGGGTTGGAGATGAGCCGTGCGCAGGCGCTCCAAGCGCAGGCGTGCCGGATCGAGCCCGACGTCCGGATGAATCCGATCTTACTCAAGCCGTCGTCCGAGGACGGCTGCCAGGTGGTGGTGATGGGAAACGTGCGAGGCACGTTGTCCGCCGACGCCTTCTGGGACACCAAACTGGCGCTGTTTCCGATGGTCAAGGACGCGTACGCGTCGCTCGCCGCCGAGTATGACGTCATCGTGATCGAGGGGGCGGGTAGTCCCGCCGAGATCAATCTCATGGATCGCGAGATCGTGAACATGCGGGTGGCCGAGATGGCCGATGCGCCGGTGCTTTTGGTGGGCGACATCGACTCCGGCGGTGTGTTTGCCGCCCTGGTCGGGACGCTGGCGCTGTTGCCGGACGTGCACGCGGAGCGCGTGAAAGGGCTGCTGATCAACAAGTTTCGAGGACGGCGGTCGCTGCTCGATCCCGGTCTCGACGCGGTCGCACGACGCACCGGCCGGCCGGTGCTCGGCGTCATTCCCTACGTCGAGCACCTCCGTCTGCCCGACGAGGATTCCTTGGCGCTCGGTTCGCGCCCGCCCGATGCCGTCCGGACGCCCGCGGTGACCGTGGCGGTCATCGAGCTGCCGCGGATCAGTAACTTCAATGACCTAGATCCGTTGCGGATGGAACCGGACGTCGCCGTGCAGTTCCTGCGGCCGGGAGCACCGCTGGGCCGGCCGGACGTGGTGATCCTTCCGGGATCCAAGAACGTGGCGGTCGATCTCGCGGCGTTGCGCGCGTGCGGGTTGGCGGGGGAGATCGTCGCCTACGCGGAGGCAGGGGGTACGGTGATCGGTCTCTGCGGGGGACTGCAGATGATGGGCCGCGCGATTGACGACCCGCTCGGAGTCGAAAGCCCGACGACTCGCACGGAGGGGTTGGGGTTGTTGCCGGTAGAAACGGTCTTGGGGCCCGCCAAGGTGCTCCGTCAGGTCGCGGGACATGACACCCGAACGGGGTGCGCCGTGACTGGGTACGAGATCCATCACGGCCGCAGTCGTCCGTTGGAACCTCGCGAGTCGTTGTTCGTCTTGGAGCATGGTCGCGTTGACGGGGTGGCGCAGGGTGCGTGCTGGGGAACCTACCTCCATGGCGTGTTCGAGGCCGACGAGTTCCGCCGGGCGATCATCGATCAGTGGCGCGTGCGCAAGTCGCTGGCGCCCCTGGGTCTCGTGCAGGCGCGGTACGACGTGAACGCGGAACTCGATCGACTCGCTGAAGTCGTCCGGGCGGCGATCGATATGGACGGGGTGTACCGGGTGATGGGGCGATAGTCGTCCGATGGAGATCGTGATGCTCGTGCTCGTGGCGCTGGTGCTGGATCTGGCACTGGGCGATCCCCGTTGGCTCCCGCATCCCGTGCGGGGTCTGGGGTGGATTATCGCGCATTCGGAGCGCGCCTTGCGCACGCGGTACCCGACGCACGAACGGGCGGCCGGCGTGGTCCTGGCGATTGGCGTGGTGGGTGGGACGTACGGAGTCATGTGGGCGGCGATTCAGGTCGCGGGGCGGGTTCACCCGATGGCGGCATGGGGCATAGAAGTCTTGGCGATCTACGTGGCGCTCGCGCCACGCGATCTGTGGCAGCACGCCGCGCGCGTGTCAGAGGCCTTGGCCCACGGCGACCTGGCCGAGGCCAAGCGTCGGGTGGCCATGATGGTGGGCCGAGATGTGGATCCGTTGGATGAAAAGGGCGTCACGCGCGCGACCGTGGAGAGCGTGGCGGAGAACACCGTGGATGGGGTGACTGCGCCGCTCTGTTTCGCATTGCTGGGCGGCGGACCGCTGGCCATGGCGTATCGCGCAATCAACACCCTGGATTCGATCGTGGGATACCGAATCGAGCCGTATACGCGCCTCGGGTGGGCGTCGGCGCGATTGGATGATCTGGTCAATCTGTTTCCGGCTCGCCTGACCGCGCTGCTGATGCCGCTCGCCGGAGGCCTCCTGGGTGGCTCGATCCGGATGGGCTGGATGGCGGTCCGACGGGACGGCCGTAAACACGACAGTCCCAACTCGGGCCTTTCGGAGGCGGCCATGGCCGGAGTGTTGGGTGTCGAACTAGGAGGACCCCATTGGTACCGGGGGACGTACTATGCGTCGCCCACCATTGGGATCGCGAGGCGTCCCATCGAACGAATGGACATTGCACGGGCGTGTCGGATCATGGCGGTCACCACGGGGTTGGTGCTGGTGACGGGGGCGAGTATTCGGTGGTGGAGCGGATTCTAACATCGTAGGAGGTGCGCTCGAAGACAGCGGTGAGTACACACACAAGTGAATCCATACCGGGAAGGCGGTGCAACACCGCCACTGCCCCGCAGCTGTGATCGGGGACGAAATCTGCGAGACGCCACTGTCCGTCGTGAGCAATCGAGCGCACGGATGGGAAGGCGCAGAGAGTAGGACGATCCGAAAGTCAGAAGACCGATGGATTCATCACACACACTCGGACTTCCCGAGGGGGAGAGGAGAGGATCATGCGGTGGTGGTCAGGGATTGTTGTGTCATTGGTGATGTTCCCGGCGGTAGGTCTCGCTGAGGAGCCCAAGAGCCCCGAGACGCGGGCGTGGCAGGAACGGGTGAAGGTGCTGGAAGAACGACTAGACAAACTCGATCGCGTCGAGGCAATTAAAGAGGTTGCTGAATACGTGTGTCCTGGAGGGGAAATCTCGAGTGCCCTTCCTCCGGGCGGCCGCTGTCCCGACGGTTCGGTTCCGGACGAACGGCGCACGTTTCGGGCGCAGGCCTTTTCTCGCCGCGAGTCGCTCGCGGACAAGATCGAAGAGGCCATTGCGGAGGCGGAGACCAAGCGGGTGGCGGTCGGCGGCTCCGCGAGGGGTATCGCCCAGCAGGTCCTCAATACCAAAGACGACAATCACCTGTTTTGGACCGAGGCGTTGGACGTGTTCTTTCTGTCGCGTCCATCGGTGTACTCGACCTTTTTCGCCGATGTGGAAGCGATCAACGGCACTGGGCCCGATGAAGTGGTGGGAAGCCGATCGCGCCTCAACGCCGACGCGGAAACGCTGGGCGGGGCCGAGGGGGTGCGCGTTCGAGAACTGTGGCTCCACCTCCATCTGTTGAAGAGTCGCTTGGATGTGGTTGCGGGGCACGTGGACCTCACCAGCTTTTTCGACCGGAATGCGGTGGCCAACGATGAAACCACCAAGTTCCTGAATACCGCGTTGGTGAACAACCCCATCTTGAAGCAACCTCCGAACGGTCCCGGCGTGGCCGTTCGGTACGAGCCGGGCGGAAACATCGGGGTGGGATTCGGAGCCCAGGCGCCCAACGAACCCGCATCGCGACCGGCTGAAGATGGGTACCTGATCGCGGAAATCGACTACCAGACGCATGCGCTGTTTGCCCGCGAGGGCAACTGGCGGCTCTGGGGTCGGCAGGGGCGCGTGTCCGATGCGTTGGACAACAGCACGTGGGGAGTCGGGGCCAGCCTCGATCAACAGATGACCGCGTCCACCACGGCATTCGTTCGCGCCGGGTTCGGCCAAGTCGAAGGCACGAGCGAGCCGGAGTACGCGTGGTCTACCGGTGTGGAAATCCTGGCCCCGAGTCGAACCTTGCGAAAAGACGGAGGCGGTATTGCGTTTAGTCGGCAGTCCGACGCCGATGGGGCTGAAAGCGTCGGCGAGGCCTACTACCGTCATGTGTTCACCGATCAATTGGCGCTCTCGTTCGACCTGCAGTGGCTGTTCTCCGGGACCAATGCAGTGACCGGCGAACCCCAGACCAACGTCATGATTCCAGGATTGAGGGCCACGATCGATTTCTAACCCTAGTGCAAGGAGAAAATCATGTCGATTTTACGTTTGGCAATAGTCATTTTCGTCGCTTTGTTGGCGACAGCGGCCTTCTCGGAAGCGTGGGCGACCTCGCGTGAAGTCGTGGATCTGGCTGCGTATGATCCGAAAACCTTAGTGTTCGTGACCAATCGCGACTCCAGTGATGTTGCTGTGATCGATTCGAAAACCGATCGCGTGATCAGCCGAATCTCACTCGGCGAATTCACCAACGCGCACATGGCCATGCTGACCAACGACGGGAAGAAGCTCTTGGTCTCGGCCACGGGCCGCGATCGATTTCTCGTCGTGGATCTCGCGACCCAGCTCATCGAGCGCACGGTCGAGACCGGGCAATCGCCCGAGCACTTCGAAATCACCATGGATGATCAACTGGCGTACGTCGGCAATATCGAGGACTCCACGGTCTCGGTGATCGATCTTAAAGCCGGGACGGAAATCACACGGCTCGATGGTTTCTCCCTGCCGCACGGGTTTACGGTGTCTCCCAGCACCTCGAAAGTCTACGTCTCCAATTTCGGCGCGCACGAGGTGGGGGTCGTTCAGATCGCGTCGCAGCGGATGGCTAAACGCCTGGCCATCGGCGACGTGCATCGTGCCGCCCTTCGCGATCCGGAACGCTATCGCAGTGAATTGGCCGGCATTGCCAACCCGACGATGACCGTAGACGGGCGGTTCGTCTACGCCGCGGACGGCGACGGGGGAGAGGTGGGCATTATTGATACGCAAACCGATCGGGTCGTGAAGACGGTCAAGGTCGGCGAAGCGCCGTGGCGTGCCTATGCCTCGCCGGATGGTCAGTGGATGCTTGTGCTCAATAACGGGGATGAAACGATCTCGGTTATCAGTACGAAGTCGCAGCAGGTGGTCACTACGCTCAAGGGTGGACCGGAGATGACCGGCGTCAATTTCACCGAAGGCGGGAACAAGGCGTACGTCATTGTCGGCGGCGAGGGAAAGGTCCTGGCATATGATCTCAAGACTTTCAAACGGCTCAACACGCTGAAGCTCGGCGTGAACCTCGCCCTCGAGACCGCCGCGACCACGGTGGACGGGAAGAAAGTCTACATCGCGTCTTCCACCGACGATGCGGTCTACGCGATCGACAGTGCGACCGATAAGGTCACACGCATCGCTGACGTCGGGCGGTATCCCTGGGGCGTCACGATTCTTGGTGCGGCGAGCGAAAACTACTGTCACTAACGTGGCCTTGGGTTCCCCATGAACGATCGCAGCGCCCCCGGGTTGGTTTTGGTCTACACCGGCGACGGGAAGGGCAAGACCACGGCGGCGTTCGGTCTGGCCCTGCGCGCGGCGGGACGAGGGTTTCGGGTCCACGTGATCCAATTCATCAAGGGCGCGATGGAAACCGGGGAGATCGAGATAATCGCGAAGGCGCTGCCCCTCATCACCGTCGAGCGGGTCGGCAAGGGATTTACCTGGCGGCGGGACATCGTGCCCACGTTCGAGGATCACGTCGCGGCCGCGCGTGAGGGGCTTGCGCGAGCGACCGAGGCCGTGACCCGCGGCGGCTATCAGGTGGTGATCCTGGACGAGATCAACGTGACGCTGAAAAAGAAGCTGTTGCCGATCGAAGACATCGTCTCGCTGCTGGACGCGCGGCCCCCCTCGCTTCATCTGGTGCTGACCGGCCGGGGGGCGCCACCCGAAATTCTGGATCGGGCGGATTTGGTGACGGAGATGTGGTGCGTCAAACATCCATTCCAAAAAGGGATTCCTGCGCAACTCGGGATCGATCGCTGAACACACGATGAGCGATTTGACCTCCAACGTCTTTCCCCCGCTCTGGAGGCGGGGAGTATACGAGGCGATCTATCGCCGTCGAGATATGCGCCAGTTCCTGGCGCGGCCGGTCTCGGACAAGTTGATCCGTCGGATCTTGCGGGCGGCGCACCAGGCGGGATCGGTGGGGCTCATGCAGCCGTGGAACTTCCTGGTCATCCGAGACTCCGAGACCAAGCGCCGAGTCAAGCAGGAGTTCGTGCGCGCGAACGGGAAGGCGGCTCAGGCGCACGAGGGCGAGCGACTGCGCCTCTACCAGAGCCTGACGTTGGAGGCCATCGAGCAAGCGCCCGTCAACCTGGCGGTGACGTGCGATCGATCGCGGCGCGGCCCGCACGTTCTGGGCCGCGACACCATCCTCGACACCGACCTCTATTCGACCTGCTGCGCGATTCAAAACCTGTGGCTGGCTGCACGCGCCGAAGGCATCGGTGTGGGGTGGGTCAGCATCCTCGACCCAACCACCGTCGCTAAGATCCTCGGTTTGCCTGAAGGCATTGTGTTGGTGGGATACCTCTGTATGGGGTATGTGACGCGGTTCCCCGATGGACCGACGCTGGAGACGGCGGGTTGGGAAAGCCGCCTGTCTCTTGACGAGGTCCTGTTCTACGACCGCTGGGGTAACCGGGCTTCAGGGAACCATTCTGCGGACGCCAAGCCCTCCGGCACACCAGAGTCACCCTGTAAAGGAGAATGCGTATGACGCCACACCCCGCTGCACCACCCGCCCTCTTCCTGGTGGGTCACGGGAGCCGCGATAACGAAGGCAACCAGGAGTTTCTGGCTCTGGCCGAACGGCTGAAACGCAGCCGTCCTGATCGCCAAGTGTATTCAGCGTTCGTGGAGCTGGCAGAACCGTTGATTCCCGAAGAACTGGATCGCTGCGCTCGCGACGGCCACCAGGATGTTGTGGTGTTACCCGTGCTCTTCTTTGCCGCCGGGCACGCCAAGACCGACGTACCGGTTGAACTGCGGCGAGCCCGTGAGCGCCACCCGGGCGTGCATTTCCATTACGGCCCGCCGCTTGGCATCCACCCCATTCTGTTGGATCTGGTGACCGAACGCGTAGCGGAGGTCGAGCGCCGCCTGCCGCCCAAAGACCGGGCCGAGACCGCCATCTTGTTGGTGGGCCGAGGCAGCTCGGATCCCGATGCTAACGGCGATTTGCTGAAAATCGCGCGCTTGTATTGGGAGCAGACGCGCTACGGTTGGGTGGAAACCTGTTTCATCGGCGTTACCCAACCCGACCTGCCGACCGGGATTGACCGGTGCCTGCGCCTGGGCGCGCGCCGCATCATCGCCATCCCGTACTTCATCTTCACCGGCATCTTGATCAAACGCATCAACCGGATCGTGGAAGACATCCAAGCGGCCAATCCCGGTGTGGAAATCATGGCCGGGGACTATCTGGGCCGGCACCCTGCGTTTCTGGAGGTGGTGGAGCAGCGAGCCCGCGAAACCCTCGAAGGCCCGATTCTGATGCACTGCGACACCTGCAAGTATCGCGATCCCGATC
This sequence comes from Nitrospirota bacterium, assembly GCA_049325295.1. Taxonomy (GTDB): domain Bacteria; phylum Nitrospirota; class Nitrospiria; order 2-01-FULL-66-17; family 2-01-FULL-66-17; genus JBFLXB01. Next base: position 335,695 of record JBMOMD010000021.1, read on the forward strand.
TGGTGTTCGGCGCAGTCGAGACAGGCCATCACCATGGACACTAACGCGATCGCGGCTCCCAAGCCGAGCTTGAAGCCCTTCGAGCGGCACATTCTCGTCTGCGTGAAGGGTCGCTGCGCCGAGACCGAAAACGCGGAGGAGCTGTTCGACGCGTTGCGAGACAAGCTGGCGGCCGCCGGTCTGGATGCGGGCGAACGACGGGTCAAGCGGACCAAGTGCCAATGTTTCGCGATCTGTAAGGAGGGGCCGATCGTGGTGGTGTATCCCGACGGGGTGTGGTATTGCCGGGTGACGCCGCCGGTCCTGGATCGGATCGTCAACGAGCACCTGGTGGCCGGTCAACCGGTGGAGGAGTTCCTCTTTCATCGGGTGGCTGAAGGCTCGTGCGAGATGGAACTTGAAATGGAGGGGCCTCCATGACCGCACCCACGATCGTGGACCCCGAGCGAATCGAAGCCGAAAGCTTTCGCATCATCGAGGGAGAACTCGGGCCGCACCCGTTCACGCCGGAGCAGTTTCAGATCGTCAGGCGGGTGATTCACGCCTCGGCCGATTTCGAGTTCGCGCGCCAACTGCGTTTTCATCCGCGGGCTGTCGCGTCCGGCATCGAGGCGCTGCGGCGCGGGGCCGACGTGGTGGCCGATGTCGAAATGGTTCAGGCGGGAGTCAGCAAGGCCGGTCTGGCGCGATTTGGCGGGACGGTACGGTGCGTCATCTCCGACGAAGATGTGATCCGTGAGGCCAAGGCGGCCGGCGTGACGCGAGCCATCATGTCGATGCGCAAAGCGGTGCGACAGGTGAGGGGTGGTGTCTATGCGATCGGCAATGCGCCGACTGCGCTGTTCGAGTTGATTCGCCTCATCGAGATCGGCGACGCCGCGCCGGACTTGGTGATCGGCGTGCCGGTGGGGTTTGTGTCGGCGGCAGAGTCCAAGGAGGCGCTCTCTGCAATGGATACGCCGTTTATTACCGCGTTGGGGCGTAAGGGGGGGACGCCGACCGCGGTGGCAACCGTGAATGCGTTGCTGCGAATGGCGTAACGTGGACACCGATGCCCGAGACGTCACGCAGAGGCACGCGAACCGGGTTCAGCACCGGCGCGTGTGCGACCGCCGCGACCAAAGCAGCGATGAGTGTCTTGCTGGGCGGTCCCGTTCCCGAACGCGTCATGGTCAGTTTGCCGGTCGGTGACATGATTTCCTTTGCCATAGCCGAATGCGTCCCTGGTGATGGTGAGGTGATGTGCGGGGTGGTCAAAGACGCCGGCGACGATCCCGACGTGACCAACCGCGCCGTGATTCGATCCACCGTGTCCTGGTTGCAAGAGCCGGGCGTCATCCGACTCGAAGCCGGGGACGGCGTAGGGGTGGTGACGAAGCCGGGTCTGGGCATTGACGTGGGCCAGCCGGATATTACTCGCGTGCCCCGCAAGATGATCACCGAGGCGGTTTCTGACGCGGCGGCTGGCGCTCTGCACGCGCGGGGCGTCCGCGTAGTGCTGTCGGTGCCCGGCGGACAGGAACTCGCGAAGAAAACCGAACTCGCTCGATTGGGCGTGGTGGGAGGTGTGGCAATTTTGGGCACCACCGGGATCGTGCGGCCGTATTCCACGTCGGCGTTTCGCGCCGGCATCAGCATCGCGGTAGGCATGGCCGCGACCAACGGAGCACGGCACCTGGTGGCCACCACCGGCGGCATGAGCGAGCGATTCGCCAAGAAGCTGCTGGACCTGCCGGAGGAGGCGTTCATCCAGATGGGAGATTTCGTGGGGTTCGCCTTGCAGGAAGCGGTCAAGCGACGGATCGAGCGGGTGACGATCTCGGGCATGATCGGCAAGCTGTCCAAGATGGCCAAGGGAACGATGCAGACGCACGCCGCGGGATCCGAGGTGGATACCGAGTTCTTGGCGGCACTGGCCGCTGAATGCGGAGCCGGAGCAGAGGCGCTCGCGGCCATTCGATCGGCGAACACGGCGCGCCACGTCGCCGAACTGATCGTCCAATACGGCGTGCCGGGGTTCTTTGATCGGCTGGCCGAGCGGGTCTGCACGGCCGCCGTCCGTCATGCGAAAGGCGTGCTGAGCGTGGAGTGCCTCTTGACCGATTTCGAGGGGCGGCTCGTCGGGAAAGCCAGTGCGGAGAGGACCCCATGACGCTGATTCAGATCGTTGGGATTGGCGACGATGGACCGACAGGGCTGTCGGCGAAACGTGTGGCTGCGGTTGATGCGGCCGAGATGCTGGTCGGCGGCAAACGGCACCTAGCTTTTTTCCCGACGTCTCGCGCCGAACGGATCGAGATCGGTTCCAATCTCCAAGACGTGGTAGTCAAGATCGATCAGGCTGCGTCCGCCGGACGAGCAGTGGTCGTGCTGGCCTCAGGCGATCCGCTCTTCTACGGAATCGGCGGGTATCTGGTCGGGAAGCTGGGCTCCAACCGGGTGATCGTGCATCCCCACGTCAGTGCCATGCAACTGGCCTTTGCCCGGATCGGTGAGCCGTGGAACATGGCTGCACTGGTGAGCCTCCACGCCAAACCGATCGAGGATCTCAACCCCGCCCTGGAACGTCTGGCGTCGCCGATCGGCCTGTTTACCGACGAACAGAACACGCCCAACGCGGTTGCGCGCTATGTACTGGCCCTTGGCGGCGAGTATCTCTGTGCGGTCTGCGAAAACCTCGACGCCGATGCGGAACGCGTCTGGACGGGCACGCTAGAACAGATGGCGGAGAAGCCGTTTGGTCCGCTGAATGTGGTGATTCTGCGACGGAGGATCTGATGACGACATCGGCTGTGTCCTACCCCCGCGAACGATTCGGCTTGCCCGACGACGCCTTCGTCTACCGAGTGCCGGAGAAAGGGTTGATCACCAAACGCGAGATTCGGGTCCTCAGCCTTGCGCGGATGGAACTGGCACCGGACAGCGTCGTGTGGGACATCGGTGCAGGCTCCGGGTCCGTGGGGATCGAGGCCGCGCGGTTCTGCCCGCAGGGACGGGTGTTTGCCATCGAGAAGAACCGCGAGGACTTTGCGTTAGTGCAGACCAACTGCGAGCGCTTCGGCGTTGCCAATCTGACCGCCATCTGCGAGAAAGCTCCCGCGGGCTTGGAGGCCTGGCCCGATCCCGACGCGGTGTTCATCGGGGGGAGTGGCGGCCTGATGGCCGATCTCTTAGACGTGGTGACGAGGCGGATGCGGCCCGGCGGGCGCTTGGTAATCAACTTGGTCACGTTGGACAATCTGGCCGAGACAGTGGGGTATTGCAAAGCACTCAACTGGCCGGTGGACTACACGCTGGTGCAGATCTCGCGCTCCAAGCCGATCTTGCACCTGACGCGTTATGACGCGCTCAATCCCGTCACGATCGTGACGGTAGCGAAACCTCTGAGGGAGACCACGAATGGAACCGATGGATAAAACTGGCGTGTGCTACGGGGTGGGTGTCGGACCTGGAGATCCCGAGCTGCTGACACTGAAAGCCCAGCGCGTCCTCCAATCCGTCACCACAGTCTACTACCCAGCCTGCGCGCCGGGGGCGAAGAGCTACGCGTCCAAGATCATCCAGCGGTACGTGCGTCCGGATCAATCATTCACGGGGCTGCTCTTTCCCATGGAAAAGGACATGGAGCGCCTCCGGCCGATCTGGGAAGAGTCGGTCGCGACCATGGCCAAGGACCTGCTCGCCGGACGCGACGTGGCGTTCATCACGGAGGGCGATCCGTTTTTCTACAGCACGTTCGTCTATATGGATCGCATCATTCGCCGGCAATATCCCCAGGTGACCATCGAGGTGATTCCGGCAGTGGCGTCGCCGATGGCCGCGGCCGCCCGGACCGGCGTGCCGCTCGCCATGGCGGACGAGCGGTTGGCGGTGCTCCCTGCGACGTATGACGACGGATTTCTGCTGCGCGCGCTGGAGGACTTCGACACGGTGGTCTTGCTGAAAGTGAACAGTGTGATGCCCCGGGTCATCACGCTGCTGGAGAAGACCGGATTGCTGGACCACGCCGTCTTCGTCGAACGGTGCGGCAGCCCCGACGAGCGGGTCGTGACCGATCTGCGTCAACTCGATGGCGAGCGGCTGAACTATCTGTCGCTGGTTATCGTCAAGAAGTAGGAGCCTCAATGGCTGAGATCGCGATCGTATCGATCACCAAACACGGCCTCGCCTTGGGACGGCGCCTCCACGCGGCCCTGCCAGAAAGCGCGCTGCTCGTCTCGAAGAAATTCTTATCCGAGTCAGAAGCCGGCGTCATCCCACTGGAGGGCGCCCTCAAGGACGGGGTCGCGAAGTTTTTCCACGAGTACAAGCAAATCGTCTTTATGGTCTCGCTGGGGGCGGTCGTCCGTCTCATCGCGCCACACCTCAAGGACAAGCACGTGGATCCGGGCGTGCTGGTGGTGGACGATCGCGCGGAGTTCGTCATCAGCGTGCTGTCAGGCCACGTGGGTGGCGCCAACGCGTTTACCGAACGGGTGGCCCAAGCGCTCGGCGCGACGCCGGTGATCACGACCGCGTCGGACGTGGGCAAGACCATCCCCGTGGATATCCTGGGGCGCGAGTTGGGGTGGACGCTGGAGCACGAGGCCAACGTGACCCGCGTGAGCGCCGCGGTAGTCAACGAGGAACCGATCGCGTTCATTCAGGAAACCGGTGAGAAGACTTGGTGGACGCGCGAGGTGCCCCTCCCTCCGCAGATTAAACGCTTTTCGTCGCTGGAAGAACTTGGCGGGACGGTGTTCGGCGGGTACTTGATCGTGAGCGATCGGGTGCTCGACCTGCCTCCGAGCGTGGCGGGACGCTGCGTGCTCTATCGTCCCAAAAGCTTGGTGTTGGGCATGGGGTGTGATCGCGGAGCCAGCTTCGAGGAGGTCGAGGGGTTGGTCAAAGACATCTTGGGTCAGCATGGCTTGACGTTGGCGAGCGTGAAAGCGGTCGCCACGATTGAACAGAAGCGCGACGAGCCCGCTCTGCTCCGGCTCTGCAAGACCTACGGGCTGGACCTGAAGGTCTATACCAAAGACGAGTTGAGCAATGTCCAGGCTGTGGAAAATCCGTCGGACACCGTCCGCAAGTGGGTTGGAGTCCCCAGCGTGTCTGAGGCCGCGTCGCTCGTCTATTCGCGCGCGGAGCGGCTGCTGGTGCCCAAAGTGAAATCGGTCAAAGCCACGCTGGCGATCAGCCGGATCGTGTTCCCGGACAGACAAGGAGAGACGCGATGACGCACGGGGCGTTGTACCTCGTCGGATTTGGTCCCGGTCACGGGGACCATCTGACCATCCGAGCGCGTGACGCCATTGGGGCGAGCGAAGTGGTGGTTGGCTACCGGACCTATATCGATTTGGTCGCCGATCTTCTGGAGGGGAAGGAAGTCGTGTCGACCGGCATGACCGAAGAAATCGAGCGAGCGCAGGCCGCGGTGGATCTGGCCCGTGCAGGCCGCAAGGTGGCGGTGGTGTCGAGCGGGGACGTGGGCGTCTATGGGATGGCGGGGTTGGTCTTCGAGGTCCTGCGGGAGACGGGGTGGCAAGCGGGCGTCGATTTTCCGGTCGAAGTCATCCCGGGAGTCACCGCGCTCTCCTCGGTGGCGGCTCGCGTCGGCGCCCCGCTCACCCACGACTTCGCGGCGGTGAGTTTGAGCGATCTGCTCACACCATGGGAGGTCATCGAACGGCGGTTGGATGCCGCGGGGCGGGGGGACTTCGTCGTCGCGCTTTACAATCCGCAGAGCAAGCGCCGGACGTGGCAACTGGGACGCGCGCAGGAGATTCTCTTGCAGTACCGGGCACCGGCTACGCCCATCGCGGTGGTGAAAAGCGCGTATCGGGAGGGGGAGCGCATCGTGCTCTCGACCTTGGAGCACATGAAAGACGCCGAAGTCGGGATGCTGACTACGATCCTGATCGGCAATTCGAACACCACGCGTTTCGGTGACTATCTGGTGACCCCGCGAGGCTATACCAACAAATACGATATCGAATCGGGTGATCTGCTCTATCAAGGCGTCGATCGGCCGGGCATCTCGCTCGCGCGCCCGGCGGGGTGGACGCCAGGAACGGATCCCCGCGCGGGACGGGCCGATCAGCCATGACCTCGACGCAGACCTGGCCCATCTCCATCGTGGGAGCCGGGCCGGGCGATCCCGAGTTGATGACGATCAAGAGCGTGCGGCTCCTGCGGGAAGCGGATGTGGTGGTTTATGCGGGATCGCTGATCAGTCCCGAGGTGCTCGAACTCCTGCGGCCCGAGACCCAACGCTACGATAGCGCGATTATGGTGCTGGAAGAGATCGTGGAGACCATGGTCAGCGCCGCGAGGTCTGGACAGCGCGTGGTCCGGCTCGCATCGGGCGATCCCGGGATCTTCGGGGCGCTGGGCGAAATGACCGAACCCTTGATCGCCGCGGGTCTGGAGGTGGAGGTCGTGCCTGGGGTGAGCTCGTTTCTGGCGGCAGCGGCAACCTTGGGGCGCGAACTGACCGTGCCCGAGGTGGTTCAGACCGTCATCCTGACAAGGGCCGAGGGGCGCACGCCGATGCCGGAGACCGAACGTCTCTGCGAGTTGGCTCGCCACCAGGCCACGCTGGTGCTCTTCCTCTCGGCCAGCCTTGTCAGGCAGGTCCAGGCCGATCTGCTCACGGCCTATCCCTCAGACACGCCGATCTCCGTAGTCTATCGCGCGAGTTGGCCAGACGAACGTGTGGTCACGGGTGTGCTCTCGGATCTGACGACCATCGTCCGTGAAGCGGGGATCACCAAAACCGCGCTGATCTTCATTGGACGTTTCTTGAATGCCCAGGGGACGAGATCGCGCCTCTACGACGCCGTATTCTCGCACGGCTATCGCAAAGCCGTGGCGCCGTCCAAAGCGAACACTTCGTGAAGCTGCCCAGATTGATCGTTGCCGGTACGCACAGCGGCGTGGGAAAAACCACGGTCACGCTGGCCTTGACGCTCGCGTTGCGAGACAGCAATCTGCCCATCCAGCCGTTTAAAGTCGGCCCCGACTATCTTGATCCGACCTACCATACCTTGGCGGCAGCGCGTCCGTGCCGGAATCTCGATGGATGGATGATGGGCGAGTCCGCGGTGCGGCAGTCGCTCACACGCGCCTCGACAGGTGCGTCGCTGGCACTCATCGAAGGCGTGATGGGCCTCTACGACGGCGCGGGTTTGGGAAGCGAGGTCGGCAGCACGGCGCAAATGGCCAAGTGGCTTCGCGCGCCGGTCATCCTGGTGATCGACGCGTCAGGCATGGCGACGACGGCGGCGGCCCTGGCGCTGGGGTGCGTTCGCTACGATTCGGATGTGCCATGGGCCGGAGTTATTTTCAATCGGGTCGGGAGCGAGCGCCACTTGGCTTGGTTGCGCGAGGCCGTGGAACGAACGACTCAGTTGAAGGTCCTGGGTGGCCTGCCCGTGGACTCGGAAATCGGAATTCCCGAACGGCACCTTGGTCTGGTAGGCGCGGATCGCTCGATCATGACTCCGGACCTGAACAAGCGACTCGTTGACCTTGCGCGCCAATGGTTCGATCTCAAAACTATCTTGCAGGCGGCGGGAGACGCCCCACAGCTCGACGCGTCACCGATCATTTCAACCGAACGCCCGCGTCATTGCCGGATCGGCGTGGCGCGCGACGAGGCGTTCTCCTTCTATTACCTCGACAATCTCGAGTTGCTGGAAGCTGCGGGGGCGGAACTGGTCCCATTCTCCCCCTTACACGATGAGAGTCTCCCTCCGGAGCTTGACGGCCTCTATCTGGGTGGCGGCTATCCCGAACTTTACGGCCAGGCGCTTGCGGCCGGCGAGCCGATGCGCGAGGCCATCACGGCATTCGCTCGACGTGGTGATGCCGTTTATGCCGAATGCGGTGGTCTCATGTACCTGAGCCAGGTGTTACACACGCTCGACGGCGCCCGCCATCGAATGGTCGGTCTGCTCCCCGGAGAAATCCGCATGCTCCAAAAGCGCAAGACATTGGGCTATCGTGAAGTGGAAGCCGTGGCTGACCTGCCCATCCTCGCCAAGGGTGAGCGCGCGCGAGGGCACGAGTTCCACTACTCGGAATGGATCGATGAGGCGGAACCGATCGGGGAGTGGTCGCGCCCATATTGTCTGCTCGATAAGACTGGTCGAGAGCTGGGCCGGGAGGGTTGGCACCGGCGAAACGTCGTCGCCAGCTATGTCCATCTCCACTTCGGATCCAACCCCACGATAGTCAGGCGATGGTGCGACGCGCTTTCAATCACTCACAATGGGAAAAGACAATGAGAGTAATTCTATCTAGGACACGGGCAGAAAGACCTGCTGATTACCAGCTATCCCGCAGGATTTTCTGCCTCTTCCGTCGCCCTTGCTGGGGCGTACAATTTGTCGTTCAAGAAGTTGATATTACATCAGAAAAAGACTTCATTTGAGATCGGACCAGTCGGCCCACTAGACGGTTTCGTGTCGACCGGATGAGTGAAGTGGTAGCAAACTGGTAGCGGCTAGACCGATGAGGGATTTCTGGGTTGAGAGCTGAGTGCGGCTAACTACAGGAAAATATGGGGAGAAGTTGGTGGAGGGTACCGGGATCGAACCGGTGACCTGCTGATTGCGAACCAGCCGCTCTCCCAACTGAGCTAACCCCCCACGTCCACAGCGGCCGACGGATCATAGCAAAACTCGCGCGGCCGCGCAACGCGCGCTATTCGGTCTTGGGGTGTCCCTCGGGCAGGTCGTATCCTTGACCCGCGACGCCCTCGGGGCCGAGGTCCTTGTGCGGGCTCATCTCGGCGCACTCGGCCGCCTTCTTTCCCAGCGCTTCCAGACGTTCTTTCATCGGGACGGTGCTGTCGTGGGCAAGCCGGAAGTATTCGACCTGGCAATAGAGATAGGGCTGGTCCACGCCCGCGAGCGCTTGGCGAACCACGGTGAGCGCTTGCTCCAGCGGGATCCGCCGGTTCTTCTCCGGGCGGTAGAAGCCGTCGAGCTGTTCGACGAGCTGCGCGTAGCTCACGTCCGCAAACGCCTTGTCGCTTTCGCGCAACGCGTCCAGGACCGGTTCGATCTGGCTCCGCGCCTCTTCGGGGAGCTGGGAGGCTGTTTCGTCGGCCAATTGTCCCCAACGCGCGGCCTGCTCCTCGCGTCCGGCCAGATAACCCGCCACGTACCCGAGTCGAAACGATTCCGGAGCGGCCAGCCACCATTGGCCGTCGCGCGGACCGGCCCACGCGGCGTGAACCGTGCCCAGCAACAGGATCAACGCGAAGAGCGCTCGATTCATCGGCGCTTGCGGGCGCGCCAGAGCCCCAGATACCGATTGAGGAAATGGCGACGCGGCAGAAACGGGATCATGGGGAGTTTCCTGGTGCCCAGGCGATTGAGCGCGGCGATCAGGCGGGGGTCGTCGGCGATCTCCAGCCCGTGTTGAAACGCGGCGATGGCGTCCGATTTCCGTTTGAGAAAGAGGTACGCCTTCCCGAGGTTCAAGTAAAAATCGGGGCGCGCGACGGCGGCGTTCACGGCGCGCTTGCAGTACCGCAAGCCGCGTTCGGGGTCCTTCCTGAGGGCCACGAGGCACAGCCCGTAGTATGACAGGAGCGGGGAGGGGATGCGTTGGATGTTATGTTCGCCGTACTGCTTGGCCGCGAGTTTGAGCGTGCGATGCGCGTCCTCGAACCGGCCTTCCCGCGTGTACAACATGCCGAGTTCGAGGTACTCCTCGGGGCGCATCTTGTTTTCCGTGGTCCGCTCTTCCATGGGCTCTTACAATACCACCGATGCGGGCGGCGCGATACGGACCCGGCGTCCCTCAATGCTGAGACGTCCCTCCGCGTACAGTTGAAGCGCCTCGGGAAGCAGCCGGTGTTCCTCGACGAGAATCCGGTCGGCCAGCGTGGCCTCGGTGTCGTCATCCCGAATCGGCACCGCGGCCTGGAGGATGATCGCGCCCGCGTCCACGCTTTCGGTGACGAAATGGACGGTGCAGCCGGCGAGCTTGACCCCGTAGTCGATCGCTTGGCGCTGCGCGTGCAGGCCCGGGAACGCGGGGAGCAACGACGGGTGGACGTTGATGATGCGGTCGGGAAACGCCTCCAGCAAGGCGCGCGTGATGAGCCGCATGTACCCGGCCAGCGCGAGGAGTTCCACGCCCGCGGCGCGCAACAGATCCGCCGCGGCGGCATCGTGCGCTTCGCGGCTCGGAAAGGCCTTGGGGTCGAGGTGACGCGCGGGGACGCCGGCGACGCGCGCGCGTTCCAACGCGGGCGCGTCGCCGCGATCGCTGAGGACCAACGCGACCGTGGCGTTGAGGCGTCCGGCCGCGATCGCGTCCAGGATCGACTGGAGATTGCTCCCGCGACCCGACGCCATCACGCCCAGTGTGAGGGGCCGCTTAGGCATACCGGACGGCGGGTTCCCCGGGTTCGATGCGGCCGATCACGACCGCGCGCTCACCCAGCGCGTCGGCCGCGGCGCGCACGGCTTGCGCGGCGTCGGCCGCGACCACGAGCGTCAACCCGATGCCCATGTTGAAGGTGCGCCGCATTTCGGCGTCCGCGATCTCGCCGCGCGATTGGAGCACCTGGAAAATCGGCGGCGGGGTCCACGCGCGCGGGTCGATCACGGCGGCGCACCCGGGCGGCAACACCCGAGGCAAGTTCTCCGTGATCCCCCCGCCGGTGATGTGCGCGACGCCCTTGAGCGCGTGGCCTTGCATCAAACTCAGCACGGTTTTGGCGTAAATGCGGGTCGGGGTCAGCAACACGGGGCCGAGCGGTCCGTCCAGTTCGGGCAGCCGATCGTCCACCGCGAGACCCTCGACGTCGAATAAGAGTTTGCGTACCAGGGAGTAGCCGTTGCTGTGCAGGCCGCTCGATGCGAGGCCGATGACGACGTCGCCCGGCGCGATGGTGCGGCCGTCGATGATCCGGGAGCGGTCCACCACGCCGACCGCGAAGCCCGCCAAATCGTATTCGCCGTCGGCGTACATCGAGGGCATTTCGGCGGTTTCCCCGCCGATGAGCGCGCACCCGGCCTGCCGGCACCCGTCCGCGATGCCGCCGATCACGTCGCGGGCCTCTTCCGGGCGGAGCTTGCCGGTGGCGAAGTAGTCCAAGAAGAACAAGGGTTCGGCCCCGCACACCACGATGTCGTTGACGCACATGGCCACCAGGTCGATCCCGATGGTGTCGTGGCGACGCATGAGTTGGGCGACCTTGAGTTTGGTGCCCACGCCGTCGGTGCCGGAGACCAGCACCGGTTCGCGGTATTTGGCGTTGTCGAACCGGAACAACCCGGCGAATCCGCCCAGGTCGGTGAGCACCTCGGGGCGAAACGTGGACTTCACCAGGGGCTTGATGAGTTCGACGACGCGATCTCCGGCGTCGATATCCACGCCGGCACTGCGGTAGGTTTCCTTGGCCACAGCAGGGGGTCCGATTCCGGATGATGATACAAAAAGGTCGGGGAAAGATCAATTTGGCGTGAGACCCCATGTCGTCATGCCCGCGTAGGGGCACGGCATGCCGTGCCCCTACGGATTCGCGATGTGATTGACACCCTTCCCCCCTTGCCTTTAAGATCGCCTCCCAATGCGGCTTGAGAAGCGAACGGTTTTCATCACCGGCGGGGCCAAACGCATCGGCAGCCATTTGGCGCGTGCGGTGGCCCGGCGCGGCGCGAATTTGGTGATCAACTACCGGTATTCCAACTCGGACGCCCTGGCCGTGGTCCAGGAACTGCGTCGTCTGGGCGTGGACGCGCTGGCCGTGCCGGGCGACGTCTCCAACGACAACGACGTGCAGCGCATGGTGATGAGCGCGATCGAGCGATTCGGCCGGATCGACGTGCTCATCAATAACGCGGCGGTGTATTTCAAGACCCCGTTCGGGCAACTGACCGAAAGCGAATGGGACCTGACGGTCGACATCAATCTCAAGGGGAGCTTTCTCTGCGCCAAAGCCGTGGCCGCGCACATGCTGGCGCGGGGCGAGGGCAAGATCATCAACTTCGCGGATTGGGCGGGGATGCGGCCGTATCCGGACTACCTGCCCTATTGCGTGTCCAAGGCCGGGGTCATTGCGTTGACCCAGTCGCTCGCCCAGGAGTTGGCGCCGGCCATTCAAGTCAACTGCATCGCGCCGGGGCCGATCCTCATGCCGGAGGACATGGACGAGGAGGAGCGCCAGCGGGTAGTGCGCGCGACCCCGCTCCAACGCATCGGGTCGCCGGAGGACATCGTGCAGGCCGTGCTGTTTTTGATCGAGGGAACCGACTTTGCGACGGGCGGGACGTACTTGATCGACGGTGGCCGCTTCATCGCGTCGTAACCAGACCGAAATGCGTTGTTCGTTATTAGCTGTTCGTTGTTGGTGGTTGAGGCCTCTTGATAACGGACAACGAACAACCGGCAACTTTTTGAGGTCGCATGTATAAAGTCACCAAGCGCCTGACATTTTGTTACGGCCATCGGTTGATGGACTATGACGGCAAGTGCCGGGTGCCGCACGGGCACAACGGCGCGGTGGAGATCGAGTTGGAAGCCGAGCGCCTCGATCATCGCGGCATGGTCTATGACTTTTCCGAGATCAAGTCCGCGGTGCAGGTCTGGTTGGACCGCGAGCTTGATCACCGCATGTTGTTGCGCAGGGACGATCCCTTGGTCGAGGCCTTGCGCGGGTTGGGCGAGCCGTTGGTGGTGATGGACGAAAACCCCACCGCCGAATCCATCGCGCGGCTGATCTACGAGTTCGCGGAGTCCCGCGGATTCCCGCTGACCCAAGTGCGGCTGTGGGAAACCGAAACGTCATACGCCACCTACTCACGGCCGCGCGGCCCAAGGGCCGGATGACCGCGCGGCATCGCCCGATCCGCTAGTCCCCGGTGGCGCGGCGGGCCGGACAAGTCGGCGTGCTCACCAGCGGCGGGGTGGAGAGCGCCGCGCTCATCGCCTGGGCGTTGGAACGGTTCACCCGCGTCACCCCGTTGTACGTGCGGGCCGGCCTCCGCTGGGAGCCGGCCGAACGCCGGTGGTTGGGGAGACTTGTCGCGGCGTTCGACGACGTGCGGCTCGACGCGCCGGTCGTGCTCGACGTGCCAGTTCGGGATTTGTACGGCCGGCACTGGAGCGTGACGGGCCGCGGCGTGCCGGACGCTCACAGCCCTGACCCCGCCGTCTACCTGCCGGGCCGCAATCTGCTGTTGCTGAGCAAAGCCGCGGTGTACGCCGGGCTCCACGGGCTGGACTCGCTCGCGGTGGGACCCCTCAAGGACAATCCGTTTCCCGACGCCACGCCGCGGTTCTTCACGGCGATAGGTGCGGCGATCCGGCAGGGCCTAAACGCGCCCATCGCGCTCCACGCGCCGTTTCGTGAACGCCACAAAACGGACGTGATCGCGCAGTACCGCGACCTGCCGTGGGGGCTGACGTTTTCCTGTATCCGGCCGGTCGGCCTCCGGCACTGCGGCCGGTGCAACAAGTGCGCGGAACGCCGAAAGGCGTTCGTTGCGGCGGGCGTGGAGGACCCGACGCGCTACGCGCGCTGAGCCCGCAATTTCTCCAGCGCGCTTCGCGCCGCCTTCTGTTCCGCGTCTTTTTTGCTGCGCCCGGTCCCGACGCCGTACACTTCGCCGCGAATCGAGATCTCCACGTCGAATTGTTTGTCGTGGTCCGGTCCGGACTCCCTGAGCACGCGGTACGTGGGGAGTCCGCCGAAATCGCGCTGGCAGATTTCCTGGAGCTCGGTCTTGTGGTCGGCGGCTTCCGGGCGCGAGAGGTTATCGATGACGTCGGCGAACGCGGGCAACACCGCGTGACGCGCGGCCGCGAGTCCGCCGTCGAGATAAACCGCGGCGATCACGGCCTCCAAGGCGTCGGCCAGCAGGGAGGGTTTGTCCCGCCCGCCGGTCAGTTCTTCACCGCGCCCGAGCCGGAGCGCGGCGCCCAGATCGAGTCGTCTGGCCACCTGGCTCAACGCCGCCTCGCTGACGGTTTTGGCCCGCAACTTCGACAACGTGCCTTCCGGCGCTTCGGGGAAGCGCGAGAGGAACAATTCGCTGATCACGAGGTCGAGGACCGCGTCGCCCAGGAACTCCAGCCGCTCATTGTCCCGGCACGATGGATCGGGCGCCTCGTTCAGGTAGGACTTGTGCGTCAGGGCTTCGTCGAGCAGCGACGGGGTTTGGAACCGGTAGTTGAGGCGGTCGAGCAGGCGTTCGATGGCCGCGGCGTCAGGCATGCGGTGCGACCGGAGCGGGAACGCGGATCAGGGACTAAAACGACGGAAAACTAAACAGGCGTTCACGCCACCGAAGCCGAACGAGTTGGACATGGCCACGTCCACGCGCGCGCGGCGCGCGGCGTTGGGGATGTAATCCAAGTCGCAGGCCGGGTCGGGCGTCGTCAAATTGATGGTCGGCGGGAGCGTTTCGCGGTGCATCGCCAACACCGAGAACACGGCTTCGATGCCGCCGGCCGCGCCCAATAAATGCCCGGTCATGGACTTGGTGGAGCTGACCGGGATCTTGGTGGTTGCCCCGAACACGGTTTTGATGGCTCGGGTCTCGATCGCGTCCGCCATGGTGGAGGTGGCGTGTGCGTTGATGTATCCGACTTCTTCGGGTTTGGCGCCCGCGTCGGCGAGCGCGGCGCGCATGCAGCGGACCGCGCCCTCGCCGTCCTCCGGCGGCGCGGTGATGTGGTACGCGTCGGCCGACGCGCCGTAGCCCACGATCTCCGCGTAGATCTTGGCGTCGCGGTTGCGGGCCGACTCCAATGATTCCAGCACCATGACGCCCGCGCCCTCGCCGATCACGAACCCGTCGCGGTCCTTGTCGAACGGGCGGGACGCGCGCTGCGGGTCGTCGTTGCGGGACGAGAGCGCCCGCGAGGCGGCGAATCCGCCCACGCCCAAGGGCGTGATCGCGGCTTCGGTGCCGCCCGCGATCATGACGTCGGCGTCGCCTCGTTGGATCAGGCGGAACGCGTCGCCGATGCAGTGATTCCCGGTGGCGCAGGCGGTGACCGCCGCGGAATTGGGTCCCCGCGCGCCCAACAGAATCGCCAACTGTCCGGACGCCATGTTGATGATGGTCATCGGAATAAAAAACGGCGTGATCCGCTTCGGCCCCTTCTGTTGGAGCACGGTGTGCCACTCTTCAATGGCCTGCAGGCCCCCGATCCCGGAGCCGATGTACACGCCCACGCGCTCCGCGCCCACCGCGTCCACCCGCAGCCCCGAGTCGGCCGCGGCCATTTGGCCGGCCGCCATGGCGTAGTGGATGAACGTGTCCATCTTCTTGACTTCTTTTTTGTCGATGTAGCGGGCGGGGTCGAAGCCTTTGACTTCCGCCGCGATGGTCACGGGAAAGTCGGCGGTGTCGAATCGGGTGATCGGGCCCACGCCGGATCGGCCCGCGCACAACGCCGCCCACGTCTCCTCGACGTCGAGGCCCAGCGGCGTGATGAGGCCGAGACCGGTGATGACGACGCGGCGGGTCATCGCGGGTTACAGTTTCTCGTTGATGTAGTCCACGGCCTGTTGCACGGTGAGGATCTTCTCGGCGTCTTCGTCCGGGATCTCGATGCCGAATTCTTCCTCGAAGGCCATGACCAACTCGACGGTGTCGAGCGAGTCGGCGCCCAGATCCTCGACAAAGTTGGCCTCGGGCGTGACGTCTTCATCGTCCACCCCGAGTTGTTCCGTGATGATTTTTTTAACGCGATCCTCTGCACCCATACGATTTCTCGCCTCCTGTTGGTTTCGTGTCCGACGACGCCGGTGACGCCGCGGGCGATCCCGCCCGCGATCGGCCGTCTATCCCATCCACATGCCGCCGTTGACGTGCAGCACCTGCCCCGTGACGTAGGCCGCGGCGTCCGACGCCAAAAACGCGACGGCGTGCGCGATATCCTCCGGCGTGCCGAGCCGGCCCAGCGGGATCTGATCCCGTAATTTCGCCTGCACGTCCTCGGGGAGCTGGTCGGTCATGGCGGTCTTGATGAAACCCGGCGCCACCACGTTGGCGGTGATGCCGCGGTTCGCGTATTCGCGCGCGATGCTCTTGGAAAATCCGATGATCGCGGCCTTGGACGCCGCGTAGTTGGCTTGGCCCGCGTTGCCCATCACGCCGACGATCGAGGCGATGCTGATCA
The DNA here is from genome assembly GCA_049325295.1 of Nitrospirota bacterium. GTDB lineage: Bacteria > Nitrospirota > Nitrospiria > 2-01-FULL-66-17 > 2-01-FULL-66-17 > JBFLXB01. The sequence goes on from JBMOMD010000021.1 coordinate 351,835, forward strand.
CGCGGCCCCGCCGCTGTTTGACCATCACGCCCAAGGCGGCCTTGGTGCAGTGAAACGTGCCTTTGAGATTGACGTCGAGCACGCGGTCCCAGTCTTCCTCTTTCATGCGGATGAGCAGGCCGTCGCGGGTGATGCCCGCGTTGTTGACCAACACGTCGAGCCGCCCGAACTCCGCCATCACCCGTTCGACCGCCGCGGACACGTCGGCGCCGCGCGTCACGTTCATGGCCACGCCCAGCGCGCGACCGCCGATGGATTTGGCCGCCTCCTGGGTCTTGTCCCCGTCCACGTCGCCGAGGACGACGACCGCGCCACACGCCGCCAACTGGCGGGCGATGGACAATCCGATCCCCTGGGCCGCGCCCGTGATCACCGCCACGCGGTCGGCCAACCCGGCCGCGCCGAACGTGGGAGCGTCCGCCGTCCCGTCGCTCATGGCGCCACCTCCGTCGTCAGGTTGTCGAGCGCCGCCCACACCGCGTCCACCGAGTCCGGGGCGTCGGCCTGCAACGTGCGCGCCGAGCGCTCGATTTTCTTGGTCAAACCGGAGAGCACGCGTCCGGGTCCGATTTCCACGAAGGTCGTCACCCCGTGCGAGAGCATGAATCGAATCGAGTCCTCCCACAACAGCGGGGAGGACAGTTGTCGAACCAACGCGGGAACGATCGCGTCGGGGACGGTCAATGGTTTGGCGTCCACGTTGGTCACCACCGGAACCGAGGGGGCGGACCAGGTCGCGCCGCGTAAATCACGCTCGAGCCGCTGCGCCGCGTCCCGCATCAAGCTGCAATGCGAGGGCACGCTCACCGGCAGGGGCACGATCCGCTTGGCCCCGGCCGCGCCGGCCAGTTGTCCGGCCCGTTCGACCGCGGCGCGCGCCCCGGCGATCACGACTTGGCCGGGCGCGTTCAAGTTCGCGGGTTCCACCACGCCCACCGCGGAGGCTTCCCGGCAGGCCGCGGCCACGGCGGCGGGCTCCAATCCCAGCACCGCGGCCATCGCGCCTTCGCCTTCGGGCACGGCTTCCTGCATGTACCGTCCCCGTTGGTGCACGAGCGTGACCGCCTGCGCGAAGGGCACGGCGCCCGCGCACACCAACGCGGTGTATTCCCCCAGGCTATGCCCCGCGACGAACGACGGCGTCATGGGTTTGCGGGCCAACACGCGCCAGGTCGCGACGCTGGCGGTCAGCAGCGCGGGTTGGGTGACCGCGGTGCGGTTCAAGTCGGCCTCGGGGCCGTCGAACGAGACGCGGGCGACGTCCCACCCCAGCGCGTCGGCGGCTTCGTCGTACACGGCGCGGGCTTCGGCGTAGCGTTCGTGCAAGAGTTTGCCCATCCCGACGGCCTGCGAGCCTTGTCCGGGAAAGAGCCATGCGATGTGTTGAGTCGCCGTCACGAGTGAAAAATCCGGGTCAACGGTGGCCTGATATTGCTGAAAACGGGTCGGCTTGTCAAGCGATGCGTGTTCTCGCCGTCGTGTGGCGGCCGTTACCAGCGGACGGCGGCGGATCCCCACGTCAATCCGGCGCCGAACGCGGCGAACAAGAGCACGTCGTCGGCGTTGGCGCCGCCGCGGCGGATCAATTCGTCCAACGCGATGGGGATCGAGGCGGCGGAGGTGTTGCCCACCCGGTCGAGATTCATCACCACGCGTTCGGCGGGCAGGCCCAGGCGCGCGCCCACGGCTTCGATAATGCGTCGATTGGCCTGGTGCGGGATCATCCACCGCACGTCCGCGACCGTGAGCCCGTTGGCCTTGAGGGCCTCCAGCGACGTTTCTTCCAACGTGCGCACCGCGACCTTGAACGTTTCGCTGCCCTTCATGCGGAGGTATTGCAGCCGGCGCACGAGCGTGTCTTCGGACGGAGGGTGGCGCGACCCGCCGCCGGGCACGTGAATGAAATCCCACATCGAACCGTCGGCGTGGATGTGCGTGGAGAGGACGCCGCGCTCGCCGCGTTCGGCGCGCAGCACCACGGCGCCCGCGCCGTCCCCGAACAAGATGCACGTCGCCCGGTCGGTCCAGTCCGTGACGCGGGAGAGCACTTCGGCGCCCACCAGCAGCACCGTGCGCGCGGCGCCGGACCGAAGATATTGATCCGCCACCGACAGCCCGTAGAGAAATCCGGTGCACGCGGCCGAGAGGTCGAACGCGAACGCGCGCTTGGCGCCGAGCCGTGTCTGCACCAGACAGGCCGTGGCCGGAAACAACATGTCGGGCGTGGCGGTGGCGACCAACACCAGGTCCAAATCCGGCGCGTGGACCCCGGCCGCCTCCAGCGCACGGGTCGCGGCGGCCACCGCAAGATCGGACGTGGCTTGGGACGGGTCGGCGATCCGGCGCTCGCGGATGCCGGTGCGTTCCACGATCCATTGGTCGGACGTCTCCACCAACCGCTCGATGTCCGCGTTGGTCATCACGCGCTCGGGGACGTATGAACCCGTGCCGATGATGCGCGATCGCGTCGGGGCCGTCATCCCGTCGCCTCCGGGCTTCGGTGCAGGTGTCGCTCGATGTCGTCGCGAATGTGGCGGTTCACCTGGCCCGCCACGAAGTCGCGCGCGACCAGGATCGCGTTTTTGATCGCCTTGGGCGAGGACCGGCCGTGGCAGATGATCGACACGCCGTTGATGCCGAGCAGGGGCGCGCCGCCGTACTCCGCGTAATCCACGCGGCGTTTGAAGCGGCGGAACGCGGGGCGCAGCAGGAGAAACCCCAGACGACCCGCCAGCGACGCCGTGATCTCGCGACGCAGCACCTGCATGATGGTTTCCGCGAGGCCTTCGCTGAGTTTGAGCGCCACGTTGCCGATGAACCCGTCGCAGACCACCACGTCGGCGGTCCCGGTGTAGACGTCGCGGCCTTCCACGTTGCCGATGAAGTTTACCTGGGTCTGTTTGAGCAGCTTGAAGGTCTCCTTGGTCAGCTCGTTGCCTTTGGTGTCCTCCTCCCCGATGCTCAGGAGCCCGACCCGTGGGCTCGCCGCGGCGAGCATGCGTTGCGCGTACACGTGGCCCATGATGGCGAACTGAACCAGGTGTTGGGGTTTGGAATCCACGTTGGCTCCCACGTCCAACAACACGGCGCGGCCGGTCAGCGTGGGGAGAATCGTCGCGATCGCCGGGCGTTCCACGCCCTGCATGGTGCCCAACAGGAAGAACGCGGTGGCCATCGAGGCGCCGGTGTGCCCCGCGCTGACCACGGCGGAGGCCTCGCCGGACTTGACCAATTCCGTGGCGCGCCAGATCGAGGAGTCCCGCCGACGCCGAACGACCGACGACGCGCTGTCTTCCATGGCCACGACCGATGGGGCGTGGACCGTGCGGATGCGCGGAGACGCCGGGTGTTTCGCGAGTTCGGCTCGGATCTTGGCGTCGTCGCCGACCAGGATCAATCCCACGCGCGGGTCCGACGCGGCCAGGACCGCGCCCTCCACCACGGCCGCGGGGCCGGCGTCTCCACCCATCGCATCGACCGCGATCGTGGTGACGGCGGTCGAATCCGGCGGAGGCGGTTGCTCGCTGATGGGCTGGCCGTGTTCCGGGCGTCCGCCTGGCGACGTGTGCGAAGCCACGCGGATCGGGAAGGGTTAAACCTCTTTGACCGGGATCACGTCGCGCCCGCGGTAGGTGCCGCAGGACGGACAGACCCGATGGGGCAATTTCGGTTCCCGACATTGCGGGCACGCGGTGAGCGTCGGAGCGCCCAACGCGTGGTGCGCGCGGCGTTTATCGCGCCGCGCGCGGGAGATCTTGTGTTTTGGATTCGCCATGACTCGTCCTTACGTTACGCGATGGACCCTCTCTGAGGCACGCCCGCCGCTCTGCGATCAACGTTCCGGGATGCGCCGGACCTTCTTGAGGATTTCCAACCTCGGGTCGATGTCGGTTGTCGTGGGACATCCGCACGGACCAGCGTTGAGATTTTTTCTGCAGCGCGGGCACAGGCCGGCGCATTCTTCCCGGCACAACACCCGCATCGGGACCTGCAACAGCAGTTGTTCCCGCACCAAGTCTTCCACGTTCAACAACGCGCCGGGCACGAACGTCACGTCCAGCTCCCCGCGGCCCAGCCCGCCGTGTTCTCCGGATACGGTTCCGGTCGGCGCCGGGACCGCGTCCACCGCGCACGGCGCGGTGACGGCCAACGTGACGGGCGCGGCACAGCGATCACATTCGATCCGCACCTTCCCGCGAACCGTGCCCTCGATGAAGTACCGGTCCTCCTGCGGGGTGATCCGGAGCGACACGTCGACCGGCTCGATAAGGGTCACCCCTTCCCCCAGGGAATCGAGAAGCGAGGGGTCGCACTGAAACGCGAGCGACACGCCCTCGGCCGGAATGTCAGAGAGCCGGATCGGCAACGCCATCATGGCCGTAAACAGCCGGGTGACTATAAGAAATCGGCGCCGATCTTGTCAAGCAACAGACGTGTGCGGGTCAGATGCCTTCCCGCGCCATGATGTGCAGTTCCTGTTCCGCGACGCGTTTGAGTTCAGGGTCGGCGCCGGGCATCGCGAGCAAGCGTTGGTACAGCGCGGCGGCGCGTTCCGGTTCCAAGGAGAGGCGGAGGTGTCGCCCCAGGTGGTAGAGCTCACGGGGCGAGTCGTTCAGCGCCGCGTACGAGGTCGCGAGCCGGAGGTGCGTGGTGGGGTCGTTGGAGGCTCGCGCCGCGGCCTCCAGAAAGTAGCGGACGGCGTCCCGGTGGTCGCCCGCGTCTTGCGCGAGGACGCCGAGGACCAGGTTCGGGCCCGCAAGATCGGGCGCGTCCTGTCGCGCGCGCAGGGCTTCCGCGCGGGCGTCGTCCCGCCGTTGGTCCTGTAAGAGCACCCAGGCCAGATCCGCGCGCGCCGCGCCGTGGCGCGGTTCCGCCGCGAGAACGGCGCGAAATTCCGCGATGGCGCCGGTGATCCGGTGGTTCTTGGCGAAATAGACGCCGCGGAGATACCGGTCGCGGGGCGATGAGGCGCGCTCATCCGGAGGCGTGTTCAGGCTGGCTTTGAGCCGCCCCCAGTCAATGACCTCCGGGTCGGGGGGGGTGGGCGGCGTCGGTGTCCCCTCGATCATGGTTTCAACCACGCGCAACCGATCGGAGACGCCGGGATGCGTGGTGAAGTAGGCCGGCACCAGCGGCGAATTGAACCGCTCATAGATCTCGAGCGTGCGAAAAAATCGGGCGAGCCCCGCCGGATCGTACCGCGCCTTGCGCATGAATTTGACGGCCGCGGCGTCGGCTTCGTTCTCGTTTTCGCGGCTGTACGCGAGCTGAAGATGGTAATCGGCGCCCATGCCGAAGGCGAGCGCGGCGGGGTGGCCGCCGCTCAGCAGCAACGCGGCGACCGTGGCCAGATTGAGCGCGAGGACTTGGTTGCGATTCTGAAAGAAATGGTTGTAGGCGACGTGGCCGAGTTCATGGGCGAGTACGCCAGCCAGCTCCTCGTCATCCGAAAGCTTGGAGAGCAGGCCCGAGAACACAAAGACGTAGCCGCCCGGGACCACGAACGCGTTGGGCTGGGGCTCGTCGACGACGAAAAAATGTACCGCGTCGGCGTCTTCACCGATGGCGCGGACCAGTCGCGAGCCCGTGGCTTGCACGGGTCCCGTCACGTCCGGATCCAGGATAAAACGGAACGTTTGACGCGCTTCGACCAGGAACGCGCGACCATACGCCTTGGACGGCGCGGGTTCGTTGGATTCGGCCGGAGGCGTTTGACGCGATGCGGAGGCGCAACCCGAAAGCACGGTCGCGGCGATCAGCGTCGCCGCGATGCCCCGCTTGCACCGTCGGGGCCAGGGGATATGACCAAGCACCCGGTCAGCGTATCAAAAACCGAAGGCCTGCGCTAGGCCGGCTTACTTGCGCTTGTGCCGCATCTTCTTGCGCAGCTTCTTATATTTGTGCTTGCGCATTTTCTTGCGGCGTTTCTTGACGACTCGTGACATACAGGTTCCCCGATCCGTTCCATGTGCCCAGTGTGGCGGGCATTGTAGGGCGAGTGCCCGGCGGAATGCAAGCCGGGTCGTGCTTGACCGCCCGTGGTGAGCTTCCTATAATGCGCCGGATGTCGTGGCAATGGCGAGCGGCGGTCGTGTGCCTGGCGGTGCTCAGCGCGTGCGCCGGAGGTCCGAAACTGACCGACGACGGGCGACGGGTTCAGGGCGTGGCCGAGTTCGTCGCCGAGCTGGGCCACGCCTATGAACGTCGAGACGCGTCCGCCGTCATGGCGGGGATCGCGCCGTCGTTCGCCGACCGCGAGGCGCTGCGACGCGACGTGGAAGCCGCGGCCGCCGGGTTCGACGAGATCGAGCTGCCGTTGACGATCGAACGCATTCATCTCGACGCCGACACCGCGACGGTCTATCTGCGATGGGATGGCCAGTGGCGCGCGGCGGGTCGCGAGCCGATCGTGCGGCAAGGCGCCGCCCGGTTCATCGTGGACACCCGCGAGCGGTCGTTGTTGACCGCCGTGATCGGCGACACGCCGTTCGCTCCGGTCGGCGCGACGCCGGCCGGGTCTCCCTAGTCTCCGTCCGAGTGCGGCCTTCTTCTGCTGACGTGGTGATCGTGGGCGGCGGCGTGGCCGGCCTTCGCGCGGCCATCGCGGCCGCCCGGACGCGTCGCGTCCTCATCATCAACAAGGAACGCGGCAACAAGAGCAACAGCGCGTACGCCCAGGGCGGCATCGCGGTGGCGCTCGGCGGTCGCGAGGAGCGGGACTCGCACGTCGCGGACACGTTGCGGACCGGGCGGGGGTTGTGCCGACCGGAGGCCGTGCGGATCTTGGTCGACGAGGGGGAACGGCGCGTGCGGGAGTTGATCCGCTGGGGCGTTCGGTTCGACCGCGACGGCCGTCGGTACGCCAAGGCCCACGAGGGCGCACACTCGCGTCGGCGCATTCTCCGCGCGGGCGGCGACCGCATCGGCAAGGAAATGACGAGCGTGTTGCTCCGCCTGGTTGAATCGCACCCGCGGATCACGACCGCGGCCGGGGTGTTTTCCGTGGATCTCTGCGTGGACGACGGGCGCTGCGTCGGGGTGTGGGTGCTCGATCGCGGGCACGTTCGCTTGATCCGCGCGGGCGCCGTGATTCTGGCCACCGGGGGCATCGGTCAAGCCTACCGGCGCACCACCAACCCCGCGGTCGCTACCGGCGACGGCTTGGCCATGGCGTATCGGGCGGGCGCGGTGCTGGAAGACGTGGAATTCGTGCAATTCCATCCCACCGCGTTGGCGGTTCCGGGCGCGCCGTCGTTTTTGTTGTCGGAAGCCATGCGGGGCGAAGGGGCGATCCTGCGCAACGCGGGGGGAGAGGCTTTTATGGCGCGGTATGACGCGCGACGCGAACTGGCGCCGCGCGACGTGGTGTCGCAGGCGATTTGGGAGGAGATGGCGGCCACCGGAAACGACCACGTGTTTCTCGACGTGACGGCGCGCTCACGCGCCTGGCTGCTGGATCGGTTCCCGTTGATCGCCAAGACCTGCCGGCGGTATGGATTGGATATCGCCACGGCGCCGATCCCCGTGGCACCGGCCGCGCACTTCATGATCGGCGGGATCAAAACCGACGTGCGCGGTCGGACGAGCGTGCCGGGGCTGTACGCCGTGGGTGAGACGGCGTGCAGCGGGGTGCACGGCGCCAATCGCCTGGCCAGCAATTCGCTGTTGGAAGGATTGGTGTTCGGCGCGCGCGCCGGCTCGGCGGCCGCGGCCGGGTCGCGCGGGTTTCGCGCGGGTGCGGTCGTCCGCGCGCAAGCGCCGAACCCCGTGGCCAGGGTGGACCGCGAACGCTTGGCCGCGATCCGCGAAGCCGTGGGTCGCCTGATGTGGGACGGCGTGGGGATTGTGAGAACCGCGGCTTCGATCCGCCGCGCCCTCGACGGCCTGCGACGAGAGTCCTGGATGGACGACGTGGTGTTTCGCTCGCGTGAGGCGATGGAGGTCAAAAACCTCCGCCTCGTCGCGGCGCTGGTGGCGGGCTCAGCCTTGGAGCGTCAGGGCAGCCTAGGCGGTCATTTCCGCCGAGATTTCCCGCTCAAGGGTGCGGGGTGGAGACGGCACATCTCGGTATCGCGGCGGCAGTAGTCGGTGGGAACGAGCGGACGTGTTCGCTGGTACACCGGTGCCGTACGACGTTCGCTATCGTCGGGTGGCTGTTGCTGGTCACGAACAACAGACAACGTAGAACGAACAACGAACAGCGAGATCCACGTTTCCGGTGAACGAGCGAACGCGTTGCTTCGGTTTGGGGGGGGCGTAGCCGCCCGTCAGCGGTATTCGACGGGCGGGGTGGTGGTGTAGTGCACCGCGTCGCCCGAGCGCACGCGGTAAATCGCCGCTTCCGTGTCCGGCATGCTCTGCCGGTACTTCTTATGGTAGTTCAGGACCCGCTTGACGTAGGTCTTGGTGGCTTCGATCGGGGGCACGCCGTTGTGGCGTTCGACCCGTTGCTCGCCCGCGTGATACGCGGCCAACGCGAGCGCCGTATCGCCGTTGAACCGGGTCAACAGATATCGCAGGTACTGCACCCCGCCGCGGACATTTTCTTCCGGATCGAAGGGGTTCCGCACGGCCAAATCTTGCGCCGTGCCCGGCATGAGCTGCATCAAGCCGAGCGCGCCCGCTGACGACACGGCCTGCGGGTTGTAGTCCGACTCCGCTTTGACCACGGCCCGGATCAAGGCAGGGTCCATTTGGTGCTCACGGGCGGTCTTATCGATCATCGGGTAGTAGCGGCTGCGGCTCACCTTTCCGGATCTGAGTCTGGAGAACCCGACGTCGGAACGGGTCGCGTAAGGACGGTAGTTGCCGGTCATCGGGGCATTCGCGTAGTGGATCGAACCGTCGGGCGCGACGTAGCGGAAGATTTGCGTGTCGGCCGTCGCGGAGAACGCGAATCCCAAGCTGGCTAGGATAGCGGCTAATCCCGCGACTATGGGGCGACGCCCGGTCATAGTGGTTGTCAACCGTACCATAAGCCTCTGACAGCCGTCAAAACCTTCTGATTCCTTTTTTCTTAATACTTGATAGTATCTCTATCATATTTTATAAATTTAACAGTTAATATTATCTCACCAGATGAGGAGGTGTTATGCGCTGGGAGCCGTTTAAAGACTTGTTATCCCTTCAAGATCGGATGAATCAGCTTTTTGAAGAGTCTCTGGCTCGCGGCACCGCCAAGCAGCCTGACGAACGGCCCGCGCACTGGAGCCCGGCGGTCGATATTTTGGAGACCGAGTCCGAAATTGTGCTGATGGCCGAAGTGCCGGGGGTGGACCTTGAGGACGTTGAACTGCAGATCCGCGACAACGTGCTGACGTTCCGCGGCGAACGCACGATCGAAAACGCGGTGAAGAAGGAGCACTATTTCCGGATCGAGCGCGCGTACGGCAACTTCAGTCGCTCGTTCACGTTGCCGTCATCGATCGACCAGGACCGCGTCGAGGCCCGCCTCAAGGACGGTATCCTGGAAGTGCGGCTGCCCAAGCGGACCCAGGGCTCCAGCCGGTCGATCACGGTGGAGGTGAAGTGAACTGATGCCCGAGGATTCGACGCGGCCGATCTACCATATCGGCGCGGTGGCGGCGCTTGCCGCGGTCCATCCGCAAACATTGCGACTGTATGAACGCGAGGGGTTGCTCAAGCCGTCGCGAAGCAGTGGAAAGACCAGATTGTATTCCGAGCGCGACGTCGAGCGCCTCAAGTTGATCGTACACCTCACGCGGGACGAGGGGATCAACCTCGCGGGTGTGGCCAAGATTCTCGAGCTGCAGGATCACATTCAGGAGGTCGCGTCCGTGATCCAGGGGTGGATGCATGAGTGGCACGAGCGGATGACACGAGAACTCGACAGCCGACACGAGCGATTGGAGGCCGAATTGCCGCGCTCGGGGAGGGCGGTCGTCATCCGCCGGGCGTGATCCGGCGGCGCGCGGTGTCGTCGTATCAAGAATGCTGATCGAGAGGAGGAAGTCTTGCGATGAGACCTGATCGGTTTACGGTCAAAACTCAAGAAGCGCTGCAGGAAGCCCAGCGGAGCGCGGAAAAACGAGGGCACCAGCAACTCGACGCCGAACACCTGGCGTTGGCGCTGGCCGCCCAGGACGACGGCGTGGTTCCGCCGTTGCTCAAGAAGATCGGGGTGGACGTGGGGCGGCTCCGCCAAGACCTTGAACGCGCGCTGGATCGCCTGCCCAAGGTCACGGGCGGCGGTGGCCAGTTGTACGCCGCGCCACGGCTCCAAGAAACCATGAACAAGGCCGAGCAGGAAGCCGAGCGCCTCAAGGACGACTACGTCAGCACCGAGCACGTGTTGATCGCGCTGGTGGACGTGGGCGGCGAGGTCGCGACGCTGCTCAAGACCGCGGGCTTGACCAAGGACCGCCTGTTGGCCGCGTTGACCGAAATCCGCGGCAGCCAGCGGGTGACGGACCAGAATCCCGAAGACAAGTACCAGGCGCTCACCCGCTACAGCCGGGACCTCACCGATCTTGCGCGCAAGGGCAAACTCGATCCGGTGATCGGGCGGGACGAAGAAATCCGCCGCGTCATCCAAGTATTATCGCGCCGGAGCAAGAACAACCCGGTGCTGATCGGCGAGCCGGGCGTGGGTAAAACCGCGATCGCGGAAGGCCTGGCCCAGCGGATCGCGCACGGCGACGTGCCCGAAGGGCTCAAGAACAAGCGCGTGATGAGTCTGGACATGGGCGCGTTGATCGCGGGCGCCAAGTATCGCGGCGAGTTCGAGGACCGACTCAAGGCCGTGTTGAAGGAAGTGGCGGCCGCCGAGGGCGACGTGATCCTGTTCATCGACGAACTGCACACGTTGGTGGGCGCGGGCGCGGCCGAAGGCGCCATGGACGCCTCCAACATGCTCAAACCCGCGCTCGCGCGCGGCGAGCTGCGGTGCGTGGGCGCCACCACGCTCGACGAATACCGCAAACACATTGAAAAAGACGCGGCCTTGGAGCGCCGGTTCCAGCCGGTCATGGTCGCGGAACCCAGTGTCGAGTCCACGATCTCGATTCTGCGCGGCCTCAAAGGCCGGTACGAATTGCACCATGGGGTGCGGATCCGCGACGCCGCGTTGGTGTCCGCGGCCGTGTTGTCGCATCGCTACATCACGGACCGATTCCTGCCGGACAAGGCCATCGACTTGATCGACGAGGCGGCCTCGCGGCTTCGGATCGAGATCGACAGCCTGCCGACCGAGTTGGACGAGGTCGAGCGCAAGATCCGGCAGTTGGAGATCGAACGCGAAGCCGTCAAGAAGGAACGGGACGACGCCTCGCGCGAGCGGCTCGATCGGATTGAAAAAGACCTGGCCGAATTGGGTGAAGAGAAGAAGCGGTTGACCGCTCAGTGGCAGACCGAAAAAGCCTCGATCGGCTCGTTGCGCGCGCTGAAAGCGGAGATCGAGAAAGCCGCCGAAGACGCGGAGCGGGCCGAGCGCGCGGGCGACCTGGGACGTGCGGCGGAGTTGCGGTACGGCCGGCTCATAGACCTCAACAAGAAACTCGAAGCCGAACAACTCCGTCTCAAGGACGCGCATTCCACCACGCGCCTGCTCAAAGAAGAGGTGGATGAAGAGGACATTGCCGAGATCGTGGGCAAGTGGACCGGGATTCCGGTCACGCGGCTGCTGGAGGGCGAGATCCAGAAGCTGGTTCATATGGAAGAGCGTCTGCGGGAACGCGTGGTCGGCCAGGAGGAAGCCGTGGTGGCGGTGTCGAACGCGATCCGCCGCGCGCGCTCCGGCATCGCGGACCCCAATCGCCCCATGGGTTCGTTTATCTTTCTCGGTCCCACCGGCGTGGGCAAGACCGAGCTGGCCAAAACGTTGGCGCAGTTTCTGTTCGATCAAGAACAGGCGCTCACGCGAATCGATATGTCCGAGTACATGGAAAAACACGCGGTGGCGCGGTTGATCGGCGCGCCTCCGGGCTACGTGGGGTACGAAGAAGGCGGGCAACTCACCGAAGCCGTTCGACGGCGCCCGTACGCCGTGCTCCTGTTCGACGAGATCGAAAAGGCGCACGCGGACGTGTTCAACATCTTGCTGCAACTGTTGGACGATGGGCGGCTCACGGACGGCCAGGGCCGCACTGTGGATTTCAAGAACACGGTGGTGATCATGACCTCGAACGCGGGCAGCCAGTTCATCCAGGAACTAGGCCACGATGAGACCGCGATGCGCAACCAAGTTATGGCGGCGCTGCGCGAGCAGTTTCGCCCCGAGTTTCTCAACCGCGTGGACGACATCATCATCTTCCACCCGTTGCGGGCGGACCAGATCGGCAAAATCGTGGACATCCAGCTCGCGGCCGTGGCCAAACGCTTGGAAGAGCGTCACGTCAAAGTCGAGTTGACCGACGCGGCCAAAGCCGTGTTGGCCGTGGAAGGCTACGACCCGGTCTACGGCGCGCGGCCGCTCAAACGCGTGATCCAGCGCGACGTGTTGAACCCGTTGTCCCTGAAGCTCCTGTCAGGGGAATTCCGCGACGGAGACGTGATCCGGGTCGACGTGCAAGAGGGAGGCTTGAAGTTCGAAAAAGCCGGCATCGCGCAAGCCGCGTCGTAATAAGAGGGGGGCGCGGGACGCGCCCCCCGAATCACGTCTTCAAGTTTTTACTGATCAGTTTTTCTTGTCCCCCCTTTGGAAAAGGGGGGCGAGGGGGGATTTGATCCTTTGCCCCGCCCGCATCCTCCCGAACACTGCGTCGCTTGATTGCCGCCCTCAAACCAGTTATTCTGCCGACACGCAATCCAGCATCTTTCTAGAACGCGGCGCGTTCCTGAGCGCCGAATCAAGCTCCATGGCTGTCCGAATCCCAGCGGTGGTTCAGCCTGGAACGCGTCGACACGACGAAGCGTCGGATCCACGGACCATTGGAAGATGGGAACCAAAACCACATCTCGATATCAGATACCTGGGCTGTTGATTTCCGCGCAATTTTCAGGCCGGGTCGATAGGGTCAAAAACAAATGATTTGAGACCTGCGGGTGAGTTATCAGTAGGTAGGGGTAATGTGACCAAGACGGAAAGTTATTGCATCGGATCGACCGGATCACATACGCTTGTTTCAGCCTAATTCCCGATTCGACGCCCGAGAGATAGCGACCACCACCATGAAGGGGCTCCTGATCACCATCATCGTCGCGCAGTATGTAGGGGCACTCTCTGCGGCCATCGCATTTTCCCGTTCCTCTCATCTACCACCGAAAACATTTTTCGTGATGATGGCTGGGGTGGTGCTCTTCAACGCCTTCTGCGCTTGGTATCTCTACACAAGAGCGGCACGCAACAGAGTTGAGTGGGCACTGTTCGGGTTCATGGTAAATTACCTCGCCGTGCTCACGTTCTGGGCATCGAACGGATGGCGTAAGGTCTCGAAGCGGTGAGAGTGGTCGTAATCGGGATTGACCCGCTGTTCGGGTTCATCGCAAATTGCGGTGCTCGTCTGCTGGGTTTACCCAGGCAGTCAGGGTCAGGCAGCAGGCAGTCAGGGTCAGGCATGAGCCAGGCAGGCAGTCAGGGTCAGGCATGAGCCAGGCAGTCAGGGTCACAGGCAGTCAGGGTCAGGCTGAGGTAGCCCCGATTTCTCGGACAGGTGGTTAAGCACACGCGCCTCGGCGCTCATACTGTTCCGGGCTCTGGTAACCAAGGGTGGCGTGCACGCGCTGGCGATTATAAAACAGCTCGATGTAGCTGAACAACGCGGTGCGGGCGTGGTCGCGATCGGGAAACGTCACATGGTCGGTCCCCTCGTTTTTGAGCGAACTAAAGAAGCTCTCCACGACCGCGTTGTCGTAGCAGTTGCCCGTGCGACTCATGCTGGGGACCACGCCGTGCGCCGTCCGGCACGCCTGATACACCCCGCTGGTGTACTGGATCCCCTGATCGCTGTGATGAATCAACCCCGGAGCGGGCCGCCGATGCGTCAGCGCCATGCTCAGGGCATCGAGCACGAGCTGACTATCCGCGCGCGCACTCAGGCAGGCAGTCAGGGTCAGGCAGGAGTATTGACTTATTGTGAGATCTGAAATGCGCACTGAGGTCCTGGGTTCGCTTCGGGCGAGAGTCGGTGCCGCTTCTTAGCTGCGGTGGCGCCTACGACGCGGCCTTGTAGCGTTCGTAGTTCTAGAGGGGACGAGTTCTAGAGGGGACGTTCCTAACTAATTAAGTTGTTTGTCGGGATTCGCAATGCGGCCATCATGAAGTTAGTTAATTAGTTAGGAACGTCCCCGATTGGTTTTCCTTTATGCGGACAAGTATTGAATTGCCGGACAACGCGCTGAAGGCGCTTGAAGAGATCTGCCGACGGCAGAAGATATCGCGCGCCGAAGCGATTCGTCGGGCGATCGCGGCGTATTCGCGCCGCGCGCATCCGCAGACCAATGAAGCGTTTGGTATTTGGCGCTCCCGACGTCCGGATGGTTTGGAATACCACGAGACGTTGAGGGCGGAATGGGTGGTCCAGGAAGGGAGTCATCATCAACGGGACTGAGTCGGGGTCGCATCTTCAACCTTGAGCTGCGAGCGGAGGCGTAGGACAAATCCCCCTGTTCCAAAAGGGGAAGGATGGTATGTTCCATGTGTAGTTATTATAGAAACGTCCCCGATCGGTTTTCGGCTTGCCAGGACCGATCTACGTAACGACTAAGAAATACAGAAATGGCCGGAACCGCGAATTGCGACGCGAACGGTTTTGGTTGCTGCGTGATCTGTCGCATCCGCAGTTGTCCCCCCGTTCACGGGAGTATTCGCGTCATTCCCCCAATCTCGGCAGGCGAAGAAAATTGTGGCCGACGGGCGCTCGTGGCTACGAGGCGGCCTTGTAGCGCTCATAGAGAAACTCCAGCACGCGCACCTTCAACTCGTGGTACTCCGGCATGCCGGTCACCGTGCGCCGGTCGCGTGGACGGGGGATGTTGACGGGGATAATTTCACCGATCGTGGCCGCGGGGCCGTTGGTCATCAGCGCGATTCGGTCCGAGATCAGAATCGCTTCATCCACGTCGTGGGTGACCATCTTGAGTCAGCCCTGGCGCGCCCCGGAGAGATGAGCGGCGAGCGCCAAGGCACGCTTCACCCCGCCCGTGCGCCGACCGCTCCGTGACGCCGGCCGGACTCGGGCGTCCCTGAACGTCTCGAACGAGGTTTCGACCGGCTCAAATCCGGATCGCGGCTACGCAGGAACCTCCGCGGTCTTTGCGGCCTCAATCATCACGCCGGAGAGGAGGCCGTAGGCCGCGACCCAGGCATCCTTGACCGGCGGGGTGAATGCCTCGCCGAGACCCAACTCCAACGTCCAGATCAACGCAGACCCCACGGTTTGGTAGTGCGCCGGTGTCACACCGTATCCGACATGGCGCTTCCCGAGCTGCTGAACCGCGGGAACGATTTCGTCCAGGCGGGTCAGACCGTTGACCGCGACGCCGATCATCTGCATCAGTTTCTTGCCTTGCTCGACCATGTCCCCCTTGAACAACGCTTTGAGGTCCGGATCGAGCTCAAAGAGGCGACGATAAAAAAGCGCCGCGGCATCATCGGCGATCGGGATAACTTGCTTGAAAGTGCTCTGGACCAAGGCGATCTGTTCCGGTGTCATGATGGATCCTTTCTTCGGTGTGAAGGGGTTGGCTGGCGCGCCGACTCATCCGTTCAAGGGAATCCTGATGACCACGCCGCCCATGACGTCGCCCATCTTGAAGTCCTTCTTGGGGGAGTCGGGGTGAGCGTTGTGGCAGGCCACACAGACGGGAGCGACGGCGATGTCTGGGTAGACGGCCGTGAAGTAGACTTTGCCCCCGAGTTCTTCTCTGGTGTAGTAGTTCTTGCCGAGATTGTCCGCGACGTACTGCAGTCCCGTCTTTTCCGCCGGCGTCTTGGGCGCGTTCTGCTTGTTGACCGGCCACAGCGACTGCAGCGAGTAACTGAAATCCACGCCGTCGAGTTTTTGTGCGCGCTCTTTGGCCAGTTCCGACCCGAATCGAAACATCTGCGCCGGGAGCGGGACCGCCTTGTCGTCTTCGAAGTGTTCCGACGCTTTGATCACCTTCTCCTTCATGACGAGCCGGTTGACGATTTTCTGGGTGTAGACGCTCCGGTCCGAGTCCAAGACGAGGTGCAGCGCATCGGTCATGACTTTGACCGGGACCATGTCCACGTTGTCGGGAGCCGCGACACTCGCGGCTCCCGCGGTCACGAGCACAAGCGCACAACCCAAGCCAACACCGGCACTCCATTTTCTTTGCATCGACTCTCCTCCTGGTCTAGGTGTATCCGTTGTGCGCCGCGGGCGGAACCGAGTCACCGCGATCCGCTCGCGCGGCGCGTGCTTCAAAAGCCGAACATGCCCGCGAGGTCGTCGGGCTCTCCGCCTTGCGTCGCCCGCTTCTCGCGTTGGGCCTGGTCGTACGCGGCCGCCATGGTCATGGATTCGACATGGGTGCGGGGTTGTCCGGAAAAGTTGTTCGCGACCAACGCAGGGTCGGCCAGGGCGTCGATGGAAAACCCGATCCCGTGGCAGTGCAGGCACGCGGGTCGGATCATTTTCGAAGTCGGAGACAGCGTGGCGCTCTGGTTATGGTTGACGACGATCCGGCTGACGAAGGCGTCCACGTCCATCCGAATGCGCGGCATGTGACACGTGGCACAGGACACGCCGGAGCCCGGGGGCGCAGTCCCGGAGAGCTCACGTTGCCACAGACGGTAATGAGGAGACGCCTTGTACGCCACGCTGTGCTCGTCGCGGTGGCATCCCAGGCAGGCCTCCACTGCCGCGTGGCGCGTCTCGAACGCATGAGCACCGTGGCACGCCGTGCAGGTGAGCGCCTTGTCGCGGGCGTCCGCCGCCATGGGCAGGCGCGCGGCGCGAGGCGTCATGGGCGAGAGGCCGCGCCCGATGCGCATGCCGTGTTTTCCCCTGGTGAACCCGCTTACTTCGAGGCCGTGACACGCTTCGCAGCCGCGTTGATCGGGGTGGTCGTTCCACGCGCGGCCTGTCGCCGTGGAGCCATCGGCCACGTGGCACGCGCTGCAGTTCACGCCGGTTCGGCCGTGGGCCGTACCAAGCCATTCACGGGCGAGCGCGCCGTCCCGATCGGGAACAACCGGTCCGTCGGCGTCGGCCCAGGCCAGCGGGCGATGCGGATACCGGTCGCGCGGATAGTCCGCGAGCTCGTCGATCATCTCGCCGAATTCCCGAGCCGGCACCGACGCCGCGGAACGCGTGGCGGGCTCGCCCAGGTGTTTGACCAGAAAGTCGGTGTACAACGCGCGATTGTCGTGAAAATTGTGACAGCCCGAGTCGCGACACGTCGTGAACGCCAGTCCATCGTGGCTGGGGCGATCCTTGGCCACGTCGCGGTGGCAGTGCACACAGAAATCGGCCGGCTGGGTGAGGCCGTTCTTGGCAGTAATCTCCGGACGATGCTCCGTGTGGCAGGTCGTGCAGCGCATCGCGTCGATGGCGCCCAGGCGATCCGCATTGCGCGGGTCGGTGAACTTGGCTTTCGGGTGACTGTCGAACGGCTTCTGTCGCACGTCGCCATGGCACTCCTCGCACGCCTTCTGTAGGGCGTCCGCGCCGCCGAAGGGTTCGCCGTGGCAGAGGCCGCACGCCTGCGCCAACTGGTGGTGGCCCGCCGTCAGCTCGCCCGGCATGAAAAGGGATCGGTCTTCGCCACGAGTCAATGTCAACGCCAAACACCCCGCCAGTACGCCTGAGGCCACGGTCCAGGCCCACCACCATTGCAGCGTCTTGCCACGAACCATCCCTCGCGTGGAACCTCAGAAGTAGTAGGCCTTGAGCACGTGAAACGCGAGCAGCACCGGAACGGGCCACAACAAAAGCAGGTGAAGCCAGACTGCCTGCGCCCGAAGACGACGCGCCGTCGCCGTGGGCAAGCGGTGTTCGAGCCCCATGGAAAGACTGGCCGTTGCGCCGGCGGCCAACATGAGGAGAAACGTGGCCATCAGCCACCAATCGAGGTGGGCACCCATTCGGAGTCCGGTGTGCGCGATCAACGCGATGACGGCGATGCCGCCGACCACGACGTGCCCCGTCCGCCACCAGCCGTACCGCTCGGGGGTACTTCGCGCCACACGCTTGGGAACGCTCAGAAAACCCAGGAACACGGAGAGGCCGAGCAACGTGAACCCCGTGGCTTGCCGCAGCACGCCGTCGCGCCAAAGCTGATCCCAGGCCCAGGTCAGTCGCGTTGTGGCGCTGTAGGGAACGACCGCGGGCCCCACGATTCCGGCAAGGGCCGCCAACACGAGTGCCGCCACGACGACCAGCGTCCGATACGCGGCGGCCGGCACGACGCCAGCCGCTCCTCCAAGCAGTTCGATGAGCAACGGCCTGCAACTGCCACACACGGTTGCGGCGCGCGTGGCGCCCGACAGCGTGTCGACCGTGGTGCACCCGCGCGCCACCGCGGCGCTCAAGACGCCGCGCGTCACGCCCGTGCACGTGCACACCACCATCCGCGTGGGCCACTGGGCCACGCTTCGGCCGGAGCCGGACGGCCAGATGCGCCCGCCGCGCCGGAAGCGTCGCTCCTGCCACGGCCACAGACGCCTTTTGAGCTTGACGAACTCCTGAAGCCGGGCGACCTCGTCTTCGTCGCCCAGGACAATGGCGCCGATCGCGCGTCCCCGGTCCAGAACGAGTTTGCGGTACAGACCGCCGTCCGGGTGAACGTACGTCACACAGCGCTGCGACGGCGTCACGTCAAGGTCATTGACGGCGCCGATGCTGAACAACGGCCGGTCGATCACCTTCAGGCGCGTTGCCGCGATCGAGCCGGTATATCGTGACGTTCCGCCCAGTATGCAGTGCGCCACGACCGCGCTTTGTTCCAGGCCTGGGGCCACGAGGCCGTACGTCCGCCCGCGATGTTCGGCGCACTCGCCCGCGGCATAGATCCGCGGATCGCTGGTCTGCATGCGATCGTTCACCCGGATACCGCGCCCCACGCTCAAGCCGTGGGCCGCGGCCAAGTCCACGTTGGGAAGGATGCCGACCGCGAGGATGAGGGTGTCGCAAGCAACTGTCCTTCCGCTCGCGAGCCGAACTGCGGCGACGCGCTCATCGCCCAGGATCTCCCTGACTCCGTCCGCGAGCACGACCGACATCCCCAGCGAGACCACGTGCCGACGCAGCATCTCGCCGGCGTCGTCGTCGAGTTGCTGCCACATCAGCCGCGAGTTGTGCTCGATCACCGTCACCTGCGTGCGGTCGCGCTGCATGGCGCGGGCCGCTTCCAGCCCCAGCAATCCGCCGCCAAGGACCACGGTGTGTCGGCTGCGGACGCGTCGGGCGAGCAACGCCTGCGCGTTGTTCATGTTGCGGAAGGTGTAGACTCCGGCCCGATCGATACCGGGGATCGCCGGGATCTTCGGCCGCGATCCGACCGCCAGCACGAGGTGGGCATACGCTTGCACCTGCCCGGTCGCATCCGTGACGGTGCACGCGTTCCTGTCGATGCTCAGGACTTCGCACGCGTGGCGCTGGATCACGCGGTGGCTCTCGGGGACCGTGAGCTGGTTGATCAGCGCGGCGTACGTAATCTCCCCGGCCAACAACGCCGAGAGCTTGACCCGATCGTAGGGCTGCCATGGTTCGTTGCCGTACAGCACGACCGGATGTTCAGGGTCGCGCTTGAGGAGTTCCTGCGCGGTACTGATCCCGACCGGCCCCATCCCCACGATGACCGTCGGACGGGGGACGACCGGAGGTGCGATGGACACCACCGGCGAGCGGGGCACGCGTTCGGCCGTGACGGGCATCATGACGTTCCGAGTACGCAAGCGCGATGCCAACCCGGAGGTGCGAAAGACGCGCACGACGCGCTCCATCGAGCGGACTTTGTCGAACAGAAGTGTCGGACTCCAACAGGAGTGTCGTGGCAGGGGGCACAACACCGCCGCGCAATATGGCTTCGAGGGCGCGTGCGATGACTCGGTCGGCACGACTGGAACTGCGGACGCAGGCCGCGCACAGGCGCGCGGTCTGCGGGTGAGGAGTTCAGCCGGTGACGACCGGCCCCGGCTGGCTGGCGTACAGGCGCCCGTGAGCGTTGGCGGACGTCACGTCGCCCCGCTCATGAATCCTGGCGTAGAGAAAGTGCAACACCGCGTGCCGATAGTGGTTGTACGGCGGACTATCGGACAGCGCGACCCGGTCCCGCGGACGCGAAAGATCAACGGTGAGGATGTCGCCAATAGAGGCAGCGGGCCCGTTGGTTATCATGACGATGCGATCCGACAGCAAGACCGCTTCATCGACATCGTGGGTGATCATGATGACGGTGTTGCCCAGTTTGGCATGGATCTCCATGAGCGAATCCTGCAACTGCGCTCGGGTCAGGGCGTCGAGGGCACCGAACGGCTCGTCCATGAGGAGGATGTCCGGTTCCATGGCCAGCGCGCGCGCGATGCCGACGCGCTGCTTCATACCCCCGGAGATTTGATCCGGCCGCTTGTCCATGGCGTGCTCCATGTGGACCAGGCGGAGGTTGTGGACGATCCACTCCCGCATCTCCGTCTTGGTCTTCTTGCCCTTGAAGACGCGTTTCACCGCCAGTTCGACGTTCTGGTAGGCGGTCAACCAGGGGAGCAGGGAATGGTTTTGAAACACGACCGCGCGCTCCGGTCCCGGCTCCGTGATCTCCTTGCCGTCGAGGATCGCGCCGCCCTCGGTGGCGCGCTGCAACCCGGCGACGATGTTCAGGACCGTGGACTTGCCGCAACCGGAGTGGCCGATCAGCGAGATGAACTCGCCTCGGCAGATCTTTAGATTGATATTGTGGAGCACTTTGGTCGATCCGGTCGGCGTCGGAAACGACATGGACAGTCCGGTCAACTCGAGTTGTGGCGTCACCACCGCGTGTGCCTCCAAGGTCATGGTGTTCTTCAGCGCAGGACTGCTGACTTGTCCCACGAGACGATCCGCTGCAGCATCAACATGCCGCGATCCAGTACAAAGCCGATCGATCCGATGACGAGCACCGCCACCATGATGCGGCCCAGCGAATTGGAACTGCCGTTCTGGAACTCGTCCCAGACGAACTTTCCGAGTCCCGGGTTCTGAGCCAACATCTCCGCGGCGATCAGCACCATCCACGCGGTGCCCAGGCTCAGTCGCAGGCCCGTGAACATCATCGGGATGGCGGACGGCAGGACGATCCTGCGCACGTGGGTCCACCAACTGAGGCGGAGTACCTTGCTCACGTTGTTGAGATCCTTGCTCACGCCGACGACTCCCACGGCGGTGTTGATCAACGTCGGCCACAGACTGCACAGCAAGACCGTGAACATCGAGTTCAAGAACGACTTGGCAAACATCGGTTCCTGGCTCACGTAGACGGCGCTCACCACCATCGTCACCAACGGCAGCCAAGCCAGAGGAGACACGGGTTTGAAGATTTGGATGAGCGGATTGACCGCCGCGTACAGGCCGGAGCTGAGCCCCACCACGATTCCCAATGGGATGGCGACCAAGGACGCGAGCAAAAAGCCGGTCATCACGGTGTAGAGGCTCGTCCAGATCTGATCGAAGAGGGTGTCTTTGCCGGTATACTCTCGCCGCTTGATCTCCGCGGCAGGATCTTCCGCCAACAGGTCACGATTGCGCTGCGCTTGGCGCTCGTAGAATGCGGCTTCGCTGGCCCGCTCCTCGTAGTGCTCGGCAACGAGGTTCCGCGCCTGCGCCCAGACGTCGGTCGGGCCCGGAAAGGCGCCGAGCGACGTGTTGATGCGTGGGGCGGCTACCTGCCACGCGATCAGGAAGCACGTCACGCCGATGGTCGGCATGATGAGGTTCTTGAACAGCGCGCGGGAGTTGTCCCGCAGCGATGACCCGGTCACGCGCCGGCCTCCGGCGGCGCTCGCGCGGGGCGTCGCCATGTACCCCATGACCTTCATGAAGAGGTTAGGGGCTTTGGGCGCACATTCTTCTTGGATCGCCATGTTTCACACCTTGCTCAGAGCTTGGTTTTGCCCTTCAACCCGATCTTGAATTGATCCAGGTACTGGTTGGGCTTGGTACCGTCGAAGGTGACGCCGTCGATAAATTCAGTTTGGGGCGGCCGAAACCCGGTTTCCTTGTTGAACGCCGGGAAGTCGTTCGCCGACATCTTGCCCTCCGCAATCAATGCCTCGGCGGCCTGCCGGTAGATGTCGGTCCGATAGACCTTCTTGGCCGTCTCGATGTACCAACTGTCGGGTTTGTACTCTGAAATTTGGCCCCACCGCCGCATCTGGGTCAGATACCAGACCGCGTCCGAGTAATACGGGTACGTGGCGTGATAGCGGAAGAACACGTTGAAGTCCGGTACCGGACGTTTGTCCCCTTTTTCGTATTCGAATGTCCCGGTCATCGAGTTCGCGATCACCTCCGCGTCCGCCCCCACGTATTGGGGTTTTGAGATGATTTTTACCGCTTCCATGCGATTGGCGTTGGAATTCTCGTCCAGCCATTTACCCGCGCGAATGAGCGCCTTGACGATCCGGACCGCGGTGTTGGGATACTTCTTGATGAAATCCTCGTGGAGGCCGAACACCTTTTCAGGATTGTCCTTCCAGATCTCATAATCCGTGATTACGGGTACCCCGATCCCTTTGAACACGGCTTGCTGATTCCAGGGTTCGCCCACGCAGTACCCGAAAATCGTGCCGGCCTCCATGGTAGCGGGCATCTGCGGCGGCGGCGTCACCGAAATGAAGACGTCCGCGTCAATCGTGCCATTGATGTCGCCCTTGTGCGGCGCGTAATAACCGGGGTGGAGACCGCCCGCCGCCAGCCAATACCGCATCTCGTAGTTGTGGGTGGACACCGGGAACACCACCCCCATCTTGAAAGGCTTCCCGGCCTCTTTGTACTTCTGCACCACGGGTTTGAGGTAGTCGGCCTTGATGGGATGCACCGGTTTGCCGTCTTTCATGGGCAAGGACTTTTTCATCTCTTTCCACACGTCGTTGGACACCGTGATCCCATTGCCGTTCAGGTCCATGCTGAACGGCGTCACGATCGGGGCCTTGGTGCCGAAGCCGATGTACGCGGCCAAGGGCTGTCCCGCCAGCATATGCGCGCCGTCGAGCTGACCGTCGATCACACCATCCAACAGGACTTTCCAGTTGGCCTGCGCCTCAAGCTTGACGAACAGGCCTTCGTCCTCGAAATATCCTTTCTCGTACGCGATCGCAAGCGGGACCATATCGGTAAGCTTGATAAAGCCAAACTTGAGATCATCCTTTTCGGGCTTGCCGAGTTCCGCGCGTGCCGGGTCGCCCGCGGCGCAGACCGCGACCGTCGCGGCGACGATTGCGGCGACGAACAGCGTTCTTAGCCAGGGGCGAGCAACCGCGCCGCTCGGTTGATTCACACTTTGCTTGATTTGATCCATCCGTCTACTCCTCCGCGTCGCTGTTTCGAAAGAAACTCCCCGCCGTCAGAAGCTCGTTCCAACCTGCACGTACAACCAGTCCGACGCGTCGTTCGCGGTCGGGAAGTTCACGTCCACGTAGTCTCCGGGCATGAAGCGCCCGTACCCGCCTTCGATTCGGACCTTCTCTTTGACCATCACGTACCCCACCAGATCGATCTCTTGGCCAAGGTCGGATTCGGTGTTGCCTCCCGGTGTCGTTCGGAAGACCGCGCCCGATGCCGCGTACCAGTTGTCGTTGTCTTCAGCCAGGGAAAACTTGTGGAAATCCAGGCTGACGCCGGTGGTTGGGCTCGGTTTGGCGCTCAATGACAGTCTGAGGTCTTGCATGTTTCGCCATCCCACGTAATCCATGATCCCGTAGAAGGGGTGGTTGGTGGGAAAGAGGTTCTCGAAGGTTTCGAACTTGTCGTCGGCGCTGTCGCTGTCACCAGATGCCCGATCGTATTCGAAGCCGATGCGGGGCTTCATGGCTACGGGGAGGGTGTAGCCGCCCTTGATCGCCAGGGCGTACGCCGAAATGTCGCTCTCGGGCGTCGTACCCCGCGCCGCCATGGTCCCGGACTGATACGCGCCCTCGCCGGTAAAGTCGATCGACTCATTGACCGCCTTTCCGTCCACCCGAAGCCCCACCGTGGTCCGGCGCTGTCCGGTGGCGGCAGGCGCGGTGATGGCCGACGGCGTGGCGGCTCCGGTGGTATCGCGCAGGTACATGATGTAGGGTTCCACCACCGCCACCGGCGTCTTCACGCTGCCATAGACGCCATAGAACTGTTGGGCGTCATTATTCGATGGCGCAAACGTCGGGCTGGACCCCGTGTTGGTGCCATATACCTTCACGGACGTTGCCCAGACGTCCACGCGCACCGGAGCGGCCATATACGCCAGGCGGAGCCCGTCGAAGCTCCGCCCCACGTTGTTCCACCCGAAGTGCCCCACCAGACGATGATCGCCGAAAAAGATCTCTTGCCGGCCGACCGTGAGGCTTGCGGCCCCCAGGTTCTTGATCGTCACGTATCCCTGGTGCAGGTCCAGCAGATTGTCATTGGACACGGTGGAGATTTCCCCGCCGAAGATCCTCGCGTCCTGAATCTGGATAAACGCGACGATGTCGGGCGTGACCTCGTAGTTCAGATGGAGCCGGATTCTCGACGCGATGAAACTCAAGGTATCGGAGGCGTTGGAATTGAAATCCGCGTTGTCCCGGAATTCGTACCGCTCCCGGACTTCGCCCCCGATCGTGACGACCTGGGCATCGAGTGCGCCGTACGCGCGCGGCGCCTCAGTTCCGACGGCCGCGAGCGCGGCCAGGACGGCTGGGGCGAGATATCTCACTGCTCTTTGCATCGTGTGTTCCTCCGTCGGCTATTAAGTGAATGTTGTTTCCTGATGCACGGATGCCGTGCCGTTGTCCATCGTGTTGACGTGTTGTCGGTTGCCTCACTACGAGGCCTCGGCAAACGAGGCATCGGCGCCCGCGGCTTGAGGCAGCAGATCGGCCAGCGGGCGCGCGTATTGGTCCAACAATTCGTACGTCCGGCGCGAGCGTTCGATCTCTTCGGGCGCGCGGGTCTTTTTCCCGTAATAGAGTCCGAGCAATGGGGTGCGGATGATCAGCACCTTGTCGTCGAACAAGACGAAGTTGGTCGGCATCTCCACGCCTTCGCGTCCGGAGAAGGCCAGGTCTTCGTGCAGCGCGATGCGCACCGAGATGCCGTCCTGCTGCTGGTGGCGGATCGTCTCGAGCACCGCGGGATCGTCCAGGTCCGCGCGTCGCAGCACGAAGATGCGGGAGATGGCGACGCCGCGCTGGCGGGTGCGGACTTGATCGTGGTAGTACTTACGCTTCTGCACCTTGCCGACCCAGTCCGTCACATCGACCGAGTTCACGGCGCGGATTTCTCGCGTGCACTGGGACAGACACTGGCCCGCCTCGAAGTAGTACTCGCCTTCGGTGAGCGGAATGGCGCCCTCGCTCAAGAGCGTCAACACGTGGTGCGTGGTGTCGAGCACGGTCCGGCTTTTGACCATGGCTTCGGGATCTCTGACCCGTTCGAGCACGGAATCGATCCGGTGCGCGCGCGCCACGGCGTCGAGCGAGCGGCGCTCGACCGCCGCGACGCGGTCCAGGATCAAGTGCACGGCAAGGGTCAGCAACACGCCGACGCCGAACAGGATGTAAGCCTCGTGTTCGAGGCTCAGCGCAAAATGAAAGATCAACGCCAACCCGGCGGCGACCACGAATTCGATGAGTGTCCGCATCGCTGCTCCCACTTGGGGAACTGGGATCAGCAAGCGGCGTGCCGCGCCGGGGACGGCTTCAATCGCGGGCGTGTTGAAGAACGACAGGATCGTCGAACAGAAACGTCGGACCAGTTCGACAAAAACGCAGAGGCGGTATCCGACCGAGTGGTCGAACGCCGCCTCTCAATGCGGGGTAGGAAACTAGAAGTGGTAGGAAATCTGGAGGCCGAACGAGTGTTGGTCCATCGCGATCTTCGCGCCGCTGTCCGCGCTTCCACCAAATGCCGGCTGGAAGACGGCTGGGACGTCATTGCTTCCGGTGAGCTCGGCCCTCAGCGCTCTCTTGTACGCGGCCGACATCTCCCAGTGATCACCGAAATGGTAAGTGGCCCCGAGCGTAAGGTGGTCTTCGACAATGGCCGGGAACGCGAGATTGTTGAACACGTCCGCTTCGTCGATGGGGGCTTTGGCGTGGTTATATCCGGCCCGTACCGCGAAGGCATCGGTCAGTTGGTACTGCGTGCCTATTGCGAAGACCCACTGATTGTCCCACCCGAATGGCAGGCTGATCGAGTCAACGGGTGTCGTACCGTTGAGGGTAAATGCGCCCTTCAGTTTCACCGAGTCATGGGTGGCGGCCCAGTTGATCCATTTCACGTCGAATGAGATGAGCCAGGGGGCGATGGGCCGCGCGGCCACGCCGATCGCCCACTGCTGAGGAAAATCGAGGGCCAAATCAAACCGCCCGCTTGACGTGTTGGATGCGACACTGGCGCCTTGAGGGAAATTTTCGATTGCATTGGCTGGCAGGCGATACTCCGTGTCCTGGAAGTACTGCGCCGAGATGTACGAGGCGCCGAGGTTGATGCGATTGGTCAGCTTATATAATACGCCGAGGGTTGTGCCGATGCCGAACGTACCAGGTGCGCGGCTAAGGTCCAACTTCACGTCCATGGGGCCGCCCGTGAAATTTTCTTTTATGATGACCGACTGATAGTCGGCGTTCAGCGCGATTCCGACGGCTAAACGGTCAGAGAGGCGAGCCGCGACCGTGGGTGCCATCTTCCAGAACTGGATCGCGGTGTAGATGTCGGCTTGTCCAAAACCTCCGGCACTGATTATGTCGTAATCAACTCCCAAGCCGGAGGTTCCATACATGCCGCCCCCAAAATAGACATCAGACCGATTAAATGCCGGCGCGGTCCAGCCGATCGCGGGGACACCATACAACTGCGACCCGCCGTTCGTCGAGCCGCCCCCAAAGGACGTCAGGTCCATGGTTCGATTCGGGTTGAACATCTCCATGTTGAAGTCCGCGCGGTTGCCGATCATCGCCATGCCGGCGGGGTTGGTCAGCGCGGCCATGGCGTCGGCCGGCGCCGCGGTGGTGGCGCCGGCCATGCCCTTCTGGTACGAGCCGACCGCGATGAGTTGGTAACCGTTGGTGGCGAACGCGGGCGCAGCGGCGGTCAATACGATGAGCGCGGACGCCCCTCCCACAAGGCGAAGACATCGTGAGTCAGTCATGTTCTCCCCTCAGGTGAAGGTGAATTGAAGCGCTAACAATAAAGACAGACGGGGTCTGGGGTCAATAACAACAAAGAAAGGTGATCCCATCGGCGGTCCTGAGGACGCTGGGAGAACTCGAAAATGACGTGTCGCGAAAACGTGTGAGACACGCGTCAATCATCCATGCGGAGCACCAGTTTCCCGCGCACCCGTCCCGCTTCGCTGAGAGCGTGCGCCTCAGCGGCCTGCGCGAGCGGGAAGATCCGTTCGATGCGGGGGCGGACTTTGCCCGCTTCGATCAGGGCGGTGAGCGCGTCCAGGTCGCCGGGCTTCACGCGCAGAACAACCGCACGCGCGCGGGGACCTCGGCGGACGGCACCCAGCACCGGGTCAAGCACCGTCGCGACGCTGGGCAGAGTAGACACGTAGACGCCGTGTCGATCGAGCACGGGCCGACACTCGGCGAACGACCGGCTGGCCACGGCGTCGAAGATGAGGTCGTACGGTCCCCCCGACCGGGTGAAGTCCTCGGTCCGGTAGTCGACCACGCGATCCGCGCCCAGTTCCTTGGCGAACGCGCCGTTCTTGCCGCTGGCGACCGCCGTCACCGTGGCCCCGTAGGCTTTGGCGATCTGGACGGCAAACATGCCCACGCCGCCCGACGCGCCGTTGATCAGCACGCGATGACCAGCCGCGATGTGGCCGAGATCGCGCAGCGCCTGGAGCGCGGCCAGCCCCGCGACCGGCACCGAGGCGGCTTCCTCGAACGAGAGATTGGTCGGCTTGCGCGCGACGCGGTCTTCGCGGATGGCCGCGTACTGGGCGTAGGCCCCGCCGGTGAACGGCGAAAGCAGTCCGTACACCGCGTCGCCGGAGCGAAACCGGGTCGCCGCGGCGCCCGCGTGGACGACCTCGCCCGCGAGATCCGATCCCGGGATCATGGGCCAGCGCTGCCAGGGCACGCGCAGCCGCATGCGCCGCATCTTCCAGTCCACCGGGTTCACGCCCGCGGCGTGCACTTTGACGAGCACTTGGCGATCGCGGATCACCGGTTGGGGCACCTCGGCGTACTCCAGCACGTCGGGTGAACCAGGTCGGCGATAGATGACGGCTTTCACGAAGGGCTCTCCCCGTCGGGATCGTCCGAACGACGAAACGACTCCACCGGGCCGCAGCATGGCACCTCGCGCCGCGGCCTGTCAACGCCCGGGTTCGTTGCTTTTTCGTTCGGGCGACCGCTATGATTCCGCTATGCCCAAAGCCCGAACGATTTTCGTCTGCCAGGCGTGCGGGGGGCAACACCCCAAGTGGCTCGGGCGCTGCGCCGAGTGCGGCACGTGGAACAGCGTGGTCGAAGAGTCCGTCGGCCCGGCCGCGGCGCCGAGCGCGGGCGGCAAGTCCGCGACGCCGGTGCGATTGGCCGACGTACCGCTGGACGCGGTGGAGTCGCGTACGCCCACCGGGATCGGCGAGTTGGACCGCGTGCTCGGCGGCGGGCTGGTCGCGGGCTCCGTGACGTTGATCGGCGGCGACCCCGGCATCGGCAAATCCACGTTGTTGCTCCAATTGGCGGATCGGTTGGCGCGCGCCGGGCGTCGCGTGTTGTACGTGTCGGGTGAAGAGTCGAACCAGCAGATCCGCCTGCGCGCGGAGCGAATCGGCGCGACGGGTGAATCCGTGTGGCTCATGGCGGAAACGTCGTTGGATCGCGCGATCGAGGCCGCGATCGCGCAGGCGCCGCACGCGCTGATCGTGGATTCAGTCCAGACCCTGCGCAGAGAGGCGCTCGAATCGTCCGCCGGCAGCGTGGGCCAGGTCCGCGAGGTCGCGAGCCGGCTGATGGTGTTGGCCAAACAGACCGGCACCGCCACGTTTTTGGTCGGGCACGTGACCAAGGACGGCGCGATCGCGGGCCCGCGCGTGCTGGAACACATCGTGGACACCGTGTTGTACTTTGAAGGCGAGAAGGGACACCCGTATCGCATCCTGCGCACCGTGAAAAACCGCTTTGGGTCCACGCAAGAGATCGGCGTGTTCGAAATGAAGGGATATGGTTTGTCCGAGGTCGCGAATCCCTCGGAGTTGTTCTTGGCCGAGCGCTCGCACGGCACGTCCGGATCCGCGATCCTGGCCAGCGCCGAGGGCACGCGGCCGATCCTGGTCGAGCTGCAAGCCCTGGTCACCGCGCCCGCGGCCGGAACCCCTCGGCGGTCGGCCAACGGGATCGAGCCCGCGCGCTTGGGGTTGCTGCTGGCCGTGCTCGAAAAACGTGTGGGCCTGGGCGTGGGCGCGCAGGACGTGTTCGTCAATGTCGCGGGCGGGTTGTCGCTGGACGAACCCGCCGCGGATCTGGCCGTGGCCGCGGCCGTGGCCTCGAGTTGGACGGACCGCGCGCTGGACCCCAAGACCGTGGTGTTCGGAGAAGTCGGTCTGGCGGGTGAAATCCGGGCGGTGCCGCAGGCGGACATCCGTCTGCGCGAAGCCGCGGCCCTGGGGTTTGCGCGCTGCGTGATGCCGCGTCGCAACGCGGAGCGGGCCGAAGCCTCCGGGGTGAGCGTGATCGGGGTTGAGGACGTACACGAGGCGCTGGAGGCCTTGGGAATCCGTTGAGTCGATCGAGCGTGGTTCGACAAACTCACCACGAACGGGAGTTATTCTGAAATAGCCATGTTTCATCCGTTCGTCCTGAGCCTGTCGAAGGACCTCCACACGGCTGTTCGGCGGCCGACCAGCCGATGGTTGTGGCTGGCCGTGGTGTGGCTGACGTTGATCGCCGGGTGCGCGGCGCACCGGCACGCGGCGGAGCGCGACGCGCTCCCCAAGCGCGACGCCACGTTGGAGGAACTCCAGCAGCTCTTGGCCGAACGCGGGGGAGGCGGCGGGTATCGCGCGTTGGTGACCTTCGAAGTCTCGCGCGGCAACCGCTCCGGCAGCGTGAAGGGCACCGTGCGGTTCACGCCGCCGCGCACGCTCGACATCCGGGGCCTGGACCCATTGGGCCGGGATCTGTTCGCGTTGCGCGCCGAGGGGGAATCCGTCACGCTCCTACGGGCCGACGGCGCGCCCGCGCTCGAGAGCACGGACGCGATCGAGTCCGCGTTGGGACCGTGGATGGGCTCGCTGCGCGTTTCGGACGTGCTCCGCGTGACGGGCTCGGGGCAGGGGCCGTTCGTGGACCCGTTGGATCTGCTCGCGCTGGAACGGGGCGAGGACGTCTACACGTTGTACGTGCTCATGCTGGATGACGGACGCGCGCGGCTGGATCGCAAGATCCGGTTCGAGCGCACGCGGTTCCTGCCCGTCAGCGAAGAGTGGTTCGATCCGAACGGGTCGTCGCGGTTACGCGTGGAGTTCGACCGCTACCGCGAAGTGGCGGGGCGATGGCGTCCGTTTTTGGTGAGCGCGACCAACGGGGCCGGGTCCCTGCGCATCGCGTTTCACGAAATCGCGGCGGAACCCTCGTGAGTCGATCGGGATGAAGGTCTTGGCGATTGAGACGTCGCTCGACACCGTGAGCGCGGCCCTGTGGGAGGGGGAGGACGCGGCGGTTCGCGGCAAGGTGGACGAAGTGGGGTTTGCCGAACGGGGGGCGGCCTCGCGCGATCTGCTGCCCGCGATCGATCGACTGCTCGCCGCGCGCGGGTGGATCGTCTCGCATCTCGACGGCGTGGCGCTGACCATCGGCCCCGGCTCGTTCACCGGGCTGCGCGTCGGCGTCAGTTTGGTCAAGGGATTGGCCGCGGCGCGGCCGGTGCGCGTGGTCGCGGTCGGGACGCTGGAGGCCGTGGCCGCGGCGTCCGGCCAATCGGGTCTGGTCGCGGCGGTGGTCGACGCGGGCCGCGGGGAGGTGTACGCGCGCGTGTTCAACTGTGGGGACGGCGCGGTCGCGCCGATCGGAGACGAGATGCTGGCGCCGCCCGAGGCCTGGGCCGCGACGGTCCCGGGTGATTCGCGGCTGTGCTGCGTGGGCTCCGGCGCGGTACGGCACGCGGACGCGCTGCGCGTGGCATGGGGCCCGCGCGCCCTGATCGTGTCCGAGGGCGTGATGAGCGCGGCCGCCGGGGCGTTGCGTCTGGGCGTCCCGCGACTGCTCGCCGGGGAGCACACTCCCGTGGGGGAATTGCTGCCCCGGTATTTGCGCCGGTCCACCGCGGAGACGAACTGGGAGCGCGGCGTGGTGGGGAGTCGGCGACGGAAGCTCTTGGGGTGGGACCCGGCGCATGGTCGGACGTAACGCGTTGGCGGCCGACCGTACTCCGTCGCCAGGCTCCGCTGATTCGGGGGTGTCCATTCGCCCGATGACCCTCGATGACCTGGACGCGGTGCTGGTGATTGAACGCGCGGCGTTTTCGCCGCCCTGGACCCGCGAGATGTTCCGGGCGGAGGTGTCCGAGAATCCGTGCGCGCGTTTCTTCGTGGCCGAAACCGCGCACGGGCTGGTGGGCTACGTCGGAGGCTGGGTGGTGCTGGACGAGATGCAGGTCGTGAGCCTGGCGGTGCGGCCGGACGCGAGACGTCGCAAGATCGCGAGCCGGCTGCTGGAGCGGTTGTTCGAGGCCGCGGGCAACGGGCTGCGTCGGGCGTCGCTCGAAGTGCGACGGTCCAACCGGGCCGCGATCGCGATCTACCAGCGGTTCGGGTTCCGGCAAGCCGGCGTGCGGGTCGACTACTACGATGACCCCACAGAAGACGCCTTGCTGATGGAATGGGTGCGGTGATCAGGGGAGGGTTTCAACCGAGACGACCTCAACCAGGAGGAGTCGCGATGTTCAACGGGGATGTCACGCGGATTCAGCACCTCCGGAACACGAACCAAGAATTCCTCGCGCTTGAACAACGGCACCGCGAATTGGACCGGGAGTTGGACGACTTGGCGAAACGTCGTATCCTGACGGCGAACGAGGAACTGCGAAAGCGGACCGTGCAAAAGCAGAAGCTCGCCATGAAAGACCGCATGTACGACATGCTGCGCCGGGTCGTGATCAGCGGGCCGGTGAACTGACCCGCTTCTCGCGCATCCCATGTTCGGCATCGGTTTCCCGGAACTCCTCGTCATCCTGGTTCTCGCGCTGATCGTCCTGGGGCCGCAGCGGCTCCCGGAACTGGCGCGGACCTTGGGCCAGTGGTTTTCCACGATCAAGCGCGCGGCCGACGACGCGCAGGCGCAGGTGCGCGAGGAACTGGACGGCGTCGAGCGGACCGTGCACCGTCCGGAGTCCCCGCCGCCCACGCGGACGAACGATGGTTGACCAAGAGCCGGGCGGCAGGATGTCGCTCTTTGATCACTTGGCGGAACTGCGCCGTCGGCTCGTGATTTGCGTGGCGGCGGTACTGGTCGCGGCGGCCGCCACCTTTTCGTTTTCGTCCGAGATTCTGACGTGGCTGACGGCGCCGTTGAAGACCGAATTGGTGTTTCTGTCTCCGACCGAAGCGTTTTGGGTCTCCTTCAAAATCTCGCTGGTCGTAGGGCTGGTCATCGCGCTACCCCTCGTGCTCTATCAAGTGTGGCGTTTCGTGGCGCCGGGTTTGTACCGGACCGAGCGGCGCTACGCGGCCGGGTTCGTGATCGGGTCGTGCGTGTTGTTCGCGGTCGGTCTGGCGTTTTGCGCGTTCGTGGCGCTGCCCTTCGCGCTCAATTTTTTGATCGCCTTCGGCGTGGATCGCGGGATGAAACCCATGATCTCCGCGCAGATGTACGTGGATTTTGCGCTCAAGTTCTACCTCGCGTTCGGCGCGATCTTCGAGGTGCCGCTCGCCGTCACCCTGGCGGGTCGTCTGGGCCTGGTCACGCCCGCGCTCCTCGCCCGCAATCGCCGCTACGCCCTGCTGGTCAACGCGGTCCTCGCCGCAATGCTCACCCCGACGTCCGACCTGTTCAACATGGCGATCATGCTGGTTCCGCTCACCGTCCTCTACGAAATCGGCATCATCGGGGTTCGAATCTTCGGCCGCCGGAGGCCCGCGCCGGAAGCCGCCGCGGCCGGAGTATAGGCTCGTGCCGGAGTTGCCGGAAGTCGAATCCATCGTGCGCCGTCTCGGGCCCGCGCTGGAAGGGCGGACGATCGAATCCATCGAACTGCTGCGGCGCGATATCTGGAGCGGAGACGCGTCGGTCAACGACCTGCGCAAGCGATCGATCGCCGGGGTGCGTCGTCACGGTAAGTCCATCCTGATCCACACGGCGCCGCCGCTTTGGTTGGTGGTGCGCCTCGGGATGACCGGCCAATGTCTGATCGTGCCGCGTGGCGCCGATCGGCCGCCGCACACGCACCTGGTCCTCACGCCCGGCGGCGAGCCCTGGGAACTGCACTACCGCGATCCGAGACGATTCGGAGGCTGGCGCGCGACCGCGTCGCTTACGGGCGTGAACCTCGGCCCCGACGCGCTCGCGCTGCGACGCGTGACGTGGCGGCGGATCATGGCCGAGCGCCGCGGCATGCTGCGGCCGTTGCTGATGAATCAAACCATCATCGCGGGTCTGGGCAACATCTACGTCAACGAAGCGCTCTTTGCCGCGCGCCTGCACCCGCGCCAAGAAGCCTCGCGCCTTAACGAGGCGCAGCGCGACGCGCTCTACCGCGCCATCAAATCCACGTTGCGCCAAGGCATCCGTTGGGGCGGGTCCACCATTCGCGATTATCGAACTCCTGACGGGGACAGCGGCCGATTCCAGGAGCGTTTCCGCGTCTACGCCCGCGAAGGTCTACCCTGCAAACGCCGCTGCGGGGGCCGCATCGAAAAACTGCCGGCGGCCAAAGACGCGCAGCCCGGGTTCTACTGCCCTCGCTGCCAGCGGCTGATTTAACGTCCGGTCACGTTGACGGCGCGGCCGCCGACCGACCGGCCGCGCGGCAGCACGGTGATCGTCTCCTCGCCGAGCGTGGTGCGCGCGGGGATGACGTTGAAGCGGTCCGCGATCACGCGCCGTAGCCTGCAGCCTTCGCGGACGATGGAACCGTCCAGGATCACGGACTCTTCGATCCGGCATCCGGGGTCGATGCGCACGTTGCGGCCGATCACGGAGCGGGTGATCTCTGCATCGACGATGTGGCTGCCCTGACCGATCATCGCGGCGTCCACCCGCGTTCGGACCAGGCTTGCAGCGGGTCCGTTGTAGCTGTCGCTCATGATGGGCCATCCCGCGTTCCGCAGGTCAAAGTGCGGTTGCTCGCCCAAGAGATCCATGTGCGCTTCCCAGTACGCGTCGATGGTGCCCACGTCGCGCCAGTACCCGTGCTCCTCGTAGGGTTGGAGGTCGGGGACCTCGTTGCTCAGAAAGTTATACGCCACCACACGGTGCTCACCGAGCAACCGCGGAATGATGTCGCGTCCGAAGTCGTGGGACCCCCGGTGCATGGAGTCTTCGTTGAGCACCTCCACCAGGGCGTCGGCCTCGAACAAATAGTTGCCCATCGAGGCGTATGCGCGCGTCGAGTCCCCGGGCATGGCTTTGGGGCGTTTGGGTTTCTCGTCGAATCCGATGATGCGATCTTCGTCATTGGCTTCAATCACCCCGAACGAAGACGCCGCGGCCAACGGCACCGGCAGCGCCGCGACCGTGATCTGGGCCTTGCGCGAGAGGTGAAAGTCCACCATTTGGCGGATGTCCATCCGATAGATATGGTCCGCGCCGAATACGGCGACCAAGTCAGGCGCGAAATCGTGGATCAAGTTGATATTTTGGAACACCGCGTCCGCCGTGCCTTCGTACACCATGGCCCCGGTCTTCATCTGCGGAGGGACCACGGTGATGAAGTTTTCTTGAATGCGTCCGCCGATCCGCCACGCCCGCCGCAAGTGCTCGATGAGCGACTGGGAGCGGTACTGCACCAATACGTAGATCGCCATCACGTCGGAATTGACGAAGTTGCTGAGTACGAAGTCGATGATGCGGTACTTGCCGCCGAACGGCACCGCAGGTTTGGTGCGAAAATCCGTGAGCGGAGCCAGTCGTTCGCCGCGCCCGCCGGCCATGATCATGGCGAGGATGCGGGGCTGGGCGGTTCGGGGCATGACGGGTTCCTCCTGCGGACGCGTGGCCACCTGAGTCCAATGGGATCGCGAAGCTCTACTGTGCCGCGAGAGGGCCCGCGCTGTCAACCGTCCGTTTGGAGCTGATGCGACGCATTCCCCCGAGTCACGGGCGCGTCCGTCAACGAGGCCGCGGGGTGCGGCCCCGCGTTATCGGCCCCGCGTTATCCGGCGGGCGGAAGGACTCCGCGGTCCGGCGCAACCGTCGGGCGCGGGCCCGACGCGTCACACGACCTCAATGGCCTCTTCGCTGACGTTTCCCTCCACGATCCGATAGGCCCGGAGGTCGGGTTTGTCGCGTTGCTGGAGGGAGACGAGCAGATAATAGGGCTCGGGGTCGTACGCCAGACGGATATCGCTCTGCGATGGTCGGGCCGGGGTTTCGGGGTGGGAGTGGTAAATGGCCACGAGATTGTGGCCGTTGTGGCGCATGTTTTTGAAGGCCCAGAACTGCTCCTTGGGCGCCATTTCGAAAAACACGCGCGGCGTGTCGTGGATGTTGTGGACGCGATAGACGTGCGACGGCACGCCGTCCGCGCCGGCCAGCAGACCGCAGCACTCCTCGGGATATGTTTCCTCGGCGTGCGCGATCATGGCCGCGGCGAGGTGTTTGGGAATCTTCACGCGTGGGGCGCGCCGGCCGCGGGCAGGGTGCAGGACTGCTCGTAATCGAGCAGGGTGGTGATCGTGGGGTTCGGGCCGCAGAGCGCGCAGTGGGGGTTCTTGCGCGTCTTGAGCGTCCGGAACGACATGTCCAGCGCATCATACATCACGAGCCCTTGGGCGAGCGATTCACCCACGCCCAGAATTTCCTTGAGCGTCTCGGCCGCCTGCAAGATCCCGATGGTGCCGGCCAGCACGCCGAGCACCCCGGCTTCCTGGCACGAGGGGACCAACCCGGGCGGAGGCGGCTCCGGGTACAAGCAGCGGTAGCAGGGCGTGCCCTGGTGCGCTTTCACCACCGCGACCTGGCCTTCGAAGCGGAAGATGCTGCCCGACACCAGGGTTTTTTTCTGAAAGTACACCGCGTCGTTCACGAGAAACCGCGTGGGAAAATTGTCGGACCCGTCGAGCACGATGTCGTAGTCGCGAATCAGATCCATGATGTTGGCCGACGAGATCCGATCCTGGTACACGTTGATCGTGATATCGGGATTCAGTGCGGACAGGGTTTGCCGCGCGGACTCCACCTTGGCCACGCCCACGCGTTCGGTGGAGTGCAGGATCTGCCGTTGCAGGTTCGAGAGATCCACGGTGTCCGCGTCGATGATGCCCAGGGTGCCCACGCCCGCGGCCGCGAGGTACAAGGCGGACGGCGAGCCCAAGCCGCCCGCGCCCACCAAAAACACCTTGGCGTCGTTGATCTTCTTCTGGCCTTTGCCCCCGACCTCCTTGAGGATCAGGTGGCGGCTGTAGCGCTGGATTTGCGAATCGGTCAACATGCGTGATCGGCTCCGTGTTACTCGATGACGTTGCGTTCGATGGGATCGACTTTGACGCCCTTGCTCTTGAGCGCCGCGACCGCGCGCTCGATCTCCGCGACCTCGCCGGTCAACTCCACGTCCATCCAACTGATCTTGCCCGTGACGTCCGCGCGCCGGATGTTGGTCACGATTTTGAACTCGTGCCCGATCTGGTAAATGATCGGGTCCTTGATCCGGTTTTCGGGGAACGTGATGTGCAGTTTCAGACTCGCCATAATTATGAGCCTGTCCATGAACGGCCGTCTGCGGCGTTGCCGCTGCGCATCCGGTCCTCCCGTTTTTGTAGGGGCGTATTGCAATACGCCCCTACAGGTTCTGGCCAGGCTCCTCCCGCGATGGCGGGAACAATGGACACCTGATCGCCGTCTTTGAGCGGCGTGCTTTGATTCGAAAGGAACCGGATGTCCTCATCGTTGACGTAGATGTTGACGAACCGACGGACCGTGCCGGTTTCGTCGCACAGGCGTTCGCGCATGCCGGGATACGTGGATTCCAGCGTGCTGATGAGGTCGACGATCGAGTCGGCTTTGGCCTCGATCTCGCTGGCGCCCCCGGTCAGCTTGCGCAGCGGGGACGGGATCCGAACGGTCACCGCCATCCTAGTTCTCCTTCAATCGGAATCGTCGTTGAAATTTTTCGAGCGAGGGTTCGATGTACACGGCTTCGCCCAGCGTGCCGGCCACGGCTTCCTGGGTCTTGAGCCCGTTGCCGGTGATGTAGGCGACCGTGACGTCGCGCCGGCCGATGGCGCCCTGCTCCACCAGCTTCTTGAGCACGCCGACGGTCACGCCCCCCGCGGTTTCCGCGAACACGCCTTCGGTCCGGGCCAAGAGGTGGATGCCTTCCACGATCTCGTCGTCGGTTACGCTCGTGATCACGCCGCCGGTCTCGCGCGCGGTTTTGACCGCGTAGAATCCGTCGGCGGGGTTGCCGATGGCCAATGACTTGGCCAGGGTCTTGGGTTTAACCGGTTTGATAAAGTCGCGACCTTCGGCGAACGCGGTGGCCACGGGCGAGCAGCCGGCGGCCTGCGCGCCGTTGACCTTGGTCTTCACGCCGGAGATCAGCCCCACGCGCTCGAACTCCTTGAGCCCCTTCCAGATTTTGGTCAGGAGCGAACCCGAGGCGATCGGCACCACGACCTGGTCGGGCGCGCGCCATCCGAGTTGTTCCGCGGTCTCGAACGCGAGGGTCTTCGATCCCTCGGCGTAATACGGCCGAATATTGATGTTGACGAACGCCCACCGATACTCGCCCGCGATTTCGCTGCAGAGACGGTTCACGTCGTCGTAGTTGCCCTCCACCGCCACCACGGTGGGGTGATAGATCAGGTTCCCCAGCACCTTGCCGGTTTCGAGGTCCGAGGGGATGAAGACGAAGCAGCGAAGCCCCGCCTGCGCGGCGTGGGCGGAAACCGAGTTGGCCAGGTTGCCGGTCGACGCGCACGCCACCGTGTCGAAGCCGAACTCCCGCGCGCGCGTGAGCGCGACCGCCACCACGCGGTCCTTGAAGGACAAGGTCGGGTGGTTGACCGTGTCGTTCTTGAGATACAACTCATCGAGGCCCAAGGCTTGCCCCAGCCGGTTGGCCCGGATCATGGGGGTCATCCCGCCGTAGAGGCCCACGGTG
This sequence comes from Nitrospirota bacterium, assembly GCA_049325295.1. Lineage (GTDB taxonomy): Bacteria > Nitrospirota > Nitrospiria > 2-01-FULL-66-17 > 2-01-FULL-66-17 > JBFLXB01. The sequence continues at coordinate 390,186 of JBMOMD010000021.1, forward strand.
GCCTCGCGTTCAACCGGCAGCAGGTCGATGTACCGCCACAGACTGTTGGGGCCGCGTGTGATCGAGTCGCGGGTGATCGCGGCCGCGATCGCATCGTAATCGTAGTCGACTTCGAGCGGGCCGAAGCAGAACTCGCACACGTGCAGCGGGTCGGGGCGATACAGCTTGCCGCACTCGCGGCATTTCAAGCCTTTGATCTTGTCCATGGCGTCGGTCGTCCGGCGGGTTACGCCGTCCGACATACCTCCTGCTCGTAGTCCACCAGTTCCGTGATGCTCGGGTGGTCGCCGCACACCGGGCACTGGGGATTCCTGCGCAGCGGGACGTTGCGAAACCGCGTAGCCAGCGCGTCATAGGTCAGGAGGCGGTCGGTCAGCGGTTGCCCGACGCCCAGGATCAACTTGAGCGCCTCGGTCGCCTGAATCGTGCCGATCAGGCCGGCCAACGCGCCCAGCACCCCGGCTTCCTGGCATGACGGCACCACGCCCGACGGCGGCGGCGCCTTGAACAGGCAGCGGTAACACGCGGATTGCCCCGGGAGGATCGTCAACACCTGTCCCACGAAACGCAGGATGCCGCCGTGGATCAGCGGTTTCTTCGCGAGCACGGCGGTGTCGTTGATGAGAAATTTCGAGGGGAAGTTGTCGGTGCCGTCGATGATGACATCGAAATCCTTGACCGCGCTGAGCGCGTTTTTCGCCGTGAGGCGACCGTGAGTCGTGACCACGGTCACGTCGGGATTGAGCTTATTCATCTTCTCGCGCGCGGAATCGATTTTTGGGCGCGAGACGTCCGGCGTATGGTGGATCACTTGGCGTTGGAGATTCGACAGGTCCACCGCGTCGCCGTCGATCAGGCCGATGGTGCCGACCCCGGCCGCCGCCAGATACAACGCGGCCGGCGACCCCAGTCCCCCGGCCCCGACGATGAACACTTTGGCGTTCGCGATCTTCTTCTGCCCTTTGCCCCCGACTTCGGGCAGCAGAATATGCCGGCTGTAGCGTTTGATCTGGTCTTCGTTCATTGCCATGTCCGCTGTTCTCCGCTACGCCGTACCGAAGTACTTCTCGATGCTGAAATACCGTTCGCCGCGATCCGGCAGGACCGTCACCACGCGACGTCCCTTGCCCATCCGTTTGGCGATCTGTCTTGCCGCAAACACGTTGGCGCCGGACGAAATTCCTACCAACAACCCTTCGCGTTCAGCCAGGGCCTTCTTCGTCCGGTACGCGTCGTCGTCCGTTACCGTAATAATCTCATCCAAGACCGCGGTATTCAAGACCTTCGGTACAAATCCGGCGCCGATGCCCTGAATCTTGTGCGGCCCCGGCGGCTTGCCCGAAAGCACCGCCGACGTCGCGGGCTCCACCGCCACGATCCGGACCGCGGGGTTGTGCGCTTTGAGGACCTCGCCGACTCCCGTGATTGTCCCCCCGGTGCCCACGCCCACCACGAACGCGTCCACGCGCCCGTCGGTCGCGGCGAGCACCTCGGGCCCGGTGGTGCGTCGGTGGATCTCCGGATTCGCCGGGTTCGCGAACTGATCCGGCATGAAATAATCCGCGTGCGCCGCCAGCAATCGGTGCGCCTCGTCGATCGCGCCGGCCATGCCCAGCGCCGCCTTGGTGAGCACGACCTCCGCGCCGAAGGCCGTGAGGATATCGACCCGTTCGCGGGACATGCTTTCCGGCATCAAGAGGATCAACCGGTACCCGCGTACCGCGGCGACGAGCGCCAAGCCGATGCCGGTGTTCCCGCTGGTTGGCTCCACGATGGTCGAGCCCTTGGTCAGTCGTCCCGCCCGCTCCGCGGTCTCGACCATGTTCAGGCAGATGCGATCTTTGACGCTTCCCCCCGGATTGACCGACTCGACTTTCGCAAAAATCTCAGCCCCGTCGCCGTCATGCCGAAGTTTCACGAGCGGGGTGCCTCCGATCAGCGCCGTGGCGTCCGCCGCCGCGTTCACCCGCCCCCGCCCATATAATAGAGGATTTCGATCGTATCTCCGTCCCGAATCTGTGTCGCCGCAAAGCCCTCTTTCTCGAGGATTTTGAGGTTGTGTTCGACCGACACCATTTGCGGCTCGATGTTGCGGGCTTTCAGCAAGTCGAGCACGGTGGTTTGGGAAACGTCCTCCGTCTTGCCGTTCAGTTTCACCTTCATGGCGATCCTTGTTCTGGGTATCGGAACGTGTCGTCACCGGCGAGCACTGAGGGCGGGCCATGCGCGTCGTGACCGCAACACATCATCACTACTTAAAAAGAACTTCATTTGTAGCAAATGCGGGAAAAATGTGTCAAGGCACACCACGCAATCCGCACAATCCAATTGAATCGTGGCCAGATTGTGTCTTGTCCTGAATTTTCCGCGCTTTTTCGCTTGACCTTATTGACCCATTTAAGTTACGTTGCCACCCACGAAGTGGGGTAAAGTGGGGGAGGGTAGAGCGGAGGACCACGTGTTTCTGGGGCAATTCCGACATACCATCGATGTCAAAGGCCGTCTGAGCATTCCGGGAAAATTCCGGGAAGCCCTGGCGCACCGGGCGTCCGGCGTCTTGGTGGTGACGAAAGACCCGGAGCAGTGCCTGTCCATCCTGCCGGTGGAGGAGTGGCGACAACGGGCGGCGAAGATCCAGGCGATCCCCACCGCGGTGCAGGCGGTTCGAGACTACAAGCGATTCCTGTTCAGCGAAGCGGCGGACTGCGCGCTCGACGGGCAAGGACGCATTCTCATCCCGCCTGAACTGCGCCGCTACGCGGGGTTGGAGCGGGACGTGATGTTGGTCGGCGTGGACGGCCACATGGAGGCGTGGTCGCTCGCGCGGTGGGCGGCGAAGTCCGAGCAGGTGGCGCGCGACCTGCCGAAGATTGTCGATGTGATCGCCCAATACGGGGTGTAATGGGAGCCTTGTCCATGACTGGTCATCTGCGGCGTTGCCGCTGCGCTTCCGGTCCTCACGTACGCACACAGTACGCTCCGGTCCGGTTCTCGCGGCGCCTTGCATCTGACGCAGTCCTGAACAAGGCTCCACAAATCTGACATCTCGTCGGGCTTCTGGGGATTCAGGAAATTATGGAAGTGAGGGAGGCTACATCGTGGGGGCGGTGCATCGGCCGGTTATGGTCCGCGAGGTCGTGCGGTGGCTTGCGTGCGCGCCGGGGCGGCGCATGGCGGATCTGACCGTGGGACTTGGGGGGCACGCGTCCGCGATTCTCGATGCCTGCGCGCCCGACGGCCTCTTGGTGGGGCTTGATCGTGACGAGGAGGCGTTGGCGATCGCGCGGACGCGACTGCCCGCGGACCGCGCGCGGCTGCATCACGCGAATGCGCGTGAATTGCCGGACGTGTTGGCGCACGAGGGATGGGAGCGCGTGGACGGGGTGCTGCTCGACCTGGGGGTGTCGTCGCTCCAACTGGATACGCCCGCACGCGGGTTCTCGTTCCAGGCCGACGGGCCGTTGGACATGCGCATGGATCGCCGCAACCCGCTCACCGCGGCCGCGATCGTCAACGAGTGGGACGAGGACGCGTTGGCGGATCTCATCCGCCGGTACGGCGAAGAGCGGTGGGCCGGGAGGATCGCCGCCGCGATCGCGCGCGCGAGGGCCGTGCGTCCGCTCGCGGGCACCCAGGAACTGGCCGATCTGGTCGTCGGCGCGATTCCGGCCAAGTTTCGCGCGCCGCATCCTCACCCCGCGACCCGCACGTTTCAGGCGTTGCGGATCGCGGTGAACCGGGAGTTGGAGGACCTCGCGCCCACGCTGGAGGGCGCGCTCGGATGCCTGTCGGCGGGCGGACGGTTGGTGGTGATCTCGTTTCACTCGTTGGAGGATCGTATCGTCAAACAGACGTTCCGGAATTGGGAAGGCGCGTGCGTGTGTCCGCCGGGGCTCCCCGTGTGCGGGTGCGGCCGGGTGCGGCGGGCCCGAGTCCTCACCGCGCGACCGGTCACCGCGGAGCCCGTCGAAATTCAAGACAATCCCCGCGCGCGCAGCGCGAAGCTGCGCGCGGTGGAACGGGAGGCCGCGTAAAACATGGACGTCGGCACGTCGGCCGCGAGGGGGCGCGCATGATCACGCGAGTGAGGGCGTGGTGCCGCCGCCCGCGCAGCGTGTGGGTGATTTGGGGCCTGGTGCTCGCGTTGAGCGTGGCGGCCTTGTGGCACCATCACCGGACCATTCAATTGGGGTACGAGACCGAGCGCCTGCAGGCCGACAAAACGCGCCTGGAACGGCTGCAGCGTCAATTGCTCATCGAACGGGAAAGCCTGGCCTCGCTCGATCGGATCGAGCCGTTGGCGCGGGCCATGGGCCTGACGCACACGCCGCCCCGCGACGCGGTGGTGATGCGGCTTCCGGAGCCGTCGTCGGAGGATGGGCGGACATTGGTTGCGGCGGTCGGCCGCGGCGTGCTCCCGACGCAAGCGCATGCGGCGCCCTGAGGACGCGGATCGCGCGGCGCGCCGCCGCGCGTTGTGGGTGTTCGGCGTGTTCGCGCTGCTTTACGCGGCGCTGGCCGCGCGGGTGGTGTACCTACACGTGATTCGCGGTCCGGAGCTTGCACAACGCGCTGAACGTCAACACGAGAAGTCGATCACGGTGGAGGCCGAGCGGGGCACGATCTTCGACCGCAACGGCCGGGTGTTGGCCACGGATTTGACCGTGCCGTCGCTGTACGCGGCGCCCCGGTTGATCGACAACCCCCGGTCCATCGCCCGGGAATTGGCAACCGTGCTGCGCGTGGACGCCAAAGCCTTGGCGAGACGACTGGCCGAGGATCGAGGATTCATTTGGCTCGAGCGGCGGGTCGACCCCGCGGTGGCACGCGCCGTGGAAGAATTGGGCGCCGAGGGCGTGCGCGTGATGCCCGAACCCGCGCGCATGTACCCGCGCAAGACGTTGTTGAGCCACGTGTTGGGATTCGCCGGAACCGATCACGTCGGATTGGAAGGGGTGGAGCGGTTCTACGACCGCGATCTGCGCGGGGAAAAGGGCCGGATCGTATACGAGCGCGACGGCGCCGGCAAGCGGCTGTTCCCCAAGGGGCTGGAGTACGTGGCGCCGTCGCGCGGGCGGGACGTGGTGTTGACCATCGACGAAGGCATTCAATACATCAGCGAACGCGAGCTCGACGCGGCGCTGGCCGACACCGGCGCGGAAAGCGGCACCGTGATCGTCATGGATCCGTGGGACGGCGCCGTGCTCGCGTTGGCCATCCGTCCCGTGTTTAATCCCAACGAACCGGGTTTCTCGCGCCCGGAGACGTGGCGCAACCGCGCCATCACCGATACGTTCGAGCCGGGATCGACGTTCAAGATCGTGACCGCGGCCGCGGCGCTGGACGCGGGCGTGGTGCGGCCCGATGAGATCATCGACTGCGAACGAGGCCGATGGCCGATCCCCGGCGGCGCGCTGCACGACCACGATCCGCTGGGACGGGTGCCCTTTTCGGAAGTGATCGCCAAGTCCAGCAACATCGGGACCGCCAAGGTGGCGCAGCGCTTGGGGCCCGAGCGGTTGCGTCGCGCGATCACGACATTCGGGTTCGGCCAGAAGACCGGGATCGATCTCGGCGGAGAAGTCGCCGGCCGCGTGCCCCCGTTGGAGCGGTGGTCCAAGCGGTCGGCGGTCACCATCGCAATCGGTCAAGAAATCGCGGTGACCACGGTCCAGATGACCGCGGCGTACGCGGCGGTCGCCAACGGCGGCATGCTGGTCACGCCGCACGTGGTGGCCGAAGTCCGCGGAGCGGACGGACGTGGACGGCCGCGCGCGGCGGCGGCTCCGGGAGTGCGCGTGATGTCCGAGGCGACCGCCAAACGCTTGGCGCGGTTGCTGGAAGGGGTGGTCGAGGAACGCGGTACCGGCGGGCTCGCGGCCATCGACGGCGTGCGGGTCGCGGGCAAGACCGGCACCGCCCAGCAGATCGACCCCGAGACCGGCCGCTATTCGCCGGATCGCGAGACCGCGTCGTTCATCGGCTTTGCGCCGGCGCACCGCCCGGCGATGGTGATCGCGGTGGTGTTGGACAACCCGAAGGGACGCGGGTGGGGCGGACAGACCGCGGCGCCGGTGTTCGCGCGCGTGGCCGAAGCGTCGTTGCAGTATTTGAGTGCGCCGCCTGCGCCCCCGGCGCCGCAAGAGCAGTTGCTGCGGGTGGCGTGGCGGTGAACGCATCGCGGCGTTTGGGCGACCTGCTCCGCGGGCTCGCCGGCATCACGGTGGCGGGCGGTTTGGAGCGCGAGATCACGCGCGTGACCGCGGACTCGCGCCGGGTCGTTCCCGGGACGTTGTTCGTCGCGTTGCGCGGCGCGCACGTGGACGGGCATCGCTTTCTGGCCGACGCGATCGCGCGCGGCGCCGCGGCGATCGCGGGCGCGGATGCCGACGCGATCCGGCGCGTCGCGGGTCCCGCGGACCTCGCGCGGGTCACGGTCCCGGACGGGGCCGCGTGGTTCGGGGTGGCCGCGGCCCGGTGGTGGGGCGAGCCGTCGCACCGGCTCGGCATGATCGGCGTGACCGGCACGAACGGGAAAACGACCACCACGCACGTGATCCGCGCGATCTACGAGGCCGCGGGCCGTCGCACCGGGCTGATCGGCACGGTCGCCTACGCGATCGGCGACGAGGTGCGTCCCGCGTCCCACACCACGCCGGAGGCCGAGACGCTCCAAGCCCTGCTGGCGGAGATGTCGGGCCGCGGCGTGACCGATGTCGTCATGGAAGTCTCCTCGCACGCGTTGGCCCAAGACCGCACCGCGGGGTGCGCGTTCGACGTGGGGGTGTTCACCAACCTGACGCAGGATCATCTGGACTTTCACGGCACCATGGACGCGTACGCCGCGGCCAAACAACGGTTGTTCGAATCCCTCGGCCGGGACAATCCCAAGAATCGGCCGCGGCTCGCGGTGATCAACCGCGACGACCCGCGTTGGAGCGAGATGGCCCGCGCCTCGCGCGAGCCGGTGTGGACCTTCGGCCTGGACCCGGCGGCCGACGTGCGTCCCGAATCCGTGTCCTCGACCGTGGAGGGGCTTCGCTGTCGCGTGCGGACTCCAAAGGGCGCGCTCGACCTGACCTCGCCGCTCCTGGGGTCGTATAATCTCTCGAATCTGCTGGCCGCGACCGCGACCGCGGTGGGACAGGACGTCCCGCTGGAAGCGGTCCGCGCGGGCGTCGCCGGGATGACCCGGGTGCCGGGCCGATTCGAGAAGGTCGACGCGGGCCAGGATTTTGCCGTGGTGGTGGACTACGCGCACACGGAGGACGCGCTGCGGCGGGTACTGGCGGTCGCGCGCGAGGTGTGCCGGGGACGACTGATCACGGTCTTCGGCTGCGGCGGAGACCGCGACCCCGGCAAACGCGCGCCCATGGGCCGTGTGGCCGCGCGCGCCAGCGACCTCGTGATCCTCACCTCGGACAACCCGCGCGGGGAAGATCCCCTGGCGATCCTGGCCGCGATCGAACGCGGGCTGCGCGAGGAACTCGCCGCGCGCGGGCCGGATCGGCCGTCGGCGTTCTCGCGGCAACCGTATCTCACGTTGCCCGATCGGCGCGAGGCGATCGAACGGGCGGTGCAGGCGGCGGAGCCGGACGATCTGATCGTGATCGCGGGAAAGGGCCATGAGGACTATCAAATCATCGGCGAGCGGCGGCTCGCGTTCGACGACCGCGCCGTGGCGCGGGAAGCGATCGAGCGGCGGCTCGCGCGCCGGGCGCGGTCCGCGTGAACCGGACTTCGGGGTGCATCGGAATGTTTCTTGCGCGTGATTTGGCGGCCGCGGTGCGGGGCCGGGTGCTGGCGGGCCGACCGGACGCCGTGATCGAGGCGATCTCCACGGACTCGCGCCGGTTGGAGCCGGGCGCCCTGTTTTGGGCGCTCGCCGGCGAGCGTTTCGACGGAGCCGCGTACGTGGCCGCCGCGCTCGCGGCGGGCGCCTCCGGCGCGGTGGTGGCCGCCGCGTCGATGCCGGATCCCTCGGTCTGGCACGGGCGCGACGCGATCATCATCGCGGTGGACGATCCGTTGCGCGCGTTGCAGGACGCGGCCGCCGCGTATCGGTCGCGGTTCGCGATTCCGGTGGTCGGCGTGACCGGCAGCAACGGCAAAACCACCACCAAGGAGATGGCGGCGGCGATTCTGGCCCGGGGCGGCGGCGTGCTCAAGACGCAGGGCAACTTGAACAACCACATCGGCGTGCCGCTGACGTTGTTCGGCCTCACGCCCGACCATCGCGCGGCGGTGGTGGAACTGGGCATCAATCACCACGGCGAGATGACGCGGTTGTGCGAGATCGCCCGACCCACGGTGGGGGTCATCACCAACGTCGGCCGCGCGCACCTGGAGGGGTTCGGCGGCCTCGAGGGCGTGGCGCGCGCCAAGGGCGAATTGTTCGCGGCGTTGCCCGCGGACGGCACGGCGGTGCTCAACGCGGATGACCCGCACGTGATGGCGCTTCGCACGGGCTTGCGCGGCGAGTCCCTGACGTTCGGCCTGGGCGAGGCGGACGTGCGGGCGCGCCTCGTCGGGGAACCCACGCGGGCCGGCATGCGGATGGAGATCCGGTACGCGGGATCAACCATCGAGTGTGTCCTGCCGGTGGTGGGCGGGCACAACGCGGCCAACGCCGCGGCCGCCGCGGCCGTGGCTGCGGCGTTGGGCGTCGAACTCGACGCGATCCGGGCCGGCCTCGAATCGTTCCGGCCGGCCGCGATGCGCAGCGAGCTGATCACCACGCCGTCCGGGGTGGATGTGTTCAACGACGCCTACAACGCCAACCCGTCGTCCATGGAGCGCGCGCTGGAGGCGGTCGTTCGCTTGCGCGGCGCGGGTCGGGTGTGGGCGGTGTTGGGGGAGATGCGGGAGTTGGGGGACGCGTCCGAGGCGTTACACCGGGACGTGGGCCGGGCCGCGGCCGCCGCGGGGCTCGACGGCCTGGTCGCGGTCGGTCCCGCCGCGCGATGGCTGGCCGACGAGGCCGTCCGCGCGGGCATGCCCGCGCGGACGATCACGTGGGTGGAGACCGCCGACGACGCGGTGCCGGTGATCGCGGCGTGGAGTCGCTCCGGCGACGTGGTCTTGGTGAAGGGGTCGCGGCGCGTGGGGCTGGAGCGCGTCGTGAAGGGATTGATGGCCGGGGCACGCTCCCCCGCCTGACGGAGTCCGGATGATCTATCACCTGCTGTATCCGCTGCACACCGACTACGTGTTCCTCAACGTGTTCCGATACATCACGTTTCGCACGATTTACGCCGTGTTGACCGCGCTAGTCATCAGTTTCCTGCTCGGGCCCGCGGTCATCCGCTGGCTGCAGCGCCTGCACATCGGACAGCAGATTCGCGAGGAGGGGCCCAAGTCGCACCAGGCCAAGTCCGGAACGCCCACCATGGGCGGCCTGCTCATTCTCATCGCGGTCGTGGGGTCCACGCTGCTGTGGGCGGATTTGAGCAAGCGATACGTGTGGGTGGTGTTGTTGGCCACCATCGGATTCGGGCTCATCGGGTTCTGGGACGATTACCTCAAGGTGGTCAAACGCCACTCGCGCGGCTTGATCCCGCGCTACAAGTTTTCGCTGCAAGTGGCGGTGGCGGCCGTGGCCGCGGCGGTGTTGGCCGCGGGCCCCGGGTTCTCGACCCACATCGCGTTGCCGTTCATCAAAAGCATCACCGTGGATCTGGGCTGGTTCTACTTCGTGCTGGTGGTGCTGGTGGTGGTGGGATCGTCCAACGCGGTGAACCTGACCGACGGCCTCGACGGGCTCGCGATCGGTCCGATCATCGTGGCGGCCACCGCGTACATGATCGTGGCCTACGCCGCGGGTCATCGCAAAATCGCGGACTATCTCTTGATTTCGTACATCGAAGGGGCGGGCGAACTTTCGGTGTTTTGCGGCGCCATGATCGGTGCGAGTCTCGGGTTCCTGTGGTTCAACACGTATCCGGCCACGGTGTTCATGGGTGACGTGGGGTCGCTCCCGCTCGGCGCCGCGCTCGGGCTGGTGGCGGTGGTGTCCAAACACGAGTTGTTGCTGGTGTTGGTCGGCGGCCTCTTCGTGATCGAAGCGCTGTCCGTGATCTTTCAGGTCGCGTCGTTCAAGTCCCGCGGCAAACGCGTGTTCCTGATGGCGCCGATCCATCATCATTTCGAACTGAAAGGATGGGAAGAACCCAAGGTGGTGGTCCGCTTTTGGATTATCGCGATCATTTTGGCTCTGTTGAGCCTCAGTACATTAAAACTGAGGTAAGAGGCGCGGTGGATCTCAAGGGGAAACACGTGACCGTGGTGGGGCTGGCGCGAAGCGGCGCGGCGGCGGCCCGGTTGCTGCTGCGCGAACGCGCCGTGGTGTCGGTGACCGACCGACGGCCGGCCGCGGAATTGACCGAGTGGACCGCGACGTTCGCGCCGGGAGAGGTGACGTGGTTTTTGGGCGGACATCCCGACGAGGCGTTCCGCGGCGCGGACCTCGTCGTGCTGAGTCCGGGCGTGCCGTTGGCCAGTCCCCCGCTGCAGGCCGCGCGGGCCCGAGGCATTCCGATCTGGAGCGAACTGGAATTGGCGTCGCGATTCGTGTCCGCGCCGATCAGCGCGATCACCGGGAGCAACGGGAAGAGCACCACCACCGCGCTTGCCGGCGAGATGTGCGTGGCCGCGGGGCGTCGCACGTTCGTGGGCGGCAATTACGGAGTGCCGCTGTCGGAGGCGACGTTGCCCGGCGCGGCGTGGGGCGAGATCGTGGCGGAAGTGTCCAGCTTCCAGTTGGAGACCGTCATCACGTTCCATCCCGCGGTCGCCGCGTTGTTGAACGTGACGCCCGATCACTTGGACCGGTACCCGGACTTCGGGTCGTACGCGGCCGCGAAGCGGCGCATATTCGAGCGACAAGGGCCGGACGACGCGGCGGTGCTGAACGCGGACGACCCGGTGTGCGTCGATCCCGCGTTCACCGGTACGCTGGCCGCGCGGCGCGTGTATTTTTCGCGGCGCACACCGCCCGCGGGCGACGCGGTGTGGGTGGACGGCGGCGCGATCGTCTACCGCGTGGGCGGGCGCAGCGGGCGCGTGTTGCCGGTCGATCGGTTGCGGATCGCGGGCGTACACAACCTGGAGAACGCGCTGGCGGCTACCGCGGTCGCCCTGTTGCGCGGGATCGATCCCCCGGTGATCGCGGGCGTGTTGTCGGAGTTCCGCGGTCTCGAACACCGGATGGAGTTCGTGCGGGAGGTCCGGGGCGTCAGGTACATCAACGATTCAAAGGGCACCAATGTCGGCGCGGTGGAGAAGTCGATCGAGAGCCTGACCAGCCCGGTCATCCTCATCGCGGGCGGCGTGGCCAAAGGCGCGGACTTTTCCGCGCTGCGGCCGCTCGCGGCGCGTCGCGTCAAGAAAGCGGTGTTGATCGGTCAGGCGCGGCCGCAGCTCCGGCAAACCTTCGAAGGGGTGACGACGATCGCCGAAGCGGGCGGGATGGACGAGGCGGTGCGGATCGCCTCGGAGAGTGCGGTGCCGGGCGACGTGGTGCTCCTCTCGCCCGCGTGCGCGAGTTTCGATCTCTTCCGCGATTACGAAGAAAGGGGCCGGCGCTTCAAGGCGCTGGTCAACGCGCTGTGAGCGGGCGGTCGCCGCGACAGGCCGCCGGAGGGTGGTTGGGCGGGTATTGGGAGTCCCGTGCGGGGGGCCGCGGCGACGGCGCGGTGGCGTTCACCGCGGCGGTGTTGGTGGTGATCGGGCTCGTGATGGTGTACAGCGCCAGTTCGGCGATCGCGAACGGGCGGTACGGCGACGCCACGTATTTCGTGTCCCGTCAGGCGGTCTGGGTCGCGGTGGGCCTGGCCGCGTTCACGGCGGGCGCGATGATCGACTACCACGCGTGGCGGCGGGTCGTGGCGCCGCTGACCGTGGGCATGGTGGCGATCCTCGTGGTGGTGCTCGTCGCGGGGGCGTCGGTGAACGGGTCGCGGCGGTGGCTGCGCGCCGCCGGGTTCACCGTTCAACCGTCGGAGTTCGCGCGGGTGGTCTTCATCGTGTACGTCGCGCACATGTTGGCGAAGCGGGAGGAGACGATCCGGTCGTTTAAATCCCTGGCGCCGCTCCTGGCGGTGGTGGGCGTGGGCGTCGCGTTGATCCTGGCGGAGCCGGATCTGGGGAACGCCGTGGTGCTCGCGACCGTGACCGCGACCTTGTGCGTGCTCGGCGGCGCCCGCCTGTCGCACCTCGGGGCGCTGGCGGCGTGCGCGGCGCCCCTGGTGGCGTACGCGGTGTTGGGCACGGCGTACCGTCGTCGGCGGTTGACCGCGTTTCTGGATCCGTGGAGCGATGCGAACGATTCGGGCTTTCAAGTGATCCAATCCATGCTCGCGTTCGGCGGGGGCGGTGCGGCCGGGGTGGGGCTCGGCGAGGGACGACAAAAATTGTTTTTCCTCCCGGAGCCGCATACCGATTTTATTTATTCGGTGGTGGGCGAGGAATTGGGGTTGTTGGGCACCCTGGCGATCTTGGGGTTGTTCGCCGTGTTATTGTGGCGCGGGTGGCGGGTGGCATTGGCGACCGCGGACCCTTTCGGCCGTTTGTTGGCCTTCGGTCTGTCCACCGCGATCGGGTTGGCCGCGGCCCTCAACATCGGCGTGGCGACGGGGATGTTGCCGACCAAGGGACTCCCGTTGCCGTTGGTCAGCTACGGAGGCTCGTCGTTGGTCGCGAATCTGTTCGCGGTCGGCATCTTGTTCAACGTTTCGCGGCAACGCGGGAGCACGGGATGAACCGGTCAACCGGTCAGCGCGTTGGAGCGCCGGCATGCGGGTGGTGATCGCGGGCGGCGGAACCGGAGGACATTTGTATCCGGGGATCGCGTTGGCGCACGAGTTTATGCGGGCCCGGCCCGGCTCGTCCGTGCTCTTCGTCGGGACCGAGCGTGGTTTGGAGTCTCGGGTCGTGCCGCGCGAAGGATTCGAATTGGCGACGATCCGGGTGCGGGGTTTGGTGGGTCGGGGCATGGTGCGCGCGGCGGGCGCCTTGGCGCGGTTGCCGATGGCGTTGCTGGAAGCGCTCAACGTGCTCCGACGGTTTCGGCCCGATCTGGTGGTGGGCGTGGGCGGCTACGCGGCGGGCCCGACGATCGCGGCGGCCCGGCTGTTGCGTCGCACCATCGTGCTGTTGGAACAGAACGTGTTGCCGGGCGTGACGAACCGATGGCTGTCGCCGATCGCCGACTTGGTGGTGGCGTCGTTCGACGAGTCCCGGGGCGCGTTCCGGGGACGGGTGGAGGTGTTGGGCAACCCGGTCCGCCCGGCGGTCGTCTCCGCGGGGCGCACCGCGTTGCCGGCCGCGCCGGCGATCCTGGTGTTCGGGGGCAGCCAAGGCGCGCGGGCCGTCAACCGCGCCGTGGTCGGCGCGTTGCCCGCGCTCAAGAAGATCGCCGGTCTGTCGATCGTGCATCAAACCGGGCAGGCGGACGTTGCCGAGACCAAACAGGCGTACGACGCGGTCGGCGTCGCGGCCACGGTGACGCCGTACGTGGACGACATGGGCGCGGCCTATGCCCGCGCCGCGCTGGTGGTGGCGCGCGCGGGCGCGACCACCGTGGCGGAACTGACCGCCTGCGGCCGTCCGGCGATTTTGATTCCGTACCCGCACGCGGCGCACGGGCATCAGGAACGCAACGCCCGCGCGGTGGAGGCGGCCGGCGCCGGACTCGTCATCTTGGAGCGCGATCTGACGGGCCCCGCGCTCGGCGAGACGATCGCGAGACTGCTCGCGGATCGTCCGCGTTTGGCGCGGATGGCCGAGGCCAGCCGCGGCTTGGGACGGCCCGACGCGGGTGAACGGATCGCGGCCGCGTGTCTGGCGCTGGTGGAACGACGAGGGTGAGCGGTGTTTAAGAAGATCCAACGGCTGCACTTCGTGGGCATCGGCGGGTCCGGGATGAGCGGCATCGCGGAGGTGTTGCTCACGCTCGGGTATCGCGTGACCGGTTCGGATCTCGCGGCCTCCGAGGTGACCCGGCGATTGGAATCGCTGGGCGGGACCGTGTACATCGGCCACCGCGCGGAGCAGGTCGAAGGCGCGCAGGTGGTGGTGATCTCGTCCGCGGTGTCGCCGAGCAACGTGGAGGTCGCGGCCGCGCGCGCGCGCATGATCCCGGTCATTCCCCGCGCGGAGATGCTGGCCGAACTCATGCGGCTCAAATACGGCATCGCGGTGGCGGGCGCCCACGGCAAGACCACGACCACGTCCATGATCGCCACCGTGCTCGCGCACGGCGGGCTGGATCCCACCGCGGTGATCGGCGGCAAACTCAACCGGTTCGGCGGGCACGCCAAACTCGGGCAGGGAGAATTCTTGGTGGCGGAGGCGGACGAGAGCGACGGGTCGTTCCTCAAGCTGTCGCCCACGATCGCGGTGGTGACCAACATCGACCGCGAACACTTGGACCACTACAAGGAATTCGACGAAATTAAACGCGCGTTCCTGGACTTCGTGAACAAGGTGCCGTTTTACGGGGCGGCGGTGTTGTGCCTGGATGAGCCGAACCTGCAAGCCCTGATTCCCAAGATCGAAAAACGGGTGCGTACCTACGGCCGCAGCCCGCAAGCGGATCTGACCGCCACGTCGATCCGGCTGAGCGAAAAGGGCGCGGAGTTTCACGCCCGCTTGGGTGCGTCGGATTTGGGCCGATTCACGCTCAGCGCGCCCGGGACGCACAACGTTTCCAACGCGATGGCCGCGATCCTGGTGGGACTGGAGTTGGACCTCTCGGTGGACGCAATTCGGGAAGGATTGGCGCAATTTTCCGGCGTGGAGCGGCGGTTCCAGATCCGCGGCGAACGGGGCGGCGTGCTCGTGGTCGACGATTACGGTCACCACCCGACCGAAATTCGCGCCACGCTCGCGGCCGCGAAGGAGGGCTGGGGGCGGCGTCTGATCGTCATTTTTCAGCCCCACCGCTATTCCCGGACGCGCGATCTGTTCGCGGACTTCTGCACCGCGTTTTATCAGGCCGACGTGCTGCTGGTGTTGGACGTGTACGCGGCGGGCGAGCCGCCGATCGAAGGCGCGAACTCGCAGGCGTT
The DNA here is from genome assembly GCA_049325295.1 of Nitrospirota bacterium. Taxonomy (GTDB): domain Bacteria; phylum Nitrospirota; class Nitrospiria; order 2-01-FULL-66-17; family 2-01-FULL-66-17; genus JBFLXB01. The sequence continues at coordinate 405,254 of JBMOMD010000021.1, forward strand.
GGTGGCGGGGATCCGCGAGCACGGGCACCGCGACGCGTCCTGGGTGGAGAATCGCGCCGCGGCGGTCGAGCGTATTGCTCAAGTCGCACAACCGGGTGACATGGTGATTACGCTGGGCGCTGGTGATGTATGGAAAGTGGGGCCGGCCTTCCTGGAGCGAACATGACGCGCGCGGCCGTCGCAGCCAGACCGTCATTACGTGAAAGTCTGGCCGGCGTGCGCGGCGAGGTGCGGTTTGATGAACCGCTGGCCAAGTACACGTCGATGAAGATCGGCGGACCGGCCGACGCGTTGGTCATCCCCGTGGACGAGGAGGATCTTCGCGCGGCGTTGTTGGGGGCGCGCGCCGCGCGCGCGCCCGTGATGGTCCTGGGCGGCACCAACGTCGTGGTGCGAGATCGGGGCGTGACCGGGGTGGTGTTGCGGCTCTCGGCGCTCAAGGCGATTCGTCCCGCGGGCCCCAACCGGTTGTACGCGGAATCCGGCGGGTTGTTCCCGACGCTGGCGCACGCGGCGAAAGACGCGGGGTTGGCCGGGCTCGAATTCGCCTGCGGGATTCCGGGCACGGTGGGCGGCGCGATCGTGATGAACGCGGGCACGCGCGACGGCGAGATCGCGGACGTGTTGGAGAGCGTCCGGTTGATGACGTGGGAGGGTGAGACCGTCGAGATCCCCGCGGCCAAGCTCGGGTTTCGTTACCGAGAGTCACACCTCCCGCCCGGCGTGTTGCTGGGAGGAACGGTTGCGTTGAAGCCGGGCGCCCCGCACGCGATCGACGCGCGGATGCAGGCCATTCTGGAATATCGTCGGCGCACGCAGCCGCTCAACTTGCCCAACGCGGGATGCATTTTCAAGAACCCGCCGGGGCGGTCCGCGGGACAACTGATCGACCAAACCGGGCTGAAGGGGCATCGCATCGGGGGGATTCAGGTGTCGGACCGGCACGCCAACTTCATGGTGAACGTGGGCGACGGCACGGCCAAGGACCTGGCCGCCTTGATCCGTCACGTGGGCGGCCGGATCGAACGGGAGCACGGCGTGACGTTGGAACTGGAAGTCCGGTTGGTGGGGCGCGCATGACGATCGCGGTACGGGTCGGGGTGTTGATGGGCGGGACCTCGGCGGAGCGCGAGGTGTCGCTGCGCTCGGGCGAGGCCGTGCTGGGCGCGTTGCGCCGCCTGCGCATCGACGCGGTGGGCATCGACGTGGACGCGAGCGTGGTCGATCGCCTGACCCGAGAGCGGGTGGGGCTGGCGTTCATCGCGCTGCACGGCCGCCGCGGCGAGGACGGCACGATCCAAGGCCTGCTGGAAATGTTGGGAATTCCCTACACCGGATCGGGCGTGCTGGCGAGCGCGTTGGGCATGGACAAGCTGATTTCCCGGACCCTGTTCGCGGCCGCGGGTTTGCCGGTGCCTCGGTACGTGCTGCTCACGGAGCCGACCCCGCCATCGCCGCCCTTCCCGTTTCCGGTGGTGGTCAAACCCAACAGCGAAGGATCGAGCGTGGGGGTGAGCCTGGTGCCGCGGGCCGAGGAGTTGCCGGCCGCGATCGCCGAGGCGTTTCGATACGATCGGCGCGTGCTGATCGAGGCGTACATCGTGGGCAAGGAAGTGCAGATCGGGATTCTGGGGGATCGGGCGCTGGGCGCGATCGAGATCCGATCCAAGACCGCGTTTTACGATTACACCGCGAAGTACACCCCCGGTATGTCCGAGCACATCTTTCCGGCCACGTTGCCGCCGGACGTGATGCAACGGACCTTGGACGTGGGGCTGGCCGCGTTTCGGGCCGTGCGCGCGGAAGGCTACGGACGGGTGGATTGTTTGGTGGACCAAGCCGGAACGCCCTACGTGCTGGAGGTCAATACCTTGCCCGGGTTGACCGAGACCAGTTTGTTGCCGGATATCGCGCGCGGCGCGGGGTTGTCGTTCGACGAGTTGGTGGCCGCGATCGTGCGGCGGGCGTTGGAGCGAGCGGGATGAAGCGGCGCGGCCGGATCCGCCGATTCCTGGGGTCCGTCGTTCTGTGCGCCGGGGGAGCGGTGATCGCGGGCTGGGCGGTGAACGCCGCGTGCTGGGTCGAGGGACGCGACGGGTTGTGCGGCTTGGACGCGATCGAACAGGTCGAGGTGCGGGGCACGGTGCGGCTCACGGAGCGCCAGGTTCGCGAATGGGCCGCGGTTCCGATGGGGGCGTCGTTGTGGAATCTGGACGGGGAGAAGATCGCGGCGCGTCTCGACGGCCGTTCGTGGATTCGGACCGTGACGGTGCGCAAGCGATTTCCGCACGCGGTGGTGCTCGACGTGACGGAGCGGGTGCCGGCCGCCGTGGCCGTCACCGATCGCGGCCGGGTGCTGCTGGACGTCGACGGCCGGGTGATCGGCCCCACCGCGATCGACCGCGGGTTCCCGGTGGTGCGGGGCGGCGCCGTCGTCCGTCCGGAAGGATTGGCGGCCGCGGCGCAAATTTTGGCGGGCTTTCGCGTCGCCGCGGTGTCGCTGGCCGCGATCGAGTCGGTGGTGATCGACGTCTCGAAGCCGGATGATCCGATCGCGGAGTTGCCCGGCGGGCTGCGGGTGCGGTTCGGTCGCGACGGGTTCGCCGAAAAGTGGCGCCGCGTGCAAGCGATTCAGGAGCCGTCGTCGAATCGGATCGCGGGGCCGCGGTTGGTGGACGTGCGGTTTTCGGACCGCGCGGTAGTCAGCGAGTGGTCGGGGACGTTGTGACGCCGCAGACAGCCGGGATTCGTCCGGCGCCGAGATAGGAGGAGACCCATGGCGAAACGCGACCAGATAATCGTCGGGTTGGACGTGGGGACGACGAAGATCTGCGCCATCGTGGGGGAAGTGTCCGAAGGGGCGCTTCCCGGCGAACGTCCGCACGTGAAGATCATCGGGATCGGCACCCATCCGTCCCGCGGGCTCCGCAAGGGCGTCGTGGTCAACGTCGAAAGCACGATCGAGTCGATCAAGAAGGCGGTGGAAGAAGCCGAACTCATGGCCGGGGTGGAGATCAACTCGGTGTACACCGGCATCGCGGGCTCGCACATCAAGGGGTTCAGCAGCCGGGGCGTGATCGCGATTCGAAACCGAGAGGTCACCGCGGCGGACGTGAAGCGCGTGGTGGAAGCGGCGAAGGCGGTGGCCATTCCGATGGATCGGGAAATTCTCCACGTGTTGCCGCGCGGGTTCGCGGTGGACGATCAAGAGGGCATCAAAGACCCCATCGGGATGTTCGGGACGCGCCTCGAAGTGGAGGTCCATATCATCACCGGCGCGGTGACGTCGGCGCAGAACATCGTGCGCTCGATCAACCGCGCGGGATTGGAAGTGATCGATCTCATCCTGCAGCCATTGGCGTCCAGCGAAGCCGTGCTCACCGCCGAGGAGCGGGAATTGGGGGTGGCGATGGTGGACATCGGGGGCGGCACCACCGATCTGGCCACCATCGTGGACAACGGCGTGTGGCACACCGCGGTGTTGGGGATCGGGGGCAATCACCTGACCAACGACATCGCGGTCGGGCTGCGCACCCCGGCGTACGAGGCCGAAAAAATCAAGATCCGGTACGGTTGCGCGTCCACCGCCATGGTGCGCGATCACGAAACCATCGAAGTCCCCAGCATGGGCGGGCGCCCGCCGCGCGTGCTGTCGCGGCAGCTCTTGTCCGAGATCATCGAGCCGCGCGCGGAAGAAATGTTTTCGTTGGTCGCGCAGGAATTGCGCAAAATGGGGTACGAGGACCGGGTGGCCGCGGGCGTGGTGATTACCGGCGGAACGTCGATCCTCGACGGGATGCCGGAATTGGCCGAGCGGGTCATGAATCTGCCGGTCCGGCGCGGCGCTCCCCTCGACGTGGGAGGGGTGGTCGATATCGTGAGCAGTCCCATGTACGCGACCGGGGTGGGATTGATCCTCTATGGAGCCAAACACCGCGAACCCACCCGCGCCGCGCGCAACGGAACCGGGGCGTGGCAGCGCGCGGTGCGCAAAATGAAGGACTGGGCGCAGGAATTCTTTTAGCGACCGACCATGAATGGTCATCTGCTGCGTTGCCGCTCCGCATCCGGTGCTCACGTACTTACCCCGTACGCTCCGCTGCTTCGCCAAGCGAGCGGAATCGAGCATTGGCAGCGCCGAAAGACGTCGCAGTGCGCTTTCCGGTGCTCGCAGCGCCTTGCATCTGACGCATTCCTGGTCGGTCTCCACGATTTGGTGGGGAGATACATCTAAGCCCGCGATCCGCGGGGAGACGAACACATGGAGGGAGCCGGCATGTTTCTATTCGATGACGAGACGCAGGAACGGATGCCCGCGCGCATTATTGTCATGGGGGTCGGAGGGGGGGGGTGCAACGCGGTTTCGACCATGATCGCGGGCGGACTGGGTCAGGTGGAGTTCGTGGTCGCGAACACCGATCTGCAGGTGTTGCGTTCGTCGTCGGCGGCCACCAAGATCCAATTGGGCGGCCGACTGACCAAGGGGCTCGGCGCGGGGGCCAATCCCCAGATCGGACGCGACGCGGCGTTGGAGGACACCGAGCGCATTCGCGAGGTGCTCTCCGGCGCCGATATGGTGTTCATCACCGCGGGCATGGGCGGCGGCACCGGGACCGGCGCCGCGCCGGTGATCGCGGGCATCGCCAAGGAGGCGGGCGCCCTGACCGTCGCGGTGGTGACCAAGCCGTTCACGTTCGAGGGAGCGCGCCGGATGCGCCAGGCCGACGACGGGGTGCGCGAGCTGCGCTCCGCGTGCGATACGATGCTGGTGATCCCGAACCAGCGGCTGTTGAGCGTGGTGGAGAAGGGCACGCCCTTGACACGCGCGTTTGCGGTCGCCGATGATATTTTGCGCCAAGCGGTCCAAGGCATCGCCGAGGTCATCACGGTGCCGGGCTTGGTGAACGTGGATTTTGCCGACGTGAGAGCGATCATGACGCACATGGGGCGAGCCGTGATGGGGATGGGGCGGGCCCGCGGCGAGCACCGCGCGGTGGAAGCCGCGCAGCGCGCGATCGCGAGCCCGCTGTTGGAAGACGGATCCATCCAGGGCGCGCGCGGCGTGTTGATCAACATCACGGGCGGTCCCGACCTGTCGTTGCACGAAGTGACCGAAGCGTCGTCCATTATTCAGGAGGCCGCGGACCCCGACGCCAACATCATCTTCGGATCGGTGGTCAACGAGGAGATGACGGAGGACATCCTCGTCACCGTCATCGCCACCGGGTTCGACGCGCCGCTGGCCCCGACCGCCTCGCGCCCTGCGGGCGACGGGGTCGCGCTCGCGTCCCCTTCTTCGCCGATCGTCTCGGCGTCGTCGCGCACGCTGTCGATCGAGGCGATTCCTCCGATTCGCAAGTCCGGCGGGGTGAAGTCGCGAGACGGGTTGACCGAGGACGAGTGGGACGTGCCGACCTTCCTTCGCAAACAATTGGACTGACGCGTGCCGGTCGCCGCGCATCGCGTTGAACCCGGCCAGGACGGGGAGTGGATCGTCCTGGCCGGGTTCTCCGCTCCGCATCGGTTCGGCACGCGGCGCTTCCCGGCGTCTTCCGTGCGGTCGATCGGAGGCGCGCCCGTGCTCACCGCGCGGCAGGTGCATAAGGATGGGGTGCTGGCCGTGGCGTCCGGCGGGCAGGACGCCCCGCGGTGGCAGGCCGAGGCCGCGTCGGCCGATGCCGACGGCGTGGCCACCGATCGATCGGATTGCTGGGTCGGCGTGGTCACCGCGGATTGCGTGCCGCTCCTGTTGCACGATCCCGTCGCCCGCACCGCGGCCGCGGTGCACGCCGGATGGCGCGGGGCGCTCATGGGGGTGGCACCCGCCGCGGTGCGCACGTTGGCGACCCGATTCGGCGCCGACCCCTCGCGACTCGAGGCCGCGATCGGGCCGCATATCGGAGCGTGTTGTTTCGAGGTCGGGCACGCGGTGTTGGACCCGTTGTCCAAGATCCCGGGATGGGAACGCTGGATCGCGCAACGATCCGGCGAGAAGGGGTATTTCGATCTGGGCGCGTTCGTCCGGTGGCAACTGGAGACGGCCGGCCTGGCGCCGACGCGTATGACGGCGTTGGGGCTGTGCACCCGGTGCGATCCGTCGCGCTTTTCGTCGTATCGTCGCGAAGGACGGCGGCCGCCGGGTATGTTGAGCGCGGTGCGGGTCGGACCGCGCGCATGATGTCGACGGAAACCGTTGCGGACCGTCTGGCGGATGTACGAACGCGGATCGCGCGCGCCGCGTCGATGGTCGGGCGTGCACCGGCCCAACTGCGTCTCATCGGCGTGTCCAAGGGGGTCGGGCTCGACCCGATTCGCGAGGCCGCGGCCGCCGGGCTCGCCGACTTCGGCGAGAATCGCGTTCAAGAAGCGATCGAGAAGATCACCGCGCTTGGAGACGAAGGGGGCGCCGGTTGGTCGTGGCATCTTATCGGTCGGTTGCAGACCAACAAGGTTCGCGCCGCGGTCGGGCGGTTTGCGCTGATTCAGTCGGTGGACAGCGTCAGACTCGGGCTCGCGATCGACGACGCCGCGGCACGGGTCGGGATCGTCCAGCCGGTTCTCCTTCAAGTGAACATCGGACACGAGCCGCAAAAAGGCGGTGTAGCGCCGTCTGACCTGGAGTCTCTTTGGCGGGAACTTGCGTCGTGTCGTCATCTCCGCGTCGAGGGATTGATGACGATTCCTCCGGCGGGCGATGATCCGGAGATGGCGCGGCCGTATTTTCGGGAACTGCGCCGTCTGGGCGGCGATTGGCACGGGTCGCGTGGTGACGAGCGCCCCCTCGAATACTCGATGGGCATGAGTCATGACTTTGAGGTGGCGGTGCAGGAAGGCGCCACTATGGTGCGGGTGGGAACCGCGATTTTCGGAGCCCGGACCCCGATGGGCGTTCAATCGGAACGCGTTGCGGATAAAGTCTGAGGGAGGCGCATGTTCGTAGCGGGGAACTTTCTGTCGGCCGTGGCCACGGTGTTGGACATGGTCTTGGAGTTTTATAAGTGGGTGGTGATCATCGCGGCCTTGCTGTCGTGGGTCAACCCTGATCCCTACAACCCCATCGTGCAGTTTCTTCGCAAGATCACGGAGCCGGTTTTTTATCCGATTCGCCGGGCAATGGGCGGGTACGGCATGGGGATCGACCTGTCGCCATTGATCGTCATCGTCATCATCATTTTTTTGCAATCGTTCCTGGTGGCAAGCCTGCGCCAGGCAGCGATGCAGTTTCATTAGGAGCCTGTCCATGAAAGGCCATCCGCGGCGTTGCTTCGCGATCCGAGAGGAGTTGGATTTCCAGCCGCTCCTTCGGAGCGGGGCGGATTGTCGGTCGACCTTGCGCGCCTGCGGCGCGATGCGGGTTCGTCTTGCATCTGGCCTTCCCTGAACAGGCTCCAACGGGCCTTACTCGGAGGGATTCCTAACGAATACGCCGGGCATGACGTCCGTTGATGGGCGGACAGGGCCGGACGTGGAGAACGGAGGCTACGTGATGAAGGTGACACCGGCTGATATTCAGCAAATCGGATTTCGTCGCGCGTTCCGAGGGTATGATCGTCACGAAGTTGATGCGTTCGTGTCGAGCCTCTCGGAGACCTTCGAAGAGCTCATGAAGGAGAACCGCGAGTCGAAAGAACGGATCACGGCGCTCGAGACGGCGCTGGAGGAACTCAAGCGCAAAGAAGAGCTGATCAATCAGACCTTGGTGTCAGCCGAGCGCATGGTCGATGACATGAAGCGGCACGCGCAGCGTGAGGCCGAGCTTCGCATCCGCGAGGCGGAAGTGGCCGCGGATGCGCTGACGCGCAAGGCCCGCGACGAACGTCATGACATCGAGCAGGAGGTCATGACCTGGCGTCGCCGACAAATCGAGATGGTGGAGCAGTTCCGCGGATTTCTCCGGGGGATCGAAAAGAGTCTGGACTTGGCCACCGAATCCGCTCACCGCGAGGATTCCGCGGTCGGAGCCCCCCGCGTGGCGTGATGTCCGGCTGACGAATTAGCGAGCGACCGGGTCCGGGTAGTCGATCCAGGGTTGGCGCTCGGCCAGGTAGCGGGAGCCTCTGAAATTTACGCGCGAGCGCAACATGGTGAAGCCGACTTGTCGAAGGCGCTCGGCCAGATCGTGCATCACCTGGTCCACTTCGAAAAACGTTCCGGTATCCACGCGGAGTCCTTCGTAGAAAAACCGGGCGGACAGCCCCTGTTCGCTGCGATGAATTTCCGCGTTGCGATTGAACGATCGATGTTGGGGATCGAAGCCTTCCACTTGGTGGATTTCGATCATCATATACGTTCTCCCTTTCGAGCCGACGGAGGATCGGCTGATCCACGCCGCCGTGTCGCCGGTTTCAGAAGGTCGGATTATACCCGTCTCGTGAGATGGAGGGCAAGTGCCGTGGGTATCGATGCGATGAAACCGGTGCGGGCGCATCCCCGCAACGCTCTTACGAAGTGGAACTCATTGAAACATCACGGGAACACGTGCCCAAATTTTAGGCAAATTGCGTGAAGCGGCGGTCATCGCTATTGGTTCATGGCTCCATCCCGTGATTGCGCACAGGTTGTCCACAGTAGATGTGGATCAATCTCCCCATCTCCGGATTCGGCGTTCGACAATCATCGGAGCGGGCGTATGAATCTCCCGAACTCTCTGACATTGTTTCGGATCCTCTTGGTTCCGGTGTTCGTGGGGTTGGTGCTCTACGGGCATCCGTCCGCGGCGCTCGCCGTGTTTCTGGTCGCCGGAATCACGGATGCCTTGGACGGCCTTATCGCGCGCCTTTGGAATCAGCGGACGACCTTGGGTCGGTATCTTGATCCACTGGCGGACAAGCTCTTGTTGGTGGCCGCGTTTGTCGTCCTGTCCGTCGAGGGATGGGTCCCGTTGTGGGTGACGATTATCGTGGTCAGTCGAGACATCATTATCAGCGTGGGTTCGTTGGTGATCCATCTGCTGCGCGAACGGCCGGATATCGCCCCGACCCTGATGGGGAAGGTCACCACGGTGTCTCAACTCGCCTACGTCGTGGCCGTGTTGCTGGGGACGGCCATGTCGCTGCCCGGATGGGTCGTGTTCTCGTCGTTGCTGGCGGTCTCCATCCTGACGGTTATTTCCGGTCTGGACTATCTCATGCGAGGCGTTCGGATTCTCAGTACCCAGCAGGACGTCCGAGCGTGAGCGGGCGTGCGGCGCGGGCCGGGTCCCCGGCCATCTCCGGTCGAACCCGCGTAGTCGCGGTGTTGGGATATCCGGTCGAACACAGCCGATCGCCCGCGATGCACAACGCGGCCTTCGAGGCGTTGGGGCTCGACTACCGATACGTGGCGTTCACGGTCCCGCCGCCGGCTTTGCGGGACGCGGTGCGAGGGCTCCGGGCGCTCGGGATGGTCGGCGCCAACGTCACGATCCCCTTGAAGGAACGGATTATCCCGTTCTTGGACGATCTCTCGGCGGACGCGCGGATCATCGGGGCGGTCAACACCATTGTCCGTAGGAACGGACGGCTGATCGGGCATAATACCGACGCCGGGGGGTTCCTGCGTTCGCTGCGCGAAGACACCGGGGTCACGGTCAAGGGCGGACGGTTTCTCGTCGTCGGCGCGGGCGGCGCGGCGCGGGCCGTGGCCGCGGGGCTGGCCGTGTCCGGCGCGCGTGGCGTGGTGATCGTGAACCGGTCGGTCCATCGAGCCCGCGGCATGGTCCGAAAGCTTCGCCGCCTGTTTCCGGCGGTCGAATGGATGGGGCGACCCTTGGACGAGTTGCCTGACGCGCGGACCGTACGGGCCGTCATTCAATGCACGTCCGTGGGCATGCGGCCCGACGACCCGTCGCCGATCCCCGTTCAGTGGTTGGATCCGCGGGTGGCGGTATACGACCTGATCTATCACACCCGAACGGCGTTGGTGCGTAAGGCCCACGCCGTCGGCGCGCCTTGCGCCGGTGGCCTGGGAATGCTGGTGCACCAAGGCGCGCGGGCGTTTGCTCTCTGGACCGGGCGTCGGCCACCCATCGAGGTCATGCGACGGGCGCTGATCCGTTCCCTTGCGAAGGAGTGACCCCGACCACGGAGGACAAGAACACGTCTACGTTTTGACAAAGGTAGACCCCTCGACTAGACTTTCGCCCGTTCTGCACACATCACGGACGATGCCAGCCACGCCATCTTCACCGCCGCCTTCGACAGTCGCCAGCGAAAAGCTGGGACGCCTGCTCGTCGCGGCGCAACTCGTTTCCGAGGAACAGCTCCAACGCGCGATCATCGCCCAGAAAAAGACCGGCGGCCGTCTGGGGAGCATTCTGGTCCGGATGGGGTTCCTGGACGAGGCCAAGCTCCTCGCGTTCCTCAGCCAACAATTCGGGATGCCGGCGGTTGATCTGTCCAAGACTAAGATCGATCCGGCATTAATGAAACTGATCCCGGCCGACGCCATCAAGAAATACAAGGTGGTCCCGTTGAAACGAACGGGATCGGTGGTGACGCTGGCGATGGCCGATCCGAGCGACGTGTTCGCGCTCGACGACATCAAGTTTCTGACCGGCTACACCATTGAACCGGTGGTCGCCGGCGAGTCCGCGATCGTCTCCGCCATTCAAGCCGCCTACGGCGGCGGCCAGGTGCAGTCTCAAGAGGCCGGCAAGCAGGACCGCGCCGCGATTCTCAGCGCGAAAGACTATACGGTCGATGACATCGGCGAAAGCACGTTTGCGGAGACCGACGAAGGGCCGACCGTCAATGTGGAAGACTTCGATCAAGTGGTCGGCGACGCGCTCGACAACGTCGACGTGGTCGAAGAGCAGCAGGACACCGGCGCCGAGACCGATATCGAGGCGCCGATCATCAAACTGGTCAACGGCATCTTGATCAACGCCATCAAAGTCGGCGCCAGCGACATTCACATCGAGCCGTTTGAGACGTCGTTCCGGGTCCGATTCCGCGTGGACGGCGCGCTCAAAACGGTGATGAACCTTCCGCTTAAGATCCGCAACGCCGCGACGTCCCGCGTCAAGATCATGTCCAAGCTCGACATCGCGGAACGGCGACTGCCCCAAGACGGGCGCATCAAACTCAAATTGAGCAAGAAGCGCGACGTGGATTTTCGTGTCTCGGTGTTGCCCTGTCTGTTCGGTGAAAAGATCGTGCTGCGTATTTTGGACAAGAGCAATCTGTCGCTTGATCTCGGCAAGCTGGGGTTCGAGCCCAAGGCGATGGATGACTTCATGAAGGCGATCAACGCGCCGTATGGGATGGTGTTGGTCACGGGGCCGACCGGGAGCGGGAAGTCCACGACCCTCTATTCCGCGCTGTCCACGATCAATCAACCGGACATCAACATCATGACCGCGGAAGATCCGGTCGAATACAACCTGATGGGGATCAACCAGGTCCAGATGAAGGACGACATCGGGTTGAACTTCGCGGCGGCGCTGCGGTCCTTTCTCCGTCAGGACCCGGATGTGGTGATGGTCGGCGAAATCCGCGACTACGAGACGGCCGAAATCGCGGTCAAGGCCGCGCTCACCGGGCACTTGGTGTTGTCCACTCTGCACACCAATGACGCGCCGAGCACGATCAACCGATTGCTGAACATGGGGATCGAGCCATTCATGGTGGCGTCGTCGGTGGTTCTGATCCTCGCTCAGCGTCTTGCGCGCAGGATCTGTTCACAATGCAAAGAAGAGGTCAAGCTTTCAGAGGAGACCTTGATTACGGCCGGGTTCTCGCCGTCCGAGGTGGGTTCGCTGAAAACCTATCACGGTAAGGGGTGTCAGACCTGTACCGACACCGGATACAAGGGCCGGGTCGCGTTGTATGAAGTGATGCCGGTTGGGGAAGGGATTCGCGAGCTGATCCTGCAGGGTGGAACCGCGGACGAGATCAAACGTAAGGCCATCGAATCCGGGATGAAAACGCTACGCATGTCCGGGCTGCAAAAGGTCCGCGAAGGGTTCACCACGGTTGAGGAAGTGGTCGGCACGACGTTCGCCGACTGATCGCGTTGCGGGTGTCTAACGACAGGGAGGTTCATCACTGATGTCAACGCTGTACGAGATGCTGCAACAGATGATCGAGAAGGGCGCGTCGGACTTGCATATCACCACCGGCACGGCCCCTCAGATGCGATTGAACGGGCATCTGACGCCGATGAATTATCCGGTGTTGGGTCCGGCCGAAACCAAGCAGCTCATCTACAGCGTGTTGACGGACGCCCAGAAACATCGGTTCGAAGAAGAAAGTGAACTCGACCTGTCGTTCGGCCTGAAGGGATTGAGTCGATTCCGGGCGAACGTGTTCATGCAACGCGGCGCGGTCGCGGCGGCGATCCGGGTCATCCCCATCCAGACCAAAACCATGGAAGAACTGGGGTTGCCGCCGGTGATCTCCGAGTTGATCAAGCGCCCGCGCGGACTCATTTTGGTGACCGGCCCCACCGGGAGCGGCAAGTCCACCACGCTCGCCGCCATGATCGACAAGATCAATTCCGAACGGCACGATCACATCATCACGATCGAGGACCCGATCGAGTTCATTCACGGTCATAAGAAATCGCTCATCAATCAGCGCGAGGTGACGTCGGACACCAAGACGTTCAAGTCCGCGTTGAAATACATTCTGCGCCAGGATCCCGACGTCGTGCTGGTCGGCGAGTTGCGCGACTTGGAAACGATCGAGGCCGCGTTGACCATCGCCGAAACCGGACACCTCACCCTGGCCACGTTGCACACCAACAGTTGCGCGCAGACCATCAATCGCGTCGTGGACGTCTTCCCCGCGCATCAGCAGCCGCAGGTTCGCGCGCAATTGTCGTTCGTGTTGGAGGGGGTCATCTCGCAACAGTTGATCCCCAAGGCGAACGGCCAGGGGCGCATCATGGCCATGGAAGTAATGGTGCCCAACCCCGCGATCCGCAACCTGATCCGGGAGGACAAGGTGCATCAGATCTATTCGACGATGCAGACGGGTCAGAATAAATTCGGCATGCAGACCATGAACCAGTCGTTGTTCGATCATTACAGCAAGCGCAACATCTCGTACGATGACGCCATTGCCCGGTCCAGCGTGACCGAGGAGTTGATGTCCATGATGGACCGAGCGGGGATCAATCAGGCGCAAGCGCCGCGGCGGGTTGGGATGGTCAGATAGCCTTGATGGGGCCGGGAGGAGGCGAGTAAACCATGGCGACGACATTCGTCTGGAGCGGAAAGACCCGCCAGGGCCAGGTGCAGAAGGGCGAGCTGATCGCCCAGAGCAAGGAAGACGCGATCGCGCAGCTGCGCAAGCAGAATATCGTCGCGCCGACGGTACAGCCCAAACCCGCTGAGAAAAAAGTCGGAGGCCGTTTCGGCGGCAAAGTCAACGAAAAGGACATCGTGATCTTCACCCGGCAGTTCTCCACGATGATCGACGCCGGGTTGCCGCTGGTGCAATGTTTGGAGATTCTGTCGAACCAGACGGAAAACAAGACGTTGGCCAAGACGGTCGGGGTGGTCCGGGGCGACGTGGAAAGCGGGTCAACGTACGCCGACGCGCTTCGCAAACACCCCAAGGTGTTCGACGATCTGTACGTGAACATGGTGGCTGCCGGCGAAGCGGGCGGGATCCTCGATACGATCTTGAGCCGCCTGGCCAAACACATCGAGAAATCGATGAAGCTCAAGAAGCAGGTCAAAGCCGCCATGGTGTATCCCGGCATCATCATCAGCGTCGCGGTGATCGTGATCAGCGTGTTGATGGTGTGGGTGATCCCCATTTTCGCCTCGATGTTCACGGATTTCGGCGGCGTGTTGCCGCTGCCCACGCGGATCGTGATGGCCGCGAGCAATTTCATGAAGAGCAACATCATCTTCATCGCGTTGGGGGCCGTCGGGCTCGGGTACGCGATCAAGCGATATTACGGGACCGAGGGCGGCCGAAAACTCATCGACCATAACGCGCTCAAGGTTCCGGTCGTCGGTGATTTGATCCGGAAGGCCGCGGTGGCCAAGTTCACCCGCACGCTCGGCACGTTGATTTCAAGCGGCGTGCCCATTTTGGACGGTCTCTCGATCGTGGCCAGAACCGCCGGCAACAAAACCGTCGAACACGCCCTGATGACGGCGCGACAAAGCATCAGCGAAGGGAAAACCGTGTCCGAACCGCTCGCCCAAACCAAGGTGTTCCCGCCGATGGTCGTGCAAATGATCTCGGTCGGAGAAACCACCGGCGCCCTGGACGCGATGCTCTCCAAGATCGCGGATTTCTACGACGACGAGGTCGACACCGCGGTGGCCGCGTTGACGTCGTTGCTCGAACCGTTGCTCATGGTGTTTCTCGGGGTCACGATCGGATTCATCGTCATTGCGATGTACATGCCCATCTTCCAGATGGGATCCGTCGTGGGGTAGCGTGCGCGCGGCGCTCCGTCGTCGCCACGGCCCGGCGCCCGGGGTGGGAGGTCGTGCGTGAGCGCGGAGACGATCCGTCCCAAGCTGCGGTGGCTGATCGGCCTTCGGGTCGTCGTCGTCACCGCGTTTTTGGGACTCTTTTGGGCCCTCAACACGAGGAGCTCGGACGACGCGACCACCCGGCTGTTCGGCCTCTTGATCGTCGGCACCTACACGCTGACGATCGCCTACGCGCTCGCCCTCAAGTGGCTCAGCCCCCGATGGGATCCGTTGTTCGCGGTCGCGCAGATCGCCGGCGATCTGGCGTGTATCACGACTATCGTCGGGATGACCGGACGGATCGACAGCCCCTTCACGTTTCTGTATCCGGTCGTGATTCTGGCGGCCACCATGGTCCTGGGTCGGACCGGGGGGCTCGTGTCCACCGTGGCGGCCGGCGCGATCTATGCCGCGCTGGCGTGGCCACCCACCGCGACGGTGGACCTGTCCACATGGTGGGCGCAGCGAAGCGGGCTCGCGCCGGTTGTCATGCGGGTGATGGCGTTTGTCGCGGTATTTTTATTGGGGAATCACCTGGTGGCGACCGCCACGGCCGCCACGCGCCGACTCCAGGAACGTGAAAGCGGATTCCGGACGCTTTCCGCGTTCCATGAAAACATCGTCCACAGCATGAGCAGCGGGCTCGTGACCGCCGACCTGGACGGGCGCGTGACGTCGTTCAACCCGGCCGCCTACACGATGTTGGGATTGTCTCCCGACCAGGTGCTGGGCCGACCGTGTTGGGACCTGTTCGGGTGGGAGGGCGGCGCCGAATTCTACGCGCGAGTCGCCAAGCGCAACGTGCCGTACCGGTTCGAGCGGGAAGTGGCGTGCCGCGACGGCCGGCGCGTGTTGCTGGGAATGACTTTGTCGTGGCTGAAGGATTCCAACGGCGAGCCCATGGGCATGGTCGGCATTTTTCAGGACTTGACCGAGATCAAGGCGTTGGAAGACACGGTCAGGCAACGGGAGCGACTCGCCAGCGTGGGGGAAGTCGCCGCCGGGCTGGCCCATGAAATCCGCAATCCGCTCGCCGCGATCAGCGGTGCGATGGAGGTGCTGCAACAGGACCTGCGACTCGAGGGCGAGCCGGGAACTCTGATGGACATCGTGTTGCGCGAAACCGAACGGCTCGACGGTCTGATCGGACAGTTTCTCCTCTATGCGCGGCCGGCCTCGCCCCATAAACGGTCGTGTGATCTGACGCGATTGATCACGGAAACGCTGGCGTTGCTCCGCACGCACCAGGAGTTCCGCGCGGACATCGGCATCCGCGAACATCGTCCCGGTGCGCCGGTTTGGGTGGAAGCCGACGCCAATCAGATCCGTCAGGTGGCGTGGAACCTCCTGTTAAACGCGTTGCAAGCCATGCCGGAGGGCGGGCAACTCACGGTCCGCCTGCGCACGGTCGTGGTCGACGACAAACCGTTGGTGGAGTTGACGGTCGGGGATACCGGGCACGGCATCAAGCCGGAGGACTTGCGCCGGATGTTCCTGCCGTTTTTCACCACCAAGCCCGGGGGGTCCGGGTTGGGACTGGCGATCGTCCACCGCATCGTGGAGGAACATCGGGGGCAAGTTGAGGTGCACAGCGAGTGGACCAAGGGTGCGCAGGTCACGGTCACCCTGCCGGTCGGCTTGCCGGTTGAACCCGCGCGGAGCGCAAGGGATCTCGGCGTCGAAGGGGATGCCGCGCGGAAGGGAGTCACGCGATAGTGACCAACACGATCTTGAACGAGGAGGCGGCTATCAACACGTTTCGAGTCTTGATCGTCGACGACGAAAAGAGCATGCGGGAGTTCCTCTCGATCATGCTGAGAAAAGAGGGGTACGCCGTCACCGTGGCCGCTCACGGCCCCGAGGCGCTTTCGTTGATCGAGAAGGAAATCTTCGATCTGGTGATCTCCGACGTCAAAATGCCGGGATTATCCGGCATCGACGTGCTCAAGGCGGTGAAGGCCGCGACGCCGTCGACGATCGTGCTGATGATGACCGCGTTCGCCTCGACCGAGACCGCGGTGGAGGCCATGCGGGAGGGCGCGTACGACTATCTGACCAAGCCGTTCAAGATCGACGAGGTCAAGTTGGTCGTGCGGAACGCGCTGGAACGCAAACACCTCCAGGACGAGAACAGCCGGCTCAAGCAGGTCGTGCACGACCGGGCGTCGTTCGAACAGATCGTCGGCCGCAGCGACAAACTGACCAAGGTCTTGGACTTGATTCGCAAGGTCGCCGACACCAACAGCAACGTGCTCATTTTCGGCGAAAGCGGGACCGGCAAGGAGTTGGTGGCGCGGGCGATCCACTTCAACAGCCGACGACGGGAGCGGCCCTTTGTGACCGTCAACTGCAGCGCGTTGCCGGAACCGTTGTTGGAGAGCGAATTGTTCGGCCACATGAAAGGGTCGTTCACGGGCGCCGTCAGCAACAAGGAAGGGTTGTTCGAAATCGCCAACGAGGGCACCCTGTTTCTGGATGAGATCGGCGAGACGCCGCTCGGCATCCAGGTCAAACTGTTGCGCGTGTTGCAGGAGAAGGAATTCCGCCGCGTCGGCGGCACGAAGGACCTCAAGAGCGACGTGCGCATCGTGGCCGCGACCAATCGGGACCTCGAGAAAGCCATTGCCGAAGGGCGATTTCGCGAAGACCTGTATTACCGGTTGGATGTGATCCCGATTCGCCTGCCGCCTCTGCGCGAGCGCCCGGATGACATCCCGCTTTTGATCAACGCGTTTCTGGAGAAGTTTGCCGCGGAAATGGGCAAGACCGTGATGCGCATCGAGCCGGACGCCGTGACGCTGTTGTGCCAACAGGAGTGGCGTGGCAATGTCCGGGAGTTGGAGAACGTGATGGAACGGCTCGCGGCGCTGACGTCCGGCGGCACCATTGAACCCCAACACGTGCGCGAGTGCGTACCGCACTCATCCGAGGACGCGGTGGCCATGGCGCTCCCGGCCAATGGTCTTGACCTCGAAGGCGTGATGGCGACGATCGAAAAAGACCTCTTGGTCAAGGCGCTGCACCGCGCGAACGGGGTAAAAAAGGACGCCGCGAGTCTGTTGGGATTGGATTTCCGGTCGTTTCGTTACCGGCTGAGCAAATACGGGATCAGGTAAACCCCTGCGGCGCGGTCAGCGATCCAACGTCTCCTTGGACGGATCCCTGGCCGGGTCGTTCGCCGGCAGCGCATCCTTCACCCAGTTTCCGGTCTTCCACCGCGGCACCGGCGTCGCGCACCCCGCTTTGGGCACGAATCGCGACCGCGCCACACGCTGCATCTTATGGATATACCGCCGGCAGTTCGTGAAGAGTTCGCGAACCGTGACGCGAACCATGAACTGCGCCTCGGGGTATTCGCCAAGCAGCGGGTCATCATAGTGGATCGTGGCCGTGCCGTTGAGGCGCATGCGCGACTGTTGCTCGAAGTCGATGAACAATAGGCCCACCTCCGCGGTCTGCGCCACGTTCCCCATGGATAAGTACATGCCATTGCCGTCGTAGTTGGGGAACGCGATGGTGCGCGCGTCCACCACGCGCACAAAGCCCGGATCGCCGCCGCGATAGGAACAGTTGACGCGGCCGCGCTGGTCCACGGTGGCCAGGAAAAACATATCCAGGTTCTCGATGAACGCCTGATCGTCTGGGCCGATCTGGTCCTGGACCAAGTCGGTCGCCATTTTCTCGGCGAGTCTGACCGTGTCGAATTGCTCCTGCAATTTTCGCTGTTCGGAATGATACATGTCTGACATCGCAGTCCTCCTCCGTTCGCTTTAGAACCACACCGCAAGGCCCAACTCAGGTCCGTTGAGCACCTCGTCGGGGCCACGCAGCGACCGGAATCCGCCGAACAGCTCGATGGGGCCGATATGCACGCCGAGGCGCGCGTGCAGGTCCCACAGGGCGTGTTCCTCGATGGCGCCGACGCTTCCTTTGAGGTCCAGACTCCAGGGCGTCGCCGGTGTCCACAGGTAGCGAAGCGTGAACGCCGGTCCGACGTGCCGCTCGCGACCGGAGAGCGTCATGGCGCCGAATCCGAAATCGAGCATGTGTTCGTAGCTTTCCGACGGCGTAAGCATGAAGTAACCCGCGACGAAGTTGAGCGTGGAGGTCGGCGCGGGTGCGTCTTCGCGATAGCGAATCACGTCAAGGTCGCCACCGAAGCGGGCCGCGGTGCGGAGCCGAACATCGGCGGCCAAGCCGCGTGTCTCGCTATCCACGAAGTGATAGGCGGTGGCGACACTAACCGCGGCGCTACGCGCGCCGTCCGCACTCGGCGCCACGAGGTAATTCCCGTCCGGTCGTTGGTATGGGTATCGGCTGAGCTGCATATGGGGACCGTCGAACGTCGCGGTAAACGGCATTGTAATCAACTGGTGGACGAAGCATATAAATACGTTGGTGATATCGTCGCAGGACTCGTCGGATGTCGTGTCAAGATGATGCTCGTCACGTGGCTCGGGTGTGCGCGTCGCATCGGTGGAAGATGCTGGGCGGTCTTTGTGGAACTGGTCTTCGAACCGCTCCAGAGTCTGCGCGGTTGCGGACTGGGCGGAAAGGACTAGAAACGCGAAGCAGACACCCGAACATGCCGCAACTCGCACGACGGCCTCCTTGCGAGGGATCTCGCCACTGTAGCAGCCGGCGCGCGTCCGACTCAAGCGAGATTGCGTCTTTCCCGGTTGCTGCGCTATCGTAGGCCACTCTGGGAGCATGGGCATGATCGGGGACTTACTGATTTCGATCGGCGTGTGGCTGGTCTACTTTTCCGTTCTCTTTTTCCCGTTGCGGTGGTTGTACGACCGGATGTTGGGTCCGCGGCCCTCGGATCGGCACGCGGATCGTGAGCGGCTCGCGGCGTGGACCGCGCGGCAGACGCGGTTGCGGCGCGTGTTCGTGGCGGTGGGCATCGGGTTGGCCCTGTTGCCGTTGGTGGTCCGGGTTCTCGTGTCGCTGTCCAAGGCGGTGCGGGGCGCGTGATGAGGACGTGGCGCGCGCCGGCCAAGATCAATCTCTGTCTGCGCGTGCTGGGGCGACGGCCGGACGGGTACCACGACCTGGAATCCGTGTTTCAGATGGTAGGCCTGTACGACGAGGTGACGATCCGACCGCGCCGGAGCGGGATCGTGCTCACCGTTGAAGGCGCGGCGTTGCCGGCCGGGCCCGGGAATTTGGCGTACGAGGCGGCCGCGGCGCTGGCGCGGGAGGCGGGCGGCTCGCGCGGGGCGGCGATTCGCCTGGTCAAACGGATTCCGCTGGGCGCGGGACTCGGGGGCGGCAGCAGCGACGCGGCCACGGTGCTGATGGGGTTGAATCACATGTGGGGCCTGGGGTGGTCGCGCGGCCGGTTGGCCGAGTTGGGCGCCACGTTGGGCAGCGACGTGCCGTTCTTCTTTTTCGGCCCCACGGCGTGGGTCACCGGCCGCGGGGAGCGGGTCGCGCCCATGCCCGATGCGCGGCCGACCCCATCCGGCCCAGTGTTCCCATGGGCGGTCTTGGCCAATCCGGGGATCACCGTGTCCACGAAATGGGCGTTCGAGACGTTTGGATTGACAAACGATAGGGGGGTCGATAGAATGCCACGTTCGTCGCAGGCCCCTCCCGCCGTGCCGTGGTCGATCCCGAATGATTTGGAACGGGTCACCGCCGCAACGTATCCGGTCGTGGAGGAGATAAAGGCCTGCCTCCTCAAGGCTGGGGCGCGCGCCGCGCGCATGTCGGGGAGCGGGCCGACCGTGTTCGGGGTGTTCGCGACCCGCGCGGAAGCGGCCGTGGCGTGCAAGGACTTGTCGCCCTCGTGGCGACGTTGGGTGGTGCGACTGCTGAGGCGCGCACCGTGGTGACGCGGGCGCCGAGTCGAATGGTGGGGCGTCGACAAGCGGTAAGTCAGGAGACTTTGGATCTCCCATTCCCAGGTTCGAATCCTGGCGCCCCAACCATTGGGTCCAAGTGAGATAACGTGGTGACGCGATGAGAGAACTCAAACTCTTCACGGGCAACTCCAATCCCGCTTTGGCGCAGGAAATCTGCGACTACCTCGGCACCCCGCTCGGGGAAGCCACGGTGGGCCATTTCAGCGACGGGGAAATCCAGGTCCGGATCGAAGAGAACGTGCGCGGGATGGACGTCTTCCTGCTGCAGTCCGCGTCGGACCCGGTCAACAAACACATCATGGAGTTGTTGATCATGCTGGACGCGCTCAAGCGCGCGTCCGCGTACCGGATCACCGCGGTGTTGCCCTATTACGGGTACGCCCGCCAGGACCGCAAGGACCAGCCGCGCGTGCCGATCACGGCCAAACTCGTCGCGGATCTGATCGCCACCGCGGGCGCCCACCGCGTGTTGACCATCGATCTGCACGCCGGGCAGATCCAGGGCTTCTTCAACATTCCGGTGGATCACCTCTACGCCACGCCCGTGCTGCTGGAGCACTTCCGGCAAGTGGAACTCGAAGACCTGGTGGTGGTGTCGCCGGACGCCGGCGGCGTGGAGCGCGCACGCGCGTTCGCCAAGCGCCTCAAGGCCAATCTGGCGATCATCGACAAGCGGCGCGAGGGCCCGAATCAAACCAAATTGATGAACATCATCGGCGAGGTCTCGGGCCGCAACGTGTTGCTGCTCGACGACATGATCGACACCGCCGGCACCATCACGCAGGGCGCGCAGGCGTTGCGCGACAAGGGCGCGCGGACCATCCTGTCCGGCTGCACGCACCCCGTGTTGTCGGGCCCCGCGCTCGATCGCATCAACGCCTCGCCCATCGACACCCTGGTGGTGACCAATACGTTGCCGTTGAACGGCAAAGAAGAAGAATGTCGCAAGCTCGTGTCGCTGACCGTCGCGCCGTTGTTGGGCGAGGCGATCAAGCGGATTCACGAGGAGGAGTCAGTCAGTTCGTTATTTGTCTGAGGGGATGACGGAAGGAGTAGGGCATGCAACGTTTCGAATTGACGGTTGAACAACGCATAACGGCGGGCAAGGGCGTGGCGCGGAGCCTCCGGCGGGCCGGGCGGATTCCGGCGGTCCTCTACAGCGGCGGGCAGTCCACCATGTTGAGCCTGAACCCCGCGGACCTGTCCAAACTGCTGCACTCGGCCGCGCGGGAAAACACCTTGATCGACCTGAAGGTGGGCGGGAAGCGTGATAAGGAGCGCCTGGCGGTCCTCCGGGAGGTGCAACACGATCCCCTGACCGGCAAGCCGCTGCATATCGACTTGTTCGAGGTCGCGCTCGATCGGGCGATTCGCCTGAAGGTGCACGTGGAAATCACCGGCGCCACGCCGTTGGGCGTGAAGGAAGGCGGCGTGCTTCAGCACGGGGCGCGCGAAATCGAGATCGAGTGTTTGCCGTCGTTGATTCCGGATGCCGTGCGCGTGGATGCCTCGCACTTGAAGACCGGCGAAGGCATTCACCTCCGGGACTTGCAGTTGGGCGAAGGGATCCGCGTGTTGGGCGACCCCGACATCGTGATGGTGTCCGTGACCATGCCGATGTCCGAGGAGAAGTTGGCCGAAATCCTGGCCGGCGCGCCCAAGGAAGCCAAGGAACCCGAAGTGCTGACCGCGAAGAAGGCGGAAGGCGAAGCCGCGGCTGGCGGTGGCAAGCCGGAAGCCAAGGCCGAGGCCAAGGGCGGCAAGGAAGAGAAAAAAGAAGGCAAGAAATAGAGCCTGTCCCAGTCACCGCGAAAGTGGAGCCTGTCCAGGACAGGCTCAGTAACGGTCCGTGAAGTGCGTGGTAGGGCTGGGCAATCCCGGCGCGCAGTACGCCGCCACCCGCCACAACATCGGGTTTCTGGTTGCCGACGCCGTGTCCTCCGCGCACGGCATTCGGTTGCGTCCGATGGGCGGTCACGTCCTGGCCGGCCAAGGAGCCTTGGCCGGCGACGCGCTCTGGGTTGCCGAGCCTCAAGGGTACATGAATCGCAGCGGGATCGCGGTGCAATGGCTCCTGGCCGAGTCCGGAGCCGGCCCCGAATCCTTGCTGGTGGTGCACGACGATCTGGACCTGCCCCTGGGGCAGGTGCGCTTGAAACGCCGGGGCGGTCACGGCGGGCACAACGGCGTCCGGTCGATCATCGAGACCCTGGGCACCGACGAGTTTCTCCGGCTCAAAGTCGGCATCGGTCGTCCGCCGACCGGCCGCGACACCGTCGATTACGTGTTGGAGCCGTTCTCCCGTGAAGAGAAGGCGGCGGTGGCGGCGGTGGTCGAACGGAGCCGCGAGGCCGTGACCGTAGTGTTGACCGAAGGGGTGGGCGCCGCGATGAACCGGTTTCACGCATCGGCGGCGGAGTAGCAAGAGGACGCGACTGCGGTCGCTTTTTTTTATGACGTGATCGCTCCGGGGGATCCCGGCGCGACACGGGCGGCAGTGTGTGCCGAGAAGGAGCGGAGTGATGGGAATCGAGCAGATGGCGATCGTGTTTTCCGTGGCCTGCGCCGCGGCGGCGATCGTCTACGGCGCGGTGAGCGCCAAATGGGTCGTGGGGTTGTCGGCGGGCAACGCGCGGATGCAGGAGATCGCGCACGCGATCCAGGAAGGCGCCAAAGCGTACCTGAACCGGCAGTACACCACGATCGCCATGGTCGGCGGGGTGTTGTTCGTGGCCCTGCTCGTGGCTCTGGACTGGAAGACCGCGGTGGGTTTCGCGATCGGCGCGGTGCTCTCGGCCCTGGCCGGGTACGTGGGCATGAACGTGTCGGTGCGCGCCAACGTGCGCACCGCGGAAGCCGCACGCGGCGGGTTGGCGGCGGCGTTCAACGTGGCGTTTCGCGGCGGCGCGGTCACGGGGCTGCTCGTAGTGGGCCTCGGGCTCCTGGGCGTGGCGGGGTACTACTGGTTCCTGCAGGCGACCACGCCCGCGGGCCAGGCCGTGAACATCACCCCGTTGGTGGGCCTGGGATTCGGGGGTAGTCTGATCAGCATCTTCGCGCGGTTGGGCGGCGGGATCTTCACCAAGGCCGCGGACGTGGGCGCGGACCTGGTGGGCAAGGTCGAAGCCGGTATTCCGGAAGACGATCCGCGCAACCCGGCCGTGATCGCAGACAACGTGGGCGACAACGTGGGCGATTGCGCGGGCATGGCCGCGGATCTGTTCGAAACCTACGCCGTGACCATCATCTCCGCGATGTTGCTGGGCACGTTGGCGTTCACGGGCGCGGCGGTCAACTCCGCCCTGGTGTATCCGTTGGTGCTCGGCGGCATCTCGATCATCGCGTCGATCGTCGGCACGTTCTTCGTTCGGCTGGGCTCGAACAACAACATCATGGGCGCGTTGTACAAGGGTCTGATCTGGAGTGCGCTGCTTTCAGCGGCGGCGTTCTACCCGGTGACGTCCTGGATGATGAGCGGCACCGATGGTCCGAGCGTAATGAACATCTATCTGGCCTCGCTGGTCGGGCTGGTCGTGACCGCGTTGTTGGTGATGATCACCGAGTACTACACCTCCACCGAGTACAAACCGGTGCGTGACATCGCGCAGGCGTCCACCACCGGGCACGCCACCAACGTGATCGCGGGTTTGGCGGTTGGCATGAAGTCCACCGCGCTGCCGGTGCTGGTGATCGGCGCGGGCGTGTTGGCCTCGTACGGCCTGGCCGATATCTACGGGGTGGCCATCGCCGCGGTGTCCATGCTCTCCATGGCCGGGATCGTCGTCGCGTTGGACGCGTACGGCCCCATCACGGACAACGGGGGCGGGATCGCGGAAATGGCGGGTCTGGACAAGTCGGTTCGCAACGTAACCGATCCTCTGGACGCGGTGGGGAACACCACCAAGGCCGTGACCAAGGGCTACGCCATCGGGTCCGCGGGGCTTGCGGCGGTGGTGCTGTTCGCCGCCTATACCGAAGAAATCTCAATCCGCACGGGCGGCCAGGTCATGCAATTTACGCTCAGCGATCCGTATGTGCTGGTGGGCCTGTTCATCGGCGGGCTCTTGCCGTACCTGTTTTCGGCCATGTCCATGGAAGCCGTGGGCAAAGCCGCGGGCATGGTGGTCGAAGAGGTGCGCCGGCAGTTCCGTGAAATCAAAGGCATCATGGAAGGCAAAGCCAAGCCGGATTATAGCCGCGCCGTGGATATCGTGACGCGCCGCGCGATCCAGGAAATGATGATCCCGGGCCTGATCCCGGTGCTCACGCCGATCGTGGTGGGATTAGCGCTCGGGCCCAAGGCGCTCGGCGGCGTGGTGGTGGGCTGCATCGTCACCGGGTTGTTCGTGGCCATCTCCATGACCAGCGGCGGCGGCGCGTGGGACAATGCCAAGAAGTACATCGAAGAGGGTCATCACGGCGGCAAGGGCAGCGACGCGCACAAAGCGGCGGTCACCGGCGATACTATCGGCGATCCGTATAAAGACACGGCGGGGCCGGCGGTGAATCCGATGATCAAGATCATTAACATCGTAGCCCTATTGGTCGTACCGTTGATCGTATAACTGACCCGCCGAGAGGGCGGCATCTGCGGCGTTGTCGGAGCGGCCCCGCATCCTCACGTACGGTACAGTA
>JBMOMD010000021.1:430187-566579 GCA_049325295.1 Nitrospirota bacterium
GGGCCGCTCCTCCGCCTTGCATCTACCGCCTCTAGGCGGTCAGGTCGCGTCAAACGCACTGAAACCAAAGAAAAATAGATGTCATTGAATTGTGGAATCGTGGGGCTGCCGAACGTCGGTAAGTCCACCTTGTTCAACGCGCTGACCGCGGCCAAGGCCGCGGCGGTGGCCAACTATCCGTTCTGCACCATCGACCCCAACGTGGGGATCGTGCAGGTGCCGGACGCGCGGCTGACCGCGCTGTCCGCGCTCTATCATCCCAAGAAAACCACGCCCGCCACCGTGGAGTTCGTGGACATTGCCGGCCTGGTCAAAGGCGCAAGCCAGGGCGAGGGCCTGGGCAACAAGTTTCTGAGCCACATCCGCGAAGTGGACGCCATCGTGCACGTGGTCCGCTGCTTCGAAGACCCCGACGTGGTCCACGTGGCCGGCAAGGTGGACCCGGACCGCGACGTGGAAATCATCACCACCGAATTGATCCTGGCGGATTTGGACACGGCCGAGCGGCGCAAGCAAACCGCGGAAAAGAAGACCAAGACCGCGGACAAGACCGCGCGGCACGAAGCCGAACTCATGGCGCGCGTGGTCAAATACTTGGGCGAGGGCAAACCCGCGCGCAGCTTTCCGGCCACGGACGAAGACGCGCCGATCCTCAAGGACCTGCGCCTGCTCACCGGCAAACCCTTGCTCTACGTGGCGAACGTGGCCGAGGCCGACGTGGCCGCGGAAACCGCAGGCGAGCCCCCGAACTCATTGGTCGCGCCCTTGCGCCGACTGGCCGCGCGGGAAGGCGCGCCCTTGGTCGTGATCAGCGGCAAGGTGGAAGAGGAAATCGCCGCGTTGCCCGAAGCCGATCGCCCCGACTTTCTCGCGGGCCTCGGCTTGAAAGAGTCCGGCCTGGACCGCTTGGCCCATGCCGCCTACAAACTCCTAGGCCTGATCACCTTCTTTACCTCAGGCGCAGACGAGTGCCGCGCCTGGACCGTCACCGCCGGCACCAAAGCCCCGGCAGCCGCGGGCAAAATCCACTCCGACATTGAAAAAGGCTTCATCCGCGCCGAGGTCATGTCTTGCCCCGACCTCCTCGCCCTCAAATCCACCGCCGCCGTGAAGGAAAAAGGTCTCCTGCGTTTGGAAGGCAAGGAATACATCGTCAAAGACGGTGATGTGATCTATTTCCGGTTTAACGTTTGATCCGCTGTCCGGCTGGGCAACGCAGGGCCGCTGATTCGGTGTGACCCAGCCGGGGACGGTCCCAAGTAAACAAGAAATTTTCCTGCGTACAGGCCGCGCGCGATTCTCAAAGCCGAAGTTGCGGAGCAGCGTGACCGCCGAGGCCTGCCTGCCGACCGACCAATAGACACTACTGCAACGCCCGCGGTCTGATGGCGGGCACTGCCAAACCGCTCCCGGGCCCGACCTGATGCGTTATGATTGCCGATGCCGGAGTGAGGCCTGCGACCAAAGTCCATGCATGGTAATCGTATTAGCGTCATGACACGCATTGTGGCGTTGTCCGTGTGGGCCGTGTATTGGCTCGTCTTCATGGAATGGCTGTTCTTTGCCACGAAGCCGTCGTTCATGTCCCCGTTGCCGTGGTCCGAGCGACTGCTGATTGCGCTGATTGCACCGTTGCCTGGGGTGATCGTTGGCGGCCTGATCCTGGGCGCGTTCTTTACGCTTCGAGGCGTGGTGCAACGCGTGTCGACACGCGACCTCGTGCCCGTGATCGCGCTCGGGCTGCCTGCTGCTGTCCTGTCCGCAAGCTTCTTTCTGATGGTCGATAACTTCACGTACACGGTGTTGCGATTCGGCGTGTTCTCGGTTCAAACGTGGTGGCGCCTCCTCTACGGCGTGCTCTACGGGGCGCTGTTTGCGTTCATGTACAAGGCACTCGTCAATGCCGCGCGCGGCCATATTCCGCCGATCATGACCCGCATCCTTACACGCGGCGCGGGCGGGTTGGTGGCAGCATCGCTTGCCGCCGCGGTGGTCGCGTACGCGGCTCACACGACCGCAGCCAACGGGCATCCGTCCGAAGGGCCGGAGCCCTTACGGCGCCCTAATATTGTTTTATTCGCGTCGGACGGGCTGAGCGCGGGGCATCTATCCGCGTACGGGTATGAGCGGGATACCACCCCGTATCTCAAGTCCATCCTGTCCAACGGCCTCGTGGCCGAAAATGCGTTTTCGAACGCCGGAAACACCGGCGCGTCGGTCACCTCCATGCTCACGGGGAAATTGCCGACTCAAACGCGAGTGATCTATCCTCCCGATGTCCTGCGTGGTGCCGATTCGTTCGAACACCTCCCCGGAATTCTGAAGCGTCTCGGGTACTACACCGTGGATATCAGCATCCGGCATTTCGCCGATGCCTACGATCTGAACCTGCAGAACGGGTTCGATGTCGCGAGCGGGCGAACCCTGGGTGCGACGGATGACGGCTGGGGACTCACGGGCTGGGCCTGGGGAACGGCCAATCCGATGCTCAACTCAACGGCATATTTTCTCGGGCGCATTGAAGAACGATTGAGCGGGCGCCTCCGGCATGCGTTCGGCCTTGAAAAGGGCGTCAACCCCTTCGACGAAGTCGCTGGCGCGGGGGAGAGGATGACGTTTCCGAGCGATAGTAAACGGCTGTCCGACTTGGGCCGGGTGTTCGACGAGCACCGCGAGCCGTTTTTCGCGCACGTCCATCTAATGAAGACCCATGGTCCGGGGTTTTCACCCTCGATGCGAATCTTCTCCGAAGGCAAGACCCAGGACGCGCCTTGGCAGATCGACTTCTACGACGACGCGATCTCGGACGTCGATGCCGATTTCGAAGTCGTCATGAAATACCTGGCGTCACGGGGAAAACTCGACAACACGATCGTGGTCTTCAATTCGGACCATGGGATGGAATGGCGAACCGACGTCAGGATTCCGCTCATTTTCTTTTTTCCCGACAATGCGTACGCCGGACGGCTCTCCACCACGGCGCAGCTTCTCGACGTCGCCCCCACGCTGCTGGACTATATGGGGGTCGACCGTCCGCCGTGGATGACCGGCCGATCGTTGATTGGCGCTGAACTCGATCGGCGCCGGCCGGTCATCTCGACCCAGGACGACGTCGGCATCCGCGTCAAGCGGGGCGGCCTCTGGCTGCGCGGCACGTCTGCGCCGCCGTTCTTCGGGTTGGGCGCGCTGTCGATGGTGGTCTGCGACAAGGCGTTCAAGCTCGACGTGACGACCAACACGTTGTCCGTCGACAGCGTTGCCGGCGTGACGACGCCGTGTGACGCATCCGATGTTCCCGACGTCGCGGTCGCCAGGGAGTACCTGGTTCAGCACCTTCGCGAGCAAGGGTACGACGCGTCTTCCCTGCAGGCGTCGACCGGCGGTGCTTGATTCTGGACGTCCGGTGTCGTATGAACGCCGGGTCGAGCGTGGGGAGGCGGTGACATGCCATATATCACAGCGGACGCGCGGGCGCGTCTTGATGCCGGGGGAAAGCCGGAGACGGTTGGGGAGCTGAACTACGCGATCACGCGACTTGTTGATTCGTATCTAGTCAAACAAGGCGGGCTCAGGTACGCCAACCTGAACGAGGTAATCGGCGTGTTCGAGTGCGCCAAGCTTGAACTGTACCGGCGCGTAGCTGCGCCGTACGAGGACCAGAAACGCGCCGAATCGGGCGACGTGTACCGTTCGATCGGAGCGGGACAAACCGGGTGACTCATCGCCCGGCCGGGCCGAGTGGACCGACCGCCACGGGCACAAGACTGTCCACCGCCAGGACCGCCCATCCCGATCCTGCCTTGCGCCAACCGTCCGAGCACAAACTCACCACCGGCTTCCGAGCATTTCCTTGACGGTGTTTCGAGCACCGATATAGTTGATCCGACCGAAAATATATGTCTCGGGAGCCGACTATGAGCGTAGCGGAGAAACTGGAACGGTTGGCCCGGTGGGTGCCGGGGATCGCGGGGTACCAGGACCGAGAGTCCGCGCGAGAAACCGACAAGACGCTTCGGCTGCAACTGGCCGGCGTCCTGGCCGAAGCGCGATTGGGCGTTGAGGAGGTCAAGCGCGCGTTGGTGGACGCTAAGCGGCTGGACGGTCTGGCGGCGCTCGATCGGTTGTCATCGAAGCTGGACAAGTGCGAGAACCTGACGCGGTACGCGGGCCGCGGCTACCGCGGCTGGTTCGACCAGTACAAGGTCACCCGCGCCACGCTGGAGCAATTGTACGCATACGACTTGTCCCTGGTGGAGTATGTCGAACGCGTGCGGCGCCAGGTGCAGGCGTTGCAGCGCGGCGGGCGGGGCGCGGACGAGCTGACGAGCGCCATCGACGCGGTCGAGCGCGCGTTGGATCACTTTGCGCAGCAACTCGATCGCCGGAGCGACCTGATGACGCAACGGACCACGGGATAGGAGGGCGCCATGTCGGAGTTTATGGAGGTTATCGAGTGGTTCGACGAGTCCGGCGAGCGCATCGTCTCTCGCTACCCGGAACAAGGCTCCGCCGAGATCAAATTCGGCGCTCAACTGGTGGTGCGCGAGAACCAGGCCGCGATCTTTTTCCGGGACGGCAAAGGGCTGGACGTGCTCGGTCCCGGACGCCACACCCTGTCCACGCAGAACCTGCCGATCCTGACCAAGGTGCTGTCGCTGCCGTGGGGATTCAAGAATCCGTTCCGGGTCGAGATCTGCTTCGTCAATTTGAAAGTGTTCACCAATATGCGTTGGGGGACCAAGGACCCGGTGGCGTTCAAGGACAGCGAGTTGGGTCTGATCCGGCTCCGCGCGTTCGGCACGTTTACGATGCAGGTGACCCAACCCCTGTTGTTTCTCAACACGTTGGTGGGGACGCAGGGACAATTCGACACCGACCACGTGGAGGACTACCTGCGGGAGATCATCGTCTCGCGCTTGAACGATTTCCTGGGCGAGACCGTGGACACCCTGCTGAACCTGCCCAAGTATTACGATGAGTTGGCGGTGGCGGTGAAGACCCGGCTGACCGAGGATTTCCGCAAGTACGGCATGGAATTGGTGGATTTCTACGTCAATCGCATCACCCCGCCGGAGGACGTGCAGCGCATGATGGACGAACGGGCCGGGATGCAGGCGGTGGGGGATCTGGACAAGTTCTTCAAGTACAAGGCCGCGAAGGCCATGGGTGACGCGGCGGCGGGCAACGGGTCGATGGGCGGCGGCGAGGCCGCGGCCGGCATGGGGTTGGGCGTGGGCGCGGGCATGGGGATGCTGATTCCCGGCATGTTGCTGCGCTCGATCAAAGGCGAAGCCGTGACCCCGCAGGCGGTGTTGGAAACCGGTACGACCAACTGCCCGGAATGCCACGGCGCGGTCACGATCGACAGCCGCTTTTGCGCGCACTGCGGACATCAGATGGTGGTCATCAAGAAGTGCCCGCAGTGCGATAAACACCTCACCGCTACCGCCAAGTTTTGTTCGTCGTGCGGACTCAACCTGGCCGCGGAACTGCGCTGTGGGGCCTGTCAGACCAAGCTTCCGCCCGGGACCAAGTTCTGTTTTAACTGCGGGGAGCCGGCGTCGTAAGCGGCCGCCGCGCTCAGGCGGCGTCGCCGACCCGATCGATTTCTCCGACACCCGTTGATGGCGACCCGGCTCACGGTGTCCACGCAGTGCCCGACGTGCGGAGCGGACCTGGACTTCGGCGAAGGGAGCAACGCGGTCCAGTGCCGGTTTTGCGGTTCCAACCTGCTGGTCACCGGTCGCAGGCAGATCCTGTCCTACTCCATCGCGCCGACGCTGGATAAACACCGCGCGGTGGCCAGAGTGCTGCTGGCGCACAAGGAGCAAGGTCGCGCGCGCCGGGTGATCAAACCCCAGCTGTACTTCGTGCCGTACTATCGGTTGACCGGCCACGACCTGCGGTGGGAGCGGGCCGCGCCGGAACCCGATGCGGCGAACGCGGAGACGAAGCACGCCCTGTTATCGGCCTTGAGCGCTGACGCGAATCAGTCGTGGGCTGATCGGGAGCCCTCCAACGGTCTGGCGGCGTTGTTCAACCTGGTGTCCGGGACGATGAGAGATCTGTTATCCGGCTCGCCGGTGACGTTCGGAGGGCGCGAGGTGGAGGACGCCGCGGCGCGGACGCCGGCCCCAGCTCCCACGCCGTCCGCGGCGGGACTCGCGGCCGTGATGTCCGGTGGAGGGTATAACGGCGGGACGGGCGCGAACCCCGATGGGGAGCTGGCGTTTCTTGACGGCTACGTGGAAAAGAATTTCGTGGCCACGGACCTGTCGGGTCCCCGGCTCTACTCGCTTGGTGTCAGGCCCAACGTGCTGCGGTTGAACCTGTTCCACGCCGGCAACCTCGGCGCTTTGGGCACGGTGGTGGCCGCCAAGATCCCGCCGGCCGCGGCGCTGGAACGGGCGTTGATGACCTCCGTCAGACAGCCCTTGATGTTTCGCGGCGTGTTGAGCCAAGTGTTGTCGCTCATCTATTTCCCGTATTGGGTGGTTGAGACCGAAGGGGCGGGCGAACGCGCGCTCGCGATCGTCGACGCGGTCTCGGAAAGCGTGGTGACGCTCGACGAATCGATCACGCTCTACGAAACCCTTGAGGGGCGAGGTGTCGACCAACACCGCGCCGTGGGATTCCGCCCCCTGGTCTGCCCGAACTGCGGGTGGAACCTCCCGCTTCGCCCCGACGACGTGATCTTCGCGTGCTCGGCCTGCGGCCGCGCATGGCAAATTGCTCGCGATCTGCTGCACGAGGTGGCGTACCAAGTCGCGGACGTGCTCGGATCGACCAACGCCGCAACGTCCACGTATCTCCCGTTTTGGCGCATGACCGCGGTGGTGGGCGAGGACGAACCACGTCCGCTCACGGTCCCCGCGTTCCGATACCGTCGCCTCAAGGTGTTGAAGGATCTGGCCGCGGCCCTTTCCAAAACAGCGCCCGCGGTCACGCCCTACACCGGCGCGGTCCCGCCGTTGCACGGCTGTTACTACGACCAGGACGACGCGGTCCAACTCGCCCAGATCACGTATATCGGTCTCAGCAAGCATCCCGAAGCCGCGGCTGAGGCCCTGCGAGAGCGGCGCCTCGCCGTCCGGGACATGGTGCTCACGTGGCTGCCGTTCCGGCGGGACGGCGCGGGGCTCACCGCGCCGTTCACCGGCCAACACCTGACCCCGCGCCTGCTGCTGTGAGGACTCGCCCGGTGATCGCGGAGCGGCGTGGGTCAGCGACCGTAGTGCGCTATCCACCGCCGCCCCTCACTGGTCGCGAGTCAATCCAATTCGGGCGACAAAGGCGCGTCATGAGATTCCGATTCCGGCGTGGTTGCCGGCGCCGCGCGATTCGTGAACGAAATCAACTCCACGATCCTGTGTGGGCTTTCCTGCTTGACCGAGCCATCCGTTCGGCGTACTATCCGGCCATGACGTTCTAGCTCCGCTGGCTGTTCTATCCTTCGCGCTAGATCGTTTCCCCGCGCGACCGATTCCTCCAGTCTCCGCCGCTTCTACGCCGAAGTTCTCGTGGACATGAGTCTGTTCCGAGCGGCAACCATACGTTGACCAATCGGGTTGCTCCGGTCCTGGATGCGATCTGCTCAGGCTCGACCAGAAAGAGGGTGCGAGCGAACTGTTCCGGCGAACGGTAGGTTGTGCGGAATCCGAAGTAGTGAGGCGCTCCGGTGATCTCGGGCCGTGCGTCGAATAGCCAAACAGGAGGTGCCATGGACTACAACAAAGGCGTTGTGACACGGGAAGCATGGGGCACCAAGGTGTGCAAACATCCCAGGACCGAGTCGGAATATTTCATGGGGAAAAACACCGGAAATACCGCGTGTACGACTTGCGGGAAGTTGTTTTGCGCAGGTGTGCCGGTCAAACTCTGACCACGCGAAAGACCGGTCCAACCGCCGACCAGTTCGCTGGTGGCCAGTGGTTGAGCTCAGGGAACGAAACGTTGCCCCGCGAAGAACGCAGGAGGTGCGCACGATGTATCAAGTGACGAGCGGTATCGTCGCGTTGGTGGGGGTGTTGGGTCTGACCGTGGGGTTGATCATCCGGGCCGCGGCGAAGAAGAAGGCCACAACCAAGTAGAAGACCCCGCGGGTTTATCAGGACGGCTCTCGCGCTCCGACTCTCGTCATTCACGAGCGGAGGGCGAACGGTTCAGGAGGAAACTGCCATGGCTCTAGAAGAGCAAGTCGTGAAGATGACCAAGGCGATCAATCAGGCTGTCAAGGTCATGGGCGACCGCTTCGGATCGACGGAAGGCGACGTGGAGAGAGCCATCCAGGACCTGAAGGCGTTACTGCAGACCTCAGCGTGACCATGAATCAGCTCGGTACGCAGCGGGGACCTGCGCTCGCGGAGCAGGAGCACGCCGAGTTACCAGAGGCCGCTCCGCGTGTCGGCGGCATGATCGCGCCGCCGAGCGATGACACGTTACGCTGGCCGCTCCCCGCACACGACCATTGGGCACGGCCGTTTGCCGAGGCATTGCTCCACCATCTGGACCTCTTTCCGGGAGCGGCGGTCCTGGATGTGGCGTGCGGACGCGGCATCCCCGCGTTTTATGTGGCCGAGCAGGTGGGGCCGGCCGGCGAGGTGCTCGGCATTGACCTGAGTGAATATAAGATCGCCTGTGCTCGAGAAATTCAACGACAACACCTCCCGTGGCTTCGTTTCGAGTGCCTGGATATGCGGTGGTTGCCCTCGCGCGTGCCGACCGTTGATCGCATAACCGGAAACCTCTCGGTCTTGTTTTTTCGTCCGAACCGGTTGGAAACGATCCGTGGATTGGTCGATCATTTGAAGCCGGGCGGCCAACTGGTCCTGACCTTCCCGTCCCGCGGCACGTTCCATTTGCTTTGGCGGAGAATCGACCGGGAAATGGCCGCGCGCGGTCTCAGCGCGGAGCGGCGATCCCTCGATGAGTATGTGACGGAACGACCGTCCGCGGATGACGGCCGGGCGTGGCTCCACGCGCTGGGTTGCGAGCGCATCGAGGTGACCGAGTGGCCCCTCGAGATCCCAACCGGCCCCGGCCCGTCGTTCCTTCGCCATCCGATCCTTCGCGGGGGCTTTCTCGACGACGTGTACGATTGTTTTGACGATCCACGCGTCGCGGAGGATGTGATGAAACGGGTGTCTCACGACATCGCGAGTTTCACGCCCCTGATGGCTCAGCGATGTGTGTTGTCGGGGTGGAAGAAGGGCGGGAAGTAAGCGGGCGGGCATGCCCCCAGCGCGGCGGGGTGGCGTGCGCCCGCGGCGCTTGTCGAACCGGGGCGAGTGACGTGCCGTAATCATCGATTACGTGGGGGGCACGGTGGACCCGTGGGCGTTGATGTCGTTTGACCCGTGGACACTATATCTTAGGGTTCGAGTTTAGCGTCATCGGGTTCGGGTATTACCGTTACGGCAAACGCGAAAGCGATACCGTGATGCTGGCCGCCGGTATTGTGCCCATGGTCTGTCCCCTGGTCGTCGCCAGCCCCCGCCTTTGACTTGCCGCCGCCGCCGCAGATAGGCTAAGATACACGACCGGCAATGGGCCGGGAGGAGGCACGGTGTGATTACGAACGAGGCGATCGTGGACTATTTGCGGGTGGTGATGCCCGACGCCGAGGTGTCGATCGTGGACCGCACCGGCACGCGGGATCACTTTGTGATCCGGGTGGTGTCGAGCGCGTTCGCGGGCAAAAATTTACTGGATCGGAACCGGCTGATCTATCAGGCGCTGCGCGATCCCATGGCGGACGGGCGCATCCACGCGGCGGAATTGACGGCCCAGACGCCGGAGGAAGCGGGCGCGCCGCGCGCGTAAACACGGCTCCGCGTACGGAGCCCATTGTTGAGGTCTCAGGAGGAATCCAATGAGTAATCCGCTTGAAGAAGAGGTCAAACACGAAATCGCGCAGCACAAAATCCTGATCTACGCCAAGGGCACCCGAACCATGCCGCGCTGCGGGTTCACGGTCGAGACGATCCAGTTCTTCAACAAGTACCAGCGCCCGTTCGAGGTGATCGACGTGCTGGAGAACATGGCCAAACGCCAGTACCTCTCGCAGATGACCAACTGGCCCACGTTGCCCAAAGTGTTCATCAACGGGCAGTTCTTCGGCGACACCGACGTGCTCGGCGAGATGGAGCGTAAGGGCGAGCTCGCTCCGCTGCTCAAGGCGGCGTTCGGGGAGTAACGCGGCTCGGCGGCGCGCGCTCTCCGCGTCTTCCCGGCCGAATGCGGGCGCTGGGCCCGACGGGAACGCATCGGGAACGCGCCGAGACGACGTGGCAGGCTGATTGGGAGACGGCCGCTCGTGAACATCATCGTTGTGGGGCTGAACCACCGGACCGCCCCGGTATCGGTGCGCGAACGCTTCGCCCTCCCGGAGTCCGAGTGGCCCAAGGCGTTGGACCGCCTGCGCTCCTACCACGGCGTCGCCGAAGGGTTGGTCCTCTCCACTTGCAACCGGGTCGAGGTCTGCGCCGCGGTGCAGGACACGCAGGAAGGGTTTGAGGGCGCGACCCGTTTTTTTACGGCCTATCAAGGGGACTCGCGCGAGTCCCCGATCGCCCACCTCTATTACTACGCCGCCGACGACGCGATCCGCCACGTGTTCCGCGTGGCCGCGAGTCTGGATTCCATGGTGCTCGGCGAGCCGCAGATCCTGGGCCAGGTCAAGGACGCGTTCGACGCGGCGTTGGGCCACCAAGCCACCGGCGTGGTCCTCAACAAGTTGTTCAAGAAGGCGATCTCGGTGGCCAAACGCATCCGCACCGAAACCCGCGTGGCCGAAAGCGCGGTGTCGGTCAGCTCCGCCGCGGTGGAGTTGGCCGGGAAGATTTTCCGGCGTTTGGAAGACACGCGGGTGGTGGTGATGGGGTCGGGCGAGATGGCGGAGCTCGCGGCCAAGAGCCTGGTGGCGCACGGCGCCGAACGCATTGCCATCGCCGCGCGCAATCAGGCGCGGGTGGACGCGCTGGCGCGCGAGTACGCGGCGCAGGCCGTGGCCCGCGAGGGGTTCCTCGACGAATTGGTGCACGCGGACATCGTGATTTGTTCCACCGGGGCGAATCACTATCTATTAGAGGCGGGCCAGATGGCGGACGTGGCGCGCAAGCGCAAGGGCCGCCCCTTGTTTCTGATCGACTTGTCCGTCCCCCGCAACATCGACCCCGCGGTCAACGACATCGAAGACGTGTTCCTGTACAACATCGATGATCTGAACTCGGTGGTCGAGGCCAATCGCCGCGAGCGGGAAAAAGAAGCGGTGAAGGCCGAGGCGATCATCGACGAAGAACTCGAACAGATGATGAAGTGGCTCAAGTCCCTCGACGTCACGCCCACGATCGTGGAGCTGCGGCGGCGCGTCGAGGAGCTCCGCCGGGCCGAGGTCGAACGCGCGCTGGCTCGGCATCGGGGCGGCGCGGGGCCCGATGAGGCGCTGCGCGCGGCGCTGGACGGAGCCACCACCGCGTTGGTCAACAAACTCCTGCACACGCCCCTGGTCGTGCTCAAGGACGAGGCCAAGGAGACGCAGGGTTCGATGTATATCGATTTGGTGCGGCGCTTGTTTCATTTGGACGAACGCGCGCCCGATTCCCGGTCGGACGCGGGGACGGGGCGGTCGGTGGACCCGCAAGCCGAGCGCCCGGAACCGCGCGGCACGTGATGAACGCGGCAGCGGCTCCTCTGGTCATCGGCACGCGCGGCAGTATGCTGGCGCGCTGGCAGGCCGAGTGGGTCAAGGCCCGCTTGCAGGCCGCGCACCCCGGGCTGGACGTTTCGCTGACCATCATCAAAACCACCGGGGACAAGATTCTGGACGTGCCGTTGGCCAAGGTGGGCGGGAAGGGCCTGTTCGTCAAGGAGATCGAAGAGGCGCTGCTGGACGGTTCGGTGGACCTGGCCGTGCACAGCATGAAGGACGTGCCCACCGCGCTGCCCGCCGCCCTGCACCTGACCGCGGTCCCGCGGCGCGAGGAGCCCTTCGACGCGTTGCTCAGCCGCGACGCCGTGCCGCTCGCGAAACTCCCGGCCGGAGCCGTGATCGGGACCAGCAGCCTGCGGCGACAGGCGCAACTGCTCGCGCACCGCCCGGATCTCACGATCGTAAGTCTGCGGGGGAATCTCGACACCAGGCTGCGCAAGGTGACGGACGGCGCGATGGACGCGATCGTGTTGGCGGCCGCGGGCTTGCGGCGCCTGGGGTGGGCGGACCGGATCACCGAAGTGCTCCCGCCCGCGGTCTGTCTGCCCGCCATCGGCCAGGGCGCGTTGGGCATTGAGTGCCGGCGCGAGGACGCGCGCGTGAACGCGCTGGCGCGAGCGCTCGACGATCCGGACACGCGCGCGTGCGTGGACGCGGAGCGCGCGTTCCTCACGCGTCTGGAAGGGGGGTGTCAGGTGCCGATCGCGGCGCACGCCGCGCTCGACGGGGATCGGTTGACGTTGGACGGCTTGATCGCGGGCGTGCGCGGGGAGCGCGTGTTGCGCGAGTCCATGACGGGCGCGCGCCAGGACGGCCCGCGATTGGGGCGCGAGCTCGCGGAGCGATTGCTGACGCGCGGCGGGGAGGCGATCCTGCGGGAGGTGTATGCCGAATCGGACTAGGAGCCTGTCCATGCAAGGCCATCTGCGGCGTTGTCGGTCGGCCTTGCGTGCTCACGTACAACCCAGTACGCTCCGCGCGCAAGGTCCTCCCTCCGCCTTGCATCTGGCCTTCCCTGAACAGGCTCAAAATGGGCTTACTCAAACACGCTGCTAACGCGGCGGCGGGGACGGTCTATCTGATCGGCGCGGGGCCCGGCGATCCGGGGTTGTTGACGATCCGGGGGCGCGAGTGTCTGCGCCGCGCGGACGCGGTGGTCTACGATTATTTGGTCCATCCCGCCCTGCTCGCGGAAGCCGGGCCCGGCGCGGAGATCATCGACGCGGGCAAACGCAAGGGCGCCAAAACGTTCACGCAGCAGGCCATCAACGAACTGTTGATCGACCGCGCGCGATCCGGGCGCACGGTGGCGCGTCTGAAGGGCGGCGACCCGTTCGTGTTCGGCCGCGGCGGCGAAGAGGCGCTCGCGCTGGCCGAGGCCGGGGTGCCGTTCGAGGTGGTGCCCGGGGTGTCGTCGGTGCTCGGGGCGCCCGCGTACGCGGGGATTCCGCTCACGCACCGCGGGGTCGCGACCACGGTGGTGCTCACCACCGGACACGAGGACGAGACCAAGGGCGGGTCGGGCATTCCCTGGCGGGACGTGGCCCTCACCAGCGGGACCTTGGTGTTCGTGATGGGGATGACGCACTTGGCGGAAATCGTGGACCGGTTGTCGGCTCACGGCCGCGCCCCGGACACGCCGGTGGCGGTGATCCGGTGGGGCACCTACCCGGCGCAGCGCACGGTGGTGGGGACTTTGGCCACGATCGCGCGCGAGACCAGCCGGGCCGATTTGCAGCCCCCCGGATTGATCGTGGTGGGCGAGGTGGTGCGATTGCGCGAACGGCTCAACTGGTTCGAACGGCGGCCGTTGTTCGGCCGTTCCGTGGTCGTGACGCGCGCCGAGGCGCAGGCCGGCGAGCTGGCGGGGTTGCTCCAGGACGCGGGCGCGGACGTGATCGAGGCGCCGGCGATCCGTCTCGCGCCGCCGGCGTCCTGGCACGAAGTCGACGACGCGATCGCGCGGCTGGCGCGATACCGGTGGGTGATCTTGACCAGCGCGAACGCGGTGACCGCGTTTTTCGACCGCGTGTTCGCCCGCGGGGCCGACGTGAGGGCGCTGGGCGCCGCGCGCGTGTGCGCGATCGGCGTCAAAACCGCGGAGGCGATGCGTCGGTACGGCGTCGTCCCCGATCGCGTGGCGGAGGATTCCACGGGGGAAGGCGTGGTGGCGGCGTTGGCCGGGGAGACATTGTCCGGGGCGCCGATTTTGCTGCCCCGCGCCACGGTGGCGCGTGAAGTCATCGTGGAAGGCTTGACCGCGCGCGGCGCCAAAGTGGATGCCGTGAGTGTGTACGAGACGCGGTCCGTGGATCACGTGCCCGATCGCGCCCGCGACGCGTTGCGTCGTCCCGGCACGATCGTGACGTTCACCAGTCCGTCCACGGTGACCGGGCTGGTGGACGCGTTGGGCGCGGATGCCGCGTTGCTGCGCGACGCGGTCGTGGCGTGTTTGGGTCCGCCCACGGCCGAAGCGGCTCGGGCGAGGGGGCTCCGCGTGGCGGTTCAACCGGGGCGGCAACGCATGGATGCGTTGCTGCGGGCGATCGTGGAGTACGCGAAGCAATAGCAGGGTGCGCCAGTGCGCCGGTTGGCCGGTGCGCCGGTTGGACGACTCAACTAATAAACCGGTTAACTGGCCAACAGGCTAACCGGCACACGAGGTTTTCAGATGTCGTTCCCATTCGATCGGCCCCGACGGTTGCGGCGGCGCGACGTGTTCCGCCGCATGACGCGGGAGACCACGTTGCGCGTGGACAATCTGATTTATCCGCTCTTCGCGGTGCACGGAACCGGGGTCTCGCGCGAAGTGGCGTCCATGCCGGGCGTGTACCAACGGTCGGTGGACCTGTTGGTCAAGGACGCGCACGAGGCCGCGGCGTTGGGCATTCCGGCGGTGTTGTTGTTCGGGGTTCCCAAGACCAAGGACGCGGTGGGCTCCGAAGCGTCCAGCGACGACGGCATCATCGCCCGCGCGGTGCGCGCGCTCAAGGCGCAGGTGCCGGAGATCGCGGTGATCACGGACGTGTGCCTGTGCGAGTACACGGATCACGGACACTGCGGCATCGTGGAGGCGGGCCACGTGGTCAACGACGCGACGGTGGACCGTCTCGTGTCGGAGGCGCTCGCGCACGCGCGCGCGGGCGCGGACGTGATCGCGCCGTCCGACATGATGGACGGTCGCGTGGGCGCGATCCGTCGCGGTCTCGACGCGGAGGGGTTCTCGGACGTGCCGATCCTGTCGTACGCCGCGAAGTTCGCGTCCGGGTTCTACGGCCCGTTTCGCGACGCCGCGGAGTCCACCCCGCAGTTCGGCGACCGCCGCGGGTACCAGATGGACCCGGCCAACGGGGACGAGGCCCTGCGCGAAGTCGCGTTGGACTTGGAGGAGGGCGCGGACATCGTGATGGTCAAGCCCGCCATGCCCTATCTGGACATCATTCGACGGGTCAAGGATACGTACCACCGTCCGGTGGCGGCCTATCAAGTCAGCGGCGAATACGCGATGCTCAAGGCCGCGGGCCGGGCCGGGTGGTTGGACGAGGAGCGCACCGTGGTCGAGTCATTGCTCGCGATTCGTCGCGCGGGCGCGGACCTGATCGTGACGTACTACGCCCAGGAAGCGGCGCGGTGGATGCGGGAGAAGGGGGGCGTGCTGCCGTGAGGCGCGCCGAGATGATCCGGGGGCGCGCGACGCCACGATGACCGCGATCTTGCGTGAATTGCCGGACCGGCCGCTGCGTGCGCCGCTGGTGGCGATCGGGAACTTCGACGGCGTGCATTTGGGCCATCAGGCCATCATCCGCGAGGTGGCGCGCCGCGCGCGCGAGCAGGGCGGCACCAGCGTGGTGCTCACGTTCGATCCGCACCCGATGAGCGTGGTGCACCCGGAGGCGCCGCATTCGTTGCTCACGGGGGCCGAACAGAAGATCGAACTCTTGACCGCGCTGGGCGTGGACGTAGTGCTGGTGCTCCCGTTCACGCCGGAGTTCGCGAGACGGAGCGCGGAGCAGTTCGTCCGGGAAGACCTGGGCGCGCGACTGGGGGCGCGCGAGGTCCACGTGGGACGGAATTTCAAATTCGGCAAGGGGCGCGAGGGCCGCGTGGAGGACTTGGAGCGCCTGGGCGCGTCGAGCCACATGCGCGTCATGGTGCGGCCGCCGGTGATGGTGGGGGAGACCATGGTCAGTTCCTCCGAAATTCGGAACCGACTGCGCGACGGCGACGTGGGCGGCGCGGCCGCGTTCCTCGGGCGCGCCTACTCCGCGGACGGAATGATCGAGCCCGGCGAAGGCCGCGGCCGCTCGTTGGGGTATCCGACCGCCAACTTTCGGCCCGGCGTCCAGATGTTGCCCAAGATCGGCATCTACGCCGCGGTGGTGGACGACCTGACCTCGGGCGAACGCGACCTGGACGGCGTGGTGTACATCGGCTCGCAACCCACGTTCGGCCCGCATCCGGTGCAGGGGGAAGTGCACCTGTTCGGCAAGGACGCGGCCCGGTACCAACATCGCCTGCGCGTGGCGTTTATTCGCTGGATTCGGGGCGAGGAGCGGTTCGCGGACTCCCAGGCGCTGATCGCGCAGATCGCGCGGGACGTGGCGTCGGCTCGAACCGCGCTCGCCGAACGCCGAAGGAGCGCGCGGTGACGACCGATGTGGGGACGCCGCGCGTCGTCGGGCGGTCGCTCGTCGATCGGGTGCGCGCGGCGTTGGCCCGCCTCGGTCCCGTCTTGCCGGGGCAGGTGGTGGTGGTCGGGGTGTCGGGCGGCCCGGACTCGTTGACGTTGTGGCACGTGTTGCGCGAGGTCTCCGGTGACGCGGGATTTACCGTGCACGCGGCGCACTTTGACCATGGGTTACGCGGCGCGCAATCGGCCGAGGAGGCGCGCGCCGTGCTGGAGATCGCCGCCCGCTGGGGCGTGCCCTGCGCGGTCGAACGGGCGCGCGACGGAGCCATCGACGCTCGGGGACAAGGACTCCAAGCGGCGGCGCGGGCCGCACGGTACGAATTTTTCGACCGGGTCGCGGACGCGGTCGGCGCGCAATGGATCGCCACCGCGCATACCGCGGACGATCAGGCCGAGACCGTGCTGATGCGGTGGCTGCGCGGCGCCGGACCCTCCGCGTTGGCCGGGATGCCGGCGGTCCGCGGCCGCGTGATCCGCCCGCTCATGGACGTGACGCGCGCGGAGATCGAGGCGTACGCGGCGGCGCACGGCTTGGCCCCGGTCCAAGATCCGTCGAACCACGACCCGCGATTCCTGCGCGTGCGCGTGCGTCGCGACCTAATGCCGGCGCTGCGCGAGATCAATCCCCGCGCGGCGGAGACCATGGCGCGGTCGGCCGCGTTGCTCGCGGAGGACGCGACCTGGCTGGACGGGCAGGCGCGCGCGGCGCTCGCGCAATCGACAGTGCTGCGGGGAGCGGGTTGGGTCGAACTGGACGCGTCGCGGTTGGGCACGTTGCCGGCGGTGATCCGTCGCCGCACGATCCGTTTTGCGCTGGAGGACCTCGGCGTGCGGACGGACCGGGTATCGTCCGAACGCGTCGAGGCCGCGTCGCGCGGGTGCGTGGAACGAACGTCCGGCCGCCTGACGTTGGGCCAAGGCGCGTCGGCGCAGTACGGCGCGGGGCTGGTTCGTCTCACGTGTGGGGTCCAACCATCCGCGCCTCCGCGGACCGCGCTCAACGACGGCGAGAACCGACCTCCCGGGTGGGGCGTGGTGGTGCGCGTACGGCGCACCGCGTCGTTCCAGCCGCGAGGTCCGCTCGGTCCGTGGCGGGCCGCGTTCGACACCGAGCGGCTTCCTGGTATGCTTGGGTTGCGGAGCTGGCGCGCGGGTGATCGGATTCAT
This sequence comes from Nitrospirota bacterium, assembly GCA_049325295.1. Classification (GTDB taxonomy): domain Bacteria; phylum Nitrospirota; class Nitrospiria; order 2-01-FULL-66-17; family 2-01-FULL-66-17; genus JBFLXB01. The sequence goes on from JBMOMD010000021.1 coordinate 447,755, forward strand.
CCCGAGGGTATGGCGGGGCGCAAACTGGTGCAAGACGTGTTCGTGGACGCGAAGGTGCCGCGATGGCGTCGGGGCACCGCGCCGCTCCTCGTTGCGGGCGGCGAGGTGTTGTGGGTGGTCGGGTTTGGTCGGGATCGACGGTATACCGCCAAGCCCGGAGCGCCGGCGATCGAGGTCAGGGTGGTCCCTGAGTTGACGATGGGTCCCGGAGTTGGGGTAGGATGGGCCGACCCGACGCACGTTCCATGAGCAACTCACACGGCATGAAGGGGGGCTGATCGTGACGCGATTGTTCGGCAAACCGATGATCACGCAGCAGGAAATCGCCAGACGCGTCAAGGATCTGGGCCGTCGGATCAGCGAGGATTATCAAGGGCGCGACGTGGTCATGATCGGCGTGCTCAAGGGCGCGTTCGCGTTCTTTTCGGATCTGGTCCGCGCGGTGCAAGTGCCCGTGGCCGTGGATTTTCTGGTGGTCTCGAGTTATCAGGCCTCCACCCGCTCCAGCGGGCGGGTCAAGGTGATCTCGGATTTGACCCTCGATATCAAAGGCCAAGACGTCATTCTGATCGAAGACATCGTGGACTCCGGATTAACGTTGAGTTACATCAAGAAGAAACTCCTGATGCGCCATCCCAATTCGCTGCGGGTGTGCGCCCTGTTGGACAAGCCGGATCGCCGGACCATGAACGTGTCGTTGGAGTACGTCGGATTCACGGTCGGCAACAAATACGTGGTCGGCTACGGGTTGGATTACAAGAATCAGTACCGGAATCTGCCCTATATCGCGGTCCTGGACCAAGTCGAGGACCAAGACTGAGGGCTTGGCGACGCGGTTCGACGCTGTTGTCAAGCCTGAAAACGCTGTGGTAAGATCAACCCGCGTTTCGCCCTGCACATTCACGTGCTGATATCCCCACTCGGCCGGAGCGACGAGGAGAAGACGTCTGGATGAATCCGCGTATGAAAAATTTGGCGTTATGGATCGTGATCGGTCTGTTCATGATCCTTTTGTTTAATCTGTTCACGGTCCCCCCTCGAACGGATGAGGCGGACTTGATCTTCAGCGACTTCATGACCAAGGTCGAGCAAGGCGAGGTGAACGAGGTCACGATCAAGGAAAATTTTTTGGCCGGCGTGCTCAAGGACGGCGGGAAGTTCAAGACCTACGCCGCCCCGTATCCGGATCTGATCAATCAGCTCCGCGCGAAAAACGTCCGGATCGTGGCCAAGCCGCCGGACGAAAACCCGTGGTACGTGACGTTCTTGGTCAGTTGGGGACCGTTCATCTTGTTCCTCGGCCTCTGGATTTTCTTCATGCGCCAGATGCAGGTCGGCGGCAATAAGGCGCTGTCGTTCGGCAAGAGCCGGGCGCGCCTGTTGTCGGAAGACCGCAAGAAGGTGACGTTCGCGGACGTGGCCGGCGCGGACGAGGCCAAGGACGAGGTTTCGGAAATCATCGAATTTCTCAAGGACCCGCCGAAGTTCCAGAAACTGGGCGGACGTATCCCCAAGGGCGTGTTGATCGTGGGACCGCCGGGAACCGGCAAAACCCTGTTGGCCAAGGCCATCGCGGGCGAGGCGGGCGTGCCGTTTTTCTCGATCTCCGGGTCGGACTTCGTGGAAATGTTCGTGGGGGTCGGCGCGTCGCGCGTGCGCGATCTGTTCGAGCAGGGCAAGAAACACGCGCCGTGCATCATTTTTATCGATGAAATCGACGCGGTCGGCCGGTTGCGGGGCGCGGGATTAGGCGGCGGCCACGATGAGCGCGAGCAGACGCTCAACCAGCTCCTGGTCGAGATGGACGGATTCGACACCAACGAAGGCGTGATCCTGGTCGCGGCGACCAACCGCCCCGACGTGCTCGATCCTGCGCTGTTGCGGCCCGGCCGATTCGACCGGCAAGTGGTGGTGGCGCGGCCGGATCTCAAGGGCCGGGTGGAAATTCTCCGCGTGCACACCAAGAAGGTGGCCATGTCGCCGGAAGTGGCGCTGGACGTGGTGGCGCGGGGCACGCCAGGATTCTCCGGGGCCGACCTCGAAAATCTGGTCAACGAAGCCGCGTTGATGGCCGCCCGCAAGGGCAAAAAGGCCGTGGAAATGGATGACTTCGAAGCGGCCAAGGACAAAGTCCTGATGGGCGTGGAACGCCGCAGCATGATCCTCAGCGACGAAGAAAAGCGCACCACCGCGTACCATGAAGCGGGTCACGCGCTCGTGGCGCGCCTGATCCCGGGGACCGACCCCTTGCACAAGGTGACGATCATCCCGCGCGGACGCGCGTTGGGACTCACCATGCAGCTCCCCACCGACGATCGGTACACGTACCCGAAGGAGTACCTCTATAACAACATCGCGATCCTGATGGGCGGGCGCGCCGCGGAAGAAATCGTGCTCAACTTCATGACCACGGGCGCGGGCAACGACATCGAGCGCGCGACCGAGTTGGCGCGCAAAATGGTCTGCGAGTGGGGCATGAGTGAAAAGATGGGACCGCTGACCTTCGGCAAGAAGGAACAGGAGATTTTTCTTGGTCGCGAGATTTCCCAGCACCGCGATTACAGCGAGCACACCGCGGTCGAGATCGATCAAGAGGTCCGGCGCCTGGTCACGGAAAATTACGAACGAGCCAAAACGCTCATTCGCGACAACATCAAGGCGCTGCGCGCCTTGGCGGAGGCGTTGCTGGAACGCGAAGTTTTGGACGCGCCGGAGATCGAAAAAATCATCGGCGCGGCGGCGTCGGCCTAATCCGTTTCCTGAGCAGGGGTTGTTTCACCGGGGCCGTAAGGCCCCGGTCTCGTCTCGGCGGCCCGCGCCTGATTCTCGCGCGCGAAGCCGCGGGCAGGGGGGGCACTCCATGCACGACGACGCCCGCACGTTGGTGATGGGCATTCTGAACGCGACGCCGGACTCGTATTGGGCCGGGAGCCGAGTGCCGTCGGTTCAGGCCGCGGTGGAGCAGGCGCGGCGATTCGAATCCGCCGGCGCGGATTGGCTCGACGTGGGCGGCGAGTCCACCGGCCCGGATTCCTCGGACGTCACGGTGGAGGAGGAATTGCGCCGGGTGGTCCCGATCGTCGAAGCCGTGTCCCGCGCCGTGCGGATCCCGGTGTCGGTCGACACGGCCAAGGCGGCGGTGGCGCGCGCCGCGGTGGCGGTCGGCGCGACCATGGTCAACGACGTGTCCGCGTTGCGCGGGGATTCCGACATGGCGGACGTCGTCGCGACGACCGGCGCCTCCGTGATCTTGATGTACGCCAAGGACGACACCACCCGGACCACGCGCCGCGCCGTGTGTTATGACGACGTGGTGGGCACGGTGTGCGAGTTCCTGCTGGGCCGCATTGCCTACGCCCGATCCCGGGGAGTCGCCGACGAGCGGATTCTGGTTGATCCCGGCCTCGGGTGGTTCGTGGGCGCGGACCCGCGGTACAGCTACGAGATCCTCGCGGCCCTGGAACGCGTGCGGGCGTTGGGGTTCCCCGTGGTAGTGGGGCCGTCGCGCAAGTCGTTCCTGGCGTACGACGGCGTGCATCCCGCGCGTCCGGTGTCCGAGCGCCTGATGCCCACGGCCGCGGCCGTGGCGATCGCGGCGTGGAACGGCGCGGCGATGGTCCGCGTGCACGACGTCGAAGCCATGGCGCAGGTGGTGGCTACGGTCGCGGCGATCAAACATCCGTCCCGGGTGGACCATCCGGTGGGAGGATAGGCGTGTTCGGGGGGGATCAGGGGATTTCGTGGACGGCGTGGATGATCGCGGTTCTCGCGGCGGTCGTGCTGGCGGTGATCGGCGTTCGCTTTCGTCGCTCAGGTTCTCACCAGATTCTCCTCGGGCTTGGCATGGTCGGAACCGGCGCGGCGCTCGGTTGGTGGGTGGGTGAGTGGCCAGACGGATGGTCCGCGACGCCCTGGTGGCCCGTCGCCGCGCTCGCGGCGCTCATTATCCTGCAGCCGGAGATCAGAAAAATACTCGCCGCGATCGGCCGGTTTCCCGGTCGTCGGGTCGTTGAATCGGATACGCGCCGGGCCGTGGAGGAAGTGGTCAAGGCCTCGGTGGCGCTCGCCAACCGACGCATCGGCGCGTTGATCGTGATCGAACGCACGCAGGGACTGCTTGACGCGGTCGAGGTCGGCACGGTGCTCGACGCGCGGTTGTCCAAGGAATTGCTCCTGAGCGTATTCGTGCCGTATTCCCCGCTGCACGACGGCGCGGTGATCCTGCGCGGCGGACGGGTCGCGGCGGCGGGGTGTTTCCTCCCGCTGTCGGCGCGCGCGTCCGGCGTCGGGTCCTACGGAACGCGGCACCGCGCCGCGATCGGCATCACCGAAGAGACCGACGCGCTCGCGATCGTGGTCTCCGAGGAAAGCGGGACGATCGCTTTGGTCGCCGGGGGGGAACTGGCCCACGACCTCGATGCCGCCGGGCTTCGACAACACCTCGATGCGGCGTTGGGCGTTGACGCGGCGCCGGTCGGTCGGTGGACGCGGGTCGCGCGCCCGCGCGCGTAAGCGCGGAGACGCGGCCCGCGCACAGTCTTTCACGTTGACAGCGTCCCGGCGTTCGTCGATAATCCTGCGCCGATGTCCGTCACATCCGATGAAGCCTACATGCGACGCGCGCTGGCGCTGGCCGCGCGGGGCGTGGGCCGCACCAGCCCGAATCCCGCGGTGGGCGCCGTGGTGGTGCGCGGCGGACGCATCGTCGGCGAGGGGTATCATCGCCGCGCGGGTGAGCCGCACGCCGAGGTGATTGCGCTGCGAAACGCCGGTCCCCGCGCGCGGGGCGCGACGTTGTACGTCACGCTCGAACCCTGTTGCCACGTGGAGAAACGCACCCCGCCTTGCGTGGATATGATCGAAGCATCGGGCATTCGGACGGTCGTCGTGGCGACCGGCGATCCCAACCCGAAAGTCGCCGGTCGCGGCGTCGCGCGGCTGCGATCCAAGGGATTAACCGTTCGCGTCGGGGTGCTGCGTGAGCGAGCGACCCGCCTCAACGAGGCGTACGCGCATTGGATTACCACCGGCAGGCCGTTCGTGACGTTGAAGGTTGCCTCCACGCTCGACGGCAAGATCGCCGCCGCGTCCGGCGAGTCGCGGTGGATCACGGGACCGCGCGCGCGCGACGAGGTGCACCGCCTCAGGTCACGGGTGGACGCCGTCTTGGTGGGGCTCGGCACGGTGAAGGCGGACGATCCGGAATTAACCGCACGCGGCGGACGGAATCGACGGAATCCTCATCGGGTGATACTCGACGAGCGGCTGGCGGTGCCGCCGATCGCCAGGGCGGTGAGGCCGCGCCAGGGATCGACGGCGTTCGTGGTCGCCACGCCCGGCGCGGCGGCTTCACGACGCCGTCGTTTGGAATCGGTCGGCGCGCGTGTGCTCATCGCGCGCGCTCGCGACGGGGTCGTGGATTTGCGGGATCTGATGCGGCGCCTCGGCGCGATGGCCGTGACGTCGATCCTGATCGAAGGAGGATCGGAGGTCAACGCCTCGGCGCTGCGCGCGGGCATCGTGACGAAGGTCATGATTATGCTGGCGCCGAAGATTCTCGGCGGTCGTGACGCGGTCGGTTCGGTCGGCGGGCGGTCCCCGCGCCGTTTGAGCGAGGCGGCGAGGTTGCGCGACCTGACGGTGCGGCGAGCGGGAGACGATGTGATCGTGGAGGGATATCTATGACACGGATGGTTCGGATGACGGCGTGCGGGCTGACGATCGTGCTCGCGCTGGCGATCGCGGCGACCCCGGCTCGCGCGAAGGACGACGCGTTGGCCGACGTATTGGTCGACGGATTTTACGGCGGTCTGATCGGGGCGTTGCTGGGCACGGCGGTGATGATGATGACCGACAATCGCGACGAGCACCAAAGCTATATCACGACCGGCGCCGCCCTAGGCGTGATCGGCGGGACGGCGTATGGGGTGGCCAAGATGACCCAAGTCGCGGCGGTCACCATCGACCAGGGCCGCTTCGCGTGGCGCGTGCCGGGCATCCAGACCACGCTCCACACGGTTCCCGGCGGACCGGAGAACGTGCGACTGTCCGCCGCATTGGTCCGCGTACACTTTCGGTGAGACCGGCGCGGTGTCGTTACCGCCGTTGTTCGATCAGGGCCAAGTCGCTGTCGATCTGCCGGCGCTCGTCTTCGGAGAGTCGTCGTCGCCCGTACCGGACGTCATAGTAGCGCTTGGTGACCCGTCGGATGGCGTTCGACGACTCCGCGTGCGCGAGGTGATGTTCCGCGAATTCCGCCGGGGTCACGGTTGGCGGCTTGGAAACGCCCTGGCGTTCCAACGTCGACAACAGTTGATGATAGAACACGATGGGCGCGCCACTCGGGGGCAGGCGGACGGCCGCGTGCCCCCGACGGATGAGGACGATCCACCCGATTGTGAATAACGCGCCCGCGATACAACCGCCCGCAATCCAGATCGCGTCGGAGACGCGCAGCAGACGTTGGACCGAAGCGGACCACGCGGCGCTGCTCCGGTCGCGCACGCCGGCCCAGGCGGCTTCCGCGCGCTCGATGGCCGCGTGCTGGTCGCGAAGACCAAAATCCAGCACGTACCGATTCCATCCGGTCCGGAGGGTATCCAGGTAGTGCTCGGCGGACCCCGTCCACGGGCGGTCCGCGGCGGGAACGGGAGGCGTGGGGTCGAAACGCGTCCAGCCCGATTCGGGGAGGTAGGCCTCGACCCACGCGTGGGCGTCTCCCTGCCGGACGATGGTGTAGTTGCCGAACGGGTTCCATTCTTGGGCGAGGTACCCGGTCACCAGCCGAGTGGGGACGCCGACCGTTCGCAGCATCAGCGCCATCGCGCTCGCGAAATGTTCGCAGTATCCGGACCGTCGCTCAAAGAGGAACGTGTCGAGCGGGCGATCGTCTCCGCCGGGCACGTCCAGGGTATACGAATACCGGGTCCGCAGGAACCGCTCGATCGCGACGGCCTTGCCGACCGGGGTGTCGGTCCCGACGGTGGTTTGCACCGCAAGCCTTGCGATGCGCGCCGCTTCTCCCAGTTGGAGATACCGTTCGGGAGTTGATCGGCTCGTGACGGGCGGGCCGTTCGGCGGTCGCCGCCACACTTCGTAGCGCTGTCGGACTCCGGGAGGATAGGGTGCGTTGAAGATCTCGTCCTCGTCCATCAGCATCGCCGCGAAGGGACCCCACACGGCGGTGGTGCGATCCGGAGTGAAGATGACGGTGGTGTCCAAGGGCTCGGCCTGGATGGCGATGGACTCGGAGTTCCGACCGATCGAGCCCACCACGAATCGGCCTTCCCCGTCAGACGACACGTGTTTGCGGGACGGCGCGGTCGCCGTCCAGTTTTTGCCGTCGAAATCGTCAAAGACCGCGCCGCGCAGGTAGAGCGGTTGACCGCCTGGACCCAACGCGGCGCCCGACACCCGCATGACGATGGTGGGGTCGCGCTTGACCGGTCCGATGACTCCCAAACGAACTTGTGGGGAGAAGCCGGAGAGGCGCACGTCGTTTTCCGAGGTCGAGCTCAGCAAGTTCAGCCCCATGCGCGGGAGCAACAGGAACAACGCGCCGGTGGTCACAAGGGCGAGCAGCGCCGCAGCAACCGTCCACGCGGCGAGACCGGACGGGGGGGGCGTCGGTTCACTTCGGGCTCGTTCCGCTTCGGCCAGCAAGTGATACTGAACCAGCACCCAGACCATGACCAAGAGGTAGACGAGGAACCCTCCGTTCAGAGCGCCGTGCGCCGATAACCCCGCGGCGGCAACCATCAGGAAAAACACGATCACGACCAGTTGAAGGTACTCGCGGGCGTTGGCGTGGCCGAGCCGCGTGATCATGAGCGCGATCAATAAATGCGCGCCGACGTGAAGCAACGACGGTGACAACCACAGATAGTCCACCACGGCGAATGCCATGGCCGCCATGATCAACGCGTTGGCCCACACCGCCGGCACCACGAGCGGACGGCGCGTCCGCGCCATGACGCCCCGCGCGACGACGGCGGCGACGCCGACCACCAGCCAGGGCACTCCGATCTGGCCCGTCATCGCCAGCGAGGAGAGTCCGACCACCGACATCACGGCCGAGGCGCGTTGCGCCGATCGGGTCATAAGCGCTCTCCGGGTCCGAGGCGGGACGCCACCCACACGCGATCGCACGCCGCGCGGACGCGCGTCCAAGCCGGGTCGTCCCAAGCCAGAACGACGTGGGAAGCCTGGTGGGGGAGCGCCTCGGTCCAGGTGATCAGACGGTCGCCCGGCCGGGAAGGAGACGGCCCGATGGTTGCCAGGGTTCGGAGCAGCCGCTCCAATTGCGCGGCTCCGCGCCCCGTTCGCGTGACGCCGTCCCACGTCGCCAGCAACACCTCGCGCCCTTCGCGAAGGTCCCGCTCAACCAGCGAAGCCGCGACGCGCACCGCGTGTTCGAACCACTCGCGGTGGACCGGAAGCGGATCGGGAGGCAGCCGGTTGCTGAAGACGATCACGTGAGCGCGGGCGCCTTCCGGCTCGGGTTCACGGATCACCAGTTTGGCGCGGCGGGCCGAGTGTTTCCAGTGAATATACCGGGGATCGTCCCCGACCCGGTATTCACGCACGTGCGACAGCCCGCTGGTGCCGCGCGACCTGCCCGCGTGGCCGACGTCGGTCGCGGGTTTGCCGGGAGACCACGGTGTGATGCCGATCGTCGGATAGACCAGGGCTTGGGCGTTGGCGGAGACGCGAACGGTTTTTTCGAATAAGCCGAAGGGGAACGTCGTCGTCACGTTGATCCCCTCGAGGGCATGGAGGCCGCGGTCGCGGAACGTGAGCGTGGTGTCCATGGTCACGGTGGCGCCGGGATCAAGCCGCGGGCATCGGAGTTCTTGCACCTCAAGGTCGAGGCGTCCGCCGTGTTCTTGGAGACGCAGGGAAAAGGCGGGCATCCACCGTTTGCCGTTGGTCAACGTGACGCGACACGACGTCCGCGCCCCGGCAAACAGCCGAGTCGGCAACGACCGGCTGGCGGACAAACGCGCGAGCGTGCGTTCGGAGAACAGCCCCGCCACGATGATCAGGCTGAGCATCATGGCGAACAACAGGTAGAGAACGTTGTTGCCGGTGTTCACGGCGGCGAGGCCGACCGCGAGCGCCAAGAGGAGAAACGCCACACCCATGGGCGTGACTTTCGCGGTGCGGACCGCGCGTCGGCGGGCGGGGGGATCGACCGCGGGCGCGGCAAGCCGGCCGGCGTGGCGACTGGACGGCGTGGCGAGAGCGCTGATCACGGCAGCCCCATGAGGGCGACTACAACGGAACGGGAACCTGGTCCAGGATGTCGCGCAGGATATCTTTGGCGTCGTCGGTTTGCGGGTCGAAGGACTCGACGCCGGGGTTGACCACGATGCGGTGGGCGAAGACCGGGAGCACCAGTCGCTTCACGTCGTCCGGAAGCCCGTAGTCGCGGCCTTCGATCAGCGCCATGGCTTGCGCGGCGCGATACAGGAACACGGCTCCGCGCGTGCTGACCCCGAGGTCGATGTCCGGGCGCGACCGGGTGGCGGTCACGATGGCCATGAGGTAATCGGTGAGCGCGTCGTCCATCGTGACGCGCGACGCGACGTCTTGAAGCGAGGCGACGTCATCCGCGGTCAGCACCGGAGAGAGCGCGTCCGGACCGCCGATCGACTGCGCCGCGGTGACGATGCGTTTCTCGTCTTCGACGTCGGGATACCCCATGTGCGCGCGGACCATGAAGCGGTCGAGTTGGGACTCCGGCAGCGGGTACGTCCCGTGGTGTTCGATCGGGTTTTGGGTGGCGATCACCATGAACGGACGCGGCAATGGGTGGGTGTGATTGTCCACCGACACCTGGGCGTCGTTCATCGCTTCCAGCAGGCTGCTCTGGGTCTTGGGCGTGGTCCGGTTGATTTCGTCCGCCAACACGATATTGGCGAAGACCGGTCCGGGGCGAAACTCGAACTCTCGGCTGGCCGAATTAAAAACCGATAGTCCGATGATGTCGGACGGCAACAGATCGCTGGTAAATTGGATGCGTTTGAAGGTGCAGTTGAGGGAACGCGCGAAGCTGTGCGCCAAGGTGGTCTTACCGACGCCGGGCACGTCTTCGATCAACAGGTGCCCGCGGGCCAAGAGCGTGACCATGGACAACGTCACGACGTCGGATTTGCCGCGGATGACCCGCTCGATGTTGCCATGGAGCGCCGCGATCTTGGCTTGCGGGTCAACGAGCACGCGGCCAGTCTAGCAAAGGCTCAAGGGGGCGTCAATCGCGACGACGATGGACGCACGCGCGGCGCGCTACGCGGCTTCGCGGCGGGCGCGTGCGCGCGGCCGCTTCACGGGAATGCCCAACAGATCCATCTTGTATTTGAGGATGCGACGGGTGATCCCCAATTGCTTGGCCGCCCGGACCTGCACGTGGGCCGTCCGCTCGAGGGCATCCACGATCAATTCGCGTTCAAACGCGTCGACGGCTTGCGTCAACGAGATGGCGCCGTGGCGGACGTTCTCGGCCAACGCGTCCGGTCGAGCGTCCGCGCGCATGTCGGGCGGAAGATCGGTGACGTGGATCACGGGGCCGGTGGGCAATTCCGACAACCGTTCGATCAGCGTTTCCAATTCGCGGAGGTTTCCCGGCCACGGATACTCCACCAAGCGGGCCATGGCCTCAGGCGCGACGGCTGTGGGTGACGGGTGCGAGCGGTTGAGCCGGTCGAGCATGTGCGCGACCAGCAACGGGATGTCGTCGTGCCGTTCCCGTAACGCCGGAACCGTGAGGGTCGCCGCGTTCAGCCGACGATATAAATCCTCTCGAAATTTCCCCGCGCGAACCGCCGGTTGCAGGTCAATGGGCGTGGCGGCGATTACTCGGGCGTCGAGTCGGCGCGGGGACGCGCTCGCTGTTTCGGGAAAACTCTTTTCCTCGATCACGCGCAATAGGTCGCCCTGGGCGCGTGGACCGAGATCCCCGACGTTTTCCAGATACAGGGTGCCGCCGTGCGCGGATTCAACGGGCGTCCGACGATCGGGCCGCGCGTCCGCAATCCCGTCCGCTAACGCCGTGCAGTCGATGACCACGAATGGTCCCTGGCGTCTGACGCTGCGATGGTGAAGGGTCCGGGCCACGGCCTCCTTGCCCGAGCCCGGTTCCCCGACGAGCAAGACCGGGGACGTCGAGTCCGCGATCCGCTGAACCGCGTCGAATAACCCGCGGATCAACGAGCTGCGTCCGATCGCCCAGGACGGAACCGTCTGAAGTGAAGAATCACTGGTGGACCGCAATGCGTGTGGAGTCGGCATGGCGGCAAGCATAGCGGCGCTATGGCGGCTTGGCAAGCGTCTCGAGGGCCTGTTCCACGCGCTTGAGTTCGGCGCCGTAGGTTTCCCAGTCGCCGTCCCGCAGGGCGCGTTGCGCCCGCCGGTAGTGATCCAGCGCCTGGCGGCCTAACGAGGAGTCGGTCGATTCCGGCGCGATGGTTCCGGACTTGCGCGCGGCGGCGGGCCGCTCAGACGTCGGTCCGCCGAATAACGCCGCCAGCGCGGCCTCCAGGTCCGGTTCCATGACCAAACGATTGCCGAACGCGGCGATGACCCGACGCAATTCGGGCAGCGAGCCCGACTCCGACGCCGCCAGGTAGAGCGGTTCGACGTACAGCAGCGCGTCTTCGATCGGGATCACCAACAGGCTGCCGCGGATGGCCTGCGAGCCGCGCTGGGTCCAGAGCGTGAGCTGTTGGGAAATCAACGCGTCCTGGTCGATACGCGCTTCGATCTGCCGCGGGCCGTATACCAGTTTTTGTTTGGGAAAGAGGTAGACGATCAATTTGCCGTACTGTTCCCCGTCTGAGCGCGCCGCGAGCCACGCGGCCATATTGTCGCGCTTGGCCGGCGTATAGGGAATCATGAGGATGAATTCCTCGCGCGCCTCGCCCGGAAGCCTCATGATCGTGTAATAGGGCTCCATGTCTTGCTCGCCCTTTTGGGGCACCGCCCACAGGTCTTCCTTGTTGTAGAAGATTTGCGGGTCCTCCATGTGGTAGGTCGCGAATACGTGCGACTGAATGCGAAACAGATCCTGCGGATAACGCAGGTGGGCGCGCAGGTCGGCGGGCAAGGCCTCGATCGGCTGGAACAGTCCGGGGAACGCGCCGGCGTAGGCGCGGATCAACGGATCGTCCGGCGCGCTGATATAAGCCGTGGTACGGCCGTCGTACGCGTCGATCGTGACCTTGACCGAGTTGCGGATGTAGTTGCCCACGCCGCGCAGCGGCATCGCGTAGGGCAACCGGTCGGTCATGGTGTAGCCGTCCAGGATCCACACGAGCCGGCCCTCGTCGGTGATCACGAGGTAGGGATCTTGATCGTACCGGAGGAAGGGGAGGAGTTTGGCCGCGCGCGCGGCGATCGCGCGGTTGATCATGATGCGGCTCTCCGCGGTGATATCGTTGGAGAGCAACATATTCATCGATCCGAAGTACGCCGAAAACGCCGCCTTTCGAACAAATGAGGACAGCGGGATTCCGCCAGTTCCCTGGTAAGAGGCGTACTGGCTCGTCTCTCCGGAAGGGTAGTCGAACTCCTGGTTCTTGGTGTGGACCAACACATATTCGTTCGGCGTCTCCGCGTAATACAGCTCGGGACGGGTTACGCGGATCGTGGTGGATGAGGTGGGGGGGATGTCCTGGATGAAGAATTCCGGCAGTCCTTCGGTGGTGACGCGGTTGACCGGCCCCAGGGTCACGCCGTATCCGTGGGTGTAGGTAAGATGCTCGTTGATCCAGATGCGGCTGGGGAGGTTGCGGTAGGAAAGCTCACGGGGCGAAATCATCACCTGCCGGAGTTCGCCGTCGATGACGTAGCGGTCATTGTCCACGTCGACGAAGTCGTAGTACGTGCGGATCTGCTGTAACTGCCGATACGTGGGCAGCAGCGGGCGATGATCCCAGAGCCGGATGTTCTTGGTGGTGAGCGGGTTGTCGGCGACCTGCCGGGCGGTCAATTGATCCGACGCGGGGAATTCCTTGGCTTCGATTCGATCGAGGCCGTACGCGAACCGCGTCATCCGGATGTTGTGCTCGATATACGGGCGCTCCATCACGACCTCGTTGGGCAGCACTTGAAACCGGTGCAGGAGGTCCGGAATCAAGGAGCCGCCCACGATGCCGGCGACCGGGATCGCGGCGCCGGCCGCGATCGGCGTTAGCCACCCACGACGGGTGGCGCTGATCGCGAGGACCAGGGCCGCGGCCGCCGCCACCGCGACCATGACGTAGAGCGCCTGGAGCTTGGCGTGTACGTCGGCGTAGACGGCGCCGAACACCACGCCGCGTCGCGAGTACAACAACTGATATTGATCGAGACGGTAACTCCAGGCCAACACCAGCGCGGCCGCCGCTGCGAGCCACAAGAGGTGGCGGCGCGCGGCGGGCGACATCGAAAACCGGTTCGGTTCAAGGCGGATCTCCTGGTTGCCGACGTAGAGCGCCCCGCTGGCCGCGGCCGCCAAGACGATCGCGACCAGCAACCACCGTTTGACCGCCAGCCAAAAGGGCATCGTGAAGACGTAGAAGCCGAGGTCTTCTCCGAATAAGGGGTCGTTCTGGCCGAACTCGACCGGATTGGCGAACAGCAGGTACGCCTGCCAGTGGCCGGCGGCCTGCAGCGCCTGCGCTCCGGCAATGACGGCCGCGCCGACGAGCAACAATGGGCGAATGGGGCGTCCGGCCAACAAGGTATCCCACGGCGGGACCATGAGCGTCAGCCGACGGCGCGACGCGAGGAGTACGTTCGCCGCGAGCCATGCGAACAGGCCGAGGCCAACCACTGTCGCGAGCAGAATCTGCGTCGACAGTTTGGTGGAGAACACGGAAAAGTATCCCACTTCCGAGAACCATAACGCGTCGACGTAGAGCGAGAGCAGCGCGCCGCCGAAGGCCATGCCCCCCACAACAAGAGCGAGGAGAATCCACGCGCGAATCGACATGGGCGATCTCTCGAAGAGAAAAAGTGGGCGTTACGGCCGGGCGTCCGCGAGGACCAACACGGCGGTGATGTTGTCGAGCCCCCCCCGGCGGTTGGCGGCGTCGATCAGGGCCTGGCACCGCGCGGGGAGGTCGTCCGTCGACGCTTTCGAAAGAATCGACGCGATTTCGTCGGGGGGCACGATGTTGGAAAGCCCGTCCGAACAGAGCAACAGGATGTCCCCCGTTTGAAGAGGCACGCGTCGGATATCGACCGACACGCTGGGCGCGGTGCCGAGCGCGCGGATCAAGACGTGCTTCATGGGGTGCACCGCGGCTTCAGCGGGCGTCATGATGCCGCGGCTCAGGTAGTCGTTGACCAGTGAATGATCGGACGTGACCTGTTCGATGCCGCCGGCGTGGATGCGGTAGACGCGGCTGTCGCCCACATGAGCCACGTAGGCGTTATCGTCGTCGACCCAGACCGCGACGACGGTCGTCCCCATGCCTCCGAGGGCGGGGTTCTCCGACCCCGCGTGAAAGATCTGCTGATTGGCCTGTTCGATCGCCCAGACCAGGCGGCGCCCTGGATCGTAAGAGCCGTCGGTCGGCAAGGTCCGTTCCGCGCCGGCCTCCGCGAACGCGGAGCGGATCGTCTGCACCGCCATGGAGCTGGCGACTTCACCCGCGGCGTGGCCACCCATTCCATCCGCGACGACGAACAGCTCCAAGTCGTCGAACACCCCGTAATGATCTTCGTTGGACGTACGAACCCGGCCGACGTGCGTCGATCCGGCGGACTGAATCTTCATTCAGCGACGTCTTCTTCCACGGTATCTCCGGTATCTCCCGACGGTTGCGCCGATGTGGATCGGAGGCCGGCAAAGTGTAACGAAAAGCTCGGGTCGTGTCCAGCGGTCCCTCCGTGTCGGTCGCGGCCTTATTCGGCGGCTTCCGCTTGCAGCGTCTCGTCGGGCACGATGTGGAGCTCGACGCGCCGGTTTTGCGCGCGCCCGTCCGGGGTGGCGTTCGACGCGACCGGGTTCTCCGCGCCGAATCCCATGGTGCTGATTCGCGCTCCGGCCACCCCGCGATCGGTCAGCGCAAATCTGACCGCGTTGGCGCGTCGTTCCGAGAGGTTGACGTTGTAATTCGGGCGACCGGTGTTGTCGGTGTAGCCCGCGACGGTGATCGTGGTCTTCGGGTATTTGGTCAGGACCGTCGCGAGTTTGTCTACGCTGGCCGCGGCCGCCGGTTTAATCGTCGCGCTGTCGACATCGAAGAGAATCTTGTCGCGCAGGGTCACGATGATGCCGTCGCCGGTGCGCGTCGTGTCGGCCACCCGTTCCAGCTCCTCGGCTTGGCGGTCCATGTAATTGCCGATCAAGCCTCCCGAAAGCGCGCCGACCGCGCCGCCGATCAGCGCGCCGCCGGCCGCGTTGCCGTGTTGCTGGCCGATGAGCGCGCCGACGCCCGCGCCGACCGCGGTGCCGGCGACCGCGCCTTTTTGGGTGCGGGTCATGGCTTCGCACCCCGTCAACACCGTGGCGCCCACGAGCGACATCGCCACGCTGACCGCGCAAACGGACCGAACACGCCGTGATTGGATCATGTTCCCTCCGAAATTTCGTTGGACCGATGAACCGATGGACAGGGTGCTAGTATATGGAATCGCCGGTTTCCCTTGTCAAGCGCTCATCTCGACCGGGCGGCACGCGATGGCGGAGCCGTTGCTTTACAGACGTGTGGGGTTCGGGTGAAATAGCGGTGTTTTGGCGGCGGGAGCGGACTCAACGGACATTCGTCCGGGATCGCCACGCCGCCGACGCGTGATCGAAGATGGGCGAGGGGACATGTCACGAATGCGCGCGATCAAGACGTGGCACCTGTTCTGGCGGATCGCACGGCCTCAGCGTCGCTCTCCGTTTCGGTGGGTGTCCCGGCCGGTATCGGTCGGCGAACGAACCGTACCCGTCGCGGGCGTCGTGCTTCGGGTCCGGGAGTACCGTCCGCACACGCCGTCGGCGACCATTGTTCTGAATGGCGGGTTCGTGCCGGAGTCCGTGGATGACCCGCGTTTGATGAACTTTGCGACCGCATTGGCCGAGATCGGCTTCTCGGTGCTGACTCCGGACTATCCCGCGGTTCGCGCGCTGGATTTTGATCCGGAAACGATCGACCAGATCCGCGGGGTCATCGAGTACGCGCGTCGGCGATCGTCGCGCCCCGAGGCCGAAGCGGTGATCGTCCTCGGGTTGAGTTACATGGGCACGCTCAGTCTCAAGGCCGCGCTCAGCCCGGAGTTGGCGCAGCCGCCCGAATTCGTCGGGGTCTTCGGCGGGTACGCGGACTTCGGCGATTTGATGCGCGAGGTCTTTTCCGACGTCTATCGCGCGGACGGGTGCGCGGTGCCCGTCGATCCCTACGGCCGGTTTCTCGTGTTGCGGTCGGCGCTGGCGTATTTTGACGCTCCCGAATCGGAGCGGGACCGGATTCGCGCGATTCTGTTGGCGATCGGCCGGCAGGGCGACTCCGCGGAGATTGATCGGGCGGTCCAGGCGTTATCTCCAGCCGGGCGCGCGTGCGTGGAGACGCTCCGGCGGTTCCATCCGGAGCGTTCGCCCCGGCAGTGGCACGCGATTGTCTCGGGGTCACGCGCGCTGATCGAAGCCCTGTCGGTCACGGAGTCCGCCGACCGCCTGCGCAGCCGCCTCCTGATCTTGCACAGCGTGCACGACCATATTCTCCCGTGTTCGGGGAGTATCGCGCTGCATCGGCGCTTTCCGTCCGCCGACATGGTGTTGACGACGCTGTTTACCCACGTGGATGTGCGCTTGTCCCCGCGCACCCTGTGGGCGCATGCGCGTGAACTCCGGGCGTTGTCGCGGCTGTTCGGCGAAATGGTCGCGCTGCAGCGGTGATCGAGCGTTGCCTTTCAGCGGGCCCGTCGACTATCATCACCCATCACGCGTTGTGACCATGGAGGGGACAATGGCGAGTGGCGAGAGGATTGGGAACGCGCGCGGCGTCGGCGGTCGTTCCTGTCCGAGCGTTCGGACGGACGGCTTGGCGGCGATTCTGATGGCGGCCGCGCTGGTCCTGCTTCCCGGTTGTACCGGGGGCGGGAACCCCGCCGCCGGTACCGTCGCGGATACCGAAGTGCCGGCCGAACACGCGGATGGGAAGCGATTGTTCGACACCAACTGCGCCCGCTGTCACGGCGTGCATGCGGCGGGCACGGGACGCGGCCCGTCGTTCCTTTCCAAGATCTATGAGCCCTCGCACCACGGCGACGAGGCGTTCCTCCTCGCGGTGAAACGGGGCGTGACCGCGCACCACTGGGGCTTCGGGAATATGCCGCCCATCCCCGGCGTCGCGGATGACGATGTGGTCAAGATCGTCGGTTATGTCCGGTGGGCGCAGCGCATAGCCGGCATCTCGTAACGATCCGGAGCGGTGGCGCGGCCTCGTGGCCGCCCATGACGCTCGAGGCGCACGGGGCGAAGGATGGTCCGCCTGTCCACGCGGATTTTTAGCCGTCGCCGTCTCCTCGCGGCCACGGCCGCGCTCGCCGGGGCGGGGCTCAGCCGGCCCGCCGAGGCGGGGGTGTTTTTCTGGGGGC
Organism: Nitrospirota bacterium; assembly: GCA_049325295.1. Classification (GTDB taxonomy): domain Bacteria; phylum Nitrospirota; class Nitrospiria; order 2-01-FULL-66-17; family 2-01-FULL-66-17; genus JBFLXB01. The sequence goes on from JBMOMD010000021.1 coordinate 465,326, forward strand.
GTCTGTTTTCGGTCCCTCCTCGCGAGACGCCCTTCATTACTCCCAACGATCAATTTTATCGAGTCAACTACAGCGACCAGTCGCTTGAGGTCGGAGCGGCGATTCGGTCCGCCGAATGGTCGGTGCGACTTCACGGCGCGGTCGAACATCCGCGCACCTTCCGGTACGTGGATATGTTGGAGCAACGCACGCAAGAGCTGATGGTCACGCTCCAATGCATCGATAATGAGCCGGGCGGAAGCCTGATGAGCAACGCGCTCTGGGCCGGATTTTTCTTGTCGCGCGTCCTCGAGGCGGCCAAACCGTTCGACACGGCGTTGGACGTGGTGTTTCGTGGGGCGGACGGGTATCACGACAGCATTACGCTGGATCGCGCGATGCACGGAGAGGTGTTGCTGGCGCACTCGATGAACGGGGTTCCGCTGCCGCGGGACCACGGATATCCCTTGCGGGCGATTGTCCCGGGCATTTTCGGCATCAAGCACGTTAAGTGGCTCACCGAGATCGAGGTGGTGGAGCGGGACCATCATGGCTATTGGCAGGAACGAGGATGGACCGACGAGGGGGGCATTCCGGTGACGTCGCGAATCGACCGCCCCGGACATTACCAACTGTTGCGCGGCGGGCGCCAGGACGTGCGGGGCGTCGCGTTTGGTGGCGTTCACGGGATCAAGCGAGTGGAGGTGAGCGTGGACGGCGGCCGCACGTGGCGCGACGCGGTCATGGCGCCGTCGCCGACCTACGCGTGGGTGCACTGGACGTACGAGTGGCGCCCGACGGCGGCGGGGGCCCACACGGTCGTGGTGCGAGCCGAGGGGCGAGACGGGTTTCGCCAGGTGGACGTCGCGTCTCGCGCATATCCCGCGGGGACATCGGGATTGCATACGATCGTGGCATTGGTCGAGGCGGTGTGACTCAGCGGGTGTTGGCGTGGGCGCGATGATGGAGGACCTTGGGTTCGCCACCATCGAGGGGCTGTTGGCGTTCGGCGAGGCGTTGGCGCGCCGTGAGCCGGGTGTCGAGGGAGTGAGCCGGCCCTCCCCGCCGCCTGCCGGGGATCGGGTGGCTCGCGTTGCCGCGGCGCTGCCGGCGGTGCGAGTGTTCGCGGACCGTGTGGCCGCCACCGCCCTGGATGCCGAGGCGTACCGCGGGCGCCGTGACGCGCTCGTGGAGACGGCCTGCGGCGGAGACGCCCTCGTGTTCTACGCCGCGTGGAATCGCGCCGTCGCCGAAGGCGCGTTAACGCCCATCCTGCGGGCGTCCATCGGTCGCACCGGGAAGCCCGCTCGGCGCCGTCCGGTTGCGATCGTCCCACGGGCCCAACTCACGCCGCACTTGATCGGGGATCGCATCGTGCTGGACCTGGGCGACGAGCGGTTCTGGTTGTTGCCGCGCGATCTGACGGGGCGATCACTGTTGTTTGCGCTGCGACACGGCGTGTCCCGCGTGGAAAGCGGGAGCCGGCGGGTCGGGCGGAGACTGGCCAACACGTTGGATCCTTCTCGGGGGACGGCCGCGGCCGACGCGGTTGGACGGGCGCTCGCGCAGATGTTGGGGGTCATCGGGCGACAACTGGATTTTTTGAGCGTCCCCAACTATTTGGACCCCAAGACGTTTTCACACTATGTGAGTTCGAGCCCCAACACCACCCAACTCTACGAACACGTGGCCGCGGCGCTCGGGGTGGACGCCGCTCGGCCCCCCTCGGTCAGCGCGGCGTTGGAGTCGCAAGACTTCGGGTGGGCTACGGGATGCGAGAAGGCGGTGGAACTCGAAGAAGCCGCCCGCGCGTTTCGTGTCGAGCCGAAAATCGCCAAACGGCTGATCAAACATCCACTGTATCGTTTTCCCGCGGGACAATCATTTTTCGACTTGTACGTGGACGTGGTGGACGGCATGCACGACCTCGGTCTCGCCCACCAAGGCGGCGTGGCCTGCGTGTACACCCACAGCTCCACGCTGCGGGCGCTGATGGTGTATCTCGACCCGCGTCCGTTTCGCGAAGCCTTCGCGGAGTTCGGGGAATATAAAGAGGGACAGGACAATGTGGTGTTGCTGACGTGCGAACAAGGAGACCTGTCCGGCTATTCGACGGCGGTCGGGCTGTCGGCGCACGAGCGCGCGACCCGCGAAGCGTGGATTACGGTGGAGCGCGAGCGGCGCGACCGGGTGACGTTGGCGCCGCGACGGATCAAACGACTCGTGGCATTGGTGTCGGGCGGCGATTTCGCGGGGGGCGGCGCGGCGCTCAAAGAGTTGCGGGCCAGCGGCGAGCAGCGAGGCCTGGCCGTGTATTTCGTCCGGCACGGTTTCCTCGGCTTGGCCAATAATTGGATCGAACGCGTGACCGAGGCGGACACCCGCGGCATGGCGAATCATCCCAGCAGTCCGATCGGCAGCAGTCGGTTCGAAGACTTCAAAGACGAGCGCGTTCAGCGGATTGCCGTGGAGAACTTGTCGCCGTATGTGGCGGACGGCGCGTTGGTGGTGATGGGCGGGGATGGGAGTCTGCGGGGAGCGCGGGCGTTATTCGAGGGGTTCGGCGTGCAGGTCGTGGGGCTACCGGGCACCATCGACAACAACCTGGCGCGCACGACCTCGCTGGGGTTTCATTCCGCGGTGGCGCTGGCTAATCAGTCCTTGGAGTCGCTCAAGGCGACCAGCGCGGCGATGGGCAGCGTGTTCTTCGTGGAGGTCATGGGCGCGGGGTCCGGGCACCTGGCGTTGGCCTGCGCGTATCAAGCGCGGGCGGAGGGGATTTTGGTCAACGAACATCCCGACCCCGACGCCTATATCGATGAGGTGATCCTCGGAACATTGCGTCGGAGTCTGGGCGTGCCGAATAAGAGTCATCTGTTCGTGGTGGCTGAACGGACCCCGCACCGGCATCATCGCGATGGAGGCGTTCACGGGCTCGAAGACTACGTTGCGCGCGCTATCGCGGATCGGCCTCAGTTTCAGTCGACGTCGAGCCGATATCCCTTGAGTGTCGCGACCAAGGCGACCATTCTGGGACACACGTTACGGGGCGCCCCGCCCGTTCCTGAGGACAAAGCGCTCGCCCAGTTCTTGTCGTTCGAAATTGTCCGGCGCGTGGCCGATGACCCCGGTACGGTGATTGGATGTATGGCCGCCGCGCGTGGGGACGAGGCGTTTGACGCGATTCCCCTGCACGCCGTCGCCCCGAAGGCGTTCGATTGGGCCGTGTTCGCGAGGATGCATGGCAGCGTTCACAACCGGTGAAGAGACTCGCCCATCCGACGGTTCTCGTCGCCCAAGCGGGGGAAACGATCGCCGTCAAAGAAAAGCCCTTGACAGCTTGACCATACTAAGTATACTTACGGCCGTATCGTGGAAGATCCCGAATCGGATTGCAGACACTATCCGAACAACGATGGCCGCATCCCACAAACGATCGTACAAGGCGAAAGAGATTTGCGATACCTTCGATATCTCCAAGGCAACCCTGTTTCGGTGGGAACGCCAAGGTTTGATCAGCGGGGTTGGTCGTGATTGGCGCAATTGGCGCATCTATAGTGAAAAGAATTGTCGGGAAATTGAACGCTTGATCCGGCGACGGGGCGATCGTCGCGAACGCTAGAGGCCCGGTGTCCATGTTGTTTCATCGCGCACAATCAGTGATCGGACTCGATATCGGGTCCAACACGATCAAACTCCTCCAATTGAAGTCGACGAAAAAGGGGTATGTGGTGGAGAAGTTCGGGATTAAAACGATTGACCCCGAACTGATCGTGGATGGGGCCGTGATGGACGCGGGCCGCGTCGTGGATATGTTAAAGGATCTCCTCCGCGAGCAGGGCGTCAAAGCCAAAGACGTCGTGATTTCCGTGTCCGGACACTCGGTGATCGTCAAGAAGATCAGCGTGCCTCCGATGACGGAGGAAGAACTTTCGGAATCCATTAAATGGGAGGCCGAGCAGTACATCCCGTTCGACGTCAATGATGTGAATTTGGACTTCCATATCCTTCCGGCGTCGGATGTTCCGGATGGGAAGGACACGATGACGGTGGTTCTCGCGGCGGTGAAAAAGGATCGCTTGTCGGAGTACACGGGGTTGGTGACGGAAGCCGGTTTGAACCCGGTGGTGGTGGATGTGGACGCGTTCACCCTGGAAAACGTCTACGGGGCGGCATACGGCTCCACCGGTTCCGAGGTGGTCGCGTTGGTCAATATCGGCGCGAGCGTGATGAATATCCACATCGTCAAAGGGGGCAACTTCTGGTTCACCCGTGATATCTCGACCGGGGGCAATCGGTACACCGAAACGATCCAGCGTGACCTGAACCTGAGTTATGATGCGGCGGAACGGGCGAAACGCGGGGAGGCCGTCGAAGGCGTCAACCCAACCGCCTTGGCTGATGTGATCAGCACCATGAACGGCGAACTGGCCGCGGAGATCGGGCGCTCGTTCGATTACTTCCGGTCGACTTCGACCCAGGAGACCATTGACCGCGTGTTGCTGAGCGGGGGGACCGCGAAACTTCCGGGGCTTGCGCCATTTTTATCCGAGCGCCTGGGAGTGCCGGTTGAGTTGCTGGATCCGTTTCGTCAGATTCGTGTGAATCCCAAGACGGTGAGTCCCGATTTGATCGCGGAGGTGGGGCCCCAGGCCACGGTGGTCGTGGGCCTTGCGATCCGCCGTCCCGACGACCGATGATTAAAATCAATCTTCTGGGCGTTGAGCGCCCAAAACGAACGCGAATATCCCTGGCGGGCCCGAGTCGATTGGTCGGGATTGGGGCGCTGGCGGTGGTCCTGATCGGAGGGATGGGGTACGTCTGGTGGTCGATGTCCGCCAAGATGAGCGCTCTTGAACAACAAAAGACACAACGCACGCAGGAGCTCGCGGCCCTCAAAGAGAAGGTGAAAGAAGTCGAGGGATTTGAGGCAAACAAAAAAAGTTATGAGGAAAAGATCGCGATCATCGAGCAACTTCGCAAGAACCAGGTCGGGCCGGTTCGTCTCTTGGACGAGTTGAGCCGCAACCTGCCGGATCGGGTGTGGTTGACCTCGCTGGTTGAACAATCGGGCAAGGTCGATTTGGAAGGCAAGGCCGTGACGAATGCCGAGATTGTGGATTTTATCAACAATCTCAAAGCATCTCGGAGTATCCGGGAAATTCTGTTGATTGAATCTCGCCAGGTTACTGAAGACGGCGTTCCCGTATACAACTTTAAACTCAAGTGTACGTTGGTGGTCTGATCGTATGGCGCTCGAACTGAATTTGGAGTCATTGAAAGGGTTGCCTGGGTACCAGAAGGCGGTGTTGGCCGCCATTCCGGTCATTCTACTGTTGGCTGCCTTTGTATGGTTCGTGTACATGCCGAAGAACGCGGAAATTGCGGCGATCGAGCAACAAATTGCTCAGATCAACAACAATATCAACGTGAATCAGGCCAAGGCGAGACGCCTCGACGAGCTCAAGCGTGAAAATGCCGAACTCGCCAAGCAATTGACGCTTCTTAAAGAACAATTGCCGCCGGAATCCGAAGTAGCGACCCTGCTCAAACAGGTCTCGGATCTCGGGATCAAAACCGGCCTGGATTTCAGACTCTGGAAGCCTTCGGATCGACGGCCTGGAGCGTCGGGACTCTATACCGAGATTCCCGTGGATGTGGAAGTCGCGGGAGGGTATCACGCGGTTGGAGCGTTTTTCGACCGAATTGGATCCCTGTCGCGGATCGTAAATGTATCCGGCCTGAAGATGGCGGGTGCCAAGGTGGACAAGGGGCGGTTCATGATTCAGACCACCTTCCGGGCAACGGCGTTCGCCGCGATCGATGAGACGTCGGCGCCAGCTCCGGTCGATAAGCCGGGAGCGAAAGGGAAACCGGGGGCCAAAGCGAAGGGGCCGACACCCGGGAAAGCGCCGGCCACTAAGCAACCGGGAGCCGGTGGTGCGTAGGGTGATAGGGATGCAATGGGGGCTCGTCTGCTTGACGCTGGCGCTACTTGCGGCGTGTTCGCAGTCCGAGCCGGTGGCCCCTTCGGCCAAACCGACTCCGGCCACACAGGTCGCGAAGGCACCCGGTCCGGAAGCGACGCCAGTTCCAGGAGCAGGTGGAGCGATTCCGGGTGAATCGTCGGTGACGACGCCACAACCTGAAACCGTTTCCTACAATCCGTCCGGTCGCCGAGACCCGTTTAAGTCGCTCATCGTCAAAGGGAGCGGGAAGAGAAACCTGGAGATGCTGCCGCCGCTTCAGCGGCATGAAGTGTCCGAGTTGAAGTTTGTCGCCGTGGTGTGGGGCGAACTCGGAACGTATGGGATGGTCGAGATACCGGATGGGAAGGGCTACGCGGTGCGGGTCGGCACGTTGGTGGGCCCCAACCGCGGGGTGGTCAAGCGCATAACCGCAAAGGAACTGACCGTGGTTGAACGATACGTCGATTTCTTCGGCGAAACACGAACGCGGGATATCGTGTTGGCGCTGCGGACCCGTGAGGAGGGCTTGGAATGAAGTCGAAGTCATTCTTCATCCATCTGTGTGTCGTGGCGCTGGCGGGGTGCGCGGTACCCAACGCCCAGGTGGTGTCGCCGGTTGCGGAGCCCATGACGACGCTGACAGATCTCCAGGTCGAAGACTTACCGGATGTCACGCGCGTCGTCTTGACCGGAGACGGCCCCCTGAACTACACCGCATTTCGCATTGATGATCCGATGCAGTTTATTCTTGATCTCTCCGAGACGTCCGTGGGAACCCTGACGGAACGGCGCACGGTCGGAATGGATCCGGTGACGGAAATCGTATCCACGCAATCCGGGGAGAATCAACGCATCGCGCGCCTGAGCATGGGGCTGTCACGGCCGGCAGACTACCAGATTACCCGTGACGAGGCCGGCACGCTTCTGACCATTGATTTTGCCAAGGCGCCAGCGACCCCGGTCACGTCGCCGGTAGTCGAAGAAGTGGCTCCGCCGGAGGCGAGCGCTTCGGCGCCCGCTGCGACGGCCGGGCGGATCGACGCGATTCAAATCGTTCCTCAGAAAACGTTTGTGGATGTCGAGATCGCGGCTGACGGGATGTTGGCGTCGCCCAACGTGTTCCTCATTGAGACGACGCGATTGGTGATCGATCTCCCCGGCGTTCAAAGCATGGTAAAGCCGTCCGTTGTCAAGGCGCAAGCCAACACCCTGGTGAGCCAAGCGCGCGTCGGTCAGCACCGGGATCCACAAAAAGTGCGCGTGGTGTTGGATCTCAAGAAGGCGGTCACGTATTCCGTAACGCCGCACGATTCAGGGATGAGCGTTCGCCTCACGAGTGCGAGCGCGGGGACGGTGCCGGCGGCGGTTCCCGCCGGTCCTGAGGCGGAACCGGCTTCAACGGACTTGCCGGCGGCCGCTTCCACTGCGCCCGCGACGGTCGCGGCCGCGGTCCCGTCATCTCAGATGGCGTCACTCCCGAATTCCGATGCGGCCGCTCCGTCAACCCCGCCGGCCAATGAAGGCGCAATTGATGCGCCGGGTCCCCAGACCATCGGGGGAAGCGGCTTTAGCGGTCAAAAGATCTCGTTGGACTTTCAGGATGCCGAGATCTCGAATGTGTTGCGGTTGATTGCTGACGTCAGCGACCTCAACATGGTCGTGGGCGACGATGTGAAAGGAAAAATTACGCTCAAGCTGTTCAATGTCCCGTGGGATCAAGCACTCGATATCATTTTGAAGGCGAAAGGGTTTGGTCAGGTCCGAGAGGGTAATATTTTACGGATCGATTCCAATGGGAACATTGCAAAACAGCAGGATGAAGCCTTAAAGGCTAAGGAAGCGCAGGTCAAAGCCGAAGATTTAAAAACGGCCATTATCCCGATCAATTATGCCAAGGCGACCGATTTAGCCGCGACCCTCAAGAAGAACCTCAGTTCGCGGGGAGAGTTGACGGTCAATGAACCAACCAACAGTCTAATCGCGAAAGATGTCGGAAAGAACATCAGCGAAATTCAACAACTCATTGCGCTGTTGGACCTCCCCAAGCCCCAGGTGTTGATTGAAACGAGAATCGTGCAGGCCAATACCAACTTTGCGCGCGATCTCGGCGTCCAATGGGGCGCCGCGTATTCGGACACGCCGGGATCCAATGTGCTGAACGTGAATGCCGGCGCCACCGGAGGTTTCAATTCGCAGACCCCGACGTTTGCCGTTAATCTTCCGGCGTCAGGCGCCGCCGGACCAGTCGGTAACGTAGGAATGCAGTTCGGGAAGCTCTCGGGGACGCTGAACCTGGATCTTCGTCTGACGGCCGGTGAGGCAATGGGGGACACCAAGATTATCTCCAGCCCCCGCATTGTGACGATCGACAACAAAGAGGCGGTCATCCAGCAGGGCGATTCGATCCCCTATGAAACGGTATCCGACAAGGGAACGCAGACGGAGTTTGTCGACGCGACCTTGAACCTGACCGTCACGCCGCACATTACACCGAACGGCAGCGTGATCATGAAGATCAAAGCGACGAAGAACGCCATCGGAAGTTTTTCCAGCTCCAGAACCGGTGCTCCGAGTATCAGCAAACGTGAAGCCTCGACCGAGGTCATGGTGCAAGACGGGGAAACCACGGTGATCGGCGGCATTTTCGAAACAACGAAGGGCGAGTCGGTCACTGGTGTTCCCTGGCTTTACAAGATTCCCTTGGTCGGGTGGTTGTTTAAGCGCGAAAGCACTTCCACGACCAATCAAGAACTGTTGATTTTCATCACGCCGACGATCGTCAAGCGTGCCTAACCCGGGGTGAACGGCCCGGGAAAGAACGTGGTGTTGCTCGGGGCCATGGGCTCCGGCAAATCCACGGTGGGCCGGCGTCTCGCCGAGCGGTTGGGGATGTCCTTTGTGGACACCGATGCGCTGGTTGAGCGCACCGCCCGTCGCTCCATCGCTCAAATCTTCCAACAATATGGTGAGTCGAGGTTTCGGTCCCTTGAGCGACGCGCTGTTGCCGCCGCACTGACCGGTCAGGGACGGGTTATTGCCACGGGCGGCGGCGCGATCCTCGATCCCGCGACCCGTACGCGCCTCAAGCATGCGGGCGTCACGATTTGGCTGAAGACTCAGCCGGAAGTGGCCGCCAGGCGGCTCGAAGGATCCGGCGATCGTCCGCTGCTCATATCGGGGCAGACGGCCGAGACCCTCACGCGTCTCCTCGTTCAACGCGAGCCGTATTACCGCGAGGCGCTCATCCACATCGACACGTCGCATCAGAGCGCCGAGGACGTGACGGAGGCGATTGTGGCCAGGCTCCGGCCCGCGTCGACGGTCGTCCCGGTTTCCGCCGGGGCGATCCGCTATGACGTGAACATCGGGTGGGGGAATCTCGATCAGCTTGGCGAGTGCCTGAGTGCGCGCCACCGCGCTTGCACGGTGGCGGTGATGACCAATCCCCGGGTCGGCCGACTCTATGCCGATCGCGTGATGACCAGTCTGAAGGCCGCGGGGTATCGGCCATTTCTGACACGGATTCCGGACGGAGAACGCTACAAGACGCTTCGTTCCGCCGGTCGCCTATACGACGAACTGGTCAAGAGACGATTTGAACGAGGGGACCTCATGCTCGCGCTGGGCGGCGGCGTCATCGGAGACCTCGCGGGATTTGTCGCCGCGACGTATCTCCGCGGCGTGAACTATGTTCAGGTTCCTACAACGGTCGTGGCTCAGGTCGACTCGAGTATCGGTGGAAAAACCGGGGTGGATCATCGTCAGGGGAAAAACCTCGTCGGTGCGTTCCATCACCCGGTCGTGGTATGCGCCGACGTCGCGACGCTGACCACGTTGCCGAGACGTGAGTTTATCGCGGGGTTGGCCGAGGTGGTCAAGTACGGCGTTATCGCCGATGCGGCCCTGCTCGAGTATCTTGAGGAGCACGTGGAGGCCATTCTTGGCGAGGTGCCGGACGTGTTAGTGGAAATCGTTCGTCGATCGGCGGCTGTAAAGGCAAGTGTAGTGCGGCAAGATGAACGGGAAGCGGGGCTCCGGAGAATTCTCAATTACGGCCACACTGCGGGCCACGTGATCGAGACGTTGACCGGTTATTCGGCGGTCCGTCACGGTGAGGGCGTCGCGATGGGGATGGACTTCGCGGCTCGTCTGGCCGCAAGGCTGGGGTTGTGTGACGAAGCGCTCGTACGACGTCAGCGGGCGTTGTTGGAGCGGTTCGGTCTGCCGACTGGTCTTCCCAAGATCGCTCCGACGCGCGCGATCGACACGATGCGACTCGACAAGAAGGTGCGCGACGGGCTGGTGCACTTTGTGCTGCCGAGAGGTCCTGGTTCCGTGACGGTTTCGCCCGTGACGACCAATGATATTCTCGCGGAGTGGAAAACCGCATCGATGGTGGGGAAAAAAAGGCGCGGCCTTCGCGGTGGATCCATCGCCGACAGATGATCGGGTGCGCGTGACAAAGACCTTCCGCTTGTGTGCTGTCGCGCTGTGTGATACAGTCTCAGTCTTTCCGAGGAAGGGTGGCGCATAAGGAGTCCTGATATGGCGATGGAGCCGTTTGTCCCGTTTGTAGGCGATGATCTGGAACTCGTGAAGCGTTATGAGCGCTTGTCCGTAAACCTGGCTCGTTTATTGAGTCAGATTTTCACCAACCTCGCGATCGATTTTAAGATTTCCATTCTGAGAAGTCAGGACTATAAACACTTCCGCGGCTGGCATTTCAAATTCAAAGAGCACCGGTGCTGGTACGGCATCTCCTTTGCGTCGGCCACGTTCTTGCGAACCCGGTTCCAGATTTTAGTGGACGGAGATTGGCAGACGATGCGCGACGGTCTCAAAGCCAAGGGGTATTCGGAATTGAATTGGAACGACAAAGGCCCGTGGCTCGCGAAGGAACAGCCGACTGACGCCCTCAACGTCACCAGTCGGGACGAACAGATCACATTGTTTACGGCGATTGTGACCGAACACCTGAACGTCGTCGAAGGCCTCGAATTCCAGGCCCCTGGTTCACTCAACGTCATCTCTTAGTGATGCGTCGGCCCCGCGTGGGTGGCCCAGCGGCGGTCAGAATTGACAGGTTTTCTTCCCTTTTGCTACGATCCGCGCGGGCCGAAGTGGTGGAACTGGCAGACACGCTAGGTTCAGGGTCTAGTGGGCTCACGCCCGTGGGGGTTCAAATCCCCCCTTCGGCACCATCTTTGATTTGCTTCTGACTCCATCTCCGACTCCAGATGTGAAATGGCCGGTCCTTGACACGGAGCGGACTTCTGATAATTTGACCAATGTGATCCTAAGGAGTGGCCTGATGTGTGATCAGAATACGCATGTCAAGGGTATGGTCATTGGTGTCGTGGTCGCGTTATGGACGGCGGCGTTCGTGGGGAGTGGACGCGCGAGCACGGTGTCCTTGCCTAGTGAACAGGGAGAAGAGTCGTCCACGGTCGCGACCTCGACTGAAGAGGGTACTTCGGGCATTCACGACGATACCGATCACGCCGTCTCGGCCATTGAAGGATCCGGGGGCGGAATGGTTGAGCCCATGATGACTGCTCCCGCGACCGATCCGGCGATCGCGGAATCGGCGACTGGGCTCCGCGTTCCCAGCGACGGTATCCGTCAACGAGTCCACTCCGTGGGGGAGGTAGTCGGTCAGCCGGCCGGGCGCGTATTGCTCGCGGTAAACGATGTCATCACCTTGAAGTTCGATCGTGGCGAACAGCCTCAGCCGCGTCAACGGTACGCGATCGCGCGGCGTGCTCAGTTCGTCGAGCACCCCGAGTCCGGACGCAATATGGGCTACCTTATTCACGTGATCGGAACGGTTGAGGTTGAGCAGGCCTTTGGTCGGTATTGGAGTGGACGGATTATGTCCGCCTCCGATTATGTGTCGATCGATGATGTTGTCCTCCCATTGGGTGAACCGGTCGCGGAGGTATTGCCCGACGCGTCCACTGATCAGGCGGGCCGAATCGTGGCGGTTCAAGACAATCTGGCGCTCACGGCGACATCGCAGGTTGTTTATACCGATCTCGGCGCCGATCAGGGGGTGAAGCCCGGTGATGAGTTTTCGGTCATTCGCGAAGGCGTCGCCAAACGCAACGGATTCTCGGATCGGTTCATCGGCGTATTGCGAGTCGTCGCGACGCAACCGACATCGTCCTCCGCCTATGTTACTCGAAGCTCCGAGCCGATTGTGATCGGCGATCGGCTTGAGCGCCGAGCCACCGAGGCTTCGCCGCAGTAGCGCTCTCCCCCCCACCCGATATCCGGAGTGTCGTTCCTCGGGTTGACTTCCAGATTTTTCCCGTGTTAAGGTGAACCAAAATTTATTTATTCTCAACTAGTTCGTCGTATTTGCCGTTTGCCTCATAACGATCGCACCATTCTGGATCGTCCTCCACAGACGGGGATTGCGTGATGAAGCTGACCGGTGCTGAAATATTCGTTGAATCCCTGAAGCGCGAAGGCGTGAAGACCCTCTTTGGGTTGCCGGGTGGCGTCGTGCTCAAGATTTTCGACGTGTTGTATCAAGACAAGGACCTTGATTTCGTCTTGGTGCGCCACGAGCAAGCGGCCGTGCATATGGCCGAAGCCTACGCGCGCGCCACCGGCAAGGTCGGCGTGGCATTGGTGACGTCCGGTCCCGGCGCGACCAATACCATCACGGGGCTTGTCAACGCGAATCTCGATTCCTGTCCGATCGTGTTGTTCACGGGGCAGGTCGTGACGTCGTTGATCGGGAATGATGCGTTTCAAGAGGCGGACATCGTCGGCATCAGCCGGTCGTGCACAAAACACAACTATCTGGTGAAAGATGTTTCCGATCTGGCGCCGACCATCAAGGAGGCATTCTATTTGGCGGGGAGCGGTCGGCCGGGACCCGTGCTGGTCGATATTCCGAAGGACGTCACGATGGCGTCTTTTGACTTCCAGTATCCGGACAAAGTGTATATCCGCGGGTATAACCCGACGTACGAGGGCAATAAGTGGCAGATCAAGCAAGCGGCCGATGCCATGGTCCGCGCGGAGCGCCCAATCCTTTACGTGGGCGGCGGCGTCATCAACTCCGACGCGAGCGAGGAACTGCTGGCTCTGGCCGAGTTGCTGAACATTCCGGTCACCATGACGCTCATGGGGCTGGGCGCGTTTCCCGGCACGCACCCCCTCTCGCTCGGCATGCTCGGGATGCACGGCTCGCACGCCACGAACATGGCGGTGCACAATTGTGATTTGTTGGTTGCCGTTGGATCGCGGTTTGACGATCGGGTAACAGGAAAAATCAGCGAGTTCGTGCCCAAGGCCAAGATCGTCCATGTCGACGTGGACCCCGCTTCAATTCGCAAGAATATTCACGTTGATATCCCGATCGTCGGTGACGCCAAACCGGTGCTGCGTGATCTATTGGCGCAGGTAACCGAGATCGTCGGCGGAAAACGGCGCGATGGCAAGACGCCCTGGTTGCAGCAGATCGCGGCGTGGCAGAGCGAGCGGCCGCTCGCGTACAAGCCGGATCCGAAGGTGATCAAGCCGCAGTTCGTGATCGACATGATTTACCGGCGAACGCGCGGGGACGCGATCATTACGTCCGACGTCGGTCAGCACCAGATGTGGACGGCGCAGTTCTACAAGTTCACAAAGCCGAGGACGTGGCTCAATTCCGGCGGGTTGGGCACGATGGGATACGGGTTTCCGGCGGCATTGGGCGCGCAGCGCGCGTTTCCGGGCAAACGCGTCGTGTGTATCACCGGCGACGGGAGCTTTCAGATGAACCTCCAGGAGCTGGCCACGGCGATGGTATATGATCTGCCGGTCAAAGTCGCCATTCTGAATAACGGCTACCACGGGATGGTGCGACAGTGGCAACAACTCTTCTACCAAGGTCATTACTCCGCGAGTCGCCTGCAGGGCGGCCCGGATTACGTGAAACTTGCGCAGGCGTATGGCGCGCTCGGACTCCGCGCCACGGAGCCGCATGAAGTGGACGAAGTGTTGGAAGAAGCGTTTTCGTCCAATAAGTTGGTGGTAATGGATTTTCAAGTCGACCCGTACGAAAACTGTTATCCAATGGTGCCGGCTGGCGGGGCGATCAATCAGATGGTGTATGAAGATCCGCCGGCCGACGTGATCCGTCAAGCGCCCGCCGCACAAGAGGCGCAGAAAGAATCCATCTCACTCGCGTAGATTGGGACGACTTGCGATATGGAACATATTATTTCGTTGTTGGCCGAAAATAAGTTCGGGGTGTTGGCCCGCGTGGCGGGACTCTTTTCTGCGCGCGGATTTAATATCGAAAGTCTTTCGGTCGGTCCGGCCACGGACCCGACCATGTCCATGATCACGATCGTCACGACCGGCGATGATCGAATCATTGAGCAGATCACGAAGCAGTTGAACAAGTTGATTGACACCATCAAGGTGGTGGACCTCACCGAGCACAGCTATGTCGAACGCGAGACCGTGCTGGTCAAGATCCATACCCGTGCCGAGGATCGCGCGGAAGTGTTTCGAATCATCGAGATCTTCCGCGCCAAGATCGTAGATTCCACGCCCGCGACCTACACGGTTGAGATCACGGGAGCGCGCGATAAGGTGGAAGCGTTCGTGAACCAACTTCGCCCGTTGGGCATCAAAGAGTTGGTCCGGTCTGGACGAATCGCGATCATGCGCGATGAAGTGCGGGCCGTCACGGAGACGCGGCGGCGACCGCAGATGGTCGAATCAACAAAATGACCGACACTCGCCGAGCAAGTGGGCGGGCCCGGTAATCGGGGGACAGTGATGAAACCGTTGAAAATTTATTACGAACAGGACGCGGACCTGGCCGACCTCAAGGGGAAAACGGTCGGAATCGTGGGGTACGGGAGCCAAGGCCACGCCCACGCCAACAATTTAAAGGACAGCGGGATCGACGTCATCGTCGCGGTCCGTCCCGGCGCCTCTTGGGACAAGGCGGAACGCGCGGGGTTGAAGGTCATGCCGGTGGCGGACGCGGCCAAACGATGCGACGTCCTGATGATCCTCGCGCCCGATGAACTGCAGGCCGACCTGTATCACCACGAGATCGCGCCGAATATGAAATCCGGCGGCTACCTGGCGTTCGCGCACGGGTTCAACATCCACTTTGGGCAGATCGTGCCGCGTCCCGACATGAACGTGTTCATGGTCGCCCCCAAGGGCCCTGGGCACCTCGTTCGTTCGGAGTACGCGAAAGGCAGCGGGGTGCCGTCGCTGCTGGCCGTCCACCAAGACCCGTCCGGTCTCACGCGACGTGTGGGATTGGCGTATGCCAAGGCCAACGGCGGGACCAAGGCCGGGGTGATCGAAACCACGTTCCGCGAAGAGTGCGAAACCGATCTGTTCGGTGAGCAGGTCGTGTTGTGTGGCGGCCTGACCGCGCTCATCCAGGCCGGGTACGAGACATTGGTCGACGCCGGGTACTCGCCCGAGATGGCGTATTTTGAGTGTCTACACGAAGTCAAACTGATCGTGGATTTGATCTACGAGGGCGGTATCTCGAACATGCGTTACTCGATCAGCAATACGGCCAAATACGGGGACGTGACGCGCGGCCCTCGTATCGTCACCGACGAGACCCGTGCCGAGATGAAGCGGATCCTCGACGAGATTCAGGGCGGACGCTTCGCCAAGGAGTGGATTCTGGAGAACCGCGCCGGACGTCCGGAGTTCACCGCGTTGCTGCGTCGGGGCGAATCCCATCCCATCGAAGAAGTCGGCGGGCGTTTGCGGGCGATGATGCCCTGGTTGAAACAGAGCCGGCTGGTCGATAAGGACAAAAACTAAATTTGAGTCCGTCCGAAGCGTGGCAAGAGTCCCCGATCGTGATTGAGGGACTCCCGTTTGCGCTCGCGCCGATGGCGCTGGCCGGCGCGGCGTGGTGGGCCGGGTGGGGCGTGGTCGCGGCGCTGTGTGTGGCGGTGGCGCTCTTTACCGTGTGGTTTTTTCGGAACCCACGGCGGGTCGTGCCCGACGATCCCCGCGCGATCGTGTCGCCGGCGGACGGCCGGGTACTCTCGGTCGAACGCCTGTTTGAGCCGAGGGTGCTCAAGGACGACGTGCAGCGCGTCAGTATTTTCATGGGCCTGACCGACGTGCACGTGAACCGGATTCCCTGTGACGGACGCATCGTGGGACGGTACTATTATCCCGGCAAGTTTTTTTCGGCCTTCAAGGAAAAGGCGTCGCTGGACAACGAGCAGCAGGCTCTGGTGCTGGAAACGCCCGAGGGCCGTCGCGTGATGTTCGTGCAGATCGCGGGATTGGTGGCGCGGCGAATCGTCACGTGGGTGCGGGAGGGGGACCAGGTGGAACGAGGCCGACGATACGGCTTGATCCGGTTCGGATCCCGGATGGACGTGTACCTTCCATTGAACGTGCGCGTGACCGTCAAAGCCGGGGACCGCGTGGCTGGAGCGAGCAGCGTGCTGGGGGTGTGGCCGTGACAACGCGGGCGCGGCGCGGCGTGTACTTGCTTCCGAATTTGTTCACCACCGGCAACTTACTGAGCGGTTTCTACGCCGTGGTGTCGGTGTTCAACTCCGACTACGTGTCGGCGGCGATCGCGATCCTGGTGGCCACGATCTTCGACAGCCTCGACGGCCGCGTAGCGCGGATGACCAAGACCACGAGCAAGTTCGGCGTGGAGTATGATTCGCTGGCCGACCTGGTGTCGTTCGGCGTCGCGCCCGGAATGCTGATCTACTCGTGGGCCTTGACCAACTACGGACGCATTGGGTGGGTGGCGGCATTCTTGTTCGTTGCGTGCGGTGCGTTGCGTTTGGCGCGCTTCAACGTACAGGTGGGCACGGCGGACAGCCGGTACTTTGTCGGCTTGCCGATTCCCGCCGCGGCGGGCGTGTTGGCCTCGACCGTGTTGTTCGACGACCATATTCTGCGGATGGGCGCGGAGATGAAGCCGCTGCTCATCGTGGTGATGACGTACGTGCTGGCCTTTTTGATGGTCAGCAATATCCGGTACTCGAGTTTCAAGGGACTGGAACTGCGGAATCGCCGGCCCTTTCAGGCGTTGGTCGCCGCGGTGCTCGTCGTGATGATCGTCACCGCTGCGCCCCAGGTCATGTTGTTCACCCTGTTCGGGCTCTATGCGGCCTCCGGAGTGGTCATGGGGCCGGTGCGGGTGATTCAACGCCGGTGGTTCCCTACGGCGCGTCATGCGGAGGCGGACCCCGCCCACGATGACGACCTTGAAGACCTCAACGTCCGCACCCGCGCATAGGACCGTTTGGCGCTGGGCCAGTGTAGGACCATGACTCGGAACATCACCATTTTCGATACGACGATGCGCGATGGCGAACAGTCGCCCGGCGCAAGCATGACGGTTGAGGAGAAACTCGTCATCGCGCGCCAACTCGCCAGGTTGGGCGTGGATGTGATCGAAGCGGGGTTCGCATTCAGCTCGCCGGGAGACTTCGAGGCGGTACGTCGGATTGCGCACGAAGTGGAAGGCCCGATCATCTGCAGTCTCGCCCGGGCCAAGCCAGGGGACGTGGACCGTGCCTGGGAAGCGCTCAAAGGTGGTGGACGCGTTCGAATCCACACGTTCATCTCCACATCCGATATCCATCTCAAGAATCAATTCCGGATGACCCGAGACGAAGCGCTCGCGCGCGCGGTGGAGATGGTCGCGCTCGCGCGAGGGTACGTCGAGGACGTGGAGTTCTCGCCCATGGACGCGACGCGTTCGGAACTCGGGTATCTGTGCGAGGTCCTGGAGGCCGTCATCGCCGCGGGCGCCCGCACCGTCAATATTCCCGATACCGTCGGCTATACCACGCCGCAAGAATTCGCGGAGATGCTTCGCACGATTCGGCGGCGCGTGCCCAACATTGATCGCGCGGTGCTCTCCGTGCACTGTCACAATGACCTCGGCTTGTCCACGGCGAACTCGCTGGCGGCGGTGGTCGAAGGGGCTGGGCAGATCGAGTGTACGATCAACGGCATCGGGGAGCGCGCGGGCAACGCGGCGTTGGAGGAAGTCGTCATGGCCTTGCGCACCCGCAAAGACTTTTTCGGCGCGGATACCGGCATTGTGACCGAAGAGATCACCAAAACCAGCCGTCTGGTGAGCAAGATCACGGGCATGTCGGTGCAGCCGAACAAGGCGATCGTGGGCGCCAACGCCTTCGCGCACGAATCCGGCATCCACCAGGACGGGTTGCTCAAGGACCGGATGACGTACGAGATCATGCGCCCGGAATCCGTGGGCGTCGGCAAGACCCACATCGTGCTGGGCAAACACTCCGGCCGGCACGCGTTCAAGAGTAAACTCGAGGAACTGGGTTATCGACCGAGCGAGACGGAGTTGGAGCAGGCGTTCGATCGGTTCAAGCGCTTGGCGGATCGGAAGAAAGAAATTTTCGAGGAAGACCTCGAGACGATTATCTCCGAGGAGATGGATCGTCCGGTCGAAACGTTCCGGCTGGTCTCGTTGCATGTGGAGAGCGGCACCGGGATGACGCCGACCGCCACCGTCGAACTGACGATCGGGGACCGCACGGTCAAGTCCGTGGGGAGCGGGGACGGGCCCGTGGATGCGGCCTATCGGACGATCGCGTCGTTGACCGAAACGAAGAGTCGCCTGACCTCCTACGTGGTCAAGGGCATTACTGGGGGGACCGACGCGCTCGGGGAGGTGACCGTCACGGTGGAAGAAGACGGGCGATCCGTCGCCGGGCACGGCGCCGACACCGACATCATTCTGGCTTCGGTACGCGCATACCTGAGCGCGCTCAATAAGCTCGCGGGTCGAGCCGGAAGGCCCGGTGGGGCCGAGCCTCGCGTAGGGTTGATCTGAGCGTCTTCGCCGTAATGCACCCGTCATTCCGTAAAGCGCTTTTCTGCGCGGTCGCGGTTGGAGGCCTGGTGACGATGGCGGTCTCGGCGCGACGGCTTGCGCACCTTGAGTTGTCGTTTGAGTGGCTGCGACTGGCCATGCTGGCGTTCACGTTGTTGTGCCCGGTGTTGCTCGGGCTCGCCATCGGGGTGTGGGGCGGTGATCGGGCGGGAACTTGGGGCTCCCGTGGGGTCGGCGTCACGTACCTTGGCGTGGTGGGGTGGACGTGGATGGAGGCGGGAACGTTTCCCGTCGGATTCCATCTGGAAGGATTTCAGACGCCGATGTTCGTCACGTTTATCAATGTCGCGATTTTCCTCATGACCGTGTATTTCATGCAGGCGTTGGGGCGATCGGGAGGGCGACTCGGGTGCCGGTTCGTCGGCGTGGACGTGCCACGGTCGCACACAACCGTCCCACCGGAGTCGCTCGCCGGAGTATCCTCGTTGCACGACGGTCATCCTCGAGATCGGAGTGTTCCGGTATGACGAGCTATCGCGTCACGTTGTTGCCCGGAGACGGCGTGGGACGGGAGATCGTGCCGGAAGCGGTTCGCGTCCTCGAGGCCCTCGCCAAGCGGCGCAATCGTCGTTTCGAATTTCGCGAAGCCGTGGTGGGCGGGGCGGCGATCGACCGATTCGGCGTGCCGCTGCCCGACGAGACGCTCAAGGCCGCGATGGATGCGGATGCGGTGTTGCTGGGCGCGGTAGGGGGACCCAAGTGGGAAGGACTCGACTACGCGATTCGGCCGGAGCGGGCGTTGCTGGGGCTGCGCGAGCAACTCGGGACCTTCGCCAATCTCAGGCCCGCCGCGGTATTCCCCATGCTGGCGGATTCCTCCACCTTAAAGCGCGAGGTGATCGACGGGATCGACATCATGGTGGTCCGCGAACTGACCGGCGGGATTTACTTCGGTAAACCGCGAGGCGTCACGCCGTACGAGGGCGGGGAACGGGGGATCAACACCGAGGTCTACACCACGCCGGAAATCGAGCGTATCGCGCGCGTCGCGTTCGGACTGGCGCGTAAGCGTCGCCGTCTGGTCACCAGCGTGGACAAGGCCAACGTCCTGGAAACCACTGAATTGTGGCGCAAAGTTGTGACCAAGGTACACGCCGAGTTTCCGGACGTGGAGTTAAAGCACATGTACGTGGACAACTGCGCGATGCAGTTGATCCGCTGGCCCAAGCAGTTTGACGTCATCGTGACGACCAACCTGTTCGGTGATATCTTAAGCGACGAAGCGTCCATGTTGACGGGGTCGATCGGGATGCTGCCGTCGGCGAGCCTCGGGGGGCGGATCGGGTTGTACGAACCGATTCACGGGAGCGCGCCGGATATCGCCGGGAAGGACGTGGCCAATCCGATCGCCACGATTTTGTCGGCGGCCATGATGCTCCGGCATTCGTTCGACCTCGAAACCGACGCCGCCGCGATCGAGCGGGCGGTGTCGTCCGTCTTGGAGCGGGGGTACCGCACGGCCGATATCATGCAGCCGGGGATGACCAGGACCGGGACGCGGGAAATGGGCGGGCTGATCGCGGACGCGATCGCTTGAACAGGCACGTGTCACCAGGAGGATCGGGGATGAAGCGAGTACTGGCGGTGGCTGCGGGGTTGGCGGTGGGGATCGCGGGGTTCGGGAGCGTCGCGTCGGCGGCGGAACCCGAAGGCGTGAAGATCGTGAAAACCTCTCCGGAGTATGGGAAGACGATTCCGTCGCTCAATGGATTGGTCGTGGAAATCACGTTTGATCGGCCGATGGACCCCGCGACGCAAGACGAAGTCACCATGGATCAACGCGGGGCCACGGATGCCAAGGGTGAACCGATCGAGTTCAGCGGAACGTACACGTGGGTCACACCCTCGACGTTGCACTTCAGGCCGGACGGGACCCTCAAGCCCGATTCAGTCTATCAAGTCACGGTGTGGTCTGCGAAAGCCAAGGACGGGTCGGAACTGCAGACCGCGCCGTATCGGTTGCCGTTTTCAACCTCGGGAGCCAAGTAGCGCGGTCATTCGCGCGTGAGTGATTGGCGCGGGGGCGCACGCGTGCGCCCCCGCGTTCTTCTTGCCGGATGGGAATCATGATTGCCAGAAAACCCAAATATACGGTGGCCGTGATTGGAGCGACCGGCGCGGTCGGGAAAGAAAGTCTGGAGATCCTGGAGGAGCGAAAGTTTCCTCTCGACGGTCTGCGGTTGTTCGCTTCTAAACGTTCGGCCGGGGCGAGGCTCACCTGTCAGGGGCGCGACTGGACCGTGGAAGAGTTGACCCCGGCGAGCGATTTTACCGGCGTGGATTTCGCGTTCATTTCGGCCACGGACGCGATCAGCCGCGAGTGGGCTCCCCGATTAGGCGAGGCCGGCGTGGTGGCGATCGACGACAGCGCCGTATTTCGGATGGACCCCGCGGTGCCGCTGGTCGTACCTGAAGTCAACGCCAGCGCCTTGAAAGGAGCCTCGCGCCGCATCGTCGCGATTCCCAACTGTACGACCACGCCGTTGGTCATGGCGCTCAAGCCCCTTCACGATGCCGCGACCATCAAACGTGTCGTCGTCACCACGTTTCAGTCCGTGTCCGGGACCGGCGCCGCGGCCATGGCGGAACTCGCGAAGCAGACCCAGGCGGTGCTGTCATTCCACGAGGTGAAGGCCGAAGTCTACCCGTATCAGATCGCGTTCAACCTGCTGCCTCAGATCGGCTCGTTCGGAGACGGCGGCGAGTGTTCCGAAGAGATCAAGATCGTGCGCGAGATGCAGAAGATCCTCGATGAGCCCGCCATGCGGATCACGGCGACCACGGTTCGTGTGCCCGTGATGCGCTGTCACTCCGAGGCGGTGAACGTTGAATTCTCTCGTGCGCTCGCACCTAACGATGCCAGAGCCTTGTTGTCGGAAATGCCGGGAGTCGTGGTGTTTGACGATCCGGCGCGCAAGCTCTATCCCATGCCGCTTGACGTGTCGGGGAAGGACGAAGTGTATGTGGGCCGCATTCGCGAAGATCTGTCCGTTCCCAACGGGCTCAACCTGTGGGTCGTGTCGGATAATCTCCGAAAAGGTGCCGCGCTCAATGCCGTTCAGATCGCCGAAGCGCTGATCACTCGGGCGCTCTAATCACAGTCCCGACTTCTGAGGCCTGATGAGGGCGCGCAGTCGGAATGTGTCTCGACGGTGCGCGTTGTCCGCGGGCAAACGGTGGGTTGGAACAGGTGTTCAAACGGCGTCCGTTGGTCTCTATCTTTCAAGTAGTAGTCGAAAAATTTTTCGCATCCTCTGAGCCACGTTTATTGAACCTATTCATGATGTTAGGCGAGAGCATTGCTTCGTCTAACCCATATTCCTGTCGAGAATATTTACAGTACAGCGAGCAGCATCAATAAAGGGAGTATGGTTTTACGAAGGGAACTCTGATTCGAAATTTATTAATTAATAATAAAATCAAATTGTTATAACTTTTCAAGCTGTTATTCGTTTTCAGGCTTTGGTGTTGGCTCATTTGTTGCTTATAAATTACAGAGAAATAGCATGCTTGATCTATTTCAAGGAGATGTGTCGATGAATGTTTGTGCAGGGAAATCACAGCTCTCGCCCACTTTGCGACGTTTAAGCACGCGGTTGGCGGCCTTGGCTGGCGTGGCGGCCCTCGCCGTGAGCGCCATGCCGACTTCGTCCGCTTGGGCGCTGGCCGTCACCGAGGCCTATATCTTTTCAGACTGGTCGGCACCGACGAACGTCTCATCCGCGCCGTTTCTCCTGAACGCCACGGCCGGGTACCGCTTGGATCTGAATGGGTCTGGCGTCGCGACTTCCGCAACCGCGCTGAGCGGCTCGACGGCGGTACAGATCACGGATCGGATGTATTACCAATCCCACACCGGCACGATTAACTCTGGCGAAAGTTTTTCGGGGACAATGGCAAATCGCGTGAACAACGAGATTCGGCGAGTCGACGATTCCGGACTCATCGAGGAAGGCAGTACCGATGCCGCGCTGAATATCGACTTTTCAACCGGATCCACGGTGTCGCTGCGCACCTCGACCACGAATATTTCGGTGCCGGGCTTGGTGCTCTTCGAAGACGCGGGGTTGGACCCCTTTTCTCTACAATATTGCCTCGACGGCGCGTGCCAGATGCTCTTTAACGGATTCAACACGTCAACCCGATCCACGCTCTTGGCGAATCCAAACCGGATTGGGACCGACGACTATGCTCCGGGGATTGACCAAGCCTTCTGGTTTATCTTCGATGGGCCGGTTGCCGGCGGGTATTTTAAGCTCGGTGATACCAGTAATCTGGGGGGAACCCGGATGGAAGTTGATTACGTCGGGGTCACGAATGTCCCGACGCGTCGGGTTCCGGAACCCAGTACGCTGCTGCTCCTGGGTTCGGGATTGGTCGGCCTCCCACTGCTTCGTAAACTTCGCGGCAAGTAACCTCCGCTACCGTCAAAAACACGAATGGCCCCGATTTCACGAGGCCATTCGTGTTTTTGCGACACCGAAGTCGCATGGTCAGGATGTCGTGACCAGACCGGTGTCGTCCGGATGGCCCTTAACGGGCGTGCTTCTGTAGGTAGCCGACAATCGCGTCTCGCTCCTGATTGCTGATCCCTGGTGCGCCCATCCGCTCCATGTTCGTTCGCATCCGCTCGACCACGAGCGGCCACTCGTTCGCCGTATGCGAGGCGGTGTGGGGCAAGGCATGACACCGCGAACAGGTTTGCCGGAACATTGTCAGTTCGGGTGTCTCGGGAGAGCCGGGCGGATGCGGCGCCGCCGGGCGGATGGCGTGTTGCGCGAGGTAGGCGAGGAGCGTGTCCCGTTCAGAGGCGGTCGGTGCTTGGACGGACAGCATATGCCGTCGCCTCATCCCAAGGTGATGGCGCCCGTCCGCCATCCGGTCCATGCGTTGGAACATCCGTGCCGCCACCGCCGGCCACTCTTGCGCCGTGTGCAACGAGGGGCTGGGGAGATCGTGACACTGCACGCAGTAGCGCTGCATTAAATCAGCGCCGGGTCCGCCGGGGTCGGGGAGCGCATCCGGAGCAATTCCGAGGGGAAGTCGGCTTCCCATCATGCCCCGCATCCCGTGCGTCCCAGGGCCCATGACGGTCTGCGCGGTGTCGGTTGCGATCGCCTCCTCGAAGCGGTTCACGACCGTGGCGGTCCCCGCGGCCATTACGAACAAGGTGAGTGCGAGCCATCGTGTCGCCATGGTGCGTCCCGTGCGGATAACGTCGCGGATCGCCGGAGTGTATCGCGAAAAACGCGCGTCAGTCCACCGCCCGCCGCGATGAGCGGGGCACGCGGCGGAACATCACAACGCGGAAGGCATTGAGGGCCCGGCATCCTCGCTCATGGTGCGTCCGGCTGGTGGCCCGCCAGCCGCTTCGGCGCGTTGCCACGGGAGAATCCCCTCCGGGGTCCGGGGCGAGTCGGTGACGCCGAGCAGCGCCAGCACCTCCGCGGTCGACACGTTGCCGCCGGGCGCTCGGAAGAGCCCCTTGATCACGCCGACGGCGACCACGTCGCCGTCTCGTTCGAAGCGTTGTTCCAGCCAGAACCACTTGTCATCCCAGGAGACGATTCGGGTCTTAAGCGTGCAACGCTCGAACGCGGCCAATCCTCGGCGATAGCGGATCACCGCGGTTCCGACCATCGGTCGCCAACCACGCGTCACGATCGCACGACCGAGCCCCGCACGGAGCATCAAATCCAGGCGCCCTAAGTCCATGATCGTCAGGTACCGCCCGTTGTTCATGTGCAGATTGATATCCAGGTCGTTGGGCCACACCCGAAACCGTACCGCCGACTCGTCGAGCGGCGCAAGACGCGCGCCGAACACGGCCGCCACGAGAACCCGGATCATGCGAACGAACAGGTTCATGGGAGCTTAGCGAAGCGCCGACGAGCGTGGCCGCCCTGTTTGGACCGAGGACACATGGACACCCAGTCTAACAGCAGCGGCAACTCCCCGCGAGCGCGTCGGTCGTGGATCATGCAGCGGGTTTGATCGCCTCGATCGTGACAGAGATCAAGAAATCCGCGATATCGCGGTCCGGAGTCCACTCGCGGACGAGTTTCCGACTGCCGTCCTTGGGTTTGATCCGAACGGCGGTGAACCCAATCCGCGCCAACACGGATTCGATCTCATCGATCACCGACGCTCCGGCCATACAACCGGCGTAAAGCGTCGGATCGTTTTTCACGTCCCCGGGGAGC
Organism: Nitrospirota bacterium; assembly: GCA_049325295.1. Taxonomy (GTDB): domain Bacteria; phylum Nitrospirota; class Nitrospiria; order 2-01-FULL-66-17; family 2-01-FULL-66-17; genus JBFLXB01. The sequence goes on from JBMOMD010000021.1 coordinate 490,375, forward strand.
TCGGTGGTGGCGACGATGTCTGAAATGGCTAGTCGGCCGCCGGTCTTGAGGACCCGCCACGCCTCCTGGAATACCTGTTCCTTTTCCGGCGACAGGTTGATCACGCAATTGGACATGATGACGCCGATCGTGCCATCCGCGACCGGCAAATGTTCGATCTCCCCCAAACGAAACTCCACGTGCCCCAAGCCCGTCTGTTCCGCATTGCGGCGCGCCTTGTCCACCATGTCCGGAGTCATGTCCACGCCGATCACGCGTCCGGTCGGACCCACGGATCTTGCGGCCAGGAAGCAATCGAACCCGCCGCCGCTGCCAAGATCCAACACGGTTTCTCCCGGTTGCAGCGACGCCAATGCGTGGGGATTGCCGCATCCCAGGCCCATGTTCGCGCCAAGGGGCACCGAGCACACGTCGTCCTTGGAATAGCCGAGCGCCAGCGACGCGTTTTCCGTCGGGGCCGTATTGTCCGGGTTGCAGCACGTGGGCGCGCATCCGCACCCCGCGCCCCCAGCCTTCGCCACCTGGCCGTAGTTCTCCCGAACCAATTCCCGAATCTCGTCGTTTGTACGCTCTGTCATGTGAGGTCTCCTTTCACCCCTATAGACGGAGCAAAGCTGAAAAGGACGCAACGGGCTAGGGGTGCGTCTTGTGACGAGTCGAGGGATGGTGCGGGAATGGATACTCAATACTCAAGATATGTGCCCGTGGGAGCGCACACAAGCACGTGCCGGTCTACCTCACTGTTTCCGCCATGTGGATACTCCGATATCGGTGACAGGGCAATTGTTCCCGCTCCAGTTCGAAGTAACCACGCGGTCATCCTGATCGACTCCTACGGCTCGGTCACATGTTCCGTTAGAGGCGTGCCACGTGTAGTACCTGAGACCTCCTGCCTCGATTTGTTCATGCGGCGGCCCCCACTGGGCAATCACTTCAGAGATATGTGCTCCCTGCCAAGAGGTCATCACTCCAGTCATGAATTCTTGTTGCATGGCACATGCCGTCATAGTGCTCGACATAACAAGTAAGACGGCACCCACGGTACTACGGCGAACCATTGATCCGACATAGGTCACCATATCAGCGTACGCTTTTTTGTTTGGGATCAAGATCATGATATTGGATCGGAATATGCGATAACAATCGTCTTTCGAGGGGTATTGTTGCATAAACGTTGGGATAGATGGTCAGAGATGGGTTTCCGTCCTTCTGAATCCGTAAGACTCCAACAGCACTGATTGATCTATTGGTGCCGTTAGCGCCTCCAGTCATGGTTCTGTTTGGTCCTAGTTCCATGGGGCCAATCTGGCGGTTGGGCATAACGGGAAAAACCGGCTGACCATACATGCCAGACAAGACATCCCAGACCTCAGTGTGTTTGAACAGTCTGACGTTATTAAATAAGACTAGCAGGGACGGGTATCGGCTTCTCATGCGTCTGCGGAATTTTCCTTGTGCGTCGATTATTTTGCCGCGGACACGTTTCCCTGGGCTGTATTTGATACTGATGGCAGAATTCCCGGGTTTCGTGAATTTTGCTATTTCCCTTTTCTCCTGAGGGTTAGGGTCGATTTGTTTTACCTCTACAACTATTTTCCTCCCACGTTTTACAAAAATATCGTAATCAGGACTCTTTATTCGAGATTCTAGGGATACTGGGATTCGACGGAAACGGATACCGTGTGCTCGACAGAACGCTTCAAAAAGTGACTCAGATGTGGTCTTCGAGGCCATCGTAATGGCAGCGGTTAGGTCCAATGGTGCAAATTACTCTAGTCCCCCAATCACCTGTCCTTTCGGAAACCGCACTTCGTATCCCAATTCGATCACTTGTTCCGCCTTGGGCTGCAACGTGTATGTGTAGCGGCGCACGCCGGGCTTCGTGGGGTCTTCGGGCTCCGTGGGTTTGGTGGAGTTGTCGCGGATCGTGACTTTGATGGTCTCGTCGCGGCTGATCGGGACTTGGTCGAGGATCGTCACGGTCACGGGCGTGGAGTAGAGGTTCTTCACGGTCGTTCGGATTCGGTAGCGGTAGAGGTCTTCTTTGGAGAAGACGCCGGTGGTTTCGTGTTTGCGTTCGATGATTTTTCGTTCAACCTTCACCCGATCGTCGGGGCCGAAGGCGAGCGTGATGTCGTCGCCGGGTACCGTAAGAGGTAGGGATGTCTTGCCGGTGAGTTCATCGCCGAGGAAGATGTTGACTGGACCGGGGAGCAGCACGGGGCCGGACTCGTTCGTGGCCTTGGCGGCGAGCACGGCTTGTTCGTCAAACTTGGGCGCGGCGAGGCGCGTTAATTCGGCTGGGAGCGGGAATGTCGAGAGGAAGGCGCGCCGCGGCGTGCCGCTGCTGTCGATGGATTCGCGCCGCGGGGCGGTGAACGTCGCGGCGAGCAGGCCTTGCGCGACAGCGGCTTCGGCCGGCTCGATGTCAAAGGCTTCGAGTGCCGGCGCCACGCCCTCGGACTTGAGCAGGTCAGCGCGGCCCCTCAACGTGCCGATCGGCGCTGCGGCCGTGGGCGCCATGGGCCGAATGATGTCGAGGTACTGCGGGGGCAGGTCAGGGACTTCGATACCGCGCGAGGGTTGCGCGGTGGACAAGACGAGCGCCACGTTCGCCCAGTCTTCACCCGAGAACTGACGCACGGACCCATAGAGCGACAATGCGATGGCCTGGTGGTCGGGGTCCAGGCGCGCGTCCCAGACCGGGCTCCACGACGCCGACGGCACCACGTAGCTCACGGCCAACTCGAACGCCCCGGTCCGGTCCGCCCGCACGTCCACGATCACGTTTTTGGTGACGAGGCCGCCCCGTCCGCGGATCTGATCCAGCGCGTGTTGCGCGGCTTGGATCTGTTTGGCCAAGTCGCGTTTCGCCGCGTCGGTCTTTCGAATCTGCTCCAGTACCGCGTCATATTGTTTGGCCGTGAAGTCCACCAGCCCGGACCACTCTTTCGGATCCATCGGCCGGACCGCGAGGTTTTCCGTTCGCTCGCGCACGTACGTGGAGCGCAACGAGTCGAGGAGTTCACGGCGGCTTGCGGCTTGCTTGAGCTGATCGTCGAGCGCGCGATCCTGATCCTTGAGCGCGAGCAGCTTGTCCTCCGCCGCCCGCACCTCCTTGGCGGTGGTTTCCACGTGGGGCACGCGTTCCACCGTGGCGCCGAATACCTGGGCTTTGGCGCCGCCGGCCCCCGAGACGCGCAGCGAGTCGTCGAGCAACTGGTCGGAGAGTCCTTCCAGGACGACGCGCACGTCACCGGCCGGCAGATCGATTTTGGCCACGCGTGTCACCCGAGCTGAGTTGAGATAGACCGTCACCGCATCGATGTGGGACTGCGCGGTGATGTCGGGAGACGCGGCCGACGTCGGGGTGGAGAAGGGAAAAACGAGGAACGCAGCGATGGTCAGCGAACGAACTCGCATGGAATGTTCTCCGGATGATCGCAAGACGGGGTGTGGACGACGCCACGATAACGGATTTGAGGGGTATTTGGAAGGGGGGAGATCAGGGGCAACGAGGTCATGGGGCATTCCCGCGAAGGCGGGAACCCCGGACGGTGACACAAGCCGGACGGGTTCGCCTCGACGCCGCAGTCTGTGGTAAGATCCACTACCCATGCCGACCTTGTCAGCGACAGACGAGCTGATCGCCCGCATTCAACAGCTCAAAACCGAGCGCCAGGCGGTGATCCTCGCGCACAACTACCAGATCGGCGAGATCCAGGATGTCGCGGATTTTGTCGGCGATTCGCTGGAGTTGTCGCGCATGGCGGTTGAGATGCCCGCCAAAGTCATCGTCTTTTGCGGCGTGCATTTCATGGCCGAAACCGCGGCGGTGCTCAACCCCGACAAGACCGTGTTGTTGCCTGATCCGGACGCGGGCTGCTCCATGGCCGACATGATCACGGTCGAGCAACTCCGAGCGCTCAAAGCGCAACATCCGGGCGCGGTGGTGGTGTGCTACGTGAACAGCACCGCCGCGATCAAGGCCGAGAGCGACTATTGCTGCACGTCCGCGAACGCGGTGGGCGTGGTCGAGAGCATACCCCGCGAGCGCGACATCATCTTTATTCCGGACCAGTTCCTCGGCGATTACGTGGCCAAACAAACCGGCCGCAAATTGATCCTCTACAACGGCTACTGTCCCGTGCACTATCGCATCATGGCGTCCGATCTGGTCGCCATGAAAGCCGCGCACCCGGCGGCCGAAGTCCTCGTCCACCCGGAGTGCCCGGCGGACGTGCGGGAATTGGGGGATCGCGTGTTGTCCACCAGCGGCATGTGCCGCGCGGTGACCGCGTCAACGGCGCCCGAGGTCATCATCGCCACCGAGGTGGGCATTCTCCATCGGATTCAGAAGGAGAATCCGGAGAAACGCGTGTTCGCCTCGTGCCAGTGGTGCGACTGCTCGCACATGCGGGTGAACACCCTCGAAAAAATCCTCTGGTCGCTCGAAGATCTCCGGTACGTCGTGTCCGTGCCGGAGGAGATCCGCGTCCGGGCCAAACGGGCGCTGGACCGCATGTTGGCCGTTTCCGTCTCCTAATCCCTCATGTCCGCCTTGGTGGGGAAGACGGTGATCCTCATCGGCGTCGTGTTCGTCCTGATCGGCGTCTGGCTGTGGTCGGGCAGCCGGTTGCCCCCGTGGCTCTCGTGGCTGGGGCGCCTACCGGGCGATCTCGCGATTGAACGCGACCACGTCCGTATCTACTTCCCCATCGTCACCAGCCTGCTGCTGAGTCTGGCGCTGACGTTGCTGCTGTGGCTGTTCACCCGACGATGATCCGCCATGCCCACGCGTGCCTGCTGGCCGTCGCGGTGATCGCGTCGATGCTGAGCATCCTTCCGACTTCGGTCGGCGCGGCGGAGAAGGGGCATCGGATTCGGGTGGCGTTGGTCGCGGCCCACCACGAGGTCACCGTGAACGGAGTCGGCCCCATTCGGGGCACGGCGCACGGATGGGCGGCCACCCTGTCCGGTCCGCTCACGGTGCGGCGCTCGGGCCAGAAGCTGGAGGTGAACGGCCGGGGCGTTCGGCCGCCGCTGCGGCTCGCGGGGGACGCGGCGTTTCTCAGCGTGGACGGCACGCCGGTGCGCGGCGAGTTGGTGGTCACGATCCGGGATCGGCACGTCTTCGTGGTCAACGAACTCGGCCTGGAAGACTACGTCCGCGGCGTGGTGCCGTCGGAGGTGCCGTCGGATTGGCCGACGGAGGCGCTCAAGGCGCAGGCGATCCTGGCGCGCACGTATGTGTTGTACAAAAAAGCCGAGCGCGCGGCGAATGATTTCGACGTGGACGCCACGGTGCAGAGCCAGGTGTACGGCGGGGTCCCGAGTGAAGACGGACGCGCGTCGGAGGCGGTTCAGGCCACGGCCGGCCGGGTCGTCACGTTCGACGGTCGGCTGGCGTTCACTCCCTACCACTCCACGTCCGCGGGCCAGACCGAGGACGCGATGGAGGTGTGGGGCGTGGATCAACCGTACCTCAAGGGCGTGGACTGCTCGTTCGACTCGGAATCTCCCGCCGCGCGCTGGACCCGCCGGATTCCGCTCGAGGACATCGAAGCCGCGTTGGGGCAGACCGGGTACCGGGTGGGGCCGATCGCGTCGATGACCCCGATGACGCGGAACCGCTCCGGGCGCGTCTCCTTGGTTCGCATCCTGCACGCGGGCGGGGCGCTCGTCTTGAAGGGCGAGGATCTGCGCCGTATAATCGGCTACCAACGTTTGCCCAGCATGCGGTTCGAGGTGACGGAGTTCGCGGTCAACCCCGAGTCCCGGCGCGTGGAGGTCTGGTTTGAAGGCGGGGGGTGGGGCCACGGCGTGGGGGTATGCCAATGGGGGATGAAAGCCCTGGCCGAGCGCGGCTGGGCCGCGGAGCGGATCATTGCGTACTACTACCCCGGGACGAGAGTTGATGCCGTCGCAAAACCGTCTCGCTGATCCCGCGGACGTGATCGACCGGGACGAACGCCTCGAGGCGTTCGATTATCCGGAGGCGTGGGCGGCGATCGCCGAACATCCCGCTCCGGTCCGGGACGCGTCGCGGTTGCTGGTCTACGACCGACGCACCGCCCGCGTGGAACACCGTCGCTTTCGTGATCTGCCCGAATACGCCGCCGGCGGCGATGTCGTGATCGTGAACGATTCGCGCGTCATCCCCGCGCGCCTGGACGCGGTGAAGTCGCCGAGCGGCGGGCGCCTCGAAGTGTTGTTGGTTCGGCGCGAAGCGCCCGGCGTGTGGAACGTCCTCGTCAAAGGCAAGGTCCGCCCGGGACAACGCCTGACGTTCGCGGAAGGCGGCGAGGGCGAAATCCTCGATCCCGACGCGCACGGCCGCGTTCGGTTGCGGCTGACCCCCGATGACCCGGCGTGGTTGGACCGGGTCGGCGCGGTGCCGCTGCCTCCGTACATTGCCAAGGCCCGTGGCGCCGATGCCGTGTTTGCGGATGATCGCGCGCGGTATCAGACCGTGTACGCGCGGGCGGACGGGTCCGTGGCCGCGCCCACCGCGGGCTTGCACTTCACCGCCTCGGTGTTCGACGGGCTCGCGCGCCGCGGGGCGAGCGTGGCCGCGGTCACGCTCCACGTCGGTCCCGGAACCTTCGAGCCGATCCGCGTGGACCGGGTGGAGGACCACCGGATGGCCGGGGAATGGGGCGAAGTGTCGTCGGAAACCGCGGACGTGGTCAACCGCGCGCGCGCGGCCGGCGGCCGCGTGATCGCGGTCGGCACCACGGCCACGCGCGTGCTGGAGTCGACCGCGGCGGACGGCGCGTTACGTCCGTTTCAGGGCGAAACCGATATTTTTATTCGTCCGGGGCATCGCTGGCGGGTGGTGGACGCCTTGTTGACGAACTTTCATCTCCCGCGCTCGACCCCGCTCCTCTTGGCCGCCGCCATGTGCGGGCGCTCGGTCTTGTTGGACTTGTACCGCGAGGCCGCGGCCGAGGGCTATCGGTTTTACAGCTACGGCGACGCCATGCTGATTCTCTAATGACCGACGCTCCCGCCAAATCACGCGGCGCATCGAGAGGGGCGGGCAGCCCTTCCCTCAAACCGTATCTGGCGATCGTGGCGTTGTTGGTCGTCATCGGAGTGGCGAGCTTCTCGCTCGTGGAGCGGTGGCTGGCGGAGCCGACCCCTGACGCATCGTCCGAGGACGACGCGCTGACCGGGGGTGGGCGCGTGGTGATCGGCTCCAAGTCCGCGTCCCCTGAGCCCAAACCTCCGGCTGGCGGCTCGCCCTCGACCGAGGCGCCCTACAAGCCCCAGGAATTCACGTTTTATAAGTCGCTGGGAAATACGGCCGAGCCGGAACCCAAACTTGAACCACCCCCTGTTTCCGCGGCGCCTCCGCGCGCGACGCCGTCCGCGAAGACGGCCGAACGGAAGGGGGCGGTCTCGCGCAAGGCCTATACCGTGCAGGTGGGATCGTTCCAGGATCGCAAGTCCGCCGAGCGTCTGGCCACAAAAGTCCGACGGTATCAATACACCGTGTCGGTCAACCGCGTGGTGTTGCCCGATTCCGCCGTGCGTTATCGGGTGCGAGTGGGGTCGTTCGCCACGCGCGACGACGCGCTCAAGGTCGCCGAGATTTTGAAAAAGAAAGAACGGGTGGAGCCGTTTGTGGCGCTGGTTGCGCCGTCCACCGGGTGACGGCGATCAGGCGATGCGGATGCGCAATTGGCGCGCCGCGTGTTCGAGCACGGTGAGAGCTTGATGAAGTCGTTGAAGCCGCAGGTTGCGTGCGCGGATCCCGTTCACGTCGTGGGCGGGAAACTTCGAGCCGCGCACTTCGGTCTGATGTTTCCTGAGTTGATGGTGCAGCGCGCGTACGCCGCCCTCGTCCATCCGTTTGAGCAGCAGCGGTGTCAGGGAGATCATCCCGTCGGCGATGTCGCGCGCAATCGCCGCGAGGCTTTTCCCCTGCATTTGCACGTCGGACATGGTCCCTTCCTCCGCAACGACGCAACGGGCTAAAGATACCGTCCCGCTACTTCGTGTCAATCCCGGACCCTGAAAGAATTGAGGCTGCCATCGAGCGCGTATGGGGCGCCGACGGTCCGTTGGGTCGCGCGTTGCCGGGTTTCGAACCGCGTCCCCAGCAGGTCGCAATGGCCCGCGCGGTGGCCGACACGTTGACCAACGACCGCACCCTCCTGGTCGAAGCCGGGACCGGAACCGGCAAGACCCTGGCCTATCTGATCCCCGCGATACTGAGCGGCACCAAAGTCGTCATCTCCACCGGGACGCGGGCGTTGCAGGATCAACTCGCGGCACACGACGTGCCATTGGTCGAACGCACACTCGGACATGATGTGGATTGGTGTGTGCTCAAGGGACGTGAAAACTACGTCTGCCTGTATCGCCTGGAAGACGCCGGCGGGACAACCGCGCACTCGTCTCCGCGCGACCCGTCGATGGAAACGATCCGCTCCTGGGCCGCGGAAACCGAGACCGGGGATCGCGCGGAGTTGGAGTGGCTCGGGGACGATGATCCGTTGTGGGCGCGCGTGTCGGTGACGGCCGAACAGTGCCTGGGCGCGAGTTGCCCCCGCTACGAGCCGTGTTTTCTCACCCAGATCAAACGCCGCGCCGCGCGCGCCGATCTGGTCATCGTCAACCACGCGTTGTTCTTCGCGGATCTCGCGGCCGGATCCCACGCGTCGGGGTCCATCGTGCCCCGTCACGGCGCGGTGATGTTCGACGAGGCGCACGTGATCGAGGAGGTGGCGACCGCGCACTGGGGCGTGAGCGTGTCGCGGCACCGCGTGCGCGATCTGCTGGCGGACCTCCGGCGCGAGCCCTTGCCCGAGGACGCGCCCTCGACCGCGTTCCACGGGGCGCTGGATCGCGTCCACGCCGCGACCGACCGGGCGTTCGACGCCCTGCGCGCCGCGGCCGGGTCGGACGTGGGAGCCCGCGCGCGCTGGATCCCCGACCGCGCGGAACGCGCGGCCGGGGCCGGCCTCGATCTGTTGGCGCGGTTGGCCGAATTCAGGGACAGGCTCGACAATGTGAGCGGCCGCAGCGACGGGTGGGCGCGCCTGGCCGAGCGCGTGGGCGCGTTGGCGCGCGACGCCCGCTTTCTGTGGCGCGCCGAAGACCCGGCGTTTGTGTTTTGGATCGAAGTCAACGGCGCGTCGGTGCGGCTCTCGGCGTCGCCGTTGGACGTCTCGGCCATCCTGCGCGAGACATTGTTTTCTTCGGGCGCGCCCTGCGTGTTGACCTCCGCCACGCTTACCGCCGGCGGATCGTTCGACTACGTGCGGAGCCGGTTGGGAATCGACCGCGCCGATGAACTCGCGCTCGCCTCGCCGTTCGACTTTCGGACGCAGGCCCTGCTGTACGTGCCGGAGGCGTTTCCGCTTCCGCGCGATCCGGACTTCGTCGACGCGGTGGCGGATGAAGTCGTTCGATTGGTCTCGGCCAGCCGCGGCCGCGCGTTCATTCTCTTTACCAGCCGCCGGATGCTCGAGCGCGTATCCGACTCGTGCCGACGGCGGGTGGGCTATCCCGTGCTCCGCCAAGGCGAAGCGCCGCGGATGGCCTTGATCCAGCGCTTCAAGGCCGCGCCGTCGGTCCTGTTCGCGACCATGGGATTCTGGCAGGGGATCGACGTGCCGGGCGACGCGCTCTCGTGCGTCGTCCTCGACAAGTTGCCGTTCGCCCCGCCCGACGACCCCGTGGTGGAAGCGCGAACCGCCGCGCTCAAGGCCGAGGGTCTGGATCCGTTTAGAACCTACCAACTCCCCACCGCCGCGATCTGGTTGAAGCAGGGTTTCGGGCGGCTGATCCGCAGCCGGAGCGATCGCGGCGTCATCGCGATCTTGGACCGGCGGTTGCTCACGCACCGATACGGGCGTTTTTTCCTGGACTCGTTGCCGCCGGCGCCCGTCACGACGTCGTTTGTGGACGTGGAGCGATTTTTCGCGGGCCAGAACGGGGGCTTGTCATCGTCCGAACCCGTGGTATCGTTGACCCCGACGTTGCCGGCCTTTCGCGAAGGGAGTGAGTCATGATACTGACGATCAAGGTCGTGGTGGGGCTCGGAGTCGCGGTGGCGGTCGCCGGGTGCGCCGTGGTGCCGGCCGGGCCTCCGGGGCACGCGAAGCGGGGCGCGGTGGTGATGGGGCCCGCGCCGGTCGTGATCGCGACGCCGCCCCGGACGGTGTTCGTGACGGAATTCGGGGTGGCGTTCGCCCCGGACCTGGACGATGACGTCTATGTGGTGGCCGGGGTCTGGTACACGGTTCGTTCCGGAGTCTGGTACCGCGCCGACGTCCACACCGGCCCATGGATCGTCGTCAAACCGGGCAAACTGCCCAAAACGCTGGTCAAGGTGAAACCCGGTCAGGTCCGTAAGGCGTACGCGGCGCATGAATCGAAGAAACACGGCGACCAAGGAAATCACGGCCGGGGGAAAGGGAAAAACTAGGACAACCGTCGCCGGTTACTGCGCCGGGGGCATGGTCTCGAAGCTGGGGGCGCCTTCGGATTCCGCGACCAATTCTTGGTAGACCTTCTCCACGTTGGCGGGAAGCCATTCCTTGTACTTGAGCCAACTTTCGTACTTGGGGAGGAGGACTTCTTTCTTGGCGGCTTCGATCGGCCGTTTGACCATCCAGGACACGAAGACCGCGGAGTAGAGGTCGGTCAGATACTCGCGAAACGTCGTGAGCACGGGCATGCCGCCGGGCTTGCCGTGGCCGGGGACGATCCGCGTCACGTCGAGCACCGCGAGCCGATCGAGCGTTTGCTGCCATTCTTTCGCGTAGCCGTCGGCCATCCAGGGCAGGCGGCCGGCGTAAGCAAGGTCTCCGGTAAACAGCGCGTTCGCGGTGGGGATGTACGCCACGATATCCCCGCGGGTGTGCCCGCGGCCTTGATAAAAGAGCAAAATATGGTGTTTGCCCAAGGGAATGCTGTACATGTCCGGAAACGTGATCGTGGGCAACGTGACTTTCGCGCCCTGGGTCCTGCCCTCGCCCAACATGGCCCGGTATTGTTTGAGGTGGTCGGCCCCGTGTTCGGTCAGGTAGTCCTTGGTGTACACGTGGGCGATAATGCCCTTGGTGGGCGCCAATTCGTGGACCGACAACGTGTGATCCCCATGAAAGTGGGTGAACACCACGTAGAGGATCGGCTTGGGGGTGACGCGTTTGATTTCGGCTTTGAGCGCCCGGGCGGTCTCGGGGGTGGGGCTGGAGTCGATCACCACCACGCCTTGATCCCCGACCACCACGCCGGCGTTGGCGTCGCCGTCGGGGCCGGGGAATACGTACACGTCCGGGGCGATGGCTTGCAGCGCGGCGGCCGGCGCGTCGACCGCCGCCACGAGCAATCCAACGGCCGTGAACGCGGCCGCGAGCAGGGGGCGACGATATCCCAAAATGAGATGTTTCATGGCCCGGCGGCAGCCTACCACGCGGCGCGTGGGGCGGTCAAGGGCCGCCGTGCGCGCCTTGCATTTTGCCCATGTTCTTTGTATTCTGAACGCCGTTTTGTGCCGGCGTGCGACCGGGCGAGAGGACTCCCCGCGCGCACGGAAGCCGTCTGATTTCGAAACAGGGAGGCGTGGATTATGACGTGGTCACGTTCAGCATGGTCGGCCGTCGTTACCGTGGCGGCGTTCGCCGTAGTGCTTTCCGGATGTCCGAAAAAGCCCCAAGTCGCGGTGCAGACCGCGGGTGTTCAAGAATCGCAGCCCGCGCCCACCACGACTCAGCCGATCGAGGAAGTCACGCAGCCGTCGGCGGTGGAAGAACGTCCCGCGCCGACCCCGGCCGCTCAACCGGCCACGGGTTTGGCCGACGTGTATTTCGACTATGACCGATCCGACATTACGGCCGCGGGGCGGACGGCGTTGGAACAGAACGCCAAGTGGCTGCTCGGCCGGGGCAACGCGCAAGTCAAGGTCGAGGGGCATGCCGACGAGCGCGGCACCAACGAATACAATATCGCGTTGGGCGAGCGGCGGGCGCAAGCGGTCAAGCGGGTATTGATCGCGTTAGGCGTGTCGGCCGCCAATCTGAGCACGGTGAGTTATGGCGAAGAGCAGCCGGCGTGTCGCGAGCATGACGAGTCGTGCTGGCAGAAGAACCGGCGGGCTCACCTTGCGGTTCGGTAACGCGGACGGTTCGGCCGCGGTCCGTCGGCGTTTCGGAGTCGGCGGGCGCGGGCGCTTCTTGGGCCTAGCCGGAGCCCTGCTGCTGGGCGCGGCGGGCTGCGCGACCCAGGCCGCGTTGGTCGACGTGCAGACCGACGTGGAAACCATGCGCGGGCAGGTGGACCGCATGGCGCAGCAGATGGGCGGGCTCGACAAGGTGTTGCAGGATCGATCCACCAGCGGCCAGCGCAGCCAGGTGGATCTGGTGGTCCGGCTCGATCAACTCGCCGCCGATCTGCAGACCGTGCAGGGTCGGATCGAGGAGCAAGCGCACCGAATGGCTGAAATATCGGCGGCACTCGACGATCAAGCCTTCCGTCTGAATCAGATGAGCGCGCGGGTCGACACCACGGACGCGCGGCTCACCGAACAGGAACGGCGGGCGTCCGGCGGCGCGCCCCCGGCGCCCGGCTCGATGGCGTCGGTCGAGCCGCCGTCGGATCAGGAACGGGTGGTGCTCCCGGGGCGCACGCCGATGAGCGGGTTGAGCCCGGTTGAAGCCTACAATCTGGCGTACAACGACTTCATCAAAGGCAGCTACGATCTCGCGATCCAGGGGTTCCAGGCGTTTCTCAAACAGTACCCTACGTCGATTTTGGTCCCCCACGCGGTCTACTGGCTGGGTGAATCGTATTATCAAACCAAACAGTACCCCCAGGCCGTGGAGCAATACGAGCGGCTGATCACGCAATTCCCGAAAAACGAGAAGCTGGTCGGCGCGTTGTTGAAGCAGGGGTTCGCCTACGCCGCGATCAACGACAAGAACAAGGCGCGCGCCGCGCTCAAGCGGGTGTTGGAGGAGTTTCCGCGGGCGAGTGAGGCGAATCTTGCCAAGGAAAAACTCGCCGAACTCCGATAGGAGCCTGCTCATGAACGGCCATCTGCGGCGTTGCCGCTGCGCATCCGCTCCTCACGTACCCACCACGTACGCTGCGGTGCGGTGCTCGCGGCGCCTTGCATCCGGCCGATTCCCGCGCAGGCTCGCCTCGAAGAAGATCGAGGCGGGTTCGTAACTTCACAACGTCGTCCTCACCGTAATGACCTCACCACTCTCCGACGTGCTCGCCGCCACTGGTCCCGCTACGGGGCGAATCCGACGCCTGCCGGATGCCTTGGTGGATCGGATCGCGGCGGGGGAGGTCATTGAGCGGCCCGCGTCGGTCGTCAAGGAGCTCATCGAAAACGCGTTGGACGCGGGGGCGCGGCGGATCGACGTGGAGACGGCCTGCCCCGGGTTGTGGTCGATCACGGTGTCGGACGACGGGGAGGGCATGGCGCCGGATGATTTGGCGCTGGCGTTTGAACGGCACGCCACGAGCAAGATCAACGCCCTGGAAGACCTCGACGCGTTGACCACGCTCGGATTTCGCGGGGAGGCGCTGCCCAGCATCGCGTCGGTGGCCCGCGTACGGGCGAGCAGCGCGAGGCAGGGAAGCGCCGACGGCGCGGAGATCGAGATCGACGGCGGGCGGATCGTGAGGCGCGCGCCGAGCCCGCCGCGCGTCGGGACCACGATGGCGGTGGCGGATCTGTTCGCGCACACGCCGGCGCGTCAAAAATTCCTCAAATCCGCGGCCACCGAACTCTCGCACGTCTGCGCGGTCGTGCAGCAGCACGCGCTGGCCAGGCCGGAGGTCGCGTTCGCGTTGACCCACGAGGGGCGGCGCGTGTTGGCGTGCCCGGCGGCGGGCGACTTGGCCGAGCGGCTCGTTCAGGTGTACGGGCGCGAGGCCGCGCGCGAGCGACTCATCCCGGTTCGGCGCGTGCGCGGCGAAATGGAAGTGCTCGGCTACTGTTCCCGTCCGGAGATCGATCGCGCGACCCGCAAGGGGCAAGACTGGTACGTCAACGGCCGTCCCGTCCGCCATCCCGTCTTCCTGCGGGCCGTGGATCAGGCCTACGCCACGCGGTTGATGACCGGCCGGCATCCCGTGGTGGCATTGTTTCTCCGGATGCCGGGATCGGAGGTGGACGTCAACGTTCATCCGGCCAAACGAGAGGTGCGGTTCGCGCACCCGGATAACGTGGTTCGACTCGTGACCACGGCCATCGCCGAGGCCTTGGCCGGGATCGACGCGACGCCCTCCGGCGGCGCGCGGAGCGAGACGTCGTGGTCCGACCCGTCGAGCGCCGATCCGGTCGTGGCCGAGTCCCCGGCCGGATATCGGTCGCTGGAAGTGGTGGTGACGGAACCGCGGGCGACGGCGCTGCCCGCGATGGGGCCGCTGTTTCGGTATTTCGGCCAGTTCGATCGGACCTATCTGTTGGCCGAGGTGGACGGCGAACTGCGCGTGATCGATCAACACGCGGCGCACGAGCGCGTGTTGTACGAGCGGTTGGCGGCGGCGCACGCGCGCGGCGATCAATTGACCCAACCGTTGTTGATCCCGGAAACCTGCGAGTACCCCGCGGATCAGGCGACGGCGATTCAGGGCCGACTCGATGCGCTGCGCGCGGCGGGCATCGATATCGAGCCGTTCGGCGCGAACACCTTCGTGGTGCGGACGGTGCCCGCGCTGCTGGCGGGCGCCGCCTGGCGGACCCTGGTTCTGGAGATGGTGGACGCGTTGACCGACGAGGATCCGGTCGAGACCCCGGACACGGTTCACCGACTCCTGGCCACGGCGGCCTGCCACGCCGCGGTCAAAGCTCACCAACGACTGGACGACGAGACCACTCGCGCCCTGGTGCGCGACTTGGTGACCACGCCCCGCAACGCCACCTGCCCGCACGGCCGCCCCGTGGCGCTGCGCTTCGCGCCCGCGGACCTTGAGCGCGCGTTCGGGAGGCGTGGGTGATGGACACGAGGGGGAGAGGGGGGGAGGGGGAGAGGGGGGGAGAGAGTCTTGAGTCTTCTCGCCCGCTCGCCCATTCGCCCGCTCACCCACTCGTGTGTTTAGTCGGCCCCACCGCGGTCGGCAAGAGCGCGGTGGTCGTGGCGCTGGCGGAGCGGGTGGGCGCGGAGATCGTGTGCGCGGACTCGCGTCAGGTCTACCGCACGATGGAGATCGGGACCGCCAAACCCACCCCCGCCGAGCGGGCGCGGGTGCCGCACCACATGATCGATCTGGTGGACCCGGACGAGGCGTACAGCGCGGGGCGGTACGCGCGCGACGCGTCCGCGTGCCTGGAGGCATTGCGCGCCCGGGGCGCGCGTCCGCTGGTGGTGGGGGGAACCGGACTGTATCTGCGCGCCCTGTTGTGGGGATTGTGCGACGGACCGCCGGCGGATGCCGCGCTGCGCGCGGCCTGGTTGGCGCGGGAACGCGAGGAGCCGGGCGCCGTGTACCGGCGGCTGAGCGAGGTGGATCCGGCTTCGGCGGCCTTGATCCATCCCAATGATCTGCCCAAAGCGCTGCGCGCGGTCGAAGTCTTCGAATTGACCGGCGCGCCGTTGTCAGTCCGCCAGCGAGCGCATGGGTTTCGCGCTCCGCGATACGACGCGGTGGTGATCGGTCTCCGTCGGGAGCGGGACGATCTCTACGCCCGTATCGACGCCCGCGTGGACGCGATGATCGCCCGGGGACTCGCGGCGGAAGTCGAAGGGTTGACGCGGGCCGGGTACGGCGAGGACGCGCCGGGGATGCGCGCGGTGGGGTATCGCCAACTGGTTGGCGCGCTGCGCGGCGCGTACGATCAGGACGAGGCGATCCGATTGATCAAACGGGACAGCCGGCGGTACGCCAAACGCCAAATGACGTGGTTCGGCGCGGACCCGTCCATCCACTGGGTGGATGCGGGGGCGGGCGCGTCCGTGGAGGAACTCGTGGATCGCGCGGCGGCGTGGCTGGATCACGCCGCGTGCGCGGCACAAGACCGGAGAGGATGATGGCGCGAACGAAGACCGCCCGGTCCGCGGCCAAAGCGCGGATCGGGATTATCGGAGGCAGCGGGTTGTACGAGATGGAGGGGTTCAAGGCCCAGCGCCGCGTGCGCGTGCGCACGCCGTTCGGCGAACCGTCCGACGCGGTGACCGTCGGGTCGCTCAACGGGGTGGACGTGGCGTTCCTGGCGCGGCACGGCGCCGGACACCGGCACTCGCCCACGCAGATTCCTTACCGCGCGAACATCCACGCCATGAAGCAACTGGGCGTGGAACGCATTCTTTCGGTCAGCGCGGTGGGCAGCATGAAGGAGACGATTCATCCGGGCGAGTTGTTGATCCCGGACCAGTTCTACGATCACACCAAACATCGGGTCTCGACGTTCTTTGACAACGGGATCGTGGCGCACGTGGCGTTCGGCGATCCGGTCTGCCCCGAACTCACCGGCGCATTGGTCCAGGCCTGCCACGGCCGAGGGTTCGCCGCGCACGAGGGCGGAACCTACCTGTGCATGGAAGGACCGCAATTTTCCAGCCGCGGGGAGTCGCTCATCTACCGGCAGTGGGGGGTGGACGTGATCGGCATGACCAACGCCACCGAGGCTAAACTGGCGCGCGAGGCGGAAATCTGCTACGCCACGCTGGCGCTGGTGACCGATTACGACTGCTGGCACCAAGAGGAATCGGACGTGACGGTCGAGGCGGTGATCAAATTGCTGCACGAAAACGTGGCCAAGGCCAAACAGGTGCTGGCCGCGGTGGTGCCGACGATCGCCGCAGGCCGCGGCTGTCGCTGCGGGGAGGCGTTGCGCTACGCGATCATTACCAGACCGGAGGCCGTGTCCGCGCGCGCCAAGACGCGGCTCAAACTCCTGCTGGCGGGGCGGGGATGATCTCGACGCGGCGCGCGGCGGTGGGCGTGGCGCTGGCCGCGTGGATGGCGGCGGGGTGCGCCGCGTCCTTGGGCCCGTCGTTGTCCCACGACGAAACCCAATTATTCCGCGCGGACTCCTTTGACTGGCCGCGACTCAAGTCTGGCGGGTTGGGCCTGCTCGGGGTGACGTCGGCCGTGGCGCCGGAGGGCATTCGCGATGACGTGGCGTTCGTGCTGGATCAGGCCGCGTCCACCTATCTCACGAAAATCCGCGTGATCCCGCACTCCGACGCGACCGCCCGCGCCCGCGAAGTGGGGATGGGCGCGGATCTGGACCGGTTGCTCCGGCACTATGAGGCGCGCGGCGCGATGGACCCGGGACTGCTGCGGCGCCTCGCCGCGGCCGAGGGGGTCCGGTACTTCATGGTGGTGCGCATCGATCAGTACGAACGCACCACGCGGGCGATGGCCGGCCCGGGGACCGCGACGGTCACGCCGGGGCTGGTGACGGCGCCGAAGCGAAGCGCCGAACGCGTGCAGCGCATCCGCCTGGTCGGCGAGGTCCTGGACAGCCGGTGCGGCAACGTCGTGTGGACGGGAGAAGGCGGAACGGAGGCCGTGGAGGAGGCGGTGAGCGAGGACGTGCGTTTGCAGGACGTGCTCGCGATGGCCGCGACGAACTTGGTGAGCCTGCTGCCGCGTCCGGGGGACGCGACGACGGCCGTGGAAAAGGAGTGTGGCGCATGAGTCTGTTGGTGGTGGGGTCGGTGGCATTGGATTCGGTCAAAACGCCGTTCGGGGAGGCCACCGAGGTGCTGGGGGGGTCGGCCACGTACTTTTCGACCGCGGCGTCGTATTTCACGCCGGTGAACGTGGTGGCGACGGTCGGGGAAGATTTTCCCGCCCCGCATTTGGAGTTCTTGCGCGGTCGCGGGATCGACATCGCCGGCGTCGAAACCGGGAAAGGCAAGACCTTTCGTTGGCGCGGGGAATACAGTTACCAACTGAACGAGGCTCGCACCCTGGAAACGCAGCTCAACGTGTTCGAGCGGTTCGCGCCGCGCGTGCCGGACGCGTACCGGACGCCCGCGCTCGTGTTTCTGGCCAACATCGATCCCGTGTTGCAACGCGACGTGCTCGGGCAGGTCACCCGCCCGAAAATCGTGGCGTGCGACACCATGAATTTTTGGATCGCGGGCAAGAAGGACGAGTTGGTGAAAACCCTGCGCGAGGTGGATATCTTGATCATCAACGACGGCGAGGCCCGGCAGTTGGCGGGAGAATCGAACCTGGTCAAGGCGAGCCGGGCGATCATGGCCATGGGGCCGCGCACGGTGATCATCAAGCGCGGGGAGCACGGCGCGTTGCTGTTCTCCGGGGACAAGGTGTTCGCGGCCCCGGCGTTTCCGTTGGAGAACGTGTTCGATCCGACCGGGGCGGGGGACAGTTTTGCGGGGGGCTTTCTGGGGCACCTGGCGAAGCACGCGTCGCTGGACCATGCAAATTTGTGCAAGGCGGTGATTTTCGGCAGCGTGTTGGCCTCCTATTGCGTGGAAGCGTTCAGTCTTGACCGTTTCCGAACGCTCACCCGGCTGGAAATTCAGCATCGCTATCGCGAGTTCAAGCAGCTCACCTTTTTCGAGGACATCGACGCCTAAGGAGGGTTCCGTGGTGCAGGGACGCGCCCAAGACACATGGCGGGAGGCACCCGTCCGGGGCTTCGGCCTCTGGTTGAGTTTGTCTGCTATACTTCTCACGGCTTGCACGAACGAGGCGGAAATCCGCAAGGCCGACGGGCACTACAAAATGGGATATTCGTATTTGATCGACCAACAATTGCAGCCCGCGTTCGTCGAGTTTCAGAAAGCCGTGGAACTCAATCCCAACGACCGCGACACACACTACGCATTGGGCCACGTGTATTTCCTGAAGGAAAGTTACGCCGAGGCGGAACGCGAGTTTCGCCGCGCGATCAAACTCAAGCCGGACGACGCGGCGGCGTGGAATTATCTGGGCAAGGTGTACGATGAACAGGGCAAAACCGATCAGGCGATGGAGGCCTACGATCGAGCCCTGAGTTTTACGCAGTACGCCACGCCGGATCTGGCCCATTACAACAAGGGGAAGATCTATTTGAAGCGCGCGCAGCCGGACGCGGCGCTGCGCGAGTTCATCACGGCGCTGCGGGTGAATCCAAGCCACGCGCTGGCCGCGTTTGAGGCGGGCCGGATCCATGAGGACAAGAACGATGTTCCGCAGGCCATCGCGGCGTATGAAAGCGCGGTCAAACACGCGCCGAGTTTTGCCGAGGCGTATTACCGATTGGCGAAGGTCTATACCCGCGCCGGAAAAACCGACCAGGCTCGTACCGCGTACCAGAAAGTGGTGGAATTGGCGCCCGGCAGCCGCTGGGCGGAGGACGCGAACG
Source organism: Nitrospirota bacterium (assembly GCA_049325295.1). Taxonomy (GTDB): domain Bacteria; phylum Nitrospirota; class Nitrospiria; order 2-01-FULL-66-17; family 2-01-FULL-66-17; genus JBFLXB01. The sequence continues at coordinate 509,672 of JBMOMD010000021.1, forward strand.
AACAGTTGGCCCGTCCCCTGAAGTTCGACTAGCGGAGTTTGAGGAGCACTGCGGCATGGAAAGTCTCGGGCAGTATTTGCGCGGACAACGCAACACGCGAGGCGTTTCGTTGGAGGAAGTGTCCACGCGGACGCGTATCCGCTTGCGCACGTTGGAAGCGCTGGAGCGTGACGACTACACGTCGCTCCCGGCCGAAGTGACCGTCAAGGGGTTTCTCCGCTCGTACGTGCGCTGCCTGGGGCTGAATGAACAAGACGTGATGGCGCGGTACCAACAGTTCGCGGCCGAGTACTTTCAGGTCTCACATGAGGCCGAGGCGGTTAAGGGGGTGGTGGAGCCCGATCGACATCACGTTCTGCAGCAGAGGCTGACGCTCGCCGGCCTTGGGACCGCGGGGGTGATGATCGTGGTGTCCGCGGTCGTGCTCTGGAGCCCGCGCGCAACGCCCGAGCACCCCACCGCGATTACCTCCCCGTTGTCATCGCCTCCTCCGGTGCTGGTCGTGCCGCGCGTCGAGGACCCGGTTTCGGATCAACCCCTGGTTCCCTCGCCGCAAGCCCCGACCGGAACCGACGGCGTCGCCATTTCGTCGCCACCCCCGGCGGAGCCCGCGAAACCGCAGCCGGCGGACGCCGCGACCGTCCAGCGCGTGGTCATCACGGCGAACGAACCGAGTTGGGTGCAGGCGTTCATCGACGATACCGAACTTAAGGAAGCGCTCATGCAGGCCGGGGAGCGCGTGGAGTGGTCGGCGCAACAACACGTCCGATTGACGGTCGGAAACGCCGGCGGCGTGTCCGTGGAGTTCAACGGCGAGCCGGTACCTTCCCTGGGCGCGAACGGCAAGGTGCGGACCGTGGTGCTGCCTCGGGGCGCGGTGTCCGCCGCGCCGCCCATGCCGAAACACGTGGCCACCGTGCCGCCCAGCGACACACCCATGCAGTTGAATCCCGATCCGCCCGCGTTGACTTCGCCGGCCGATTCCACTACAGTACCGACGCAGTCGTTCTAGTCGTTCTCTCCGTAGTCGCCTCGCCGGCGTAGCTCAGTGGTAGAGCAGCTGATTCGTAATCAGCAGGTCGTCGGTTCAATCCCGACCGCCGGCTCCAATCAGATCCACGACGTCTAAGGGCCCGCTGGTAACCTGCTGATTGCGAACTTTCAAGCGGCCACGGGGGCTAGTCAAACTCTTCGCCGCTTCCCGATCTGCTTCCGTTTCAATGCTTCTTTCAAAAACGAATGTTGTTAGCAAGTGAAAGTGACCGGTTGGTTTGACACGTGATCTGTCCGCTTTCCGGTGGCGTCGTACTGGCACCAGCGCAGCGGTCCCCTCCAGACGGTCCAGGTGCCATCGAGGTGGCGGCGGACCGTGACGCGGGTGCCAGCACAGGTTGAGCGGCCCGGTTGCTTGGGCACCTGCAGCACCGTCCGCTCCAGGGTCACCGTGTTGTCTTTCCCGACCACGCGCTCGTTTTCGTGACAGAAGATCTGGTCCAAGTCCACCGGCCCCACGCCCACGAACGCAGAGGCCGCCTCCCGGGGTGGCCGAGTAAACGTGGCGTTGTAGTGCGGGATAAACGTGGTCTGCAAATAGGCATTGGCCGCCTCCACGGTGCGGATTCCCGCCACGCGAAGCTCGTTGACCAGGCGGTCTTGCAGGGTGCGGTTGAGCCGCTCGCTGCGGCCGCGGGCTTGGGGCGAATACGCGGGGATGTGCTCCACGCCCAAGCGGGCCAAGGCCCGGCCGACCTGCGTGAGCCGCGTCTTGTCCACGGCCTCGCCCGTCCGCCGGGTGAGAAACGCCCAGCTCGCGCGGTCGGTGTAGAGCGCCATGGGCAGGCCGTGGGCACGAAAGACCGTAGCCAAAGCGGTCATGACGGTCTCCGTGGTCTCAGCAGAGACGAGCTGGGCATACAGCAGCCGCTTGGTCGCATCGTCCAGCACGGCTAGGAGCGTCTGGCGCTCCTCGGGCACCAGGGCCAGCCAGGGATGCGGGCTGCCATCGAGGTGCAGCATTTCGCCGAAACAGGCCCGCGGCTCCCGGCGCTGGTGATGCCGGCCGCGGGCGCGGCGCTTGCGCACCAGCCCCGCTTCTTGGAGCGCCCGTTTCACGAAGCTGTAGGAGAGTGTGCACCCGTGCTCCCGACGGGCAATCTCGTGAAAATGCCGCACGTTGAACCCCAGATAGGACTCCCGGTACAGCCGCAGCAGCCGTTCCACCTCGGCCCGGGGCACCCGGCGGGGCGAGGGCCGGCCGTGCCGCCGATCCAGCAGCCCGTCGTAGCCCGTGCGGTCATAGCGCGCCCGCCAGCGCCGCATGGTGCGCGGACTACACCCGATGATGTCTGCCGCCTGCAACCACGTGAGCGCCCCACTCATCGCCCGCAAGATCACCTCCTGAATCTTCATCGCCCGCTCCACGGCGGTCGGTCCGTACAGCATCGCCGAGTCCTCCTCGACCAAGCTGACAGTCCGTCCCGCTTAAAGCGGTCACTTCACTTGCTCTCCGCAGCGGACACATGATGTATCAGCTACATTCTTTCAAAAACGAATTGACAGCCCTCGCCGGGGTGTGCTACAAGTCGCCCCCAGTATTCTCCCTAGTCAGCCAGTTGCCCCGCGCCGACCCCCGAGCGCTCGCTGGTCGCCGACAATCGAGGAGGGTTGGTTCGTGCACTGGACGTTGCAGCGCCGCGCTACGGACGTTCGCCTCACCCTCGCGATACTTACCGTCTCGCTTTTCGTCACGGTCAGCCTTGGTTCCGTCGCCTCTGCCCAGACCGCCACGGACTTCTTTCTCCATGGGACCGGCTCCAACGCCAATCCCGCCACCCTGTTTCTGAACACCACGGCGCCGACCTCGGGCACCGCGAAGTACAAGGACTCCGCGAGCGTCAACTTCAACGGGGGCAATCCCTGGGTCGAGGTGGGCACGTGGCCCGCCAACCCGGTGCCGACCGCGGGCACGCTCAGCGCGCTGGCGCCCGTGCACGTGTGGTTGGGCCTTAAGAACAGCGATGACCAGGGCACCAACTACGACGTGCGGGCCGAGATCAGTCGGAACGGGTCACTCGTGGTCGCGGGCCAGACCCTGTGCATCACCGGGATCACCCGCAATGCCGCCAACGCGCTCGAAACCACCGTCGCGTTCGGGTCGTTCGATCCGCAGACGTTCAACGGAACCTCGGACGGCCTGTCACTCAAGATTCTGACCCGGATCGGGACCAATCCCGACGGCACCAAATGTGCGGGGCACAACAATGCCGTCGGCCTGCGCCTGTATTTCGACGCCACGAGTCGCGCGGCCACGTTCGGGGCCACGCTGGGCGCACCCAATCCCGTGCCCACCGCATTGGTGCCTGATCCGCTGCCGATCACGGTTGGGGCCACCGGCACGCTGACCGCGACCTTGTCCCCAACACCCGACACGCCGGGGTCCTTGGTGGTGGGCAGTTCAGCGCCCGCGGTCGCAACCGTCCCGGCGTCCGTGGCGTTCGTGGCGGGCCAGGCCACGGTGTCGGTGCCCGTGACCGCGGTCAGTCCGGGCACTTCGTTGATCACGGTCTCGCTCAACGGCGGGAGCATTACCAGCACGGCGCAAGTGACCCCCGCGCCGCCGACCGTGACCAGTCTGGGTCCCGATACCTTATCGATCACGCAAGGCGGGTCCGGCACCTTGACGGTCACCATCAGCTCCGCCCAGACTACCGACACCTCGGTTGCATTGACCAGCACTGATCCTGGCGTGGCCTTTGTGGCGAGCAGCGTGACCGTGCTTTCGGGCCAGGTGGACGCGACCATCGCGGTCAGCGCCAACAGCCCGGGCACCGCGCAGATCACCGCGACCCTGAACAGCACTAACGCCGTCAGCACGATCACGGTCACGCCCGCGCCGCCCACCGTGGTGTCGCTGCTGCCGGCGACCAGTTCCGTGACCCTGGGAGCGACTACGGCGGTGACCGTGACGATTTCCGGAGCGCAATCCACGGACACGATCATTGCGATCTCGGCCAGTCCCAACGGCATCATCAGCGTGCCGGCGACCGTGACGGTGTTGGCCGGGCAAACCACGGCCGACATTCCCGTGGGCACGGTGTCTTTGGGCACAGCCAGCGTGCAGGCCGGTTTGAACGGAAGTTCGTCCCAGGCCGCGGTGCAGGTGGTGCCGCCCGCACCGACCCTGGTCTCGCTTGTGCCTGCGGAGCTGTCCATCGAGGTCGGCGCGACCAGCAGTTTCACCGTCGCCCTGAACGCGGCCCAGTTGAGCAACACGGTCATCACGCTCAACGTGGATCATCCGGAACGACTCCTGGCGCCGGCCAGCGTCACCGTGCCGGCCGGCTCGATCGACGCCTCGTTCACCGTGACCGGCCAAGCCATCGGCGACGCGGTCATCACCGCGTCGCTCAACGGCGGGACGCAGAGCGCCACGATCCACGTCACCCCGATTCCACCCGCAGTGGTCTCGCTTCAGCCCAGTACGTTGTCGATTCAACAGGATGCCAACGGCACGTTTACGCTCACGATCAACGTGGCGCAACCCGCGGACACGAGCATTCCGATTGCCAATACTGCGCCCGCGGTGTTGCAGGCCCCGAGTAGCGTGACCGTGCCGGCAGGGGCCACCAGTGTCGACTTTGCCGTGATGGGATTGAGCCCCGGCAGCGCGACCGTTACCGCGTCGATCAACGCCACGTCGGTCAGCGCCACGGTGCAGGTCACGCCATTGCCGACGATTGTGACCGGGCTGACGCCCGCGACGCTCAGCCTCCCCAAGGGCAGCCCGGGCGTGCTGCACGTGACAGTGTCTCCGGTGTCGCCCGACCCTCAGACCGTCACACTGACGAGCAGCAACCCCAGCGTGGCGCAGGTCCCGACCACGGTCACGGTTCCGGCAGGCTCCGTGGGCGCCGACTTTCCGGTCTTCACCCTGGTCGAAGGCCTCGCCACCATCACCGCCACGTTGGGGGCGGGCAGCGCGAGCAGCCAGGTCACGGTCACCGCGCCGGAATTGACCACCATCACCGTGTCCCCGGACGCGCCGAGCGTGTACATCGGCGAGACCCAGGCGTTCTCCGCCACCGGGACCTACACCGACGGCACGACGCAAAATCTGACCGCGAGCGCGACGTGGAGTTCGTCCGATGCGGCCGTGGCCGCCATCGATACCGCAGGCGTGGCCTCGGCCCTGACCGCCGGGACGACCACGATCACGGCCGCGTCCGGAGCGATCAGTGACAGCACGTTGCTCACGGTGCTGGTCCCGCCGTCTCCGACCATTACGGACTTTACGCCTACCAGCGGGCCCGTGGGAACCGTGGTGACGATCACAGGGGAGAACTTCGGTCCGACCGCGACGGTCTTCTTCAACGGCGTGCAGGCCACGAGCACCAACGCCGCCTCGATGATGGCGGCCACGGTGCCACTGGGCGCCACCACGGGTCCGATCACCATGACGACCGCCGGCGGCTCGGCCACCAGCGCCACGAACTTTTCGGTCACAAACCCGCTGATAGCGAGCCTGTCGCCTACGAATGGGCCGCAGGGAATAGCCGTAACCATCACAGGTCAGAACTTCGATCCGTTCGCTGCGAACAATCAGGTCTGGTTCAACGGCACACAGGCCATCATTACCAGCGCCACATCCACGACGATTCAGACCACCGTGCCCATAGACGCCACCACGGGTCCAGTGAGCGTGACGACCTCGGTGGGCACCGCAACCAGTCCCGAGCCCTTCACCGTCGTGCCCCGTGCGGACTTCACGCTTCAGGCGGTTCCGGCAACGGCAACGGTACTCCAAGGCGGCGCGGTGGTGTACGTGATCAGCGCCGAAAGCGTCGGGGACTTCACCAACCTGATCACGCTCGGCGTGTCCGGCCTGCCAACCGGAGTCACGGCAGTCTACGAAGCCTCCACCCTGGCGGCGGGGAACCGCACGACATTGAGGGTCGCGGCGAGCGGGACCACCCCTACAGGACCAACCTCGTTCAGCGTGACCGGCAGCGCCCTGATGGACACCGGTCCCAGCACCCAAACCATCCAACTAACACTCGACGTGCAAGTCGGCGGTAACACGGCGGTGGCAGGACAATTCGTCACCGTGGACGGCGAACCACTCTCCGGCGTCCACGTGCGATTGGGCACCGCACAAACGAACACCGATGCGGCGGGGAACTTCCTCTTGACAGACGTTCCCTCGGGTACACAGCAACTCATGATCGACGCAAACGCTGCGCGGCCGGGATACCCGATGTATGCGGCCGATGTGACATTAACGGCCAACCAGACGACCGTGCTCCCGCCGTTTCAGATCACTCCGCCGCCTCCGCCGGAACGTTTTGTCCCGATTTCGAATGCGACAGCGACGCAAGTGGTGACGGATTCACGGTTCCCTGGGTTTTCGCTCACTCTTCCGGCTGGCGCCACTATCACGGGTTGGGATGGGAACGTGAAGACCCAAATTGCGCTTGAGCGGCTGAGTCCTGATCGGTTGCCGGTGCTTCCTCCTCCAGGGCCGACGCGATCGCTGTATCAGATTTTCTTCGGCACGCCGATGGGCGGCGTACCAAGCGCACCACTGCCTGTGTCGGGTCCCAACGATTTGGATCTTGATCCTGGGGACAAGGCCCAACTGTGGTATTACGACGCGTCTCCGATGGGCGGTACCGCGGGCTGGCGCTTGGCGGGGTTAGGGACGGTGAGTGCCGACGGGAGCCGGATCGTCTCCGACCCCGGTGTGGGTATTCAGCGGTTTTGCGGCGTGTGCGGCCTCACGTGTTGGCTGGCCAATCAAGCGAAGCAGTTAAATTTGAATCTATTGGGGCCCAGCGGGGCTGACCCGGTTGATCTCCGGTTGGGTCAAATGATCGTCCAGAAGACGGATCTCGTGTTGCCAGGGCGGGTGCCCGTGCAACTCAGCCGCACCTACAATCCATTTGATCCATTTGCCACGATCGGAGGGTTCCAGGCTCCACTAGGACAGGGGTGGGCTCTCTCGGTAGACGTGATTCTGATGCCGACCAACAGTGCCGACTTGATGCGGCTTATCCTCCCGGGAAACGCACGGCTTGATCTTGTCCGTCAAGCCGACGGGACCTTCATGAACACATCACACCCGTTCCTGGCCGGGGCGGTACTGAGCGTGGTGGCTGGAGGTGATCACCAATTGCGATTTAAGGATGGAAATACCTGGCGGTTCCGCTCGCTGTTCTTGGGCGTAGAGTTTCTCGTTGAGATGGCGGATCGCTACCAGAACCGAATCACAATCGAACGCCAGTCCGGGGGTGGCATTACTCGCATTGTGGATGCCGCGGGCCGCGCGTTCGAGTTCACTTTCACTGCCTCCCGTTTAACTCAGATTCAAGATCCGATGGGGCGGACCGTGTCGTATACGTACAACGCCGCGAACCGATTGCAGAGCGTGACCGACCCTGCCGGTGGGGTGACACAGTACACCTACGATACGGCCGGCCGGATGCTGACGATCACCGATGCCCGGAACATCCAATTCATTCAAAACGTCTACGGTCCGAGTGGGAGGGTCCTCCGTCAGATCCAGGCCAATGGGGGCGAGTGGCGGATCCGATATCGGCTGAGTGGCGGAGACGTGCAGGGGCCTGGTTGCCCCGGGAGTCCCTCCTGTGCGGCGGTCGAAGATTCGTGGGACAGCCTCCAGGCCGGGTACACCGTGACGGGCGGGTTCGTCGTGGCGGCAACCGTGGTGGACCCAGAGGGCCACGAGACCACCCACCGGGTCAGCAACAGTGGCTTTACCACCGACGTCATCGATGCGTTAGGCCAACCGATGGTCACGACCTACAATCCGAACAACCAGGTTGAAACAACGACTGATTCATTGGGACGCACAACGAGCTTTAGCATCGACACGACCGGCGACCTGCTCTCCACGACTGACGCGGCGGGGAACATCACCACCTACACGTATGAGCCCACGTATCATCAGATCAGCCAAGTCACTGACGCGTTGGGACACGTTACGACATTTGCGTATGACATCTCGGGAAACCTCATATCGAGAACGGATCCGGATGGACAGGTAACCTCATTTACGTATAACGCGTTCGGCCAGCCGCTGACCGTCACCGATCCCCTGGGAAACACCACCTCGTTTGAATACGACGACGCCGGGAACCTGAGCGCATCCGTCGACCCCCTCGGTAACCGCACGGCCAGGCTCTATGACAAAGTTTCTCGACTGGTGGCGCTTCAAGATCCACAGGGCTTCACAACTACCTATCAATACGACGCGCTCAATCGGGTGACCACGATCACTGATGCGGCGGGCGGCACAACGGGCTTCACGTACGATCCGAACGGGAACCTGCTGTCGATCACGGACGCCAAGAACCAAACGACAGCGTACACATATGATGCGCAAGACAAGATTGCGTCACGAACCGACGCGTTGAATCGGGGGGAAGGGTACGTCTACGATCTCAATAGCAACCTCACGCAGTTCACCGACCGCAAAGGCCAGGTCAGTACCTTTACGTATGATGGTCTCAATCGGCGCATTCAGGCTGACCATGCGGATAGTAGCCAAACGACCTGGACCTATGATGCGGTCGGGCGGCTTGTTCAGGCGAACGACACGACGTCGGGGCCCATTGACCTGGCTTACGATGGGGTAGACCGCCTCAGCCAAGTGGTCACTCCGCAGGGGGTGGTGACCTACGCGTACGATGCTGTTGATCGCCGGACCGCGATGAGCGTGAACGGGCAATCAGCGGTGTCATACATCTACGATACGGCAGACCGGTTGACCGGTGTCGCTCAGGACACCCAAACCGTCGCGCTTGGTTATGATGCGGCGGGGCGGCGGACGAGCCTCACGTATCCCAATGGCACAAATACAGCCTACACGTACGATCCTGCCGACCGGGTCACCCGCATCCTGCACCAGGGTCCGGTCTCAACCATCGAGGATCTCACCTACGAGTACGACTCGGCTGGTCGCCGCATTGCCGGAGGCCGCATCGCCGTCCAATCCGCGCTCCCCACTCCGGTGCAGGCTGCGTACGACGATGCCAACGAGCAAATTCAGTTCAACAGCGCCGCGCCAAATCTGGCCTATGACGCCAATGGCAACCTCACGAGCCACGTCGATGCGAGCGGGACCACGACCTACACGTGGGACGCCAGAAACCGGCTGATCGCGATCAGTGGACCGTCGGTGAGCGCCAGTTTTACCTATGACGCGTTCGGTCGGCGAATCAGCAAAGTGATCAACGGCAACGCGACGGACTACCAATACGACGGGGGGGACATCGTCGCGGAGATAGACGGCGGAGCAGTTGCGGCCGGCTATCTCAGATCGTTGAACACGGATGAGCCCTTCCAGCGCCGATCGACTCAGAGCGAGTTCTACCACGCCGATGCACTGGGCAGTGTGCTGGGACTCACGGACGGCGCCGGTGCGGAAACCGCGCAGTATTCTTACGCATCGTTCGGTCGCACAACCTCGACGGGAACAACCACCAATCCATTCCAATACACCGGCCGTGAACATGACGGGACCGGTCTCTACTACTACCGGGCTCGGTATTATGCACCTGCTCTCCAGCGCTTTTTGAGCGAAGACCCGATTGAATTTGCTGGAGGGGACCCCAACCTCTACGCCTATGTGTTTAACAGCCCGACGAACTACACCGATCCCACCGGCGAGTTCGTGCAGGTCCTTTTAGGCTGCGCCGGCGGGGCCTTTGCCAGCGGCGCTATCGATGTGCTGTCGGGGCGCAAGATTGACTACGGGGGCCTAGCGTTAGGCTGCGCCGAAGGGGCCATCGGAGTTGGGGCGTTAAGAGCCATTAAAGCGATTAAAGCACTTAGAGCCGCAAAGGGGGCGAAACCGTTTTCTCCAGAAGCCGCACTTACAAAGAATGCGCCCAGACAGGTGACTCCGGGAACTAAGACGTTGGAACATACAAAGCTGAACCCAGAAACCGGCCAACTAGAACGGTCGACAGTTCACTACGACCAATATGGCCGGCAAGTTGGCCGAACTGACTATACTACCCACGGCCGACCGAATGCACATACCGATCCTCACCACCATACGACTGAATATGGGCCAGGGTATGCTCCAGGCGGCAAAGAGTCTCGCGCAATCCCAGGCCCATACCAGTAAGGATTGTGAATGGCGCTTATCGAAGGAATTGATAGAGCTAGAGACATTTTAGGAGAATTTCGTTTGAGCGAATTTCGTATCGTCCGCGAGTTGCATTTCTATGAAAGCCATAGGGAATCTAATCTAATTCAAAATATCGATATGGTTGTTGAATCCGAGGACCGAAGTCCTAACTACCAAATGAAATTCACATTTAGTGGCGTCAGTGGGTTTAGCATTAGCGACTTTGGTGGTGGGCAGACTAGAGTGATTGGTTTTGACGTCAAGGATGTTTCTGACCGTCAATGGGAAGGAGTCTCGTGGGAGGTCATTGATTTCGAGAATAACGCCATAAGATTTTTGTCGAAGACGGCCGACATAGTTTCGGTAAACCGAGTTTAGAAGACGAGGGGCAGGAGCCGTTTTAAGACCGAGACGGTTAAAGCTGCGGTTACACAAGGGCTGTGAGCCAACGAACGGGACGCCCATTCGGACCGTACTGGGCAGGCTGGTCTACCATCGTGCTAATGGGCGGCAGTCGCTCGTCTTGTAGGTCTGGTATCGACGTTGGTCGTATGGTGGTGATGACGGGGCTCGGTGGTTGAGGCGAGTGTTTTTCTTATGCGCATAGTAAGAACAACAGTAAGAATATGTGCCGGCGTTGTATGCCTAAACATAGTAGTGATGGCTTGCCTGAGCGTGCTGTTATCGCTTCAAACAACGGTCCTCGCTGGGCAGTCGCGCTATGTCTATGACGAATTAGGGCGGTTGGTGGCTGAAATTGATGATCAAGGCAATGCCGCGGTGTACACCTACGATGCCGTAGGCAATTTGTTGTCGATTTCCCATAACGATGCCGCACCCACGGGGATTTCCATCACGCTCTTTAGTCCTCAGCACGGCCCGGAAGGTGAGGAGGTCACGATCTTCGGGGCAGGCTTTAGCGCCGTACTGACGGACAATCAGGTTGCATTCAATGGAACGGCAGCTCAAATCGTCTCATCCACGGCCACGCAGATCGTGGCCCGTGTGCCGATTGGAGCGACGACCGGCCCGATTGCGGTGACCAATCTGAATGGAACCGCGACGACCTCGACGTCGTTTGCTGTCACGGAACCAGCAAGCGTTGAAGTCAGCCCGGCGACCGCGACGGTGGTCGCTGGTACGTCAACGCAGTTTGAGGCGATTGTCTCGGGACTGAGCAATCAAGCCGTGATCTGGAACCTTGAGGGAGTGGGCACGTCCATTGGAAATCTTTCGGACACGGGGCTGTACAGCGTGCCGGCGAGCTTTACGGACACGGCGCGTGTTCTGATTAGAGCCACCAGCCTGGGCGACGTGACCAAGTCCGGGACCGCCACGGTCACCGTGCTTCCCGCTGGGCTGGTGGGGCCGATGCATGCGCCACAAGTGAGTGTCGTAATTGAACAGAGCGACACGCCGGCCGGGCCCTTCATGGCGCCGCAGGTGAGCGCGGTTATTGGGCAAACCGACGCGCCATCAGGACCGTTCGTGGGTTCACAGGTGAGTGTGGCGATCGGTCAGAATGACGCGCCGTCTGGGCCGTTCGTGGCACCGCAGGTCAGCGTCAGTTTAATTCCGATCATTCAGACGATTAGTCCCAGCAACGGAGTCCAAGGTGTGACGAATTTGCCGGTGACGCTGACGGGCACCGGCTTGGCGGGCGCAACTTCGTTCACATTTCTCCTCAATGGCGTGGTTGATACAACCATCACGGCCAGCGCCATCATGGCCAATCCGGAGGGCACGCAGGTCACCGCGGAACTGACGGTTGTTCCTGGAGCGCCTCTTGGTCCACGCGTGGTCAGGATTTCAACGTCGAACGGTACGTCTCCTGCGGCGATGTTAGAGGGAAATACGTTCAGTGTGGCGAGCCCGTAAGGCGATATTCAATTCGGATAGTAGCGGGAGGACTTCTGATGAGACAGCACAGCACGCGATCGTTGGGGTGGTTGGGGGCGATGGTGATTTTTGTCGGGGTGCTCGTGCGTCCCGGACTCACGTTCTCCGCCCCCTTTGACAGTGGGAGCACCGGGGCGGATGGGGCGTTTGCACCGGCCGCGAACGTCGCGCTACCGGTTCCACTCAGCGGAGTGTTCAACTTTACGACGGTCAATATTCCCGCCGGGGTGACCGTGACATTCGTGCCGAATACAACCAATACCCCCATCACCATCCTGGCTTCAGGAGATGTGGCGATTGCGGGAACCGTCAACGTCAATGGGCAGGATGGGAGCTCCGTCAGCGCCCCTGAACTGATTCTGCCAATTGGTGGCGGTGGCGCTGGCGGCTCAGGAGGATATGCCGGCGGAGCGGGGGGGATTTCGCCGGCATTCAATGGCGGAACTCTGGCCGCTATCGGTGGTGGGCTTGGACCGGGCAGTGCAGGGATCGCCATATCGAATTCCGGCTGCCCAGGGAGCTTCGCTAATGCGATGACACAAGGGGGGAATTGTAATTCACAATCGTATGGCACAAAGACCCTTGTGCCTTTGATTGGAGGTTCTGGTGGCACCGGCGGGCCGGCGTATCCACTTACCGGCACGCTCGTTTGCACAAATGGGTGTAATGGTGGCGGCGGTGGCGGTGGCGGCGGTGCAATCTTGATCGCCTCATCGGGTGTTATTACGGTGAATGGATCCATCACATCGAATGGGGGGAACGGGGGAGATGGATACCAGCCGGGTGGTCCTGGGAGTGGCGGCGGGATTCGCTTGATTGCGAATACGATTGCGGGCAGTGGGGTGATCACCGCTACGGGGGGAGGCCCGAATAGAACGGGCTACGTTGGGAGCCCAGGCCGTATCCGCTTGGAAAGCAACACATTTAGTTTTTCTGGGTCAACGAATCCTGCCGTGACGGTGTCCACTCCAGGGGTGGTTAATCTGTCTCCACTTCCCACGCTCTCAATCACGGCTGTTGGCGGGGTCGCGGTGCCATCTGCAGCTGGCGGGTTATTTACCTCTCCAGACATTACCCTGCCGGCGTCCACTGCGAATCCCGTCACCGCAACGCTGACCGCAACCAACATTCCGGTGGGCACCACCGTGAAGGTGACGGCTACCCCGAGAAATGGTTCACTGCTCTGGGTCAACAGTACAGCTTTAAGCGGGACGAATGCGGCGTCGACCGCCACGGCGAGTGTCACGCTTAGCACGACGGTTCCGACTGTCCTGAGGGCGGAGGCGACATTCGCGGTGCTTACCGCCTCGAATTCATTCCCTGTGTTCGCGGATGGCGAAAAGGTCGAAAAGGTTCTGGTGGCTTCTGTACTGGGAGGCGAATCGTCCGTCTACTTGATTACCGAATCAGGTCGCGAGGTCCCGTGGCGTTGATAAAACGAGCCGTCCGATTTGCGATCGCGCGGAAACATGATCAACGACGACGGGAGGCTACGATGCCGTAGCGTTTGCGCGAGGAAGGGACTCTTCTTCTAGGGTCTGTAACACGATGAACCTGTCTCAGACGACATCATGTGTCGCCATTTCGGTGTCGTTTCTCGTCACCCCAGTTTTGTATGCCGAGAATCGTTCCATTTTTCCCTCAGGCGAAGGGAAAGGCAGAGCGGAGCAGACATTTGTGCTGACCTCTGCCGATCAGTTTCGTCCCCACCCTCCCACTCGGACTAACCATGTACACCAGTCAGCCGCGCAACGAGAGTTCATTCGCACATCCGACCAGGCGCTCCTCACGCATCCCTGGACCGAGATCCTGCTCAAGAAGATTGTCCAGTACGACCTGAGTCCAGTGCGTGCCGCCCGTGCCATTGCGCTGGTTCATGTGGCGATGTCCGATGCGTTGGCCGCGTGTTGGGATGCCAAGTACGCGTATGATCTGCCGTCTCCGGTTCAAGTACATTCATCGCCGATTCCAAGTTTTCCCAGCGAGCACGCGACCGTGGCTGCAGCCGCGTCCACGGTTTTGTCATACCTCTTCCCCGTGGATACCAGCACGTTTCGACGACTGGCCCGGGAGGCGGGTGAATCGCGTATTGCGGACGGCGCCAACCTAAAGGAGGACGTGGAGGCGGGGCGGGTGCTGGGAGCGCGGGTCGGGGCCGAGGTGGTGCGCCGGGGCAAGGAGGACGGCTCGGATCAGTCGTACCGGTTGACCATTCCCCAGGGGCCTGGGTATTGGAAGCCGCCGCTGGTTGGCATGGCGGCTGATCCCACGGGAGGATCGTGGCGTCCGTGGGTGTTGGCGAGCGGCGCGGAGGGTGCGCTGCCTCCTCCGCCTGCCCCGGGCTCGCCAGAGTACCAGGCCGACATCGACGAGATGGTGGCGGTTGCGGGCGCACTCACGGACGAGCAGCAGGCGATCGCACGGTATTGGTCGGACGGCCCCGGCACCATCACGCCAGCCGGACACTGGATCCAGATCGCGGAGCAGCACGTTGCTCGCGAGTTTGCCCACGATCCTCCGCGCGCCGCGTATGCGTTGGCGTTGGTCAGTATGGCCATGGCCGATGCGTTCATTGCGTGTTGGGACGCCAAGTACACGTATTGGACGGCGCGGCCGAATCAGGTCATCGCGGGCTTTACCTCGTATATCAAAACGCCGCCGTTTCCGGGGTATCCGTCCGGGCATTCCACCCAGTCCGCCGCCGCGGCCGAGGTGCTCGCGTTTCTGATCCCGGATCGAGCCGCTGAGTTTCGCGCGATGGCGGAGGAGTCCGCGATCTCGCGCCTCTACGGCGGGATTCACTTCTCCAGCGATAACCGAAACGGCTTGGCGCTGGGTCGGGATGTTGGACGTCGGGTTGTTGATTATGCGCAGCGCATGGAACGAGTGAGTGCGAACGAGGACGTTGGTGTTGTGCGGTGATGCGATGAGGCGGGGAACGCGTGCAGGTGATCGGCGCGAAATCACGGCTCCGGCGGCCCGCGCCCCGGTTGCGGATAGTTGCGTGTTTTCGTCCGGAATGTCACGGTTTGCCGCGATGTGCCCATTGATTTTCCGCACCTTTCTGAATTCCTTGATGATCTGCTGCGGTTCGTAATCAGCAGGTCGTCGGTTCAATCCCGACCGCCGGCTCCATCGCGCCAGTTATTTCGGAACGATAACCCCGGTCTCCACGTCCGAAGGAGACATGCTGTAAGGGCGTCATGATCCCGGGTGAGCCGAGCCCGGAGCTGAGAAAGGCGTGCTCGCCGTGGGCCGTGCTTTGCGCCAGCCACTTGTACAGATGGTTGCGCCGGACGCCTGTTCTCGGGCGAGGTCCGCAGCGGGTTTGCCGGACTGCCTCGGCCGTGAACTCCTTGGTGAAGGACTTGCGCTGGGCCATTGGACACCTCCTGGGGCGATTGTCCCCATTTCGTGTGTCCAAGAAAAGGGGTAGCTCAGAGTGCGCCCCCGGTCGTCACCTTCAGCGGGACTCTGTTAGTTTTCATGAGCCGCCGGCTCACCCCGCGGCATGAAAACGGTGCGCCAGTTTGTCGGTTGGCCGGTGCGCCGGTCAAAGGCAAGACTCAACCGGATAACTGGCGAACCGGCTAACAGGCTAACGATTTTCTGAGCAGGGGCGATCCCGAATAATTAAGGTTGTCGTGTGCCGGATGCGCCGTCGTCCCGCGTCTTGCCAACTCACAAGAGACGACCGATCTAGTCCCTGCGAGCTATGGTGGTACGAGGCTGAATTGACCATACTGTGACCGTGCGCTGCGTGGGTGCAGCGCGTTCATTCGTGACATGTTCTGACCTCGTGTGAGGTGATGCAATGGGATCTCGGCGGACGATATGTGTGATGCCGCGGGCGCTGGCGGTCATTGTTGGCGCGGCCTTTTTGCTCCTGCTGTCGAGTCCAGCCGGGCTCGCGGAAGGCGGGTTCGGCAATCCCAAACGGGGCAAACAGATTTTTGAGCAACTCTGCGTGCGTTGCCACGGCATCAAGCTCGACGGCCGCGGGCCCGACGCGCCGTCGCTGCGGAGCGCGCCCGCGGATCTGCAGTCGCTGAGTTCGCGCACCAAGAGCGACTGGGAATTGTTGATCATCATCAGCTACGGGGTGATGTACACGCCGATGCACGGCTACCGGGACGTGATGACCGAACAGGACATCAAGGACGTGTTGTCGTTCATCCGGATGGAAGCACCGTTCCGTCCGCTGGCATGACCCGTTGCCGCGGCGCGAGTCCGGCCGCGTCGGCGTATCCACGATCGCGAGTCAGGAGGGGCTGGGATGTGGCGCGTCGTCAGTTTGCTGGTGGTCGTCACGGTCATGGCCGGACTGGCCGAGGCCGCTGAAACCAAGGTGGTGGTGCGGGCCAAGTCCAAAGACGCCAAGTTCATCGGCACGTCGATGGGCGGCGCCCTGGTCACGATCCGTCGGCACGACGACGGGCGCGTGGTGGCGCAAGGCCTGACCCAAGGCGGGACCGGCGACACCGCGCGACTCATAGTGGACCCGATCCAACGGGGCAAGCCGCTGGCGGACGCGGGCACGGCCAGGTTTGAAGCCTCACTCGACATCGAAACGCCCACGCTGGTCACCATCGAGGTCAGCGCGCCGGTTGCGCAGCCTCAATCCACGATCACCAGCAGCACGCAAATCTGGCTGATCCCCGGTAAACACGTGGTGGGAGACGGCGTGATCCTGGAAATTCCCGGCCTTGCGGTCGACGTCGTGGCGCCGCAGACTCCGGAAGATATCGCGCTCGGCGACAAGAGCGTGGTGATTCCCATCACCGCCAACGTGGTCATGCTGTGCGGCTGTCCGATCGAGCCGGACAGCCTCTGGAAGGCGTTGGAGTATGAAGTCGGGGCGCTGGTCACGCGTGACGGCGCGCCGCTCCAGACCGTGGCGATGGCGTACGCGGGCAAGCGCAACACGTTCGAAGGGCGGCTGGAAGTGACCAAAAAAGGCGTGTACGAACTGACCGTGTACGCCTACCACCCCTCCACCGGCAACAGCGGGATCGATCGCGCCACCATCACGGTGCGATAACCGGCCCGCGAAAATCCGCATCGAACCGCTCGCGCGTGGTTCGCGCGTGCGTCTTGATCCCGCTGTGGCTTGCGGGCTATGCTGTGTCGCACGCGGTGAATCCTGACATGTTGATGACACTCATGATCCTCGGGGCGACGGGGTCGTTGACGCCTGACGCGGACTGATGGGGTCTCGTCGTCATCCCGATGTCCGCGGGCCGTTGACGGCCG
Organism: Nitrospirota bacterium; assembly: GCA_049325295.1. Classification (GTDB taxonomy): domain Bacteria; phylum Nitrospirota; class Nitrospiria; order 2-01-FULL-66-17; family 2-01-FULL-66-17; genus JBFLXB01. Next base: position 526,977 of record JBMOMD010000021.1, read on the forward strand.
CATTGGTCAAGCGCTACAAGGCCTTGGCCGAGAAGAAGGGCCGGGTCGCGTCCGGGTTGTTTCTGGTGGAAGGGCCGCGCGCGGTCCGACAGGTGCTGACCAGTCGACCCGAGGCGGTGGTGGAGATCATCGCCACCGCGGAACATGCCGCGCAGTACGAAGGCGTGGCGGTGCGGACGGCCACCCGGGCGCAACTCGACGCCATCTGCCACACCAAGACCCCGCAGGGCGCGGTGGCGGTGGTTCACCAGCCGGACCACGTGTACGAGGATCAATTGCCGGACGACCCGGGCCCGCGCGTCCTCTTGCTCGAAGAGATCCAAGACCCCGGCAACGTGGGCGCCCTGATCCGCACCGCGGCCGCGTTCGACTACTCGCTCGTCATTCTGAGCGAAGGCTGCGCGGACCCGCTCGCCCCCAAGAGCGTGCAGGCCTCCAGCGGAACCGTCTTATCCGTGGAGATCCGGCGGACGTCAGCCTATATGAATCTGGTCCGCTCGCTCCGAGATCACGGTCATCGGGTAGCCGTGGCCGACGTGCGCGGCCACGACGACCCGTCGCGGCTCCGGGACCCGGAGCGCTTGGTCTTTGCCCTAGGCAACGAAGCCGCCGGCCCCACCGCCGACCTGCTCGCACTGGCGGATCACCACATCAAGATTCCCATCCACGAACAACGTGCCGAATCCCTGAACGTGGCGGCCTGCGGGGCGATCGGGATGTACCTGAGTAGCTTGGTCTGAGATTACTGATGGTCAACTCTGAACGTTCAGTTCCGATGCGTGAAAGAAATGGAATGGGGCGGTGTGTTATTGCAAGACCTGACCCTCAGGGGGCTCTGAGATGAGGGGGGTGACTGTGTGAGGACGACTCTGTCGATGGAGATCCGATGAGTGGTCGTGACAATGGTTGGTCCGGTGTGATCGGGCCGCATGGCGGCTATCGCAATCTCAAGTCGTATCAGAATGCCGAAATCATCCATGACGCCACGGTAGTGTTCTGCAACCGGTTCGTGGACCGGCGGTCGCGCACGCACGATCAGATGGTGCAGGCGGCGCGCAGCGGGAAGCAAAACATTGCCGAGGGCAGCATGGCGTCCGGCACGTCGCGCAAGACCGAACTCAAACTCGTGGGCGTGGCGCGGGCGAGTCTTGAAGAACTGCTCTTGGATTATCAAGACTTTTTACGCCAGAGCGGACTGCCGATTTGGGGGAAGGACCACCCCAAGGCAATGGAAGTGAGAAAGTTAGTGTATAAGACCAATAGGTCTTATACGACCTATAAGACCTATTTGGAAAGCACTGCGGAAGCCGCAGCCAACACCGTGATTTGCCTGATTCACCAGGCCAACTACTTGCTGGACCAGCCGTTGCGCCAGCTCGACCGGCAGTTCCGTGAGGAGGGCGGCTTTACGGAAAAGTTGCATCGGGCGCGGACCCAGGCCCGGAAGTTTCACCCGAGGCCCGAGTGAGCGTTACGGATCGTTACGCTTCGTGGTGCGATGGGGTGTGTTTCGGCAGGACCGACGGGTCGAACAGGACCGTGTGGGTGGCGTTGATTTTGATTTCCACCCGGCTGCCGAGTTCATAGACCACGTCCGACGGTTGGGTGGAATGGAGCGGGCGGCCGGAGGCCAGGTGCACGGTGTAGAGGTTCTCCGACCCTCGGAATTGGCGGTTGACCACGATCGCGGATGATTCGGCCGACGGCACGAGCAGGACGTCGTCGGGTCGGATCATCACGGACACGGCCATGCCGGTCGGGAAGCCCGAGGTGTTGGGGAACGGGCCCAACTCGGTGCGGACGTGCAAGCCGTCCACCGCGCCCGGCACGAAGTCGGCCTGGCCCACGAACTCCGCCACGAACGGGGTGGTGGGGAGGTGGTACACGATTTCGGGGGTGCCGAGTTGCTCCAGACGGCCGCGGTTCAGGACCGCGACGCGGTCGGCCATGGCAAAGGCTTCTTCGTGATCGTGCGTGACCAGCACGGTGGTGGCGCCGGACTGCCGCAGGATCGCGTCGACCTCCTGCCGCATGCGTGAGCGCATGTCCGGGTCGAGGTTGGAGAACGGCTCGTCGAGCAGGACCACGATCGGTTTGGGAGCCAAAGCCCGGGCAAGGGCCACCCGTTGCTGTTGGCCGCCCGAGAGCTGGTGCGGGTACCGCCCTTCCATCCCCGCCAGCCCCACCAGTTCCAAGACCTCCGACACGCGCCGCGCGCGGTCGCCGCGCGCCTGCTGATGGAGGCCGAACGACACGTTGCGCGCCACGGTCAGGTGCGGGAACAGGGCGTAGTCCTGAAACACCATGCCCACGCCGCGGCGCTCGGGCGGAGTCCAGCACCCGTTACCCGCCACGCACAGGCCGCCGAGCTGGACCGTGCCGGACGTGGGGTCCTCGAATCCGGCGATGAGCCGCAACAGCGTGGTTTTGCCGCACCCGCTGGGTCCCAACACGGCCAGGGTGTGGCCGCGCGCCACGGTGAGCGAGAGCGCGTCGATCGCGGGCGCGTGGTCGGGCTGATAACGTTTCGTCACGCCCGCCAGTTCAATCACGACCCCCGGCGGGGTCTGCGGCATGTTGGGCATCGGCTTGATTATACGTCGGAAACCGACATGAAATTAAGGATATCGACGCGTCCTGTCAAGCCCGCCTCACGCCGCCTGCCGTCGCTTACCGGCCGGCGAACAGATACACTTCGACGAACAGGTAGATAAACCAGCCCGCCAGCAATATGAACCACCCCGTAATCAATATGAAGTCCAGGGTGGTATGGAACGACACCGAGAAGTTTTCCGCGACCATGGTGGAGACGTCTTCCAGCGTATCCAGTTTGTGCTCGATAGACGCCTGCCACGCGTCGAGGTGAAATTTCTTGGCCAGGAGCGCGTACACGCGGGCCGCGTACCAGTCGCCGATGAGTTTGATCCGGTGCTCCGTGGCCTGCGACTCCAACAACGGTTCGGCTCGGATCTTGAGAATTTCGCGCAACAGGGCGCGGACTTCTCGCCGGCGAAATCGCGCCTGGGTGGGCGTGGTGCGGAGCATCTGCGCGACATGGGCGAGCCGCGCGTCGAGCGCGTGATCCGACATCCGCGTGCGTAACAACTGGAAGTTGGCGATCTCGATGAGTTCGATGTTGGCGTCGAAGTCCGCGTGGGGATCAAAGAGGATCGCGCCGTCCCAGTCCACGATCGTCAGATCGTCCTTGCCGTACTTGATGTTGGCCTGAAGCGTGGTGCGGACCTCTTCCTCGTCGAGCGGGAGGCGCTCGTCCTTGATCAGTCCCACCAGCCGCTCGCCGTGCAGGGTCAGGAACACCTCGGGGTCGCCCTGATAATCGGCAATGCCATACACCCGGTACTCTTCTTGAAATTGCGGATCGCCGTCCAGACCACGAAGAATCGCCCGGCACGTTTCGATGAGCTCCGTGTGTAGATCGAACAGCGGGGCGGTGAGCAGGTCGTCGACCTCCACCGTGATCTCCGCGATCGCGAATCCGGGATCATAGGTCTTGACGATCTGCACCGCCGGGAGGCCACCCAGCGTGATGGGCGTGCGTTCGACGATCTGCTGGAGCGGAAGGATCCCGGCATAGTTGGGCGCGGCTTTGGAGGACTTGAACGTGACCGTGGCGGTCGACGCCACCCGCGCGGCAACCGGACTGATGACGAATCCGATCAGTCGGGCGGGGATCGCCAAGCGTTCCCGTTGCATCCCGGGATGATACGGACGGATCGGCGTCGGAGTCAATTTGCCGCGCGCGCAACGCCCGGCACACGCGCTGATTCTCTCCTTGACTTCGGCCGCGAGCCTCCCCTACACTGGCGCCCATGCAAACCGGAAGGCCGGGAGTGGAACTTTCCACCATGCAGGACGTCTGGGAGTACTATCGGACCGACCTGCGGGAAGTGGATCTCTCGATCGAAAAATACGTGGATTCCGGCGTGCCGCTCATCAATCAGGTGGCGCTGTACATCCTGACCAGCGGCGGCAAGCGCATCCGGCCGTTGTTGCTCATGATTTCCGCCCGGGTGTCGGGCTTTGACGGGCCCTCGGATCAAGCGGTGACATTGGCCAGCGCGGTCGAGTACATCCACGCGGCCACATTGCTGCACGACGACGTGTTGGACGACGCGACCCTCCGCCGCGGCAAAGACCCCGCGCACACGGTCTGGGGCAATCGCGCCACGATTCTGGTGGGCGACTACCTGTACACCAAGGCCGTGTGTCTGGCCGTGCAGATCGGATTGTTGGAAGTGGATTCGATCCTGGCCAACGCCTGTCGGATCATGGCCGAGGGCGAAGCGTTGCAATTGCTGCACTGCGGCGACCTGTCGTTGACCGATGAGGCGTACCTGAAGATCGTCGAATGCAAGACCGCGGCGTTGCTCTCCGCCTCGTGCCGGCTGGGCGGGGTGATCAGCGGCGCGCCGTGGCGGGTCAAAGACGCGCTCGGCCAATTCGGCATGCACTTGGGTATCGCGTATCAAGTGGCCGACGACACGCTCGATTACGTGGCGGATCAGGGCCGGCTGGGTAAGGCGCTCGGCAAGGACCTCTCCGAAGGCAAGATCACGCTCCCGCTGCTGCACCTGTTGCGCTCGGTCAACGGCGTCGAGCGCCGGCTGGTGGAAACCGTGGTGCGCGACGGGCAGGCCTCGCCCGATCAGCTCCGCGACATTCTGGAGCTGATGCAGGCCTACGGCTCTACCACCTACGCCCTGGACGTGGCGCGCCGGCACATTGCCCTGGCGCAGCAGCACCTTGAACAGTTCGAGAACGGTCCACACCGTCGAGCGTTGGCCGCGGTGGCGGACTACGTGGTCGCGCGCGACCACTGATCGAACCCCGCTGGTCGTCATGTCGTCCCGCGAGGCCAGCCCATGTCAACGCGGATCAACAGTCAGCGAATCATGCGGATGATCGGGCCGATCGTGCTGGGCGTTGCGCTGGCGTTCTCCCCAGTGGCGTGCGCGTCGTCGGAGCGAGCCGCGCAAGAGGCCTACGAGCTGGCGCAGTTCGAACAAAAACAAGGCAACGTGGACCACGCGCGCGAGCTGTACCGGGACATCGTCGCCAAGTACCCCAACACCTCGTGGGCGGACAAGGCCCGCGCGAGCCTCTCGGAGCTTCCACCGGCTCAACCATAGAAGCGTATATTCGACCGGCCTCGTAGTCGATTTCCCAAAATCCGGTAAGTCTACGAGTCGCGCCAACGATTCTTGACTTGGTATAGTCTCGGCCCGACCGGAAGTTCACCCGGAACGGTCGCGATGATGCGACCGTCACGAACCGTTGACCGACTTCAAAAGGAGACGCGTGATGAAGATGCTCGGTGTGGCCATGATCGCCCTGGTCGGTGCGCTGGTGTCGCCGGCCCTGGCCGAAGAGGGTACGACGAATATGGATATCCTGATTCAGAAGGTCAAAGCCGACAAGAAACTGATCGTGGCGGCGAACATGGACCTGACGGACGCGGAGGGCAAGGCGTTCTGGCCCTTGTACGATGCGTATCAGAAAGACCTGCAATCGATCAACGAGCGCTTGGCCAAAGCCATTGACGCGTATGTGACCGCGTACGCCCAGGGGGCGGTCCCGAATGATACCGCGAAAAAACTCTTCAACGACGCGCTGGCGGCGGAGGAGGCGGAAGTGAAGTTGAAGCAGTCCTACCTTCCCAAGCTCGAGAAAGCCGTGTCGGCCACCAAGGCCGTGCGGTACCTACAGATCGAAAACAAGATTCGGGCCGCAATCCGTTACGAGCTGGCCGAGCAGATCCCGCTGGTTGATTAGCGCGACGCCATTCTCGGCGGTAGGAAGCACGACGACCGACTGAAACATCTCGACGGAGGGGCGCGATGGAATACGGATCAAGAGGGGGTGGGGCGTGGTTCGGCGCCGTCTTGTTCGTTGCGGCGGCGGTGTCGGCGGCTCCAGTGGCCGCTCAGGAAGCCGGCGCGGACGCGACCCGCGAGCCATGGCGGTTCGAAGTCACTCCGTACTTCTTCGCCGCGGGCATGGACGGCAGCGCGGGGGTGGGGCAGGTGTCGGGAGACGTCGACATGGGAGTCGGCGACCTCTTGGACCGGTTGGACGGCGCGTTCATGGGAACCGTGGAGGCGCGCAAGGGGCGCTTGGGACTGCTCTTCGACGGCATGTACGTGCACCTGAAAGATGAATCAACCAGATCGTGGCAGGGGCCCGGGGGCATCGGGACCTCGACCGGCGAGTTGACGACCAACGTCACCCAGAACCTCTACAACCTAGCGGTTGCGCGACGCGTGGTCGACGACGAGGGCGCAACCGCGGACCTAATCGTGGGCGCTCGGTACACGAGCCTCGACACACGCCTCGATCTGGTCTTCACGACCGGAGGCTTGTTACCGGGCAATGTGGCGAGCATCGACGACCAGCAGAGCTGGTGGGATCCGATCTTCGGATTCCGTCTGTTGGTTCCGTTCGCGGAGCACTGGGCCTCGCTGTGGTACGCGGATCTCGGCGGGTTCGGAATGGGTTCCGACCTGACCGCCCAGGGCATCGTCGGCGTCAATTGGGCGTTCGCGAAACACTTCTCGGCAAAGTTCGGGTATCGCTACATCTTTCAGGACTACAGCGACGACGGGTTCGTGTGGGACATGGCGACACACGGGCTGTACGCGGGCGTCGGGATCAAGTTCTAGCGTCATATTTCGGTATACCCCCGACGTTGATTGCCCGCATTGGGCGTGAATCCGTGCGCCTGTAGCTGAAATCGCCTCCGTTTCGCTCCGTCAGCCGAACGTCCTGATGGGCCCTCCCTTCGGAACGTCGTAAGCCGCATTCTCCCGGACTGCAGACGCGCGTTGTAATGTGAAGCCGCGTTCGGTACTGTTGCGTCGTCGACACGGAGCCACGATATGGTATCGAGTCCTGGACCACTCACCGAGCACCCGACCTGGACAGCGCTGCAAACGCATTATCACCAGGTCAAAGGGCTGCACCTCCGGAATCTTTTTGCCGATGATCCCCGGCGCGGCGAACGACTGGCGGCCGAGGCTGTTGGCCTTTACCTCGACTATTCCAAACACCGTATCACCGACGAAACGCTGAGCCTGCTCCTTCGTTTGGCCGAGGAGTCCGGCCTGCGCGCCCGGATCGACGCGATGTTCCGCGGGGAGAAAATCAACGCCACGGAGAATCGGGCGGTCTTGCACGTGGCGCTGCGCGCGCCGAGAACCGCCCGCATCCTCGTGGACGGCGACGACATGGTGCCCCAAGTCCACGCGGTCTTGGACCGAATGGCCGACTTCTCGCGACGTGTCCGCAGCGGCGAGTGGAAGGGCCACACCGGCAAACGCATTCGGCATGTGGTCAATATCGGCATCGGAGGGTCCGACCTGGGCCCGGTCATGGCGTACGAAGCGCTTAGACACTACAGCGATCGGGCCATGACCTTCCGGTTCGTGTCCAACATCGACGGCACCGACTTCGCGGAAGCGGTGCGGGAGCTCGATTCGGCGGAGACGTTGTTCATCATCGCGTCCAAGACGTTCACCACGCTCGAGACCATGACCAACGCGCAGTCGGCCCGCGCGTGGTTGCTGGCGGGTCTCGGGGGGGATCAAAAATCGGTCGCGAAGCATTTCGTCGCGGTGTCGACGAACGCGGCGGAGGTGGCGAAGTTCGGGATCGATCCCGCCAACATGTTCGGGTTCTGGGACTGGGTCGGCGGCCGCTACTCCATGGGCTCGGCGATCGGCCTCTCGACCATGCTGGCCATCGGCCCGGAACGCTTTCGCGCCCTGTTGGACGGGTTCCACCGGATGGACGAACATTTCCGCACGGCGCCGTTTGAGCGCAACCTGCCCGTGCTCATGGGCCTGTTGGGTCTCTGGTACAACAATTTTTTCGGCGCGCAGACCGTCGCGGTGTTGCCGTACGATCAGTACCTCAAGCGATTCCCGGCCTACCTGCAGCAGTTGACCATGGAGAGCAACGGCAAGCGCGCGGCGCTCGACGGCGGCGACGTCGTTTATCAGACCGGGCCCGTGTACTGGGGCGAGCCGGGAACCAACGGCCAGCATTCGTTTTATCAATTGATCCATCAAGGGACGAAACTGATTCCCTGCGACTTCATCGCGTTTGCCCAGACATTGAATCCGCTCGGCCGGCACCACGACATGTTGTTGGCCAACGTGTTGGCCCAGGCCGAGGCGCTGGCGTTCGGCAAAACCGCCGAGCAGGTCAGGGCCGAGGGCACGCCGGACGCGCTCGTGCCGCACCGGGTCTTCGAGGGCAACCGCCCGTCGACGATGATCCTGGCCGACCGGCTCACGCCGGAGACGCTCGGGAAGCTCGTGGCGCTTTACGAACACTGCGTGTTCACGCAGGGCGTCATCTGGGGCGTCGACTCGTTCGACCAGTGGGGCGTGGAACTGGGCAAGGTGTTGGCTCAGCGAATGATTCCGGAGATCGAGAGCCAGACCGAACCCCAACTTGCGCACGACAGCTCGACCAATGCGTTGATCCGCCGCGTCAGAACGTCGAAGCGCTCGCGCGTGCCGGGGTAAGCCCGGTCCGCTAACCGGGACGATCAGCGTCGCATCGTACGAGCCGGATATCCACTTCGCGCTCCACGTAGGTCCACTCGATCGTGCCGCGGAGCGCGGCGACAAGTTTGTCGAATGCCGGCGCGTCGTGAGCCGCATACTCGAACCAGGTGAGAAAATCGAACGGCTCGTTGTCGCCGAGATCACGGCAGTGGTGCAACTTCCGCGCGATCGCGGGCAAAAAGTCTAGGCCGATCCGGATGTGCTGCGACTGCGCTTCGAAGATCGCGCGGCGCTCATCCTGCGGCAGGTTCCACCACGCCGCGGATTTTTTGATCGGGATCAGCGCGGCGTGCGTGGCCTCAAATCGGCCCAGCGGAGGCTGATTCGCGGCCAAGAGGCGCTTTTCCGCCCGCTCCACGTAGCGGTCATTACTGGTGATCCCGCGAAGCGCCCACGAGCCGCTCCGCAACGGTTGTTGCGACAGGCTGTCGACCACGGTGACGTAGCCCACCGGGTCCAAACCATGCCCTTTCACCGCGTCCATTTTAAGTACGCGCCATTGCCCGATTGCGCCTCCGATAAAGGTTGACCGCCGAGACATCGCCGTTCCGTCGAACGGTTCAATTTGCAACTCTCGGGCCGAGTCGAGATGACTCGGGATTGGCCGCGCGGTGAAAAAGTTACCGAGGGAATGAGGTGTTGAGGCGTGAATCAGCCATCAAGGCCAGACAACTTTGTCGCCCGTCCGTCATTTCTGTTCGTCTCACGGCGAGGGCCGGAGAGGGTTGAGGCCGCTTACACCGGGAAGAACACGAAGGGGTAGGTGACGATGATGACGCCGTCGTACAGGTGAGGGAACTTCCACATCTTGATCCGGCTGGCCAGGGCTTGTTCCAGGGGAGCGTGGTCCATGGTGGTTGAGATGATGCGCGTTTCAATGACCTTACCGGTCGAGTCGATGGAGAACTCCACGGAAATGGTGCCTTTGAGCGTGGGGTTGGCGCGGAGTTCTTTGTTGTAGAGATAGATCAATCCGTTCTTGTATTGCTCCACCACGCGGGCGATGGCGTCGTAGTCGATCGACGCGCCTGTCCCCGTCCCACCACCTTTCAACCGGATGCCGACGCCGTCGCCGAGCCGGTGGCTCGCGCTGCCCTCGCCGCCGGTGCCGGTCCCGGCGGGAATCCGGGCCAGGGTGACTTGTTCGCCCCGCGCGAGTTTGGTGCGGTCGCCGCTGCCCAGGGATTTGGATTTGGCCACGGTCGTGTCCACCAACGCGGTGTTGTGCGACACGGGTTTGGTCGCAATGGGGCGGGTGCTCTTGGCGGTCGGGGCCGTGATCAAATCCGATGGAGATAAGGCCTGGGTCAGACGATCGCTTTCGATGATGTCGTTGAGTCCGCCTTTTTCTTCTTCCTCGATCAACGAGGCAAGCAGGCCGCTCTGGCGCACGATCTCCCGTGTTTGCTGGGCCGAGGGTTTGGGCGGGGTCGCCGGTTTCTTCTCGGCCTTGGGCTTGTCGGCCTCCTTTTTGTCCGGCGCGACATCCGCCACTTTCGGCTTTTCGGGCGTCGCTACGATCGGAGGAGGTTCCAAGATCAGCTTGGCCACACGTTCGGGCAAATCCTGAATGTCGGGGTGCTCGGGAACCGGCATGCGGATGATGGTCACGAGCGCCGCGGCCAACAAATAGAAGCCCAACGAGAAACGCAGGGTCTTCTTAAACAGCTCATCGTCTGAATGCGGTACGATGATCATCTAACGTCTCCGTCAGCCGATTTGCTCTTTTTGCACGACCGCGAGCGCGATGTGCGGAAACTCCGCCTGCGCGCAAGTGGCCATGAGCTTCTTGAGCAACTGAAAGGGAATCTTGCGATCGCCCATGATCGTGATGTTCCCGGTAAACGTGACCGAGGCGGTCCTCTGCGCCATGGCGCGCGTGCGGTCGCCCAACCGCGTCAACTCCTGCTTGAGCGGTCCCAGGATGGTGTCCGGTTGCGCGACGGCTTCCGCCACGCCCATGACGCGTTTCCCGTCCACGAAGATCTCTTTGTCCGTCACCAACAAGGTCACGGTCGGATGCGGAGCTTTTTCCGCGGTGGACGCCGGAAGCTTCAAACCCTCGGATGACGGCAACGCCGCTTCTTCGCCCGCGAGATGGACCAGGAGAAACAGCAGCAGGATGGTGAAAATGTCCATCAAGCTGATGAGGCTCAACGACACGACGGCGTCGCGGCCTCGTCGATGGTGGAGCCGGTCGCGAAACTTCATACGCGTTTGACCTCGCCGATGGAAATGTCCGGGAATAGTTCCTGGGACGGACCGGCCTCGCGGCACACGTCCATGACTTCGACCAAGGATTCGTACGCCACGTCGGGCTCGCTCAGCAGGATGACCGCCTTTTCCTGCGGGTAAGAGGTTTTGACCCGCTGCAACAGCGCGGTCAACCCGGCAAGGTCGTACGCGCCGTGTTGCAGCGCGAGCCGAGTCGGGGCCAACCCGCTGCCGCGCACGCTGATTCCGTCGTGGTGCAAGGCCACGATCAAGCTGAACGGCTCTTGCGCGGGCGGCGCGGCGGCGTGCGCCTTCGACGCCGTGGGCAGGTTCAGTTCCAACACCGCGAGCCGGGAAAACACCACGCCCGTGAGTAAGAACGGGATCAACACCACCATGAGATTCATGAACGGCGTGATGTTCAGCGAGTTGTCGCCTTGCCCGAACCGGCGAGCCCGTCGCTGCCGGACGCTATTTCGCATGCACCGCCCCCTTCATGCCGACCGCCCGACGCGGTTGGAGCATTTCCGAACCGTTTGAATAGGCGTCCCCCGCGTCGCTTTTCGCCATCTGGCCCGCCAGATTCACCAGCCTCAGCGCGTACTCTTCCACGGTGTCGATCACCCGGTTGGTGCGGCTTTGAAGAAATCCGTGCACCAACATGAGCGGCACCGCCACGATCAAGCCGAACGCGGTGGTGTTCATGGCCACTGAAATCCCCTTGGCCAACAACGTGGCCTTTTGGGACGGGTCGGCCATCGACACCGCGGTGAAGGCCTGGATCAGCCCCACGATGGTGCCGAGGAGGCCGAGCAGGGTGGCCACGTTGGCCAGATTCGGCAGGTAGCTGAGCCGGGCTTCCAGCCGGGGGATGACCTGCATCATGGCCTCGTCCACCCCGCCTTGGGCGTCTTCCCGTGTGAACGAGCCCCTCATGCCGCGTACACCGCCCGCGAAGACCTGGTAAAGCGGGCGGCTGGACTGCGTGCACAGGCGCGCCGCCTCGTCGAAGCGTCGGCCCTGGAGGCACGGCGCAATTTGTCCCCACAACCGTTCGCCGTTGATGCCGGCCCGCGCGATCACCACGATGCGTTCCACCACGATCGCGGTTGCGACCGCCAACACCAGGAGGATCGGGTACATGAAGAACCCTCCGGCCTGGAAAAAGTTGATGTACGTTGCCACGCTGGTCATTGGTGCCCTCCTCCTGTTCCGAATACCGGTGTGCGTGAGAGTTGGCGTTGAAAGCGGGTTCGATCAACGGGTTCGAGCAACTCTTGTTCAAAGCTCCGGCGGAGCGGAATATCGTTGTCCACCGCCGACGGCGTATTTTTCCACGGGACCACGTACACCACGTGGGGTTGTTCCAGGGTGCCCTGGATCTCGGTGCCTTCCATCAGGAACCGCTCGACGTTCGCGTCGGAGCCTCCGGACTCGGTTCCCGCGGGGGTGGGATCCGCCGCCGAAGCCAGCCCGATCGCGAGCAGCACGATCGCCGGTGTGAACGTGCCGATCAACCGCCTCATGGCGTCTCCTTGGCGCGCTCGACCCGCTTTTGAAGCGCGGCGATCCAGATCGCCACCTCCTCTTGGCCCTCTCCGCCCGCGGCAAGATACGTTTGATAGTGTTCGATCGCCTTGTCGGGTTCATTGAGATAGAGATCGTAGAGCACGGCGAGGTTGAAGTCGGCGTCTCGGAAATCCGGCGCGGCGCTCAGCGCGCGTCGATACGCGTCCTCGGCCTGGCGAAACTCGCCTTGCTCGCGCAGCGCGAGTCCCAGGTTGTAGTAGGCTTCCGGGTATTGGGGTTGAATTTTGATCGCTTGTTGGTACGCGGCCACGGCGTCCTGCAGCAACCCCAGGCGCTTATACACCACGCCGAGATTATTGTGGAACACGCTCACGTGCGGGTAGCTGGTCCGCAGGCTCTCGAACGCGGCTCTGGCTTCCTTGAGTCTCCCGTTTTCAATCAGGCTCGTGCCTTTTTGAAAACGCAGGAGGACTTGATCCAACTTCTGGGCTTCCGCGGCGCGCGACTCGTCGGCCCGTGCGGTGGTCTGGGTCGGGGACTGTGTCGGCGGCAACGTCGCGCGGGTGCAAGCCGCCAGCGCCGCGACAAGGACGAGCAACACACTGAAGGGTTTCCGAAAACCGGTACTCATCGTTCAGCCGCCAAAAGCCTGTCAATGATTGACGAGACCGGTTGTGCCGTCAATGTCTCGACGTCGATATCGGAGCTGAGTCGCTCGGTTCGCTCCGGACGTTTGTAGAGCGCGGGCCGTAATTCCGCCAGCCGGTCGTAACTCTTTTTGACCCACTCGTTGTAGGCGCCTGGTTGGCTGGATGCCCGCTGCACGTTGCTGGCATACGCCTGAATCGCCTTCTCCTCGAACGGGAACGCCTTTTCTTCCAGTTGGAACTTGTATTCCTCCACCTGTTCCGGCGTGAGTTTTTTGGGTAGTTCGGCTTCGAGCAGGGCGGTCTTGAAGTGCTCGAACACCTCACCCAGGCGGTACGCGGAGGTGGCGACCACCTCCTGGTAGCGCGACTCCGCGGCCCGCGTATACAGCGTGATCGTTTTGTCCAACGCCTGGGTTTTGTTCTTGAGGTTCTTTGTGAACGGTTCCTTCAACGCGATTTTTGTGAGCGATCGGAACGAGTCCTCGGCCTGCTGAAACACGGCTTGCGCCGCAAACAGGGTGCCGGGCGCCCGTTGTTCCACCTGCGCGAACAGCTTGAGGGCTTCCGTGGTCTTCCCCTGGCGCTGGCGGATCATGGCCATTTTCCATAAACCCTCGGGCGCGTCCGCGTGCGCGGGGAACCGCTCGGTGAATTGCGCGAAGACGGCGTAGCTCTTGTCCCATTGCGCGGCCTTCTCGTAATCGACTCCGGCGGTCCACAAGATCTGCGGCGCTTGCGCACGGTGTTGGGGCAGCTTGGCCGCAATTTCGAAAGCCTCGGCGGCTTCGCCCCACTGTTCGCCTTGTTCGTAGAGCAACGCGGTTTGGAGCTCGGCTTTTGCGGCGAGGTCGGACGTGGGATCGCGCTGGACCAGTTGCCGGTAGGCCGCGACGGCCTCGCGCGGCTGCTTGAGCGTTTCGTACAGGCTCGCCGCCTCGAACAACGCGTCGGCCGCCAACGGGCTCTCAGGGGCTTCACGCGAAATCGCGGCAAACGTCTTGGCGGCCTCGACGGGACGATTGGCCTTTTTGTGCTGTTCGGCCTGCTTGTACATGGCCGCGGCCAATAGCTCGCTCATCTCGCGCCGCTGGGCCTTGTCCGTTGTCGGGAGGAGCGATAGGGTGAGCGCGTAGGCCGCGCGAGCCTCGTCGAAACGGCCTTGCCGCATGTACGAGTGGGCGATCAACTTCTGCGCGGTGGCGGTGCCCGTGAATGTCGGATACCGGGACAAGACCCGTCCCAGCACCTCGCGAGCCTCGGCGTCGCGCTGTTGCTCGAACAACAACTCCCCGGACTTGAGCAAGACCGTCGGGGTCCTGGCGTCCTGGGGGAACTGTTCCGCGAACCGTTTCGTCAACGCGACAAATTTCTCTTGCCCCTTCTTGTCTTGAAGCTTTTCCGACGCCACGATGGCGGAGTACGCGGGTTCTTTGTCCACCGCCACACCGGGGTACCCGTAGGCCACGGCTTCGTACGCCGCGGCCGCGGCCGCATACTCCTGCAACGCCGTCAGGGATTCCGCGTACAGCAAATGCACTTCTCTCGTTTCTTTTTCCGCGGGGAACTCCGCGAGGAACTGGCGATACCATCCCACCGCTTCCCGGTGCTGATCGGCGTTCTGGCTCTCCCGAGCCTCGGCGTGCGCGGAGATTCCGAGCCGGTACAGACTGTCCTTCACCAAGGGGCGCGAGCGGGCTCGGCCGGCCTCGTCGTTGGTCTTGTACCAGGCGCCGGTGCTCAGGTATCCGTTCACGAGCGCGATTCGGGCCTCCCGCGCGGCTTGGGGATTCTTCTCCTTCTCGTACGCCTCGATGACGTAGGACGCAAAGATGGGGGCCATGTCGTGCATGGGATGCTGCCGCACGAACGTCCGGTACGTCGCAATGGCCTGTCGGCGGTCCCCCTCGCCGAGATATTGGTTTCCCATCATGAGATAGAGGTCTTTTTCGTAGCCCGCGGTTCCGTGGTGCGTGAAATAATCGGCCATGGGTTCCGGTCCACCCAATCCCCGGAACGAAATGGCCACGTACGTCAGCGCTTCCCACACGAGGGACCCGGAGTCGGCGGTCGTGGCCGGCTGTCCGGCGGTCTTCTTGTCCACCAGGTACAAGAATTGATCGATCGCGTGCGGATAGGCGCGGAGATTGAAGTAGGTCCAGCCGAGTTTGTACCGAGCCCGGTCCTGGAGGACCGGATCATCGAGCAAAATCGTCTGCTCATAAGCGTCCGCCGCCGGTTCGAATCGACGGGCGTCGAATTCGGACTCGCCGATGCGAAAATAGGCTTCCTGACGGTGTGGGCTGGTTGGGTAGTCCTCCACCAACCTGGTGAGCAACGGCTGAGCCAGGTCCCGACGGCCGGTCTCCGAGTAGGCGCGGGCCAGCCCGTACAGGACGTCGTCCTGCGCGTGAAACGTCGGATCGCTTTGGAGCAACGTCGAATAGGTTGTGATCGCGTCCTCGTAATCCACCAGCGGAGGCGGGCCTTGCGGAGCTTTCTCATACGCCTCCATCGCCGCGAGAAATTCCCGGCCCGCGCGTTCCAAATACAGATCTCCGAGCCGCTTGAGCGCCTCGGAGCGCATGGCGGGGTCCACGGTTCCGTAGTCCTTGAGAAAGCCTTCGTACCCTTTGATCACGTCGGCCTTGCGGAACACGGGCAACGGCGCGTTCGTGGCGACCGCGGCCGCGCCGGCGGGCTCCGAGTCCGCGCGCAACGCGCCGTGCTCTCGGGGTCCGCCACAAGCCGTGAGCAGGCACGCGAGGCCGACGAGAAACCACCGTGTCACGGCGTCCGGCGCGAGACGTTTCATTGGCTGGCCATGTCCCAGATGCGAATTTGGTTGAGCCGGGCCGCGGCGGCCATGGCCTCGATGCGTCCGTTGCGCTGGTCCACGGCCTTGGCCAACAGGGCTTGCAGCGGCGTGAGCAACTCGGCTCGCGCCTCGGCCAACCGACGCTGGTACGCGGCCAGGTCCTCTCTGATGGTTCGGATCTCGCGGCGGAACTCGGCAAGTTGGTCCTCAATGCCTTCGATGGACTGCACCAGCGTACGTTGATCGCGGTCAGCTTGATCGAGGGTTCCGCGCACCCGATTCAACGCGCGTTGAAGGTCGTCGTGCCGTCCCGGGATGTCGGTGGTAATGGCCCACACGCGCTCGCCGTGGAGCACGTCGAGCCAGCGATCGGTCGTGTTCCACTGCGTGCGGAGGTCGTTGAGTCGGTCCCGCACCGCGGGAGTCCCGTCGTCGATCCGTCGGATGGCCGCTCCCACCGCGCGGCTCTTACGACGAGCGTCCTCCAACTCGTCGAGCGCGGGGCGTTCAGCGCCCAACGCCCAGGTCCGCGCGTTGTCGTGTCGGGCAGCCTGATCCAACGCGCCCTGGATGTCGTCGTTCCGTTTCGTAAGCGGGGCCACGGGGCTTTCGTCGAGAAATCCGCGCACCAAGGGCACGCGCTCGCGAAAAACCGCTTGTCGATGATCGAGCATCACGTCGAAGACGGCCGTGTCATCGAGTTTGCGGGCCAGGTAGCGCTCGAGAGCCGCCAGTTCGCCGTATTGTTTGACCCAAAACCGCAACCCGTCGTCTTCCCGCACGATCGGGCCGAGCGGATTGCGCGTCACCGCGGAGAAATTCATGAACAATGCGTCCAGTTGCTTGCGGTCTCGGAGCAGGGTTTTGATCGCAAGGAGGTTCTGTTGCGTCCGGCGGTAGGTATCCAAGGCTGCGACGTATGATTCGAGCGCTTTCGCGTGAAGGCCCAGTCGGTCGTAGCAATGACCGATCGTGGTGAGGGCTTCCAGCGCGTAGGGATGGTCGGGGGCCGCGCGCACGAGCGTCAAAAACGCGCCGAGCGCCTCGTTGTACCGCTTGCGATAGAGGTGGGCCCAGCCCAGCCCGAACGTGGCGTCGGGGTAGAACCGGCTGGTCGGGGAGACGGAGGCCAAGGTCGGCACGGCGTCGTCGTACCATCCGGTCTCCGTCAGCAGCAGTCCCAAGGTGACCCGGCTCTTTTCGGCCAGGGCGTGTTGTTCCGCGTCGTCGTCGGGTTCGAACGCGGCCACGTCTTGGAGGAGGCTGGTCGCTCCGGCCACGTCCGCCAGTCTCATCCGGGATTTCGCCGAGGCGAGGGTCGCGTACGGACGGTACGCGCTGGCCTCCGGAATCGTCGCGAACGTTCGCAGCGATTCATCGAATTGTCCCAACGCGTAGTGGCTCATTCCGGCGAGATAGGCGGCTTGGTCAAGAGACGCGAACTCCGG
The DNA here is from genome assembly GCA_049325295.1 of Nitrospirota bacterium. Taxonomy (GTDB): domain Bacteria; phylum Nitrospirota; class Nitrospiria; order 2-01-FULL-66-17; family 2-01-FULL-66-17; genus JBFLXB01. The sequence continues at coordinate 544,225 of JBMOMD010000021.1, forward strand.
ATTTCGGTCGATCCGCTTGTACGTGGACACCGCGGCTTCGTAGAGGGACCGGGAGTATTGGAGGCGTTGGATCAGGAGCAACACCTGGTTGCGGTCGTTTCCGGGGGGGAACGTGGACACGAGCTGATCGAAAATAGTTCTGGCGGGCCGGTGAAGGCCCCAGGCCAGGTAGAGGCTGCCTCGAAGCAGACGGGTTTCGTTGAGCAGGCTGCTCTCGTTTCGAACCTCCGCCTCCATCAGCTTCAGCCGAGTCGCGGAGGTCAGGTAGTCCTCCATAAAGAAGTGATAGTAGGCCTCTTTCTTGAGCGCGGTAACGGTGGCGGGTGAGACGGCGGAAGCCGATGACGCGTCGGCCGTGGCGACGGACGCAGCGTCCTGAGTCCAGGCCGGGGACACCCATACGCCGAGAGTCAGGATGACGATACTACTCAGAAAATACGAACGGCCGCCCCCTCCCTTGCCCTCCCCCCTTGAGGGGGAGGGGAGGGTGGGGGGAGCATTGTCATGCTGCGGCGTAATCCGCTGCTCGTGAGTGTTAATGCCACGCTTCATACACGAACTCGGGTTGTTTCTTCACCTCGTCGTCGCGAATGACTAACTTGAGAAAGGCCGCGCCTTTTTCCTTGGCGAGGGGGATGTTTTCCGCTCGTTTGTAGTCCTGTCCTTGCGGGCCCTTGCCCGTAAACACCGCGGCGATCCGGTGGTCGCCTGACTTCACGTTGCCCATATAGAGTCGCTGAATGCCGCCCTTTTTGAGCGCGGTGACTTCGCGGTCGGTGTACAGGTACGTCGTCACCATGGTGTCGTCCACCACCAATTTGACGGAGTCCAAAACGAAGTAGTTGCCTCCCTCGACGCTGAGAAAAATCACCAGCGAGGAGTCCTCGGGATACAGCAGATCTTCCTGGAGGCGAAAGAGCCGGGTGTTCAGATCGAGCACGTCGTCCTTCAGCCGCTGGATCTTCACGTCCAGCGCTTCGATGTCTCGTTCAGGATTCCCGATCTCCTCCGCCGACGAGGGGAACCCCGTCGCGAGGACAAACGCGAAACACCAGAATCCAACCGGTAAGTGGCGTCGTTTCATCAGGGCTCCTTCCCTTGCTCCGCAATTTTTGCCCCGAGGCCGAGTCCCGCCAGCCCCGACGAAAGATGCATGGTGCCGTTTCGGTCGATAATGATCGCTTCTACGTCGTCCAGTCGTTCCACCAGGGCCAGACCGCGTTCCGGGCCCAGTACGAATACGGTCGTAGACAACGCGTCGCTGGTGACGGCGTCCGGCGCCAAGATGGTCACGCTGCGAGACTGCGTCGCGGGATATCCGGTCGTCGTGTCCAGAATATGGTGATAACGCACGCCGTTCTTCACAAAGAATCGTTCGTAGTCGCCGGACGTGGAGATGGCTTGGTCCTCCAGCGGCAACACCGCGAGGATCCCGTCGGCCGTGTCCGGATCCCGAAGGCCGACTCGCCAAAAGTCGTCGCCGTTCTTGCCCCGGATCAGCGTATCGCCGCCGGCCATCACCATGGCGTCGCGGACGCCGTGCGCGGTGAGGACGGCCATGGCCCGGTCCATGGCGTACCCTTTGCCGATGCCGCCGAGGCCGATTTCCATCTCACGCGCGGGGAGAAACACGGTGGAGTGTTCCTCATCGACCCGGATCTGCCGGTAATCCACGAAGGGGAGTCGGGCCTTCACGGCGACCGGGTTGGGGATGACGCCCGCGCGGAAGTTCCAGAGTTTGCCGACCGAGGCAAAGGAGATGTCGAACGCGCCGTCGGAGAGTTTGGAGAAAAACAGCGAGCGTTCGATCACCCATAACAACTCGCGACTCACCGCGACCGGCGTCACCCCGGCCTGCTGATTGATTCGGGACAGTTGGGTCTCCGGCATGAAGTTGCTCATGAGCCGTTCCAGGCGGGAGACCTCGTCGAACGCGGCGTTGACCGCGCGCCGCAAGCGTTCGCGATCGTCGCCCACGGCTTTCACCACGACCCGGGTTCCCATCAACGCGCGCTCTTCGGACACGAGCACGGGCCGGGTAGACGGCGTGACGGCCTGAGCCGTTGCGATCGCCGAGACGGCCAGCAGTCCGCTAGTAAGTAAAGCCAACACTTGTGTGGAGGACATGGGCTCTTTGCGAATACAGCGCGCCGGTTCGGGGGTCGGTAAAATTGTCGTAGTCGTACATCAAAAATGTGTAGCTGAACAGAACCGACAGATTTTCCAAGCCGTGCCAGTTGAATCCCACGGGTTTATATTTGAGCGATCCGCCGATCCAGTGGTCGGAGAATCGCGATAATTCCTTGTCCCTGGCCTTATAGATCTGGTCGATCGGGATGCGGTCGCCGTAAAAACTGGCTTCGCCCTGGCGGTAGTATCGATAAAACACGCCGCCGAGCCAATCGGTGCGTACGTACCGCTGATATTCGACCTTGCCGGTATGGGACCGCACCGCGAACGTGTCCTGGTAGTACCGATAGTCGACCTGGATGGAGCTGCGCCGTCCAATCGCGAGATCGCCTGCCGAGCCGGGATCAAATCCATAGTTGGTGCGCAACACCCAGGCGTGCCCGGTCCGCGATTCGGGGTAATGCTCGGGCGCCAGGGCCTCGCTGTCGAGGATAACGCTGCGGTATGGATTGTTGAGAAACCCCGAGTCGGCCGTCCCTTCATAGTTGATCTGCCCCAACCAACGCGGCGTAAATGACTGACTTAACCCGACCGCGTAAATCGTTCGATTGGCGTGCTCCTGGCCGAACGCGGGATCGCCGTTCTTGCCGATCTGGTCCCACGAGCGCGCGAACCGAAAGTTGAGCGTCGCGTTTTTGTCGAACAGGTCCTGCGCCATGGCGACGGCGAACGTATTTGAAGTGTAGTCGGATTCGTGGCTCCGCGTGTAGTTGACCGCGGTGAGAATGTCTTGGTGGAGAACGTCGGCGCCCAGTGAATATTCAGTCCGCTGTTCGCGGTACGGGCTGGCCTGAGTCACCACGTCGATCGAGGCCGAGCTGACCAAATCCACCCTGGCGCCCGCCTTCACCGACATGCGGTTGAGCAAGGCCTTCTTGACGATCATGGCCGGTCCTTGAACCGTGATGCCGCCGCCGTTATAAAGGTTGTAGCCGATGGTCATGTCGTCTTGCGGCGGTTCCACGGCCTGCGCGGTGCCGAGCAGCCCGGCCAGCAGCGCCACGCAGCCGCAGACCTGAATGCGGGCGGTCACGTTCACCGGCAGCCGCAGCCTCCGCCGCTTCCACTGAATCCGCCGCGCGATCCTTCCAACACTTCTTCGACGTGAATGTGCCACTCCGTCTGGACGACGTTCGCGTCGGCTTGCATGATCTCGTCCGCGAGATACTCGCGTTGCCAGGGTTTGACCGACGAACAGCCCGCGAGCAAGGCGCTGATCAACACGGCCGCAAACATGAGGGGTTTCACGGTCACCGGGATCACTCCTTGAGCAACGCGCGAATTTCCGATTCGTAGCGGTCCGGATCAGCGGGACCAAAGCCCCAGTGCACGTGACGAAGAGTCCCGTCCTTGGCGACAACGAACGTCGTCGGCATGGATCGGATCTGGTACAAGTCCGACGTTTTTCCGGCCGGGTCGAACAACACGGGGAACGAGAGGCCGAGCGCGTCGCGCATTTGCGACGCGCTCGAGGAGATTTTGTCGATATTGACGCCGAGGACTTCGAGCCCGACGGTCCGGTACCGGCCGTACAGCTTGTTGAAGTAGGGCAATTCCTCTTTACACGGCGTGCACCACGTTGCCCAGAAGTTCACCAGCACCACTCGCCCGCGCAGCTCGCTGAGTTTGACGTTGCCGCCGGTTGCGCTCTTGAGGGTGAAGTCCGGCGCCTTTTTCGCCCCGTTGGGGATCTCGGTGAATCCGGTCGTTGACGTCAACAACACACTCAATAACGCGACGGTGAGCAATGGGGTGCGGTGAACCATGGACATGGCGCTCCTTAGAAGAACAACGCGAGGGCGAGAGTCCCCTCCAGGTTGTACGTCACCGTTTTTTCACCCGTGACATCGGTTTCGAAGACGTGGAGTCGAAAATCCGGCCTGATATTGAACCAATCGGTGACGAACAGTTTGAAGCCGGTCCCGATATTCATGCTGAAGTGGCTCCGTTCGTCCATGTTGACTTGGCCGAGCCCGCCGACCACGTAGATGGCGGAGTTGATCGTGCGTTTGCGCGTGAGAAAGATTTGACCGGGAAAGAGATCATAGGAGACGCCGACGTTCCAGTACCACAGATCGTCGCTGACCAACAGGGAACGGCCCGTCAGCCGGCGAAACGCGGTTTGGTCCACCTGGGAGATCGCGTAACTTCCCTCGAACGCGATGTCCTCGTTCACGTGATAGCTCAGCCGAAGTCCGAATACGGCGGATGCCCCGAATCCGTCGGGGGCGTAGATGCCGGCGTAAGGGCCCAATTCAAACCGCTCGGTATCGAGTCGGGCTTCCTTCAAGGGACGCTCCTCGGACGGCGGCGCGATGACGGGCGTTTCCTCAATCGGGAGGCCTTGACCGCGAGCCGCCGATCCCAGGTCAGCACCCGCGCCGATCGCGACGCACGCCACAACCATGACCCCTGTTCGCCACCTCATCATCGGCCCCTAGAAACGGAATGATAACCCTGCGCTGTATTCCTGGAACTCTCTGGTCCGCTCGGTGTTCATGAAGAGGGTAAAATGTCTGATGTCGACGCGTCCCTCCAAATTCCTGAACAACGGAATCGTGAAGCCGGCTCCGGCGTGAGCGGTCGGAAACGTGCCCGACTCCGCGTTGACCAGAAGGCTGGTCGGCGTCACGTGCGCGACGCCTCCGCCGATCGTCGCGGTGACCGCCAGCCACTGGGCGCGCCATGGAGTAACCACGAGGCCTCCGTGATAGAGTTGGGTGCTTCCCAGATCGCCTGATCCGAACCCCCCGTTGCCTTCCACGGCGAGACGGTCGGTGAACGTGTACGTGAGTCGAACGTAGAGCGTCGGATCGCCCGCGAACGTGCCGGCGCTCCATCCCATCGCGGTTTTCCCGGCGACAAAGTCATCATAGATTCGTTCGGTCCAGCGCTTTCGATATCCGGACGCCATCAGTGTCTGCTCGATTTCTCGACGATTGGCCCAGCCTTCCGTCCCGTTGCGGAGCCGGATTTCGTACCAATCCACGCGTTGTTTCATCAACCAGATCGTTTCCCCCTTTTCCGCCACGTAGAACACGGGATAGCTGCTTCCGGGTCCGGAGTGGATCTCCAGAAAGGCTTCGACCACCACGGCTTCCCGAAACACGGGGTCCTTCCCGAACGCGTGCGTGGGGCCGACTATCAGCCCCACGCACGCGATGCCGACCCTGAGTCGCCATCCTGCAATCGCTCGCACGCTCAAATCGGGTTTTGAATCCAGCCCAAGATCGTCGCGTAATCCGGGTCGGCTTCGCTCATAAAGATGTCTCCGCCCAAATGTTGGACCCCTCCGACCGACAACGCCAACGGCTTCGTGAGCAGTTTGCTGGTGGTCGGATTCGAGAGGTTGGCCATCCCCGCGGCCGAGTCATGGTTGGCGAGCAACTGCTCGGGGGAACACGAGTTCCCCGTGCAGTCGAAGATCCGAAAACTCCCGCCTGGGCCTCCCGAGTTGGGATTGCTCTTGTCCCGGTAATGGCATCCGGCTTGCGAGCAACCCCTGCCGTCGAGAATCGGTTGAATGGTCGTCTCGAACGCCGCCTGATCCAACTGACCGATCGCCTCCTCTACCCCGGGGTCAACCTCGCCGCAGCCCGATCCCAAGAGCGCGAATGCCGCGGCCACAAGTATAGCCTTCGCCTTCCGACCTCCCATCAGTCTCACTGGGCCGCGATGATCCAGTTGAGCATGGTGGTGTAGTCGGCGTCCGTGGTCGCCAACGGCGCCGGGTTCACCGGCTGGCCGTTGTGGATCATCGGCACCACGCCCGTGCCTTTGACGAACAACAGACTGTTGGCCGGATTGGTCACGTTGACGCGGGCGGCCGTCGCGCCGAAGTCACCCTCCGGATCTCCGGTCAACACGAAATTGCTGTCGCCGCCGGCCACGTGGCAACTGGCGCAGCGCTGTTGCAGGATCGGTTGGATAGCGGCCTCGAACACGGTTTCGTCCAGATTCGCCCGTCCCGGATTGGTGATCACGTCGTAGTTGCTGAACTGAGCGCCGAGATCGATCCACTCCACGATGGTCCGCTTGTCCTGGGCGGTCAGCATGCCCGCGTGGTTGTTCGCGTCCGAAGCGGGCAGGGCCAGCGACGAGCGGAGTTCCTCCCCGAAGACGCGCTCGACCAAATGGCTCTGGCGCGATTCACCGGGAACCACCAGCTCGGACCCGTTCATGTCGCCTTCGAGCAGGGTCGTGTAGGAGATGGGGAAGCCCAGTCCGGACAGATCGCCACTGAGGTCGAGATTGCCGCTCGGCGTGGTCGAGGAATGACACGAGACGCACTCGGCGTCGAAAATCGTCTGCACGTGATCGGTATAGTCGATCACCGCGATGGTGGGAGGGGTTACCGTCGACGGCGCGCGGTTGAGCGCAATCGAGTCGGTCGCCGCCCGCTGCGGTTGGCCTCGACGGGGTGAGTGGCATCCATTGCAGGTCCGGTTTTCACCGGGCCGAACCTGTAACCAGTTTTCCTTGACCTTGAAGGAGCGCCCTTCATCGTCCACGACGTGCAAGGTCAGCGACGTGTCCGCCGGGACCGTGACCCGGAACGAGCCGTCCGCTTCCACCGGGGCGTACCCCAGGATTTTCTGGCGTTCGAACTCGGTAAGCCCCATGTCCTCGACGCCGACGCCGGGTTGACTCGGCACGGCCTGGATGATTCTGACCTGTTTGACGACCTGGAGCGACGTATTACCCACCAGCGCGGCGAAGTCGATGTTCCCGTTGCCGTCCCGTGGAATGGTCACTCCCAGCACGGCGTTGGAGAGCGCGCGGTTTGCTTCGGAGTCGTACACGCTTGCCGCGGCCAGCACGCCGGTGGTTCCAAGTGATGCGCGATTCGCCACCTTTTGCGGCTTCGTCGTGGGGATCTCGGTGACGGCCACGGCCATCAGCGGCACGGGCTCCACGTAGACCCGCGGGGTGCCGGGATCGGGCACCTTGATGGGTTTGAGCGTGCCGTCTCCGTTGTTGAGCATCCAGATGCCATACCGAGCTTCTTCACCTTCGGTCACCACGCCGGTGTCCTCGTCTTCCATGTCTTCGACCACTTCGCCGGTTGAATAGGAGACGACGAACCGGTTCGTTCCGTCGGGTACGGGGTACACGTTATGGTACCTGCCCACGTCGGACGCCTCGCGTCCGGTCGGAATCACCTGAGCCCCGGTTAATTGGAGGGACGAGGTGTTGGCGTTGTCGGCTTCAGCCGCCACGTCGACCAAGCCGATCGCGCCGCCTTCGAACGTGCCCGTCAACGGCATCATGGTGCCGACCATGCGTCCGTCGGTCAGTTCGCGCAGGTCCAGGAAGGAGTTGACCCCGGAGTGGGATCCGTATTTGACGAAGAGGTCGGTCCCGTCGGGTTCCATAAAAAACATCGGGAATTTGTTTTCGCCGCCGAGGTGTTCCCATCGACTGAAGGCGATGGTCCCGTCCCGTAGGACGATGGGGTTGCGGTCATGACTTTGGTTGAAGGAGACTTGGACGACTTCGCCGCTGTCACAGGACGGTTGGGACGAGAGAACCGGTTGGGTCCGATCCAACATGTGCAACACGGTGGATCTCCGGCGCTCGTATTCGTCGAGGTGACCGGGACGATCCGATGAAAACACGATGCGACCGTCGGGAAGGTACTGGGGGTCGACTTCGTTGGATGAGCCGCAGGTGAGCTGGACGGGGTCGCTGACGCGCGAACCGTCCGCGTTCACTTCGACCTCGTAGAGATGCCATCGGTCCGCGCTACTCGCGCGCATCGCAAAGACCACGCGGAATTGCTCTTCGGTCGTTTGCAGAAAGATTTCGGGGTCTGACACGTCTCCCGCGCCGTTGGTCATATCGCCGGTGAGGTTACGCAGCGTGCCGGACGGGGTGGCGGGAACCAGGGTCATGAGATCACCCCCCGGCTCAAAGCGAATGGGGTCCAATGGATCGCCGATGGCGTCCAGGCTTCGTGCCGCGAACACGATTCCCGGAATGTCTTCCTGGGCCACCGGGCTTTCTCCGGTGGCGCAGGACCACACGGCAAACCCACCGACGAGGGACAGGACGCCCCCGCGTATCCATCGAAACGTTTGGGATTCAATGCGCATAGGGTCCTCGTTTATGCAATATGGGGATAAGGTCCATGTTCCGTGGTAGCTGCAAATCGTATGCTGGACCGGAGGCGAAGGTCATCCGTGGTTGGAGACCACTGGAGTTTGATAAACCGTTGGGTAATGTCCGACAACGAACGTGGAGTGCATGATTCCTTACGGTCTGGATATTGGCAATCACGGAAGTGTCATTTCAGGCGACACGTAGTGGAGCGAGCGAAACCTCGGGTGGTGTCCCGTGGTCGTGCACCAAGACGCGACGGTGCCAGTCGTCGGTTCGGACGCGGTACACCAGCATCCCCATGCGTACGAACCAGTCCACGGCCATCAAACTCCACACGACCGCCAATTCCGTGTGCCAGACGGCCGCGCACAGCCAGGCCAATGGGACGCGAACGGCCCAGTTCCCGACGACCGTGCTCAGAAAAAGAAACGGGGTATCTCCGGCTCCGCGGAGCGAGCCCGCAAGCGTCAACGCGATGGCCATCGGGATCTGGAGGATTGCGGCGATCATCAGAAACGTCGTCCCGAGCCCGATGACCTCCGGATCATCGCTGAACAATCGGAGCAATGGCGTCGGCGCGACGAAGAAAATCAGCCCGATTCCGGCCATCACCACGACCGCCAGGCGCATCGCCTCTTGGTTGGCGCGGACGGCTTGCCGGATCTGCTGGGCGCCCAACCGCTGTCCCACCGCCGTTGTCGCGGCGAGGCTGATTCCCAAGCCGGGAAGGAATGAGATGGCTTCGATGGCCATCCCGATTTGGTGCGCCGCATAGGCGACGGTTCCATACAACATGACGGCTTTCACGAAAAGAAGCTGCCCCGTTTGTTGGAGCAGCCGGTCCCCGAGCACCGGCAATCCAATGCGCAATACCGGCGCCAGCATGGATCGGGAGATGCGACCCGGGAGGATATGCCGCTGCTTGAACCCGATATGCAGCAGATACGCCGCGCCGGAACACTCCGAGACGGCGGTCGCGACGGCCACGCCGGTGACTCCGAGCGCCGGGAGCCCCCAGAGGCCGTGAATCAGCGGATAGGCGACGGCAAAATGGATCACGTTCATGCCGACTGCGGCATAAAGGGGCGAGCGCGTGTTGCCCGCGCCGTGCATGACGGCGGAGATCAGATTGACGAGGAGGGAGCAGGTGAAGAAGACGAACACGGTGCGAAGGTACGGTGTTGCCAAGGCGAGAACGTCGTCGGGGACGCCGAGAAAGATCGCTCCTTGTCGGCTGAAGAGAACGCCCGCGGCGCTGATCACGAGGCCGATGACGGCGCCGACGAGAACGGCTTGAAACGCGACGTGGCCGGCGTCCGCTTGTCGCCGCGCGCCCCAGAGTTGAGCGACGATGACGCCGGTGCCGGCGGCGAGTCCCCACACCACGGTCATGACCGTCAGCATCAGGAGTTGGCCGACCCCGACGGCCGCGATGGCGGCGGCTCCCAGGCCGCCGATCAAGAAGAGGTCGACGATCAAGGCGATGCGTTGGAGCAGACTGCTGAACACCACCGGCAGCGCCAAAGAGCAGATTTCGCGGCGAATCCCGTCCGTCATGAGTGGCCGTAAAAGGCGGTAGCAAGATAACACAGCCGCGTGACGTGTCTATTCGGCTTTGAGGGCCCGGACTGAGCCGCCGCATGGAACGCGGAACGGTCACGGCGCGCCCAGCGTACCGTCATGGTTCGCACGGTTCGGACATCGGGCGTCCCGGCTGTATTGGGTAGGAGAGAGACGCCGCAGCCTGCTGCGTCCAGCGAGTGCTCTTGGAGCATAGGGACAGAGGATGCTAGAACGGTGCCATGGTTGCCCGTTGCGCCGTTTCATAAATATGAGGCGTTTATTGCACGATGTGCCGGAAAATCGGCGTGATTGCCGGTCTTTAAGCGCTGGAACGCGGCCGCCCACGGACCGATGACGTCCGTCGAGGGCAGAGGGTTTTGTCCGTATTGCGGCGAGCGTTGCTCGATGATGGGAACCCGGAAATCGATCGCCGGCATATCCTGATCGATGGGGATTGGTCGAGCTGGTGAAAAATCAGCGGGCTATCGGCGCGATGCGCCGATAGCCCGCTGGGATGTGAGAGAAGCGTGCGTTCAGGCGGGGCAATTACCCCTTTTTCTTCTCCTGAATCGCTTCGATCTCAAGTCGAATTTTGACCGTGTCACCGACGACAAGGCCGCCCTTGTCCATGGTCTTGGTCCACTGCATGCCGAAATCTTTTCGGTTGATCGTGCCTTCCCCGGTAAAGCCCACACGAGTATTGCCGTATGGGTCAGCCACCGCGCCGTTGAAGGTTCCGGTTAGGGAAATCTCCTTCGTCACTCCCAGCAGGGTGAGGTCGCCGGTCGCGGTGTATTGATCGCCCGTCTTCGTATAGCTCTTCATTTTGAACGTCATGGTCGGATGTTTTGCGGCGTTAAAAAAGTCGGGGCTGCGCAAATGGTCGTCGCGTTTTTTATTGTTGGTGTTCACCGATGCGGTTTGGATCACGGCATCGATTGTCTTGAACTCTTTGGTGTCGGGATCCATCACGACCGAGCCCTGGAAGTCGGTGAAGCGCCCGGTGGTTCGGGAAACCACCATATGGGCCACGTCGAATCCCACGATCGAGTGATCGAGGTCGACGTTGAACCGGGCTGTTTCCGCGTGTCCCATTCCCGGAAGTCCGGCGATGACCGCCGCGGCGGCGAGCGTACGTGTCCATCGTCTTACCCGTTGATTCATGGAGCCCTCCTGAGGGTGTACATGCCGTGACCCTGTGCGACGCGCAAGCCGGCGAATGCTAGCGGCGTCGACGTCGGCATGTCAAGGGGCGGGGTGAGACTCGCATGAAGCGGTGAACGGCCATTGAAACGGGAATGCCGTACCCGGATGGGTTTGACGGGCCGTGACGCGGGCAGTACCTTTTAATGCGTGGTGTCATGCGTGAGATGGATGCGTCGCCCAGCGAGTCGACGCGTGGATGGAGGGACCCGATGACGGTGCGTCACGTCTTAGTTATCGTCGCGATCGCGTGGGCGATGATTGCTTTGGGGGCGCTGGCGGGCCTCGCCGCGTTGTTTGTCCGATCCGGGGCGGTCATCGTCACGGGATCGGTGGCCGGTCTCGCGGCGATTGCCGGGGGGCTGGCGGCATTGTCCGTCATCGCCATCGGGGTTGCGGCTCGGCGGTTGTCTGATCCGATGTCGCGGGCACTGGCGGATCGTTGGTTGGATACGCAGCGATCCGCACGCGAGTTGGAGCGGTCCCACAAGGAATTCGCGATCATTGCCCGTTATGCGGACGCCTGCACGAAGTTCCAAGACTCCACCGAACTCTACCGAAATCTGACCCGTCACATGGCGCAGGCGGTTGGAGCCGGTTTGTGTGTCATCATGCGGTACGAAAAATCGTCCAACAAGATGGTCGCTCAGGCCCCCGGATACGGGATCGCGGACGACGCCATCAAAGCGACGCAGTATGCGGTGACCCCGGAGGTCAAGACGGTTTGGAATTTTTCGACCCAGGGCAGTCTCTTGAGCAACGATCCTCAGGGAGACCGTCGCGTGTTGCGGGAAATCGCGAACGGATTGGGCCTGTATAACTGCCTCGTGGTTCCGTTCTTTTTTCAAGGACGCGTGACGGGCCTCATCGTGGCCGCCAATAAGCCGCAGTGGTTTACCTACGACGAAGTGAGAATGTTGAGCGCCTTCTCGAGTTACACGTCATTGGCCGTGGCCAATCAACAGCTGCAGCACGAGGTGCGCCGCACGATTCGTGACGGCCTCACCGGACTCTATACCGCTCATTATTTCCGTTCGTTGCTGGATCAGATGCTTGCCGCTCACGAGCCCGGGCCCCGTCATCTCTCCGTGATCGCGGTCGCCATCGATGATTTTCAGTCGTGCCTGGATTTGTACGGACGGGCCGGAGCGGACCGGATCGTCAAGGAGGTGGCTGCCTTGTTGTCCGGGTATATCGGTTCCGACGGTCATGTCGCAAGGTATGGCGCCCAGGAGTTCATGGTCCTGTTCCTCGGAGGGGATCGTGATGACCCCGCGACCGCCGCGGAAGGCATGCGTGGGTTGGTGGAGGAACACCCCGTCGCGGTGGACAGCGGAATCCCGTTTGCCGTGACCGTGAGTCTTGGAGTCGCGTCGGCCGCCAGGGAGTCCGTTTCCTCCGACACGCTGCTTCACGCGGCCCAACGCGCGTTGCGTCGGGCTATCCAAAGCGGCAAGAACCACATTGCCACCGCCGGCGTCGAATCATAACCCCGACGCCCGATCACTTCCTGACGTTCGAAACGAAACAGGGCGCCCCCATCTGATCCAACCTCGGAGGCCCGTCTTCCATTCAGCAAGTAGTGGCGCGTAGGTCGACGGCCACCATCTGCAGGGCTGCAGACGAGGAACGCTCGGTGTACAATCTGCGCATCGGGAGGGTGTCTGATGCGTAGATCGTGGTGGGGGGGAGGGTTGTTCGCGGCGGCGATCGGCTTGAGCGCCATAACGGGCGCAACGGCGGCCGGGCTGACGACCATCGATGGCCCGCAATTAGATGCGTTAATGGCCGACGGCAAGGCCCTGGTGATCGTGGACGTTCGGGAACCCGAGTTGTTCGCCGCCGGGCACATCCCGGGCGCGATTAATATCCCGTACGACGAAGCCAAGCCGTGAATCGTCGGCGAGCTCTCGCCTCGAGATCGCATCGTGTTCGTCTGCCACGGTGGACCGATGGGCGATGAATTGGGGACGATACTCGCGGGCCGCGGCTACGAGTCGGTCTACAATCTCAAGGGTGGAATGAAGAAGTGGAAAGGCGCCGTGGTGAAATAGCGAATCCCGCGAGATCGACCGTCGCGCGAGTGGACGGTTAGAACACGAAGTGAGCGCCCAACAGGCCGCCGGTGCCGTTTTCCTTCCCGGTCCGTTCGTAGGTCGTCAACACCCCGCTTGCGGTCAGTCCCCACGAATCCGCCAGGTATCGGAAGCCGGGTACGAATGACACCGCGTCATCCGGCTCGTGGGCGGCGCTCCGGCGAGCGGACGTGCCGCTCGCTTCGGCGACGAACTGGAGCTCGCCGTCATCCTCTAATAGTCCGACCCGAGTCACCGGGACGACGATCGCCACTCCATAGATCAACGACGAATCGGATTCCGGGCGACCGGGATCTCGCCAGAACCCTCCCAATTCCGCCACGACCCACCAGGGGCGTTCACGGGAAACAAGACCGAGTTCCCCGGACATGGCGGCTCGGTAGCCGCTGGTGGAGACGCTGCTCAGTTCGGACGAGCGTGCCGTCTCGGCGATCCATGTCGCGGAGACCGCTGCCGCGGGTCGCCAACCGTTCTGATCCCATAGGCGTCGCTTTGCCGACAGCGCGGTGTCCCCAGGACCGTCCTTGGACACGTCGTCCGCCTCGACCTTGGCGTAAGGGACGGTCACGGCGAGTTCGACCTTGCCGGGCAATCCCAACGTGAGGGCCCCACGAAGCATCGTCACCGTCTCGCTGGCGACGTCTTCTCCCAAGAGCATGTCCACGTTATTTCCGGCGCTTCCGGAGGCCATGTGCGCACTAAGCCCGACGCGAACTTGGTAAGGCGGTAAGACATCGGGTGAGCTGACCGTTACCGTACCCGTTTGTCCCAACACCGTTGAGGCCGGCGCGAAGGGTGCGGCGACGCCAAACTGTGGGGTCAGGGCGAGCGATAAGACCGCGCCCAGAAAAGCCGATCGGGAATTCCCAACCGGATGATCGTTCCTTCTATGTGGTCTGTTCCGTAAGCCCATGAGCCGGGTTGAGGACTGCGCGCTGAATTCCGCCATCGTAGCGACCGAAGACTTGGTGTGTCAAGGGCGACGGTTCGGGGTGATGATGCCGACGCGATGGATCGACCCCAGGTCGCGTGTTCATCTGGGTGATTTGACGGATTGCGGCTCGATGCGTACCCTCTTCCCCCGTGATCGGGACGGAGGCTTAACCACCATGCAAAACCGCATCGTGCTCCACTTTGGAGACGGTCGCATCGTCAAGGGCAGCACCGGCGATTTCTTCCCGGATAAACAATGGTTCCATGTCACCGAGAACGGAACGGGGACCGCGAACCGCGTTGACGTCGCGAAGCTCAAGGGAGTGTTTTTCGTCAAGGATTACGACGGCAATCCCGACTATGAGTCGACCTATGACGTGGAACGGAAGGGTTTGGGAAGAAAAGTGAAGGTCTCGTTCAAGGACGGCGAATCGGTCATCGGATATACGTCCGGGTTCTCTCCCAGCAAGCCGGGGTTTTTCCTCTTTCCGGCCGACCCCAACGGCAACACCGAGAAAATTTTCGTGGTGATCATGTCGACCGAGGACATCCGATTTTTGTGACGGGTTAGGTGGACTCATACGCCGCGCGGAGTCCCGAGGACCGATGGCCGTGGGTACGAATCGTTCCGGATCAGTCTCGCCCTGGAGTTCTGATGCAACCCAGCCCCGGCGCCTGCGGCTTGGCGGAGTGATGCGGACATCGCCGATGAGAAGTTCCCGTCGGCCCTCGTCCCGATGCTGCCGTCACATGTCGTCCCCGGTGTCAGGATGACGCGTCGGTCGCTCAAAACCCAACTGATCTCAGCATGGGACTCGGCGAACGGTGAGGAATTTCGGTTCGCCCTCATCCGCGGCATCTTGGAGGCGTCGCCGGACGGGATCTTGGTCGTCGATAATCACGATCGGATCGTCACGCACAACCGGCGGATGCTCCAGGTCTGGGACATTCAGGACACCGAGTTGCCCGGCGCGCGAGACGGATCGGCCGAAGGACTTGCCGATCACCACTTGTTGTCGCGCGTCTTGTCCCGGGTTGCAAATCCGGAGACCTTTCTCGCTCGGGTCAAGGAACTCTATGCCGATCCCGAGGCCGACGATCACTGCGAGATTGAGCTCAAGGACGGGCGGACCCTCGAGCGACATTCCACCGGGCTGTGGAATCAACGCGAAAAATACCTGGGCCGGGTGTGGTTTTTTCGCGACATCACGGAGCGCAAGCGCACGGAGGCTGCGCTGACAAACCTAGCCCAGACCGACCCGCTGACGGGGGTGGCGAACCTGCGGCAGTTCTTGCTGCGCGCGAACGAAGAATTTGTCCGCGCGAAACGGTTCGAGCGTCCGTTATCGCTGGTCATCGTCGACATTGATCACTTCAAGGCGATCAATGACCGATGGGGCCACGCCGTGGGCGACGACGTTCTCAGGACGCTTTGCATCGCCTGGAGCCAAATCGTCCGCCGCGTGGACCTGTTGGCAAGGGTCGGCGGGGAAGAGTTCGCGTGGTTGCTGACGGAAACCGGACAGACGAAGGCCCATCTTGCCGCCGAGAAGCTCCGTCGCGCGGCGGCGGAAGCCTCAGTGCGCCGAGACAACGACCTCATCACGTGTACGATCAGCGCGGGCGTCTCAACCATGGCGCCGTCCGATCGGAGCATCGAGGACTGCGTGCAACGGGCGGACGCCGCGCTCTATCGGGCCAAGGCGAACGGTCGAAACCGCACCGAAATCGGGATCTGAGCAGCTTCGTCGAGGCTGCTCAGATCCCGGAAGATTTCAATCAGCGTGCCGTAACGTCGATGCCGTGGGTTTAGCCGACCACGGGGTCCCGCGTTCCCCACTCAAAGGTCCCGACCATGGTCTCGTAACTTCCGTTTCCGTCCTCGTCCACATCGAGTCGGAACGTGGTGGCGGACACGGCCGTGATGCGCGCTCGGGAGCCGCCGGCTCCGGTCACCACCAGTTCGCCCGATGACGGATAGTCGTCTCCGCTGACGACGACCAATGCTTGCGGCGTCGTCACGTCCACGTATCCGTGCAAGGGGTGGAACACCCGCCCCGTGACCGTGACGGTTTCGTCGCTGCCGTTCAACGAGGATTCGATGATCAGATTGCTCGCCCGGTAGATCGTGCCGTCTCCCGACCCGAAGTCCATGTCGATGGTCAGCACGTCGGACGCGCCGAACGTCACGGAAATGGTGCCGCGTCCTTGGAACGTGTTGGTCCCGTCGTCGATGGTCAGTACGGAGAACGAGAACTCCAGAGACGCCAAATCTTGCGTGCTCACGTCGACGAGGCCATCAGCGTTCAGGGTTCCCGACACGGTGACGCCCTCGTTGCACCAGGCAGTGAATCGGAACGTCGCGTGAAATTCTCCGGTGGATTCATCGGCGGTTCCGCTGTAGGTGGCCGATCCGCCACAGGTGCCGGCGGGGAGGGACCCGGATGTGGTGGCTCCGGCCGCGACCGTGGTCTCCGACGAGGGGCCGAACCGGGCGCTCCTGACGGCGGCGACGAGCACGTGGGCGACGTTGACCGCCCGCGCCGCGCCGATCTCTGAGCCGGTGGTCCGGTCCGCCGCGGTACCGACGAACGCCAGTGATCCGCCGGAGTTTCCGCTGTCGTACGCCGTGCCGGCGAGCGCCAAGGCGTTGTCGCTCGTGATCGCGGCCGGCGTGGTCAGACCGGAATAGACGATGCTCGATCCGCCCCCGCCACCCCCGCCGCATGCCGCGAGGGTGAAGGCGGAGACGGCGGCCGCGGCCACCGTCATTGTGACGGTTCTGGTCATGATCCGACGCATAACGTGCCTCCTTGGTTCAAGCCGAACGCGGGTGAGTGTACCCCGATCAAACCAGTCGTCCACTGATGGTATCCGTCGGGCAGTCCTCGGGCGTCCGCCGGGCAAACTCCGGCTTCATGGCCGCACGCGGCGAGGCGGTCTGCTCGGGATCATGAATGAGCACGTAGAGTCCGGGGTCCAGGTGAGCATGCAGTCACGTCAATCAGGTATGCGAGCGTCACGCCGAGGGAGCCTCAGTCTTCCAGATATCCGAATCGCCCGGCGTTGAAATCTTCCACCGCCTGGTTGATCTCGTCCACGCTGTTCATGACGAACGGGCCGTAGTGCACGAGTGGTTCCTCGATCGGCTCGCCGCTCAAGAACAGCACGACGGCGTCGGTCACCGCGTGGACGCGCACCGCGTCGCCGTCGTGCTTGAACAGGACGGCCTGTCCCTCGGTGACCGCGGACGAATCATTCGCGTTCACGGTCCCGCTCAACACCAGCAACGCGGTGTTGTAGTCCTTGGGCGTGGGCAGCCGTACCTCGGCGCCGGCTTTCAACCGCAAATCCAGCATGTGCGCGGGGGTGAACGTCGAGGCCCCGCCCTTGGTCGCTTCGTACGAGCCGGAAATCACTCGGACCACGCCCGTATCATTCGGCAGCGCGACCTCCGGAATGTCCGCGGTGGTCAACGGCTGGTATTTGGGCGCGGTCAGCTTGTGCCGCTTGGGCAGATTGACCCAGATCTGCATCATGTGCATGACGCCGCCGGCCTTGGCGAAGGATTCTTCGTGGTACTCGTTGTGCAGAATCCCGCCGCCCGCGGTCATCCACTGCACTTCGCCGGGGCGGATCACCCCGCCGGCGCCGGTGCTGTCGCGGTGCGCCACCGCGCCTTGGTACGCGATGGTCACGGTTTCGAACCCCCGATGCGGGTGCGTGCCCACCCCCCGCCGCTCGGTCGTGGGGTCGTACACGCGCGGCGCGTGATAGTCGAGAAGAAAGAACGGGCTCATGCGTTTTTCGAAGTCCGTGGCCGACGGGAAATAGTTGCTCACCCGGAAGCCGTTTCCTACCCAGTGTTCCCGCGCTCCCCGAAACACCCGCTCGATCGCTCGGTCCATCGCAACCCCTCCCGGTCCCTTGATACCACAGCGGAGGGGCTTATTCCAGCGCGCCTAACCCGAGACAGAGATTGGCTTCGCGACGGCGCTGACGTGGCGTCGCGCCTCGTGGTCCGTCACCTCCAACCGTCAATCGGCGAGTCACGACGATGATGAACGGAACACGGAGACCATGGACGTTGCCCGCGTCGGTCTTGTGTCGCGCGACCGGCGGCGGACTCGTAAACGAGTCGACCTGAAGCCGTCCCGTGACCGCTTATTCAAGCCGGAAATCCGTCGTTTGACTGCTGCAAAATCGGCATGCTCGCCGCCACTAATACAAGAGAGAGAACTCACAATAAGGAAATCCGCGAAATTTCAAATGCTTTTCCGGGACGCGGCGACGGGCACGGGCAATGCTACGGAACGTGGTCGTGAGAGGAGGTGATGACGGATGACGCGTTGGAGCAAAGCCATGTGGATACTGGTACCCGGGTTGCTGGTTGCCGCGGTGTCGTACGCGGCGATGACCACGCTGAATGGCGAGGTCATGGCATACGAAATCGGAAAGGCCATCTCGGTCAAAGACTTCACCGGCAACGTCGTGGCCTTGGAGATCACCAAAGACACCAAGGTCGAAGGCGACGTGAAAGTGGGGATCCGGGTCATGATCGAGGCGGACGGCAAGAAGGTCAAGAGCCTGAAGGCCATGGTCAGCGGACCGGGATCAGACGGATTCGGCGGCGGGTAGTGTGAGCCGCTGAGGCGTATAAGGTACGGCAGGGGCGACCGCTGATCTCGCGGGAGGAGCGTCGGAAGAACCATCGAGGCCGCCCCTGCCGAACTTGTGTCGCGAACGGCCGACGCCCCGCCAGGCGCGTGGGACGGTCTCTTGCGCGGGGTCACCAACGTGCGGGTATCGTGGGGCAAGCGAAAGCTCGAAGCGGACAGGAGGTCTTGTCATGACGGTGAACACGCTGGAACAATGGACCACGCATGAGCGTGGATCGGCAACGAAGGCGCCGTCGGATGATCATCCGCGCGCTGCGGTGGTGTTGGCCGGGGGCGACGGCCGTCGGCTCGAACCGTTCGTGCGTCGATTACGGGGCGACGCGTTGCCCAAGCAGTACGTGGCCTTGTACGGGGCGCGATCGCTGCTGGAGCATACGTTCACGCGGGTCGAACGCCTGGTCCCGCCGGATCGCATCATGACCGTGGTGACGCGCAACCATCTCCGGTACCCCGACGCGTGCCGGCAACTGGCCAACCGTCCCACGCACACCGTCATCGTCCAACCCAGCAACCGGGACACTGCGCCCGGACTCTTGCTGCCCCTCGCCCACCTGCAGCGGCGGTCGGACGACGCCCTCGTGGCGGTGTTCCCGTCAGATCATTACGTGAGCAACGATCCGGCGTTGATACAACACGTGGAGACGGCGTTTCGGACCGTGGCGCGCCGCCCGGAGCTGATCGTGCTCTTGGGCGTGAGGCCCGATGCGCCGGAGACCGATTACGGCTACTTGGTCCCTGGATCCCCGATCGTCGCGGATGGACGCTCCGAAGTCCGAAGCGTACGCCGCTTCATGGAAAAACCGACCGTGAGCCAGGCCGCCGAGTTAATTCAAGGCGGGGCGTTGTGGAACACGTCGATCTTCGTGTTTCGCCTTCACATGCTGCTTGATCTGATATGGAGCATCGCGCCCACCCTGTCCCTGCGCTTTCTGGAGATCGCGGATGCCCTGGACACGCCTCGCGCCCGCGAGGTGATCGACGAGGTCTATCAGGCCGTGGCTCCCGTGAATCTGTCGCGTGGAATCCTGGAATTGGTCAGTGACCGCTGGCCGTCGCGTCTGGCCGTGTTGCCGATCGACGACGCGTTCTGGAGCGACTGGGGCGTGGAGCATCGCGTCCTCCGCGACCTCCACGTGCTGAGTGGGGGCTTGTGGGCGTAAGGTTCAGCGGCGAGCCGAGAGCTTCAACAGCTCTGGCCTAAATATCAACTGCTGATGAAAAATTATCTCATAAATTAGACCCGTCCCAAGCCGGTCCCAGAGCGATCCGCCGTAGCGCTCTGGGCAAGCGCTACGGCGGAATCGACGGCCAGCCCATGCGGCTGTGCATAGCGTCGAAGGTCGGCGAGAAGCTTATGAGTGCGTCGTCGGCCACCGCCTTGAACATCCGCATGGCCTGCGCCGCCGGTAGCCGTATTCCCGGGGCAACATAATTTAAGGTAGATCACTTGGGGGCGTATGGTCGCTCCTCCGGGATTGAGACCCCGTGAGTATCCCGTGGTACTCACCGGCAGGGTCTTTCCGTCACCGCCGAGATTCTTCTCGCGGGATGGGTGCGGTCTGCGGGTCGGCGAAGTCTGGATCGTCTGTCCCTGAGCTGCCACTCGGGACGTCACAGTCAACAAGTTGTTCTTTCGCGTCGCAACAGGATGGATTGAGGAGTCTGACGACAGATGGGCGAGAAAGGAGTCATGACCGTGGACGGACATACTTCGATGAGGTCCATGTTGGTTGCTTCGCTCGTGGTAAACGGGATCGTGGCCGGCTCCGGCGCCGAGGCTGCCGGCACCGTGGTGATGCACGCAGGTTTGGGACAGTTTGCGCCGCAGGTGACGACGGTCGAGGTCGGTGAGCGAATTACGTGGGTGAATTACAGTCGCACCGACGACGTCTTTGTCACCGCGTCAGGCCCGGTGGCAGGGCAATGGACGGAGGGGATGGACGAGTTGGAGGTCAACACCGTGGTCCATCCAGGCTCCGCCTACACGCATGCGTTCAAGGAGCCTGGAGCGTACTACTATTATTGTGCCGGCCACGAGGGTATGTGGGGGATCGTTGTCGTGAGATAGATCGGCGTCCTCAGATGGCCGGTTTTATCCTGGTGTTTTGGGCGCCGTCGTTAAAGCCATGGACCGCGCCGAATGGGTGGGTACGACCAACGGTGGACATGAAGCGGTTCGCGCTGGGAGGAGAACGGTAAGCCAAGAAGCGCAGGAAAGGAGGCACGCGGTGCACCCCGTGGTCAATGTTCTCCAATTTGGACACGCCTCGCGTCCGGTGAGGTCATCGACGAGGTCCATCAGGCCGTGGCTCCATGAATCTGTCGCGTGGAATCCTGGAATTGGTCAGCGAGCGCTGGCCGTCGCGTCTCTGCCGTGTTGCCAAGGGACGATGCGTTCTGGAGCGACTGGGGCGCGGGGTATCGCGTCTTTCGCGAGCTACGCGTGCTGAGTGGGGGCTTGCGGGCATTGTGCGTAAGGTTTAGCGGCGAGTCGAGAAGGTTAACGAGAAAGGGCTCTTCTCCGGCGTGGGCATGTGGGTTCGATGCACCTATGAACGATTATTCCTCCTTGTAGCCAATGGATGCGGTGGTGATGAAAAATTACTTGATTACTTGGGACCGTCCCCAAATCGGTCCCCGCCATCGTGACTCCTTCAACTTTGTCTGAAAGGAGACGAGCATGAAGACGGACAATCTGGCGAACGAACAGGTCTATAACCAGGAACGGACCGATCAGTATGTCTGGCAGCGCGCCAAAGACGTGGGGGTCTCACGGCGCCGTTTCATGCAGTGGACGGCTACGGGCACCGGGGCAATGTTCCTGTTCCAGTTCCCCGGCTCGGGCTCGATAGGGCCTGCCTTGGCCTCGCACGTTGGCCCGGTGGTGAAGCCTGTCCCCCCTGAGCTGTTTTTCAACTATGGGACCAATTTCGAGATGCGGTTCGAGGTCATGGCCGACAAGGGGTACCTTGTTCCGATCGAGAACTTTTTTATCCGGAACCACACTCGGACGCCCCACATCGATCCGTCCACGTACCGATTGAGGATCCATGGCTCCGGCGTGCGCAGGGACATCGAGCTGAGCTACGACGACATCCTCCGGATGCCCATGGTCACCGAGAAAAAATACGTGGAATGCGCGGGCAACGGACGCCGATTTTTTAACCTGGAAGGAGGTTGCGGTCAACGGCCGGGGAGCCAATGGTACCTGGGCGGCATCGGGGTGGCCGAGTGGACCGGCGTACGGCTCGCCGAGGTGCTGGAACGCGCGCACCTCAAGCGGACGGCCGTTGACGTGATGCCGGCGGGGCTCGATCCCGAATTTGGCGCGGACGGACACGTCCGGAAGCCGCACTCGATCGAGAAAGCCTTGCACGACACCCTGCTCGTGGTCGGCATGAACGGCCAAACACTGCCCGAGGATCACGGCTTTCCCGCACGGATCCTGACCCCGGGCTGGGCCGGCATCAACAGCATCAAGTGGGTGGGGGACATCGAGGTCGCGGACGTGCCGCTGTTTTCCGCGTGGAATACCAAGTTTTATGTGTTGGAGAACGACGATTCGGTCGGTTGCGGACCAGGGTTCTAT
>JBMOMD010000022.1:0-1618 GCA_049325295.1 Nitrospirota bacterium
TAGTTAGAGCTTGCCCGGAAATTCGGGCGGCGAAGACCGGATCGCGCCGAGGCCGCGCGTGCGATTTCGGTGGTGATCCGCGGTGGACGCCGGCGCCGGAGAGCCCGCGGCGCCGGTCGTCACCCGACCAGCACGATCTTTCGCCGCTCTGCCAACCCGTTCATCAACTTGTTCAGGTTGAAGCCGAGCACGGAGCGCTGTCCGCAGACGCCCATCGCGTTCGCCGAACGCGCCGGCGGCTTGTTGAATCCGTACTTGTGCGACTTGATCGTCCCGATTCCTGCCTCGACCTGGGCTCGCTCGGAAACCAGCTTGTCCTTCATCCGTCCGGTGACCTGCCACTTCGCCCTGCCGCGGGGGGCCAGCCCCACGTGGGCCACGCCGAGCTTCTTCAGTGCGGCGACGTTCGACTCGCTCGAGCCAGCTCGATCGTATGCGTACGCCTTGGGTGATTTCCCGAACAGCGCCTGGTGATCTCTCACGGCTCGCACGGCGAACCGAGAGTCTTGAAGCTCGAGTTTGTCCTTCGCGAGCGTCGCTAAGAGGAATCCACCACGAAGGCGTTCGATGCCCCAGTTGAGACCGAACTCGATCGGCTTGCCGACCTTGCCGCGAACGATCGCGTAGATGTCGGGGATGTGCAGGCTCACGATCTTGTTCTTCGCGACGAAGCCCGTGCGAAGCCAGTAGCGGATCTGAGGCAGCAGCGTGCGCATCGTTCCGTGAAGCTGCTGGAGTTTTCTCCATGCCGTCTTCCGCGCCTTCGTCAGCCGCAGTCGCTGTCGCCCGGCCGCTTCCAACGCCGTTGCCAGCCCCCGCTGCACCTTCTCGACGATGGTGGCCATCGTCGACGCCAACTTGTTGCGGGCCGCCTTCGACTTCTTCTTGGCGAACAGCCGGAACTCCCGCAACTTCGTCTTCGCGGCTTGGAACAAGCTGCCCGCTCGTTTCACGTAGCCACTGAGGGCAGCACCGACGTTCTTGCTCGCCGCTGCGATGGCCGACACGAAGGTGGCCATCAGGCGCATCTCGTTCGGATACGGCACCGTCGCTTCTTGGGCCGTAGTGTCCGCGACGGCGACGGTCGGGTCCGCGAGCTTCTCGTCGACCGCCCACTTCACGACGTGCTCGTTGATCCTCTTGACGCCATCCTCGCCGAGCAGCTGCTCGAAGTCTTGGATCGTATTGGCGTCGGGCGTCCAATCCGTCTCCGTCAACCCGCACAGGTAGCGCGCAGGCGCGTAGTGTCTGATCTGATCCTCGGTCTCCCGGTACGTCATCCGACGTAGCGCACGGAACACGAGCGCACCGATCAATGCCCGCAGATGGGGTGGTCGACCGGCCTCGTTCTTGAGCTTGCGGCGCCGGATCTCCTGAACCAGCTCCTCCAGCTCGGTCCAGTCCGTCTCCTCCGTGACCATCACGAGCCGATGGGTCGGCGCGATCTCGATAACGGAGCGCTTCGAGCGCGGGAACAGCTCCGGCTGCCGGCTGCGTGGCCGGCGGGCCCTTGTTGCCATGGGTCGTCTCCTCGAGCCGCACGATGCTCGGGCTCACCGTAGACGCTCCCTCTGACGAATCCTCGTCGAGAAATGCCCGAATTTCCGGGCAAGCTCTA
>JBMOMD010000023.1:0-1616 GCA_049325295.1 Nitrospirota bacterium
AGCGCATCGTTGTAAGCTGGCCAGTTCTTGGTCTTGTAGGTCGGCGTGTTCGGTTTGCTCATGAGCCCCAGCTATCACGCTGGATTCACGAGATGAATCCCCTCAGACCATTTGTGCAACAGAGCCGCAACAAAGCCATCTTGGAGACAAAATCTGGATCGCTGTCTAGTCGTCGCGTTACTATCGCTCTCTTAGATTGGCTCATTTTCAACTTGCTCCTCGAGCACCAACTCCATAAACTGCAATCTTGGGGGTTGTGCCAACCGACTCGAATTGCCAAGCGTAGGGTGAGTGCGAACTCACCATATTTGAATCGGCTCCGCCGCTGGACTGCAGTGTGGGTTTTTCGACTTAGCCCAACCCATTCTCATGCCACTGCCTGTCCACATAGCTTCCGCCAATTGCCACGCACTGAACCAACCCGACAAACCAGCTGTGAAAAAAACCCTCAACCTTTTCCCATCGAACCCGCAAGGGTTGAGTCTGTCAACAACCAGTCGCGTTTCAATGCGTTTCCGGGAACGGTTCAATCAGGGCCGGCCCGGTTTGCGTAACCGACTGTTTTTGCGTCTTATTTCTGCCGACTTCCTCGATTGAGCGGGCGCTCACACCATAGAACCCCGGACAAGAAGTCGTCGTGCCGCCTGACGGCCTCGCGCATTTCGTCGAGATAGGAGTACCGGTTGTACACCGCAGCCACCCCCCTGATCGCGCCCGTCACGTGATTCAGAAGCTTCTCGGTCACCTGTATCGCGGTGCCGCCCCGCGCGGGATTGGCGGCGATACCCCGATCGGCCACGGAAATCCTGCCGGCCCAACCGCCCGGCCACTCCGTTGGCGCACGGCAACGCCCGCCACGGGCGATCCGGCGAACGGTCTCGCCTAAGACAAAGGCTGAGCCTGCCCACAGTCCGTGAATACCCAAAGCCCCGGGTCGTCCCCACAGCGTCGCGCCGGTCGCGCGGAAGGGGTCGCATTTCCGACCCCTTCCGCGCTGTGACGTCTGAGGTCCCCGACACCACGCTTCGCCACAGGGCGCGACCTGACGCGCCCGACGGGGCGAGGGCGAGACGATGGGGCAGACGCCAATTGACGAAGAGGACCGCCTGCTCACCCGAGCCGAGGTCGAGCTGCGCTTCGGGTTTCCGACGAAGCGGTTTCTGGAGCTTGCGGCCAACCGTGGCGACGGTCCGCCGTTCGTCAGGTTCGGCCGGTTCGTCCGCTACCGGGTGCGCGATATCCGCGACTGGATCGAGGCCCACAGGACCGACCCCGCGAGGATCGGCTGAGGACAGCCCGCCGCAAACCGCCACGCACCCCGGAGCGGCGGTTCGCGTGACGATGAGCGGCTTCCGCGAACCGAGCGCTTAGGGACAGAGAGACACCATGAACATGCTCAAGTCTGACGAGATTCTCACCCCAGTGGAAGCGACCGCGTTCTTGCGGGTTTCCGTCAAGTCGGTCCGCCGCGAGATCGTGTCCGGCAACATCGAGACCAAGCACCTCGCGCCGCCCGTCGGCGTTGACGCCGATGGCGATGATGACGGCGACCGAGACGATCCGCCCGCCGCGCCGGACCTTGAGGTCGGTGGCGTCGATCCAGAGATAGGGCCAGT
>JBMOMD010000024.1:0-57607 GCA_049325295.1 Nitrospirota bacterium
TAAAAAAGGGCTGACCCCGAAGAGCCAACCCGTTGATTTTCAAAGTTGCGGGGGCCGGATTTGAACCGACGACCTTCGGGTTATGAGCCCGACGAGCTGCCAAGCTGCTCCACCCCGCGGACGGCAATGTAACAAAACGGCTGAGTCGGCGTCAAGCAAGCCGCAACCGCGATCGCGAATGCGCGTGGTCGCACCATACCGAGTCGGACTATATGGTGCACGGTTGCCTTGATTTCAGGCCATCGGCGTGGCATCATACCGGCGATGTCCATTCTGCGTATACGCGAATATCCGGAAGAGGTTCTCAAACGCACGGCTGAGCCGGTCAAGAACGTGGACGGCAAGCTGCAGGCGCTGATCGAGGACATGTTCGAGACGTTGTACGCGGCGCCGGGGTTGGGGCTGGCCGCGCCGCAGATCGGCGAGCCGATTCGGCTGTTCGTGTACGATTTGGGGATTCGAGAGGGCGAGGCCGACAAGCGCATCATCATCAACCCCACCATCGTGGAGCAGGACGGGGAGATTCTCGAGGAAGAGGGGTGCCTCTCGATTCCGGATTACCGCGAGGTCGTCAAACGCGCGGCCCGCGTGATGCTCAAGGGGTTTGATCGCGACGGCAAGGAGGTTGAACTCGAGGCCAAGGGCCTTGAGGCGCGGCTGTTCCAACACGAACTCGACCACCTCAACGGGGTGCTGATGTTCGACCGCCTCAGCCCGTTGAAACGCGATCTGATTCAACGTAAATTCAAGAAACGCCTTCGCGCCGAAGGCGGTTAACCGTTCAAATTCACAATGCGCGTGATCTTCATGGGCACGCCCGAGTTCGCCCTCCCGTCGTTGGAGGCGCTGCGGGCACGAGGCGAGCAGTTCGTGGCCGTGGTCACGCAGCCGGATCGGCCGCAGGGCCGTGGGCAGCGGGTGAGCGCGCCGCCGGTGAAAGTCGCGGCGTTGGCGGCGGGTATTCCGGTGCGGCAGCCGGCCAAGGTTCGGCAGCCCGAGTTTCTGGAGTGGTGCCGCGCCGCGGCGCCGGATCTGATCGTGGTGGTCGCGTTCGGACAGATCCTTCCCAAGACGTTGCTGGACATCCCGCGGCTGGGGTGCCTCAACGTCCACGCGTCGCTGTTGCCCAAGTACCGCGGCGCCGCGCCGATTGCGTGGGCGATCATCCGGGGCGAAACCGAGACCGGGATCACCACCATGCAGATGGATCCAGGCATGGACACGGGACCGATGCTGCTGCAGCGGTCCATGACGATTGAGTCGGATGATACGGCGGGAACTCTGGGCGCGCGGCTTGCGGAGTTGGGCGCGCGGACGTTGAACGAGACCTTGGACCTGCTCGTGGCCGGCCGGTTGTCGCCAACGGTTCAAGATTCCTCGCAGGCCACGCTGGCGCCTATGCTCAAGAAAGACGATGGCCGGATCGATTGGCGGCAACCTGCGACCGCGATTCACGCGCTGGTGCGCGGTCTGAATCCGTGGCCTGGCGCGTGGACTCACCACGCCGGGGAGTCATGGCGGATTTGGAACGCCGTGGTCGAGTCCGGGGCCGGAGCGCCCGGCGTGGTGCTTCGAGCAGACGCAACGGGCATCGCGGTCGGGACAGGCAACGGGCATCTGGTGATCACCGAGCTGCAGACGCCGGGTAAGCGGCGACTGGTGGTTCGCGACTATCTGGCCGGCCATGCGATCACACCGGGAGCGCGACTTGGCTAGCCGGCTGATCAAGAAAAAGGCCCCGGTGCCGGTTACCCCCGCCGCGCCAAAGAAGGCGGCGAAGCCACGACCGCCGAGTCCGCCGCGCCGCATACCGTCTTCGTCGACGTCCGGGGCACGTCTCCGCCCAGGCGCCGCAACGCCGGCCAAACCGATGCGCGAGCAGAAGAGCGGATTGCGCCGGACTCCACGCGCGGCCGCGCGGCCCGCCGCCGCGTCCCGGGAGCCAGCCGACGTACCACGCCGTCGGCCGACACCGCGGTTGCCCGCACTGGCATCGTTTTCCGACCGTGACCGTTGGTCGGCACGTCGCTGGGCGGCCGAACTCTTGCTGCGCGCAGACGCGAACGAGGCGTTCGGACCGGCGCTGCTCGCGGAGCTGCCGTCGACGTTGTCGCCCGAGGATCGCGGCCTCGTCCACGAGCTGTTCGCGGGGGTGCTGCGGCATCGCTCGGCCCTGGATTGGCGCCTGGCCGCATGTTCGACCCGCCGGTGGGGTATGATGACGCCGGCGGTGCAGACCATCCTCCGTCTGGGCGCGTACCAACTCCTGTTTTTGGATCGGATTCCCCCGCACGCCGCGGTGCATGAAACCGTTGCGCTTGCCAAGGTGATGGCGCAAGAGAACGACGTGGGGTTCACCAACGCGGTGCTGCGCGCGCTGGAACGGCGCAAAGACGAGTTGAAGGTCCCCAGCCTCTTGGATCGACCAGTGGACCATCTCACCGCGGAATTTTCGCACCCGGTGTGGTTGGTGCGGCGTTGGCTCAAACGATTCGGGCTGCAACGCACGTTGGCCTTGTGCCGGGCGAACAATGTGATCCCCCCGACCACGCTGCGGGTAAACACGCTCCGGACCACGCGCGAGCGGTTGATCGACGTGTTGGTCAAAGAGGGTGTGGTGGCGACACCGTGCGCCGTCTCGCCGCAGTGCCTGATATTGGCGAGCGGCTCGCCCGCGGCCTCGCGGGCGTTCAGCCAGGGCTGGTATTACGTGCAAGACGAGGCGGCGCAACTTGTGGGGCTGGCGGTTGCGCCCCGCCCCGGTGAGCGCATTCTGGATGCGTGCGCCGCGCCCGGCGGCAAGTCCGTCCACTTGGCCGAGTTGATGGGTGATCGCGGGGAAATCGTGGCCGCGGACGCGAGCGAGGAACGCATCCGCTTGATCGCCGAGAATTGCCGCCGGCTGGGGGTGACGAGCGTTCGCCCGGTCGTGGCGGATTTGAGCCGCGCCGACGTCGCGGCGAGCCTGGGCCGCTTTGACCGTATCCTGGTTGATGCCCCGTGCACCGCGTTGGGCGTGCTGCGCCGGCACCCCGAGGCCAAGTGGCACAAAACCGAGGCGCTGATCGGTCGCTTGGTCGCCACGCAGCGCGCGATTCTCGACGCGATGGCGCCATTGCTCAAACCGGGCGGGGTGCTCGTGTACGCCACGTGTTCCACCGAACGCGAGGAGAACGAGGAACGGGTGGAGGCGTTTCTGCGATCACACCCGGGATGGACGGTGCAGGACCTGCGCGGGGCCCTGCCGCCGGCCGCCGCGCCGCTGATCACCTCACAGGGGTATTTGTCGACCGTGGGGAACGCATTCAACATGGACCATTTCTTCGCGGCGCGCCTTACCTACGCGCCAGCACCCGGAGGGCCTCCCGCATGAAACCGTTGCAGATTGCGCCGTCGATTCTTTCCGCCGATTTCACGATTTTGGGTCAGGAGATCCGGGACATAGAAACCGCCGGCGCCGACCTGGTCCACATCGACGTCATGGACGGGCAGTTCGTGCCCAATCTCACGGTGGGGCCGATGATCGTGGAGGCCGCCAACCGCGTCACCGAGTTGCCGTTGGACGTGCATCTGATGATCCACGACGCGGACGCGCTGATTCCCGAATTCGCGGAGGCGGGAAGCGATTATCTGACCGTGCACGTGGAGGCGTGTCCGCACTTGCACCGGACGGTGCAACTGATCAAGGAAAAAGGAATCAAAGCGGGCGTCTCGCTCAACCCCGCCACGTCGCTCTCTTTGGTGGAACCGATTCTTCCTGACGTGGACCTTTTGTTGGTCATGTCGGTCAACCCCGGCTTCGGCGGCCAGTCGTTCATCCCGTTCGTGCTGGACAAGCTCAGGGCCGCGCGCAAGATGATCGACGCGATCGCGCCGCACGTGTTGCTCGAGGTGGACGGCGGGGTCAAACCCGAGAACGCCAAGGCGCTGCGGAAGGCGGGCGCGGAGGTGTTTGTGGCGGGCTCGGCGATATTTGGAAAGAAAGATTATGCCAAGGCGATTGCTTCTCTGCGCGGTGAAGCCGCGAAGGCGTAACCGTGGCGGCGTCGGCCGCTGCTAACCGCGCATCTGCGGCGTTGTCGCGGCGGCTTTGCATCCTCACGGTTTGGTAGCGGCGTATTGCATACGCCCCTACAGAAGTGGCCCCTTGCTCCGCCTTGCGACCGCCCGTTTATCATCGAATCGTTGGGAGTCCCCGAAAGGGGGGGCTGCACGGTTCTCAACAGCCGAGACTCCAACCCGACAAGTTCTGTGATCGATATCATCACCGCTAAAAGAATGACTGATAGGTTTGGGCTGCCCGCGCCGCGAACCATCGTTCCGGTAGCGGGAGGGGTGATTAATCGTTCCTTTCTGTTTGAGTTGGAGGACGGGGGGAGATGGGTGTGCCGGGTGGATGTGGAGGGCGGGCGGGGCAAGTTGACGCACGAGGGCGCGGTGTATCGATGGTTGTGGGATCGGGCGCCGGGGTTGCCCATTGCCAGCGCGTATCACGTCGATAGTGCGCGGGATCTGATTGCCGACGAGTACGCGTTGCTGCCGCGGTTGCCCGGATTCAACCTGGGAGCCGACATCGAGCATCTGCCTGGCGCGGTGCGCGACGGTCTGCTGGTGCAGGTCGGTGCGCTGCTGCGGCGGTTGCATACCCTCGCTGATCCTGGGAAAGAATTGATCGAGGCGCACCACCGCGGCCAGGCGTGGCGGGACTATTGCCGGGAGTGGTTCGAGAACGTGTTAACACGCTGCGAAGCCCGGCTGGGGTATGCGCCGGCGTGGGCCGAACGCGCGCGCGTGTGGATCCGTGAGCGTATCGAAATGCTGCCGGCATCCCCGAGTCGGATGTTCCTGCACGGAGATTTTCACTTCGGGAACCTGCAGTACGACGTGGTTCCCGCGCCCAGCCTTTCAGGCTGTTTCGATTTAGAGTGGGCGTGGTCCGGACACGCGGCCTGCGATTTGTTGCACCTGCACGAGGCCGCGGTCCGATATCCCGCGTATGAGGGGCCAGTGCTCGAAGGTTATGGCCCCTCGGAGTGGCCGTTGGAGCTCATCGTGTACCGATTGATTCAGGCGGTCGGCGTGTTGGGAGCGGCTGCGGTCGAGCGGCCCGAGCCGCTCTGGGATCTCATGGCCTGGAACGGGGCGGTGATCGAGAATGTGCTCCGAGACCGTGCGCCGTTCACCGGGCTGTTGCCCGCAAAACCCTGACCGTCGCGACCCCGGCCAGGTCCAAGCGGCGCCAACTGATCGCGATCTGACCCGCTGTGAAGGACGCGTCGTCGCCGATTTGCTCGGTGCGGCAGTTAATGAGGCGGATCCGGATCTCGTATGGGTGACCGGAAACGATCAAGATCCGTTCGTCCGGGTAGCGGCGATCATGACTGAGCCAGGCCAACACGTTGCTTGGGTGTGGGCCTCCCGCGGATGTGTCGCGTCGCAGGAGATTCTCTCCCCGGCCGCGGGTGGTCCGCTCCACGACCTGGACTTCCCAGCCAAAGTGCGGGACCCGCTCGTTCGTCACGCGGACGACGCGAAGCATGAGGGTGGCGTCAATCGCCTGCGTGATTTCCTCGCGCCCGTCGGTCACGTCAAAGCGCAGACCACGAACGTCCGGCTCGTTCGCCGACGATGTAGTCGCCGACGACAGGGCTGAGACCAAAATCAGCAACGATAACAGTCTCATGGCGACCAAGTCTCCGCGCGACGGACGCTAACACGCGACCGCGATGCGCGTCAAATCGGCGTAAAACGGCGGCGGCTTTTGACTTTGCGCTGATCCGTCCGCTACCATTTCGGTTTACCATGCCAACCGTACTCAAACACGTCTTCTGGGCCACGATCGCGGTGGTGTGCGCGATCGCGTTTGCGTTTGTGACCGGACTGGTGCGTCCGGAAGAGAACGTCAATGCGCTTTGGTTGGTGGTGGCGGCCTCGTGTTTCTACGTTCTCGCGTTTCGGTTCTACGGCCGGTTTTTGGGGCGGGTGGTTGGACTTGACAACCGCCGGGTGACGCCCGCGCACCGGCTCAACGACGGCAAGAACTTCCACCCCACCCACCGGTCCGTACTGTTCGGGCACCACTTTGCCGCCATCGCGGGCGCGGGGCCGCTGTTGGGGCCGGTGCTGGCCGCGCAGTTCGGGTATTTACCGGGCTTTCTCTGGTTAGTCATCGGTGCGGTGGTCGCGGGCGCGGTGCAGGATTTCGTGATCCTAGTCGGGTCGCTGCGACGCAACGGTCGCTCGCTCCCGCAAATCGCGCGCGACGAAGTGGGGCCGGTCACGGGACTGGCCACCGCGATCGCGGTGCTCTTCATCGTGGTCGTGGCGCTCGCGGGTTTGGGGTTGGCCGTAGTCAACGCGCTCGCGCACAACCCGTGGGGGACGTTGACCCTGGCGCTGACGGTCCCCATCGCCTTGTTCATGGGCGTGTACCTGCAGCGATGGCGTCCCGCCCGGGTGGGAGAGGTGTCGATCATCGGCGTGGCCTTGCTACTCACGGCGTTGATCATGGGGCGTCCCCTGGCCGCCACGCCGTTGGGAAGCGTGTTCGATCTGAGCCGCGAGAGCCTGGTGTGGTGGCTTGCGGGATACGGGTTCCTGGCGTCGGTGTTGCCGGTGTGGCTGCTGCTCGCGCCGCGCGATTACCTCTCGTCGTTCATGAAAGTGGGGGTGGTGATCTTGCTCGCGGCCGGGGTGGTGGCGATGGCGCCGGAGATCCAGATGCCGGCGACCACCGCGTTTGTCGCGGGAGGCGGACCCATCATTCCGGGCACGTTGTTCCCGTTCGTGTTCATCACCATTGCGTGCGGGGCGATCTCCGGGTTCCACTCCCTGGTGTGTTCCGGCACCACGCCCAAAATGATCGAACGCGAGGGACACGCTTTGGTCGGGTACGGCGCCATGCTGATGGAGAGCTTTGTGGGGGTGATGGCGTTGATCGCGGCCACGATCTTGATTCCCGGCGACTACTTTGCGATCAACACCACACTGCCGCCCGAGCAACTCGCCGCGCTCGGTTTTGCGCCGGTGGAGGTCGGCGAGTTCTCGCGCATGGTTGAAACCAACGTGGAAGGTCGACCTGGTGGCGCGGTGTCGCTCGCGGTGGGCATGGCCTCCATCTTTGCGGCGGTCCCGGGCTTCCGGGGCCTGATCGCGTACTGGTATCAATTCGCGCTGCTCTTTGAGGCGCTGTTTATTCTCACCACCATCGACGCGGGCACGCGCGTGGCGCGCTACCTGATCCAAGAGATGGGGCGCACCGCGTGGCCGCGCTTCGCGGACTTGAATTGGACGCCGGGGGCGGTGCTGTCGAGCGGCCTGGTGGTGGCGGCATGGGGTTATCTAATCGCCAACGGCACGATCGCCACGATCTGGCCGATGTTCGGGGCCGCCAACCAGCTTTTGGGTACGCTCGCCTTGTGCGTGGGCACGACCTTGCTCATCAAAATGGGCAAACCTCGGTACATCTGGATCACCGTGGCGCCGATGCTCTTCGTCGGGACGATCACGTTGACCGCATCCTGGCAACTCTTTCACGCGTTCTCGGCCAAGGCCGCGTCCGCGACCACGGCCAAAGCCGCGTTTAACTTCCGGCTCGACGCCGTATTGGTGGCTGTGGTTGCCGTATTGGCGGTGGTGATTCTTGTGGATTCGGCGCGACAGTGGTATGGCTACCTGGTGCAAAAGCGGCCATACCGTTCCACCGAGGTGTCCGGCCCGGAAGTGTATTCGTTGCCGACCGACCCCGGCTGTTGACCCACGCCATGGCGCGCGACCTGTACCCTCATCCCTTTGTGGCGTTCATCGGCCGGCCGAACGTGGGCAAATCCACGTTGTTCAATCGTCTGATCGGCCATCGCGTGGCCATTGTGCAAGATGAACCCGGGGTGACGCGCGACCGCAACTATTACCCCGTGGAGTACTGCGGAAATCGGTTCACGCTGATCGACACGGGAGGGATCACCGGGGGGAAGACCACGGCGACGTCTGGGGAACTCGGGACCGAACGGCTTTTGGCCGAGGTACAGCGCCAGACCGATCTGGCCATTGAGGAGGCCGACGTCATCGTGTATCTGATGGACGGGCGGGAGGGGTTGACCCCGATCGACCTGGATATTGCCGAGCGGCTGCGCAAGGTCCAGAAGCCCGTGTGGTACGCCGTCAACAAAATCGACGGCCCCAAACACGACGCCAAGATCATCGACTTCTACCGGCTCGGGGTCGCCAAGCTCTTTCCGCTTTCCGCGGAGCACGGTTATGGCGTGGACGACCTGCTCGAAGCCGCGATTCCGAAACAGGAACGTGTTGCCGAGTCGCCTCCAGCCGAAACCATCCCCAAGGTCGTGGTGCTGGGGCGGCCCAACGCGGGCAAGTCCACGTTGATCAACACCTTGTTAGGCGAAGAACGATTAGTGACCAGCGACGTGCCGGGCACCACGCGCGACACCATCGACAGCTTGATCGAACGCAATGGGAGAACCTATCGTTTCATCGACACCGCGGGATTGCGCCGCAGGGGCAAGGTCAGCCGAGGTGTAGAGCATTTCAGCGTGGAGCGCACGCGTGACACCTTGTCTCGAACCGACGTGGCGGTGGTCCTTATTGACGCGACCGAGGGCGTGGTCGAGCAAGAAACCAAGATCGTGGGGGAAGCGCTGGCCGCGGGTCGGGCATGCGTGCTCGTGGTCAACAAATGGGATCTCAAGCCGCGCGGCGAGGCCGAACGCACCGCGTTCTTGACCGAAATCGCGCGGCGGTTCGGCTTCCTGGAGCACGCGCCGGTGGTCTTTCTCTCCGCGCTCAAAGGCACGGGCGTGGGCCAACTCTTCGCCGCGCTCGACGAAGTCATCGCGGCCTACAGCACGCGCGTGACCACCGGCGATTTGAATCGTTTTTTCGACGGCGTGGTACGCGATCACCCGCCGCCCCTGTCCAAGGGCCGCGCCGTGCGCCTGAACTACATCACGCAGGCGGGCGTGAGGCCGCCCACGTTTGTGGTGTTCGCAAGCGACGCCAAGGCCGTGTCGTCGCACTACCGGCGCTATTTGGAGAACGCCCTGCGCCGGCGGTTCGGCTTTCGCGGCACGCCGATCCGGATCGTGGTTCGTTCCAAACGCGGCCGATCTTGATGCGAGTCTCTTTTAGTTTTGCTGCAGTTGCCCCCGATTCCGTGGCGAGCCCGTTCAGAAGCGCGCCATTCGCCCCCTACGGGGACTTCCGCCATGGAGATTCTCGAAGGGTGAGTCGCAAGGCGGCGCTGCGCGCCCGCACCGCAGCGTACGGTATGCGTACGTGAGGAGCGGACGCGCAGCGACAACGCAGCAGATAGCCGCTTATGGATGGGCTCCTAAGCGGAGGTCGAGCGCACGCGATAGTCCACGTTATCCAAGACCCACTTCCACAGACGGTCCTGTTCCGAGAGGTCCGCGTCCGGGGCCAGTTGATTCCTCCAGCCCTTCATCACCTCCGCTTCCACCGCCCACATCCGAACCCGCTGCCGAGGCACCAGCTTGCGCCAGTGGTCTCCGACTTTGGGACTGGCATAGGCCAGACGAAGCGTGAGGTTTCGGGTTAAGTACTCCAATGAGCTGAGATCGATCGTGTTATATGCTGCAACGCCCGTCTGCCCGTTTGCGTCAGGGACACCGTCACTGACGACGACCAGGTTGATTGGAGCGAGGACCAAATTTCGCTCTTTGCTGATCCGAGCCACCTGTTGGAAGAACGCGTTGAAATCAGTCAACGTGTCCGTGGGCGGAAACCACGTCCGCAAGTCCGCTTCGATCTGTTCCACGGTCTTGCCGGAAAAATCGTGGATCGGATGAAAGGACTTGGGTTCGTCGGCGCTCCGCCCGCCGATCGATCCAACAAATAGTTCGCGCGGCACGGCAAGTCCGCCAAGATCGTTGAGATGGCCGTAGAGATAGTGGGCCAGGAACGTCAGAGCGTCGTCGTAATACCCCGAGTTGCCGAACGAGCCGCTGGTGTCAACACCCACGAACATAGCCAGCCGGGGTTGCTTGGAGTCTGTCTTCGGAGCGCATGCAACGAGCGCGCACGCGACAAAAAGCGTTCCGAGCAACCGCGTTGCGCTGAATCGCGTCGGCCGCGTCACGGCATCACCTTCTTCGGTTGGAGCTGGATCGCGCCCAGCGCCTGTCGTGTGGCCATCACGTCCTTCAGGCTCTTGAACGGCAGGCTGAACACGGGACGGGACGTGACCAGCGTAAGCGCGAAGTTCACCATGGCGGCCAGCACGTGCAGCGCGGGCAACGCGAGGTATTCGAGGAGCTCGTCGCTCTTCTCGTGCAGCCAGGTAATTTCGCGTTTGAAGTCCGCGAGCGGCTCCTGCCACCAAGGCGCGGTGTCGGCAACCGGCAACGGGGCGGCTTGCTGCGGATCCACCAATGGCCGCCGAGAAATAAACGCCAGGAGCGGCGGCGTGCCGAACTGGGCAAACAAGAACCACGTCATGCCGCGAATGCCGAGCCAGCCGAACGTGGCCAGGGCGAGCGTCAGCCCGATCCCCATGCGAAACTCCTCACTGGTCTGCTGGGCGATCCAAGGTGTGACCGCATCCACCAACTCGCGGTACAGGAACATGACCTCGAAAAACATCACAAAAAGCTCGACCACGATCATCTGCGCAATAAACTTGACCTCACGCGCTTTGACCGCGTCGATCAACGCCTGCACGCAGGCGAAGCTGCCCATGATGAGCATGAACAAAAAGAGCCACAACACGGGTCCCAGCATCGCGGGCGTTTCCGATCCGACCAGATCCGCGATCACCTCGGACACGGTGGGAAACAACGTATAGGTAAAGATCGTGGTTTCCAGCACGCACCAGAAGAGCAGCATCACGAACGCGATCCACGGCACGCCGGGTTTAAAATAGCTCTGTGCCATCTTCCCGGTCATGGTGAATGGCAGGAGCACGATTTGCCGGATGGACTCGGCGAGGAGTTTGACGGCTAACCGGATCAGCGTGAAGGCCCATCCAACAATGACGGTGGCGGCCCGAACCAACCCAACCCAGTAGAGCCACACCGCCCGGGCGCCGTCCCACCAGCCAAGCGCCAGGGTGGAGAAGAAGTTCACGCGGTGGGATCGAAACGGAACGGTGTAAACGGCCAACAATGTACACCACACCGCCGCCGCCCATAGAAGCACCGGGAACAGAAGGAACGCGAATTTTGCCGCCGCGATCCAGCCCGAGTCCGAGTATGCAAAAAACGTCAATAAGACGTCCTGCATCCCCGGGATCCACGCGATCGGAGTCAAAAGAAACTCCACCACGCTCCGCCACTGTTCCGGAACCATGTTTACGATCCGTTCAAACATACACACCTCCTCTGTTCGCAGCCGGCATCCGTCGGCCGGGTCGGAATCCAACCAGTTCCGCCCCGTTCTACAAAGCGTCCGGCGACCCGGTCTGCCTCCTCCGCCCTGGGGAACTGCGCGTCATGCCCCCAATCAGCGTGCGGAATCTAGCACCGAATCGGCAGCGGTCAAGGGGCGCCGCGGTCGGCTGCGGGAAAAACTCGTGCCCGCCGGGGCATTGACAATCGGGTGTTGACTTCAGTATTTTGAACGGGTGTTCATTTTAATGAATATCAATTCATGATTCGCGCCCGTCCCGATGCAGCCGTGCCCGACACCGCGACCCTTCCCCGGAGAAAGGCGCGGGAGCTTGCGCAGCGGAAAGTCGAGATTCTCGCCGCCGCGGAGCGTCTGTTCGCGCGAAAGGGGTTTTTTAAGACCAGCATGGCGGAGATCGCGCAAGAAGCGGAGTTCTCCGTCGGTTCCCTGTACCAGTTCTTCCCCTCGAAAGACGCGGTGTATGTCGCGTTGATGGAGGACAAGTTCGCGGAGTATTTGGCCGTGGTGCAGCGCGAAGTGGCCGCGGCCAAGACCGCGCTCGATCAACTCGACGCGCTGATTGCCACCAAGTTCGGTTTTTTCGAAAAACACAGAAATTTCTTCCGGATCTACGTGACGGAATGGGGCGTCGGCGAATGTTCGGTCAAAGGCGCGCTGGGCGAGCGGATCTCGGGACTCCGGGAGGAATACCTAACATTACTCACGAAAACGATGGCAAGCGGCATCCGCCGGCGCATGTTCAAGAAGCTCGATGCGAAGGAAATGGCCCATCTCTTCGACGGCATGATGAACGCGATCATTCACCAGTGGATCGCGAGTGCGGGCGAGGAGTCGCTCGCGGCCAAAAGCTCAACCGTTCGGGACGTTTTTCTGCGAGGGGTGTTGGTTGGACAACCGGTTGGCGTCAAGATGAGAGGTCGGTGATGAGACATGTCATGGTGGGAGCGAGGATGGTTGGGGTCGTCACGATCGCGTTGCTCGGCTGGTCAGCTTCGGTGCGCGCGGAACCAATGACCTTGGGTCAGGTTTACGTCATGGCCGTCCAGCGCAGCGAAGACCTTCAAATACGTTCGGAGGGTGTGCGCCAGGCTGAACAGGAGGAACGCCGTGCGCTGTCCACGGTGTTGCCGAAACTCACCCTGAGCGGAGATTACACGCTGACCCCCGAGGAGATCGGCGTGGCCGGCTCCACGATTCTTCTCCAGCCGCACTCGAGTTATGGTTGGCAGGCTCGCGTGGAGCAGCCGCTCTACTCCGGTGGGAAAAATCGGGCCGGACAACGGATTGCACAGCGGCAGGTCGAAGCGGCCGGAAAAGACGTGCGTTTGGGGCGCGAGGCGTTGTTGTTGCGCGTCGCGAACGTCTTCTATTCCGTCTTGCGGGCGCAGAAGAATGCGGAAATTCAGACACGAAATGTCGAACGGCTCAAGGAGCATCGCCGTTTGGCTGAATTGCGGTACAAGGTCGGCGAAGTCACGGAATCGATCCTGTTGCGGGCCGAGGCGGAACTGGCGAGCGCGAAAGCCGAACTCGTGTCCAGGGAACGAGACGTGGCTGTTGCCAAGCGCGAACTGGCTTTGCTGACCGGGTTGCCCGTGGACATGGAGATCGCGGAACCCGCGGTGCCGGATGTGCCGGAAGAGTCCATGGCGCAATGGCTCGATGCCGCTAAAACCAACCGCGATGAGGTCGAGCGAAGCCGCCTGGATGAACGCGTCGCGGAGGAGCGCGTGTCGTTCGCTCGCGGTAATTTCAAGCCCAGTCTGGCCCTCGAAGGGACCTACTACCGGCGCAAACAGGATCCCAAGCCGAACTTCTTCATCGAGGATAGCTGGATGGTCGCGGCCACGATAGATTTCCCGCTGTTCGAGGGCGGGCTCCGCAAGGCGGAATTGCGGCAGGCCAAGTCCAGGCTCGAACAAAGTCGGCTGCAATCCGCGCGGCTGAACAAAGACATCGATCTGGAAGTGACGCGGGCGGGACTCGGCCTGGAGGCGGTAACCCGCGCGTTGGAGTCGCGACAGGAACAACTCCGTTTCTCCAAGAAAAATTACGAAATGGTGTCCAAACAGTTCACGTTCGGGTTGGCCACCAACCTGGATGTTCTGGACGCCAATCAGACGCTGATCGAAGCCGAGCGCGATGTGACCGGAGCGACGTACGACCGGCACCTCGCCATTTTAGAAGTGCAGCGGAGCGTGGGGCGCTTCCTCTCGGAAGCGGAAGAGGCGATGCCCGCGGAAGAGCCGACGTCCAAGGAAACGATGTGAGCGCGGGAGCGCGCAAACGAGTCAGCGTCCTGGTCGCGATCGCGATCGTGGGAGCGGCCTGGGCGGCCTTTGCGCAACGCGCGGGAGGCCCTCCTGGCGCGGGCGGGCCGCCGGGCGGGATGCCGCCGCTGCCGGTGGAGGTCGCGCCCGTGCGCGTGGGCGCGGTAGCCGACGAAATTACGACCGTGGGGTCGCTTCAGGCGAATGAATCGGTGGTAGTTCGCGCGGAGATCGCCCAACGGATAGTGGCGATCGAGTTTAGCGAGGGGACTGCCGTGAAAGCGGGAGATATGCTGGTGCGACTCGACGCCACGGAGTTGGCCCCACAGTTGGCGCAGAGTGAGGCCGCGGCTGAACTGGCTCGCGCGAATTTCGAGCGGGCCAAACCGCTGCAGGCCGAGGGGTTGATCAGCCCGCAAGCGTTCGACGAACTCAACACCAAATTGAAGGAAGCCGAGGCCAATTTGGCGGTTGCGCGGGAGCGGCTTCGCAAAGCCACGATCCGCGCGCCGTTCAGCGGCCGGCTGGGATTGCGCCAGGTCAGCCCCGGTGACTACGTGCAGCCGGGCCAGGCGCTCGTCAACTTGGAGGACGTTTCAAGCGTCAAAGTCGATTTCCGGGTTCCGGGCGTGAACGTGAGCCGGGTCAACGTGGGGCAGGCGGTCGCCGTGACGGTGGACGCGTTCCCCGGCCGCAGGTTCGCGGGCAAGATCGAGGCGATCGACCCGCGGCTGGACGAGGCCACGCGCACCGCTTTGGTTCGTGCGCGAATTCCCAGCCCGCACGGTGAGCTGTTGCCGGGGATGTTCGCGCGCGTGGCCG
Organism: Nitrospirota bacterium; assembly: GCA_049325295.1. Lineage (GTDB taxonomy): Bacteria > Nitrospirota > Nitrospiria > 2-01-FULL-66-17 > 2-01-FULL-66-17 > JBFLXB01. The sequence continues at coordinate 14,475 of JBMOMD010000024.1, forward strand.
TAACGGTGGCCGAGCGGCCCAACGCGCTGCTGATCCCCGAGCAGGCCGTGGTGCCGATGGGCAACGACGCATTCGTCTTCCGGGTGGTTGACGGCAAGGCCGAGATGATCAAAATCGCCATCGGCCAGCGACGGGCCGGCGAAGCCGAGGTCGTCTCGGGCTTGGCGCCCGAAGACGTAGTCGTCATCGGCGGCCAGATGAAAATTCGCGACGGTGCGCCCGTCACCGTCATCAACCAGCAAGGCCCTCCGGGGGGCGCCCCGCCGGCCAAAGGGTAAACGTGTTTCTCCCGGAACTCTCGATCCGCCGTCCCGTGCTCGCGACGGTGATGAGTCTGATGCTGATCTTGATCGGCATCATCTCATACACGCGTTTGGCGGTCCGCGAATACCCCGACATCGACGCGCCCATCGTCTCGGTTCGCACCGTCTATATCGGAGCGAGCGCGGAGGTGGTGGAGAGCCAGATCACCCAGCCGATCGAGGATTCGCTGGCCGGCATCGAAGGGATCCGGGTGATCAAATCGATCAGCCGCGAAGAGGTGAGTCAGGTGACGGTGGAATTCACCTTGGACCGGGACATCGATGCGGCGGCCAACGACGTGCGGGATCGCACCGCACGTGTACGGGGCCTATTACCCGAGGAGGCCGACGATCCCGTCATCGCTAAGATCGAAGCCGACGCGTTTCCCATCATTTGGATCGCCTTTTCGAGCGACCGGCACACGCCGCTGGAAATCACGGACTATGCGGATCGCGTGGTGAGGGACCGGCTGCAGACCCTGCCAGGCGTCGCGAGCGTCATCATCGGGGGCGAGCGCCGCTACGCCATGCGCCTGTGGCTGGACCGCGAGCGCTTGGCCGCGTACGGCCTGACCCCCCAGGACGTCGAAGACGCACTGCGCCGCCAGAACGTCGAAGTCCCTTCCGGCCGCATCGAAAGCCAGCAGCGCGAATTCACCGTGCTGACGGAGACCGATCTACGGACTCCGGAGGAATTCGATCGCCTGATCATCCGGGAGGTCAACACCTACCCGGTGCGGCTGCGCGACGTGGGGTACGCCGAACTAGGCGCCGCGGACGACCGCAACGCGGTGCGGGTCAACGGCGATCCCGCGGTGGGCGTGGGTGTGGTCAAGCAATCCAACGCCAACACCCTGGCCGTGGCCAAGGCCGTCAAAGTGGAGCTGCCCAAGTTGACCGCCGGGCTTCCGGCTGGCATGAAGCTGCAGATCGGATTCGACAGCTCGGTCTTCATCGACGAGTCGATCAAGTCGGTGTTTCAGGCCCTGGGCGAAGCCTTAATACTCGTGGTGCTGGTCATCTTCCTCTTCCTGCGGTCGGGCCGCGCTACGCTCATCCCATTCGTCACGATCCCGGTGTCCCTCATCGGCGCTTTTATTTTCGTATACGCACTCGGGTTTTCGGTCAACGTGCTCACGCTGCTGGCGCTGGTGTTGGCGATCGGGTTGGTGGTGGACGACGCGATTGTGGTACTTGAGAACGTGTATCGCCGGATCGAGCGCGGCATGCCCACGGGACAGGCGGCGTTGGAGGGCAGCAAGGAAATCGCGTTCGCGGTGCTGGCCATGACCATCACGGTCGCGGCGGTGTTTGTGCCCGTGGCGTTCATGACCGGCACCACCGGCCGGCTATTCCGGGAATTCGCGCTCACGGTGTCGGCCGCGGTGATCGTGTCGGGGTTCGTGGCGCTGACGCTGACGCCCATGATGTGCTCGAAACTGCTGCGGCACGAGACGCAGCATGGCCGCATCTACCGGTTGATCGAGCGCGGCCTCGAACGCTTGAATACGGGCTACCGCGCGGTGCTCACCCGGTCGCTCAATCATCGCGTGATGATCGTGTCGCTGGGTGTGGCCACGGCCGCGGCGATCGTGTTTCTGTTCATGACGCTCAAATCCGAGCTGTCGCCCCTGGAGGACCGCGGCATGATGATCGGCGTCATGCTGGCGCCGGAAGGCGCGACAATGGCGTACACCGACAGCTACGCCAGGCGCGTGGAAGCCATGTACAGCCAAGTACCGGAGATCAGGACCTTCTTCATGGTGGTGGCGCCGGGACTCGAACGGCCCAACCCCGTGACGTCCGCGTTTTCCTTTGTCATGCTCAAGCCGTGGGATCAACGCGAGCGCAAGCAACAGCAGATCGTGGGCGAATTGATGCCCAAAATGTTCGGGCTCCCGGGCGTGCTGGCGTTCCCCATCAACCCGCCCTCGCTCGGCCAGAGTTTTCGTAACCCGCCCGTGATGTTCGTGCTGCAGGCGAACACCTATGCCGAACTCCAAACCATGGTGGACCGATTCATGGCCAAGGCGCGTGAGTTCCCTGGGCTGGTGAACATGGACAGCGACCTGAAATTGAATAAGCCCCAGTTCGCGGTCACGCTGGATCGCGAAAAGACCGCGGACGTGGGGGTGGAAGTGGAAACCGTCGGCCGCACCCTGGAAACGTTACTCGGCGGGCGGCAGGTCACCCGCTTCAAGCGCGAGGGCGAGCAATACGATGTCATCGTGAAGGTCGCGGACAAGGACCGGACTACGCCGAATGACCTCACCGCGATCTACGTCCGCGGGGCTGGCGGCCAGTTAGTGCAGCTCTCTAACCTGATGCAGATTCGAGAAACCGTGGCGCCCAAGGAACTAAACCACTTCAATCGCCTGCGATCCGCCACGATCTCAGCGAACCTCGCGCCCGGAGTTGCGCTTGGCGACGCGCTGGACTTTCTGGAGAAGGCCGCCGCCGAGGTGCTCCCGCCCGGCACGCAGACCGCGCTCGACGGTCAGTCGCGCGAATTCAAAGAGTCCGGGGCCAGCATGTACATCGCGTTCGCGCTGGCGCTGATCTTTCTCTACCTGGTGCTGGCCGCGCAGTTCGAGAGCTTCGTGGATCCGTTCATCATCATGCTCTCAGTGCCCTTGGCCGTGGCCGGCGCGTTGTTGTCCCTGAAACTGACCGGCAACACGCTCAACGTCTACAGCCAGATCGGCATGGTCATGTTGGTGGGCCTGATCGCGAAGAACGGCATTCTGATCGTGGAATTTGCCAACCAGTTGCAGGAGCGGGGCCGCTCGGTACGGGATGCCGTCATCGAAGCCGCGTCGTTGCGATTGCGCCCGATTCTCATGACGACGGCCGCCATGATTCTTGGGTCGGTTCCGCTGGCGCTGGCGACCGGGGCGGGCGGGGAAAGCCGTCAGCAGATCGGCTGGGTGATCGTGGGCGGGTTGCTGCTGGGGACGTTGCTCACGTTGTTCGTGATCCCCACATCGTATACCCTGCTTGCGCGCAAGCGAACCGGGCGATCGCAAGCCGTGGCCAAGGATGTCGAGGTCCAGACCTTGGCTGGAAATGGCGAAGGCGTTGAGGTTTAACTAGGCGAAGGATCCTCAGGCGCGAGGCGGTATCGAATCTGAATCTCCGCGATCCGCTCTCGACACCGCGTGACCAATTCCGCATCACCCTTCGCTTCGTACACCGATACCAGGCCGCGGAGCGCCTCGGCTTCACCCGCCACATCGCCGAGGCTGATGAAATGGCTCGATGAGAAGTTAAAACACGTTTCGGCCTTGGCGAATTTGCCCGCTTTGACGAATGCCCGCCCAAGCTGGCCCCACGTGCCGGCCAAACCTTCCTCGAATCCGGCCCGCTTGTGACAATCCACGGCGATGGTGAGCGCGGCAATCGCTTCATCGAGGCGCCCGACGTCCATTTCCAGCAGTCCGACGTTACAGTGCAGGACGCCCAGAGAACGTGCGTCACCCAGCGGTGTCAGGAGATCCAGCGCTTCCAGATAATAGGCCCCCGCCCGTTCGTGTTCACCGGCCTCTCGCGCTAAGTTGCCGAGGTTCACCAGCGCCTGCCCCGCGAGACCATAGTCCGGCGCCTCGCGCTGCAACGCGAGTACTTCTTGAAAACATCCGCGCGCCGCCTCCTGGTCTCCCCCGGCCGCGTGCACGCTCCCCAAACTCAATAACACCGGCATCAATCGTCCTGGGTCGGCCAGTCTCCGTTCGTGGGCCAAGGCCTCTTCGAACGATCGTCGCGCATGAACGAGTTGCCCTCGGTGCCGGAAGATTTCGCCGCGGCGGAACGCGGATGAGGGTTCGCGGCCGTCACGATTGGAATCGTTCGACATGATGAGGCAGTAGCACCGGAGTGGAGTCGTTGTCAATGTCGAAGCGGCTCACGTTGAACCGCGTGCCTGGCTGTGCTAGGGTGGTTCGCGCGGCCCACGACCTCGTGCAAAGTCCTGTTGCCTGCCGCCGCGTTTTCTGCGAATAAACGAGGACGTGCGGCGACACCCCCCGTACGGTTGGGGTGAGTATCTGCGCAACGTTCTCATAGGTCATATATAGGAACGCGGAGACCGGTGATGCATAACGGAGCAATGAGAACGCGGGGTGAGGGGGGGCGTTCGGCCTTGGGGCGGCGGCGCATCGATTGGTTGATGCGGCCGATTGTTGGGGCCACCACGCGGCGCGGTGGCTTTGGCAGAGTCAGTCGACTGCTGGTGGGTCTGGTGGCGGTTGTGTTCGTCGGGGCCTGTACCTCCGCGCGCCAGGCCGCGTCGGTCGTTGTGCACGATCAACTGCCCGCGGGTGCGGCCAAGGGGTACATTGAGTTTTATTGCAGCGACTGTCTGAGCAATTTCTCGATCTCTCAGGTCGAGAACGACAAGGAAACATTGATCACGAAGTTCATGATCGGGAAAACCGTGGGCGCGGCGGCCCAGTCCACGGATCGCGGCTTGCGCATGAAACGGGTGCGCATTGCACAGCCTCCTGGCGACCGGGAGTACATGGTGACGTCGGCCTCTCCGGTGTTCAAGGGTTTTCCGCAGCGGTTTTCCGTTTCGACCGTCCAAGGTCACCTCACCCCGATCCGGATCGATTTTATCCGGCACACCAGCGTGAGCCTCGACTGGAAGGCCGTGGTCGGGTCGCCGCTTCCGTTGACCGCCGATCCCGAGGGGATCGCGGTGCTCAGCGCCGCCCTGTCCACCGCTGACTGGGGCATGCGATGGTACGCGGCCGAGGTGCTGCTCATGAGCGGGCAGCAAATTACGGGCGATAGTGCGCTCGGCCAACGCCTGCGTGATCTCTCGGGCGAGGATGCCTACAAACAGTGCCTGTCCCAGGCTGATGTGTCAGCCTGCTCTTTGGTTCGCGACCAAGCCACCCGAACGCTCGCTGTGATCGAGGGAGAGGGGCCGTGAGGGGTCGGCGTCCGAGCTCGAGGGCGGCATGCCGACTCTCCAGGGTTCGGGGAGCGAACGGGGCAGCGTGGACGCGATGAGGCCCCATGGGTAACGTTGACCGCGATCTTCCCCGTGATTTCCTCGCGGTTCTCTTTATCGGCGCGTTGATAGCCGCCTCGTTGTGGATTCTTTCGCCGTTCTTAGTGGCGATCATTTGGGCGACCACGATTGTTGTGGCGACATGGCCCGCCATGCTCGCGGTGCAGGCGCGACTTTGGGACAACCGGATGCTGGCGGTGACCGTGATGACGCTCGTCCTTCTCGGCGTGTTGATCCTGCCCGTGATCGCTCTGCTCGGCACGATCGTCGCAAACGTCGACCCGATCGCTGCGTGGGTTCAATCCCTGGCTGTAAACCCTCTTCAGCCCGTGCCGACCTGGGTTCGCCAGTTGCCGGTGGTCGGCGAAACCGTTGCCCGGGTGTGGGAGCAAGTCGCTGCCAAGGGACTGCAGGAACTGCTGGTTCGGGCCGCGCCGTATGCCGCGGATGTGACCCGGTGGTTCGTCGCGCAGGTCGGTCATCTCGGGGTGGTCATCGTGCAGTCGTTGTTGACCATCGTCATTGCGGCGATCCTCTATGCTCGAGGGGAGTCTCTTACCGGCGGGGTAAAACAGTTCGCGAGACGTCTTGCGGGCGCACCTGGTGAGGCGGCGGTCGGCCTGTCGGCACGAGCGATCAGGGGAGTCGCGCTCGGCGTAGTCGTCACCGCCATGGTGCAAGCGGGGCTGGGCGGAATCGGCCTCGCAGTGGCCGGCGTGCCGTTTGCTCCGGTGTTGACCACGGTAATGTTTCTGTTCTCCGTGGCCCAAATTGGAGCCGTTCCGATCCTGGTGCCGGCGGTCGCCTGGCTCTATTGGACTGGGGATGCCACATGGGGAACCGTTCTGCTGGTCGTGACGATCGTGGTCGGCACGCTCGATAACGTGCTGCGGCCGCTCTTGATCACCCAGGGCGCGAACCTGCCGTTCCTCTTAATCTTTTCCGGGGTGATCGGGGGACTAATCGCTTTCGGGCTCATCGGGATTTTCGTGGGGCCGGTGGTGCTTGCCGTGGCGCACTCGCTGCTCGAGGCGTGGGTCCGGGGCGAAGAACGCTAGGGATCGGCATCTTACTTCATGCCGCGTCTCGGCCGCCGGGTCGATACCCGGCGCGGCGCACTCTTTCCAGCCGAACATTGCGAGAGTCGGACGACATGGGTTTCCACGGTTTGACTTGCCGGAAAACTGCGTGTTAGAAGGACCGGGTGGCGCGACGAAGCCGAATCACGTTGGTGAACGAGGGCCCGGGACCGGTCCCGGCACCTCCCGAGTGCCGGTAGCGTGAGCGGCGCGTCGCATCCGGAACCGTGCGGCTGTCGGCGAGTGGCCGAGATCATGGCCGTGTTGCGCGCCCCGGGCGGCTGCCCGTGGGACCGCGAGCAGACGCATCAATCGCTGGTCCCGTACCTGATCGAAGAAACCTTTGAAACGGTCGACGCCATCGCCGACGGCACGCCTTCCGCGCTGAAAGAAGAGTTGGGCGACGTGGCGTTGCAGATTGCCTTTCACGCGCAGTTGGCGGCCGAAGCCGGAACGTTCACGCTGGACGACGTATTTCGCGCGTGTGCTGCGAAACTGGTCCGCCGTCATCCGCACGTGTTCGACGCCGCGGCGGAACCGGCGAAAACCGCCGAGGATGTGGTGGGTCAGTGGGACGCGATCAAACAGCGCGAGGGTAAACCGCCGCGGGGATCGTCGCTCATGGACGGCGCGCCCAAGGGTTTGCCGGCGCTGGCCAAGGCGCAACACGTGCAGACTCGCGCCGCCCGCGTGGGATTTGACTGGGTCAAGACCGAGGACGTGGTGGCCAAACTCGACGAAGAGATCAGGGAGTTGCGCGAGACGCTTGCCGATCAGGATCGGGATCGGATCGCGCAGGAATTGGGGGACGTGCTCTTTACCGTGGTGAACCTGGCCCGTCGGTTGAATTTGGACCCCGAGTCGTCGTTACGCGGGAGCATCGCCCGCTTTGCGGCCCGGTTTGCGCACATGGAACGCGAAGCGGGCCGTCCGCTCGCCGAATTGTCCGCAACGGACTTGGATCGGTTGTGGGAGCAAGCCAAGGCGGCTGAAACCGCCTGATGCGGGGCTCCTCGTCGATCGACCCGCCACGGGATACGACGGCGTCTCCGGTCCCGGTCTCCTTGCATTCGCGTACCCCATCTCCTATACTGCTACTGTTACCGATATACCGGTCGCTGAAGCCTTCCAGCCGCTCGCGGCAGGAAGGCTTCGAAGCGTAAAGGACTCGCTGTTGCCCACATATTTGCTCACCCCGCGCGCAGGACGCGGCGCCGACGTCCGTTAAGGCCGTGGTCATGCCGACCTTTGTCTGTCGAATCGGCAAGGCCGATGGCACGGTGTTGGAGGAACGGCTTCAGGCGGACGACGCGGCGGACGCGAAAAGCCGCCTCGAACGCCGCGGCGTGGTGGTGTTTGCGGTCAAACCCGTTGGTTCGCTCACCTCATGGTCCGGCGATTGGGGTGGTCTATCCCGACGCATTTCCCCACAAGAGTTTCTGGTCTTCAACCAAGAATTACTCGTCCTGATCAAAGCGGGGCTGCCCATTTTGCGCGCCCTGGATCTCTTGGCCGCGCGCAGCGGTCACGCCGGGTTTCGCGAGATGCTGGCCGACGTGCGGGAGCGCGTGCGCGGTGGATCGGCGCTGGCCGATGCTCTCGCGTGCCACCCGAGACATTTCTCGGAGCTTTACGTGGCGTCGCTTCGCGCGGGCGAGCGAAGCGGCAACGTCGTGGAGATGCTGACGCGGTATCAGTCGTTCATGAAGCGTGTGTTGGCCGTTCGGAAGAAAGTCGTGGGCGCGCTCTCGTATCCCGTCTTCCTGTTGACGGCCGGAGTGGGGGTGATCGGGTTTTTGATCGCGTTCGTCATGCCCACGTTTCTCGATGTGTATCGCGAGGCGCAGGCCGAACTGCCGATGGCTACCCGATGGCTCATGGCGGCGGTAGACTTTCTCCGCCGCTGGGCGGTGGTGTTGGCCGCAGGAGTTTTTGCGGCCGCGGTGGCGTTTCGAGGGTGGCGGCGGACCGAACCGGGGCGCCGGGTGACCGATAGGTGGTGGCTGCGCGCTCCGATCTCCGGGACGATTGTCCGCACGCACTATACGATCAACATTTCGCGGACGCTCGCCACGATCTTGGCCGGCGGGATTCCGCTCGTGGCCGCGCTGCGGATGGTGGCGGACTCCACGCCCAACCGGGAGGTGTCGGCGCACGTGTCGCGCGTGATCGAGCGGGTGAAAACCGGATCCGGCCTGGCCGCGGCGTTTGCCGTGGACGGATTCATGCCGCGGATGACGTTGGAAATGATCGAAGTGGGCGAGACCACGGGCGCGCTGGAAGAGATGCTCAACCAAGTGGCGGAGTTTCACGAAGAGGAGTTGGAGCGCGCGTTGACCCGGATTACGACCTGGATTGAACCCGCCATGATGTTGACCATGGGCGTGTTGGTGGCCGCGGTGGTGATTACGATGTATCTGCCGATTTTCAACTTGGCGGGGACGATCAAGTGAGGACGTTTCTCTCCAAAAAGCGATTGGGCGACATCTTGATCGAGGCGGGCACGGTCAGCCCCGAGGTGGTGGCTGAGGCCGCGGCCGCGGGGATGCGCGACAAGCGTTGGTTGGGGACGGTGCTGATCGAGCGGGGAGTCATCGACGAGGAACAACTCGCCAAGGCGCTGGCCGAGCAATGGCGTCTTCCGTACCACCGGTTGGACGGGTTCTTCCTGGATCAGGAGTTTTTCAAGACGATCCCGGTGGAATTGATGTACCGCTACCCGTTCGTGCCCTACGAAGATCGCGATGGCGTGCTGACGATCGTGTTGGCCGATCCCACGAATCTCCCGTTGTTGGACGAACTCGAACTTGTTCTGCGGAGGGAACTACGGTACGGGATCGGCAGCCGCACCGGGATTTTGGAAGCGCTCAAGCGCAGCGAGGGCTCGTCGCAAGTCCTCAAGCGGATGGAAGTGGATTTCCGTCCGGTGTTGATCAAGGAGGACGACCGCGGGGAAGAAGTCCTTTCGGTGGAAAAAATTTCTAAGGACGCGAGCCCGGTCGTTCGGCTGGTCGACACCATGGTGCTCAACGCGCTTCAAAAGCGCGCGAGCGATATCCACATCGAGGTCGCGGAGCGGGGGGTGACGGTCAAATACCGCGTGGACGGCGTGTTGTATCCCGCGATGGAGCCGTTGGATCTGAAGGTCCACGCACCGCTGATTTCGCGCATCAAGATCATGTCGGACCTCGACATCGCGGAGAAACGTGTGCCGCAAGACGGGCGATTCAAACTCCGTTTGGAACAGAAAACCGTCGATTTTCGCGTCTCGATCTTGCCAGGAATCTTCGGCGAAGCGGTTGTCATCCGTATCCTCGACAAGGAGTACATCACCGCAGGGGGGAACCAACTGCGCTTGGATCGGTTGGGGTTTAATCCGGAGGATCTGCGCCGATTCCGGCGTTCGATCGTCGAGCCGTACGGCATGGTGTTGGTGACCGGCCCCACCGGCAGCGGAAAAACCACGACCTTGTACGCGGCGCTTGAAGAGATCAACAATCAGGAAGACAAGATCATCACGATCGAGGACCCGGTTGAATATCAATTGCGGAATGTGGTGCAGATTCCGGTCAACGAAAAAAAGGGGCTGACGTTCGCCAAGGGGCTGCGGTCGATCCTCCGGCACGACCCAGACAAAATCATGGTGGGGGAAATCCGCGACGCGGAGACCGCGCAGATCGCGATCCAGTCCGCGCTGACCGGGCACCTTGTCTTCACCACCGTACACGCCAACAACGCGTTTGACGTGATCGGCCGGTTCGTCAACATGGGTATTGAACCGTACAACTTCGTGTCATCGCTCAATTGCATTTTGGCGCAGCGGTTGGTGCGAGGGTTGTGCGGGCACTGTCGCGAGGCCGTGACGGTCACACGCGAGGCGTGTGAGGCCTCCGGGCTGGACTTCGAGCAATACCGCGGCAGCCTATTTTATCAAGGTCGTGGGTGTCCAGAGTGTCATGGCACCGGGTTCAAGGGACGGTTGGCGATCACCGAATTTCTGGATTTGTCCGATACGATCCGCGAGATGATCTTGAACCGCCGTCCCTCGTCCGAGCTCCGTAAGGCCGCGATGGCGGAAGGCCTCACCTCGCTTCGCGATGCCGGCGTGGAAAAGGTCGTGCGGGGCGAGACCACGCTGCGCGAGATCAACCGCGTCACGTTCATCAAGTGAGTCCGAGGGTGATGGGTTGGCTACACGGGGTCCGGACCGGACTCGACCTGGCACCGGATGCCGTTACCCTCGTGCGGCTGCGCGCGCGCGGCCGACGACGTGTGCTGGTGGAGCATCGCCGCGAGCCGCTTCCCGACGGCGTCGTGGTGATCTCGCCTGTTGAGCGCAATATCGTGGATGAGGCGGCGTTCGAACGGGCGCTGCGGGCGGTTGCCGGACGCCATGGCGGGCCGGTGTCGGTGGCCCTTCCCGACCCAGTGGCGAGGGTCGGACTGTTCGACGTGGCGTCCGCGCCATCGCGTCCCCAGGAATTCGAACGGTTGGTGCGATGGCATCTGGAGAAGGCGTTCGCGGTGGAATTGGGCGCGGCGCGGGTGACCTCCCAGCGCTTCCGTCGGCTCGACGGAGAGCCCGGTGCCCGCGTCCTGGGCTCCGCGGTCGCCCAGCCGGTCATCAGCCAGTACGAGGACTTACTGGCTCGGATTGGCTTCGAGCCTGAGGTGATCGACTTGGGCCTATTCCACCGCTTCAACGTGTTTCGCGACCGGATGGTGGTCGCGGCGCGGCCGGATCACCACTTCATCGTTCTGATGATCACGGTCGCGGCACTCTCCTTGATTATAGTCGACGGCGGCCGACCGGCGTATATTCGCATCAAGGGTACCCGCCGTCCGTTGTCCGGCGCGGATGCCGCGACGCGTATCGCGGATGAAGTGGACGTCTCGCTCAACGCCTATGGCAAGGAAAAAGATCTTTCGCGGATCACGCACCTGTTCGTGTCCGCGGTCGAGCCGATCGACGAGTTGCCCGCCTCGTTGGCGGAGCGGTTCCATCTGACCGTTGAATGGTTGGGGCCGGCAGAAACCGGAATCGCGGGGCTTGACGCCATTTCGTCGGCGCCGTTCGCGCGGATGGTCGGCGCTCTGGGAGCGGCCTCGGGCCGGTGAGGGGAGATGGCGACACTGGTGTCTCAGGAACCCGACTTGTTCCGGACCAATTTTGCGTCCGGAGAATACGGGCGATCGCGCGCGATCGCAGCGGGGCTCTACGCGGTGGCGTTGTGCGGGGTCGCGCTGGCCGTCGGGATGGGGTGGTGGGTTTCGGAGACCCGTCGCGAGGCGGTGGCGCTGGAAGAGAACCTGGCGAGAGTCAAACAGCAAACCTCACGCCTCCGTGAGGAGTTGCGTGGCGCCGGATTTTCGCCCGACGATCCAGCGGCGGTGGATCGGTTGGTCAAACAGGTCGACGGGCTCAATCATATCCTCGAGGTCAAAGCGTTTTCCTGGACGGCCTTGATGAACGATCTCGAGGCGGTGGTGCCTCGGAACGTGTCCATCCACAGCATTCAACCTGATCTCAAGACGAAACGGCTCACGTTCGACGGCGTGGCGCTGGCCCTCAACGATGTCACGGCGCTGATGACCGCGCTTCAGACGAGCGGTCGGTTCGTGGACGTGTTTCTCCAACAACAGAGGATCACGGAAGAAAACCGCACCGAATTCACCATCGAGTGCGTGTACCAGGGGGCGCCGTGACGACTCGGATGCGCCTCAGACGGCTTTCTGTGCCTATCGCGGCGGCGGTGGTCGCCGCGGCGCTCGACGCCGGAATATATACGGTCGCGGTACGTCCGAATCTCCAAGCCCTGGACCGCTACGACGCGGTTTGGAAGTCGGAACGCGAACGCATGGCCCGGTACAAGAACTATCAGCAGTCCTACACCGAAGTGACGGAATTGACGAAGCGCGCAACCGCGCGGGAAGCTCTGCCGAGCGTGGTGACGACCGTCGCCTCGTTGGCCAAGAAACGCGGCCTGAAAATTCCTACGGTAAATTATCAACCCGAACGCGTCGATTTGCAGGACTTTCAAAAGGTCGGGCTCACGTTTGCGGTCTCGGGCCCATATGGCGACGTGCGGCGATTCTTGAACGATCTGGAGCGGAGCAGCCCGTTTCTGGCGGTGGAAAGCCTGGCGTTGGCCCGTGCGCGCGATCGGGACGCGGCGCAGCTCGAAGTACAGGTCAAGCTGGCGGCGTATCTTCGAACGACTTAGCGGCATGGACCGTAAAGCCAAGTGGTTGTTCGGATTGGTCGCCCTGTGGCTCGCGCTGCTTGCCTATCGTTTTGTCACGCATGAACCGCCGCGAACCGCGCCGTTAAAATACACCAGGGGCGCCACAGCCTCGCCCGCGGTGGGTCGCGATCAGGATCCGCAGCTACATCTGAAAGTCGAATTGTTGGACAAAGCGGGCGAAACCGTGGAATCGCCGCGAAATGTCTTCGCGCCGATCTACGTGTACGTTCCGCCGCCTCCCCCGCCCCCGCCGCCCCCTGCGCCGCCGCCACCCCCGCCGCCCCCCCCGCCGCCGTCGGAGGAGGAATTGGCCGCTCAACGCGCGCGCGCCGAGTTGGCTCAGTACAAATACCTCGTATACCTGAGTCGCGGCGGTCGTGATCAGGCGTTTGTGTCACGGGGCGGAGAGACCTTCACCATCGGCCGTGGTGATCCGTTGGCGGGAGGCGTGGTCCTCAAGGACATCACGCCGGCGTACATCATTCTCCTCCATCCCCAGACTCGGATTGAACTCACCGTCGCGTTGAGCGGATCGTAATACCTCGGTCGGCGACCGCTCACGACCCCATGTCCATGTCGTACCCGTCTCTCCGCGTCTTGCGGAATTGCACACCTCTGCTACATTCAAGATCCGTTGCCAGGATCGACCGCTTTCAAACGTATGTCGCTACCTCAACAGAAACGAAAAAAACTCGGCGAGATGTTGATCGCCGAGGGTTTGCTGACTCCCGAACAACTCGAGAGTGCGCTGGCGGAGCAGCGACGGCACGGCGGCCGTATCGGCGCAATCCTGAAAAGCCTGGGGTTTGTCACCGAGGAAGGCATCATCAAGACCTTGGGACGCCAAACCGGGATTCCTTACCAAGTGCTCTCGACCGTCATCATCGATCCGGATGTGATCAAACACGTGCCGGAGTTATTGGCCCGCCGGCATCAGGCCATTCCGCTTTATAAGAAGGGCGTGACGCTGACGCTTGCGATGGTGGACCCCCTTAACGTGGTGGCGATCGACGATATCGCGCGCGCCACCGGCTGGGCGATCCAACCAGTCGTGGCGACCGAACAAGACGTCATGCGGGCGATCGAACGCCAATACGGTATAACCGCGACGATTCAAGAGGCGGTGAAGGACCTCGACCCGGTCGAAGCGGACGATCCTTCCGCCGCCGCGGCCGAGCGCCTGGCCGAGGACACCCCGGTCGTCAAATTCGTCACCACCGTCATCACCCAGGCGGTGCACGGCGGGGCCAGCGATATTCACATCGAGCCCGACGTGGACGTCTTGCGTGTCCGCCACCGCCTTGATGGGATTCTTCAGGAGGTCACGACTGCGCCCAAAGGTTTGCAAGGAGGAGTGTTGTCGCGGGTGAAGATCCTTGCCGACATGGATATCTCGGAGCGTCGGGTCCCCCAGGACGGACGGATTCAGATGAAAGTGGGTGAGCGGGACATTGATCTCCGCGTGTCCACGCTGCCGACCATCTATGGGGAAAAGGTGGTGCTCAGGATTCTCGACAAGCGGCAGGGGATCGTCAAACTGCCCGAACTAGGATTTGCCCCGGACATGTTTGAGACCGTCCAACGCTTGGTGGCGAGACCCCATGGGTTGTTTCTGGTGACGGGTCCAACCGGCAGCGGAAAAACCACGACCCTGTGCGCCGCGTTGAACACCATCAATTCGATGGCGCGGAACATCGTCACGATCGAAGATCCCGTGGAATACCAACTCAGAATTATCAACCAAGTTCAAGTCAACACCAAGGCCGGGGTCACGTTCGCAAACGGGCTCCGGTCGATCTTGCGTCAGGATCCAGATGTGATCATGATCGGCGAAATCCGCGATCGCGAGACCGCCACGATCGCCATCCAAGCCGCTCTTACCGGGCACCTCGTGTTTTCAACGTTACACACGAACGACGCGCCCACCGCGGTTGCGCGACTGATCGATATCGGGGTGGAGCCATACCTAATCGCGTCAGCGTTGATCGGGGTGGTCGCGCAACGCTTGGTTCGCAAGATCTGCCCGTCATGCCGAGTCGCCGCGGCGGTCCCGGCGACTGCATTTAAGGGCGTCGAGCCTGAAGCGGGGTCGCTCGCGCCGGCCAAAGGTGATGGATGCTCGGGCTGCCGCAATACCGGGTACAGCGGCCGCACCGCGCTGTTCGAACTATTGACCGTGAATGATACGTTGCGGAATCTCATCGTGGAGCGAGCGAGTGCGGCGGCGTTGAAAGCCGCGGCTCTTCAGGCTGGTTATGCGCCCTTACGTCGATCCGGATTGGCCAAGGCCGCAAGCGGCCTCACCACGCTCGAAGAGGTGTATCGGGTGACGCAAGACATCGATGTTGAGTGACAAATTCTGGTTTCAGTATGAAACGTATTCCATACCGATCATGGCGTCCCAGACAATCGGGCTCAGCGCGCCGTTTTTGCAAGCATCACGTAGAGATTCGCGAGGTAGCGTGATGGCGCACACATTGCAATAAGTCCGGCGCGATGGCACGTTTTCGTTACAAGGCCCGCGATAAATCCGGCGACGTCATGACCGGAGTGCTCGAATCATCCGGGCGTGATGCCGCCGCCATGCAGATCAATCAGCTCGGGTATTTCCCCGTCCGTATTGAAGAGGCGAATGGTTGGGACTGGCGAGAAGCGTCCGCGCGCGTCGGCGAGTGGCTGACGCAAGTTACGCCACAAGACAAAATCATCATGACGCGGCAAATGGCAACGTTGATCGACGCCGGTCTGTCGTTTGTCGCGGTATTCGACGCGCTGATCGAACAAACGAACAATCCGCGGCTCCGAACGGTTCTCGTCCAAGTTCGACGCGATGTCGAAGGCGGGATGCTGTTCTCCGCCGCGTTGGCGAAACACCCGGCCGTGTTCGAGGAACTGTACGTCAATATGGTGAAGGCCGGAGAGGAAGCCGGTGTTCTGGATGAAATGCTCGATCGGTTGGCGTTTCTCGCCGAGCGCGACATGGACACTCGGCAAAGGATCAATGCTGCCACGCGGTACCCGGTGATCGTCATGGTGGCCTTGGCGGTGGCATTTGGCATTCTGGTGACGTTCGTGATCCCCCAATTTTCCAAGTTGTACGCCAATGTCCGCGTCGCGCTTCCCCTGCCAACTCGGATGATGATCGGGCTCAACTCGGTGATCCATTCGTTCGGGGCGCTCCTTCTGGGCGTGGCGGTCGCGGGCGTCTTCGCGTTTCGGGCCTACGTCGGCACCCCGGTCGGTCGGATGTGGTGGGATTCGTTGAAGCTGCGCGTGCCCATCTTCGGTCCGTTGTTTCTGAAGTCCGCGTTGTCACGGTTCGCGCGGACGTTCGGGACGCTGAGTCGCTGCGGATTCCCGGCCTTGCAGGCGCTCGACATCGTCGGACGAACGGTCGGCAATGCCGCGGTGTCCCGCGTCGTCGGGGCGATCCAAGATGGCGCGCGCCAGGGTCGAGGGTTGGTTCACCCCATGAAAGCCAGTCGGCTGTTCCCAGCCGGGGTTGTGCAGATGGTCGCCATCGGAGAAGAGACCGGTCAACTTGAAACAATGTTGATGAAGGTATCCGAATATTACGATCGAGAGGTGGATTATTCGATCAAAAACCTCTCAACCGCACTCGAACCCTTCCTGTTGCTGATTATCGGCGGCGCGGTGTTGTTCTTGGCGTTGGCAATTTTTCTGCCGTGGTGGAACCTCATTCACGTCTTTAAGGGGGGCGGTGGTTGACGGCACGGTAAACAGGGGTGTGGCGCACGACAGGGCTACCGCCGCCGGCGTTGCCCTTGCGTGCGTGCTCGCGGTGGTACTGGCGGCGGCAATGATCACCTATTTGGACGCTCTGACTCGTGAAGCCCGGGAGACGGCACTGAAAATGAGTTTGGGGAATATCCGGATGTCCATTCAACTCTACCACGCACTGAATGAACGGTACCCGCGGGACATCAGGGAACTGTTAACGACCGGGTACCTTCTCCCGGCCGGGAAGGATTCGGTGTTTGTCCCGCAGTACCTGGAGGCTCAGGCGCTGGATCACGACGGCTACCCGGTGGACCCGTTCGGTCATCGGTATCGGTACCAGCCGACGGAAGGACGCGTCTTGTCAGAATCGAAAGGATATGAACAATGGTAGGGAAACGCGGGTGCGTCGGGGCCGGGGAGGCTCGGCAATGTCGCGTGTCAACAAGGGGGCAGCAGGGCTGTGAACTCACACATGGGAGGAGGGGTATGAAGCGACTCAAGAATGAGGCGGGTTTTACCATGATTGAACTGGTGGTCGTCATCGTGATCCTCGGGATCTTGGCGGCGTTTGCGGTGCCGAAGTTCGCCGACCTTCGGACCGAGGCGCGGAGCGCCGCCGTCAACGGCATGGCGGCGGGCATCCGAAGCGCGGTGGCGATTTCAATGGCGAAATATCAGGCGGTGGGCAATACGGCTGCAACCACGGTTGACCTGGGTCCCGGGACCGATCCGAACGTGGCGGCCGGGACGGGCATTCCGACCAGTGACGCGGGCGGGATCGACGTGGCTGTGGCGGACTATAGCGGGTTTACCTTCACCACCGGCGCGGCCACCTCGACATTCTGGCCCACGAACGGGGGCAGCGCGACCTGCGGCGTCACCTATACCGAAGCCACCGGTGCTGCATCTGTGGACGTCAGCACCTGTTAGCCTATAGGCCAATAAGTCTCGGAAGAGGCGGGCAGGACGAAGGTCCGCCCGCCTCTTTTACTGTATGAGGCTGCTGGTGAGTGGTGATCGGGTAAATACGGCCATGTCCAAAAGTCCATGGGGTGAGCGTGGATTTACGTTGATCGAGACGGTCATCGTGATCGCCATCGTCGCGTTGGTGGCGATCCTCGCGATTCCCAAGTTGCCCGATTTGCTCGGCGTGAAGGCCTCGGCTACGGCGCGGAAGCTGCAATCCGACTTGGCGTACGTCCAAGGTCTGTCGATGACAACGAATACCCGGCACCGGTTGGTGTTCTTGTCAACGACCACCTATGAGGTCAGAGACGCGGCGGGAACGCTGGTCGTCAACCCGGACGGGAGAGCCGGTTTCTCGATCGCGACGGCATCCGGCATTACTCTGAGTTGGAGTCTCAATGGCGTCACGGTGGTGAACCGCGGAGTCGAGTTCGATACGCTCGGGCGGCCCTATCTCTACGCCGGCTCGACCCCCTCGGCGACGAATCTTACGACCGGGACCATCACCGTCACCGGCGGTGGTGACGTTCAAACCGTGACCATCCGAGACCAGACCGGCATGGTCAGTATTCCTTAGTAGAAAGGGCGTGGGGTGGGGCGATTAATAAGCCGGAACGAACACGGCGTGACCCTTGTTGAGACGGTGATCGTGATCGTCGTGCTGGGGTTGGCATTGGGCGTCTTGATCCCCTCGACCGTGAGCACCCGCCACAGCGCCACGCCCGTGCTCACGCAACAGGCCGCGGCATTGGCCCAGGAAAAACTCGAAGAGATTTTTGCGGATCGTCTTGATCAAACCACGCCGCGAGGGTTCCAATACGCGACCACGCCGGGGAACTATCCCGCGGAGAATCCGATCGCCGGGGTGACAGGCTTCTCCCGATCGGTCGCGATCACGTGCGTAACCACCGCGAATCTCAACGCAGCCGGAACCGCGCCGAGTCCGTCCTGCGCGGCGAGCGACGGGCGGACGGATTATGCCCGCGTTACCGTGACGGTGACGAACACGAGCCTGGGGAACGTGACGGCGGCCACGTTGCTGACGAACCACTAATGGAGCATCTCTCACTCAAAGATCAGCGCAATCGACTTCGAGGAGAACTTGGGGTCACGCTCATTGAACTAGTCATTACGATCGTCATCGTCGGCATCATTGCCGGCATCATCGGGTTGTTGCTGCTCAGTGGGACGCAGCAATACGCCGCGTTAGACACCAGGGCGGAGTTGACCAGCCAAGGGCGGTTGAGCATTGAGCGAATGGCGCGCGAGATTCGGCTGATCCGCAGTCCCACCGCCGTCGATATTCCCACGATGACCGCGGCCGCGTTGAGCTTCGTGGACATCTCAGGGAATGCGGTGGCGTACGCGTCGGGAGGCGGCTCGGTGACGCGCAACGGCGTGGCGCTCGCGTCCTCCGGTGGCGCCACCTTGACGTTTTCCTATTTCCAGAAAAGCGGGGCGGTCGCGGCCACCGCGGCTCAGGTGTGGGTGATCCAAATGGACATGACGTTTACAACCGGGGCTGAGTCGCAGAGTTTTCGCGTCCGTGTTCACCCGAGGAACTTCGCGTGACGGCGAAACGGGCCATGGGAGAACGCGGAGTGTCCATACTCGCGGCGATCTTTTTCTTGGTCATCGTGGGTTTCCTGGGCACGACCTTGGTGTCCGTGATGAGCACGCAGTCCATGACTTCGGCCGGAGAGTTGAGTTCGACGCAGGCGCTTTATATTGCCGAAGGGGGGAGTGAATTTGCCCAACGGGCTCTGGCGCTGAATCTCACATGGTATCGCAGCACGGCGGACCCGATGGTCACCCCCGCAACGACCCTGGGCTCAGGGACATTTGCCGTCGACACGTTTCTTCCGGCGACGCTCCTTCGTCGCCGGGTGACGCCGGCTTCTGCGAATATCCCGGTCTACACGACGGATCGATTTCCATCTTCCGGATTTCTTCAAATCGGTGACATCACGGGCGCGGGGGAGTTCGTCCAGTACACCGGCGTAACCGCAAACACGTTCACCGGTCTCACTCGAGACGTCGCGATCGGAGGGATCAGCGCGGGGGCGGCCGGGACATTCGCCCGCGGCACAGTGGTGTATCCGGTCACAACCCTGGGTACCCCGCTTGGCGCATTGGGCGCGTGCGCTCCAACGTCCGTTGCGGCGTTCGATATCGTCGCCCATTCCAAGCTGTTGCCGGCAGGAACGATCACAATTGATACGGAAGACATCACGTACACGGGGTCGAGTACAGCCGGGGCAGTGACCACGCTTACCGGCGTGACGCGATGTATGAATGGGGTCTCGACCGCTCATGCCGTTGGGGACCCGGTGATCCCGGTGCTGAACGACGGGACGGCTCCCGACTTCGAAGTGTTGCTGAGTTCGACGGGTGCTGTTGGCGGCGCACCGCTCGGCACCGCGGCTCGGGTGGTGCAGAAGACGGTTCAACGGTAGGGGACGGACATGCGTCGATGGACGACATCGGGAATCGTGGTGGTTCTGACGCTCGCGTTCTGGAGCGGTCTCGCTGAGGCCGCGCGCAATTTCACCGCCGCTCAAACCCCGGCGCCGAATGCGCCGGTGACAATGGGTACCACGGGGACGCTGACCTACCGAATCACCAACGCGAACACCGGAGGTAATACCGGCGAGCGTATCTATGAAGTCCGCTTCCGAGTCGGTGGTGGGGGGCGGCGTGGTGGGGGAGGGGCCACCAGCACGTTCTCGTCGTCAACCGCCGCGCCCGCGGGCTGGACCCGGACTTCGTATAGCACCACGTCGGTGACGTTTCGAGCGAACTCGTGGGCTGCCGCGATTGTCACGGGATCGTATCTGGATTTCCCAATTATCTTCACGTTTCGGCAAACCACAGCGGACACGAACGAGCTGCTTCGGGATATTCGCGCTCGATATACGAACAGCACGGGTGGACCGCCATTCACCGACCTTGGCTCGGACACGGACAGCAACCAGGGCGGATGGACGCTCAAGGCGCTTGCCATCACGCTTCAGATAACCGACACCGGGGGCGCGCCGATCACATCGCTCATCGCGGGCAGCAGTTATCGCGTCGTCATGACGGTCACCAATAGTTCGACCGCGACGTTGACGTCGATCGTCTCTGTTCCCAACCCTCCGACGCAGACCGCGAGTTTTACCGGCGCTGCTCCGTCATACTCGTCGACGGTGTATAGCCCGAATCCCCTGACGTTGGCCGCAGGGGCGACTGGGACAATTACCTTTACCTACACGACCTCGCCGACGGCCTACGGCACCGTCTTTTACACGGCCTACGCACGCAACAACAGCGGGACCGCAACTTCCGCGACCGCCGTATCGCCGACGCTGTATGTAGGGCTCTTTATTGCCACAGTGACGGTTTCACCCTCCTCGTGTCTCTACAGTGGGCAGACCTTCACGGTCCAGATGTTGTTGACGAATAACTTCGGATACAACATCACCGGTGTCACCCCCACCATGACCGTGCCGTTGGCTGGCACCGCTCTGAGTTTGACGTCTGGGCCGACTCCAGCGACTGGGACGGTCACAGGAGGCGGCGGGACGCTCCCCGTGACGTGGACCTATCAAGTGACCGCGACCGCGAATGGGGAAACGTTCACGTTTGACGGCGCAGCGACTGGGACCGGCGGTGGGGGGCCACGTACGACATCGAGGTCTTCGCCTTCGACAAAAGCCGGCGGCTACTCGATCGCCGTCAACCAGACCAATGCCGCGAGTACCAACGATGAAATCAGTTGGGGGTTCCAGAACAACGGCTGTGCCGCCACCAACAGCGTATCGGTCAACATTCCGGCCGGCTGGTCTTGGGCAGGTGGAAGTGAAGACAGCTATTCCCTGGTTGAGACTGGGGTCGGGACCTCGGTCGAAAATACGTGGACGGTCTCGGGGTCTGGCCCCGTCACGTTCACGGCTCCAACGGCAACCGATCGGCAATACGTGGGGGGGCAGGGTGATTACAATCTCGCGTTTTCCTCCACGCCGACCACGGCCGGCCCCAGCGTGTTCACCGTGACGATCACGGACGCCGCGGGATACGCATCGGCAGTGCCCACCACGGTGACCGTCAACCCGTTCAACTTTAACAACCTCAACGATTCAAACGGACTTATCTGGCAAGAGCAAGTTCGGTGACCTTGTCTACGTGCGGAAAGACGACGTGCGTCGAGCAGGATCGCCGTCATAATCAAACCGTTCTTTCTTGACACGTGGTGAGGCGTCGTTACACTTGGCCCGCGGTGTAGAAAAATGGATTCATCAGTCGAGGGCTCGGTGAAGACCAACGATTTGTTGAAGCAGATCGATATTCCGCGGCATAAACTCTACTACCTTGAGCAAAAAGGGTATGTCACTCCCACCCGCATTCCGATGGGAGACTTGGAAGCTCGGGAGTACTCCACGGCCGATATAGAGTTGATCGCAGCGATTTGGAAATATTTGAAGAAGGGATTCAAACATAAAATTGCCCACCAAAAAGCGCTAGAAGAGATCGGAAACGACCGGCCGGCGGCCCGGCGCGAGAAGTTGAAGGAGGCGGCGTGAAATTCTTTCGGGGGCGGCGGTCCATAGTTGGTTGTGATTTTGGGGGCAGTGCGGTCAAGCTTGTTCAATTACAGCGAAACGGCAGTGGGTGGTCGGTGGTACAGGCGGAGTTGCGCGAGTTACTTCCGGAGAGGCGAGAGGGTGACCAGTGGCCCAGCGCACAGGCCGTGCAGGCGGCCTCCGAATGTCGGTGGTTGAGGGGGGAAGACGTGGCCGTGAGTCTCCAAGGCCGGCCCGCGATTGTCCGGCATCTCGACCTGCCGGATATTCCGAACCGAGAGCTTCGCGAGGCGTTACAGTGGGAAGCGAAAAAAGCCGCGTCGCAAGCGGTCGAAGAATTGGTCGTGGACTACATGCGCGGTCCGGTCGTCAGCACCGAGAAAGGGCGGACCATGCCTGTGACCATGCTCGTGGCGGAGCGCAGCGCGGTGGAGCAGGAGTTCCGCCGATATCGACAGAGTGGGCTCCGCGTCAAAGTCATGGACATCAACCCCTGCGCATTCTACTACGCGGCGCATCGTTTGGGACACGACCAAACCGGGACCGGCTGTGTCGCGTTTGTGGACATCGGAGCGAGTCGGATGGACATCAACATCGCCAAGCAGGGTACGTTGCGGTTTTCCCGTACGGTACCGTTCGGCGGCGACGCGCTGACCCAGTGCATCGCCCGAACCTTTGGCTCCGATCTGCCGGATGCGGAGATCATTAAACGGGAACAAGGGTTATCTGGGAAGGCTAAGGTATTGGAGGTGTTGGGGCCTGAGGTCGACCGATTAGTGGTGGAGGTTCAACGGTCGGTCGACTATTACCGCGCGCAATCGCACGACGGCGCGTTGGAATCACTTTGGCTGGGCGGCGGTACGTCGCTGATGCCCGGCTTTGTCGAGTACGTAGCACGGTTTTTTGACGCCAAGGTGTCGCGGTTTAACCCCTTTGAAGGAATGGACTGCCGTGCGGTGCGATTCGACGTGGAAGCGGTCGCGCCGAGATTCGTTTCCAGCGTCGGTTTGGCGATTGGAGGCTTGGTGTGACGCGCCGCATCAATCTCGCGTCAGAATTTCTCCTGACGGCCGAGTCACCGGCATCGCCTTGGGCACTGGTATCCGTGATCGGGTCCGCATTGGTCATCCCATTACTTGTGTGGGGGGTGCACGTCCGTGCGGCCAGCCGTTTGGACCCACAAGTCACCGAGTTGCGAGCGGTCAGAGACCGCCTGACTACCGAGGGGACCCAGGCCCGGCAGCGGATAGCCGACCTGGAGGCGCAAAATGCACGACGCATTCAGGAACAGGCCCGGGCAGAGCAGATCAACTGGCTTGAAGCATTTCGAGAACTCACGCTTCTCGTGCCCCATGGGATGTGGCTGTCGGATCTCGGTGGGGGGGCGGGCGCGTCGGCATCCGTAGGCGCGATACCCCAGGACGGGGACATTCCGATTACGATTCGTGGTTTGGCGGTTTCGCAGGGAGTGGTGGCCGATCTGTTGGTCAATCTCGAGTCAGCGTCGCACTTTCGCGACCCCGTGGTGATGTACACGCAACGGGAGCAAGGCCGCGGGATTGCTCGCGTCGGATTTGAAATTCAATGCGCGTTGAAGAGGGCGTCGGTCGACGGCCGCGAGCCCGGGAAAACGGCATGACGGACGGGCTTCGTCGCATCGTTGCGCTGCGGTTGACGAAGGCGGAACGCGTGGTCGGAGCGACGACGTTGGCCGGAGTGTTGATTTTCGGTGGGTTGTTGCTCGACATGCCGACGGTGAAACGTGCCAAAGCGCTTGAGGCCGAGCGAATTGCGCTCAATGTCGAGGTGGCCGGACTCACCGTGGAGCTCGATCAGCTTGCCGCGCAACGGCGAGCGGTGGAGGATGAAGCCGAGCGCCTGCAGTCGACGCCGCCCGATCCACGCGCGTCGGCATTGATGCGAGAAATTACGGCGATCGAGGAGAGGGGCGAGGTCCGGTTCCTGTCCGTTCGGCCGGTCCCATCCGTTGGTGATGGGACTGCGGTGGCCGTTGAGGTCAACGCGCCGCTCCGGACGCTGGGCGTCTACTTGGATGAGTTGGAGCGCTCTCAGTGGGCTTTGCGGATACGAGATCTTCAGTTGGCCAGAAACCCCGAAAACGTGCCACCGGTCTCTGCGAGGTTCGTCGTGGACACCGCGGTAAAAGTCAACGGGTTTGGGAGCGTGGCCCATTCGCCCGGAATGGTCGGGGCACCCCCTTCGGACGCGGGAGACGGGGTGCCATGAACGCGTGGGCTTTTCGGGCGTTGGTCATGAGCCTCAGCATGGTTGGTCTCATGGTTGCTTCGGCGATTGTGGGGGGCGCCCAGCTTGTTCTGGCGGCCCCGGACGCGTCCGTGTGGGGAAAAGACCCGTTCGGAGCCCCTCCGGGCGCGATTGATGAACCCGGAGGTCAAACCCACGAACCGATGGCTCCTGCCGAGCTGCAAGGGATCATTGCGGGTCCTGGAGGGATGGTGGCCATTATTGATGACCGCATCGTTCGTATCGGAGACCGTGTGGGAACCGAGGTTGTGGAAGAAATCACCCCACGCGCCGTTGTGCTTCGGCACGGATTGCGTGTCCGTCGGCTCGCGATGTCGGTTGTGCCTATGCACGGGCGTTAAGGAGGACGCATGAAGATACCCGGTCAATGGTTTCGTCCCTTCGTCTTTGGGATGATGGGGCTGGCGATGGTCGGAACCTGGGCCGCCAGGGGTGACGCACAAGATCGCCGCGAGATTCGTGTCGAACGGTCGTCAGGGGATCGCTATTCATTGGAACTTCGTGAGGCGGATATTCGAGACGTGCTCCGAGCGATCAGCCAGGAACGCGGGATCAACGTAGTGATCGGCGAGGGGGTCGAAGGCAAGGTCACGTTGAGCTTTCAGAGCGTGACGTTGGCGGATGCCATGGACGCGATTCTGAAGACCGGCGACTGGGCCAAGGTTGAGGAGGGCGGCATCACCCGCATCGTCAAATCGTCGATTCAAGAGGGCACCGGGGACCTCGTCACTCGGATGTTGCCCGTCCAGTACGCCAAGGCCAAGGACCTTCAGGAAGGCGTCAAGGATCTGCTGAGTAAGAAGGGTAGTGCCACGGTGGATGAACGAACCAACACCCTCATTGTGCGGGATGTGGCGGCCAGCGTGGAGTGGATTACGACGTTGGTCAACCAATTGGATTCGCGTACACCGCAAGTCATGATCGAGGCCCGCATCGTGGAAGCCAGCACCAACTTTTCGCGTGAGATCGGCGTGCAGTGGGGCGGTTCCTATGCCACGCAGTCCGGGAATCGCACCACCACGCTACACGGCGGGACCAGGCAGTTGTCTACAAATACGGCCGTCCTACCGTTAACCGGTGGTCTCGGGTTCAGCGGAGGACCGTTCGCCGTCAATTTGCCGGCCGCGGTCGGGCCTGGAAGCGGTGGCGCGCTGGGCATCTCGTTTGGGAACCTAACGGATACCGTGCGGCTGGACCTTCAGTTGTCGGCGTTGGAGGATTCGGGCCAGGGCCGTATCTTGTCCACTCCGCGCGTCCTGACCTTGGATAACAAAGAGGCCAAGATCTCGGCAGGGACTGAGATCCTCATTCCGACCACCACGATCGTGACGGCGGGTACCGACACCGGCGGCGGAGCTGCGGAAGCACCCACGGGAGTACAAACGATCGACGCCAAACTGGAGTTGGCCGTTACTCCTCACGTGACGCCGAACGGTGAGATTGTCATGCACGTCAGAGCCGATAAGAAGGATCCGGATTATACCCGACAGGTCCAGGACATTCCGCCGCTCACCTCCCGCAGCGCGGAGACGCATCTTCTGGTAAAAAACGGGGAGACGGTGGTTATCGGCGGAATTGTGGTCAACAGCAGTTCGCGGTCGGAGAACGGTATTCCCTGGTTGTCGAAGATTCCGCTCTTAGGATGGCTTTTCAAAAAACAATCCACGGTCGAATCCCAAAACGAACTCCTAGTCTTTATCACACCAACTATTTATGACGGACAGAGCCTCTAGGCCGAGGCGCGAGTGATAGCCGCCTTGATTCCAGCTCCTTCTTTTCCTATCCTTCTGGTGCGTTCGTCATGGCCCCCTTATCTCATTCCATCGTCGTCCTCATCACCTTCCCATCTCAGGAAGAAGCTAAAGCTATTGCTGCTGTGCTCGTGAATGAGAAATTAGCGGCTTGTGTGAACGTGATCGGCGGGATCCAGTCTTTCTTTATTTGGGAAGGAGTTTTGCAGGACTCCTCTGAAGTGATGGGAGTGGTCAAGACCACTCAGGACCGACTGGACAGCCTAGTCAGCAGGGTCAGATCGCTTCACTCCTATAGTGTTCCTGAAATCATCGCCGTGCCCATTGTCGGTGGGGACAAACCCTATTTGCAGTGGGTGGGTGACTCGGTTTCTGATTCGTAAAAATAGTAGTATATTCAAATAGTTGTGGATGTTTCCTTGACAGGCCCAGGGGCCTGTGTTAGCCTCTCCCCCGAATTTTTTCTGCGACACAACCGATTCTTCACCGACATTAGAGAGGAAGAGCAATGGACGACAGGACGCGAGAATCTTACACCGTGATGATCCTGCCGAACCCAACGTCAAAGGCGTATCGCTTCAGCGTTTCCAAGAAGCAGGTGAAGATTGCGCTTTCCTGTGCGGCGGCGGCAACGGTCTTGCTGGTCGTGTTCATCGTGCAATATTTTTATATGGTTGGAAATATTTGGGAACTGACCCTGCTGAGGAAAGAGACCTCGGTTCAGAAATCAAAAATCGAGTACTTTTCGCAGAGCGTTGACGGGCTGAAAACGCAGTTGGATCGGCTGAAAGAGTTCGACATCAAGCTTCGGATGATCACCGATCTGAATGTCCCTGCTGATGCAAATCGGTATCTTGGGGTGGGCGGAGATCCTACTGGTGGGCCGCAGAATGTTCCGACTGAGATTTCTCCGGAACTGCGAGCCGTGTCCGGGGGGGCGGGCGGCACGGAAGATCCCATCGAACCTTCAGTCGATACCCAGGCCTACTCAGAGTCTCACGTCGAGATGATCCGAGAATTAGAGGAGGACTTGGCGACACTGCGGGTTTTGGCTGCCAAACAAGAACAAAGCTTTCAGGAGTTGACCGAAGGCATTGAACATCGACGGGCCAAGTGGGCCTCAACGCCTTCGATTTGGCCTGTGAAAGGGTGGGTGACGTCTGGTTTCGGGCCCAGACTCTCTCCGTTTACGGGCCAGCCGGCGATGCATCGGGGGGTGGATATCTCCGTTCCGGAAAATACGCCGTTTGTCGCACCGGCGAACGGCGTGGTCACGTTTTCCGGGTGGGACGGCGGGCTTGGCAATGCGATCAAAATCGACCATGGGTACGGATATCACACCGTCTACGGCCACTTGAATAAGATTCATGTTCGTTCCGGACAACGCGTTAAGCGCGGCGACGTCATTGGACTTGTGGGGAGCACCGGATTGAGCACCGGCCCTCATCTCCATTATCAGGTCAGCGTCAATTCAGCCCCCGCGAATCCGCTTCGTTACGTCCTCAATTAGTGACCCTCCGACTCGTCGCTTGGCTCTGCTCCGTATCCTGGATCAGCCTGGCGCAAGCGGATCGTTCCTGATTCGTCCAACTCAATCGGGTTGGACGGAATATCTTCGTGTGAGAGTGCGGCGATAAGTCGGACGGCGGTTCCGTCGGGATCCGGTTCCGGAATTCCCGGCAACCGTTGCCGCATTGACTCGATCTGCCCCGTTACGAATGTCCCATCACGGTCCAACGTGACACGTAAGACGGGCATGACCCCCTTTAACCCCTTGATGGAAATATTGCCGTAGGTCCAGAAATTCCCCAGCGAGTAGGCGACCAGCCGATTTTGGTAGAGTTCGACGGCTCGAACAACGTGGGGGCCGTGGCCGAGGACCAGGTCCGCACCAGCGTCCACGACGGCGTGGGCGAATCGTACGACATTACCTCGATCTTCTTCAAAATAGGTTTCCACCGCATCGATCACCCGAGTGGCGTCTTCGCCTTCCGCGCCTCCATGAAATGAGACGATCACGATGTCGGCGCTTCGCGCGGCGTCTGCAACCACGGTCTGCGCGGTTAGGATATCGGAGAGGTGAAACGACCGCCCCGAAAATCCAAATGCAACTACAGCGACGCGCAAATCTCGAATGGCGAGTAATACTGACGTGCGTTTAGGGACCGCCGTAATGCCGATCTGTGCTAACAAGCCTTGTGTGAGGGCGTACCCCTCCAGGCCGTAATCCTCGGCATGGTTGTTGTCGAGGGAGAGCACCGTGAAGCCGGCATCTTTTAAAAAGGAGGCGAGGTATGGCGGGGACCCGAACTCAAAACAGCGGCGGGTTTCTCGTGCCACAGAGCTGCATTTGATCGGCAACATGCCTTCGGTCGCGAACGCGCCTTCGAGGTTGCCGAATACCACATCGCCTTGGCCGAGGGTTTTACGAATTCCGGTCGGGATATCGTGGTCGTCTGGCGTCGGGACGAATGAAATCGGAGTAAAAGAGCCCGGCATGATGTCGCCGACCGCAACCACGGCGAGTGTATCGGCGGCGTCTGGGGCGCTCGTCAACCCAGTTGGAGGTCCTGACGGCGTCGGGGGCGCGGGTGCTCCGGCTGCGCCCGGCCCGGTTCCAAACCCCATCACTACGCCAATGACGGCGAGACCGATCCCGCGTGTGATAACGATGGCGGCATGCCGCCGAAACGTGTTCGAAGATAAGCGACGCATGCAACTATGTTATAATGTGGCCCGTTTTGGCCATTCCGAGAGACTTCCTTATGTTGAGTATCCTCAAAAAACTCATTGGTAGCAAGAATGATCGGGAACTAAAGCGGATCGGGCCACTAGTCGATCGGATCAACGGATTTGAAGACGCCGTTCGCGCGTTAAGCGATGAGGCCCTTCAAGCCAAAACATCGGAGTTTCGCTCCCGCCTGGCCGATGGAGAACCGCTCGATGCCCTGTTGCCCGAGGCCTTTGCCGTCGTGCGCGATGGCTCTCGTCGCGTGCTCGGGATGCGCCATTTTGACGTGCAGTTGATCGGCGGCATTGTCCTCCATGAAGGCAAGATCGCCGAGATGAAGACGGGAGAAGGGAAAACGCTGGTTGCGACCTTGCCGGTTTATCTCAATGCGTTGGCCGAAAAAGGCGTCCATGTCGTGACCGTCAACGACTATCTGGCGCGTCGCGACAGCCAGTGGATGGGGGAACTCTATCGGTTCCTGGGGTTGACCGTTGGGGTGATCCAACACGATCTGGATGATACGGCGCGTCAGGCCGCCTATGCCGCGGATGTGACGTACGGGACCAATAACGAATTCGGATTCGACTATCTACGCGACAACATGAAGTTCGATCCCCGCCACTTTGTCCAGCGTCCGCTGACCTTCGCGATCGTGGACGAGGTCGATAGTATTTTGATCGACGAAGCGCGAACGCCTTTGATCATTTCCGGGCCGGCGGAGGATTCAACCGAGCTCTATTACAAAATCAACCGGGCGATTCCGTACCTCAAGGCCGAAGTGGATTTCACGGTCGAGGAGAAGACCAAGACCGTGGCGCTGACCGAAGAGGGTAACGCAAAAATCGAGCGGTTCCTGGGCGTCGACAATCTCTACGATCTCGGCAACATGTCGCTCGTGCATCACGTGCACCAGGCCCTCAGAGCCCATTCATTATACAAACGAGACGTGGATTACGTCGTCAAGGACGGCGAGGTCATCATCGTCGACGAATTCACCGGACGATTGATGCCGGGCCGTCGATGGAGCGACGGGCTGCATCAGGCGGTTGAGGCCAAAGAGGGGGTGAAGATCGCCAACGAGAACCAGACCCTCGCCACGATCACTTTTCAAAATTACTTCCGGATGTATAAAAAGCTGAGTGGGATGACGGGCACAGCGGACACGGAAGCCGGGGAATTCGCCAAAATTTATAATTTGGACGTCATGGTTATTCCGCCAAATCGCAGGATGATCCGGGACGACCATGCGGATGTGGTGTATCGGACCGAGGGCGAGAAATTCGCCGCGATCGCGGAAGAAGTCGTAGAGTGTCATCAGCGGGGGCAGCCGGTCTTGGTCGGGACGATTTCCATCGAAAAGTCCGAGCGGCTTTCCGCGCTGCTCAAAAAACAGGGTGTCCGTCACGCGGTGCTCAACGCCAAATTCCATGAAAAGGAAGCGGAGATCATCGCGCAGGCCGGGCGAAAGGGTACGGTGACCATCGCGACCAACATGGCGGGCCGAGGCACCGATATCTTGCTGGGCGGGAACGCGGACTTCTTGTTCAAACAAACCGTGACGCGCGATCCCAATCTGGCGTCCCCGGAACATGAGACGGAGCGATCACACCTGCGCGATCAATTGCGCGTCGAATGTGAGACCGATAAGCAGGCGGTGGTGGCGCTCGGTGGTCTGCACATCATCGGCACGGAACGGCACGAGAGCCGGCGGATCGATAATCAGTTGCGCGGGCGCGCCGGCCGACAGGGTGATCCCGGGTCGTCGAGGTTCTACCTGTCGCTGGAAGACGACTTGCTGAGAATTTTTGGTTCCGATCGGATTTCGGGGTTGATGCAGCGCCTCGGCATGGAAGAGGGCGTCCCGATCGAACATGGAATGGTCACGCGCGCGATCGAGACGGCTCAAAAGAAAGTCGAAGCCCATCATTTCGATATTCGCAAACAGTTGCTGGAATATGACGACGTCATGAACAAGCAGCGCGAAGTGATCTACGAGCAGCGGCGCCAAGTGCTCAGCGGAGAACCGTTTGTCGACGGCATCCATGAGATGATCGACGATTTGGTGACGGGAATGGTCGCGCAGTATTGTGACGAGTCCGCGTACGCGGAGGCGTGGGACGTGAAGGGACTCGCCGAGTCGGTCGGGGCGCAGTTCTCCGTGACCATTGCTCCGGAGGCGTGGGCTGAATTCGGCGTGGAGGCGATCAAGGACGACATCCTCTCGCGCGTAAAAGAGGCCTACACCAGTAGAGAACGGGAATTCGGTCCCACGGTGTTGCGCGAGCTTGAAAGGGCCGTCATGCTTCGCGTGATCGACACGCATTGGAAAGACCATTTGCTCACGATGGATTACTTAAAGGAGGGGATCGGGCTCCGGGGATACGGACAGAAAGATCCTCTGGTGGAGTACAAACGGGAGGGGTATGAACTGTTCGTCGGTCTGATCGAACGCATCAAAGTGGACGCGATCGGGCACCTCTTTCGGGTTCAGGCGGTTCGTCAGGAGATGGCCGCTCCCGCCGTGTCGATGCCGCGTCCGCCGTCCCTCATGTTCAGCGCGCCGAGCTCCAGCGCGGCCAGCCCCTCAGCGCGAGACCGAGAGCGCGTCGGCCGGAATGATCCCTGCCCGTGCGGGAGCGGGAAGAAATACAAAAAGTGCCACGGCGCCTGAAACGGCCACGCTCTCGTTCGGACAAACCATCGTCCTTAACGCGATTGCAGCTCGACAACACGTCGCTGCGATCCCAGCTCAAGGGAAAAACCAAACAACTCGCCTTTTTCATCAACACGGCCAAAGCGCTGACGTCTTCCTTGGAGCTGACGAAAGTCCTCGACGTCCTGATGAATCGCGCGTGTCGGCTGATTCCGTGCGAGCGCCGGTCATTATGGTTGGTCGACGAGAATGATGGGCGGCGGGAGTTGCGGTTGCACCGCGCGCCGCTCGACAACGGGCGAAAGGGGGCGGCGCGTCCGCTGTCTTGGGGGGCGGGTCCGGCGGGCTGGGCGGCGCAGCACGTTCGACCGTTATTGATTGACGGCCCTCGATGTTCCCTGCCGGTCGGCCTAAAGGAATGGAAGCCCCCTCGTCGCGGTTTCCAATCCTTGCTCGCGGTGCCCATCGTGAATAAGCGTAAAGCGCTCGGCGTACTGGAATTGGTCAACCGAGTCGACGGGCGACCGTTTGATACCGCGGACAGAGACTTCTTGACGCAGTTGATGGGACAGGCCGCGATCGCCATCGAGCGGTCTCAGCTGTATCACCGCAAGGAAGAACTGGCTATCCGAGACGATCTCACACAATTGTATAATTTCCGCCACTTTGACCAGGTCCTCGATATCGAGATCCGACGCTGCCTCCGGTACGGGTCGGTCCTCTCCCTGATCTTCCTTGATTTGGATTATTTTAAATCGGTCAACGACCGCTACGGGCATTTGATGGGGAGCCGCGTGCTGGTGGAAGTCGCGGAACTCTTGATCCGCAATCTCCGAGACGTCGACATTATTTCACGGTACGGGGGCGACGAATTCGTGATCGTCCTGCCCGAGACGGGTATTCGAACCACGGGGGCGATTACGAAACGTCTCCATCGGGCGTTCCATCGGCATCAGTTCTTGACCGCGGAAGGGATCAACGTCCACCTTACCGCCAGCTTTGGATTGGCGGGGTTTCCGGAGCATGCGCGGACCAAGAAGGACTTGATACGTTTGGCGGATCACGCGATGTACGAGGCCAAATACGGCGGGAGGGATCGCATTTGCGTCGCGCGCCGAGGGATGACCGGGACCTTGCGAATTCCGCGATCCCCGCTGCGTGCGGCGCGTTCCGCTAAAAAGGTTGCCCGGCCGTAACGTAGAGGTGCAGCGAACGCTCATCCGCCTGGAGCGACTCTTCGACATTGAGCGGATACGCCACGTCGAATCGCGTCACGATCGGATAGAGCCCCAAGATTTCGTGGCTGAGCCGGAATCCCCCCCCCACATCGGTTCGTAGATCCCGATACGATGACACGGTTCCCACGTCGGCGAACACGACGGCTTGTAGTCTGCGCAATAGCGAAAGCCCCCAGACATTGGTGTCGAGTTCTCGCGCCACGGGATGACGATATTCGAGCGAAACGAGGAACATCGACTCCCCAAACAGGCTTCCCGGGGAATAGCCTCGCATGCCCGATGATCCGCCCAGTTCGAATTGGCGGGCTTCATCAAATCCTCCGGCGGATTGGCCGAGGGCCGCCCGGCCCGCGATTTCGTGCAGCGTCGCGAACCGCCATTGGTGACGGACGTCGCCCTCGACCCGTACCGCGTTGGGGTGGTGGTCTCCGGAGAGTTGAGTCGCGAGGGTGGTGCTGAGCGTGGAATAGGGGAACGCGCCGAAAAAAAGTTGTTGGATTTCTTCGGAATAGACGAGTGAAGTCTTGGCGTTCGAAATGACGTGGGCGAGCTCAACCGACGTCACGGTATCGGTCGACCCGCCGGGGGTGAGCGGCACGGCGCGTTGGGTCGACTCAAAACCCATTCGGATGGATTGCCGCGTCGAATGCGAAAACACGTCGCGCTCGAAATCGTGGACCACGGCGACCGACCCTCCCGTCTCCGTGTCATTGCTGAAATACTTCAATCGGAGCAGGTTGTGCTCGTCGTAGCGGCGTTGGAAGTACGCGCTCACATCGTAGCTCAGGTTCTTGGTCTGAAAGTCGTACCCCACGCCCGGCAGTCTCTCCCAGATGAACTTCACCGCCGCCGGCGTACGGTCATTGAACCGTTCCGGATCACTCGTTTTATGCTCGGGGTCGAGTTCAACCGCCGTGATCGACGACGAGGTGACGAAGGTTTCTTGGAAGCTGGAGTCGTACGCCAACCACGTCGTCGTGAGCGGAGGCCCGCGGCGTGGCAGGAGCCGGATGGTGACCGGCTCAATGCCCTCGCCGGTTTTGCTGAGGTCCACCGTGGTGTGATGCCCGTCGTCCAATCGTTCGCGCCGGACCGAGGTAATGGCAAAGTCCGTCTTCGGATTGCTTTCCAGCCACTGCCGATAAAACCACTCCAAGTCACGCCCCGTCTCCTCGTGGGCCACCGCGCGAAACGGCTTGGCCGTGCCGTGGAGCACTTGGTCGGTATAACGCTCCAAGACCGCGTTGACCGCGTCAGCGCCGATCAGCGCGGTCAGTTTAAAGAGAATGGTCGAGCCGTCGGGACGACGATTATTGAACAACGTGAGCTCTTCCCTCGGCAAAACCGGCGTCGTTTCCTTGAAGTACACCTGGCGGAGCGGCAGGCGGTCTGAATAGAGGATCTGGTCGACAATGGGAAGAAATGCCACGGGTTTCAGCAAACGAACGAGGCTCGGCGGTTTGCGATACCGCTCGCGGAGATACCGTTGCGTGCTGGCATCGGCGAGGCCTTCGATCACCCAGGCTTCTTCGTCCGGGAGTCGCGCGCGCCACAGCGCGAACAACAGGCCTTTGACCACTTCGGCTTCGTGATATTTTTTGAGCGGCGCGAAAACCTTAAACGCGCGAGTCGCCACCAGAATCACTCGCGGGTCCGGCGAGACGAGCTCTTGGTGCAGATGGGCTTCCGCGGCAATGATCTCGGCGCCGGCGATGTCGCCGTATTCGCGGCGAAAAAACGCGAGGCCCTGTCGGAACGTCGCCATGATCAACGGGGCATAGGGGCGGTCGTCCGGAAGAAAGGCGTATTGGAGCCGGACCGGTCCATCCTGTTCCGTCCACACGCGATAATACGGACTGAGCGCCAATGGGATCATCGCGGCGTGGGGAGCGTGCAGGCGCCACCGCCGGATCGGGGCATCTTCCTCGGGGTCGACCATGTCCGCCCCGACAATCGTAATGGCGCGAGGAGCCAGGATTTCCGCGGTCACGGAGGCGGGATCCGGAGCGCCGTCGAGGGCCCAGCTCCCGTCGCGCCATGGCGCGACATAGGGATGCCACCCACCCTTGAGCACGGTGACCCCGTTGAAATGGCCGAACACGCCGAACTTCTCGGGGATAAACGTCACGAAACTCATGCGCAGATCCACCGAGCCCTCCGGCGGAACCGCGCGGGCGAGCCTGGCGCGCGCGATCGTGCGCGATAGGCTGCCGGGCGCGTCCTCGATGGTCAGGTCCACGGCATCGTTACCGCCGGTTTCGATCGAGGTGACGGCGATGGATCCCGGATTAAACGCGCGAGGATAAATCCGTTCGAGTGCGCCCTGATCGATTTCCGGGTCCGGTTCCCGATACCGATTCGGGTACAGCACGAACGGGATCTCGGAGAGATTCACGCCCGAATGGTTGACCAGCCTGACGCGAATTTCCCCGGCGATTGTGTGGTCGGTGGGATCGAATCGGACTTCGAGCTCATACCGCACGTCGAGCGCCGGCGACGCCGCGGCACCCTGGGCCCAGAGGCACACGAGGGTCGTGAGACCGGCCCTCCCCCAGGCGGTCCAATTCATGCGGGGAGTATAGCAGGACGCCGATGAGCGGTCGACGCCCCGTCCACGGCCCCCGGCGTTTCGTCGGCTTGCGCGGTGGAAAGTCGTTCTGCTAGAGTGCTCTTCGTCATGACGTCATACGGTGCCGGTACGTCAATTCATCCAGACACCTCGACCGCGGTCAAAGACGCGTGCGGTCAGGTGGCGGCGAGCGTCCGTCGACCGGTCGATCTCGCGTTCGTCTTCGTGTCCCCGCACCACGCCGAGCGATTGTCGGATGCCGCGGCGGTCGTCGCGGAGCGCCTTTCGCCGCGCGTCGTGCTCGGGTGCACCGGCGAGGGGATCATCGGGCTCGACCAGGAAATCGAAGGGCAACCCGCGGTGTCGCTCTGGGCAGCCGGACTTCCCGGCGTGACCCTCACGCCGTTTCACGCCACGTTCGAGCACGGCGGAGACGGGATACGAGTCGCGGGGTTCCCGACTCCCGAGTCCGGGCCCACGCCGACGCTGTTCCTGCTGTTGGCGGAGCCGTTCTCCACTCCGGGTACGGAATTTTTGGGGTTGCTGGATCACCACTACCCCGGGGTCAAGGCGGTCGGCGGCATGAGCAGCGGGGGCCGCGCGCCGGGGGAGAACCGGTTGCTGATCGGTGACACCGTGGCCGCGGAAGGCGTGGTCGGGGTGGCGCTGAGCGGCGACCTCCCCATTGATACCGTCGTCTCTCAAGGGTGTCGACCGGTCGGCGGGCGGTTTCTGATCACTCGGGCCGAAGGCAACGTGATCTTCGAGTTGGGCGGTCGTCCGGCCTTTGCCTGTTTACAGGACATGTACGCCGCCCTGTCGACGTCGGAGCAAGAACTGGCGCGTCGCGGGTTGCATCTGGGGCTGACCATCAATGAAGCGCAATCCCAGTTCGAGCGCGGCGACTTCCTGGTCCGCGGGCTGGTCGGCGCCGACCAGCAGGAGGGCAGTTTGGCGGTCGGCGATCTGGTCCGCGAGGGACAGACCGTGCAGTTTCATATTCGCGATCGCGAGAGCGCGAGTGAAGACCTCAATACGTTGCTGACCGCGCATGCACAGACAGGCCGCTCGGCGACGCCGGAGGCGGCGCTGTTGTTCAGCTGCAACGGCCGGGGCCGGCGGTTGTTCGGACGCGCCCACCACGATGCGACCATGGTCCGGGCTCGGCTCGGCAAAATTCCGGTGGCGGGATTCTTCGCGCAGGGCGAGATCGGGCCGGTCAGCGGGACGAATTTTCTGCACGGGTTCACGGCCAGCCTCGCGATCTTCGGCGGCGATTCGGACGGCTGACGCGTCGAGCGTCGCCGCTACCACCGATACACCGCGGCGTATTTTTCGTCCAAATAGTCCAAAAAGTGTTCGGGGCGCAGCCCCTCGCCGGTTACGCGCGCCAACAAATCATCGGTCGAATAGGTCCGTCCCCAGCGATGGATCCGATCGCGTAACCATCCCACCAACGCTTCGAATCGTCCGCCCTCGATTAATGTCGGAAGGTCGGCAAGATCCAATCGCGCCTGCCGCCACAATTGCGCCGCGTAGAGATTCCCCAGCGTATAGGTGGGGAAATACCCGAAGGCGCCGTGCGCCCAATGGATGTCCTGCAACACGCCCTCGCCGTCGTGAGCCGGCGTGACGCCCAGCGTGCGGCGCATGGCCGCGTTCCACGCCTCGGGCAGATCGCGCGGAAGGAGCCGGCCCGCGATCAACTCTTGTTCCAATTCGAATCGTACGATGATGTGAAAGTTGTACGTCAACTCGTCGGCTTCCACGCGGATGAGCGACGGTTCCACGACGTTGATCGCGGCGTGAAACGCGTCGAGTGGGACCGCGTCGAGCGCGCCCGGGAACGTCTGCCGCAGCAGGGGGTAGAAGTGCCGCCAGAATTCGATCGACCGGCCCACGCAGTTTTCCCAGAGACGCGATTGGCTCTCGTGCAATCCCAAGGACACGGCTTCGCCCAGTGGGGTGCCGAACCGGGCGGGGTCCAGGCCTTGCTCGTAGAGGGCGTGGCCGCCCTCGTGCAGGCAGGTGAAGAGCGACGACGTGACGTCGTCCTCGGCCACGCGGGTGGTGATTCGCACGTCGGTGGGATGAAATCCGGTGGTAAACGGATGCGCCGACAGATCGAGGCGTCCGCGCTCGAACGCGTAGCCCATCGCGGACAAGACCACGGTGCCGAATTGAATCTGGCGTTGCGTGTTGTAGGGGCCGGTCGGGAGCCGGACGGGCTTGACGGCGGACCCGGCGACGCGGTCCAGGAGCGCGCTCAAGCCGGCCTTTACATCGGCAAATAACGGCGTCAGTCGCGCGGCGGTCATCCCGGGTTCGAACGTATCCAGCAACGGATCGTACGGCGAGTCGGTGTAGCCCAGGTACGAGGCCTCCTCCCGTTTCAGCGTGACGATCTGCGTCAAATGGGGGAGAAACGGACCGAACGTGCGCGTCGTCCGCGCTTCGATCCACGCGTCGTGCGCGAGCGCGCACGTTTTCTCGAGCAGGGATACAAACGCGGTGGGCAACCGTTTCGCGCGTCGGTAGTCTCGGAACACCTCGCGCAGCAACGCGCGCGCCGACGGGTCGGCCTCCTCGTCGAACAGCCGTCCGGTCTCCAGGTCGACCCACCGGCCGAGCAAGTCGTCCGTGCGTGACGAAGTAAACCGTTCGTGCGCCAGGCCTTGCAGCGCGGCGAGCGCGTCGGCCCGCGCCCCGGAGCCTCCGCGCGGCATGTACGTTTCCTGATCCCACGAGAGCACGGACGCCGCGCCGTGAAGGTGGGAAATCTCGATCAAGTGGTCGGTGAGCGGTCGAAGGTCGTCGAGCGTCAGCATGGTCGTTCGGTCGGTTAAGGTCGAGTGAGCAACGGTCGGATGCGCGGCCAGATCCGCTCCACGATCACGCGGTAACCGTCCGACGTGGGGTGCAGTCCGTCCGCTTGGTTCAGCGCGGGATCGGTCGCGACGCCGTCGAGGAAAAACGGGATCAACGGGAGCTGATACCGCGTGGCCAGTGCGGGAAACACGGCTTCGAACGCGCGCGCATATTCGTCGCCGTAATTCGGGGGCACCCGCATGCCGGCCAGGATGACGGTGACCCCCGCGTCCCGAAGCCCTTCGATGATGCGCGCCAGGTTCTCACGCGTCTGCTCCGGAGACAAGCCGCGCAGGCCGTCGTTGGCGCCCAGTTCGAGAATCACCAGGCTGGGCCGGGATTTGAGCACCCAGTCCACGCGCCGCAGCCCGCCGGCCGTGGTCTCCCCGCTCACCCCCGCGTTGACGACGCGGTACGCGTACCCTTCCTCGCGGAGGCGGCGCTCCAATCTCGATGGGTAGGCGTCCTCGCTCGGCACGCCGAACCCGGCGGTCAGACTGTCGCCGAACGCCACGATGGTCGGCACGGCGACCGGTTGGTCTCGCGCGTCAACCGAACCCACCGCGGCGCAGAAGAGCCATCCCCACGCCACGCCGAGCGCAATCCGCTCGCGTGACGTCACGCCATCCGCGCGCACGCGCGCATTCGCCACATGGCCTCAGTGTATAATGGCGGCGTAATGCGCCGCAACCGATTTCCCACCGCGCGATGATCGCCCTGCGGAACGTGACCGTGCGGCTGCACGCCGCCGGACGCGCCGTGACGGTCCTCGAGGACGTATCGCTCGAGATCCCCGACACGCAGTTCATCGCGGTGGTGGGACCGTCCGGCAGCGGCAAGTCCACGCTCCTTGCCGTGATGGCGGGCCTGGAGCGTCCCACCGCCGGCACCGTGATCCTGGACGATCTGGACCTGACCACGCTCGACGAATCGGCGCTGGCCCGCGTGCGGTTGGACCGCATCGGGTTCGTGTTTCAGTCGTTCAACCTCATTACGACGCTCACCGCCCTGGAGAACGTGGCGGTGCCATTGGAGCTGGCCGGCGACGCGCGCCCGATGGTTCGCGCCCGCGAGTTGTTGGCGGCGGTCGGGCTGTCGGCGCGCGCGGGCCACTACCCGGTGCAGCTCTCCGGCGGCGAGCAACAGCGCGTGGCGTTGGCCCGCGCGTGCGCGCGTCGTCCGCCGATCCTCCTGGCCGACGAGCCCACCGGCAACTTGGACGCGGACAGCGGCGCGCAGGTGATGGGCTTCTTGCGCGCCTTACACGCGGAGCGCGGCGGGGCGCTCGTCTTGGTCACGCACGATGTCCAGTTGGCGCACGCCGCGGACCGTACGATCGCGCTGCGCGGAGGGCGGGTGATCGCGGACTCCTCGGCCGTCGCGCGATCGGCACCGTGAGTCCGTTCGGACGGCCGTTCGCGCAGACCATGGCCCGCCGCAATCTGCGCGCCGGATCACGCCATCACGTCCCGATCGTCGCGGCCATCGCATTGGGGGTGGGCGCGGTGGTGGCGATCGCCGCGGCGGCCGACGTCGCGCGGCGGGCGATCGCGGGCGACGCCAAGAGCCTGCTGGCCGCCGACCTGGAGCTGCGTTCCACCAACCCGTTATCGTCCTTCGCCGAAGGCGCGGTGAACCGGCTCGCGTCGCAGGGCGCGCGCGTCACGCAGGTTCGGGAACTGATAGCGATGGCGGCCGCGCCGGGCCGGGCCGTGTTGGTGGAGCTCAAAGCGGTCGAGGACGCGTATCCGTTCTACGGCCGGGTCGAGACCGCGCCGGAGCGCCCGTTCGCGTCATTGTTGCACGGGGGACCCCCGTTCGGGGCGGTGGTGCACGAAGCGTTTTTGATCCGGCTGGGACTGTCGCTCGGCGATCGGTTCCGCGTGGGCGACGCGGAGTTCGTCGCCCACGCCGTCCTGCGCGCCGAACCTGATCGCACGGCCGGGGCGTTGAGCCTCGGTCCGCGGGTGTTCATCGCGCGGGCGGCGCTCGATCACACCGGCTTGGTACGGCCGGGGAGCCGGGTGCGGTATCGGACCTTGGTCGCGTTGCCCGAGCACGCCGAGTCGGCCGAACGTGTGCGGGACGCCCTGCGCGAGGAGCTGGCCAACGAGCCCGTGCAGATCGCGGCGTTCCCCGACGCGCAGCCGCAATTGCGCCGATCCCTTGATCGCGTCGGCGCATACTTGGGGTTGGTGGGGGTGACGGCGCTGCTGTTGGGCGGCGTAGGCGTCGCGGGCAGCGCCCGCGCGCTGCTGGCCGAACGCTGGCGAACGATCGCGTTGCTCAAGTGCGTCGGGGCGGATGCGCGGACCGTGGCCCGGGCCCTGCTCGGCGAGTTGGCCGTGCTCGGCCTGGTCGGCGGTTCGGTCGGCGCGGCGCTGGGGGCGCTCGGTCAGCGAGCGCTGACGATCGCGGCAGGGAGCTTTGCCGGAATCGCGTTGAGCGGGTCGATGAGTCCCTGGCCGTATATACAGGGCGCGATCGTCGGGGTGCTCACGGGGGTGGGATTCTCGTTGGGGCCGCTGATCGCGGCCGCGCACGCGCCTGCGGCCGCGGTGCTGCGGCACGAGGCGACGCCGATACGCTTATCACGGTTGACGGCATGGGGGTTGGCGGCCGGCGGTCTCCTTGCCGCGGTTGGTTTGGCGTGGTGGCAGACGCGCTCCGCGGCTCTCGCCGCGCTCTACGTCGCCGGGCTGATGGCTGCGGCCACGGTACTGGCCGCGGCCGCGTGGGGCCTGGGACGGCTGGTGCGGTGGGTGCCGGCGCCGTCCTCGTTCGCTTGGCGCCGCGGGCTGGGCGCCCTGACGCGACCCGGCGCGCACACCGCGGCCGCGCTCCTTTCGATCGGGTTGGGCGTCACCGCGGTGTTGACGGTGGGATTCGTGGAACGCGCGATCCGCGCCGAGTTGACCGAGCGGGCGCCCCGCGACGCGCCCAGCCTGTTTTTCATCGATATCCAGCCCGACCAGCGCGACACGTTCGTCGCGTTGCTGGCGGGACATCGGGTTCCCACGGAGGTGGTCCCGGTGGCGCGCGGGCGGTTGCGGGTCGTGGGGGACCATCCGGTCGCCCGCGAACGCGAGTCGGACCGGGAATCGGACTCGCGTTGGTACCTGACGCGCGAATACGTGGTCACCACGCGATCTGATCTGCCGCGCGGCAATGAGGTGGTGGAAGGCCACTGGTGGGACGCGTTACCGCCTGGGCAGCAAACGGGCGTCCAGGTGTCCGTGGAGCAGGAACTGGCCCGGCGTCTGGGAATCGGGGTCGGATCGACCCTCGTCCTGGACATTCAAGGGGTGCCGCTGGAAGCGCGCGTCGCCAGTCTGCGGTCCGTGGACTGGGACAACCGCGGCCTGAACTTCTTTTTGGTGTTCGCGCCCGGCGCCTTGGACGACGTGCCGATCACGTACGTGGCCGCGGCGCGGGCGCCCGCCGTCACGGAGGCGGCGTTGCAACAGGCGGTGGTGGCGGCGCTGCCCAACGTGACGGCGATCCCGATCGGCGACGTGCTGGCGTCGGTGGCGCGCGTGGTCGGGCGAGTCTCGTTCGCCGTGCGCGGCGTGGCCTTGCTGGTGGCGGCCGCGGGGTTCATCGTCTTGGGCGGCGCGCTGGCGGCCTCGCGCGCCGCCAGGCTGCGGGACGCGATGATTTTTAAGACGGTGGGCGCCGGTCGTCCCGCCATGGTCCGGATGTTGGCGGTCGAGTTCGGGCTGGTCGGCGCCGCGGCCGGCGCGCTCGGGACCACGCTGGCCGCGGCGTTGGCGTGGGGCATCGCGCGCTGGGTGCTGGAGGTGCCCTGGGTCTGGGCTCCGGATCTGGCGGTCACCGGATCCCTCGTGACCATGGCGGGTACCCTGGCCGTCGGTCTGATCGGCACGTATCGGTTGTTGGGACAACGGCCGTTCGCGGTCTTGCGCGGCGAATGAGCGTCGTGCGTCAGCGCGTCAGACGACGCGCCTAGCCGGGCGTCGGCGATCGCTTGGACCCGAACGCCACGGACAAAGCCGCGACCAGGGGCAAATGGTCCGACCCGCGTTCAGACCACCGGTTGGCCGCGACGTGGCAGGATTGTGGCGTGAGTTTGGGGCCGGTGTAGATGTAGTCGAACCGCACCCCGGGCAGGCGCGCGTGAAAGGTGGCGGATCGCCCGTTGCCCACGGCCTCGAACGCGTCGGTAAATCGGCCGCGCAGCCGTCCCGACACGCGGCTGCGCGGCACGGTGTTGAAGTCTCCCATCAGAATGGAGGGGGCGTGTTCCTCCTTCCCCGGAATGATCTCGTCGACCAACCGTTCCACCTGCACCATCCGTTCCTGGGGCAGCAGGCCGAAGTGCGTGACGAAACACCGCAGCGTGCCCTTGGGCATGGCCAGGTGCACTTCCAAGCACGCACGGCCCGGTTGCGGCCACACGGTCAGGTTGTGGTTCATCACGAACGTCGCGGGCCACCGGGTCAATAACGCGTTCCCGTATCGGCCCTGACGGCGCGTGCCGCCCGCGATCGCGTGCAACCCCAGCCGGTCTCCCAGCCAGCGCGCTTGGTTGACGTAACCGGTCCGTCGGAGCCCGAAATCCACCTCTTGAAGCGCGACGAGATCCACGCGTTCGTGTTCAATGGCGCGGTGAATCGCGTGCAAGTCGTAGCCGTCGAGGCCGAACCCGCTGTGGATGTTGTACGTCATCACGCGCAGGTGCATCGACTCAGCCTCGATCCCCCCGACCGCGTTCCGCCTCGTCCGCGGCTTGCGCCACGTGGGTGACCCGGACGTGGTCCGGAAGTCCCGCGCGGAGTCGGATCATACAGGCCGGGCAACTGGTCGCCACCACGTGCGCGCCCGTGGCTTCGATCGCCCGGCGCTTGCGCGCCGCGATCTGATCGGACAGTTTCGGGTTCTTGACGATAAACGTGCCGGCGCCGCCCGCGCACCGATCCGCGTCCGGCATTTCCACGTAGCGCACCCCCGGAAGGTTCGACAACACGCGCCGGGGTTCGTTGGAGACGCCAGCGGCGCGTAGGTGGCAGGAGGAGTGGTAGGTGACGGTGGTGACCGAACCGGCGAGGGGGCGAGGGGGGGAGGGGGGGAGGGAATCCACGGCGAGGATCTCGGTGATGTGGCGCAC
>JBMOMD010000024.1:57617-110119 GCA_049325295.1 Nitrospirota bacterium
AACCGGGCGGGCTCGGTGCGAGGCGCGGCGGTGATCATCGCCCGTGAACAACGTGGGATAGTCCTTGAGCATCAACGTGCAGGACGCGCAGCCCGTGACCACGGTGTCGAAGCGCGCAAGGCGATCGAGATTAAAGCGGGCCGCCTCCATCAGCGGTCCGGTCTGGCCGTAGGTTTGAATCGGCGTGCCGGAACAGCGCTGGGCCGGCAGCACCGGGCCCATCCCGCGGCGTTCCAACAGCCGGATCACGGCGTCGCCCACGCCGTCGTCGAAATAATTGGCCGCGCAGCCGTGAAAATACGCGGTGGCGCCGCGCGCGCCCGCCTCCTCGGTCAACCGGCGGTGGCGCTCGCGCAGGGTGCGCGTGGCCAGCCGCGGGAGTCGCAGATCGTGCGGCAGCCTCGCGGTGGGCGCGAGGCGTCGGCATACCGGTCGCGTGAGCGCGTCGATCGCGCGCCGCGCCAAAGGGCGATCCCACAACGGCTGCGTGAGGGCGGCGAATTTCACGAGCGGGTCGAACCATCCGGGCCGGAGCAACGCGCGCGCGACCACGCCGGCCACGGGGTTGGGGCGCTCCGCGCGCCGCGCGAGCGCGTGGCGCGACACGTCGATCCCGGCCGGGCACACCGCGGCGCAGGATCGACAGTTCAAACACGCGTCCACCACGCGGGCGTCGCGCTCGTGCGAAAAGTCCGCCGCGGTCAACACGTGGTACCAGCCACGCGCGCCGTTGGATTCCTCGCGCGCCACGTCGTAGGCCGGGCACACGGTGTTGCACTTGCCGCACGTGGCGCACGGTTTGGCCAGCCGTTCGACGTCCACGCGTTCCGTAAACGGGACGGCGGAGAGTTTCACGCCGGGGTTCAGCAGGTGCTCCGGATCGAACAGGCGTTTGGTCTGCACGAATAATTCGTACACGTCCTTGCCGTACAACGCGGGGAGGAACTCGGCGCGCACGCGACCGTCGCCGTGCTCGCCGCAGAGCGAACCGCCGAACCGGTCGATCACCGCGGCGTGGATCCTCCGCGACAATCGGTCCATGCGGTCGAAATCCGCCGGGTCTCGCAGGTTCAACAACGGGTTGATATGCGCGTTGCCGTCGCCGATGTGCCCGTAGATCGCCACGGTCACGCCTTCGGTCGCGAACGTGGATTCCAAATACGCCACCAACTCCGCGAGCCGCTCGGCCGGCACCACCACGTCGTCCACGAAGTTCACCGGGTGCCGCGCGGAGTCGTAGCGATAAAGCGTCGGGTAGATGGCCTTGCGCACGGCCCAGAGCGCGGCCTGCCGATCGGGCTCC
The DNA here is from genome assembly GCA_049325295.1 of Nitrospirota bacterium. Classification (GTDB taxonomy): domain Bacteria; phylum Nitrospirota; class Nitrospiria; order 2-01-FULL-66-17; family 2-01-FULL-66-17; genus JBFLXB01. The sequence continues at coordinate 58,921 of JBMOMD010000024.1, forward strand.
ACGGCCAGCGCCGGCGGCGCGGGCTGGGCCAAATCGCGACACGCGGTCGCCGCGCGTGACAGGAGGTCCGCGGCGGGCGGCACGTCGAACTCCACCAGCAACACCGCGGCCGCGCTATCCGGAACGCCGAACCGTGCGCGCCCGATCAAGTCCAGGGTGTGGCCGTCGATTAGTTCCAGCGCGCTGGGGCCCAAGGGTCTGAGCGCGGCCACTGCTTGGGTGACTTCGGCCAGGCGCGCGAAGAAGAACAGTCCGGTCGCGGTTTCGCGCGGCAACGGGACCAGACGGAGCGTGGCCTCGGTGACCAGCCCCAACGTGCCTTCGCTGCCGATGAACAATCTGGGTAAATCGAGCACGCCGCGCGCCAGACCCTCGGCGAGCGCGAACAGGTTGTAGCCGCTCGAATTCTTGCTGACCGCACGGCGTTTGGCCAAGATCAGATCCGCGTGCTCGCGCACCAGGCGGGCCAGTTCGCGCACCGCGGGCGCGGTCACGAACAGGTCCTCGCATTCGGGAGAGCCCAGACGGTAGGGTTTCGCGGTGAGGCGCGTGCCGTCGGCCAACAAGACCTCCAGCGCGTGAACGTTGTCCTTGACCGCGCCGTACTTAAGCGAGCGCGGGCCCGCCGAGTTGTTGCCCAACATCCCCCCGAGCTTGCACATCTCGCCGCTCGACGGATCGGGGGCGAACTTCAGATCATGGCGGGCCAACGCCGCGTTGAGGTCCGCGTACACCATGCCCGGCTCGACGCGCGCGGAGCGTTCCGTGGGGTCGACCGCCACGAGACCGCGTAAGCGGGAGCAATCCACGACGATGCCTTCGCCCACGGCGTTGCCGGTGAGGTTGGTGCCGCCGCTGCGAAACGTGAGCGGGATCCGGCGTTGGCGCGAAAATGCGAGGACGGCGGCGGCGTCCTCGGCGGATTCGATCAGGACCACGGCGCGCGGCTGGACGCGGTAGATGCCGGCGTCGATCGCGTAGGCGGTGAGCGCGGGGTGATCGCTCAGAACCCGGCCGGGCCCGAACAAGCGGGTAAGGTCATCGACCAGGGCGCGGCTTGGGACCGCAAAATCCGACACGCGCGAATTATAGCAAGCGGGTCCGCACGCCTCAAACCTTGCGTCGGACGGCCGAGGCCCTCGCCCGGAATCCTTGCGGTGCTAGCCCATTCGGGGGATGTCCCATGAATGGGCCGGTGCGGGATACTGAATATAGTCGTGAAAGTCCGTGAGTGTGGCGAGCCGTGGGCTGGGATGACCCGCGGCGATGCAGAGAAGGAGGACATATGCGGAGATTTACACGGTGGGCGGCGGTCGTGGTGGCGATTCTGGGGCTGACGATCGGGAGCGGAGCGGGGACCGGCGCCCAAGCCGGCGAGCATTATCCGATCGTGTCGTTCGACGCGTTCGAGTACGGCTTTCGTGGAGCGGACCGCGTCGAACCCGGGTTGGCCAATCTCCAGGTGGTCAACGCCGGCAAACAACCTCACCAAATGCAGCTCGTGAAACTGGAGGCGGGGCACACGGCGGCGGACTTCGCGGCCGCGGCAAAAACGAATCCGCGCCGCCTGCCGAACTGGAGCCGTCTGGTGGGCGGTCCCAACGGGGCGGTGGCCGGGGAGCGCACGAGCACCCTACAATTTTTGGCGCCGGGCGACTACGTCTTGGTGTGTTGGTTGCCGGATGCAGGCGGTACCCCGCATTTTTCCCTGGGCATGACCAAGTCAATCACCGTGTTGCCGGGCACGGCCAAACCCGAGGCGGAACCCGTGCCCGACGTCACGATCACGCTCGCGGATTTCGAATACAAACTTTCGAAGCCCATCACGGCCGGCCGTCACACCATCCGGGTCGTCAACAGCGGCCAACAGGTCCACGAGACCCTGGTGGTTCAACTCCCGGCCAAAGGGACGAGCAAGGCGTTCGGCGCGGCGTTGGCCCCCGGCAAACCGCCGTCCGTCACGCCACCCGGTAAACCCGTGGGCGGCGTGGTGGGACTCGCGCCCGGCGACTCCGCGGTCTTTCAGATGGCGTTCACGCCGGGCCGCTACGGCCTGCTGTGCCTGTTCCCGGATCATGACACTGGGCAGCCGCACTTTGAAAAGGGCATGGCGATGGAATTCGACGTCAAGTAGCGGGCCGCGGCGGTGTCGCGCGACACTTGTGTGCGACGGCTGGACAGTTCTGTCGCCCCGAGCGGTGGGGCGACGCTGGATCGGGGTTTTAAGGGATCGACAGTGATGGCACCGCACTTGCTTTTCCTGGTGGACGAGGGGGGAAGCGAGGCTTCTTTCCAAACATCTCACCACGCGGGAGGGCGCCATGTTCATTGTTCGGCTCGATGGAGAAGTGGTCACGGTCACGAACACGTTCGACTCGGCGGCGTGGTATGCCGACGGGATTCGGGGGGTGGGGCATCGCGTGGCCATCACGCTGGCCTCGCCCGACGAACTGCCGCCCGCGCTGCGTGCGCTGGAACAACGGACAAGCCCCGGGTGGAGTCTGGCCGCAGGGGCCGCCGTGACGGTCTGACGTTCGGATACGGCCTGCGCCGATCAACCGGGGCGTCAGTGCGCCCCGTTGCCTGGCGGCGTCTTTGGACCGAGGAGTCGGACCACCTCCGCGTGCGCGAGTACGACGGTGGGGTCGCGCTGCAGCGCCTCATAGTAATGTCCGGAAAACCCTTCCCCATGTTCGGCGGCGACAAGCAAGCGGCCCCGGACTCGCTGATCAGCTCGTCGACGCCGGTCACGGTCAGCGGGGCGTCGTCCAGCGCCTCATCCCACGCCACGATCAGACGCGACAAGGGATGTAACCAGGCGAACCACGGATCGCCGGTCAGTAGCCGGAAAAAATGATTGGGGGACGTGATTGTCCCGATGGCCTTCTCAAATCCCACCCGTTCGGAGTCAATCAGCGCCTTGTGCAGGATCAACAGCGCTTTGCGGAGCTCGACGGATCGCTGGCGAAGGTGGTGGTCCTCGTGTTTTGCGGGCTGCGAGATCTTGTGACGCACTCGGTCGGTCTCCTGGTTGAACGCCGTCGGGCGCGGCTCGAATCCACTGCGGTGTAGCTCCAGACACCCTACCATACTTCACGTCGTGGGACGCGGATGGGCGATAGGCCGTCCGACCACGACGGATCACGTCCGGCGCCATGGCGTTGGGACAGCCTGGTCCGTGTCGGCGGGCGTCCGCCGCGGCTGCGTCCCCCGATGTTTCGGCGGAAACAGTCCGTTGTGGTGATTTTCCCGGTAGCCGATTTGCGTGATCATGCGTATATTTGTGACCGCGACCTCGTACCGTAGAACGGCGGGGAGCGGAGGGTAAGATGGGCGGCTGGGCACCGCGTTCGGCCGCACAGGCGATACGCGAATGAACCTGGGAGGATGATGACGATGCTGAAAGAGGCGCTGGCGCCGGTGATTCCAGGCCTATTGATTTCGTTTCTCGCCATTGTGGTGGGCACCGCGTCGGGAATGGCATTCGGTCTCTACGAAGACCAAATCAAAGACGCGTTGATGGCCGACGTGACGGCCCATCCCCAGATCCACGAGCAAACCCCCGACAACATCAAGAAGACGGTGAGCGACGGCTGGCGCTATGTTCAGCGGGCGCACTTTCACGCGCAAGGGTTGGGGGCGTTGGGGATCGGGATCATTCTGGTGCTGGGGATGAGCTGGGTCTCGAACGCGGTCAAGCGATGGCTGGCGCTGGCGACCGGGCTGGGGGCGTTGCTCTATCCCTTCACCTGGCTGCTGATGGGCATGCGCGTCGGCTCGATGGGCAAGAAGGCGGCGCATGCGTCGGTCGACTGGCTCGCTGCCGTGAGTATCCCGCTTTTTTTCGGCGGGATGATGTTGACCCTGGTGATCGTGTTCTTGGGTTGGCTCTACCCGCAAACCATGCCGAAAGCGCTGCGGCGGTTCTCCGCGTGAACCGGCGATCAACACGCGCCGGTTTCGGGCGCGCCTAGCGAGGAAGTGGGCGTTGCTCCAGCACGTCGTGCACTACGCGATCGAGCAGGCGGGGGATGAGCACCATGTGTCGCGTGGACGACGCGTCGCGGAGTGCGTGCAGGCGGGAGATGTAGTAGTCTCTGGGCGTGTAGTAATAGGTCACGGTCGCGAACAGGACCAACAGTAATCCGAGCATGAGCGTTTGTTTGAAATACGGGAACACGCCTCGGCCCAACCCGTACATGCGGCGCCGGTTGTTGGCGTACTCGAGTCGTTTCAGCACCGGTTCCTTCTTGGTGTCGTCCCGGCTGACCACCAAGGCGTCGAATGTCGCCACGGGCCAGATCAACAGCGCCGGCGGGCCCAGGGCCGCGACCGCGATGAGCACGACTTCCCAGAACAGCCGATCCTCCGCCGCGCGGAGCATGGGCCATCCCCAGAGGATCATCAACAGCACCGGCACGGCACAGAACGCGATAAACGCCACGCATAGGAAGAGCGTGCCTTTCCTGGGCTGACCGTTCAAAAACTGTCCCCACCCGGGTATGAGCAGGGAACAGATCGCCGGGAGGAACCGATTCGCGATCCCGTTGAACGGCGCGGTGCGCGCGGTGTTGGTCCGGTAATACGCCTGCACCGCGCTCACGAACCACACGAGTAATCCCGACAGATAGATCGAGCCGACCGACCCCATCAACTGCGACGTGGTCAACGAAATGGGGATGTCGAGGGCAAGCACCGCGTCCCAGTACACCCACAATAAGGTGGGCGCGACGAGACAATTCGCCATCAGCAGCAGGAGCAAAAAGCCGATCGCGCCTTGGCGGTTATAGAATTGTCCGCCCCCCCAAATCACGAGCGACCAGGAGAAGGCCACCGCCGGGTTTTTCTGCGGTGGTTTCGGCGCTGCCGGCTTCGTCCTGACGGGCGGGTCGTCCGGATCATCCACGTACCAGACCTTGTCTTCCAGCATGGTGTTGTCCCGTTGCCCTCTTTTGCGGTCGGAAATATAGCACCGGGGTGCCCGGGCGTCGACCCGAGGTTCCCTCGAACGACGAGCCTGACCACGGGGTCTTGAGTCGGCCTGAAGTCGACGGATCCCGCCCAAAACAAAGCGCTGTCATACTCGCAGACCGGCCAACCACGGGGTCCGATATGTGTGGTTGGCCAAAAAAGAGCATTTCGGAGAGGCAGTGGAAGCGGCATGTCGCCTTGGTTTGCCGCGGACCCTCGCGCAATTTCTCAGTGACGACCGCTCCGAGTCGGTTCAGGTCTTAAGCGGGTGGGACGATTCGGTAAACCGTCCCGTTCGCGGACAGAATGTACAACTCGCCGGCCGCAACGGGTTCGACTTGAAGCCCGCTCGTGTCCGTCCCGGAATTCCTGGGGCAGGCGGTGAGCAGCAGACTCCCGATGCAGAGCAGGACACTTCCTTGCCGACGCATGGTCACCGGACTCTTACCAAGCGGTCAGTCGCCACGTCAAGCGAGCCACCCGGCGGATGGCGCTCCTACCGCGGGCGAATCTGCGTGCCGACGCGGCCCTCGAATCCGGCGAGGGCGTGTTCGGGGCTGGTGATCACCACCTGTCGGCCGCCGTGTTCGAGGAATTGGATCGCGGCCTGAATCTTCGGCTCCATGCTGCCGGGCGCGAAATGGCCCGCGGCCAGGTACGCCTTGGCGTCGGCGAGGGTGATGCGGCCCAGGTTCTGTTCGGCCGGCGTGCCGAAGCGGAGTTTGACGTGATCCACGGACGTGAGGTCGAGTATTCGCGTGACGCCGATGGTCGCGGCCAAGAGGCTTGAGGCCAAGTCTTTGTCCACCACCGCGTCCACGCCTGTCGCCTGTCCGGCGCCGTCGACGAACACCGGAATCCCGCCGCCGCCGAGGACGATGAGAATCGTCCCGTCTTCCACCAGCCGCTTGACGATATCAGTTTCTACGATCCGCACCGGCAGGGGAGACGGCACTACCCGGCGGTATCCACGATGCGCGTCCTCAACCATCGTGAATCCGCGCGCCTTCAATGCGGCAGCCTGGTCGCTCGCGTAAAAGGGGCCGATGGGTTTGGTGGGCCGCTGCATCCGCGGGTCGTCTTTGTCCACCACCACACGCGAGATCAGTGCGACGACAGGCCGATCGATCCCGGAGTCCCGTAGCAGATTGTGCAGGGTCTGTTGGATAAGGTAACCGGTTTCACCCTGCGACTGCGCCACGCACACGTCCAACGGCAGGTCGTACGCCTGGCCGCGCGCGGCTTCGGCGCGGATCAGGATGTGGCCGACCTGCGGGCCGTTGCCGTGGGTGATGACCAAGGGGTGCCCGCGCCGGATCAATTCCACGACGCCGTGGAGCGACGCGCGCAGCGTGGCGGCTTGCTCCGGGATGCTGCCCGCCTGGCCCGGTCGAACGAGCGCATTGCCGCCCAAGGCCACCAGCAAGGGTTCAGGCATGAATGACACGCGCCTTGGCGATCACCGGGCCCAAGACCTCGCGCAACGAGGGGCCGGCGCGCTCCTGAAACTCGTACGTGACGCGGCAGCTGGGTTGTCTGATCTCCATGAGCTGCGTGAGATCAACCGGCGTGGCGATCATCACGGCATCGCAGTCGGTCCGTCGGATGGTGGCTTCCAGATCGGCGATTTGGTTGGGGCCGTATCCCATGGCCGGCAGCGCGCGTCCGATGTGGGGGAAATGGGCGAACGTGTCCGCAAGGCTCCCGACCGCGAACGGGCGTGGGTCCACCAGCTCGCGCGCTCCGGCTTGGCGAGCGGCCAACACGCCGGCGCCGAACGACATCCCGCCGTGCGTGAGGGTCGGTCCGTCTTCGATCACCAGCACTCGCGCGCCCCGCACCAACTCCGGCTTGTCGATGGTCACCGGCATGGTCGATTCGATCACGAGGGCCTGGGGATTGGCGGCGCGGATAGTGGCGCGGACCGCGTCGAGCTGTTCCGCACCGGCGGTGTCCACCTTGGTCACGATCAACACGTCCGCCCGGAGGAGGTTGGTTTCTCCCGGAAAATAGGACCGTTCATGGCCGGCGCGGTGCGGGTCCACCAGCACGATCTCCAGGTCGGATGTGAAAAACGGCACGTCATTGTTGCCGCCGTCCCACAGGATAACGTCCGCCTCCTGCTCGGCCCGCCGCAGAATCGGTTCGTAGTCCACGCCCGCGTAAACCACGGTGCCTTCCCGAAGATGCGGAGCATACTCTTCCATTTCTTCGATGGTGCACTCGGCCCGTTGGAGGTCTTCACGGGTTTCGAAGCGTTGCACCGCCTGTTTGGCCAGATCGCCGTAGGGCATGGGATGACGGACCACCACCACCCGGAGCCCCTCTTTCCGAATGAGCCGGGCGATGGCGCGCACCGTGGGACTCTTACCCGCGCCGGTCCTGACCGCGCAAACCGACACCACGGGTTTGCGGGACGGGATCATGGTGGAGCGGGGGCCGAGCAGCGTGAAGTCCGCGCCGCACGCCATCACGCGCGATGCCGCGTGCATGACCTCCTCGTGCGAGACGTCGCTGTATCCGAACACGACGTGATCGATCCGATGCCTTTCGATCAAAAATTCCAGTTCCGCCTCCGGATAGATCGGGATGCCCGCGGGATACAACGCGCCCGCCAGCGACGGCGGGTACGTCCGCCCCGCGATGTTCGGAATCTGCGCGGCCGTGAACGCCACCACCTCGTACCGCGTGTCTTGTCGAAACGCCACGTTGAAGTCGTGAAAGTCCCGACCCGCCGCCCCCATGATGAGCACACGCACGCGGTCCATCACGGCATGTCTTCGGTCAGGTGGTTGCCACGGCCGGTGAGGTGTATGAGGGTGCCGGGATGTTCGATCCAGAACGGGCGACCCATGCGTTACTCTGCGCCCGCGTTGCGCGGGATGTCAAGATTCAAGATTCAAGATTCAAGATTCAGGATCTATCCGGATTGTTCCCGTCATCGGGATGGCGGCCCTGGGGGACGCGTCGCGCGTTGACAATGTCCCCTTTTGGGCTAGGGTAATGCAGTGTCGGACCGGAGAGTTTCCGGATGGTCAGGGTGTTGCTCATTGGAGCCGGCAAAGGCGGGCAGGCCGTGCTCAGCCGGCTCTTGCAGTTCGGCTGGGTCACGGTGGTCGGCGTCCACGACGTGGACCCCAACGCGCCCGGATTGGTCCTGGCGCGTCAGGCCAAGTTGCCCATCTTCATCAATGAACCCCTGGAACAGCTTCCCACCGCGGACGTGGACCTGGTGTTTGACCTCACCGGCAATCCCTCGGTGCAGGCCCGCCTCACCGCGATGCCCTCCCGGTCGTTCGATCTGGTCACGGGGCAGGTCTCGCAGTTGCTGTGGAACGTCATTCAGACCCTGGAGGAGCGGGAAATCCAGGTGCGAGAGTATCTCCGTGAACACCAGGTGCTGGCCGAGATCAATCTCATGCTCTCGCGGTCCCAGACGCCTGAGCAGATTTTCGAGGCCATTGTCACCGGCGGAACCCGGATCACCGAGATGCCGTCGGGATCGTTGTCGATCGTCAATCATGAAAAGAACGAACTGTTCTTGGTCGCGGCCAAAGGGTTCTCGTCGGGCTTTTATCGGGATCACGCCGTGTACCCGGTCCGGTCCGGCGGGCTGACCGAACACATCCTGCGCCAGACCGAACCGGTGGTGGTGCCCAATATCGCGGACTATCCCGCGTTCCAGAACCCGGTGCTGATCAAGGAAGGGATCCGTTCGTTGATCGCGCTGCCGCTGCTCTCGGACCGCGGTCCGGTCGGCATTCTGTACGTGGATGATTTCAGGCCGCGCACGTTCAGCCCGTCCATCCTAGGCATGTTGAAACCGCTCGCCACCCAGGCGGTGTTGGCCATTCAGAAACAACAGGCCTTCGAACAGATCAGAACCCTCTCGATTCGAGACCCGCTGACCAACCTCTACAATCGGCGTTATCTCAACGAGATCGTGGTCGGCGAGTTGGACCGGGCGGTGCGCTTGCGCCAGCCGTTGTCGGTCATCGTGGTCGACATCGATCACTTCAAATTGATCAATGACCGCTGGGGCCACGTGGTGGGCGACCAGGTGCTCCGAGGGATGGCCCAGGTGTTGTCCAAGTACGTGCGGGCGTACGACACGGTGACGCGGTTCGGGGGCGAGGAATTCGTGATTCTCATGGCGCAGACCGGTGAGGATGAAGCCCTCGCGCTGGCCGAGCGGATTCGTCTCGAAACCGCCCATGAACGACTTCTGCCGGAGGAGTACGTGGTCACGTGCAGCTTCGGTATCAACACGTTGGTCCCCGCCGCGCCGCCCGCGCCCACGCCCGAAGAGTTCATCCACCGCGCGGATCAGGCGTTGTACGACGCCAAACATGCGGGCCGGAATTGTGTCCGCGTGTTTGGCGCGGTCTGTTCCTGAATCCAGCGGGTTGCTGAAAAAGTCCGTCCGCGGCGTTGCTTCGCCATCTGCAAGGAAGCGACCGATTCGATGCCGCGCCTTCCGCGCGGTGCAGATTCTCGCTCGTCGGAAATCCTCACGTACGACCCAGTACGCTCCGGTTTCCTCCTTGCTGCGGCCTTGCGGCCGGAGCTTTTTGAGCAACCCGTGAATCGCTATATGTTCTTCAGCACCCTGCGAAGAAGGTCGAACCGTCAGAATCGCGAGGCCGCGAGCGTTACGTCGGCCCGTTTCCAGGCCTTTTGAAACCGGTTCTCCTCTGACGCGGCTTCCTTCGGTTTGCCCTGCGCCTTCAGGCTTTGCGTCAGGCCGAACAGCGACCAGCCGTTGTCCGGGTTACGCTGTAAATCCTCGCGATACACGGTTTCGGCCTCGGCAGGCCGGTTCGCGGCCAAGAGCACGGCGCCGAGGTTTTGGCGCACCGGTTGGTACCACGGACGCGGCTCGTCGTACACCAATTGGTCTTCGATCGCGATCGCTTCGGTCAGGGTCTTGACCGCATCGTCGATTCGGCCTTCCCGCGCGGCAATCTCTCCGGCCAGCACCTTGGACGCCAGTTCCAAGATCCAGTTGCCGAAATTCAAGCCGATGACCAGGTCGCGCGGCACGTCCAGGGACAGCTTGGTCACCGCGTCGAGTTCCGCCTTGGCTTGATCGAGCTGTCCGGTCGCCCCGAACGCGCGCCCGCGGGCGTATCGCCAGATACCGGTCGCGTACTTGAACTCAGGGGCCGGCGCGGGCTCCCTCAAGATCTCGCCCCACTTGCCGAACATGGCCAGGGCAACGTACGGAGTGGGCGTGAACATTTCCAGCGGGGGTACCTCCTTGATCATGGCGTCCGGGACCTGCTCCGCGAGCTCCCGCGCGGTTTTGATCGCCACCTGACTCCGTCCCGCCATGGCGGCCGACCAATACAAAAAGTGCAGGTTGTGCGGATAGTAGACCATGGGATAGAAGCCTTGCGGCTTGCGATCCTGAATAAAACGCTCGTCAACGTGCACGGCGTGCACGTTGGCCTCTTCCGCTTCTTGGTACATGCCGAGCCGCATGTAGGTATGGGCCGGCATGTGCACCAGGTGCCCGGCTCCCGGCATCAGGCCGGCCAGGCGCTTGGCGCAGGGGAGCGCGCGTTGCGGCTCCATCGAAGCCTCCACCGCGTGGATGTAGAAGTGGCAGGCGCCGGGATGATTCGGGTGTGTTGTAACCACCCGCTCCAGCGTCGCGACGATTTCCTCGATACTCCCTTTCGGGGTGCCGTCGGGCGTCCAGTAGTCCCACGGTTGCAGGTCCATCAACGACTCGGCGAACAGGGTCGCCGCGTCCGCGTCGCTCGGAAGGCGTTTCGCCACCTCCCGCATCGCGGCGGCGTAGACCTGATCGCGACCAACACGACTTTCGCCCGGTTCAGCGGCATACCGCGTGACGAGCGCCTCGATGTACGCCCGTTCGGCTTCGGAAGCCTTGGGCGCGAGTGCGAGCGCTTTCCGTGACAACTCATACGCGGCCGGCTCATCCTTCATATCCATGGGGAGGTTGAGATTCGGCCCCATGGCCAGCGCCGCGCCCCAGTAACACATGGCGCAGGCCGGATCGATCCGCGCCGCCTCGTTGAACGAGGCGATCGCCTCGGCGTGGTTGAAGGCGTAGGTCAACCGCAGGCCTTGATCAAAGTAGCGCTGGGCCTGGGCCGATTTGGTGGTGATCGTGTGGTGGTGTTTGCCCAGATCCTTATAGAGCGGTACCGGCGGGGCGCTGTCTTGCGCCGCGGACCAACCGGCTGCTGACAGGAGGATGGCGATGGAGATGACGAGTGTGATCGATCGCATCATGGCGACTGTCTCCCGATTTCGGCGCCACCGTAACACAGGGAAAACCGCGCTGCAACGCCCGCTGCGGCTCCGTACAACCATGGCCGGCATGATGGGGGACGCGTTATGATCACGAGGGTTCCGAGGTCGGCATGTCGCAACGAATCATCGCGCATCTGGACATGGACGCGTTTTTTGCCGCGGTCGAGGAGCGGGAGCGCCCGCATCTCAAGGGCGTGCCGATCGCGGTGGGGGCGGATCCGATGGACGGCAAGGGACGCGGCGTGGTCGCCACCGCCAACTACCCGGCGCGCGTCTACGGCCTGCATTCCGCCATGCCCATTACCCAAGCCTGGCGCCGGTCGGAATGGGCGCGCCGCCAGGGCAAACCCGCGGTGGTGTTTCTCCGGCCCAACTTCGAGCGGTACCGGGAGACGTCGGCCCGAATCCGCGCCATCGTGGAGCGGCACGCCTCCACCATCGAGCAGGCCGGCATCGACGAGATGTACATTGATCTGAGCGCGGCCGGTTCGTACGAACTGGCCAAGGAGATCGCGTTGGCGATCAAGCGCGACATTGCCACGGAAGAACATTTGACCGCGTCCGTCGGCCTCGGCCCCAACAAATTGATCGCCAAGATCGCGTCCGACGCGCAGAAGCCCGACGGGCTCACCGTGGTCGAGGGGAAGGACGCCGAGGCCTTCCTCGCCCCGCTCTCGGTGCGCAAAATTCCCGGGATCGGGCCCAAGACCGAGGCCTCGCTGCGGCAGCACGGCATCACTCTGGTGCAAGACTTCAAGCGTTTCTCGGAAGCGGAATTGGTCGAGCGCTTCGGCAAGTGGGGGCGGGCGCTGTATGAACGCGTGCGCGGGCGAGACGAGGACCCGGTGCAGGAATCCGACGAGGTCAAATCCATCGGCGAGGAGGAAACGTTCCTGCGCGACACGCTGGACTCCCAGACGTTGATGGAACACCTCAAGGCCATGAGCCGGGACGTGATGGCGCGGCTGTCAGACGCCGGCTACGCGAGCTTTCGCACCGTGGTCATCAAGGTCCGTTTCGCGGACTTTGAAACCAAATCGCGCTCGCACACGTTGCTCGATCCCTCGAATTCCGTGAAAGCCTTGGAGGTGGAGGCGCTGAAACTGTTCCTCCCGTTTTTGGATCGCCGTGAAAACCCGCGGCGCAAATTGATCCGCCTGATCGGCGTGCGGGTCGAAAAGTTGATCAGGGAAGAATCGGGGAATCCAGCGGCAAGCTCGACCTCGGACGCCGTCCGCTAAGTGCAGTTGGAGCCGGCATTTTCCTAGTGTCGGGCTATTGCTTGCGCGTGGAGCGACGGAAGCAATCCACGGTGTGGTCGTTCACCATGCCCACGGCTTGCATATGCGCGTAGCCACGGTGGGGCCGAGGAACTTGAAGCCGCGCTTCTTTTAGTCCTTGGCCTACGCCACGGCTTCGTCGATAAAAGGCGGGTAGTCCTTGAGCGTTCGGAAGTGGTACACGATCGGTTTGCCGTTCACCCACGACCACATCTACCCGGCAAACGTCACGTACTCCGCGCGGACTTCGAGGAAGCGCTGCGCGTTGGCGATGGCGGCGTCGATCTTCTCGCGGTTGCGCACAATGCCCTCGTCCTTGAGCAGCCCGGTCACGTCCCGGCGGTCAGAGCGCGCAGGGTCCGCGGGTAGCTCAAAATTCCCCTCCCTCGAAAAAGGCCGGGAGGGCCGATCTTCGACCCTCCCGGGTAGACCTAAACTACTCCCCATAGACATACGTCAGGGCCCCGTCCTCAACGCGAGTGGGCAACATGATCAACCGCGAATCGCGTCGTGCCGGTCCCTTCAGGCAGGCTCCCTTGGCGCAATCAAATTCCGCCGCATGCCAGGCGCACACCAGTTTGTCGTTCTCCCGCTTCATGGGCCCGCCGAGGTGCGTACAGTAGTTTAGGATCGCCTTTGGCTCCCCATTGATGTTCAGGATGAGCGCTTCGCGCCCGAAGAAGTCCACGGTCTTGATCCCTTCGTTTGGAATCTCCTCGACCTTGCAGAGAGGCGTTTTCACGGTCGGCCTCCTTACTCGTCGATGCTGATGATCGGGCAGTTCACCACCACCCCGATGGGGCCCCAGGGGGTTCCGTCCGGCCCGGTGATCTGACCCGCCAGCGCCAGTCGCGCGACACCGCGGAAATCGGTCTGCCGCAGGTCGCTCTTGACCGGCATCGCGGCCTGGGCCCAGACCGAGGCGTGAACATCCCACATCGGGCTGTACAGCAGTGCGCGCTCACCGGCCGGGATCTCCTCCACGATGTTGAAGGGATCGCCCTCGCCCATCAGGGCCGAGCTAAGGCCCTGGCGCTGGGGGTTGGTCTTTCCGGTGGGACCGTTCACGATCGGCGCCAGACCGGTCAGCGCGGAGTTGGGGGTGTTCGAGCCCTTGTCGGGGGTCACTTTGAGATTCGGCGTGTAGTTCCCGGCCTCGATCGCGGCAACCGCGGGGTCCGAGGCATTGAACGTGGTGTAGTAGACCGTTTTGCCCTCGAAGAATCCCTTGGTGGTCCGGAAGGTTGCGGTGCGCTTCGACAGATCGATCCGGATCAATCGGTCGTGCTCGCCCGAGTTGTTCTTGATCTGCGGCGCGTTGAGCACCGTGCCGTCCGGCAGTTCGATCATCGGCGTGTAGAGCGGTTCGCCGATCGCGCCGGGCTTTGCCTCGGCCGGCGGGAAGCCCGTCGCGCCCGGTTTGACGATTCGCTCGGGCGCGAAGTCCACGCTGCCCAGAAACTCGACGATTCCATTGGTCACCGTGACCTTCTGGACCGCGAACGTGCCTTTCGCATTCGCGAGCTTCGGGGCGTAATGCACGCGGCGCCGCTCGGCATCCTCGCGATTCGAGGACTCGGTCACGACGAACCAGACCGTCTCCCCGTTCCGCCGTCCTTCGTGAATCGGCAGGGTGACCTCCGTGAGGTCGGCGCTTTCGGTCGCGCTCTTGAGCAGAAGTTTGTGGTGTTTCTTCATCGAGCTGCCCTTCATCATCTTGTCGGCTGCGAACGATGTTCCAATGAAGCCGAGACCAACCGCCAACATCAGCACCGCGATGGATCGAACGAACTGTTTCATGGCATCCTCCTTGGGGTTGTGGACCCGACGGGTCCGTTGGGTTCTGCGGGTGAGTCGCGGGAGGAGCCGAAACCTTACACCGCCCCGTGAGTAGGAGCGGTTGTGGCGGGGTGAGCTATGGCAAAGAGAACGTTTCTGGTGGAAGCCGGGGATGCGATGATCTGAACCTGCTCGAATCCGGCTCCCTCCATCATACGAACTACCTCGTCCGTCGAATAAAACGTATACACGGACGAGGGAAAATCGGCTGCTATCTTTTCTCCTTTGGGTTTGAAGCCAAGGACGAGACAGGAGTCCCTCTTCATCACGCGCTGGATCTCTCGAAGATCATCGATGGGATTCGACCAGAAGTAAAGAGTATGAACAGAGAAGACCTTGTCGAAGTAACTGTCGGGATAGGGGATGCTGCTGCTATTACCGTGTTTGATCTCGACTCGGCCCTCCTTGATCACCCGTCGGTTGTGCCGGATTGCCATCTGAACCATCGTCTCCGATAGATCCAGACCCGCGACCAATCCCTGAGGAGTCTTGGCCGCAGCCTGAGCAATGGTGCGACCATGCCCACAGCCAATCTCCAGCACCGTGTCCGTGGGTTGCAAGTTCATCAGCCGTAAAGCCGCCATATTTTCTCGAGACGTTTCCGCGGCCATGATTCGCGCGAGCAGCAGCCCGAAAGGCCCGTTTGGACAGCGGCTCTGGTGCGCGATGAACTCAGGACGTCTCATGGCTCGTACGAATCCCGACACTGGTAAGTCGGGTTTGGACCGAAATCCTTACTGCGGGTCTTTTAGGGTCAGGCGCTTGAACCGTTCTCGCGCTTCATCGGAGAGCCGGGCGTTCGAGGTGTCCGGGGTGTCCGCTGGAGAACCCGCTTCCGTGCTGCGGGCCAGGGTCCGGATCAGCCCGACCTGTTTCTGGTATCGCTCGCACCATTGACAGATCAGGAAGTGGAGCCGCACGGCGATCCGACGGCGGAGGGGGATCGGCCGGTCCATCGCGTCCGAGAGGATCCGGACCACCTCTTGGCAGGGCGGGGTGTTTCGGATCAGCCAGCTTTTAAGCCAGGTAGGTCGCATGATCAGGTCGTTCTCCGTCCGATCCAACGGAGCTCCAGGCATCGGCGCAGATGCATCCGCGCGCGGTGGAGCATCACCCACAGGTTAGTCGGCGTAATGTTCAAGATCTTACAGATCGCGTCGGTTCCCTCCTCGTCGATTTCCCGGAGCGTGAACGCGCGGGCAGTCCGGGTCGGAAGCTCGCCGAGACAACGGCCCAGCGCCTCCCAGAAGCGGGAGTTTTCCAATGTGCGGTCGGGAGCGACCCATTCGGCCGGCGAATTCTGGTCCAGCTTCCAATGGCCCTCCTCATCGAACCACTCGGCGCTCCTCTCGGCCGGTTCGTCCCGATCGTCGAGTCCAGCCTCACGACCACTGCGTCGGAAATGGTCCAGAATCTTGTGCTTGAGGATGCCCGTCAGCCAGCTCCGCTCCGAGGAGCGGCCCTCGAAGCGGTCGACGGCATGGAGCGCCGCCAGAAAGGTCTCCTGGAGTACGTCCTCGGCGGTCTTGGCGTCGCGTAGTCGTGAGAGGGCGAAGCGATAGAGATAGTCGCCGTGCTCCTCCACCCAGGTTTCGGGTCGACACCGAACGTCGGTCATCGGATGATCCATTGCATGTGGAATGGGCACGAATATCGCAGAACAGCCGCCTCGCGGTCAATTCCACCAGGCGAGGTAGAGCGGGTCATCGGCCACGGGCCAGGGCGGGGGGGGGCTGACGGCTGACGATTGGGTGGGATGGCTAAGGTACTCACCCGGGCCAGAAAGCCAATAAGTTTCGCGCCTTGGTGCCGCTGGTGGTCGGCTTAGTGGTGGCCCTGAAAATAATACTTGACATAGTGTAGTATTTACACTTATATTAGTGTCGTATTAACACTAACTATAAGGGGCGCCATGACGTTCACATATGAATATCCACACCCTGCAGTTACCACGGACATTGTCATTTTCACGATCCGAGATGAACAACTTAAGGTCTTGTTGATCAAGCGGAGTGGGCAGCCGTACAGGGGAAAGTGGGCTCTGCCGGGTGGTTTTGTAGGAATGGATGAGTCCTTGGAGCAGAGTGCGGCGAGAGAGCTGGAAGAGGAGACTGGCGTATCCGGCGTGTATTTGGAGCAACTGTATACGTTTGGTGAGCCACGGCGCGACCCGAGGGAACGCGTCATTACCGTCGCATACTATGCGCTGATTCCTTCAGACCGACTGTCAATCCGGGCCGCCACTGATGCCGAGGCGGTTGGTTGGTTCGCGATGGACGACGTGCCAACGCTGGCCTTTGATCATCGGGATATCTTGGCGATGGCACACCAGCGGCTTGCGGCCAAATTGGACTATTCAACGATTGCGTTTCAGTTCATGCCCGAGAAATTCACGCTCCGAGAACTACAGGCCGTTTACGAAATGATCCTTGGTGAAGCACTCGACAAGCGAAACTTCCGGAAGTGGGTGTTGGCGATGGAGCGAATCGAAGAAACCGGTGAGGAACGTCGAGATGGCGCGCACCGGCCGGCAATGCTCTATCGACTCAAATATCCGGGCAAGGTGGAAATCATTAAGTAAGCCTATCGGGACAAGAGAGGAGGGCACCATGTTGATCAGATACTTCAAAGGCGCACCCAATGTCCATGCCATCCAGTATCGAGCGGGCGAGATCGTGCAGCACGGCCCGGGCCTTTCGTTCTTCTATAACCCCATGCTGACAACAATCGCTGCGGTTCCGATCACCACTCAGGATGCGCCGTTTGTTTTCCATGAAACCACGGCTGATTTCCAGGAAGTGGCGATACAGGGCCAACTCACATATCGACTCGCACATCCCTTAAGCGCGGTGAAGGTCCTCGACTTTACCATCAATCACCGGACGGGGCGATACAGCTCTCAAGATCCCGAGAAATTGGAGCAGCGGATTCTCAATGCGACCCAGGGCGCTACTCGAATAGGGGTCAATCGACTGTCGTTGCGGGATGCGTTGACCCGGGTCAAAGACCTCGCGAGCAGCGTCCTCGACGCAGTACGGGGAGAGCCGGCACTCGCGGAAGTCGGCATCGTCGTTGAAAGCCTCTATTTCACGGCGGTGACTCCGACCCCTGAGATCAAGAAGGCGCTGGAGGCTGACTACCGGGAGGCGCTCCAGGGGAAGGCTGACCAAGCCATCTATGCCCGACGCGCGGCCGCGGTTGAAGAAGAACGGAAGATTCGTGAGAGCGAGCTCAATACCGAGGTCAATCTGGAAGAACGCCGAAAGGACCTCGTGTCCCTCCAGGCGAGCAATACGCTGACTTTGGCCGAAGCGGAGGCAAAGAGCACCGGAATGAAACTGGAGCCGTACAATGCGATTGCCCCGCAGGCATTGGTGGGGCTCGCGCTGAAGGAATGGGCCGCGAATACCGGGAAGATCGGAACGCTCCATCTCACACCGGACCTTCTGAGCACGCTCGTAAGCTGGGTCGGACGAGACCGAGAGTAATGCGAGATCGGATCGAACGTCGTGACGAAACACGCCTACGAAAAGGTCGTCATCGTAACGAGGAAGACCCAGCTGGAAGAACTGATTTATCGCTTCCAAACAAGGGGGCAGGCGAAGTTCTACCTCGAACACGCTGGCGAGGACTTTGCGACGATCGAAGACGCGCATAAGCGTTACCGCACCATTGTTGACGGGATGCGGGCGACGATCCCGCACGGCCTCAAGAGTCAGATATTGGCCAGGGAATCGTTGCCTCAGTTTGCCTTTGCAGAACGGGATCTTGTCGTGGTGGTAGGACAAGACGGACTGGTCGTAAATACCGCCAAATATCTCAACGGGCAGCCGATCCTGGCGATCAATCCCGATCCAGACCACATCGACGGAATCTTGCTCCCGTTTACTCCAGACAAATTCGACCCAGCGCTCCACGCCGTCCTGCGTGGGAACGCTGTGGTCCAACAGGTTTCAATGGCTCAGGCGCGATTGCAGGACGGGCAAGTGTTATACGCCGTCAATGATTTCTTCATCGGTGCGAATTCTCACGTATCAGCGCGCTACCGCATTTCGATCGGCGGAGCCGCAGAAGAGCAATCGTCCAGTGGCGTCATTGTGTCCACCGGCGTCGGTTCGACCGGTTGGATGCGATCGATTATTACGGGCGCTGCGGGTGTTGTGCGAGGGATGGGCGGTGACGCGGTCAGTTCGAATCGGGTGAAACGCGTTCCGTGGGACGCAAACTACCTGATCTACGCCGTGCGCGAGCCGTTTCCGAGTAAGACAACCAAAACCTCGCTCGTATTTGGGCGAGTAACGAAAGATCGACCGCTCGTCGTGGCGTCTTGGATGACGGATAACGGGACGATCTTCAGCGACGGTATCGAGAGTGACTATCTGCGCTTTACGACGGGATCAATTGCTACGATCCGTCCAGCGGATCGCCAATTGTCGCTGGTTGTTGGCTAGTGCTGGCCAGAGTGCTTGCTTTGGCCGACTACAAAATCCGGTAGCGGCATCGGAAAGTCACCAAGTCATGTCTGATCACGAATCAGTTCGCATAACACGGCCACGTCCCAAGGCGCCCCACACACGTGAATGAGTCCTGGGCTGTGATGAAACGTCAACACCTCCAGTCCGACCTCGTGTCGGCCGGGTACGAATCGTGCGGATCACCCCGACGGGCCGCCGATCGATGACTATCGTCGCGGGTGATCCAGGGAGGTGAGGTACGCCAGCTCCTCGTTGATGCCAATCCGTGCGGACCAGCGGGACAGGTACGCACGATTCAGCGTCGTTCGACAACGGTGGATAACGGACATGGCGTCTTCAAAGTCCCTGGGTCTGCCCACCTTTAATTTCTGCAGGATCAAGTCCTCCGGAGCCACGAACCAATAAAAAGCTCCCTCGAAGCGCTTCCGGCGCTTCCGCCGCATGGCGGAGACGTCTTGGGCATCGCGAGGCCGTAGCACGTCAATTACGACGGGACCGTCGAACAGGCGGATCTGACTGCCCCGCAGCAGGGGATTGTGGCGCGCCCACGCGGCGTCACGCGTCATCCCGGACGCCTCGAGACGCAAGTCCAGTGCGTGAAGCTGCGCGTCGTCGACGAGCACCAGGAAATCCAGGTCCTGGGTGGCGCGAACGCGTCCCCACACCGCGAGCGCCCACGCGCCGATCAGGGCGTACGGGACGCGCGCCTGACGGAAACATGCGACCGCGCGTTGCAGCGGGCGGGTCAGGCTATGGCTGGTGACGACCACCGCGGCGGGCGAGCGCGGCTTCGACGCGGTCCCAGCGAGCGATCAGCTCGGCCACTTCGGGGCACGAACGTTCTCGGCGCGGGCGGTCATGCAGGGCGCGGAGACTCGCGGCCGAGAGCGCCGCGCACAACCGCAGGCTTTCATCGGCCGTGCGCGGAAATCGAATCGATGCCAATTCCGCGTGGACCAAATCCAACCGGCGCAGCCAGATCGCGCGCGGGTTCCCGGCCGGGCGGCGGTTGCGGGGTCTTGGTGTGCGGGGTGTGCGGATCATCGAGCGGATGAGGTGATGTCGTCTGAGTGAGGGTAGTCTAGAACACCGGGTTGGCTCGGGTCAACGAGATTCGCGGCAAGTCGTTCATCCGAGTGTGAGCGAGATGCGAGGCCATCCGCCAATGATTCCAAGCAGCCAGATTCTCGGTCACCTCAACACGACCCCGCCAGCTACCATAAATTCCTTGTTTAGTTGGGACCGTCCCCGACGGGGTTATCCCCGATGGGGGGACTGCCCTCTCGTTAATTAATTAGTTAGGACCGTCCCCGATCGGTTCCGTAAGTCAATACTCATGCCTGACCCCAATTGTTTTAACATGCCTGACCCCAATTGTTTTAAAGTGCTCACGGATCGCTTTTTCTTCGTCTGGCAGCACGGCCGTTAAAAATCGATTCGCCTCCTCAAGCCACATCAGGCACACCTCGATCGGCCACGCCATGTAGCGGAGAATGGCCTCGTCGCTGAGATGGTAGCGGTAGCCTTTGGCGGATGACGGCGGCGAGTCAGCCATGCGGTTCCTTCACGCGGAGTGTCTTGATTCGTTCGAGCACTGATCCTGTCTGGTACGCCTTTCTTCCTTGCGGATCGCGTTACTCTGCGCCCGTTCCTCACGGGTTGTCAAGATTTAGGCCGCGCCCCCTAATGTGTGTGTGAACCTGATCACGAGTCGACGATCAAAACGTGTACACGAGGAGGCCCTGCAACTGGAGGCGCGTCTGGATGCCGGTGATCTGGGTCAGGTCTGCCATGAATTTGAGCAGCAGGCGGTCTGGTGCGTGTGCGGTGTAGGAGATGTGCGCATCGGCGCCGATTCGCAGCGCGGGATCGTCCTTTGCTTCGTCGATGTACTGGATCGCCGGGCCTGCGGCTACGGAGAGCTCGTTCTTGGTGGGGGAGACGTGGGTGGCCACTAGGCGCGGGGTTTGGTTGACGAACAGGCGGGGGCTGAAGTAGCCGGCCAGGGGTTGAGCGCCCGTCACGAACTCTGATTGGTCGTTGGCGTAGTGGGTCGCGTACAACAGGTACTCGCCGGACAGGGTCCAAGTGTCGCGGCTCCAGAACGGGATTGCCACTTTCGCGTCCAGCCCCACCTGCCCGTTATTGTCGAGTGATTCGCCTTCGACCCATCCGGCAAACGGCGTGGCGTCGACCTGGAGCCCGCCTTTGGAAACAGCCAGGTCGGTGTAGAACAAGGTGGCGCGCGCGGCGCCGACGACTTCTCCGGAGACTTGGCGCCCCACCAGAGCGGGGAAGGAGTCGTATTTGAGCTCGCGTTTCACGCCAGGGCTAAAGGAGAATGACGCTGCGGCATACGTGTACTCCAGCGTGTAGGCCAGCGTGTTGGCCAGCGCGGCCCCGTGATACTCCACGATGCCGTCGATGCGATTGGACGGATTGAGGCGGGCCTGGGTTCCGAACGCGAGGTATCCGCCGGTTGCATTGTCGGACGAATCTCCAAAGTACTCGACACCGGCTTCGAGCGTGGTGGTGGTGAACGGCGTCAGGTCAGCCTTGACGCGCGAGCCCAGCCGGACTGCGTACAGCTCGAAGGGGTCTTGGGGCTGGGCGAGGACTCCGACGATGCCTTCGAGGGTGGGTTCGCGGCCCTTGCTCATGTCGCGCTGCAGCGCGGTCAGATCGCCGGTCTCGGCCATGGCGTAGCGGTCCGCCAGGTTCGCGTGATGCAGGGCGCGGTCGCGGTCGCCGAGCCAGGCGTAGGCTTTCGCCAGGCCGCGGTGCGCCGCCGCGTTGCGGGGCTGTACCGCCAGGACCCGCTCGTACTGGACCACCGCTTCCTGACTGGTTTCCCGGGTTTTGGCCAGATGCGAGGCGTATTTGAGACGGCGCTTGGGGTCGTCCTTTTGCTTTAGTCCCATTTGGTAGTACTTCATCATGTCTTTCTCGCGGTACGCGTACCGCGACCACTCCAGGGCCTCGGCCTGTTTGAACGCAATCTCCGGATCGTCATCGTACTTGCGCAGATAGCGGTCGAATACCTCGATGGACTTGTCTTTCAAGCCTTGTCGCTCGTAGGCCAGGCCAAGGCTTCGCATGGCTTCCCGATTGTCCGGGTTGAACTCGATGACCTTCTCAAACGCCTCGATCGCAGCCTTGTAGTTGCCGATCTCCATGTTGGCGTTGCCCCGGAACATGTACCACGATTCTCTGAACCCGGCCGCGGACGCGGGGGCGGCGCTGAGGACCATTGCGAGAAGCACCAACAACGCACAAAATGTCTTCCTCCAATCCAAGCAGAGACCTCTGGGATCTAACGGTGTTGGTGCAAGGCCATTTCACGGCCTTGCACGGGGGCGGGGGTTGTCTGAGCGACCGGCGCGGCAACGCGCAGCCCTATGCGCCACACATGGGGCAGCAGTTTTTTGCGATACACCTGCTGGAACGTGGAGTCGGTGAAGCGGTCAGCTGACAGCCCGGTCTCCATGGCCGACGGCCATTCCTTGCCGATGTACAGGATCCCGATGCCACGTGAGGACCAGTCTCTCATGAACACGCGCCGCTGGTCACTCCCGACCCGCACTGAGATGGGGCGCAAGGTCTTACTGCGCGGGATGGTTCGGGTGCGGCGTTGCAAGGGGCGCAGGCATCGGGCGATGCCGCGGAACAGATGGAAGGCCATCGCGAAGTTGCCGCGCACTCGGGCGGCATGAGCCTGGCTCCAGGTTCCGGGATCGACGAACAAATCGACGATCAGCTTGCACCGGTCATCGTGGGGTACGTCCAGAAACGCGACCCCGCACCGGGATCCCTGGCGCGAGACGCGGTCATGGTACACGACCCGATATTGGCACGTGATCGGGTTGCGGTTGTGGAGGGTGATCTCGCCGGACAGCGGGATGGTCTGGTTCGGTGCAGTCAGGAACGAGAGCCCGGACACGCTGAGGTCGTGTGTGGTTCCCTGCAGCGACACGCCGGCGCTCTTCAGCTCGAACGGCACCGACTTTCTGATCCGGTCCTCGGTTCGTTGCTGCGGTCGTTCCCAGGCGACCAATAGGCCGATGGCCAGGAACAGCAGGTTGAACGAGGCCCAGCTCAGGTTGAAGAAGTAGGCGTCTTTTTCGATGCCGAAGTAGAAGAACTCCCACAGGCCTTTGGCGATCGCCACCAGCGTGATGCCGGTTGCGATGAGGGGGAGCGTGGCGGAATTGACATCGAACGCCCGCGTGTGGGACCGCAACCCTTTTGGCGTGACCTTGAAACCCAGTCGTTTGGGCAGGAAGAGATCGAACATGGACCGAAAGAGCTGGAAGCTTACCGCGGCTTCGTATACCGAGGCCCAGAACAGTCGCGGCCAGCCCGGCAAGAGCGTGCTGGCGATCAGCGGCAGGATGACGATGAAGGGCAGCAGGTACGCGACCAGGACCGAAACATCCGAGAGAATGGGGTGGAAATGAAACAGCAGAAAATAGAGCGGGGTGATCCAGAACACCACCTGCGCCACCGGAAAGAAGAAATAGTACAGCGACGCAAAATAGCCCACCCGTTGCCGCGGCGTCAGGCCTTGGCGGAGCAGGGGATTGTCCTTGAAAAAGATCTGGAGGCAGCCCAGCATCCAGCGTCTGCGTTGCCCCAGATACGACGATAAATTCTCGGCCGCAAGTCCGACCGCCAGGTCCTTGTCCAGAAACGCCGAGCGCCACCCCGCGGCGTGCAGGTGCTGGCTGGTGTGGATGTCTTCGGTGATGCTCATGAGATTGAAGCCGTTTACGTCGGCGAGGGCCGAACGCCGAAACACGGCGCCGCTCCCCACGAAGAACGCCCCGTTCCAGGCATGCCTCCCGTTCTGAATCGCGTGATTGAACATGTCTTGTTCGTTGGGAATCCGCTCGCTGCCTCCGAACGCTCGCTGGAAGATGTCTGCGTTGTAAAAGTGGTGCGGGGTCTGCACCACCGCCATCTGGGGATCAACAAAGAACGGGACGGTCTCGTTCAAAAACGTGGTCACCGGAATGTGATCGGTGTCGAACACCGCTACGAGCTCGCCATCGGTCTGGTCCAACGCATGGTTGAGATTGCCGGCTTTGGCGTGCGTTCGCGGGCCCTTGATGTAGGTGGCGCCGAATCGCCGCGCGACGCGGGCCACCTCGGCCCGGTGGCCGTCATCCAGCACGTAGATCCGCTTGTCCGCGTAGTCGATGGCGCGTGCCGCCACCAGCGTTTTCTCGAGGATTTCGCACGATTCGGAATAAATCGGAATCAAGATATCCACGGACGGCGAGAAGCCTGGCTGCGGTGGCGCGCCCTGTGGCTTCGACTTCCCGCCAAGACCCACCTGCACGAGGAGCAGGAGCACGGTTGAAAAGGCATACAACTCCGCTCCCCATAACGAGAGGCTGATGAACGGTCCAGCGGTTTCCACAAAGTTCAGCGTGTTGAAGAGGCGCCAGACCAGGTAATGCGCGCAGAGAGCGAACCCGCACAGCAGAAAGGCCAGTTTGAGACGGGGATGAAGACGGGCGACGAAAAACAGGGCGATCGTCACTGCGAACAATGCCCACGGAAAGTGCGCCGAAAATCCTTTGAAGTCGAACGGCCGCAGAAATCCCAGGAACTCATCGTAGGTCCGCAAGATTTGAAGCTCGAAGGCACGCCCGAACCACAGCCAGTTGTGCAGGTAATAGGGCGTCGCGCGGCCACCCAGTGCGTTTTTGCGAAGCGGGTCCAGCTTCGCTTCGCCGATGAGCCGAGCCAGGGCGGGATCTTCCTGGAGCGCGAGCGCGTGGACCGTGGCGTAGAGGGGAAGTCCCTCGATCCGAGACAGCGGCTGCCCATCAAGCGAGTATTGATCGAAGAAGGCCTTGCGGGCTCGCCACTCGTCTTGGAAAAACGCGAGCATGGTGCGGCGCAGCTCGCTCTGGGGCCGACCGAACCACTGGGCATCCAGCGCCACCCGCCAGAAGATCGGAAACGCGTCGTATCCGAAGTACGAAGACTCTCCGGTGCGGGGGTGCGTCAGGAGCAGTTTGCCGGTCTGTTTGTCGACAAACAGAATTTCCGGCGGGAGTCGAAGTTGTTGCTCGAAGTAAATCCAATGGAGGACCTGATAGGAGCTGTCGACCAATCGTTTCCACGGATATCGATCATCCACGCTCGCGAAGATCTCATACGCGTACGGCGCCAGGTACGCGACGTGAATCGTGGGATAGTCTTCTTGGACCGCCCAGTTCCCGGCGGTCGCATAGTACTGGCGGCCGATCCTCACGACCTCCTTGTTCCACATGGCATCCAGCACGTCCAGCGCGGCTTGTTCATAGGCGGGTTCGGAAAACCGCCGCGAAGCCAGAATCAAGGCCAGGGCAATGTCGGTGTCGGCGTCAGTGGCGGAATTGACCGAGAGCACCTGGCCCTTCCACTTCCAGGCAAAGAGGTGATCGTCCCGGACCTGAAGATGCTGCTTGGTCCAATCCCACGTCGCCGCGAAGGCGATTCGATCGTTCGACCACACCGCGCGAAGCATGGCATAGCCTTGCCCTTCGGACGTGGTGACGCCTTGTTCGTCCAGGCTGATCACGCGCCCGGTTGCGATGTAGGTGTGCTTGTAGAAGCTCCACAACGCGGAGAGTTCGTCCACCTGCCGGATCGCCGCGTCGCTGGGGCGATCGGGTGTTCGTGCCTGTCCTAACGAACAGGGGATCGACAAGAAGGCCGCAAGGAACACGAGGCCCCGAACCGAAAACACGTGAGTTGTCATTACTGGTTGAAAGGGGGTGTGTTCGACTCAACCGCTGCTTGTGAGCACGACTCGAAACCGCGCCTTCCCACTCATCATGCGATCATAGGCCTCTGATGCGCGCTCCAGGGGGAAGACTTCGTTCATCGACCGCACGCCCGTCAACGCGCTGAACGCCAGGGTGTCCTGCGAATCGACGGACGAGCCGGACGGCCAGCCCATGATGGATCGGCGGCCTCCGATGAGCAACACAGCAGGCACTTGCAAGGGTTCGTGAGGCGCGCCTACGATGACCAGTTTCCCGTTCAGCCCCAGGCCCCCCAGGGCCGCGTTCATGGCCTTGGCGTCCGTGACCGTGGCCAGGATGATCTTGGCTCCGTCCAGCTTCATGAGTTCTGCCGCGGGGTCTGAGGCCTGGCTATCTATATAATGGTGCGCGCCCAGTTTCTTGGCCAAGGGTTCTTTGTCTTTGCCGCGGGCGATGGCAATGGTCCTCATGCCCATTTTGTTCGCGTACTGGACGCCCAGGTGGCCGAGGCCGCCGAGTCCCAGCACCGCCACCGTGTCGCCGGCTCGCGCGCCGCTGTTGCGCAGGGAGTTGTAGGTAGTGACGCCGGCGCACATCAGGGGCGCGGCTTCTTCGGGGGTGAGGGTGTCGGGGATTTTGGCCAGGGTTCCCTCATGGGCGATCATGTATTCGGCGTAGCCGCCGTCGATGTTGATGCCGGTGACGGTGGTTTCGATCTGGCAGGTCACGAATTCGCCGCGGCGGCACGACTCGCAATGCCCGCAGTGCCCGCCGTGCCACCCCACGCCCACGCGTTGGCCGGCTTGCCACCCCTTCACACCGGGACCGATGGCATCGATGACGCCCGCCACTTCGTGTCCCGGGACGCGCGGAAATTGGAGGCCGGGCCAGAGGCCGTCTTTAGTGTAGACGTCGCTGTGGCAGATGCCGCAGGCCTGGACTTTGATGCGCACCTTGCCGGGCCCGGGCGCGGGGATGTCGCGCTCTTTCAGTTCAAAAGGGCCTTTCGCCTGGCTGACCTGCATTACGCGCATGGTGGACACGAGCCTCGGTTGCGCTGGGGAGTCCGATCATAATATGGGCTCCCAGCGAAATCAATTTGTGCTTGCCCCGATGCCCGAAGGCGGTGCTCACGCCGTGAGTTTCGCGTCCAATTCGACTTGGACTCCGGCCAGGGCGCGCGAGACCGGGCAGCCTTTTTTGGCGGCCTCGGCGTGTTCGCGGAACTTGGTCTGGTCGATGCCGGGCACGTCGGCTTCGGTTTGGAGTTGAATCTTGGTGATCTGAAATCCCTCGCCGACTTTTTCCAGATGAACCCTGGCCTTGGTTTTGACGCTCCGAGGTTTGTGCCCGGCCTTTTCCAGTCCCGCGGACAAGGCCATGGAGAAGCAGCCGGCGTGCGCCGCGCCGATCAGTTCTTCCGGGTTGGTGCCGAGGCCTTGTTCGAAGCGCGAGGCAAACGAGTACGCGCCTTCGTACGCGCCGCTGCCCAATTTCATCGTGCCTTTGCCGTCCTTCAATCCATTGGTCCAGTGTGCTTCCGCTGAGCGTATTGCCATGGTGTCCTCCTTAGTCCGCCGGCCGGCCCATTTCGCTGATCAATCCCTTGTCGATCAGCATGATTTCAATCCGTCGGTTCTTCTGGCGTCCCTCGGGGGTGTCGTTCGGCGCCACGGGGTCGAATTCGCCGCGCCCGGACGGGATCATGCGTTCGGGCGGCACGCCGACTTCTTGCAGATACCGAACCACGTTGCTGGCGCGCGCCACCGAGAGGTCCCAGTTGGTCGGGAACGTGGCCTGGAGGGACTTGGCCATGGGCACGTTGTCGGTGTGGCCCACCACCCGGATGATCTTGTTCTCGTAGTCCTTCAGCGCGGTGCCGACCTTTTTCAAGACGTCCTTGCCGCCCGCTTTCAGGGTCGCGCGGCCGGAGTCGAAGAAGATCTGCTCCGCCAGGTCCACGGCCAGCATATTCTGATACTGCCGGACTTGGAGTTGGCCCTTTTCCACCTCACTCGACAGACCCTTCACCAAGGCCTCGTATTGCTGTTGTTGTTGCTCGCTGGCGGCGACGAGCGTGGCCTTTTCCTGCTTCAGGGAGCCGACCTCCGCTTCCATCTCGGATTTCCGTTCCTCCAGCGTGGTGAGCTCATTCTTCAGGTCGCTGGTGTTCTTTTCCAGCGCGGCTTTCTGCTGCTCCAAGTTCTGTTTTTGTCCCTCGAGCGTGGCTTTCTCCTGCTTGAGCGCCGCGATCTCGTTGTTCTTCGCGGTTTCCATTTTCTTGAACGTGCCGCTGCTGACGCACCCGCTCGCGAGGAGCCCCGCCGCGAGGACGGTCATGCCGATGCCAAGCTGTCTGAACATGGGGTTGCCTCCTGTCTCGTCTCCGTTTACCGTCAAGCCGCCGAACGGATGGTCAGGTCTCCCGCGTGGCGGCCGCCTCATCATGTGCTTCGCCGACCAAGGACTGCAAGGTCACTCCGGCCAGCCCCTGTTCCACGGCCTGATCGCGCCGACGGAGCGCCGCCACCACCGGATCGTCCGCGTTCAGCGGGATCAGGGCCTCGGACGCTTTGACCTCGCGGATCGCGTTGAGCACGTCCGTCACGGCGGTGGACGCCGGGGGTTTGATCAGGGTCACGCCCTGCGGGTCTGTGGTGCGGCCCAGATACCCGTGTTTCACGAGCTGCTCCACCTGTTCGTCGACCAGGGCCGCGGCCAGATGGAGCTCGCGCGCCAGCTCGGCGGGGCGGACCGGCCCCTGGCCGTTGAGAAAGCGGCGCGTGAGCGCGGCGACCACCATCAGCGCGATGCGCTCGCGCAGGGCCAAGGCCTGGTGTTGCCACATCAGGGTCGATTGATACGCGGTGGGGTGTTGATGGAAGAACGCGACTTGGGCGCCGACCAACACGATCAGCCACGCCGCGTAGAGCCAGATCAACAACAAGAGCACGATCGCGAAGCCGGAGTAGACGGCGCCGTATTGGCCCGACCCGGCCACGAATTTGGCGAACGCCATGCCGGCCAGACCCCACAACAGGGCGGCGGACGCCCCGCCGACCAGGGCCGAACTCAGGTGCACGCGGGTGTTGGGCACGAACTTGTAGATGAACGAAAAGACCAGGGCGAGCAGGAGAAACGGCACGACCTTGGCCAATGCCACCACCCACGTTCCCAGCGGCTCGAATTGCAGCACGCGTTGAACCAGGGTTTGGTGCTGGACCGAGGCCAGGAGTCCCAACGCCGTGACCACCAACACCGGACCGACCAAGACCACGCTCAAATAGTCGGTGAACTTCCGGGTCCAGGTGCGCCCGTGGCGCACCTGCCAGACCGCGTTCAGCGCTTCCTCGATCTTCTCGATCAGGGAATACGTCGTGTACAGGAAGATCGCGACCCCGATCACGCCCAGCACCCCGACATTGAGGTTGTCCACGACCCCGATCACCCGTTGGGTGACCTCTTGCCCCTTCGGCCCCAACGGCTCCAGCACCTGGGCCAGCAAGGGTTCGAGCTGATGGTGGACGCCGAATGCCTTTAGGACCGACAACACCACGGCAAGAAACGGCACCAACGACAGGAGCGTGGTGTAGACCAGACCCGCGGCCCGTGCGTCGAGCAGGCGATGGCGAAACTCCAACGACACCGCGACCGCCAGGCGAACGGCCTGAACCGCGACGCGCGAGACGCCGTGGAGCGACCGGAGGTCGGTGGTCCACAGATCGCGTTGGACGAACTGTTTGATGTGCAGCACCCGTTGCCCCTCAAATCACAGCGTCGATCGCCGGGGTCCGGTTTTGCCGATGAGACGAACGAGACTTCTGACTAGCGACCCGTAGGCCCCACCAGTTCCCGCTCGATATTGATCAACACTTGTCGCCCCGAGTCCTTCACGACTCCGGCGAACAAATTCGTGTCCGCGTAGTGCCCGGTCAGGTCGTGCGCCACTTCTTGGGTCGCTTTGAGTTCGCGCTCCTTGGCCGCCCAGGCTTTCAAGCACGCTTTGGCGATGAGTTTGGAGAATGGCGGGGGGTTGTAGAGGAGTTTTTTGATGGTCAGCGGGTTGAGCGAGAGGGGGTTGTAGCCTTGGTGCAGGTAGCCGTTGGTCAACAGGGTTTGCTCGAAGCCGGTGTGGGGTTGCACGCCCAGGAAGAAGAGCATGGGGAACACGTGATCCTCGCCCAGGATCGCGGCGATTCGCTTGTACGACTGCACGCTCTCCAGCAACGTCTCCTCGGTTTCACCCGGGGTGTTGGGCGAGTAATTCAAGATCAGTTTCCCGGCGAAGCCCGCGTCCTTCAGGTGGCGGCAGCCTTCGTAGAGTTTCTCCAACGAGAACCCCATGTGCAGGTTGTTGATGATGGCCTGCGAGCCCGAGGTGATGGCGACTTCCAAGTCGCCCACGCCGGTCTCGACCATCAGCTTGGCCAGTTCCGCGGTGATGTGACTGGTGCGCACGTAGCCCGACCACTCGATCCGCAAGTCTTCTTTCTTGACCCGCTCCAGGATTTCGATCACCTGCAAGTAGGCTTCGCGGCCGGTAATGAACTGCGCGTCGGTGAACCAGAACTTGCGCGTGCCCCAGAGCTTGTAGTGCTGCACCATGTCGCGCAGCACCAGGTCGGGCGGGCGGTGGCGGACCTCCTTGCCCTCGATGTAGGGGTACTCGCAGAACTGGCAGTCGTAGGGGCAGCCGCGTTTGGTTTGCACCCCGATGTAATTGCCGCGGTGCAGGGTGTGCTGCGGGTAGATCTTGCTCAGATACCGCACGTCCACGGTGAAGTCGTTGAGCGGCAAGTACGGGCCCTTGCGCCCGCTGTGCAGCACGCCGCGCTCGCGCACCATGTAGCGCTCGCTGTCCAAGGGCTTGCCCTCGATCACTTTGAGCACGGCTTCTTCGCCTTCGCCCAAAATGCCGATGGTGCCTTCGGGCAGTTTGTGGATCAACTGATCCGCGAACACGGAGAACGCGCCGCCGCCGATCATGACGCGCGTGTCCGGGAACTCTTCGGCCACCAACCAGGGGTACCCGAGGAATTCCCGGATGCCCTGGTAGTACCGCCACAAGAACTCCAGGCCCTTGTATGACGCGAAAGCTTTTTTGAACGGGTTGATGGAGTGATAGAAGTTGAACGCGTATTTGAGGCTGGCGTCGCCCTCGTGGGGCGCGAACACTTGGATGTCGCGCCAGGAAAAACACACCAACTCGGACTTGTTCTGCTTGATCACGTCGGCCAGCACCTGTTTGCGGCGCTCGCGCGGGATCGGGGTTAGGTCCAGGATCTGCTGGTTGATCTCCGGGTGCCGCTCGTGGATGAAGTTCGCCAGGTACGTCAAACCGATGGGGTAGATCTCCTTGCACGGCAACCAGACGTACAGAACGGATTGGATCGCGCTCACTTCACGCCCACGTGGATGGCCACGATCCCGCCCGAGCGGTTGCGGTACGAGACCTCGCGAAAGCCCGCCTGGTGCCACATGGCCGCGAACGGTTCTTGCGCCGGGAAGTGGCGGATCGAGTCCGGCAGGTATTGGTACACCCCGGTGCGGTCGCCCGCGATCCAGGTCCCGACCTTGGGCAGCAGGGTGAACGAGTAAAAGTCGTAGGTCTTGCGAAACGCCACGTTGGTGGGCCGCGAAAACTCCAGGCACACCGCGCGGCCGCCGGGTTTGAGCACCCGGTGCATCTCGGCCAGGGCCTTGTCCAGGTGTGTGACGTTGCGCAGGCCGAACGCCACGGTGAGCGCGTCGAACGAGTGGTCGGGAAACTGCAGCGCCTCCGCGTTGCCCAACACGCAGGCCACGCGATCGCCCAAGCCGCGGGTCGCGACCTTGTCGCGCCCCACCCCCAGCATCTCCGGGTTCAAGTCGCTTGCCACCACGCGCCCGCCGGGTCCCACCGCGTCCGCGTGCAGGATCGCGAGGTCGCACGTGCCCGCGCACAGATCCAACACCCGGCCGCCGGGGTTGACCTCGGTGAGAGCCACGGCCTCGCGTTTCCACGCGTGGTGCAGGCCGAGCGAGAGGACCGTGTTGTTGAGGTCGTACCAGCGCGCGATGGCGGAGAACATGCGCTGGACCACGCGCTCTTTTTCGGCCGGAGCGGGGAGGGCTGACGAAGGAGACATAGGAGGGTGTGGTAGCATCATTGGCCCGCCGGTGTCAATCTGGCTGGGCGCTGTCTGGCCGCCGAGAAAAGGCCATCTGCGGCGTTGTCGCTGCGCTTCCGGTGCTCACGTACCTATTTCGTACGCTCCGCTCCGGTGCTCGCTCCGCCTGGCATCTGTCCCTTTCTCGGCGGCCAGCCGCTTTCGCGGGAAAGGCGAAACACAGAAAATATTGCGACCGGCCGCGTGAGCGGCTGGGCGCTATATATGCCGTCATTCCCACGAAGGCGGGAAGTCAGGTGGTTCATATTATTCGCGGCCAACAATCCCCCATTTGGAAAAGGGGGGGGCAAGGGGGGATTTAAAACGTGCGGGATGGCTACTGGTCTAGGAAAACTCGCGGGCGGGTCCCTGTTCCCGCAGAGGCCCACTGCTGTGGGCCCTCCTTACTTCAGCGCGGTGTTGATGGCCTTTTCGAGATCCGCGAGCGCGGTGACCAGGTCGCCTTTGAGGTGGATGCGGACGGCCGGGCGGGTGTGTTTGGCCAGGGCTTCCAGGTCGCCCAGGGCTTGGGCCAGTTGCAGTTGGCCGAAGGTGTAGGGCGCGTTCGGGATGGATTGGGCGGCGGCATGGTCCGACGTGAGAATGATGAACGCGCCGGTCGGGGGGCCGCCTTTGTGGAGTTGGCCGATCGAGTGCAGGTAGCGCGGCCCCCAGCCCAAGAGCGTGGGCACGCCTCGCGCGGAGCCGATGGCGCGGCGGATACGCGCGATCGCGGGCTCGACGCCGGGGGCCGGGTTCAGGTAGCCGAGCAACGCGACGTACATGGGCGGCTTCACCGGCGCGAGGAGGCCGCGCAGGGCCGCGTCGATCGAGGGCTGGGGCGCGGACGCCCAGACCGCGAGGCGCGCGGTTTCGGCCGTTGCCGGGCCGATCGGCAAGCGGCCGGTTCGCTCGACCTGTGTCAAGATCGCCGCGGTCATGTCCTTGCTCTCCGTGACGTTGGGCTCGTCGAACGGATCGACCTTGAGCAGACTCGCGGCCACCGCGACCGCTACCTCCCACTTGTAGAACTCTCCGAACACCGCGAGCCGGTCGGGTAAGGTGATTTCGACCAATGGGGTATGGCTCGCGCGCAAGGCGTCGAGCGTTTTGGTCAACGCGGGGTCGTGGTCGCGGTGCAGCGTCAACGCCACTACACACCGGTCGTTGCCCGCGGTCGCGAGATCCAGGTCTTCGCCCGCCACCGGGATGATGCCGCGACCGTCCTTGCCCGTGCTTTCCGCGATCAACTGTTCCGCCCACGCGGCAAACGGCGCGAGCGCGGGCGAGGTCAGCAGCGTGAGTTTGTCCGCGCCGTTCATCGCGGACACGGCCATCAGCGCGCCCAACACGAGCGCGGGATTCTCGTAGGTCGGGGCGTCGGGGGCGCACGCGGCCGTCATCGCGGACACGCGGTCCGCGATGACGGCAGGCGCCAGCCCGAGCAGGGCCGCGGGCACCAAGCCTACCAACGAGAGCGCGGCGTAACGGCCGCCGATGTCGGGCGCGTTGAGGAACACGTGGGCGAATCCCCGCTCGCGCGCCAGTCGGGCCAACGGTGAATCCGGGTCCGTGATCGCGACGAAGGACCGCCCGGGTTCGGGCCGCAACGCGGCCTCGCGCGCGAAGAAGAATTCGGCGTGGGAGCGGGTTTCGATGGTGCCGCCGGACTTGGACGAGACCAGGTACAAGGGGTTGCCGGTTTCGGTCCGCGCGATGACCGCGGCGATCGCGTCCGGGTCGGTGGAGTCGAGCATCATGAAGCGGGCCGCCTCCTCCGGGGCCGCGGCCACGCGCGCGATCACCTCGGGCGCGAGACTGGCCCCGCCCATGCCGAGCAGAACGAATGTGTCGTGGCGCGCGCGGGTCTCGCGGGACCAGTCGGTCACCTGCGCCGCGTGCAGCGCGATGAGGGACAACGGGTCCACCCACCCCAGCCGATGGGCGGCCACGGCTTGGTGCGGAGACTCGGGGCGCCACAAGTCGGTACGGCGATCGCGCAGGTTCGCGAGGAACCCGTCGCGCTTCAATTGCATGAGATGCCGTGTGAGCGATTCCGGATACCGGCCGGGCGAGACCTGTTGCGCGGAGTGCCACCCCGGCCGTGGCGGTCGAGGGGAAGGGGTCGAACCGGATCCCGTCACGCGGTCAAGCGGTGGCCGCGGAGCCGTGCTCGGTGGAATTGCCGCCGGGACGACGCAGGGGCGGCCGGGCTTCGTTCACGATGATCGGCCGCCCTTTGAGCGGTTTGCCGTTGAACTGGTCGATCGCGCGCTGGCCCTCGTCCCGTGACGCCATTTCCACGAAGCCGAAACCGCGGGACCGGCCGGTGTAGACGTCGGTGATCACCTTGGCCGACGTGACGTGTCCGGCCTGCGTGAACAATGCTTGCAGGTCGGTGTCGGAGGCCGCGAACGACAGGTTGCCGACATAGAGCCTCATCCCCATGCGCCATCCTCCCTCTCGAGCAAGGTTCGAGCCGCGGGCCGTGTGCGCTGAACCAATCGCGTGCCCCCCCGCGCGCTGCCGGGTCCGCTCGGGTCGCGGCGCAACGTCGCGCGCACGCCCACGGGGGGATGATACTGGTCGGCGTAGGAATATCGGGACCGGAGGTGGAGCGTTGTCGACCGCATGTGGCCTCCAACGTGCCGAACATCGCGGGGGCGACGAACTTGTGCGGTTTCCCTCGCGTCGAACGGGGTGATCGTAGCACAAACGAGCGGGAGGGTTCTACTTAATTAGGGTGAGGCGCGGATTCTCCCGCGGGCGGCGCCGGCGCGGGGAGGATCACGGCCGGGGGCAACACGTCTTCCACGGGCTGATCGGTCAACTCCAATGGCGGGAGATCGGCGGGCGGCGGCTCCGCGATCGGGTCGTCCTCGCCGAGCGCGTCGTCGAGCGCCTCGACCGTGACCGGCGGTTCGGGCGCGGGTCGAGACGGCGCGGGCTGCGCCGGCTCGGGCGGCGCGGCCTCGATCCGCGGCGGCTCAATGCCCATGGCCAGGCGGTACTCCTGCGGCGTGATCTTCCCGTATTTGGCCATGCGTTCCAAAATGATGCGTTTGCGGCGGGAGAGCCGGGAGGACGGCGCGTCCGGGGTGTATTTGATCGGATTGATCAACATGCCCGCGAGCGTGGCGCCCTGGGCGGGCGTGAGGTCGCGGGCCCGCACCCCGTAGTACCGCCGCGCGGCTTCCTCCGCGCCGTACACGTTGCGCCCCCACTCGACCACGTTGAGATAGATCTCCAAGATGCGGCGCTTGCCCAGGTCGCGTTCCAAGCGCCTGGCGATCAGCAGTTCGCGCGCCTTGCGCGTGACGGTGCGTTCGGGCGACAGATAGAGGTTCTTCGCGAGTTGCTGCGTGATCGTGCTTCCGCCGCGCCGCATTTTCCGGTCTTTCCAGTTGATCTTCATGGACTCCCACAACTCGTGGTAGTCCACCCCGTCGTGCTGGTAGAACGCCGCGTCTTCGGCCAGGAGCACCGCGTCGACCAGGTTGGGGGAGATCCGTTTGAGCGGCACCCAGGTCTGTTGCGGTTTGGGCGCGCGGCCCTCGCGGTTGCGGTACTCGCGCTCGCGCAACGCCATGAACGCGGTCCGCGTGGGATTTTTGGTTTTGAGCCCCCGCACGTCCGGCAGGGTCAGATACACGTAGGCCCCGAACGCGACGGTGGCGGCGCCGACGGCCAGCAGCGCCCAGGCCAGCCCGCGGCGGACCGGTCGCGAACGTCGGCCGCGACGGATCATGCGGGAGGGATGTGGACTCGGTCGGTCATGCGCGTGGCGGAGGGCATTGTACGCGCTCCCGCGCGATTGGTTCAACGGCGACGCAGGGAAAGCGATCCGTGCTACACTGCGGGCCCATGATGCGGGTGGGATTGACGGGCGGGATCGCCTGCGGCAAGAGCACGGTGAGCGCAATATTCCGCGCGCTGGGCGCGTACGTGATCGACGCGGATCAGCTGGCCCGCGAGGCGCTCGCGCCCGGGTCCTCCGGCGCGCGCGCGGTGGCGCGGGCGTTCGGTCCGGAGGTGGCGCCCGGTGGGGTGGTGGACCGCGCGAAGCTGGGCGCGCTCGTGTTCGGCCACGCGCGCCGGCGCAAGCGCCTCGAAGCCATCGTGCATCCGCGGGTGTTCGCGGCCGAACGGCGCATCGCCCGCGAGATCGCGGCCCGTGATCCCGGCGCGGTGATCGTCTTCGACGCGGCGTTGTTGATCGAGAGCGGCGCGTACCGCCGGATGAACGCGGTGATCGTGGTGAGCGCGGACCAGCGCACGCAACTGGCCCGCCTGGCCGCGCGCGACGGCCTGACGCGCGCGGAGGCCTTGGCGCGCATCAAGAGCCAGTGGCCGTTGGCCGATAAACGTCGCGTCGCGGACTACGTGATCGACGGCCGCCGTCCGCGCGAGGACGTGCGGCGGGCGGTTACGCGCATCTACGCCGAGCTGGCCCGCCGCGCCGTGGAAACGGGGCGCGCCAAGCGTTGACATTCTCCGGGCATCATCCCTAGAATGCCCGCGATGCACGCCGCGCCGATCGTGAAGGCCGTGATCCCCGCCGCGGGCCTCGGCACGCGCTTCCTGCCCGCCACCAAGGCGTCTCCCAAGGAAATGTTGCCGCTGGTGGACAAGCCGCTCATCCAGTACGTGGTGGAAGAGGCGGTGGCCGCGGGGATTCAGGACATCGTGATCGTCACCGGCCGCGGCAAACGCGCGATCGAGGACCACTTCGACGTGGCGTTCGAATTGGAAACCACGTTGCGCGGCCAGGGCAAGAAGAAGCTGCTCGACGTGATCCAGGAGATCACGGGGCTGGCGAACTTCGTCTACGTCCGCCAGCGCGAGGCCAAGGGGCTCGGCCACGCGGTGCTGCAGGCCAAGGGCGCGGTCGGGGACGAAACGTTCGCGGTGTTGCTGGGCGATGACATCATCGATCACCCGGTGCCCGCGATTCAGCAGCTCATCGCCGTGCACCAGGAGGTGGGGGTGGCGGTGATCGGACTGCAACCGGTGACGCGCGAGGAAGTGAGTCAGTACGGCATCATCAAGGGCAAAGAGGTCAAGCCGGGCTTGTACCAGATCAAGGATCTGGTCGAAAAGCCGTCGCCGGATCAGGCGCCGTCCACGGTGGCGGTGATCGGCCGCTACGTGCTCACCGGCGATATCTTCTCGATTTTGGAGCACACGGCCCCGGGACGAAACGGCGAGATCCAGCTCACGGACGCGTTGCGGGAGTTGGCGCAACAGGGCCGGTTGTACGGCAAGGTGCTTGACGGGCGCCGGCACGACGCCGGCGACAAGTTGGGATTTCTGAAGGCCACGGTCGAATTCGGTCTGAAGAATCCCGAGCTGGGGCCGGCGTTTCGCCGGTATCTGGAAGAACTCCGGCTTACCAAATAGGTCGGCGAGGGCGGAACCATGGCCAAACAGCAGATCGCGGTGCGGACCGTGGGTGAGCGGGTCTTCGCCTCGCCCCGACTGGCGGCGCCAGAGGCGCCGACGACCCCGTTGCTGGACTTGTACGAAGTGGCGGGCGGGCTCGTGGTCGAAGTGGACCTGCCCGGCGTGGCGGTCGCGGACCTGCGCATCACGGTGTCGCAGAATAACCTCACCATCGAAGGGACGCCGCGTTCGCGGGGCGACGCGACCCGGGTCGGCTACTTGCGCGTTGAGCGCAGTTCCGCCGCGTTTCATCGGGTGGTGAATCTGCCGATCGCGATCAACCCCCACGCGGCCACGGCCCGGTACGAACGGGGCGTGTTGACGGTAACGTTTCCCAAGATCCCGGATCGACGGCAACAGGCGATCGAAATTCCGGTACGGGACGGCGGGTAATCCGCCGGTTCAAGGAGCGCGACGAAACGTGAGCGATAACGACAAAGGGGAACCACGCGTGACCCAATCGGTTGATCTAGAACCTCAACAGGTCGAAATCCCGAGCCAGTTGCCGATGTTGCCGGTGCGGGACTTGGTGGTGTTTCCGCACATGGTGTTGCCGCTTTTCGTGGGGCGCGAGATGTCGATCAAGGCGATCGACGAGGCGCTCGCGGGCAACCGCCTCGTGTTGTTGGTGGCGCAACGCGCGCTGGACGTGGAGAACCCGCAACCGAAGGATATCTATTCGATCGGCACGGTCGGCATGATCATGCGGATGCTCAAGCTGCCCGACGGACGCATCAAGATCCTGGTCCAGGCGCTCGCCCGCGCGCGGGTGTTGGAGTACGACCAGACCGTGCCGTTTTACGTGGTCAAGACCGAAAAACTGTCCGACGCGCCGGCTCCGGAGGTGGGGCTGGAAATCGAGGCGCTGATGCGCACGGTCAAGGAGCAGCTCGAGAAGATCATCGGATTCGGGAAGCTGATGTTGCCCGAGATCATGGTGGTGATCGAGAACCTGGACGAACCCGGCCGCCTGGCCGACATGATCGCGTCCAACCTCGGGTTGAAGGTCGAGACCGCGCAGGAGGTCCTGGAGATCCTGGACCCCATCGAGCGGCTGCGACGCGTCAACGAGATCCTCAACAAAGAAATCGAGCTGCTGTCCATGCAGCAGCGGATCCAGGCCGAAGCCAAGGGGGAGATGGACCGCAGCCAGCGCGAGTACTTCCTGCGCGAGCAGCTCAAGGCGATCCAAAAAGAGCTGGGCGAGGTCGACGAACGCGCCGAGGAAATCGCCGAAATCCGCAAACGGATCAAGAAATCCAAGATGCCGGAGAAGGTGTTCAAGGAAGCCGACAAACAACTCAAGCGGCTGGAAAAGATGCACCCGGACTCGGCCGAGGCCGCCACCATCCGCACGTATTTGGAGTGGATGGTGGAGATTCCGTGGAGCAAGAAAACCAAGGACAACCTGGACATCCCGGCCGCGGAAAAGGTGCTCAACGCGGACCACTACGATCTGGAGAAGGTCAAGGAGCGCATCCTGGAGTTTCTCGCGGTGCGCAAGATGAAGGAGAAGATGAAGGGCCCGATCCTGTGTTTCCTGGGGCCTCCCGGCGTGGGCAAGACCTCGCTGGGCAAATCCATCGCGCGTTCGCTGGGCCGGGAGTTCGTGCGCATGTCGCTGGGCGGGGTGCGCGACGAGGCCGAGATCCGCGGGCACCGGCGCACGTACGTGGGCTCGCTGCCGGGCCGGATCATCCAAGGCATCAAGCAGGCCGGCTCCAACAACCCGGTGTTCATGTTGGACGAGGTGGACAAGATCGGGATGGATTTTCGCGGCGATCCCGCGGCCGCGTTGCTGGAGGTGCTGGACCCGGAGCAGAATCACGCGTTCACCGACCACTATCTGGGCGTGCCGTTCGATCTGTCCAACGTGATGTTCATCACCACCGCGAACTTGATGGATCCGATCCCCGGCCCCTTGCGCGACCGTATGGAAGTCATCGACATCTCGGGGTACACCGAGGAGGAGAAGGTCGGGATCGCCAAGAACTATTTGATCCCGCGGCAATTGACCGAACACGGGATCACCGAAAAACACGTGGACCTGACCGAAGCCGCGCTGCGCATGATCATCACCCAATACACGCGCGAGGCGGGCGTGCGGAACCTGGAACGCGAGATCGCGAACGTGTTCCGCAAGGTCGCGCGCAAGATCGCGGAGGGCAAGCTCAAGCAGTACTCGATCACGCCCAAGACCCTGCAGTCGTACTTGGGCATCCCCAAGCATTTGCCCGAGGCGGAGCAGGAACACGACGAAACCGGCGTGGCCACGGGCCTGGCCTGGACCGAGTCCGGCGGCGACATCATCTACATCGAAGCCACCACCATGAAGGGCAAGGGCGCGCTCACGTTGACCGGGCACCTGGGCGACGTGATGAAGGAATCGGCGCACGCCGCGCTCAGCTACATCAAGTCGCGCCAGCACGAGATCGGGATCAAGCCCGACGTGTTCGGCAAACTCGACGTACACGTACACGTGCCCGCGGGCGCGATTCCCAAGGACGGCCCGTCCGCCGGCATCACCATGGCCACGGCCTTGGCCTCCGCGTTCACCGACACCCCGGTGCGCCACGACGTGGCCATGACCGGCGAGGTGACCTTGCGCGGCCGGGTGTTGCCGATCGGCGGGCTGAAGGAAAAACTCCTGGCCGCCAAACGCGCGGGCATGAAGACCGTGATCATTCCGAAGCGCAACGAGAAAGACCTGGAAGACGTGCCCAAACACGTCAAGCAGGGATTGCAGATCGTGTTCGCGGAAACCATGGACGACGTGTTGCCGGTGGCGTTGAAGGGGTTTCGGATGGTGAGGTCGCGGTCGCCGCACCGACCGAGTTCGGGCCGCCACAGCCGCTCCGTCACCATCAACGCGTAGAGCCTGTTCATGAGGGGCCATCTGCGGCGTTGTCGCTGCGCGTCCGCTCCTCACGTACGACCCAGTACGCTGCGGTGCGGGCGCTCGCTCCGCCTTGCATCTGGCCCGCTCCTGAACAGGCTCCGGCGCGCAGACTTCTGCGCGCCGGGGAAAAACAACATTGAAAAGTGAGTTAAGGCGCCTTGGCGAGTTTGGGCTGATCGCCCGGCTCGCCAAGCTTTGTCCAACCACTTCATCGCAGTTGCGTCTTGGCGTTGGTGACGACGCGGCGGTCGTCAGACCGAAACCCAATACAGAAATCCTCGTGACCACTGATGTGTTGGTGGAGGGCGTGGATTTTGAGCGGGGGAACACGCCGTTCGAGCGGTTGGGGGAGAAGGCGCTGGCGGCCAATCTCAGCGACATTGCGGCCATGGGCGGGCGGCCCACCGTCTTCTTCGTGTCGTTGTCGATTCCGGCGCGCGCGGCGGTGCGCGCGGCGGATGCGCTGTATCGCGGGCTCGGTCGTTGCGCGCGAAGGTACGGGGTGACGCTCGGGGGCGGGGACGTGTCCGCGGCGCCCTGTTGGTCCGTCGCCGTGACCGTGTTGGGTGAGGTCGCGCGCGGGCGGGCGCTCACGCGCGCGGGCGCGCGACCCGGAGATCTCTTGTGCGTGACCGGGACGGTGGGGGACTCACGCGCGGGCTTGGCGTTACTCCAGC
The DNA here is from genome assembly GCA_049325295.1 of Nitrospirota bacterium. Taxonomy (GTDB): domain Bacteria; phylum Nitrospirota; class Nitrospiria; order 2-01-FULL-66-17; family 2-01-FULL-66-17; genus JBFLXB01. The sequence continues at coordinate 99,699 of JBMOMD010000024.1, forward strand.
GGGGAGGCCGAACTCCGCGCGGCCTCGCTCGATCCCATGTGAAGCGGCTGATTGGTCGTCACCAGCTTCCCACGGCGCGCATCCAGATCGGCCGACAATTGGCTGATCAGCGTCTGGCCACGGCCGCGATTGATCTGTCCGACGGTCTGGCCGCGGACGTCCGACATTTGTGCGAGGCGAGCAAGGTCGGGGTCGAGATCGATTTGTCCGCGCTGCCGATGTCGACCGCGCTACGTCAGTATGCCGAAGCGGTCCGGCGCGACCCGATCGGTTATGCCTTGGGCGGCGGAGAAGATTTTGAATTGCTGATCGCGATCCCGCCAAAACACCTCGCTCGCGCGCAGCGTCTGGCCGATCCCCACGCCCCGCTCACGGTCATCGGCCGGATCACGTCGGCCCGAAAGGGATTGACCGTCGTGGACGGGACTGGTCGGCGGCGACCGCTTCCCAACGTGGGATACGAGCATTTCCGCAATTCTTCGTAGGGGCGTACGGCTGTACGCCCGCCTTTCGGTGTGGCCGTGAAGAATCCGGGCGAACGGCCGTTCGCCCCTACGATGGCCGGGCCGTGCCGCAGGACGCGCAGTGGCTCCACGTCGGCGCCAACGCATCGCCACATCCGGGGCACGACCCGCGGGCCTGAGTTCCGCAGAACGGGCAATACCGCGTCGGCCCCGGTCTGATCTTCCCGCACGTCTCGCACACCGGCGGCGCGCCGTCGTCCGGTTCCAGCGCGCGCCCGAGTTCTTCCAGCGACGTCAGGCCCTCCCTGGCCTTGGCCAATCCCGCGGCGAGGAGTGACACCATGCCGGATCGCAGCGCGGTCATGCGCAGACTCTGCTCGTGCGCGTTGGCCGCGATCTGTTCGCGCAGCTCGCGCGAGGGGAGCAACGACTCGAACAGGCTGAGGCGCCCGCGGTAGCCGCTGCCGCCGCACCCGTCGCAGCCGCGCGGCAACCACCAGGTCGCGTCGTCGGCCGCGGAAGCGGGCAGGCCCAGGTGGAGGGCGTGTCCGAGCGAGGGTCGCCCTTGGACACGACAGGTCGGGCACAACGCGCGCACCAGGCGTTGCGCCAGAATGCCCGCGGTGTGGGCGGCCACCAGGTAACGCGGCACGCCCAGATCGGTTAGTCGGGCGATGGTGGCGGGCGCGTCGTTGGTGTGCAACGTCGACAACACGAGATGTCCGGTCATGGCCGCGCGGTACGCGATTTCCGCGGTCTCGCCGTCCCGGATTTCGCCGATCAAGACCACGTCCGGGTCCTGGCGCAGAATCGCGCGCAACGCCCGCGCAAAGGTCAGTCCGCAGTCCACGTTCACCTGGACTTGATTGATCCCCGCGATGGAATACTCGATCGGGTCTTCGACCGTCACGATGTTGGTGGTGCCGTCCTTGATCGCATTGAGCATGGCGTACAGCGTGGTGGTCTTGCCGCTGCCGGTGGGGCCGGTGACCAGGATGATGCCCTTGCGGCGCGCGAGAATGCTCTGCACCGCGTCGGTTTCGCGCGGGGTCAACCCCAGCGCGTTGAGGCTCAGCAGTTGCCGGGAGTGATCGAGAATGCGGATCACCACGGTCTCGCCGTGTTGACTCGGCAGCGACGAAATCCGCAGATCCACGGCGTGCCCGGCGTGGCGACCGCGCACCGCGCCGTCCTGCGGCAGTCGACGCTCCGCGATGTCGAGCGCGGCGAGGATCTTCACGCGCGAGACGAGCGCCGGGTGCAGGCCTCTCGGCAACCGGAACGCGGCGCCGAGCAGGCCGTGGACGCGATATCGCGCCAGCGTGGCCTCCGCCGTGGGCTCGATATGGACGTCGCTGGCTTGGCGCACCACGCCGTAGGCGATCAACGCGTCGACCAAGCGCACCAACGGCGGCGCGGCATCGCCGTCGGCGGGCCGTCCGCGCGCCGCATCCGCGGCCAAGGTCGGAATGCTCCGTTCGTATTCGACGCGCTGGAGGTCGGTCTGCTGCGCGAGCGCGGTGGAAAGCGCGGCGGGCTCCAGCAACTTGAGGGCGACCAGTCGTTCGCCGAGCAGACCGCCGTTGCGGCGCTGATCTTCCAATCCTTGCCCGAGCGCCTGCGGGGTCAGGCGGGCCTGCGCGCACAAGAGTTCACCGAGGCGTTGCGCCATGGTTGCCTCCGGATGAAGCGCACCCTTTGGGGAGCGACGTGGAGGGGTGCGCGGATATCGGTTGGGCATCCTACGCCGGTACCGCGCCGGAATCAAGCGCGTGTCCATCAGACCGCATCGGTGTTTGCTCGCGCTGACGGCTTCTGCGATAATACGCCGGTTGCTGGATGGACCGAGCGAGTGAGCACTGAGCGGCCGTCTGGGCGGTTGCCGGAGACGGTGACGCCCGAGGCGTATGATCTGGCGTTGGACGTGCGGCCCGAGGAGGGGCGGTTCTCCGGGCGCGTGCGCATCGCCGTCAACCTGACGTCCCCCGCCCGCGAGATCGCGCTGCACGCGCAGGATCTCGTCGTGTCCGACGCCGCGATCGTGACGGGCGAACGTCGGCGTCCGCTGACCGCGACGCTCGACGCGGAGACCACCCGCCTCACGCTCTCCTCTTCCGACACGATCCCCGCCGGCCCGGCGTCGCTCGAACTGGTCTTCGCCGGCTCGCTCAATCGCCAGATGAAGGGGTTGTATGAGGCGCGGGCCGTGGTGGAGGGGGTAGAGGAGCGGTACGCGTTCACGCAGTTCGAGCCCACCGACGCGCGGCGCTGTTTTCCATGTTTCGACGAGCCCGCGTTCAAGGCGTCGTTCCGCGTGCAGGTGACGGCTCCGGCCCACCTGACCGTGCTGTCCAACATGCCCGCCGTGTCCGAGGCCCGCGAAGGGTCGACCAAGACCGTGCGGTTCGCCCAGACCCCGGTCATGTCCACGTATTTGCTCGCGGTGGCGGTGGGCCGGTTGGCGCCCAAGCGCCGGACCATTGCGGGCGCCGAGGTGGCGGTGTGGGCGCTGCCGAACGATCTGGCGCTCGCGGACTTTGCGCTGGACGTGACCGCGGCCACGTTGCCCTTGCTGAACGACTACTTCGGCCTCCCGTATCCGTATCCGAAACTGGACTTGATCGCGGTGCCGGACTTCGCCATGGGCGCGATGGAGAATTGGGGCGCGATCTTTTTCCGGGATTCGCGGTTGCTCGTGGATCCGGCGCGGGCGTCCACCGCCACGCAGCGCGTGGTGGCCAACGTGATCGTCCACGAGATCGTGCACCAGTGGTTCGGGAACCTGGTGACCATGCGGTGGTGGGACGACCTGTGGCTCAACGAAGCGTTCGCGACGTGGCTGGCGTGCAAGATCGTGGACCAGTGGCGTCCCGAGTGGCGGTCGTGGGACGAGTTCCAATTGGAAAAACACGTGCCCCTCGCACTGGACGCGTTGGACAGCTCCCGCCCGATCGTGGCGGGCGCGGACACGCCGGCGGAGATCGAAGCCATGTTCGATCCCTTGACGTACGAGAAGGGCGCGGCCGTGCTGCGCATGTTCGAGCGGTACGCGGGCGAACACGCGTTCCGCGACGGGATTCGCGCGTACATGAAAGCGCATCAGTTCGGGAACACGGTGGCGGCCGATCTGTGGCGCGCGCTCGACGCCGCGTCGGGACGGCCCATGGGCGAGTTGGCCCGCGACTGGTTGGGGCAGGCCGGATATCCCGTGGTGCGCGTGGCTGCGGCCGGGTCCGATCGACGGACGCTCCAATTGACGCAACGGCGCTGGTCCGCGCACGGCGCGCGGCGGCCCGCCCCGGGGCGCTGGCGAATTCCGGTCGCGATCCGCTACGAGGACTCGCGGGGCGTACACGCGCATCACGTCTCGCTCGACCACGACCAGGCGACCGTTACGCTGCCGGCCGAGGGCGCGGTGACGTGGGTGTACGGCAACGGCATGGAGTCCGGGTTTTACCGGGTGACGCACGACCCCGCGTTGCACGCGGCATTGCTCGCCTCGGGCTGGGCGCGGTTGGACGCGGCCGAACGCGTGGGGCTGCTGAACCACGCCTGGGCCGCGGCCGAATCCGGCGAAGCTCCCATCGACGCGTTTCTGGACGTGCTGCCGGCGTGTCGCGGGGACGGGACGCGCGTGCTGGTGGAGGCGCTCGCCGGCTACCTCGACACGCTCGCGGAGCGGATCGTGGCGCGCGGCGACCGTCCCCTGTTCGCGCGCGCGGCCCGTGACGTGGCCACGCCGATCTGGGAGCGTCTGGGATGGGGCGGTCGCGGGATCGAGGACGACGAAGCGCGGTTGACCCGCGCCGCCGCGCTCTGGCTCATGGCCGCGGTGGCCGATGACCCTCGGGTGCGCGACGAGGCGAACCAGCGGGTGGACGCGTATCTGGCGGACCCGTCGTCGGTGGAACCCACGCTCGTGTCCACCGTGTTGCGACTGGGCGCGCGGCTCGGCGGGGCGGCGCGTTTTGACGCGTACGTCGCCCGTCTGCGCTCGGCGCGCACGCCGGAGGATCGCGATCGGTTCCTCATCGCGCTGGCCGACTTCCCTGATCGGGCGCTGATCGAGCGGTTGCTGGCGTTGTTGGTCGCGGACGACGTGCGCGGCCAGGACGCGTGGAAGCCGTTTCGTTCGCTGCTCGGCAACCCGGAGGCGCAGGGTCCGGCCTGGGACTTCGTCAAAACCCATTGGGGCGCGCTGCGGGAGAAAGTCGGGTCGGTCGGCGCGAGCCGCGTCATTCAAGCGACCCGGGGGTTATGGCGGCCGGCGTGGCGCGAGGAGGTCGCGACCTTCTTCAATCGACCGGAGCACCGCGTCGAATCCGCGGCCAAGTCGCTCGATCAGACGCTCGAATTCATCGACGTGGGAATCGCGTTTAAGGCGGCGCAGGCCGCGCCGCTCGCTCGCTGGCTCCGCGCGCGGTAACCGGGTGTCAGGCGGCCCGGGTGGGCCGCTCCTCCTCGCCGACCGCCCATTTCGACGCCGCCAGCCACGCCGTGAGCTCCAGGGCCGGCAGCGGTCGACACAGATGGTAGCCTTGGGCCAAGTCGCAGCCCAGCTCTCCCAACCGCATCCAGGTGTCCGCCGTCTCCACCCCTTCGGCCACGACCACCAGCCCCAGGTTGTGCGCGAGGTCGATCGTGGAGCGGACGATCACGACGTCCCCGTCGTTCGTGGCCATGTCCTTCACGAACGACTTGTCGATTTTGATCGTGGTCACCGGCAACTTCTGTAAATACGCGAGCGAGGAGTACCCGGTGCCGAAATCGTCGATCGCGATGGGGATGCGCAGGTCGTGCAGTTGCGTGAGCACGTCCAGCGCGCCCGCCGGGTCCGCCATGATGGTGCTTTCGGTGATTTCCAATTCGAGCCACGGCCGCGGGTCGTCCGTCAGCAACATCTGGATAAAGAGCGGCAGGGCTGGATCATGGAGGGTTCGGGCCGAGAGATTCACCGCGACCGTGAGCCGATACCCTTCATCGCGCCAGCGCAACGCTTGGTCCCTCGCGGCGGCCAACACCCACTGCGTCAGCGGCTTGATCAGCCCGCTGTGTTCCGCGAGGGGGATGAACTCGTCCGGGGCGATGATGCCGCGTTGCGGATGACGCCAACGGACCAAGGCTTCCACGCCCGTGACGCGTCCCGTTCGTATGGTCACGCGGGGCTGGAAGAACAAACTCAACTCGTCGTGTTCGATCGCGTAGCGCAGTTCGCTCATGAGCGCGAGCCGGCGAGGCCGGAAGTGGTCGCGATCCGACGAATACACGGCGCGGCCGCTGCGGCTCCGTTTCGCGGTGTACATGGCCACGTGGGCGCGTTGCACCAAGGCGTCGGCCGTCGTGGCGTGCTCGGGAAATAGGGCGAGGCCGACGCTGACTTCGACCGTGAGGGACAACGTGCCCACCGCGAAGGGCGTGGCGAGCGATGCTTGAATTTTTTCTCCCACGCGCAGCGCGCCTTCCAGGTCGGTATCCGCGAGCAGCACCGCGAATTGATCGTCTCCCAATCGCGCCACGAGATCCGAATCCCGCAGCAGCCCGATCACCCGCGCGGCCAGTTGTTGCAGCACGAGATCGCCGTGGTCGTGGCCCAGGGTGTTGTTGATGTCCTTGAATTGGTCGATATTCATGACCGCCAGCGTGAGCGGTTGTTGGGCGCTCCCGCTGCGTTCGATGGCCTGGGTCAAGTGTTCGAGCAACATGGTGCGGTTGGGCAACCCCGTCAACGTGTCGTAATACGCGAGCCGGCGGATGGTGGCTTCCGCGTCCTTGCGGGCGGTCAGATCGAACGACACCTGCGCGATCGAGACCACGGTCCCGTCTTGCTCGCATACCGGGTCGCCGTTGGTCGCCACGTGCACGAAGCCGCCGTCCTTCTTGCGGAAGCGATGCTCCCACTGGCGAATGGGCGTGCGCCCACGGAGGAGTCCCTCGTAGTGTTGCCGGGCCGCGTACACGTCGTCCGGGTGCAGGAGCGCAAACACGCTCATGCCCACCAATTCCGACTCGGAGAAACCGGTGGCCCCGCATAACGCGCGATTGACGGCGCGAATCGTGCCGTCGGGCGCGATGTCGGCGAGATATTCGTGCATGTTCTCGACCAGGCCGCGATACCGACGTTCGGAGGCCTGCAACGCGTGTTCGGTTTGCTGGCGTTCGGTCACGTCCAGCACCGTGCCGATCGATCGCACCGGCGTGCCGTCCGGGTGATACTCCGTTTCGCAGCATTCGTGGACGAACTTGATCCGGCCGTCGTTCATGAGTAGCCGGTGTATTAAATTGTACGGCGTGCGGTTTTTCACGGACTCCCGATACCCTCGGTTCACGAGCTCCCGGTCCTCGGGGTGGACCATCTCCATGAAGGCGTCGTACGACGCCCCGAATTGGCTCGGATCGATTTCAAAAATGCGATAGACCTCGTCGGACCACCACAAGGCGTCGTTGACGAGATCCAGTTCCCAACTTCCGAGATGGGCCAGGCGCTGGGACTCGGCGAGGCGCTTCTCGGTCTTGCGAAGCGCCTCGTCAGCCGCCTCGGGCCGGCGATCGCGCGTTGCGGCGCCCTCGGAGCCGTCCGATCGTCGGAGCCGCCCGAGCAGGAACCACTCGATACCCGCGATGGCCAAGAAACCGGCGATCAGAACCGAGGCGCTTCGGAGCAGGTCTGAGGCGTACGCGATCAGCACGGCGAGCAGCGCGGCCGCCGAAATGGTCAGCAGGACTCGGGTGCGAAAGTCGAGTCTACGAGTACGGTTCATGAACCTTCTGTCGGTTGCGAATCGATCCGCCCGCGTGGTATTTGAACGTACCGTCGGCAGCGGGACCTGTCAAACTCCAGACGATTCCGAACGGACGCCTAAGTGCCCGTTAATCCTGGGGGAGAGAGCTGTGCACTACCTGAATGGCCGGGTGCGGATCGTCCAGGGCGACATCACCACCTTGGCGGTGGACGCCATCGTCAACGCCGCGAACGAGTCGCTCCTTGGCGGAGGTGGCGTTGACGGAGCGATCCATCGCAAGGCGGGGCCCGAGTTATTGGCCGAGTGCCGGACCCTGGGTGGGGCGCGAACCGGCGACGCCAAGATCACCAAGGGCTACCGGCTCCCCGCCAAACACGTGATCCACACGGTGGGGCCGGTGTGGCACGGGGGGCATCGCGGCGAACCCGACCTGCTCGCGGCCTGTTACCGCAACAGCCTGACCTTGGCGGCCACGCACGGGCTGCGAACCATCGCGTTCCCCGCCATCTCAACCGGGGTGTACGGGTATCCGCTTGATGCGGCCACGCGCATCGCCCAAAGGGAGGTCAAAGCTTTTCTCACCGCGCATCCGCTGCCGGAAGTCGTGACGTTCTGCTGCTTTTCGTCTCGGGACCTCTCGGTCTACGAGGCGATCGCGGAAGAAGTCCTGCGTTGACTGAGTGTGCCTAGGCGGTCGTGAATGCCGTGCGCGCAGCTTTAATTGTGCGCGCGATCTCGCGGTCGGAGTGCGCGAGCGAGATGAACCATGCTTCAAATTGTGATGGCGGCAAGTACACGCCCGCCTCCAGCATGGCCCCGAAAAACCGCCCGAATCGCGCGGTGTCCGAGGTCTTGGCGGTGTCGTAATCCCGAACCTGGGTGGCGGTAAAAAACACGGTCAGCACCGACCCCGCGCGGTTGATCTGCACCGGCACGCCCGAGGACTTGGCGGCCTCGGCGAGACCGTTCTCCAGTTCAGCGCCGCGCGCTTCCAAGACGTCATAGACTGTGGATTTTTGCAGGAGCTTGAGCGTGGCAATGCCCGCGCTCACCGCCAACGGATTGCCGGACAGGGTTCCGGCCTGATAAACCGGGCCGGCCGGGGCGATCAACTGCATCAGCTCTCGTCGTCCGCCGTACGCGCCCACCGGCAGCCCGCCGCCGATGATCTTGCCTAGACACGTCAGATCCGGCGTCACGTTGTACCGCGCCTGCGCCCCGCCGTACGATGCACGAAACCCGCTGATCACTTCGTCGAAGATCAGCAACGCCCCGTGCTCACGGGTCAGATCGCGAAGCCCCTGGAGAAATCCCGGCGCGGGCAGGACCACGCCCATGTTCCCCGCGATCGGTTCGACGATCACCGCGGCCACGGATCGCGGCGAAGCTTCCAGCAACCGGCGCACGTCATTGAGATCGTTGTAGCGCGCGGTCAACGTGTGTTTGGCCAGATCAGCCGGCACGCCCGGGCTATCGGGTAGTCCCAACGTAGCCACGCCCGACCCGGCCTTGACCAACAGGCTGTCCGCGTGGCCGTGGTACCCGCCGTCGAACTTGAGAATGCCGTCCCGTTTGGTGGCCGCGCGCGCCAACCGAATCGCGCTCATCACGGCTTCCGTCCCAGAGCTGACCAGCCGAACCATCTCGATCGACGGCACCGCGTCCACGATCATCTCCGCGAGCCGCACCTCCAACGGCGTGGGCGCGCCGTAGCTGGTCCCATGATTGGCCGCGCGTTTGATGGCATTGACCACCTGCTGATGCGCGTGCCCCACGATCATGGGCCCCCACGAGCCGATGTAGTCGATATACGAATGCCCATCCGCGTCGTACAGCCGGCACCCCTTGGCCCGCAAAATAAACGGCGGCGTCATCCCCACGGAGCGAAACGCGCGCACCGGGCTGTTCACGCCGCCGGGGATCAGGGTCTGGGCGTGTCTGAACAGGTTGCTGGATTTCTTATTGCTCATAGGGCTCCGAGTAAAGAAAGTGCGCCAGTTTGCCGGTTGTCCGTTGCGCCGGTGAAGAACGAGTCTCAACCAGCCAACTGGCGAACCGGCGAACCGGCCAACAGTCTTCTGAATAGCAGCGGCCCATTCTAAGGAGAGGCACTGCGAGGGTCAAGCAGGGGGTGGCGCCAACGGTCTGATAAGCGGTGGATTCTGTAAAGTCCCGTAAGCTGTCGTCTTATAAGACGACAGCGAGGCAACGTGATCGAGAAGTGATTGACTTTATTGGGGCGGAGGCTTATAGGTGAATCGTTGTCGCAATTAAAGACGACAAGGGTGTCGTCTAATATTATGTTGGACCGCAGGAGTCCACGGGATACTTTGGAGGGATGGACCATCGTGTCGGGTCTCGGCGCGCAGGCCGTGGCACATGGAGCATTCACCCCACCCGTCCGGCCTCCGACAGGGGCGGGTTGACTCCGCAGGCCACGCAGCCCATGATGAGCAAGCGCTCTACGCCGCAGCCCGTGCCGAGTCCAACAATTCACTCAACCCGACCGGCTGCGGGCGGCGCTCACTCGCTTCGCTCGTCGGCTCGTGGGCCGGCGGGTTAGTGCCATCGTTAGCTGTTCACACGTCTTCGGAGAGAATGTGGCTGAACTCCTGAAACTGGCTCTGAAGAGAATTGGGATCGGGTTGCTTTATGGTATCGGCTTTGGGGTGTCGGCAGGTCTCATTATCGAATACATCTCTCAAAGCCAGGTAGCATCGCTGTTTGATGATGAGCCCGCACTTGACCAGGTTGTAATCACCGAACACGACGAAGTCACTCGAGACGGGAGGACATTCATATTAGGCACCCTCGAAAATCGTGGGTTGGAGCCTGTCCGGCGGGCATATATCAAAGTGGACCTGTTTGATAAGGACGGGCGATTTGTCGACCTGTGCCCGAGATTTCCAGTTGGCCACCTGAGGCCTGGGGAGACGATGCATTTCAAAGCCCCATGCGGCGGCTCAGAGGACAAACCGGTTGTTGCGCATCAGAGCTATAAGGTCTATGTCGATGGGCTTTGACCGCTAACCAGTCACTCAACCCGACCGGTGCGAGCGGGGCGGCTCGCTCTGCTCGTTCGCTCGGGGGCCGGCGGGTTAGTTCGGGCGTTAGGCAGCCACGGCTCACGGTGGAGATCCCCTTTGAGGTCGGATAACGTGCCAACAATCTGGGGATTACTGGACCTTGGGTTCGTTGGATGGTACGCGGGTGCGAG
>JBMOMD010000025.1:0-12517 GCA_049325295.1 Nitrospirota bacterium
CCACGGTTGTGTGTCGGGGTTCGGCGTGCCGAACCCCGACGATTCGGGTCCTACGAATCGGCCTGGCTGGGGCGCAGGTCTTTCAGCCGTAGTTGGATGCGGTCCTGGCCCTGCCAGGAGTCCACCCGCGCGGAGTACGCGAGGTCGATGGGACTCGGGTCCGTGGGGAGCAAATGTCCCAAACCGAACCCGATGGCGTCGAACGTCGCGGCGTTCGCGTGACGGACCAGCAACTTGAGGTGGTTGTTGCCCACGATGCGGGCCCCGCGCGGGGCGAGGCCGCGACTGGAGAGCAACGGCTCGGGGTTGCCCATCCCGAACGGCGCGAGGCGCGCGAGCTCGTCGATCAAGGGAAAGGTGACGTCTCCGAGCTCGATCTCGTCGTCCAGGGACAAGATCGGCAGGGCCGCGTCCGGGGTCAGCGCCGCGGCCACCACGGCTTCGAAGCGCTCGCGAAACGCGGGAATTCGTTCCGCTCGAATCGTGAGGCCGGCCGCGGCCGCGTGCCCGCCGAACCCCTCGAACAGGTCGCGGCATTCCTCCAGGGCGCGGGTCAGGTGCAATCCGGGGATGCCGCGGCCCGAGCCCTTGCCCCTGCCGTCCGGTCCCACCGCGATCACGACCGCGGGGCGATGGCGACGATCCACAAGGCGCGAGGCGATGATCCCGATCACGCCCGGGTGCCACGACTCGTCCGCGACCACGATCGAGCGCGCGCGATCCACGTCCGACTCGCGTTCGACCTTCGCGATCGCGCCCTCCAGCATGGCTTCTTCGATGCGCCGCCGCTCCTGGTTGGCCGCGTCGAGTTCGCGGGCCGCCGCGACGGCGACGCCCGGATCGGTCGTGGTCAGCAGCGTGACGCCGGAGTGGGCCGCGGCGAGACGGCCCACCGCGTTGATGCGCGGGCCGAGCTGAAACCCCACCATCCCCGCGTCCACGCGTTTGCCTTCCATGCCGCACACGGTTTTGAGCGCGGCCACGCCCACCCGGCGGCCCGCGCTCAACGCGCGCAGCCCCTCGGCCACCAGGTACCGGTTTTCGCCCCGCAACGGCGCCACGTCCGCCACGGTGCCGAGCGCGACCAGGTCGAGCACGGACGCCAGCCGCCCGTCGATCCCAGGCAGGCTTCGGCGTCGGGCGAGCAGGGCTTGCGCGACCTTGAAGGCGATCCCGGCCGCGCACAACACGCGCTCCGGGTACGCCGAACCCGGGAGGTGCGGGTTCAACAACGCATACGCGGGTGGAACGCGGTCCTGCGGCTCGTGGTGGTCGGTCACGATCACGTCGATGCCGAGGCGGTTGGCCAGTTCGATCGGGGCGTGCGCGGTGGTGCCGCAATCCGCGGTGATGAGCAGCGAGACGCCTTGCTCGTGCGCGGCGCGCACGCCGGCTTCGGTCAACCCGTATCCCTCGGTCAGGCGGTGGGGGATCCGATACGCGACCGGCGTGCCGAGCCAGCCGAACAGTTCCAGGTACAACGCGGTGGCGGTCACCCCGTCCACGTCGTAGTCGCCCGCGATCAAGATGCGTTCGCGCGCGGCCATGGCGCGTTCGATGCGCTCGATGGCGCGATCCATTCCGGTCAGCAAATACGGATCGTGCAGGTCCGCGGCGGACGGCGCCAAGAACCGGCGCGCGGCGTCGATCGACTCCAGTTTGCGACCGGCGAGGATTCGCGCCGTGGTGCGACGGATGCCGAGGCCCTGGACCAAGGCGGCGACCACGTCCGGGTTGTAGGAGCGGTGTTCCCAGCGTTTACGCATCTTCATCCATACCGGCTGCTGAAAAAGTCCATCTGCGGCGTTCTCGGTCGTCGGAAATCCTCACGTACGACCCAGTACGCTGCGGTTTCCTCCTCCCTGCGGCCTTGCAGCTGGAGCTTTTTGAGCAGCCGGTGCGCATCAACTTGTCTTCTGTTGTCGGTGCCCCGCCAAACAGTCGCGTCACCATACGCGGGGGGCGGTCGTACTGTCAACATGGTTTCTCCTGTCATTCCCGCGCAGGCGGGAATCTAGAAGTGACATTGGAAGAGACGAGGGGATCGATCACTGGATGCCCGCTTTCGCGAGCATGACAGGCTGGAGCATGGACGTATGTCCTGCTCCGGACCCCCGTTATGACGGGCGACGCATGGCCTGTAACGCGGTGAGCCGGGCCGCGGCGTCGTCGGCCAAGGCGGTCTTTCCGACGGCGCGCGCTTCGGTTGCGGCCGCCTCAAAATGCGCGCGCGCCTCGTCGGCGCGGCCCAGCCGTTCCGCCACCACGCCCGAGTAGTACAAGGCTTCGGGCGAGCGCGGCGACGCGCGGCGGGCCGCTGCCAGCCGGGCGTCGGCTTCGTCCAACCGTTGTTGCGAGATCAGCAACGCGCTCAGGTTGAGCAGGCTGTCGTGGTGGAGCGGGTTCACGGCCAGGGCGCGACGGTACCACTGTTCCGCGCCCGCGGGATCGTTCGATTCGTGGGCGATCAGGCCGAGGTTGTAGAGGACCGGCACGTAGTCGGGCCGGAGGCGCGCGGCGCGTTCATAATCAACGCGCGCCGCGTCGCGTCGGCCGGCGCGCTGCACCGTGACGCCGCGCGCGGTCAAGGCGGGGACGTAATCGGGGTTGAGCGCGAGCGCGGCGCTCAGCGCGGACTCGGCCTCGGTCCACCGGTCGGCCGCGGCCAACGCGAGTCCCGCGTTGGCGTGGGCGCGAAACGAAGCGGGCGACGCCAGACGCGCGCGCTCCCACAGGCGCACCGGGTCGCGCCACGCGCGGCCCTGATCCACGATCAGCCATGCCCACGCCGCCGCGACGACCAGCGCGAGCGCCGTTCCCGTCCGTTTCGTCAGCGCGCCCGCGTCCGCGAGTCGGACGAGCCCCAATGCGGCGAGCGCGGCGAGTCCCGCGTGCTGGAGGTACGCGCGGTGTTCCTGGAACGGGACGTTGAGCGGCCACAACGTGGTGGGCAACGCGACGATCACCACCCACAACGCGAAGAACCCGGCGCGTCGCGCGGCGGGCGTTCGGGACGCGAGTCCGATGACGCCCGTTGCGGCGCACGCCCCCGCGAGCGCCATCAGGCCGAGCGCGGCCGGATCGGGCCACGCGGGCAAGAGATGATCGACCGTGAGCGGCCACGGCGCGAGAAACAATCGGATCGCGAGACCGATGGCGGCGGTCTGACGCGCCACGACGTCGAGATACCGCGCGACCGCGTCGGGCTCCGCCCATGCCGAGGCCGCGGATCGCCACAAGCCGAGCCAGACGAGGAACCCCACGAGCGCGCCGAACGCCGCGAGGTGCGGTCCCCACCGCGACCAGTCCGCGTTACGCGCGCCGCGATCGTCGAGCAGTCGGTCCGCGGCCACGCAGAGCAAGGGCAGCGCGACCGCGGATTCCTTGGACAGCAGGGCCGCGAGTCCGAACCCGGCCCATCCCGCCCACCACCAGCCGGTCCGGATTGTTGGAGGCAAAGGAGGGGCAGGGGGGATGCGCTGCCGCGCCCGGACGTAACAGACCAATGCCGCGAGCATGAACAGGGACGACAACAGCGTCGCGCGCGCGGACGCATAGAGCACGGCCTCGCTCACGGCCGGGTGCAGCGCGAACAGGACCGCCGCAAGGACCGCCGCGCGTCGATCCGCGGTCAAGTCCCTGATCAGGATCATCAGCAGCCAGGCGGCCATGAGGTGCAGGCCCAGATTCACGGCGTGGAACCCCGCCGGGGTGAGGCCGACCAGTCGAATCGTCAGCCAATAGCTCAGATGGGTGAGGGGGCGGTAGTGCCCGCCCTGGATTTCGCCGCTGGATCGCAGGGCGCCGGTCAGGGCGTCGCGCCAGGCATCGGGCTGGTGCAATGCCGCGTTGGCCACGATGGTGTGCGCGTCATCATATTGGAAGGGGTGGGACAGAAACGGGGCGTAGAGGGCCACAGTCAGTGCGAACCACGGAAGGAGTGCAACGAACACGTGCGGTCTGCTGCGGTCAGTCACCGGGCTACTATACCCCAAGCGGGTCTGAACAGCGTGTGAAATGGCGTGGCCGTTGTGAACATGCTGTCAGCGCGCTCATCCGAACGCCCGCGCGGTCCAACCGAGTATCTTTCTGTGGCAAACAATTTCCCTTTGTAACACTCCTTCTCGAATGCCGGATCACCGGCCGAAGCCCCGTGAATTTCTAGTTGATTGAAATTAAAACTATTTTTATATAGTTGACGTTTAAGCTGTCCTCAGGAACGAAAATTGCTCTCATAACAACCCGTTCGAGTCTTTCATTTGCGCCGCTGTAGTCGGCGCCCATCAGAGGATCGCCCCCGGCACGTACGAGGGCGAACAAGACGAAGGAAGTTGCGATGCGCGTTTACCGCGCGACCCGTCTATCCCTATTCTGTCTCTGTATGACCGACGAAGGTCCGTCTTTCGTCGGTCATCGTGTTTTTACAGCCAACCACTACCCATCGAACCACACCGCAGCAAACCAGGGAGAGGGCGTATGTTGTCAAACATGGTGAAATCCGTCGTCGCGATCGCGGGGCTGCTGATCGTTCAGTTCGGGATGGCTGCGTCGGCCGCTGCGGTGCCCGAGATTTCTTCGAACCAGCCCGAGTATACCCTGGGGGATACCGCCATCATCTACGGCCAGTACTTTACGCCCGGCGAGTCCGTGGTGATGCAGGTGGTGCGCTTCGACGGAAGCATCGTCAAGGGCGACGGAACCAACAGTCCCGGGGCCGACGTGGTCACGGTGACCGACGACGGCACGTTCACCTATTTTTACATCGTGGAAGGGCCGGCGTCCGCGTACGAAGGAGATATCGTCGCCAATGCCATGCCCTTGGGCGCGGTGGATCTGACCACCGGCGCCACGCTGATCGACCCGAACACGGGCAACCCGTACCTCCCCCTGGCCTCGACCACCTTTATCGACGGCACGCAGTACCTGCTCCAAGGCTGCTCGAAGAATCGCGGTGACTGCACGTACGATGGCGCGGCGAGCGGATGGGCCGGCGGCACTTCACCCATGTCGGGCTGGACCGCGGGCAATCTCAAAGGGTGGTTCGAGGGAGACTACGTCCCCTATCGTCTGCGGATCGGATTGCGGGATTACAGCAGCAGCGGAACCGCGGTCTATGTGGCGAACGAACACGATAATTTACGAAGCGGCGTCCTGGGCATCGACAGCGCGACGAATTTTTACGTGGGAGCCGGTCCCGACGGAACCGTCTCACCGGAGGGAGCGCAGACCAAGTCGTGCACCGACAAGACCGGCCTCCCCCCCTCCGACCCATCCCGTTGGAGGCTGATCACCGACCCGCCGCTGTCCGGTTGCATCGTGACCGGACCGAACTTCACGGAAACCGACGATGACGGCGACGGGTTCGTCGACGAAGAAGAGGTCAACGGCCTGGATGATGACGGGGACGGCCGGATCGACGAGGACCCCGAGCGACACAGCGGGTCCACGTCGGTCAAGCGGATTCAGTACGTGTGGGCCGTGAAGTTCACGTCGTCGGAGACCGGCGGCTCCAGCAAGAAGTGGGCGTTGTACTGGAGAGCGCACCTGGCCGCGGGTTCCAACAATTGGCCGGGCTCGTCGATCCACGCCCATACCACCAAGACCGGCTCGTCCGACGTGCCCATCAGCGACTGTTCGGGCTCGTCCGGTTCCGGGGCCAATCTGTCGATTACCAAGTCCGATTCGCCGGACCCGGTATTTGCCGGGCAGGACTTGACCTACACCATCACGGTGTCGAACGCCGGGCCGAACACCGCGACCGGCGTGACGGTCTCGGATACGTTGCCGGCCTACGTGACGTTTGCGTCCGCCACCTCCACGCTGGGGACCTGCGCCATGTCGGGAGGCATCGTGACGTGCAGCATCGGTACCTTGGCCGTTTCGCCGAACCCGGGGTCGAGCGCCACGGTCACCATTGTGGTGACGCCGCTGGCTTCGGCGGTCGGCACACTGAGCAACACCGCGATCGTGTCGAGCGCGACGAGCGATCCCACGCCGAGCAACAACACCGCGGGACCGATCACGACCACGGTGAATCCCTCGGCCAACCTCTCGATCATCAAGAGCGCGTCGCCCAATCCGGTCCTGGCCGGGCAGCCATTGACCTATACCATCACGGTCGGGAACGCGGGACCGAGCACGGCCACGGGCGTGACCGTGAACGACACCTTGCCCGCGAGCGTCACCCTGGTGTCGGCGACGTCCACGCAAGGGAGCTGCACCGGCACGACCGCGATCAGTTGCGCGATCGGCACGTTGGCCAACGGCGCGAGCGCCACCGTCACCATCGTGGTGACGCCGGGTGCCTCGGCCGTAGGCACGTTGAGCAACACCGCCACCGTGACAAGCAGCGTGAACGATCCGAACACGAGCAACAACACGTCTACCACGAGCAGCACGGTCAATCCCGCGGCGAACCTGTCGCTGACCAAGAGCGATTCCCCGGATCCGGTGTTGGCCGGACAGAATCTGACCTACACCATCCTGGTCACCAACAACGGACCGAGTGCCGCCACGGGCGTGACCGTGAACGACACCTTGCCCGCGAGCGTCACCCTGGTGTCGGCGACGTCCACGCAAGGGAGCTGCACCGGCACGACCGCGATCAGTTGCGCGATCGGCACGTTGGCCAACGGCGCGAGCGCCACGGTCACCATCGTGGTGACGCCGGGGGCCTCGGCCGTCGGCACGCTGAGCAACACCGCCAGCGTGTCGGGGAATGAAGCGGACGTGAATACGGGCAACAACAGTTGGACCACGACCACCACGGTCGATGCCGCGGCCAACCTGTCGATCACCAAGACCGACTCGCCTGACCCGGTGCTGGTGGGCCAGAACCTCACGTACACGATCGTGGTCACCAACAACGGGCCGAATTCCGCAACCGGCGTGTCCATGACCGATACGCTTCCGGCCGGTGCGACCTGGGTGTCGACCATGACGTCGCAAGGAAGCTGCAGCGGAACCGTCACGGTGACATGCAACCTGGGAACCCTGGCCAACGCCGCGAGCGCGACCGTCACGATCGTGGTGACGCCGACCGCGGGCGGCACGTTGAGCAACACCGCAAGCGTGACGGGTGCGGAGGCGGATCCGGTATCGGGCAATAACAGCGCAACCACCTCGACCACCGTCACCGGTTTGTCGGCAGATTTGGCAGCCAACAAGACCGTCTCGAACGGAACCGTCTACGTGGGGCAGAACCTCACGTATACCATCACCGTGACTAACCTGGGACCGAACAGCGCAACCGGTGTGACCGTGAGCGATACCCTGCCGGCGGGTGTGAGTTACGTCTCGGCTACCCCGAGCCAGGGGAGTTGCAGCGGAACCACGACGGTGAACTGCACCCTTGGCGTTCTTGGGAATGGCGCGAGCGCGACCGTGACGATCGTGGTCACGGCCACGGCGTCCGGCACCGTGACCAACACCGCGACCGTAGGCAGCGGGGTGTCGGACCCGAATTCCAGCAATAACAGCGCCTCCGTTTCCAAGACAATCACCGCACCAATAGCGCAAGCTGACATGTCGATCACCAAGTCCGACGCACCGGACCCTGTGGTGGTGGGCGGTACCCTGACGTATACAATGACGGTCACGAACAATGGACCAAACAATGCGACGGGGGTCACGGTGACGGATTCGTTGCCAGCCGGCGTGACCTTTACCTCGGCGACGCCGAGCCAGGGTACCGGTTGCGTTGGAACGAGCACCGTGACCTGTAACCTAGGCGCAGTAAACTACCCAGGGAGCGCAACTGTCACGCTTATGGTCACGGTCACGCCATCGGCGCCAAGCACGATAACCAACCCGGCCAGTGTGTCGTCGACCTCAACTGATCCGGTGTCAGGCAATAACACTGCGTCTACGACCACCACGGTGCTTCCACCGACGCTGGTGACTGACCTGCAGGTCACTCAGACCGTGACGCCAACCCCGGCTGAAATCGGAGCTCAGGTGACATACACGATCACGGTTACGAACAACGGGCCGGACACGGCGACAGGCGTTACGCTGAACAACACGCTTCCTCCAAACGCGACGTTCAACTCTGTGAGCACAAGTCAGGGAACCTGTGGTGCACCGGTGAGCGGGGCGTTTACGTGTAGCCTTGGCACGATCACGAACGGCGGAAGCGCGACGATTACGCTTATCGTGACCACGACGACCCTGGGCTCGGTGGGTAATACTGCAAGCGTGGCCGGGAACGAGAGCGAATCCACGACGATCAACAACACTGCGTCGGCGTCAACCAATGTCGGAGATCTGTCGCGGTTAATTAATATCTCGACGCGTGGACCTGTGTTGACGTCTCCCGATTTGATGTATGGCGGATTTATTCTTGGTGGGAATCTACCGAAAAGGCTTTTGATTAGAGGGCGGGGTCCGTCGATGAGCGGTGCGCCGTTCAATATTTCGGGGACGCTAGCCAATCCAAGAATCGATCTGTACTCGGGCTCAACGATCATCGCGACGAACGACAACTGGCAAACAACGGATCCATTGTGTCTGAGTCCCGCCACGCTCTGCGAGAACGCCACCCAAATTACAGCAACCAACGTGCATCCGTGCATACCAAACCCAGGACAGACTGTGGCGCCTCCTGGTTGTGCAAATGAATCCGCACTCTTGGTCACGTTGCCGCCGGGCCCGTACTCCGTAGTTATGAGCGGAGTAGGTAACACGACCGGGATCGGCTTGTTCGGCGTGATCGACCTCGATACAGGGACGGCACCGAAACTGGTCAATATTTCGACCCGCGGTACGGTG
Organism: Nitrospirota bacterium; assembly: GCA_049325295.1. Classification (GTDB taxonomy): domain Bacteria; phylum Nitrospirota; class Nitrospiria; order 2-01-FULL-66-17; family 2-01-FULL-66-17; genus JBFLXB01. Next base: position 8,770 of record JBMOMD010000025.1, read on the forward strand.
CAGGCTTCGCCGAACCTAATGCACGGCGGGTTTATTATCGGGGCTGGCACTGGTCCCAAGACCATCGTGATCCGGGGGCGTGGGCCGTCGATGAGCGGCGCCCCGTTTAACGTGCCAGGAACGCTCGCGAATCCGCAGATCGATCTATACTCTGCGGGGGTTATGATTGCGCGCAATAACAACTGGCAGACGAGCGACCCGCTGTGTTTGAGTCCTCTTGTCGCGTGTGGTACCCCGGCTGAGATCACGGCTACGGGTTTAGACCCTTGCGTACCGAATCCGGGGCAGTCCGTGGCGCCGCCTGGCTGTACAAACGAAGCGGCCCTATTAGTCACTTTACCGCCGGGTCCATACAATGTGGTGATGAGCGGCGTAGGGAATACGAGTGGGGCTGCGATAATTGGTATCAATGAAGTATCGGCGGATCTGGCAATTACGAAGTCAGCATCCACTGGCTCGGTCAGCGTGGGGAGCCCGCTGACCTATACGCTGACGGTATCTAACAATAGCAGTTTTCCGGCCCCGGGGGTGACTGTATTGGATACCCTTCCTGCTGGAGTGACGTTAAATTCGGCAACGTCGACTCAAGGAACGTGCACGCTGGGTAGCACTGTCACGTGCTCCTTGGGAACAGTGGCCAACGGTTCGCCGGTGACGGTCACGATTGTCGTGACTCCGACGGCGGCTGGGACAATCAGCAACACGGCGAGTGTATCGGGGACCTTGAATGATCCTGACACCAACAACAATATAACGCCGGCGGTGACTACAACGGTGAATCCCTAATAACGGGATTTAAGTCCAACGGCGGATCTCTTCTCGCGGTGGTTTTTGGCCGACTGCCAAACCACCGCGAGTTTCTTTTGAGATCTCGATATTTAGGCAAGGAATCTGTCTTAATGGCTCCATGACTTCGATTCGAATGAGAATACCAATAAGTAGGTCGAGCGCACGAGCTGTATTGGTAGCGGCGGTAGGTGTGCGCGTGGGCTTGAAGTGAAGCCTATGGATCGATCGCCAAAGAACAAGAGGGATCGGGTGATGGCTCTCGGCGTGGTGGTGCTCGTCGCAGGGAGCGTTCTGATCTCGGATGACTCGCCGCCAACGTCCGACCGGAATCAATCTCAAAACGCTTCGGACATTCCGGCGGCTCAGGCGCGGAATCTCCTCGGCAAGATTTCCCTGCAATTTATCAAGAACCAAGGCCAACTTGATCCTCGGGTGGCGTACTACGCGCGGGGCGGCGGCAGCGCGACGTACTTCACGCCGGACGGGGTGTACTTCTCGGTGCGGACGGATGAACAGCCGCGCGCGGCGGGCGTGGGCGCCGAGCGCGAAGCAATCCGACGCGATGCGCTGAAGCTGGTCCCCCTGAACGCCAACACGCGGCCGCGCATTGTCGCCGAGAATCGCCAAACCGGCACGGTGAACCACTTCGCGGGGAAGGACTCCACGGCGTGGAAGACCAAGATCCCGACGTACGGGGCCGTGGTGTATGAAGAGATCTATCCGGGCATCGATCTGAAATTCTACGGCGCGAGCCGGCACATGGAGTACGACCTCTTGGTGGAGCCGGGAGCGGATCCGTCGAAGATCCGGTTTGCGTTCGAGGGCATCCGCGGCTATCGGGTGACCGAACAGGGCGCGCTGGAAGTGGCGCTGCGTCAAGGCGCGATCGTGCAGCAGCCGCCGATTGCGTATCAGGAGATCAACGGTCAACGGGTGCACGTGCCCGCGCGCTTTCAGCTCGCGGAGACCGCGGACTCGGACGCGACCCGCGTGACCTACGGCTTTCAGCTCGCGTCGTACGACGCCACGCATCCGCTCGTGATCGATCCGGTGTTGACCTACGCCACTTACTTGGGAGGACTCGGAGCCGACACCGGATTTTCGATCGCGCTCGATCCAGCGGGAGATATCTACGTCGCGATGTCGACCGACTCGGTGAGTTTTCCAACCACGACCGGAGCATTCGACGAGACATACAACGGCGGGACGGATGTCGTCGTGGCCAAACTGGACGCGGCAAGCGGCGCTCTGGTGTACGCGACGTATCTGGGCGGCAGCGGGGACGAGCCGCTCGGGGTCTCCACCAGCGTGCTGGTGAGCACGGCATTGGCCGTGGACGCGCTCGGCAACGCCTATGTCGGAGGCGTCACGTCCTCTCCCAATCTCCCGACCACGCCCGGGAGCTGGGATCCCTCCTACAATGACGGCGACGACGCGTTCGTGGCCAAGTTGGATGCCTCCGGCGGGTCGCTGGTGTACGCCACGTATCTGGGCGGGAGCGCTCACGAAGCCGGGCGCTCGATCGCCATTGACGGGGCCGGAAGCGTGTACGTGACCGGGGGCACGGAATCATCGGACTTTCCCACCACGCTCGGCGCGTTCGATACCACTTTCAACGGCGGCCTCGGCGCGACCGATGCGTATGTCGCGAAGTTGAGCGCGGACGGGTCGCAGCTCGTCTACAGCACGTTCCTGGGCGGGGTGGACGCGGACGACGGATTCGCCGTGGCGGTGGACGCGGCGGGCAACGCCTACATCACCGGCGAAACCACGGGGCCGGGGTTTCCCACCACTGCCGGCGCATTCGACCAGTCGTTCAACGGCGGCGGCATCGACGCGTTCGTCGCCAAGTTGAACGCGTCCGGCACCGCGCTCGTTTACTCGACCCTGCTCGGCGGCAATAGCTTTGACGCGTCCAATCCTACCAATGCTATCGCGATCGATTCGCAGGGTCAGGCCTACGTCACCGGGTGCACGTCCTCCTCGGACTTCCCCACCACGCTCGGCGCCTACGACCAGACGCTCAGTACCGGGTGCGACGTATTCGTGACCAAAGTCGCGGCGAACGGGACTTCGTTGGTGTACTCGACCTTTATCGGCGGCAACGGGTACGACGATGCGTGGGGCATCACGTTGGACGCCCAGGGGCGAGCGACGGTGACGGGATTCACCGAAGCAACCGATTACCCGACCACGTTCGGCGCCTTGTCCAGTGTCTTCGAGGGAGGGACGAGGGACGCCTTTATCTCGACCCTGGATGCCTCAGGGAAATATCTCTTGTACTCCACGTTTATGGGGGGAAGCGGGGACGACATCGGATTCGGCGTCACCTTGGGCGCGCGCGGCGCGATACACGTGATCGGCGACACGAGTTCCGTGGATCTCCCCACCACCGCGGGCGCTCTGAGTCCCACTTACAACGGCGGAGCTGCAGACGCGTTCGTGGTCAAATTGGAATCTGGAACTTTGGTCAACCTATCCACCCGCGGACCGGTACTGACGTCGCCCAATGTCATGTACGGAGGGTTCATTCTTCGAGGCGATTCTCCGAAACAAGTCTTGATCCGAGGTCGGGGACCGTCTATGAGTGGGGCGCCGTTTAACGTGCCGGGAACCCTGGCGAATCCGAAGATCGACGTGTACTCAGGACAGACAGTGATCGCACGTAACGACAACTGGCAGACGACCGATCCGCTCTGTCTGAGCCCCGCCACGGCGTGCGGAAATACATCGGAGATTATCGCGACGGGGCGCGACCCCTGCCAGCCCAACCCTGGCCAGACGGTGGCGCCGCCTGGGTGCGCCAACGAAGCCGCGGTCCTGATAACGCTGCCGCCAGGACCCTACTCAGTCATCATGAGTGGGGTGAACGGCGGGACCGGAGTCGGCCTCTTTGGCGTGACGGAGATGGATGCAAGTGGGGTGACGAAGCTGGTCAATGTGTCGACCCGCGGCGTGG
>JBMOMD010000026.1:0-11330 GCA_049325295.1 Nitrospirota bacterium
CCAAACCCTTTGTCTGGGTCAAGACCGCCGACGAGATTCTGGCCAGCATCGCCCGATTCTGTCAGCGGACCCTGGATGCCCAGAAACCACGATTAAATGCGCGAACTTCAGAGACACCACACTAGAACCCACACGAAAATAATTAATTACTTAGGAACGTCCCCTTCTGTTTCCTTAGGGCGAAGTTCTTCGCCAGGTGAACGGCAATAGTTGATTGTGAATAGATTGATCGCAGGACCTTCTGCGCGCGCTCGACACTGATCCGCCCTTGCGTCAGATTTTCAATGTGCCACTTGATCGCGTTCAGTGGCGCAACGAGCTGATGAGACACGTTCTGCAGATACTCAACGCGCTCATGATTGACCCGCTCGACCTGACGCTCGAGATCTCGGCAGCGATCCTCAAGCTGGGCAACCTGGGCAGCAACCTGCTCGTGGCACCTATCAGATGACACGCGCAAGCTCCCTTCGAATCGATTCACCGGCAGCATCGACGCCGCCCGAGATATCAATGTAGATGACGCCAGACAGATCGCTGGGCAACTCAAGCGGACCCTTGTAAAGGAGAAGCACTCGGCCAGAGCTTCTCCCGAGCGCACCGAGGAAGTAGCCGAGCTCGAAGATCACGTTCTGCCTAGCTCTACGCTTATCATCATTCGTCCCCGTCGGATCCGCATCCCGATCATCTGGCGTCATGAGAACAAAGACGAGATCTGTCTGCGCTGCGCATCCTTCGAACTTCTCGATTATTGTGCGACCGATGCTCGGTTGCTCATGAAGAATCATGGGTTCAGGCAGCCGAAGAGTGTTTTGCAGGTAGTTCTTGACGGACAGCTTTGCGGCCTCGTCATGTCCGTGGACGATGAATGACTTTGGCTGGTGCCGTCCCCGAGAGATTCCAGCTACGCGCTCCACGGTTTCGAGAAACTCACGCAGGCTTGGTGTGGACCATTTTGACAGGAACTCCGTATTCGGTGCTGCCCTAAGCGTATCGATGAGGTCGGCGTCGTTTGTGGCTGAGAATACCAGTACTGGAATGTCAGGATTGCGCTCACGGAGAGCCCTCAGGATGAGCATCCCTGTGTTCCGATCTCCACTGACCTTAGGCGCCGCAACTCCTTCCGGCTGTTCCATTATGACGTCGAGGACTACGGCGTCTGCGTTGGCGATCTCGTCGATAAGCCGTCGCGCTTCGGTGGCAGATCCGATTCGTCGGACATCGAGCCCGCGGAAGCCGAGATTCTCTGCGAGTATCTCGGTCGCGTAGTCGTCATCGATCAGCACTACTTTGGGCATGTGCTCTCGCCCTCCACTCTGCTGGTGAGACAGTCGCGTGACGCAGCGGATCTGGCCCGCCCACTGAACATAGACTAGACGTCCGAATTAGACGTCTTTAATTACGTCTCAATCTCCTCTATATTCCGATTTACATGTAAAGTCAATCAACTAGGGAAACGATCGATCCTCGGACGTAAGTAAAATGGGGGACGGTCCCAAGTAAGTAAGAAACCTTCCGAGTGCATTTGTAAAATGACGCTCGTTTGGCGGCTCATCCGTCAGAATTACTTACTTGCTTGGGACCGCCGCCGATCGGTTCCCCGTAGGCAGGAAAATCGTTTGTGTGAAAGCCTTCCTACTTTCGCGTAACCATAATATGCTGATACAACAAGCCCGCCGGACGCGCTACTGTCGGCCGACCAATTGGGATATCCTCAGTAGTGATCAGGATGCCAACTTCAAATTCGTGTCCTGTATCTTCTACAACTCCGAACTGGACATGGGGGTATTTACCTGAAGATGAAGTACCCCAGGACCAATATTGACCCCGAGGGTCACGAACCAAGAGTACTCCCTGATACCCCGGTGGGAGTACCCCTTCGATCTTATATGTGATGTCCGAGAACTGCAAAACCGTGTCGCCGTTTTTCGGTTTGAGGAACTGAACTGAAAGGCTGCCGGTATAAACGAACTCGATATTTCGTTGGTCCCGGTTAAGAATCTTGACGTACCCCTGTCTCTGAAGCTCTTCGATCACCTTTGCCCAGTCATAAAGATTAGGACTATCAAGTTGATTGTCTCCATACTGACCCGTTACCTCAATAAGGCTCATAACGTTTCCATGCAGGTATTCCTCGGCAAGATACCTGATCCGCTCTTTGGCACGCGCCATCTGCACCTCAAAAGGGAAGCGGGCAACCGAAGAGGGCGGGTTGGTGGGGCGCGTGGATTCGACGTTGGTTATATTTAAATCCCGACCAACCTGGATTGACTGTGACGAATCCCGCATTTCCTGTTGGGGTGTGTCGCTCCCCTTGCTGAGAAACAAGGATAGGCCGCCTATGACCGCAGCAATAACCGTTGCGGCTCCTGCAATCAGGGCTATTTTGACTTTGATACCCATGGACTTAGACATGTCTGATCCAGACCAACATAGACTAGACGTCCGGATGCGGCGTCATAAATTGCGTTTCGCCTCCTCTATATTCCGATATGCGTGTGAAGTCAATCAACTAGGGGAACGGTCGGTACTCGGACGTATTTAAATACGGCTCCATTGTGATCGAGCGTCAATATTTCAACGCACCGGGCGAACGGGGTTGGCCGCTGCGAGGCATTGTTGGGAATGGCGATCGTCTGCCGTTGCCGAGAAGGCTCTTGTCACAGCGTCGGCAACGGCGGTATGCTTCTGGGGCGTGACCGAGGCGGGATGAACTGACTCCATGAGCAAGAGCGACTCGTTTTTTAATCTTTACACCCATAACTTCGTCCGCGTGGCGGTGGCGGTGCCGTCGGTGCGCGTGGCGGAGCCGGGGTTTAATGCGGAGCAGACGATTGCGCTGATAAACCAGGCGGTGAGTCGGCGTGCCGCGCTTGTGGTGTTTCCGGAGCTGGGGTTGTCCGCGTACTCGTGCGAGGATTTGTTTCATCAGCAGGCGTTGTTGGATGCCTGTCGTGCGGCCTTGGGCAAGATTGTCGATGCGTCGCGCGAGTTGCCAATCATTACGGTTGTAGGGCTGCCGTTGCAGGTGGACGCGATGTTGTTCAACTGCGCGGCGGTGGTCCATCGCGGGCGGATCCTGGGCGTGGTGCCCAAGACGTATTTGCCCAATTATCGCGAGTTCTACGAGTTGCGGCAGTTCATGTCCGCGGACGCGGCGTGCCGGGACGCGATTGACTTGCTCGATCAGCGCGACGTGCCGTTCGGCAATCAACTATTGTTTCAGATCGAGAAGCAGCCGCTGGCGAGCTTTCACGTGGAGATCTGCGAGGATCTGTGGGTGCCGATCCCGCCGTCCTCGTACGCGGCGCTCGCCGGGGCCACGATTCTGATCAACCTGTCCGCGTCCAACAGCACGGTGGGCAAGGCGGATTACCGCCGCCAGCTCGTGGCCGGGCAGTCCAGCCGGAATATTGCCGCGTACGTGTACAGCGCGGCGGGGGTCGGGGAGTCCACCACGGATCTGGCGTGGGACGGGCACGGGATGATTTATGAGAACGGCGCGCCCTTGGCCGAGGCCACGCGCTTTGCGGACGGGCCGCAGCTCATCACCGGCGACGTGGATTTGGATCGACTGGCGCAGGACCGCATGCGGCAGACCAGCTTCGGGCAGACGGTGAGCCGGCACCGCGAGGGCTTGTCGGGTTTTCGCGCGATTCCGGTTGCGCTGGATCTTCCGCGATCAGGCCGCGCGCCGCTGACGCGCCGGTACGAGCGCTTCCCCTACGTGCCGGGTGATCCCGCGTTGCGCGACGAGCGCTGCCGCGAGGTGTACGAGATCCAGGTGCAGGGCCTGGTCACGCGGCTGCGGTCGATCGGGTCGGACGCGAAGATCGTCATCGGCGTGTCGGGCGGGCTGGATTCGACCCAGGCGTTGCTGGTGTGCGCGCAAGCCATGGACCGGATGAAGAGGCCGCGCGGCCATATTCTCGGGTACACCATGCCGGGCTTTGCCACCAGCGACCGCACGCTCGATCAGGCCAAGCGCCTGATGAAGGCGGTGGGGTGCGAGGCGCACGAGATCGACATCAAACCCAGTTGCCTGCGCATGTTCCAAGACATCGGCCATCCGTTCGCGCAGGGCAAGCCCGTGTACGACGTCACGTTCGAGAACGTCCAGGCCGGGGAGCGGACCAGCCACTTGTTCCGGTTGGCCAACCAGCGCGGCGGGATTGTGGTGGGCACCAGTGATTTGAGCGAGTTGGCGTTGGGCTGGTGCACGTACGGGGTGGGCGATCACATGGCGCACTACCACGTGAACGCGAGCGTGCCCAAGACGTTGATTCAGTACCTGGTGCGCTGGGTGGCGCGTACGCACCAACTCGGCGAAAACGTGAGCGGGGTGTTGGACGACGTGTTGGCCACGGAGATCAGCCCGGAGTTGTTGCCGGCGGGCAAGGACGAGCGCGGCGCGAGCCAGCCTGCGCAGCGCTCGCAGGACGTGATCGGGCCGTACGCGCTCCAGGACTTCAACCTCTATTACACGCTGCGGTTCGGGTACCGGCCGTCCAAGGTGGCGTTCCTGGCCTGGTCTGCGTGGCACGACGCGCAGGAAGGTTTGTGGCCGGACATTCCGGAGGCCGAGCGCTGCGCCTATGCCATCGGCGACATCAAGCGCTGGCTTAAGGTATTCGCGCAGCGGTTCTTCCACGACAGCCAGTTCAAACGCAGTTGCATCGCCAACGCGCCCAAGGTGGGATCGGGCGGGTCGCTCTCGCCGCGCAGCGACTACCGCGCGCCCAGCGACGCGGACGCGGCGGTGTGGCTGCGCGATATTGAGACCATTCCCAACGCCGAGTGATCGCGCGCGTGAATTCGAAACGCGCGAACGCTGATCGACCATGAAGCACCGCAAGTCCATCTCCGATCTCCCGATCTTGTCCGCGCTGACCGAGGCCAGTCGGAAAGCCTTGGCCGAACACATGGCCGAGGTGCGGTACGACAAGAACGACTACATCTTCAAGGAAGGCGACCCGGCCGAATCGTTTCACGTCCTGCTCTCCGGCACGGTCAAATGCGTGAAATCTTCGCCCGAGGGCAAGGAAGCCGTGCTGAAAGTGTTGGCGCCCGGCGATCTGTTCTGTTGCGAGGCCGCGGTGTTTGACGGCGGGGAGCACCCGGGGTGCGCGCAACCCATGGGGCCTGTCAAAGTGCTCAAGATCGCCAAGCAGGCGTACTTTCGCATCCTCAAGGACAACCCCGAGGCCGCGATGGAAATCATCCGCTACCTGGGGCACCGTCTCAACGAAGCGCAGGAGACCGCCAAGACCTTTGCGCTGGAACGGGCGGATCAGCGCGTGGCGTCGCTGCTGGCCCGATTGGCCGAACGCGTAGGCAAAGACATTCCCGGCGGCCTGTTGCTCGACATGCGACTGAGCCGCCAGGACATCGCGGACATGACCGGCCTCGCGCTCGAAACCACGATCCGCACCATCAGCAAGTTGACGCGCGACGGCTTGTTGGGGAAATCCGGGCGATCCATCGTCGTCAAAGATCTCAAGGGACTCAAAGCCCTTACTGCATCGCCTGCGTAGTCTGCGCGGTTCCTTTCTCAACGGTTGAAGCAGACCCAAACGCTGGATTTCCGCCTAGGCGGAAATGACGGCATGGTTTGTCACGTCCCGTAGCTGTCCGCACAGGATGACAAGGCTCCCCCCTCCCCCCTCAAGGGAGGAGGGGGCGGTTGGGTGTTTGCCAAGATCGTTGAGCACGCAGGGGCTCAACCAAATTCTCACTCCCATAAAATATGACTTCGATCATGTTCTTGTCCCTCGTCAATGCCTATGCTGGTGGTGGAACTCACACCTTATACAGGGAGGACGAGATGACGCAGGACACTGTGATGGCGCGGGGCGCGACAGCGATGCTGGTCGGGGCCGCAATGGCGTTGGGCGTGGGAACGGTCGAGGCCAAGACCGTGAAGGTGGACTTTACCGCGGTGGAAACCGAGGTGGTCATCGACAACAAGGGCACGGCGTACAGCGCGTGGACCTTCAACAACCAGTTTCCGGGGCCGGTGGTGCGCGCGACCGAGGGCGACACCATCGAGTTTACGCTAACCAACCCCAAGACCAATCGGGCGTCGCACTCCATGGACTTTCACGCCGGGGAGATGGACTTCTTGGGCAACCACAAGGCCGTGGAGCCGGGTCAGACCCACAAGGTGACGTTCACGCCCACCAAACCCGGCATCTTTTTCTACCACTGCGGGGTGGGGCCCATGATCCAGCACATTGCGCGCGGGATGATGGGCGCGATCATCATCGACCCCAAGGACGCCAAGGCCCTGCCCAAGGCGGACCGCGAATACGTCTTGGTGCAGAGCGAACTGTGGCTCAATCCCGATGACGTGCAGGCCATGTTCGATCGCAAGTACGACCACGCGGTGTTCAACGGTGGCGTGTTCAAGTACCACCCGTTCCTGGGCGGCAAGCCGTTGGAAGCCAAACCCGGCGAGCGTGTGCGCGTGTACCTCGTGAACGCGGGCCCGAACAACTTCTCCGCGTTCCACCCGATCGGCGAGATCTGGGACAACGCCTGGGCCAGCGGCAACCCGGCCAATCGGTTGACCGGCGTGCAAACCGTGGTGGTCGGCCCCGGCGACGCGTACACCGTGGACGTGGTGGCGCAACACGAAGGCGCGTACCCATTGGTGACGCACTCTTTGACCGACGCGCTGCGCGGCGCGATCGCGGTGCTGGTGGTCAAAAAAGACGCGCAACCCCTCCCGCTGATGCCGTACGTGGAGCCAGGAAAAGTCGCCGCCCAGTAGCAGGGTGCTGAAAGGTTTTGAGCGTGGTTCGACGGGCTCACTACGAACGGATAAAGTGCTCTTGTTTCGATGTCATCACCGTTCGTCCTGAGCGTGTCGAAGGACCTCCACGGGTTTTTGTCCGTGGTCTGTTAGCGTTGAGACTTCGGGGAGCCGATCCGCTGGAATCGGCTCCCCGATAGTCGATCGATCGGTTGCGGGGACCTGGCAGGTCGCTAAAAGCCCGGCGAACCCCACGAGTCGCTGGAACGCCTACTACCGGCCTTCTTCCAGGTCTAACAAGTCCACCCACGTGGTCACGTCGGTGCGGTGGGGCGCGATCCGATTTCTGGTCTCCAGGAAGTATTGCAGTTTCTTCTCGTCCGTAGGCTTGCGGGCGAAGAACGACTGGTTCCAGGCCGCGATGTCATTCGCGCTGTGGGGCGTGGCGCGTTTCTGAACCCAACGTACGGCCTGGTCGTCGGTCCCGCGCTTGGCGACGTCGAACACCGCGTCCGCGCCAAGGCCCAGGAATTCCAGCAGCGCCTGATCCAGCGGGCAGGGGTAGATGTAGTCCCCCAAGGTGCCGGCGGCCTTGGCCCGCGCCTTGTCGAGCATCCGAGCCAGGTGCGCGTAACCGCCGAGGAGGTGTTTCGGACTGCGGGGATAGACCACGCGCAAGTCCAACGCTCGCGCGGGCGACGCTTCTCCCACGGATCGTTTGGCGGTCAGGTGATTTTTCCGGCGCCGGTCTCGGGCTGACGCACGGTCAACACCGGACACGTCGACGTGCGCACCACGCGTTCGGCCACGCTGCCGACCAACAGATGATTGACGCCGCGTCGGCCGTGCGTTCCCATCACGATCAGGTCCGCGCCGACGTCGCGGGCCTGCGACACGATCTCGTGGGCCGCGGCGCCTTGCGCCATGCTCCGCGACGCGGAGACGTCCATCCGCTGGAGATCCTGGACCATCTGGTCCAGCACCGGCTCCACCGCGGTCTTGACCACCGTGTACACGTTCACCAATTGCAACGCTTCGGTCATCGTGTAGGTCGTGGTTTCGATCACGTGCAGCAGCACGATCTTGGCGCGAAACGATTTGGCCAGGTGCACCGCGTAATCGAGCGCGGTTTGTGAGCCCTCGGAAAAATCCGTGGGCACGAGGATGGTCTTGATGGCAACGGGCTTGGCGTGGGCGGTCGGCATGCGCCTCCTTTCGGTCACGGGGACGGAACAATGCCGCATTGTACGAATCCCGGTGGTGGTTCGACAAGCGTCGTCTCCCGGCGACGTGACGGGTTGATTATTGCAACACGGAGTGGGATGCTAAGAACGTCTGACAAAACGCCCGGCCGTCACAAGCACGGCCGCCTGGGCGCCCGCCTGCGCCGGTGTGACGGTCATCCCAGTCGTCATTCCCGCGAACGCGGGAATCCAGAACTCTTGGCGTTTTGTTGGACGCTCGAAGCTCGAATGCCGGTATCGGGCCCGGAGGACGGCATGCAGCGGCTGGACGAACCCCAACTTAGCGCGAACGCCCTGGAGACGCTCAAGGCGCGGTATCTGCTGCGAGCGCCGGACGGGGAACTCGACGAGACTCCGGCGCAACTGTTCGGCCGCGTGGCGCGCGCGATCGCGGACGCGGAGTTGCGGTTCGGCGACGCCGCGCAGGCGGGCGCGTGGGAAGAGCGATTTCTCGCCGCCATGACCCGACTGGAGTTCCTGCCCAACTCGCCCACGCTCATGAACGCGGGCACGCCCATGGGCCAGTTGTCGGCCTGTTTCGTGTTGCCGATCGAAGACAGCATCGACGGGATTTTTGCCGCGCTGCGCCACGCCGCATTGGTGCACCAGACCGGCGGGGGCACGGGATTTAACTTTTCCGCGATCCGTCCGGCCGGCGATCAGGTGCGCGGCGCCTCGGGCGTGGCCTCGGGCGCGTTGTCCTTCATGCGCGTGTTCAACGCCGCCACCGAGGCCATGCGCCAAGGGGGTAAGCGCCGAGGCGCGAACATGGGGATTCTCAACGCCGACCACCCCGAAATCGAGGCGTTCATCGCGGCCAAACGCGAATCCGGCGCGTTGCGCAACTTCAACCTGTCGGTGGGCGTCTCCGACGCGTTCATGGCGGCGGTGGCCCAGGGCGGGGAGTGGGAATTGCGCAACCCGCGCAACCGGGCCGTGACCGCCACGCTCAAGGCTCCGGACCTGTTCCAACGGATGTGCGAGGCCGCGTGGGCTACCGGCGATCCGGGCGTGGTGTTCCTGGACGCGATTGAACGCGCCAATCCCACGCCCAAGGCCGGGGCGATTCGCGCCACCAACCCGTGCGGCGAAGTGCCGCTGCTGCCGTACGAGAGCTGCAATTTGGGATCGATCAACCTGTCGCGTTGCCTGCGCCGCACCGCAACCGGGTACGCACTGGATTGGGACAAGGTGCGCGAGTTGGTCCGATTGGGCGTGCGCTTCTTGGACAACGTGGTGGAGGTCAATCGGTATCCGATTCCTGAAGTGGATCGGATGGCTCAGCGCAACCGCAAGATCGGATTGGGCGTGATGGGGTTGGCGGAGACTCTGATTCGCCTCGGGTTGTCCTACGAGAGCCAGGCTGCCCGCGAGACCGGGGCGGAAATCGCCCGCGTGCTGCGCGAGGAAGCGGACGCGGCCAGCGCGGAACTGGCCGCGGCGCGCGGGGTGTTTCCGGGCTGGAATGAGTCGCTCTTTGCCGCGTCCGGTCGCCGTCTACGCAACGCGACCGTGCTCTCCATCGCGCCGACCGGCACCATCAGCCTGATCGCGGGCACCACCTCGGGCATTGAACCGCTCTTCGGCGTGGCATTCACGCGCAGTCACGTTCTGGGCGGGCGGGAGCTTCCCGAAGTGTCTCCGCTTTTTGCTGAAATGATGGAGGCGCGCGGGGCCCCGTGGCAGGCGGCGGTGCCCGGCATCCTCAAGACCGGGAGCGTGCAGGGCGTGGCGGGCGTGCCGGACGACGTGCAACGCCTGTTTCGCTGCGCCTTGGACATCGCGCCGCTGGATCACCTGCGCATGCAGGCCGCGTTTCAGGCCCACGTGGACAACGGGGTCAGTAAGACCGTCAATCTTCCGTACGCCGCCACGGTCCAAGACGTGGAAACGGTGTACCGTGAGGGCCACCGCATGGGCCTCAAGGGCGTGACCGTGTTTCGCTACGGCTCGCGATCTGAGCAGGTCCTGTCGCTCGGCGCGAGGCCGCACGACGAGCGGTTCGACCTCGTACACTTGACCAGTTGCGACGCTGGGTCGTGCCGGATCTAGTGTGCTGTCCCGTTAGTTCGTGGCATAAATACTGCTTCGTCTCGTGGTATCTTTCTTGGAGATCCCACGATGCGTACCGGACGCCCGAAGGCCCCACTGGAGCTTACCCCAGAGGAATCCGCCCAATTGCACGCGATGGCGCGCTCGCGCAGCCTGCCCGCGGCGGTGGTGCTGCGCGCCAAGCTGGTGTTGTCCTGTGAGCGCACCCCGAGTAATCAGCGCGTCGCGGACCAGCTGGGGGCGCATCCTGCCACCGTCGGCAAATGGCGGCGGCGCTTCATCGAGCGGCGTCTCGCGGGGCTGCATGACGATCTGCGCCCCGGCAAGCCGCGGTCGATCGAGGACGAAGCGATTGCCGAGTTGCTGACCACCACCTTGCACCGCAAGCCGACTCACGGGGCGACGCACTGGAGCGTGCGGGCTTTGGCGGCGGAGACCCGCGTGTCCAAGAGCAGCGTGCAGCGCTTGTTGCACACGTTTGGCCTGCAGCCGCACCGGAGCGAGGGGTTCAAGCTCTCGACCGACCCGTTCTTTATTGAAAAGCTGCGCGACGTCGTGGGGCTGTACTTGAGTCCCCCCGACAACGCGATCGTGTTGAGTGTGGATGAGAAGAGCCAGGTCCAGGCGCTGGACCGCACGCAGCCGCTGCTGCCGCTGGGATTTGGCTACGTGGAAGGCGTCACGCATGATTACGTGCGTCACGGCACCACGACGTTGTTTGCCGCGTTGAACACCGTGGACGGCTCGGTGATCTCCCAGTGCAAACCGCGCCACCGGCACCAGGAATTCCTGGCGTTCTTGCGGCACATCGAGCGCGCCGTCCCGGCCGACCTCGATGTCCACCTGATTCTGGACAACTACGGCACCCACAAGCACGCGAAGGTCAAGGCCTGGCTGGCCGCCCGGCCCCGCTGGCACGTGCACTTCGTTCCCACCTACGCATCCTGGCTCAATCAGGTCGAACGCTTCTTTGCCATGATCACGAACCAGGCGATCCGCCGCGGCTCGTTCCCCAGTGTGCGGGACCTGATCCGCAAGATCGATCACTTCGTCTCGCATTACAACCAGTCCTGTCGCCCCTTCGTCTGGACCGCTACCGCCGACTCCATCCTCGCCAAGCTCCGCAGACTTTGCGAGCGAATCAGTGGGACAGCACACTAGTGTGGTGTCTCTGAAGTTCGGTGAATAAGTCATGGCTGTGGGTGGTCCTTCCCCCGAGGAGGACGACGCGATGCGAACAGGACGACCCAAAGCCCCTTTGGTGTTGAGTATGGAGGAACGTG
>JBMOMD010000027.1:0-1241 GCA_049325295.1 Nitrospirota bacterium
TGATGTGAGCCCCGTTTGGTCCCTCATTTGAATGGAGAGTCCGTCGTAGAGGAGACGGACGATGAGGAAGTCGAGATTCACTGAGGAACAGATCATTGCGATCCTGACCGAACAGGAACGCGGGATGGGGACGGCGGAGGTCTGCCGCAAGCACGGGATCAGCCCTGCGACCTTTTACAAATGGAAGGCGCGGTTCGGCGGCATGGATGTTTCGGACGCCCGCAAGCTGAAGACGCTTGAGACGGAGAACGCCCGTCTGAAGCGGCTTCTGGCCGATTCGATGCTGGACATCGTCGTCCTGAAAGATCTCCTGGGAAAGAGCTGACGACGCCCCAGGCGAAGCGCGATGCGGCGCTGAGGGCGATCGAGAAGCACTCGATCTCCCAAAGACGCGCCTGCCGGCTGGTCAGCGTCGATCCGAAGACCGTGCGCCGTGAGCGCGAGCCCGACTGTCCCGGGATCAGACAGCGCATGCGCGCCATCGCCTCGGAACGGCGGCGATTTGGTTATCGCCGCGTCGGCCTCATGCTCGAACGGGAAGGCGTCACCATGAACCACAAGAAGCTGCGACGGCTTTACAAGGAAGAAGGCCTCGCCGTGAAGCGGCGGCGCGGCCGCAAGCGGGCTACAGGAACAAGGCGGCCGCTCGATACGCCTACGCGTCCGAATGAGCGCTGGTCGCTCGATTTTGTGTCGGACGTTTTCGGCGAAGCCCGGCGCTTCCGCATGCTCGGCGTCATCGACGATTGCACCCGCGAATGCATCGGGCTTGTCGCCGATACGTCGCTCTCAGGGGCACGCGTCGCGAGGGAGTTGAACGCCATCATCCGCCTCTATGGAAAGCCAAAAACCATTGTCAGCGACAACGGAACCGAACTGACGTCGCGCGCCATCCTCGAATGGCAGAACGACAGCGGCGTCGCCTGGCATTACATCGCGCCCGGAAAGCCGACGCAGAACGCCTTCATCGAGGCGTTCAATGGCCGATTACGCGACGAGCTCTTGAACGAGGAAGTGTTTACGAGCCTCGCTGACGCTCGGCGAAGGCTTTCTCTCTGGCGATACGATTACAATAACATCAGGCCGCACTCGGCCTTGAACGGACAATCCCCGGCGTCCGCGCGCCGAGCGCTTGAGCTACCTGACGGCTCTGCGCACGGCGCGCTCGCCAAACCAAAATCCATGAGGTATTCAGCAGCAGGACTCTCTGAATAAACGCGGGAGCCAAAGGGCTCACATCA
>JBMOMD010000028.1:0-90991 GCA_049325295.1 Nitrospirota bacterium
GGTTGCGCCCGCTCTTCGGAGCGGGCGAGGATTGAAACCCGTCAGGCCGTGGAAATCGACCACCCCAGCGGAGTTGCGCCCGCTCTTCGGAGCGGGCGAGGATTGAAACCACGCTGGCGAATGTCACGGTGCAACTCGAAGAGGTTGCGCCCGCTCTTCGGAGCGGGCGAGGATTGAAACCAGTTGGCTGCGGATCTGGGTGAATTCTGAGGGGGGTTGCGCCCGCTCTTCGGAGCGGGCGAGGATTGCCCCCCCTATTTTGGAGTGGGATTTTTGGCTTTAAGGGATTAAACCTTCCTAAGCAATCACTTCACGTCATCACATCACATATTGCGATCGATTTGTTTGCCGAGCTAGTATCGACCAAAGTCGTACGACAGCCGTCGTTTTGAACCTTGAACTTTGAACTTTGACCAACGCACCGGAGGCGTGAGATGGGCGTGGCGATCGAACAGTTGAAAAAGGAGCACTCGGCCATCGAGCGGATGCTCGCGATTTTGGAGCTGGTGAACCGAAAGCTGCAGGCGGGCGAACCGGTTGACGCGGCGCACGTGAGTCAGATCATTGAGTTCTTCCACGGGTTCGCGGACGAGTGCCACCACGGCAAGGAAGAAACGGTGCTGTTCCCCGCGCTGGAGAAAGTCGGGATTCCCAGGGAGGGCGGACCGGTGGGCGTGATGCTGCATGAGCACGATCAGATGCGCGGGTACTTACGCGGCGTGGGCCAGGCGGTTGAACGCATGCGGGCGGGGGAGGTGGGCGCGGCTTACGACATCGTCCGCTACGCCGGGGATTACGCGAGCACGCTGCGGCGACACATCGACAAGGAAAACAACATGCTCTTTCGCATGGCCGAAATGCGCTTGGGACCGGATCAGGAGCAACGGCTCGCCGAGCGGTTCGAGGCCGTCGAGACCGAGAAGATGGGCGCGGGCAAACACGAGGCACTCCACGCGTTGCTCGATCGCCTGGAAGGCATCTATCTTGGCGGAAAAACGTAGGGGCACGGCATGCCGTGCCCTGTTTTAGGGCGTATCATTATATATAAGGTGTGACAGCGGTCAATTGGCCGTTTCTGGCCCGTAGGGCAATCAAATGGACAGCTTGCCTTCGTGCGAGGCAATGATGTCCGACACGCCGAGTCGCCGCCGCACGTCTTCCATCGCGGAATCAAAGTCCGTGTGTACGGCCTTGTTGATCCAGACGTCGGTCGGGGTTTTGGGGTCGGGATTCGGGTCGGCCACGATGTAGCCGCCTTCGACTTTTTCCAGCAGGATTTTCAGGTCGCGATTCGCCATACCAATCGCATTCTATAAGCGCCCGCGCGAGGCTGTCAATCGTGGTTCGGCCGCACCCGGCCGCGCGTCGCCTTCTTCTCCGCGTGTTGCCGTTTGTCCTCCAACATCTTGGCTTTGGCGCGTCGCGAGCGGCGGCGTTTCTGCCGACGGATTTTTTCCGCCTCCTGTTGCGCGGCGCTGGCTTGGCCCAGTTGTCGGCGTTCGATCTTGTCGAGCAGCAGGCGGCGGGCGTAGAAGCGGTTGAGGCCCTGCGAGCGCGACGCTTGGCAACGCACGCTGGTGCCGCTCGGCCGGTGGACCAGCATGACGCAGGTGGCGGTCTTGTTCACGTGTTGGCCGCCGGGTCCGGAGCCGCGCACGAACGTTTCGTCGAGATCGGCTTCGCGCACCCCGAGTTTGGCCATGCGCGCGGCGAGTTCTTCTTCCTTTTGCGGAGAGACCGGGAACGCCATGTCAGACGGTCTCCCGCCGCCGGGCGTCGTCGCGTGATGAAGACACGTGGGCGACGAGCGTGGCGCTACTCCGAGACGCTTTCGACGAAGTCGTCGAGGGCGAGCAGGCCCATGCGCAGCCGGTCTTTCATTTCGGGCTCCACGTCCGGGTGCGCGAGGAGCAGGTGCAAGGCGTCGCGGATACCGTTCTTGGAGTAGGGAAGAAGGCGAATATCATAGGTGCGCCGAAGCAGCGCCATGGGATCGGGGCTGTTCATCACCGCGCGCTGGAACGCCTGGTCGTTCTCCCACCGCGGTGAGGACACCGCGGCCAGGGATTCGAGCGTCTCGCCGTAGGCGTTGACGATGATGACGGCTTCTTCCGGGGTCAACGTGGACATCGGGCACCCGCTTTCGTCGCCAGCCGACCATACCATGATCCGTTGTTCGGCCGCAAATGGGCGGGCCGGTCGAGTCGACCGGACGCCACGGCGGCATCTTTTCCCGCGTTTATTCTTGTCAAGGCCGGCGACCGTTCCTATAATCAGGCGCGTGAGCGTGTTCGGGGTGATCGGCGGAGCGGTGATGCTGCTCGTGACCGCGGCGGGATGGTCGGCCGCGTTCGGCGAGACCGCGGTGCCGTTCGGTCAGGGCGAGCGCCTGGTGTATTCGATCGGGTGGTACAACGTGGTCGGGGGCACCGCCACGCTGGACATGGACGAGATCGATTACCAGGGCACGCCGGTGTACCGCGTGCGATCGCTGGCCAAATCCAACTCGTTCGTGTCCGTGTTCTTCCCGGTGGAAGACCGCATCGAGAGCTTGATCGACCGGGTCACCTTGAACGCGTTGCGGCTGGACGTCAAACAACGCCAAGGCAAACGCAAACGCGACCGGGTCACGGAGTTCGATCAGGTCAATCACATCGCGACCGTGGTCAAGGACGGCAAGCAGAAGACGTTCGAGATTCCCCCGGACGTTCAAGACTCGTTGTCGTGCCTGTATTTTTTCCGGAGCTTACCGCCGATCAACGTGGGCGAGACCGTCACCATCGACGTGCACGAGAGCAACAAGAACTGGCGGCTGGGCATCGTGGCGCAGAAGCGGGAGCGCATCAGAACCGAGGCCGGGGAGTTCAAGACGATCCGCACCAAGGCGAAGGTGGAGTTTGAGGGCGTGTTTTTGGAGCGCGGGGACGTGTACGTGTGGTTCACGGACGACGAGCGGCGGCTGCCCGTGCGGATGGACAGCAAGATCAAGATCGGAAGGATTTCCGCCAAGTTGATCAAGTACCGTCCGCCGGCGCCGGTGGAGGCGGCGCTGCCGTGAGCGACGCCGCGTTGTGCCCGATCTGTCGAACGCGCAAGGCCGACCCGGCGCACCTGCCGTTTTGCGGCCCGCGATGCCGCGAGGTGGACATGGGCCGCTGGTTGTCCGGCGCCTACCGCGTGCCCACCAACGAGCCCGCGCAGCCGGAGACGTCGGACCCGCCAACGCCGTCAGTAAATGGCGAGCCGAACGAATGATTCGTGAAGTAGTAGGGGCGACCGGCCGGTCGCCCCTACGCACAGCGCCAACGCCGCAACCGGGCTTTTTCAGCAGCACGTTGTCGCGCTTGTGTTTCCCTCACGCGTTCGCTAGAGTTACCCCACGCGCGAACGGCATGAACCGCTGTGACGGAACCCATCACGTATCGGGAAGGCGGACCGCTGGACCTGGACCAAGTCCAACGGCTGTTGAATCAGACCCCTTGGGCGCGCGGGCGCTCCAAGGACGGGTTGTCGCGGATGCTCGCGCATTCGGATTACGTGTTCACCGCGTGGGACGGCCCGAGTCTGGTCGCGTTCGCGCGCGTGTTGACCGATCGGGTCTACCGCGCGACCTTGTGGGACGTGGTGGTGGACGCGCCGTACCAGGGCCGCGGGGTGGGCGAGGGCCTCATGTCGTTCGTGTTGGCGCACCCCGTGCTTTCCCGCGTGGAAAAATTCTGGCTCAACACCCGCGACAAACAGAAGTTCTACGAACGATTCGGATTCGTGTCGAGCAACCAGGGCATGGTATTGGAACGCCCCCGGTCCGACTAGGAGCCCGTCCATGAACGGCCATCTGCGGCGTTGCCGCTGCGCGTCCGCTCCTCACGTACGACCCAGTACGCTGCGGTGCGGGCGCTCGCGGCGCCTTGCATCTGGCTCTTTCCTGAACGGGCTCCGCCGGTCGAATAAATGTTTAAATAGGTGGTGAACAGGAGACGGTATCGGTGAACGCGGTGCTCAACTACGAACGGCTGATCGACTATTTCATGGAGCTGGCCCGGATCGACAGCCTGTCGCGCCGCGAAGGGGCGATCGCGCGTCGGCTGACCGCCGATCTGGAGGCGCTGGGCGCCAAGGTGCGGATCGACGACGCGGGCGTGCGCATCGGCGGCGAGATCGGGAACGTGATCGCCTCGATCCCGGGGACAACGCCGGGGCCGTGGCTGTTGCTGTCCGCGCACATGGACACCGTGGTGCCGGGCGAAGGCGTGGTGCCGGTGCGCCAAAGCGATCGCATCACCAGCGACGGACGGACGATCCTGGGCGGGGACGACAAATCGGGTCTCGCCATCATCATGGAGGTGCTCCGCGCCCTGGACGAACGCCGCATCCCGCACGGCGGCATCGAGGTCGTGTTCACGATTTGCGAGGAGATGGGGCTGATGGGCGCCAAACACCTGGACGCGGACGCGCTCACCGCGCGCGACGGACTGGTGCTGGATTCCGAAAACGCGAACTTTCTCTTCACCAAGGGGCCGGCGGCGGACAAAATCGAATTCACCGTGGTCGGGCTCGAAGCGCACTCCGGGATCGCCCCGGAACGGGGCATCTCCGCGATCAAGGTGGCGAGCGAGGCGATCGCGGCCATGCGGCTGGGCCGCATCGACGAGGAGACCACCGCGAACCTGGGCGTGATGCGCGCCGGCTCGTTGACCAACATCGTTCCGAGGGACGCGACGGTGGCGGGCGAGGCGCGCAGCCTCGACGAAGCCAAATTGGACGCGCAGACCGCGCACATGCGGCGGTGTTTTCACGACGCGGCGGAACGCCATCACGTGAGCGTGGACGGGGTGACGCATCGCGCGCGCGTGGTGGAGCGGATCGAACGGGATTTCCCCCGGCTCGACGTGCCGGACGACGCGCCGATCGTGCGCGCGGTGTTGGCCGCGGCCGAGACGGTGGGGTGGTCGGTGAACACGCGCTCGACCGGGGGCGGGTGCGACGCGAACGTGTTCAATCACAAGGGCCTGCGCGTGGCCAACCTGGGCACCGGCATGCGCGCCATTCACACGGTGAACGAATATCTCTTGCTCGATGAGTTTACGCGGGCTGGCGAGGTGGTGTTGGAGACCGTCCGGCGTCACGCCGGGACGAAGTGACCATGGAGCGGGGCGCGCAAGGAGGGACGGCGATTAGACTCAAGGACAAAGTGGCGTTGGTGACGGGCGGGGGCCGCGGCATCGGCCGGCAGATCGCGTTGGCGTTCGCGGCCGAAGGCGCGCACGTGGCGGTGGCCGCGCGGACGGAGCGCGAAATCAAGCCGGTGGCCGAGCGGATCGCCGCGTTGGGGCGGCGCGCGTTGGCCGTGCCGACCGACGTGGCGGATGAGGCGCGGGTGGCGGCGTTGGTGGCGGAGACCGAGCGCGCGTTCGGTCGGATCGACGTGCTCGTGAACAGCGCGGCCGTGGTCATCATCGAGCCGCTGGCCACCACCACGGCGGAGCAGTGGCGCCGCACCATGGACGTGAACGTGACCGGCGCGTTTTTGGCGACCCGCGCCGCGGTGCCCGGCATGCTCAAACGCAACGAGGGCCGCATCATCAACATCGCGTCCACCGCCGGGATCGAGGGTTTCGCGAACTTCTCCGCGTTCTGCGCGTCCAAGTTCGCGTTGATCGGCCTGACCCGGTCGTTGGCCAAGGAACTGGAAGGCACCGCGGTCACCGCCAACGCGTTGTGCCCGGCGTTGGTCGGGACCAAACGCGCGGCGCCGGTGGCGCCCAAGGGGGGCACGGCTACGGAACCTTTTTCCGAGATCGCGGACGTGGCGGTGTTTTTGGCCGGAGATCGGGGACGGGCGGTTTCGGGCGCGGCCATCGAAATCTCCTGGCGCACGTGAGAGCCCGTTCATCAGGGGCCATCTGCGGCGTTGCCGCTGCGCGTCCGCTCCTCACGTACGACCCAGTACGTTGCGGTGCGGGCGCTCGCGGCGCCTTGCATCTGGCCCGCTGCTGAACGGGCTCCGCTGTCGCGGGTGAAACAAAAGGAGAGAATCCACATTTTGACGGAGACGATTGCGGTTGACTTGTTGTTGTTTGACCTGGATGGGACGCTGGCGGATACCAAGGAGGATTTGGCGACCGCGGTGAACCTGACGCTGCGGGACTTCGGGGTGCCCGAACATCCGCGGGAGCGGATTTATGCGTTCGTGGGGGACGGGGTGCGGCCGTTGTTGGCGCGGGCGTTCGAGAGTCGCGGGCCGCGGGTGTTCGACGAGGCGCTGGCGGTATTTCGGCGTCATTATCTGGAGCATCTGCTCGATGCCACGCGGTTCTATCCGGGGGTGGAGACGGTGCTCGCGCATTTTGCCGGGAAGAAAAAGGGCGTGGTGACCAACAAACCCATCGAATACACGCTCAGACTCATCGAGGGGTTGGGCGCGCGCGAGCGGTTCGACGTGATCGTGGGCGGGAACAGCACCCCGCACCTCAAACCCCACCCCGCCATGATCGAACGCGCGCTGGGCGAGGTCGGCGTGACCGCGGACCGCGCGGTGATGATCGGCGACAACGTGAACGACATCGTGGCGGCGCGCGCGGCGGGCGTTCGTTCCGTGGCCGTGGGGTACGGCCTAGGCGACCCCGCCATCCTGCGCGCGGCGAACCCCGACTTTTTTTGCGAACGCATCGAAGACGTGACCGACCTGTTTTCGTAAATCCGCCATGATCGCCCGCGCCGCGTCCGTCATCTCGATCCTGCTCCTCGCGTTGTGGGGCGCGGGCTGTTCCCTCACCAAACAGTCCGCGGGGGACCTCAACGCCGGGCTGCGGCTCGTCGTCCCCCCGCAGACGTCCGCGGACTGGCCGATGGCCAAGCAAGGCACGACGCGGTTGGCCGCGTCGCCGCGGGTGATCGTGGCGTGGGCGCCATCCGAACCGCGCGAGGGAGCGGTGGCGGCGTACGCGACCAAGGCGAATCGCGAAGCCTGGGTCGCGGCGATGCGGCAGAAGATCGAACACAGCGGAGTGGTCACGAGCGCGATGGGAGCCGCGCCGGATCATTTTGACGACGGGGTCACAGTGGTCGGGGTGCAACGCCTGGCCGAAAACTATGCCGCGGACGTGGTCGTCCTCTTTACCGTCGAGGTGCGGAAACGCCGGTACCATACGTTCGAAACCGTCAGCGGAAGCCCGGGAGGGCAGACGAGCGTGGAGAACCAGATGGAAGTCACGGCCCTGGCGTACGGAGTCGGGTTGACCGCGTCGGGCGTGCCGGTGCTGAGCGCGACGCAAAAAGGATTCGCCTCGGGAACGCCCGCGCGCCGGAGCATCGAAGAACTCGAGGCCATCTCCAAACGGACGGCGTTGGATTCGTTGGCCGATGCCGTGGTCGAGCGGCTGCGGCTGGTCGCGCCGGAGGCGAAACGCCGATGACGCGATTCGTCAGCCGTCTTCTCGTCGTCGGGTTCGTGTTGGTCTGGGGCCACGCGGCCTCGGCGGCCTCGCTGCTCGACGGCGTGGTGGACCGCACGCTGGAGAACGGCTTGCGCGTCCTGATCGTGAAACGTTCCGCGGTGCCCACGGTGTCCTATAACCTCAGCGTGCGGGTGGGGTCGGTCGACGAGCCGGGCGGCCAGAGCGGGCTGGCCCATCTGTTCGAGCACATGGCGTTCAAGGGCACGGAAACGATCGGGACCAGCGACTTCGCGCGCGAACGGCCGTTGCTGGAGGAGGTGGACCGGCTTGAAGCCGAGCTGCGGCGCGCGCGACGATCGTCCGGCGGGGGAGACGGCGGGCGCGAGGCCGAGGTGCGCCGTCGGTTCGAGGACGCGCAGGCGCGCGCCCGATCCCTGGTGGTGCCGAACGAATACGGCGCGCTCTACGACCGACACGGCGCCGTCGGGTTCAACGCCAGCACCGGCGCGGATCTGACGCGCTACACGGTCAGTTTACCGGCCAATCGGTTGCCGTTGTGGATCGCGCTGGAGTCCGACCGGTTCAGCCGGCCCGTGTTTCGCGAATTCTACACCGAGCGCGACGTGGTGTTGGAAGAGCGGCGGATGCGGGTGGACAACAACCCGGTCGGCAAACTCTACGAGGCGTTGTTTTCCGCGGCGTTTACCGCGCATCCGTATCGCGTGCCCACGATCGGCTGGAGTTCGGAGGTCGCGGCCCTGTCCGCGCCGGACGCGAGGGAGTTCTTCGCCGGACACTACGGACCCGGCAACGCGGTCATCGCGATCGTGGGCGACGTCGACGTCGAGGACGCGTTTGACCGGGTGGCGGACGCCTTCGGCGCGATTCCCGCTCGTCCCGCGCCCGTGTCCGGCGCGACCCGCGAGCCGCCGCAAACGGGTGAACGGCGGATCGAGGTTGAGTACGACGCGCAACCGCAGTTGCTCGTCGCGTACCACCGGCCCGGCATCGACGACCCCGATGATCCGGTTTTCGACGTGATCGAGTCGTTGCTCTCGTCCGGGCGGCGATCCCGGTTGTACACCGAGCTGGTCAGCACGCGTCAGGTGGCGGTGGCGGCCTCGGCGTCGGCCAGCGGGCCGGGCATCCGATACCCCACGTTGTTCGTGTTCGACGCGGTGCCGCGCGCGCCGCACACCTTGGACGACGTCGAATCCGCGTTGTTGGAGCAAATCGAGCGCCTGCAACGCGAGCCGGTGTCCGAGCGCGAACTGCAACGGGTGGTGAACCGGCTCGACGCGGACCTGGTTCGCTCGTTGCAGTCCAACGCGGGATTGGCGTCGCAGTTGGCGTATTTCCAATCCGTGACCGGGGACTGGCGGTACGTGCTCAGGATCCGGGATCGCGTGGCCGCGGTGACGCCGAAGGATATTCAACGCGTGGCCGCGACGTGGTTCGTGAAGTCGAATCGGACCGTGGCGCGGTTGGTCCGTCCCTCGCGCGCCGAGGCGCCGTGAAACGCCTTGCGCTCGCGGGACTGACGGCGGCGCTCGTCGCGTCGTCGGCCTGGGCGGTATCGAGCCCGCCGGCGTCCGCGCCGGCCGATCCGCGCGCGCTGTCGTTTCCGACCGAGCCGTTTGCGCCGCCCAAGGCCGAACGGGTCACGCTCCCCAACGGTCTCATCGTGTATGTGTTGGAGGACCACGAGCTTCCGCTGGTCAGCCTCAGCGCGATGGTCCGTACCGGGAGCATGTACGACCCGGCGGACAAGGTGGGGCTGGCCGAATTGACCGGCACCGTGATCCGCACCGGGGGCACCGCCTCGCGAACCGGAGACGAGCTGGACGAGGCGCTGGAGTTCGTGGGCGCCGAGATGGGATCGTGGGCGGGTCTGGATTCCGCGGGCGCGTCCCTGAACGTGTTGACCAAGGACCTCGCGAGCGGGGTCGAGATGTTCGCCGAGATGTTGATGCGTCCGGCGTTCGCCCCGGAGAAAGTCGAGCTGGCCAAGAACCAGACGATCGAGGCCATTCGCCGGCGCAACGACCATCCGGGCTCGATCGCGGCGCGCGAGTTCAAGAAGCTGATGTACGGTCCGGATCACCCGTACGGGCGCGAGAGCACCGAGGCCACGATCCGCGCCGTCACGCGGGAGGACCTGGCGGCGTTTCACCGCCGGTATTACCATCCCAACACCACCATGCTGGCCGTGACCGGGGACTTTCAGCGCGACGAACTCGTGGCGTTGCTGCGCCGCGCGTTCGTCGCGTGGCCGCGTGAGTCGGTCGCGTGGCCGTCGGTGCCGCCCGTGGCCGAGCCGCGCAACGCGCCGGTCAATTTCATCCGCCGGGACGTCACCCAAACGCAGGTGCGAATGGGGTGGTTGGCGATCAAACAATCCGATCCGGACTTCTTCGCGCTGTCGTTGCTGGACGACATCTTGGGCGGGCAGGCGTTCACCAGTCGCTTGTTTCAAGAGGTGCGCACCAAGTCCGGGTTGGCCTATTCGGTGGGCAGCGCGCTCAATCCGGGTCGGTTCGACCGCGGCACGTTCCTGCTGTTCGCGCAGACCAAGGCCGAGTCCACCACCCGCGCGATCGAGGCGATGCGCGCGGAGATCGACCGGCTGGTGAGCGCGCCGGTCTCCGAGCGCGAGCTGGCCGACGCCAAACAGGCGTTCGTCAACTCGTTCGTGTTTTCGTTCGCGAATCCGGCGCAGATCACCAACCGACAGATGTCGCTCGAGTATTATGGATTGCCCGCGGACTTCTTGGAGCGGTTCCGCGCGAACGTCGAGAAGGTGACCACGCGCGATCTCCTGCGGGTCGCGAAGCGACACTTGGCGCCGAAACGGCTGGTGGTGCTGGCGGTGGGCGACGACAAGCGGTTCGACAAGCCGCTGACGACCGTGGGGCGGGTGCGCACCCTGACGGTCAGCGAACCGGGCGGGTCGTCCCCGTCGCCGACCGCGACCGGCGCTCAGTAACGTTTCTGGATCAGCAGCGCGGCGGCGA
This sequence comes from Nitrospirota bacterium, assembly GCA_049325295.1. Lineage (GTDB taxonomy): Bacteria > Nitrospirota > Nitrospiria > 2-01-FULL-66-17 > 2-01-FULL-66-17 > JBFLXB01. Next base: position 10,412 of record JBMOMD010000028.1, read on the forward strand.
CCGCGAGGAACAACCCGTTGGCGAGCCAAGCCGACACCAACGGGTGAAGCACGCCCCCTCGTCCCAACGAAATCGCGAGCGAAAACACCATCCAGTAGGCCAACGCGACGAAGAGGCCGATGCCCACCGCCAGGCCCCATCCGCCGCGGCGCGCCTCGATCAGGCCGAAGGGCAGGCCGATCAACGACATGACGACGGTGATGAACGGCATGGAGAACCGCGAGGCGGCGTCCACGGCGTAGCGGCCCGGTTGGATGCCGGAAGCCCGGAGGTCGTTGACGTACGCGCGCAACCGGGGATAACTGAGGAACTCCTCCTTTACCTCGATTTGCCCGAAATCTTTCGGCATTTTCGCGAGCTCCAGCGGACGCTGGGTGAATCGTTCCACGCGGACGCCGTCGTCGAGGAATCGGCGTTCGACGCCGTCGAACGCGGTCCACGCGCCGTCGTCGAAGGCGACGCGGGCGGCGTTGATTTCGCGCTCGAGTTTGAATCCCGCGCCGACCTCGTAGAGCCGGACGCCGTACAAGGAGTTCGAGGCGGGGTCCGTCATCCGGACGTTGAGGAAGGTCCGTCGCTCCAACCGGAGCCACACGCGATTGCGTTGCAGGGTCGAGGGACTCGGACGGCCCTCGATCCGGACGTTTTTCACGACCTGGGCGTCCGCGACCGCCGCGGGGATCAGCGCCCAGTTCGCGGCGAACGCGGCGAGGGCCAACGCCACGGACGCGACGGCGATGGGGGTCACGATGCGTGAAATGCCGACCCCGCAGGCGCGCATCGCGGTGACTTCGTGTTGCCGGGAGAGCAGGCTCGCGGTCAAGACGCCCGCGATCAGTCCGGCCAGCGGCAAGACCTCGTACGCGGCGCGCGGCATCTTGAGCGCCAGATACGCCACCAACGCGGCCGCGTCGGGTTGATGGCCGGAGGCCTTCCCGACCTTGCTGAAGACCTCGGTGATCAGATAGATCAGGACCAGCGCGGCCAGCGTGAGGCCCGCCACGCGAAGGTATTGACGGGCGATATATCTGAACAGGATCGGCATGGTCGCGTTACGCGCGATCCAACCGCCACACGAGGATCACGACGCTTGCGGCCAGGACCACGTTCGGCAGCGCCGCGGCCGCAAGGGGCGGGAGCCCGCCGCGCGCGGCCGCGTCCGCGACGACCATCAGCAGATAATACGCGCCAATCGCGAGCACGCCGAAGGCAAAGCCGCTGATGCGTCCGGTGTGCCCCGTGGACAGCCCCAGCGGGACGCCGAGCACGCCCAACCAGAACGTCGCGAGCGGAAACGCCAGATCCTTGTAGGCCGTCAACAGCGCCGCCGCCGTCTTCGGCGAGACGGCCCCGGACGCGAGGCGCTCGGCGCGCGCGTGTTCGCGCAACGCGGACAACGACTCCTCGACGCCGCCGGCCGGCGATCCGGCCTGAAAGCGCGACGGGTCCAGTTTGAGTTCGTAGCTCTGAAACGACGCGACGTGATACCGATCATGATCGGCCCCTTCCGACGCGCGGTGGAGGCTGCCGTGCTGGAGGCGCAAGCTGAACGCGGTGCCGCCGTCGTTGAGGAACGCGCCGTGGTCGGCCAAGATGAGCCACTCGGAGCCTTTGACGCGTTCGTCCACGATCAACACGCCTTCCAACTGATTGGGCTCGGGGACCCGTTCCACGTACAGGGTCATGCCGGAGAGGCCGTCGTTGAACGCGCCTTCCGTGACGGCGAGCGTGGCCTGGTGCTTCAGCAGATCTCCGGTGAGACCGCGAAACGACCTCCCGCTCCAGGGCTCTCCCACCAACGCCATCGCGTAGACGGCGGCGCACAGGACGGCGGAAAAGACCGCGGCGGGCCAGACGAGGCGTCGCGTCGACCAGCCGGTCGCGCGCAAGGCGAGGATTTCACGGTCCGCGGACAACCGGTTGAAGGCGCCGATGGTGCCCATCATGGCCGCGATGGGCAACGTGACCACGAAAAACGCCGGCAACAGGGCGGCGAAAATGCGGAGCAGGGTTCCCGAGTCCACGCCGCGGTTGACCAGGAGGTCGACCAGACGCAAGGCCTGTTGCGTGACCAGCAGGAAGGCGAGCGCCGCGACGCTCAGCGTGAACGGGAACAGCAATTCCTTGAGGACGTAGCGGGAAATGATCGTCACGGCGGCTCCAAACGGTCGGTTCACTATATCGAAAGGCCGCGGGCCGCGCAACGAGCGCGTCGAACGGCGGCCCGGCGAGGCGGCGTGGGGGCCGAAATCCTTGACACGAACTCGCCCTCTGTTACAGTTTGGGGCATTCAACGTCACCGTTCGAGCGATTCTCCGGAGGTTCCGTGGCATCGGACAAGAATTCGATCATTCTCACCGCGCAGCGTTTAACAGCCAAGGGCGAACTCGACAAGGCGATCGAGGCGTGGAAGTCGCTGATCGCGGAAACCCCCAACGACGGCAACATCTACAACACGATCGGCGACTTATATCTGAAGAAAAACGCGGGCGCCAAAGCCATCGAGGTCTTTCTCAAGGCCGGCAGTACGTTCCAAGAGGCCGGATTTGCGCTCAAAACCATCGCGGTCTATAAAAAGATCATCAAGCTCGATCCGTCCCGCATGGACGTCGTGCTGAAACTCGCCGACGTGAACGCGGAACGCGGCATCGTCGGGAACGCCATCGAGGATTATCTCAAAGTGGCCCGGCACGAGCTCAAGGAAGGACGCGCGCGGGCCGCCATCGACGTGTACCGCAAGATGGCGGCGCTCGACCCCGGCAACCCGACGATCGGACTGAAACTCGCGGAGCTTTGTCAAAAGGAAGGGATGATTCGCGAGGCGAAGGAAGAGTTGACGCGGGCCGCCGACCACATCGAGAGCGCGGGAAAGACCGAGGGGCTGTCGCAAATCCGCGCGAAGTTGGCGGAATTGGGAGGGGGCGAGGACCATGCGCCCTCCAAGGCTGAGCGGTCGTTCAACGCGGAGGCGTCCGCGTCGTCGTTGGGCGCGGAAACCACGTTGATGACCGAGGCCGCGCCGCCGCGCGCCGAGCAGTCCCAGCGCCCGCCGGCCGCGGCGGCTTCTCCCCGCGCCGAGCAGTCGCAACGCCCGCCGGCGCCGCCAACGGAGTCGATGCTCGAACCGACTCGACTCAAAACGGCGCAGGAATTCGACCAAAGCACGCACGAGCGACTGCGCGACGCCCTGACGGAAACCGACGTCTACGTGAAGTACGGGATGCTCGACAAGGCGATCGCCCACGTCAAGACGTTGGCTCAACGCGATCCCAACGACGTGGCCGTGCAGCTCAAGTTGAAGGAGCTGTACGTTTCCCACGGCGACGCGCGGTCGGCCGCCGAAACGTGCCGACGGCTGGCGGAGATTTACGGCGTGATGGGTCAGGAAGCCGAACGGGAGGCCGTGCTTCGCGAGGCGGAGGAGCTCCATCCCGAGGCCGCTTCGAGCGAAGCGATTCCGGCGGAGCGGTCGGTGAGACCGGTGGACGTCGCTCCGGAACCGCCGATCGAGGCGACGCTGGAGGGCGGGGGCGAGATTCCGGTCCAAGACCCACTGGAGCAAGACCTGGCCGAGGCGGACTTCTATTTTCAACAGGGTTTTGACGACGAGGCCCGGAAACTGTTCACGGCCATTCTGGCAAAGTCTCCCGGTCACCCCACCGCGGGTCAGCGACTCAAGGAATTGGCCGCCCGCGCGCCCAGCCGACAGGCGGGTGAAACGTCCATCGCGCCGACTTTGCAAGGCGCCGACGCGGAACAGGCGGCGATCACGCAGCAGCACGCGGCGCTGGAGGAAACGAGTCTCGGCGCGAGCCTGACGCTGAACGCTCCCGTCACGGAAGAGCCGCCCCGCTCGGCCGGTGCGCCGTCCCGGTCCACGGAGACCACCAAGGAAGAAGACTACATCGACCTCGTCGAGGCCTTGCGGGAAGACATGGAACGCAGCGTGCCGCCGATCGAGGAAGAGGAACTGAGTCAGGAATTGTCGGCCGAGCGCGAGTTGGAAAACGTGTTTCGAAAGTTCCAGAAGGGGATCCAGGACCAGTACGGGAAGGAAGACTACGAAACGCACTACAACCTCGGGGTCGCCTACCGGGAAATGGGGCTGTTGAACGAGGCGATCGGGGAGTTCCGTCTGGTGCTCAAATCGCCGGATCGCGCGATCGCGGCCGCGTCCATGATCGCGTCGTGTTATCGCGCCAAGGGCGCGTTGCCGCGGGCTGAACAGACGCTGATGGAGGTGCTGAACGACACTCGGTACGCCAAGGATCCCGGCCTCGCCGGTCTGGCCTTTGAGTTGGGTGAAATCTTGGAAGTTCAGGGCCGGCACGACGACGCCCTCGCGCAGTATTACCGCGCCAAGGAACTGGAACCCGGTCATAAGGAAGCGGCCGGCCGGATCGCCCAGCTCGAGCGGCCGCGGGCGGCCACGGCGCCGCCGTCCGCGGAGAAACCCGCGGGAACCGCGCGTCCGGCGGCCCCGCAGGCCGCGAAGCAAGAAACGCGAACGGCTCGGAAAAAAGTTTCGTACCTGTGAACCGAAAGGACGTGAGGGGACACCGTGAGCTATCTTGACTACTACCAACTCCGTGAACACCCGTTCTCGATCACCGTCGATCCGAAGTTCTATTACAACAGCCAACAACATGACGACGCGCTCGTGCGGTTGATGTACGCGGCCAGCGAACGCAAAGGATTGGCGGTGTTGGTCGGAGAGGTCGGCGCGGGAAAAACCACGGTCGCGCGCCGTCTGCTCGACCAACTGGATGAGACGGAGTTCGAAGCGGCGTTGTTGATCATCGTGCACGCGGCGATCACGTCGCAGTGGTTGCTGAAAAAAATCGCCACGCAATTGGGCGTGGAGCAACCCGCGGAAGACTCTCCCGGGATTCTCTCGCAGTTATCCCGTCGCTTGGTGGAACTGTTCGAACAGGGCAAGAAGGTCGTGGTGTTGATCGACGAGGCCCAGATGCTCCACAGCCGCGAGATCATGGAAGAGTTTCGCGGGATCCTCAACATGGAGAGCGACGGCCAGAAATTAATCACGTTCGTCCTGTTCGGATTGCCCGAATTGGATCAAACGCTGGCGCTGGACGGACCCCTCGCGCAACGGGTCGCGATTCGGTACCAACTGCGCGCGTTCACCGACGCGATCACGCGCGACTACATCACGTTTCGCTTGAAGGTCGCCGGCAGCGAGCGCAACCCCTTTACGCCCGGCGCGATCGCGACAATCCATCGCGTCACCGGCGGGACGCCCCGCCTGATCAACACGCTCTGCGACAACGCGCTGCTCGAAGGTTATCTCCGCAAGCTCAAGGCGATCGATGAATCGCTCATTCATGAAGTGGCGGGCAGTTTGAAGCTCGACGAGCCGCTCGCGTCCGCCGCCTGATTCCGCGGCGCTCCGCTTGCAATTGATCCCGTTTTTCGATTAGGGTAGCCGACGCGAACGCACGCGCCGTCCCGCGGACGGGACCGCGCGGCGCGATGAACGGGACCACGGCTTCCGAATGTCGAAACGCGTCTTCATCAAGACCTGGGGGTGCCAGATGAATGAGCACGACGCCGAACGCATGGCGGGGCTCGTGGCGCCCATGGGGTACGAGGTGACGTCCGACGCCCGGGACGCGGACCTCATCCTGCTCAACACGTGCAGTATCCGGGAAAAGGCCGAGCAAAAAGTCTACAGCGACTTGGGCCGCCTGGCCGAACTCAAGGCGGCGCGCCCCCACGTGGTCATCGGCGTGGCCGGCTGCGTGGCCCAGCAGGAGGGCGAGGCGCTCATCCGCCGGTCGCCCGCGGTCGACCTGGTCTTCGGCTCCAAAGGCATCGAGAAACTGCCCGACCTGCTCTCCGAAGCGTTGGTCACGCGGCGAAAAGTCGTCTACACCGACGATCCGATCGGGATCGCGCCGACGTTGCCGGCCGACCGCCGGGACACGGTGCGCGCGTGGGTGTCGATCATGGAGGGCTGCGAGAACGCGTGCAGCTTTTGCGTGGTGCCCGCGACGCGAGGGCGCGAACGAAGCCGCCTGAGCCGCGAGATTTACGACGAGGTGGCGGGATTGTGCGCCGCCGGGCGCCGCGAGGTGACGTTGCTCGGGCAGAACGTCAATTCGTACGGACGGACCTCGTCGGAAGGCGTGGACTTCGCGGATCTCCTGGACCGCCTGCACGCCGTCGACGGGCTCGCGCGGATTCGGTTCACCACGTCGCACCCGAACGCCATGACGCCCAAGTTGCTCGACGCGCTGGCGCGGCTTCCGAAGATGTGCCGGCACCTGCACCTGCCGTTGCAGGCCGGCTCGGACCGTACCCTGGCCCGCATGCGTCGCGGGTATACGCTAGCGGAGTACGTGTCGATTATTGAGGCGCTGCGACGGCGCATCCCCGAGGTGACGCTGACCACGGACATCATCGTGGGATTCCCCGGCGAGAGCCCTGAGGATTTCTCGGAAACCCTTCGCGCCCTCGAGGCGATTCAATTCGACAATATCTACGCGTTCAAATATTCCCGTCGTCCCCGCACCGAGGCCTTGTCGTTGGACGGGCACGTACCGGAACCGGAGAAAGACCGACGCCTGCAAGAGGCGTTGTCGGCGCAACGACCCATTACCCGCGCCAAAAACGAGCGGTATCACGGCCGCGTGGAGGACGTGTTGGTCGAGGGGCCGAGCAAGACGGACCGAACGCGGTTGGCGGGACGCACGTCGTGCAACCGGATCGTGAATTTTGACGGCCCGGCGTCCCTGATCGGTTCGCTCGTCTCGCTTCGGGTCACGCGCGTGAAGGCCACTTCGCTGGAGGGGGGTCTGTGGGGTTGAGCCGTGAGGCGATCCGGGCGCGCCTGGGCCGTCGAATCATGGGCGCGGGGAGCGCCGCGTGGTGGACCGCGTCCGGCGCGTACGCGTTGGTGATCTTCGCATTGTCCTCCCAGCCCGACCCCTTGGGCGTGCAACGTCTGCCGCCGTTTACGGATAAACTCATTCACGCGCTCGTGTTCGGCGGGCTGTCGCTGCTCGTCCATATGGCGTGGCGACGGTCGTTTCCCGGTCGCCCGTGGTTTTGGTCGGTCATCGCGATCACCGCGTTGTACGGTCTGTCGGATGAATTTCATCAATCGTTCGTCCCGGGGCGTTCGATGGACGCGTGGGATCTCGTGGCGGATACGGTCGGGGCCTGCGCGGTGCAATGGGGGCTGGCGACGCGTCGGTTCGCGTCCTTACGGGAGGCGGCTCAGCGCACGGTATGACGAGTCACCATGTCTACGCGGTCATTCTCGCGGGCGGGAGCGGGACGCGGTTCTGGCCGCTCTCGCGCCGGTTGGCTCCGAAACAGCTCTTGTCGTTGACCAGCGACCGGACCATGCTTCAGGAAACGGTCCTGCGGGTCGTCCCCACCGTGGCGGCCGATCGGATCTGGGTCGTGACGGGTCGCGACTTGGCGGACGAGACGAACCGGCAATTGCGCGCGGTCGGCATGAAGGCCACGGTACTGGACGAGCCGGTTGGGCGCAACACGGCTCTGGCCATCGCCGTGACGGCCCGGCGGTTGATCGACCGCGATCCGGCCGCGGTGATGGTCGTGTTGCCGGCCGACCACGCGATCGCCAAACCCGAGGGATTTCGCGCGTGTCTCGACGGGGCGATCACCGTGGCGCGCGCGGGCTATCTGGTGACGATGGGGATCGTGCCGCACCGCCCGGAGACGGGGTACGGGTACATCAAACGCGGAGAGCCGCTGACGGCGGAGACTGGGGGCCGAGCGGCCCCTCCCACGGCGTTTCGCGTCGAACGGTTCGTGGAAAAACCCGACCGCGCGACCGCGGAACGTTATGTGGCCGACGGCACGTACTTGTGGAACTCGGGCATGTTCGTCTGGCGCGCCGAAGTGATTTTAGAGGAAGTGTGTCGCCACGCGCCGAACGTAGCCGCCGTCGGAGACCGGATCGCGGCGGCGATGACCGCCGGCGACGATGCCGCGGTTCGGGAGTTGTACGCGGCGGCAGAGTCCGTGTCCATCGATTACGCCGTCATGGAACGATCCGCGCGCGTCTCGGTGATTCCGGCGGACTTCGGATGGAACGACGTGGGAAGCTGGGCCGCGCTCGACGACGTCGCGACCAAGGACGCGCGGGGCAACGTGGTCAGCGGACGGGTGGTCGACGTGGACAACCGGAATTCGATCCTGTACGCGCAGGACCGCGTGGTCGCCGCCATCGGGCTGAACGACCTGGTGGTGGTGGATACGCCGGACGCCACCTTGGTGTGCGCCAAGGATCGCGCGCAGGACGTCCGCAAGGTCGTGGACGCCTTGGAGGCGCAGCGCGCCCAGGAACACGTGGTGCACAAGACGGTCCAGCGTCCGTGGGGCACGTACACCGTGCTCCTCGAAGGTCCGGGTTACAAAATCAAACGAATCACCGTCAATCCCTCCTCGCGACTGAGTCTGCAGCAGCACCGGCAGCGCAGCGAGCACTGGGTGGTCGTGGCCGGGACCGCTCGCGTGACGTGCGGAGACAGGGTGTACGACGTGAAGACCAACGAAAGCACGTATATCCCGCTGCAAACCAAACATCGTCTCGAGAACGTCGATTCGTCGATTCCGTTGGAAATCATCGAAGTGCAAAGCGGCCCGTACGTGGGCGAGGACGACATCGTGCGGTTCGACGACGATTTCGGGAGAAAATAAATAATGTTCGCCGGTCGGCCGGTGCGCCGGTTGGCCGGTCAGAGCGACCGCGTCGTATCGGTTCGGCGGACTTATCCGACTAAGCCACGTACTACGAATTCGCGGATGAACGGTGCGCGTCAGACGGTTTGAAGATCTCGAATGTTGGAAAGAGGCCCGCGTATTAACGAAGCGAGTCTACGAGATCACGAGCCGGAAAGCGATGGCCAAGGACGATCGGCTGCGGGGACAGATGACCGGCGCGGCAATTTCGGTTATGAACAATATTGCCGAAGGGTTTGACAGCGGCGTGAGGACTGAACTGCTTCGGTTCCTTCGTTACGCCAGGCGGTCAACGTCCGAAGTCCAGACGTGCCTCTATGTCGCCGCCGACCAAAGCTATCTTACCCCCGTGGAGTTCGAGAGTCTGTACCAACAAGCGCCGTCGACACGAAAACTCATTGACGGCTTCGTGCGGTATCTAAGGGATTCAACCGGCGCACCGGCTAACCGGCGCACCGGCTAACCGCTTTTCCCATGTCCATCTATCGCGAATACGATATCCGCGGCGTCGTTGGCAAGGACCTCACGTTCGACGTGGTCGAGCGCATCGGCGCGGCGTACGGGACCACGGTGCGCCGCGCCGGCGGCTCGAAGGTCACGGTGGGACGGGACGTGCGCGACCACTCCACGCCGATTCGGGATCGGCTGGCCGCGGGAATCGCGTCCGCCGGAATCAACGTGGTGGACCTGGGCGTGTGTCCCACGCCGCTGTTGTATTACTCGCTGTTCCATCTTTCGGTGGACGGCGGGGTCATGATCACGGGCAGCCACAATCCTCCGGAGTTCAACGGCCTGAAAATGTGCGTGGGCCGGGAGGCGATCTACGGCGACGCGATCCAATCGTTGCGCCGGCTGGCCGAGTCCGGGGATTGCGAACGCGGGAAGGGAACGCGGTCGGAATACGCGATCATCCCCCCGTATCTCAGAGAATTGACCGACCAGTTCGCCGGGCGCGTCGCGGCGAGCGGTCGCAAACCGTTGCGCGTGGTGGTGGACTCCGGCAACGGGGTCGCCGGGTTGGTCGCGCCCGCGCTGCTGCGCGCGATCGGGTGCGACGTCATCGAGCTCTACAGCGAGCCGGACCCGCGCTTTCCGCACCACCATCCCGATCCCACGGTGCTGGACAACCTTCGGGATCTGATCGCGGCGGTCGGCCGCCACCAGGCCGACGTGGGCATTGCGTACGACGGGGACGCGGATCGAATCGGGGTGGTGGACGAACGCGGGGACGTGTTGTGGGGCGACCGGCTGCTGGCCCTGCTCGCGGGACCGGTGCTGGCGGATCGTCCCGGCGCGCCGGTCATCGCCGAAGCCAAGTGCTCGCAGGTGCTCTACGACGAGATCGCCAAACGCGGCGGCCGGGCCGTGATGTGGAAGACCGGGCACTCGTTGATCAAGGCGCGCATGAAAGAGCTGTCGGCGCCGTTGGCCGGCGAGATGAGCGGACACCTGTTTTTCGCGGACCGGTACTACGGCTTCGACGACGCGATGTACGCCTCGTGCCGCGTGGTCGAGCTGCTCGTTCGGGCCGGCCAGCCGTTGTCCGCGCTCGCGGCTGCGTTGCCGACGACCATGGTGACCCCGGAGATTCGAGTCGACTGCGCCGACGAACGCAAGTTCGACGTGGTGAGCCGGTTGCAAACCTTTTTCCGAAGCGCGCGCGCCAAGCCCGACGCGTTCCCGCTGCCGATTCTCGACGTGATCGACGTGGACGGGGTGCGCGTGCGCACGCCGCACGGGTGGGGATTGGTGCGCGCGTCGAATACCCAGCCCGTCTTGGTGCTCCGCTTCGAGGCGGATACCGAGGCGCACCTGTCGGAGATCCGATCGGCGATCGAATCACGGGTCAAGGAGTGCTGGAAAGGCTAACCGGTGTGCCGGTTAGCCGGTTGGCCGGTTGGCCGGTATCACCGAACCGCGTTGGCTTTCCCGTGTTGTCTCATCTGTTCCCGGCGCACCGGCGCATCGGCAGACCGGCGCACGCCCTTCTCATCAGCGTGTTGGCCCTCAGCGCCTGCACCTCCGCGGCGGCGCCGACCGACTCGACGTTCCGCATGGTCCTGTCCAACGAGCCGCCCACGCTCGATTGGTCGCTCGCCACCGACAGCGTCTCGATCACGGTGATCGAAAATCTGATGGACGGGCTCACGCGGTTCGACCGGGATCTGCGGCCGGTGCCCGCGGTGGCCGCGTCGTGGGACGTGTCGGAGGACGGGCGTCGCTATCTGTTTCATCTGCGCCCCGACGTGCGATGGTCCGACGGCGAGCCCGTGACCGCGGCGGACTTCGAGTACGCGTGGAAGCGATTGCTCGATCCCAAGACCGCGGCGCAGTATGCGTATTTTCTCTATCCGCTGGCCAATGCCAAGGCATATAACACCGGCGCGCTGAACGACGCGTCAATGGTCGGCGTCCGGGCGCTCTCCGCCACGGAGTTGGAAGTGGTGCTGGATCGCCCCCTCGCGTATTTCCCGAGCCTGACCACGTTCATGGTCACCTTTCCGCAGCGCCGCGACCTCATCGAGCGGCACGGGGATCACTGGACCGATCCCGGGCGCCTGGTGACCAACGGACCGTTCCGGCTCGAGTCGTGGCGGCACGAGTACCGTCTGCTGTTGTCGGCCAACCCGACGTATTACGGGGGCAAACCCGCGGTCGGCCACGTGGCCCTGTACGTGGTCAATGAACGCACGACGGAATTGACCCTGTACGAGACCGGGGACCTCGACTACGCGCAACTCCCGCCCGAAGCCATTCCGTCGTTCGAAGGCACGGCCGAGCACCGGCGGTTGCCGATCCTGCGCGGATACTACGCGGGGTTCAACGTGACCAAGCCCCCGTTCACCGACGCGCGCGTGCGGCAAGCGTTCGCGCTGGCGATCGACCGCGAGGAGTTTCCGAAGATCCTGCGGGGCGGGGAGCGCGCGGCGCGCGGCTGGGTGCCGCCCGGCATGTTCGGGTACGAGCCTGATGTCGGGCTGCCGTACGATCCGGCGCGCGCGCGCCGGTTGCTGGCCGAGGCCGGGTTTCCCGAAGGCCGCGGGCTGCCGTCGATCGAATACGTGTTCAACACCGGACCGGTCAACACGTTGATCGCGGAAAACCTTCAAGCGCAATGGAAACGCACTCTCGGCGTGGACGTGCGTTTGGACAACGTGGAGTGGAAGGTCTATTTGAAACGACTGGAGCAGGACGCGCCCGCGATGTTCCGGTTGGGGTGGGGCGCGGATTATCCGGACCCGGATAATTTTCTCGCGTTGTTCACCGCGGACTCCGGAAACAACCACACGCGCTGGGCCAATGCCCGCTACGATACGCTGATCGCGGACGCGGCCAGTGACGCGGACCCGGCCCGCCGCTTGGCCAGGTATCGCGAGGCGCAGCGGTTGTTGACCGAGGAGGACGTCCCGATCGTCCCGTTGTTCACGCACGTGCAGAACATCATGGTCAAACCGTGGGTTCGGGGCTTGGATGTGAATGCCATGGAGATCATCTCCTTGCAAGGCGTCACCATGGAGGGGCGAGGTCGATGATCGCGTTGTTGTCGCGCCGCGCGACGTGGGGAATCGGCGTGCTCTGGCTCGTGGCCACGATGACGTTTATCTTGTTGCGCCTGGTTCCGGGCGGTCCGTTCGACGAAGAGAAGCAGTTGCCGCCGGAGATCAAAGCCAACGTCGAGGCCAAGTATCACCTCGACGAGCCGTTGTGGCGCCAGTACGCCCGCTATATGGGCGGGCTGGTCGTCGGGGATCTCGGGCCGTCGTTCAAGTACATCGGGCGTGACGTCACGACCATTTTGGCCGAGACGTTCCCGGTTTCGTGCGCGCTCGGCGCGGCGGCGCTCGGCATCGCGTTGCTCGTGGGGTTGGCCTTCGGCATCGCGGCGGGAAGCCGCGCGGACGGGTGGGTGGATCGCGGCGGCATGCTGCTCGCCACCGCGGGCGTGGCGCTGCCGAACTTCGTGCTCGGCGTGGTCTTGGTGCTGATCGTGTCGCACCGATGGCACTGGCTGCCACCCGCGTTGTGGGAAGGCCCGCGGTACGCGCTGCTCCCGGCGTTGACCTTGGGGCTGGGGCCCGCGGCATACATCGCGCGGTTGACTCGGGCCAGTTTGCTCGACGTGGCCCGGCAAGATTTCGTGCGAACCGCGTACGCCAAGGGTTTGAGCAACCGCGCGGTGCTGTTCGCCCATCAACTGCCCAACGCGTTGTTGCCGGTGGTGGCGATCGTGGGGCCGTTGACCGCCGCGCTGATCACGGGCTCGTTCGTGGTGGAATACCTGTTCGCGATTCCGGGCATGGGGCGATTTTTCATCACCGCGGTCACCAACCGCGACTACCCCTTGATCATGGGCGCGACCCTGCTCTACGCCGCGTTGCTGATCATCTCCAATCTGGTGACGGACGTGGCGGCGTCACGCCTCGATCCCAGGATTCGACTGGAATGAGGAGCGAAGACATGTTCGCCGGTGCGCCGGTTCGCCGGTGCGCCAGTGTAGTGGGTGACGAACAAGAAGTTTTGCGGTTACCGGCTAACCGGCGAACCGGCGCACCGGCACACCGATCCGTATGACCGCGGCGAACGTTATCGTGCTGGTAATAGTGGCCGTGGCCGCCGTCTTCGCCCCGGCCCTGGCGCCGTTTCCGTACGACGCGCAGGACACCGCGGCCATTTACTCGTCGCCGTCCTCCTCGCACTGGATGGGGACGGACCGACTGGGCCGTGATCTCCTGTCGCGGATCATCTACGGGACGCGCACCTCGTTGTTGATCGGGCTGGTCTCGGCCGTGATCGCGCTGGTGGTGGGCACGGTCTACGGCGCGATTTCGGGGTACGCGGGCGGGCGGACCGATCAGGTGATGATGCGGGGCTTGGAGGCGTTGTACGCGTTGCCCGATCTGTTGGTCATCATCCTGCTGAGCACGGTGTTGGGGCGCGGCGTGGTGAGCATGGTCGCGGCGATCAGTTTGGTGGGCTGGATGACCGTGGCGCGGTTGGTGCGCGGCGAAGTGTTGCGCTTACGCGAACAACCGTTCGTGGAAGCGGCCCGGGCCTCGGGCGCGGGTCACGCGCGGATTCTGCTGCGACACCTGCTGCCGCAGACCGTCGGCTTGCTCATCGTCACGCTCACGTTCCGCATCCCGGCCGGGATTCTCGCGGAATCCACGCTGAGCTTCGTGGGCCTGGGCATCGCGCCGCCGCAAGCCAGTTGGGGCAGTCTGGCCGGAGAGGGGTGGTCGGCGATCAAATTCTATCCTCACGTGATCCTGTTCCCGAGTTTAGTGATCTTTGTCACCATGCTTGCGTTCAACCTGCTCGGGGATCGGTTGCAGGGCGTGTTGGATCCTGCGAGAAGTCGGAGGGCTATCGGATAGATGTCGCGCAGACCTCGCAAGGGAACAACCGAGGAAAGGGACTCTACCGTCACGCCGACGGTTGAAATGGCGGCACGCCCAGGACCTTTGCGATCAGTTCGCTGCGGCGGCGAACGTGAACTTTCTCGAAAATATCGTGCAGGTGGTCTTTCACGGTCTGCTCCGTGATGAAGAGCCGCTCGGCGATCTCCCGGTTTGAAAGCCCTCGCGTGACCAAGACCGCAATTTCTCTCTGTCGAGGGCTTAAACCAAATGGAGTAAAGCGAGGTTCCAATGTCCCATCAGGTAGATAAGGCTCCAACAGAATAATTTTCTCTTTAGAGGCGCGAAGAGTAACGGTTCGAATTCGGTACGAGCCTCTTTTTCCATTGAACAGGAGAGGGGATCTTCCTCGCTCAGGATGGGGAATGGCACTGACCGGTTGCCCATCAAGTGCCCGCTTGGCTTCCTCGTTCATCATGGTTTGTCCGCCGTTCCCGCCGACTCTAATCACACCCATACTCGTCGCATTGGCCAGTTCTTTTGTCAGACTGAGCGTGTGAAGCGCACGAGAGATATGCGGAGCCAGGCAATCCAGGATTCCTTTTTCCCGATCGGTGAAATTTCTGTCGCTTCTCTGCCGATGGAGGCCAAGAGCGCCGACGGGGTCGCCTTGAGACTCCATGTATATGCCCAATCCGTGAAAGAACGGCACTTTGGGAAGAAAGTCGCGACCGTATTCCGAATCGAGAAGATAGGAACGCGGAACCACGTCGGTAAATCTCGCCGTTTCATTGATGTGAGTTTTTGTCCAGTCGGTCAGCACAAACGGATCAAGCGGCGCATAGTGGTTAAGATACAGCTCAAATTCGCGCAGACCGGCATAGAGAAGGAAATGATCTTGAAACTGAAATTGGCTGGTGAGGGGGTTATACGGGAGCAAAACGGCACTGGAGAAGGGAACCAGTTTTTCTAACCGTTCAAAGAATGCCTGAAGCATCATCGCCCGATCCGGAATGCTATGGGCGAGTTCGACGAGTTCAAGAACCCGTTTGTAGTCTTTACAGGAAAGGCTCATGCCGAACCTGCTACTCCAAGGATGTTCGCGATCAATTCGCTCCGACGGCGCACCTTAGCCTTCTGGAAAATCTCGTGCAGGTGGTCTTTGACGGTTTGTTCCGTGATGAATAGCCGCTCCGCGATTTCCCGGTTGGAGCAACCGCGGGTCACCAAGACCACAACCTCTTCTTGGCGTGCGCTCAACCCAAAGCGCGCCAATCTTTGCTGAAGATTCCACCGAGGCGGGAGCGGCTCCAGCAGGATGATCTTGGCCGTTCCATCCGAGCGCACCACGGTGTCAGGCTGAGCAAGATGGGATTCGAGGCTGCCGTGTTCTGAGTGAACAGCGTTTTCAGACGTTCGGCTGTCCCATTCAATAGGGATCGTCCGGACGCGATATGTTCCGCGCTCACTTCGAAGGAATGCCGCGTTCGCGCTCGATCTGGGATCCGGGATCGTTGTCGGGTGGCGGCCATTGAGCGCCTTCATGGCCTCTGCATTGATAGAGAACACGTGTCCATCCGAACGGAGTACGATGACGCCGATTTCTTCGGAGTGGCGCTGCTCGTCGAAGAGCCCGCCATATCGGAGCGCCCGGGCGAGGTGGGCAGCCAGGATCTCGACGATCGCCTTCTCGCGGTCGGTGAAATCGCCGTCCTGCCGTCGGCGGTGAAAACCGATGGCTCCGATCGGATCTCCCTGAGACCCAAGCGTGGTGCATAGGCAATACAACATCGGAATTCGAGCCAGGAAATCTCGGCCGAATTCAGAGTCCGCCACCTGTGAAATGGACACCAAGTCGGTGTAGCGGGTCGCCGTGTTGTCGTATCTCAAAATCCATCCATTGTCGGCCAACGGGTCCAGGGCTGCGTAATAGTCAACATGCTGGCGAAGGTGGTTGGGGTGGCCGTTGAACAGGAAATGCTGATCGAACTGAAACTGGCCGGTCCGGTGGTCCGACGGGACGAGCACCGCGCTGGAGATACGGAGCAGGCTCGGCAACTTCTCGCAGACCGCTTGGAGCATCGACGCGCGATCTGGGACGGAGTACGCAATGTCGATGATTTCTAGTTTCTTATGGTCATCGGACAATAGGGACATGTGAGTATCCCAGTGAGGAGGTGTTGGCAACAATTATTGCTAGAACGTATGAGACCGAGTCAAGGGGAAAAATCCTACTTTCGTTGGATTGACCGTTCTCGGCAAATTCAGGCAGAGTAGCCTGGCAGTAAACCATTCTATTGCCGAGAGACTTCCTCATGTTCCCTGAAGTCTCTTGCGGATGCCCACGGTATTCCCATCACCTTGATGATGGGGAGGATTATGCGAGTCGCGATTACCGGGGCCACGGGGCTTCTGGGAAGAAATCTTCTGTTTGAGATCGGGAAGTCCGGACTTCGGTGTCCGCCCCTGAATACGGAATCACGCGACGTGTTGGTCCAGTTCGCCAGAGAGCGCGATTTCGGGCTGCGAGCGTAACGAAGAGCAAGGGGGATTTGCCATGAAGAGGAGCGCGATCGCGGGCGAGATCTCCAGCATATTGCAGAGAACAGTGGCGATCCTCGTCATCATGGGATCGACTTTCATCACCGGTGGTGTCGAGGCTCAGGGTGTAGGCACCTTTGCCCCCACAGGGTCCATGGGGACGGCGCGGTCCGAGCACACGGCGACGCTGCTGCCAAACGGGAGGGTGCTGGTGGCCGGAGGATATAACAGTAATGACGGCTACCTGGCTTCCGCAGAGCTGTACGATCCGGCGACCGGGACCTTTAGTCCCACCTGGTCTATGGGAACGGCACGGTCCGGACCATCGGCAACCATGCTGCTCAACGGAAAGGTGCTGGTGATTGGCGGCGTTTTTGCTGGTGGCGGCTACAATGCCTCCGCGGAATTGTATGATCCGGCGACAGGGACCTTTAGTCCTACCGCGTCCCTGGGAACAGCTCGGTTTACGCATACAGCGACCCTGTTGCCCAATGGTCAGGTGCTGGTGGCTGGGGGATGCTGTAGCCCTGGTGCTCTGGCCTCTGCGGAGTTGTATGATCCGGCGTCCGGGACCTTCAGTCCCACCGGGCCGATGGGAACGGCTCGGAGGATTCACACGGCGACCCTTTTGCCGAACGGACAAGTGCTGGTGGCCGGGGGTGCTGATAGTGGTGGCGGTTCTCTTGCCTCTGCGGAGCTGTATGATCCGGCGTCCGGGACCTTTAGTCCCACCGGGTCCATGGGTGGTATACGGTACGCGCACGTGGCGACCCTTCTGCCCAGTGGGATGGTATTAGTTGCTGGGGGAAATGACACAAGCACGTATCCTGGAACTTCTCTTACCCCTGCGGAGCTGTATGATCCGACGACTGAAACCTTTAGCGCCACAGGGCCGCTGAGTATGGCACGGGGCGGCGGTCACACGGCGACCCTGCTGTCCAACGGAAAGGTCCTCGTGACTGGGGGAGCCTCCACCAACGAGGGTTATCTAGCCTCCGCGGAGTTGTACGATCCGGCAACCGAGACCTTTGAAGCCACCGGATCCATGGGGACGGCACGATTCGTTCACACCGCGACGCTTCTACCAAACGGGAGAGTACTCGTTGCTGGGGGACAGAATAATAGTGGGCATCTAGCCTCCGCGGAGGTCTATTCTCCTGTTCCCCCTACGTTGAGCTCTATCGCCGTCACTCCGGCCGACCCTACCATTCACGTTGGCCAGACCCAGCAGTTTACGGCGACCGGAACATTCAGTGACGGATCGACACAGATCCTCCCGCTGCCGTCCGCGTGGTCCCAGCTCTCGCCGACCGGAGGACCACCTCCTGGAAGGGCCAGGCATGCATATAACGCCTACGATCAATCATCGAATCGACTTATCATTTTTGGAGGGTGGGACTCTTCTGTTTGCTGTTCATTCACCAATGACGTATGGGTGCTCACCAATGCCAATGGACTCGGCGGCACACCTCAGTGGATCAACCTCATTCCTCCGGGTGACCCAGGGGCTCCTTCCCCGCGTGCAGACGCAGACAGCGTGTATGATCCTGCCACCAATCGGATGATTATTTTTGGCGGCCAGAACGAGACGTTTGACTCGATTAACGAAACCTGGGTGCTCACGAACGCGAACGGTTTGACGGGCCTCCCTACCTGGATACAACTGTCGCCGACCGGCGGTCCTCCTCCGGAAAGATTTGATAACAAGATTGCCTATGATGCGTCCAACAATTTGCTGATCGTGTTCGGTGGGATGAACTGGACGTCGGGCACTCTTACTCCGCTCAATGATGTCTGGATTCTGACCCATGCCAACGGATTGGGGGGCACCCCGGCGTGGAGCCAACTCTTCCCAGCGGGTACGCCTCCATCACCACGCTCTTCGTTCGGCGGATTCTATGATCATGCGAGTAACCGGTTTGTGGTCTTTGCGGGCTGCACGGATGCGACCTTCAACTGCCAGACGACGGACAGTGAATTGTGGGTCTTGGAAAACGCCAATGGGATTGGAGGAACTCCAACATGGTCCCCGCTGACGTATGCCGGAGACCCGCCGCCAGCGTCCGGCGCCCTGACCGGCATCGAGGGCTATGCCCCGGCAACCAACGAGTACATCCTTTTTGGGGGCTGGAGTTCTGGCCAATTCACGAAGAATGAGACATGGGTCTTACGTCATGCGAATGGGCTGAGTGGGACACCCTACTGGACCCAGATCTTTCCGGAAAATCCGCCTTCACCTCGGGTCGCAGGGACGCGGCTCTATGATGCGGCGACGAATCGCCTCATCGTCTTCGGCGGCCTTGGCGGCCAGCCGGTTGACTTCGGGACGATGACAAATGACCTCTGGGTGCTGACGAATGCCAACGGGTCTGGGCAGGTGACATGGTCCAGCAGTAATCCGGGTGTGGCCACCGTCGACCAAGCGGGACTTGCCAGGGGACTTACCACGGGCAGTACGACTATTACCGTCAAGCTTACCCCGCCTGCTGGTCTCGTGGGGTGGTGGCCGGGCGATGGCAATGGAAACGATCTCGCTGGGGGTCACAATGGCACATTGGCACACGGCGCAGGATTCGAGCCTGGTGTTTCGGAACAGGCGTTTAGCTTTGACGGTGTTGACGATCTGGTTCGAGTAGACGATGCGCCTAATCTGGATCTCACGGGTCCGCTGAGTATCGAAGCCTGGGTTAGACTGGACACGCTCAATCCAGGACCGATTCTATGGAAGGGTAGCGACCCTGGCGCTCGAATGACCTCGCCATATTCGCTGGTCATTACAACGGCCGGAAACCTCGAAGGTTGGATCGGCGACGGAGTGGCCTTCGAGGCCGTCAGCAGCTCAACGACATTCCCGTTGGGTACGTTTGTCCATGTCGCGTTTACTGTGGACGGATCGACGCTGAGACTGTATATCAACGGGGAGTTAGATGCTACTGCCCCGCAAACAATTGTTCCTTACAGCAGTTCCTTTAACCTACAAATCGGCTCAGTGGAGGGAGGGTCCCTTGGGGGGACTCCGTTGACCCTGGATGGCGCCATCGATGAACTGAAGCTCTACGCCCGCGCCCTTTCGCAGGAAGAAATCCAGTCCATCATTTCCACCGGCAGCATCAGCGGGAGCACCACGCTCACTGTCGTGAGTCCGAATCAGCCGCCGGTGGCCAATGCGGGATCCGATCAGGTTATCGAAGCGAGTCGTTCATCCGGCGCCTCTGTCACTCTCAACGGATCTGGTTCTTCTGATCCGAATGGGGATTCCCTGACGTATGGCTGGGTAGGGCCGTTTGGAGTGGCAAGCGGCGTGAGTCCAACGGTGCCACTGCCTCGTGGCACAAACACTGTGACGTTGACTGTCAGCGATGGACAGTCGACTTCAGCGGACACTGTGGTAATTACAGTGCAAGACTCCACATCGCCGACGGTGGCCATACTCGACCCTGGTAGTAATGCTTTGATTGGTTCCTCACCAGTGTCCGTGATAGTCCAGGCTAGTGACGTCGTCGGCATCGATTCCGTCAGCGTGAATGGGGTTTTGGCCTCTCTGTTGACGGGTACGCCGCAAGCCGGAACGTGGCAGGCATTGGTGCCCGTGTCACTTGGCGGGACGTTGACGTTCACCGCCACGGCTACCGACACCGCCGGTAATTCTACATCCGCGACGGCCGTCGTTGACAACGACGGGATCGATGTCGCTGTCGACAAAAATCGCGGGACGGACGCCGATGAGAGCCAGGTCTTTTCAAATGACATCAATGACGGTTTAACGTCCGGAACGATTGTCGACCGCGGAGGCTGGACTATTCGTGTAACCGATGTCCCCCTGTCTGTTGCTCCCACTGGGGTGATGGGCACGGGGCGAGCTTCCCACACGATGACACTCCTCCTGAACGGCAAGGGATTGATTGCGGGAGGACGGGACGGTTCCAGCACCGCAACCGCCTCAGCGGAACTCTACGATCCGGCGTCAGGGGCGTTTACCCCCACCGGATCGATGGGGACGGAGCGATATAACCACACGGCAACACTCCTCCCCAATGGGCAGGTCCTGCTTGCGGGGGGATTTGACGGTTCTGGTATCCCAAGTGCGTCAGCGGAACTGTACGATCCAGCCACCGGGGTGTTGACCGCCACCGGATCCATGGGGACGGGAAGAGCGCTCCACGCCGCAACGCTCCTCCCGAATGGCCAGGTCCTGTTTACCGGAGGATTCAGTATTCCGGGAGGTGCTCTTGCCTCAGCCGAACTCTACGATCCTGCCACCGGGATGTTCACTCCCGCTGGAGCAATGGGCGCGGCTCGATGGGCCCACACGGCCGCGCTCCTCGCCAATGGCCGGGTCTTGGTCACCGGAGGAGCGACGAGTAACGGCATTGGATTTTCGTCAGCCGAACTCTACGATTCCGCTACAGGAGTGTTTAGCCCCACGGGGTCAATGGGAACGCAGCGATTCTACCACACGGCAACGCCCCTCCCGAACGGCAACGTCTTGATCACAGGAGGACTCACGAGTTCCTGTAATGGTTTTCTTGCCTCAGCGGAACTCTACGATCCGGCCACGGGGATGTTTGCCGCCACGGGGTCGATGGGCGCGGGCCGATATGTTCACTCAGCGACACTCCTTGCCAGCGGCCACGTTCTGATCACGGGAGGGTTGGATAGTTGCGCGAGTGGATCTCTTCGCCTTCGGTCAGCCGAGCTCTATGATCCAGCCGCGGGAGCATTTACCACCACGGAGTCGATGTCTACTGGACGCGCTGCCCACGTGGCGACACTCCTTAGTAGCGGGAAGGTCTTACTCTCGGGGGGAGGCGCTGGGAGTGATCTTGCTTCAGCAGAACTCTTTGTCCCCAAAGCTGTCCGCCTGAGCATCACGGGCGCTGGAACTCGACCTGCAAGAGTTGCCGCTTGCGGCGGCACCTATAAAGAAATTCGGCTGGACGGAGCCGGCGAGACCGGGGATATTCGATGCAATCGCGATGGAACGATCACGGTCACTGCGGTGAGTGCCAGCCCTCTGATAGAGATCTGGAAGCAGAATACGACCACGCTAACCCAGCGGTGCTATCCAATATTTGATAACCGGGGACAGCCTGTTGGACGGAATTGTGTGTACGCGCCAGTGGTGTATTGGGAAGCGGCGTTTGTACCGGCTGGGAATACCATTACTACCGGAAGTCCGTTCACGGCAAGCCCGGACAACACTCAACCGGTTCTTGTGGAGTTTGCTGATGAAGACGAGGCTGTTTTCGGCTCATTCCAGCTTGACCCTGGCGAATCCGTTGATGTGAATTTCATTGCTAACGAGTTTGTGGACCAGGATACGGTCCAGGTCACGGTGCTTTCGGGCACAGTCACGTTTACCATCAGAGGTCTGACCACGACACTGAGCACTGGGCAAAGCCAGTCGGCTCCGGCGGTCAATCTTCCGCCGGTTGCCGACGCCGGTTCAACTCAGACTGTCGAGGCGACCTCTCCCACGGGAGCTTCCGTCACGCTGAATGGAAGCGCGTCCAGCGACCCCAATGGGGATCCGTTGACTTTCTCCTGGTCCGGCCCGTTCGGCACAGTGACCGGCGTATCGCCAACCGTCATTGTGCCGTTGGGGACCCACGTTCTCACGTTGACCGTGATTGATCCGGAGGGGTTGACGGGAACGGCCTCTGTCACGGTTACTGTTGTAAATCCGCCGCCGGTAATGACTGGGATCGGTGAGCAGACGGTGAACGAGGCGGAAACGCTGACCCTGATTGCGTCCGCCACCGATGCGAACGGCGATACACTGGCGTACTCGGCGACCGGACTTCCGGCCGGTGCCGCGTTCAATCCTTCGACGCAGACGTTTTCCTACACGCCCGGCTACGATGTGTCGACCCGCCTGGCGGACCACGTCTTCGAGGTCGTCTTCACCGTGAGCGACGGCACCAGCGCCGTGTCTCAACGGGTGCAGGTCACTGTGCGCAACGTCAACCGGCCCCCGGTGGCGAGTGCCGGGGTGGATCAGCAGATGGCGTGCGCCGGTGCCACGTGTCCCATCACGCTCGATGGGACGGGATCGACCGATCCGGACTCTTCACCAGGCACTCAAGACGACATTGCGCAGTACCGCTGGTACGAGCGCTACGGAATGCCTGATCAACAGTTACTGGGGACGGGAGCCACGCTCGTGGCGATCCTGGACCTGGGGATGCACACGGTCACATTGGAGGTGACCGACCAATCCGGCGCCATCGGCACCGACACCGTGACCATCACGCTGGACCCGGCTCGTCTCTCTCTGTTCATGTTGGAGAAAGCCGAGGTGGATTGGCCAAAAGCACCAGGGGCATTGGCCGATGTGAAATTGCACGGGCGGCTCGCGTTACCCGTGGGGCTTCTGCTGCCGGAGGTGGATCCGATGGCCCAAGTCGGCATGGACCTAGCCGGCCAATTGGGACTTTTTAGCCAAACCGTGGCCTTCGAGGTCAAAGGCGGAGAGGGCGAGAAGTGGGAATATAAGGCGAATTTTCCTGGGGCCGGCATTCAACGGTTTTTCATCCACTGGAAGGGAGCGAAATTCGCCTACAACGGTGCGGTCCATCTCAAGACCGAGTCGATTGCCCTGGACCAAACGACACTTTCTCTCGATCGGGGAGCGGCGACCGATCCCGTGAGTCTCTCTGTCGGCGGCGTGACCGCGGTCATCGATGCTGCCGGGGCGGTCACGGCGTCCGTGCCCTATGAAGTTGACGAGGATGGCGAGGTGACGTTCACGTTGCCGTTCGAGCTGACGCCGGATATGGACATCATGCTGACCGTTGGGACGTTTTCTCAGACCATCCCTGTGGTGGACTACTACACGCCGGGGAGCGGCAAGTTCGAGTTCAATGCTAACGTCAACGTCGGCGCGCTGACCGGAGCAAGCCGCCCGGCCACGCTGGGGATGACCGTTGCGCTTGGCAGCGAAGGATTCCCAGGGGCCTCCGTGGTGACCGAATCTGAGTGGAAGAAGCTATCGACTAAGGAGTGGAAGGCGGAGCTGAAACGGTAATAGGGCCCAGACGGGGCCAGGTCTCGGGAATCCCGCGCCCTCGAAAACTCAGGGGAAGGAGGCCGGTCGGGGTGGGGCCTTTGACCACTCGTGAATCTCTGCGAGGAAGGTGTTATCCGACTGCGTGCGGGACGCGGCGGCGAATCGGCTTTTCAGGTCCGACGGTGCGCGATGGTGGACGGGTATGCGACGGTTGAGCGCCCCAGTTAGGCCGGCTGGAGGATGGTCTCCCCCTTCTCGTACAACGTGACCCCCACCCGCTGAATATGCTCGATCACCTCAGGATCGCCGATGTCGTTGAAGATGGACAGATCAATGGTGTAGGGCAGGAGTAGGTCGTCGAGATCGTCGAGAATCCTGTAGATCACGTGTAACGTCAGAGCCGTACTGCCGCGCAGGGTCAGGTCAATGTCGGAGCCGTTCTTGAAGTTGCCTTTGGCACGTGAGCCGTAGAGGATCGCCCGCTCCACCTGCGGATAGCGTTCAAGGACGGCGCAGATTTTCTGAATGACCGATTCCGGAAGGCCGTATTTCATCCCCGTTCTTCCTTCTTCAGTTCATCCAATGTGGCTCGGAGGGCCGCGAATTCCGCAGCGTACGCGTTGCGAATGGCGGACACGATCTGAGCGGCCGTGGCTTCATCATACGTGTGGGAGGTCAAATTCCGGCTTTGAATCATATCCATCCAGACCTCGCCGTTCTTAATCAGCCCAGACCTGAAGGCCTCGCGGGTCGAATCTTTTGAGCCGAACAGATGTTGAACGCCACGGCTTTCCAGAAAATCCTTCAGCGTATTCCATGCCAGTTCATGGGTGAATTCGAACGCCTGGATCAGCCCTTGCTCCTCGAGTTTCGAGAGGGGACGTTGTCGCGCCAACTCCACAGCATCCTGCAATTGCGACAGGGCGGTGAGGAAGTGATGAAATCGTTGAATCCAACGGATGTCTTGGGTACTCATGCGGGAATCCTAGCGGATCGTTCTTGCGAGGGTCAAGCGCCGGAAGGGACTCTGTAGCCGCTGGGACTCTCGTTCAAGGCGATGCGGGAGCGACCTTAAGGATCTCGCCCGCGTAGTCCACCACGTACAATTCCCGCTGCTCATCTTCCCCGAACGCGGAGATCCGGTGAGGGGTGTCGAGGAGTTTCTGCTGTTCAATCACGGTGGCGCCGTCGTACCGTAACGCCCAAATGCGGCCTGAGCCGAAGTCGCCGTACACGTAGGCGCCGCAGAGCGCGGAGATGGCGCTCCCGCGGTATACGCGGCCGCCGATCACGGTGGTGCCGTCGCCGCGCGGGTAGTCGAAAATCGGGCGCTCGAATCCCGAGGTCTTGCAGTCCGGATTCACCCCCGGCGTGCAGATGGCGCCTTCCATGACGTTCCACCCGTAGTTGCCGCCTTTTTTGATCACGTCGATTTCTTCGCGCGCGCTTTGACCCACGTCGCCGGCGTACAACCGGCCGGTGGCGGGGTCGAACGCGAACCGCCAGGGATTGCGCAGTCCGTACGCCCAGATTTCCGGCGCCGCGCCTTTTTTCTTCACGAACGGGTTGTCCCCCGGAATCCCGTAGGCCGTGGCGTCTCCGCCGTGGTCCACGTCGATGCGCAGGATCTTCCCGAGCAACGTGGACAGCCGTTGTCCGTTGCCGAGCGGATCGTTCCCCGAACCGCCGTCGCCCAGGGCGATGTACAACATGCCGTCCGGGCCGAACGCCAGATCCCCGCCGTTGTGGTTGGAGTACGGCTGCGGAACGGTCATTAAAATGCGTTCGATGCGGGGATCGACTTCATCCGGTTTGGCGCCGACCTTGAATTCCGAAATCACGGTGTGCAGGCCGCCCTTGCGCGACGTGTAGTTGACGTAGAGTCGGCCGGTCTCCACGAAATTCGGGTGGAACGCGAGGCCCAACAGCCCGAGCTCTCCGCCGAACGTCACGCGATCACGGATATCCAAAAACGTCTTTGAGTCGGCCTGCCCGGGTTTCTGGACCTGGATCGTTCCCCGCTGCTCGACGATGAAGACGCGGCCCGTGCCGTCCCCGGCGGAGTACATGCCGACCGGCGATTTGACCCCGCTGAACGCCGGCGCGAGCCGGACCTCGGGAAACGGCGTCGTTGGATCGGGCGTCGGGCAAAACGTTTGGGCCTGGGCGGGAGTGAACGCGGTCAGCGAGCACGCGATCAACAACAGGCCGACGCCGATGGCAAGGCCGGAACGGTCAATGCGGAGCATGGTAATTCCTTTCAGGTCGAGGGACATAACGTAACGCATGGTGCCCTGCATCATGGCAGAGTTTCGCGCCGAGGTCCAGCCCCTATGGGCCGCAAATGGCGTATGGACGGGATTTTCTGATAGGCATGACCTGTCGAGCCACTAACGGGGGCGGGCCGCTTCGGTTGATGTTGCGGACGAATGGAGCGGGAGGGGGACGTGGAGCGGGAGGGGGACGGAGCGGGAGGGGGACGTTCTTAACTAATTAATTAACTCGATCCTGGCCTCATGGTTCGCCCAGGAAAGCGTTGGCGAGGAAGTAAATTAGCGAGGGCTTCCTAGGAGCGCTGAACGCGGGCGGGCTATTCAGGTGATTTCCGAATCCGAACCGCTGCGGGGGTGACGACTGCGAAGGCGCCGGTCAACTCCTGTTTGTAGCGGTCGACGACCGAGACCACAATGTCCGATTTCTGTGCCTGCGACAAACCCGCGAGGCGGATCAACACGACTCCGTGCGACGTCTGTTTTTGGCGGAAGACCAGTTCTCCGAAATCCTTGTCGGCGGTCAGGAGCGTTGCGGCTTCGCGATTGGAAAGGCTAAGCACGTGTTCGTCGGCGAGTCCTGGCTCCATCTCCGCAATGGCTCGCACCTCGTACCCATGTTCTCGGAGGCGGGTGACGACGTCTTGGTCAACGCTCTCATCCGCGACGAACTTCACGCCACGGCGTTGGGGGTGGGATAGACGACATCCGCCCGAAGGGCGGCGGCGGCAAACGCCAGCGCGGCGCGGATTCCTTCCAGAGTCAGACGCGGGTGGGCTTGGATCAGTTGCTCCGCCGTCTCGCCGGCAGCCAGCTTCTCTAAGAGCAGTTCAACGGTCAACCTGGTTCCGGCGACGACCGGCTTTCCCATCATCACGCGAGGATCTGACACGATCAAGGGGGTCGGCATGGAAGCCTCCTTCGCGAACCGTTTACCCATCCTAGCGGAACGTTCCGGGTAGGGTCAAGTGGCCGGTGGGCGTGAGGATTGGTTTGCTGATAACGTCTCACTAAATGCCGATAGGCCTGGATTCCCGCCTTCGCGGGAATGACGACACGATATTGTTATGCCGAAGAGCGGAGGGACGGGTCGAGGGACGAGATTTCGCGGCGTTACTTCGGAAGCGGCGGGGGGATGACCAGCACCGGATCGCCGCTCAATGCGCGGAGAAATGCGAGGAGATCCTGTTGGTCTTGGTCCGTCAGCAGGTCCAACGGCGTGATGAGGGGGTGCCGGTGGGCGGGGCGTCCCTCGGCCTTCACGTAAAAGTCCACCACGTCTTCCAGCGTGGCGAACATGCCGTTGTGCATGTAGGGCGCGCTGTCCGCGACTTGGCGCAGCGACGGGGTGCGGAACGTTTCCATGTCGTCGTCGTTCAACGTGACCGTGTAACGGCCCGGGTCATCCGGGATGCCTTCGCGTTGCGGCAAACCCAGGGCGTGGAACTGGTTGTCGGTGAAGTTGGGCCCGTTATGGCACGTCACGCACTTGGCGCGCTCGTTGAAGATCCGCACGCCGCGTTGGGCGGATTCGGACATGGCCGCGTCGTCGCCGGCCATGAATCGGTCCCACGGGGAATTGTTCGAGACGATCGTGCGCTCGAACGCGGCCAGGGCTTGGGCGATGCCGTCCGCGCTGGGCCCGGTGCCGAACACGGCGCGAAACGCGGTGACGTAGCCGGGAACCGCATTGAGTTCCGCCGTGAGTTGGGACAGATCCTGGCCCATTTCGATCGGGTTCTGAATCGGCTGCAGCGCCTGGTGCTCGAGCGAACCGGCCCGACCGTCCCAGAAGAACTGCGTGCGATACGCGACGTTATAGAGCGACGGCACGTTGCGAGTTCCGAGTTGTCCCTTGACGCCCTTGGCCACGCGTTGGCCGTTGGAGAATCCCAACGCCGGTACGTGGCACGACGCGCACGCCAGCGTGTTGTCTTTGGAGAGGCGCGGGTCGAAGAACAGCGTTTTGCCCAATTCGATCTTGGCCGGCGTCTGCAAATTGAACGCGGGAATCGGCGGCGCAAGCAGCGGGTACAGGTGGAACGGCGGGCTGGGTAACGTGTCGAACAAGGTCCGCGGCGGGTACGCGTCGGACTTCTTGGGCCGAGCCGCGTCCACGGGCGCGGACGTGAATAGTGCGGCAAGGAGGATCAGGCTTGCGGCGACAATCCATGAGGCGCCACCCCCACCCGTTCCCTCCCCCGTCAAGGGGGAGGGTGCCCACTTCGATTCCTCCCCCCTTGCGGGGGAGGGCAGGGTGGGGGGAGTCTTTCGGTCTGCAGTTACCAGTCTGTCCACGAGAACTAGTAGAGCAGTCGAGCCAGTTTTTCGCGGTACTCCTCGGCCAGCGGGCTTCGCACCCCGATCACTTCGAAAATCTGCAGGATCATCTTGCGCGGCGCCTCGGCCTTGTAGTGGTGGTCCTTTTGCAGAACCGACAGGTACGTGTCCAGCGCCTCGCGGAAACGCTCCGCCGCCGCATAACGCGCGGCCAATCGGAACCGCATGTCAAGGTCGTCGGGATTTCGGCTCACGGCCGCCTGAAGGTCCGCGATGGACGGGGTACCTTCGCTGGCCGCGGCCAAATCGATCCGAGCTTTGAGCGCCACCACCTCGTCCTGGATCTGCGTCGCGCCCGGCAAACGGTCGTACGCGGTCCGCGCCTCGTCCCAGCGTCCCAGCAGCACCAGCACCCGCAATTCGCCGATTCCCGCGCCCGGGTGTCTCGCGTCTTGACCCAGCGCCTCGCGGTAGGCGGCCAACGCGTCGTCCCATCGCTGCTCGCGTTCGAGCGCGACGCCCCGGTCGGTCAATTCATCGGCCTTGGTCGGAATCAGCCGCTGGAGAAACGCCTTGATCGCGGGCTCGGGAAGCGCGCCCACGAACTCATTGACCACCTTGCCCTTGTAAAACGCCTTGACGTTGGGGATGGTCTGGATGCGGTACCGCTGCGCCAAGTTGAGATTGCGATCAGTGTCCACCTTGGCCATGACGATCTTGCCCTCGAAGTCCTCCACCGCGTCTTCGAGGATCGGCCCCAGATATCGGCACGGCCCGCACCACTCCGCCCAAAAATCCACCACCACCGGCACCGTCCGCGAGCGCGCGATCACCCGCTCCTCAAACGTCGCCTCATCGGCAGTAAACACCCACTCATCGTCGCTCATAAGGCCAGCAGTCTAAATCAGTCGCACGGGTAGCGGCAAGAGGAAAACGCATTTTTAAGAAGTCTGGAACGCCTGGATTCCCGCCTACGCGGGAATGACGACCACGACCGTCACGTCCGTCGCTCCTCTCCCCCCGCGATAGCGGAGCCTGACGAGGACGGTGTCAGATGCCCCCTTCGGGGACTTCCGCCATCCGAATTCTTGACGGTGGGTCGCAAGGCGGAGCGAGCGCCTGGAGCGCAGCGTACTGGGTCGTACGTGAGCACCGGAAAGCGCACTGCGCCGACTGTTGGCGCTGCCAATGGTTCGTACCTCTCGCTTGGCGAAGCAAGCGCAGCGGCAACGCAGCAGATGACCAGTCGTCGTCAGGCTCAGAGCGCCGAACGCCGGAGACGCAACGAGTTGCTGATGACTGAAACGGAGCTGAAACTCATGGCCGCGCTCGCCCAAATCGGACTGATCAACGGTCCTCCGAACGGCACCAGCAGGCCGGCCGCCACCGGCACGCCGATCGCGTTGTACACGAACGCGAAGAACAGGTTCTGCCGGATCGTGCACATGGTGGCGCGGCTCAAGCCGCGGGCCCGCGCGATCGCGCGCAGGTCGCCTTTGACCAGGGTGACGCCCGCGCTCTGCATGGCCACGTCCGTGCCCGCGCCCATGGCGATGCCCACGTGCGCCTGGGCCAACGCGGGCGCGTCGTTGATCCCGTCGCCGGCCATGGCCACGATCCGCCCCTCGGCCTGCAACGCTTTGACGATCTCGCGCTTTTGCGCGGGGAGGACTTCGGCGCGCACGTCGTCGAGGCCGAGGGTCGAGGCCACGGCCTGCGCGGTGACGCGCGAATCGCCGGTGACCATCACCACGCGCAGTCCGGCGCGATGCAGGAGCGCGATGGCTTCCGGCGTGGACGGCTTGATGGGGTCGGTCACGGACAACAGGCCCGCGGGCCGGCCGTTCATGGCGAGCCACACCACGGTGGCGCCTTTGCGCCGATGCTCGTCGGCGCGGGCCGCGAGGTCGCCGAGCGACATGTCCTGGGATTCCAGAAAACGCTGCGTGCCGAGCGAGACGCGCGCGCCGTCCACCACGCCGCTCACGCCTTGGCCGGTGACCGAGTGAAAATCCTTCGCGTCCGAGAGCCCGAGCTGCCGAGCCTTGGCCGCGGCCACGATGGCGGCCGCGAGCGGGTGTTCGCTGGCGCGTTCCAGGCTCGCGGCCACGCGCAGGATTTGATCGCCGGTGAAGCCCGGCGCGGCCTCGATGCCGGTGAGCGCGGGTTTGCCCTCGGTCAACGTGCCGGTCTTGTCCACCACCAAGGTGTCCACGCGTTCGAGGATCTCCAACGCCTCCGCGTTTTTGATCAACACGCCGGTTTCCGCGCCGCGCCCCACGCCCACCATCACGGCCATGGGCGTGGCCAAGCCCAGCGCGCAGGGGCACGCGATGATCAACACGGCCACGGCGTTGACCAGGGCCAAGGCCAGGCGGGGCTCCGGGCCCCAGAGCCACCAGCCGATGAACGCCAGCGCGCTGACCGCCATCACGAGGGGAACGAAATAACCGGACACGGTGTCGGCCACGCGTTGGATCGGCGCCCGGCTGCGCTGGGCGTCGCTCACCATGCGCACGATTTGCGCCAACAACGTGTCGGCCCCGACGCGGTGCGCTTTCATGAGCACCGAGCCGGTCCCGTTGACGGTTCCGCCGACCACGGGCAATCCGGCGGTTTTCTCGACCGGAATGGGCTCGCCGGTAATCATCGATTCATCGACCGAGGTGCGGCCCTCGAGTACGACGCCGTCCACCGGAATCTTTTCTCCGGGCCTGACGCGCAACACGTCCTCGCGCTGGACCCGTTCGATCGGAATGTCGTCTTCGCGGCCGTCGCGCACCAGGCGCGCGGTTTTGGGCGCAAGGCCCAGCAACGCGCGAATGGCCGCGCCGGTGCGACCGCGCGCGCGAAGTTCCAACACTTGGCCCAACAGGACCAGGACCGTGATCACCACCGCGCTGTCGAAGTACGGTTCCACCGCGTCGTGCACGCGAAAACCTTCCGGGAACAGGCCGGGCGCGATCGTGGCCGCGGCGCTGTAGACGTACGCCGCGCCCACGCCCACCGCGATCAGCGTGAACATGTTGAAGTTGCGGCTCACCAGCGACGCCCACCCGCGCTCGAAGAACGGTTTGCCGGACCAGAGCACGACCGGCGTGGCCAGCAGCAATTGGACCCAGTTCGACACGCCCATGGGAACGGCGTGGCGAAGGGTCCCTCCGGCCAACATGTCGGCCATGGCCAGGGCGAACACCGGAAACCCGACGATCACGCCGGTCCAAAACCGGCGCGTCATGTCGATCAACTCGGGATTCGGCCCCTCGTCCATCTGCACGGCGCGGGGCTCCAAGGCCATGCCGCAGATCGGGCAGGGGCCCGGTTTATCGCTCAACACCTCCGGGTCCATGGGGCAGATGTATTCGATCGTGGCGCCGGGCGGCGCGGCCGGAGCGGACTCCGGGCGTGGAACCGCAAGCGGCGTGCCGATGGTCACCAGTTGCGGCGTCGGCGGCGTGAGGTACCGACCCGGATCAGCCGCGAACCGTTCTCGGCACGTCGGGTTGCAGAAATAGTGCGTCACGCCTTGGTGGACGAGGGTGCCGCCCCTGGGATTGGCGGTCGGCACGGTCATGCCGCAGACGGGATCAATCGCGGTCCGCGGCGCGTCGCGTGTGGCGGGACGAGGGCCGATGGTCATCAACACCGGCTGCGTCGGCGTGAGATAGCGTGACGGGTCGGCCTTGAAGCGTTCACGGCAACTCGGGTTGCAGAAATAATAGGTCGTGCCGTCGTGAAGGTGGGCCCCTCCGCGCGGATTGGCGGTGTCCACGGTCATGCCGCAGACCGGATCGACGGCGGTGGCGGGACGTTCAGCCATAGGATGAACTCCAATGTTGCCGCAGCCTATCGCATTGCAAGGACCTATTCAAGGTGCCGGTGATCTTCGGACCAATTGACTCCGAGTTTTCGTTTGGGGCACACTGGCCGTAGTCTACATTCATCATGTTTGGAGGTCTCCTCATGCGCGGTAAGCGCTGGTCCGACGTGCGGATTTTCCCCGAGCTCCGCGGCCTTGTTGGTCGCGGCGGCGTGTTGGCGCTGGCCTTGTGGGCAACGGCGGCGTGTAACGGCGATGGATCAGGCTCGGGCCTGACTCTCAGCGTGGGGTTCGGCCTCAAGCAGCTTCAGTTCGCGTGGAATGCCTTTGACGACACGGATTACTACCGTTTATTGGAGAGTATGGACGGCGGCGCGAATTTCTCTCAACTGGGAGGTCAAATCGCGGCCGGGACAACCAGCTTGACCATCGACATTGCGGTGCATCGCCACGACTGGGCGGCCGCGCGCTATCGCGTGGAGGCGTGCAACATGTCCGGCTGTACCGCGTCGAATACGGTCAACACGTTGAACGGGTTGCTCCAAACAATCGGTTATATGAAAGCCTCGAATACGGCTTCAGTCGACGGATTCGGCGGGGCGGTGGCCCTGAGCAGCGACGGGACCACGCTGGCGGTGGGCGCGACCGGCGAAGACAGCAACGCAGCCGGGATCGATGGGTCCCAAGCCGACAACAGTGCGCTCAATGCCGGGGCGGTGTATGTGTACACGCGGGACAATACGGGCGCGTGGACGCAGCAAGCGTACGTGAAGGCCTCGAACGCGGAGACGCAGGACGGGTTCGGAGGGGCGGTGGCGCTCAGCAGCGACGGCAACACGCTGGCGGTGGGGGCGACCGGAGAGGACGGGAGCGTGCCGGGCGTGAATGTCACGGAAAGCGACAACGGCGCGCTCAGTGCCGGAGCGGTGTACGTCTTTACGCGTGACCCCCTGGGCGCGTGGACGCAGCAAGCGTACGTCAAGGCCTCGAACCCGGAGCTGGATGATCGATTCGGCGGGGCGGTGGCGCTGAGCAGCGACGGGACTACGCTGGCGGTCGGGGCGACGGGCGAAGACAGCAATGCGACTGGAATCGACGGGACCCAGTCGGACAGCAACGCGATCGACGCGGGGGCGGTGTACGTGTACACGCGGGACACGAACGATATTTGGACGCAGCAAGCGTACGTGAAAGCGTCGAACACGGAGTCGGAAGATGGATTCGGGGGTGCGGTGGCGCTCAGCAGCGACGGCAACACGCTGGCGGTGGGGGCGACCGGCGAAGACAGCAATGCGACGGGCGTGAACACCGGGGCGGGCGATAATACGGCGCTCGAGGCGGGGGCGGTGTACGTATACACGCGTAATGCGGGCGTGTGGACGCAGCAAGCATACGTGAAAGCGTCGAACACGGAATCGGCGGACGGGTTCGGGGGCGCGGTCGCGGTGAGCGGCGATGGGGACACGCTGGTCGTGGGCGCCACGGGCGAAGACAGCAATGCGACCGGGATCGATGGGGCCCAAGGCGACAACGGGGCGCTCGACGCGGGGGCGGTGTACGTGTACACGCGGGACACGCTGGGCGCGTGGACGCAGCAAGCGTACGTGAAAGCGTCGAACACGGAATCGGCGGACGGGTTCGGGGGCGCGGTCGCGGTGAACAGTGACGGAGACACGGTGGCGGCGGGCGCCACGGGCGAGGACAGTAGCGCGACCGGCGTCGGCGGGACGCAAGGGGACAACGGAGCGCTCAACGCCGGGGCAGTGCATCTCTATTAATTGCGGTGTGCCTCCAGTAATTTATTTAATTATTGATGCCCTCGCCCCGCGACGGAGGCGTCGGTCGGTTCACGCCGGGCGCTTGACACTCGTGTTTCCCGCGTGATATAAGCGGCGCACGTGTCCGGCCGATCCGGCCGGAACCAGGAGGACAAAGACGTCCTTCAGGCGGCGGTATGCGCCTGGGGCGTCTTTTTTGTTTTCGAGACGGTGCGATTGCGCGTCGTGGACCGGGTTGAACTACAAAGGAGAGGGCGATGACGGCGAAGGAAGTGTTGGAGTACGCGAAGAAGAACAAGGCGGTGATGGTCGATTTGAAGTTTATCGACCTTCCGGGCATCTGGCAGCACTTTTCCATTCCGATCGAAGAACTGAGTGAAGGAATCTTCAAGGAAGGGCTCGGATTCGACGGGTCGTCTATCCGCGGCTGGCAGGCCATCAACAACAGCGACATGTTGGTGATGCCGGATCCGGGGACCGCGGTCATGGATCCGTTCATGAAGCTGCCGACGCTCAGCCTGATCTGCAACATCGTGGATCCGTTGTCCCACGAATCCTATGGCCGCGATCCTCGCTACATCGCCCAGAAGGCCGAAAAATACCTCAAGTCCACCAAGATCGGCGACACCGCGTACATCGGGCCCGAAGCCGAGTTCTTCATCTTCGACACCGCGCGGTTCAACCAGAACAGCCACAGCGGCTACTACTTCCTGGATTCCGACGAGGGCGTGTGGAACTCCGGCAAGGAGGGCGATAACAAGGGCTACCGACCGCGCCACAAAGAGGGCTATTTCCCGGTGTCGCCCACCGACGCGCAGGACGACATCCGCACCGAGATGACCATGGAACTGCAGCGCATGGGTATTCCGGTCGAACGCCAGCATCATGAGGTAGCCACGGCGGGGCAGGCGGAAATCGACATTCGGTTCGACTCGTTGGTGAACATGGGCGACAAGCTGATGACGTTCAAGTACGTGATCAAGAACGTGGCCAAGCGTTACGGCAAGAGCGTCACGTTCATGCCCAAGCCGCTCTTCGGCGACAACGGCTCCGGGATGCACACGCACCAATCGATCTGGAAGGACGGCAAACCGCTCTTCGCGGGCAAGGAATACGCGGGCGTGTCGCAGATGTGTTTGTACTACATCGGCGGCATCCTCAAACACGCCGGCGCCATCGCGGCCCTGACCAACCCGACCACCAACTCCTACAAACGGCTCACCCCCGGCTTTGAAGCGCCGGTGAACCTGGCGTACTCGAGCCGCAACCGCTCCGCGTCGATCCGCATCCCCATGTACTCGAACAGCCCGAAGGCCAAGCGGATCGAGGTGCGGTTCCCTGAT
Source organism: Nitrospirota bacterium (assembly GCA_049325295.1). Classification (GTDB taxonomy): domain Bacteria; phylum Nitrospirota; class Nitrospiria; order 2-01-FULL-66-17; family 2-01-FULL-66-17; genus JBFLXB01. The sequence continues at coordinate 45,546 of JBMOMD010000028.1, forward strand.
CCGTCCTGCAATCCGTACCTCGCGTTCTCTGCAATGTTGATGGCCGGGCTCGACGGCATCGAGAACAAGATCGATCCGGGACCCGCGGTGGAAGGCGATTTGTACGAAATGAGTCCGGAGGAGCTCTCGCGCATCAAGACCATGCCGGGCAGCCTGGACGAGGCGTTGGAGAATTTGTCGGTGGACCACGCGTTCCTGCTCAAGGGCGGGGTGTTCACCAAGGACGTGATCGAAACCTGGATCAGCTACAAGCGCGAGAAAGAGGTGGACGCGATGCGGCTGCGCCCGCATCCGTACGAGTTCTTCCTGTACTACGACATTTAAGCTGAGTTGCCGAGCCCAGCTCGGAGCGTGAACCAAGGAGGGGCTGATGGGGGTTCATCGCATTACAAGTCCCGCTGCCAAGGCATATATGCAGCGGGAGCGGATCTTGGGAGAAGGATTGTCGTTGTTGGCGGCCGCGGCGGAAAAGCCCGCGCTGAACGCCGAGGCGCTGGAAGCGGCCGGGGACCTGGCCGCGCAGTTGGTGCCGCACGCGCCGGGGTACGGCGGCAAGGCGCTGCAAATCGTCGCGACTCAGTTTTGGCGGCAAGCCAAGGTCAAGGAAAAGGCGGCGGAGATGTTGTCGTTCGAGGATCTGGAGAAAAAGGTCAACGCATTGCGTCGCCTTGTCGGTTAAGGTTGTCCCGGGGTCGTGATGGAACGCGAGATTCTCCAATATCTCGAACCATACGACCCCGGGGTATTTCCGGCCGCGGTCACCGCGCGGTACGGGATTCCCGAATCCCGGATCGCGAACCTGGCGTCGAACGAGTCGCCGTATCGGCTTCCGCGCGCGGTGACCGACGGGCTCCGCCGGAGCATCACGGAGGTCACGCGGTACCCGGATCCGTCCTATCGCCGCGCCAAGGACGCGGTCGCGGCGTACGTGCGGTGTTCGCCCAACGCGGTCAGCGTGGGCAACGGGGCGAGCGAGGTGCTCGCGACGTTGGCGTCCGTCACGCTGGAATCGCACGCCCGCGCGGTTGTGCCCATTCCCTCGTATTCGTTGTACCTGTTCGTGGCCATGGCGCAGAACGCCTCGCTCGAATTGGTGCAGATGGACCCCCCGGGATTCGCGTTCGACGCGGATCGCGTCATCGATCAGGCGCGCGACGCGGCGTTGGTGCTGATCTGCTCGCCCAACAATCCGACCGGGGCCTCGGTGCCGGTCGCCGCGATCACCCGGCTGCACCAGGAGACCTCCGCCGTCATCGCCGTGGATGAAGCCTACGCCGAATTCTCCGGCCGCAGCATGCTGCCGCTGGTCAAGACCCATCCGCGGCTGGCGGTGATTCGATCGTGCTCCAAATACTTCGGGCTCGCCGGGCTGCGCGTGGGCTACGCGGTGGCGGACCCCGCGCTGATCGACCGGATGGAGCGGGTCCGGCTGCCGTTCAACGTGAACCGTCTGGCCGTCACCGCGCTCGAACTCGTCACGCGGCAACGCGCGTGGTTCGCGGCCGCGGCGCGACGCATCGTGTCGGATCGCAAGGCGCTGGCCGCCGCGGTGGCGCGGGAGACGCGGTGTCTGGTGTTGCCCTCGGACGCCAACTTCCTGCTCATCAAACTGCCGGACGGGTTGTCGTCCGGCAGCGTGATGGAGGGGTTGCTGAGCCGCGGCATCATCGTCCGCGACGTCAGCGGGATGCCGGGACTGGGCGACGGGTACCTGCGCGTGACGGCGGGCACGCCCGCCGACAATCGACGCGTCGTGCGGGCTCTGGCCGCGTTGCCGGAGACCGGGAAGGCGGCCCGGCCGCGGCGATGACTCCGCTCGAACGCAAAGTCCAGGAGCTGACCTGCCTGTACGAGGTGGCCCGTTCGCTGGCGACCTCGCTCGATATCAAAGAAACCAGCGCCGAAGTGCTCCGGATTCTCGGGACCGTGTTGGGGGCCACGCGGGGGAGTCTAGCGTTGCGCGATCCGGTGACCGATGACCTGGTGATCACCGCGGCGCACGGCCTGACGCCGGACGAGATGGCGCGGGGACGGTTCAAGCCCACCGAGGGCGTGACCGGCGCGGTGTTTACCAGCGGGGAACCCATGATCGTGCCCGATCTGGGCAAGGAACCGTTGTTTTTGAATCGCACCCAGTCGCGGGCGACCTTGTCGCGCGTCGCGTTGGTGGCGGTGCCGGTGCAGGCGCAGGGCGAGATCCTGGGCGTGTTGAGCGTGGATCGGCCGTCGCCTGATCCCTCGGTGAGCCTCGACGAAGACGTACGCGTGTTGACGGTCGCGGCCTCGCTGATCGGGCAGGCGGTGAAGCTCCAACGCATGGTGGATGAGGAGCGCCGCAAACTGGAGGCGATCAACCTCTCGCTGCAACATCAGTTGCAGGCCAAGTATCGCGCCTCGCCCATCGTGGGGCGCAGCCCGGCCATGATCGAAGTGTTCGAGGCGATCGAGCGCGTGGGCGGGAGTCGGGCCACGGTGCTGCTCCTGGGGGAGAGCGGAACCGGCAAGGAGTTGATCGCGCGCGCCATCCACTACAACAGCCCCCAAGCCGACGGCCCGTTCGTCACCCTGAACTGCGCGGCCTTGCCCGAGCACCTGGTTGAAAGCGAACTCTTCGGCCACGAGAAAGGCGCGTTTACCGGCGCCACCGCGTTGCGAAAGGGACGGTTCGAACTCGCGGACGGGGGCACGTTGTTTTTGGACGAGATCGGCGAACTGCCGCTCGCCATGCAGTCCAAGCTGTTGCGGGTGCTTCAAGAGCGGACGTTCGAGCGCGTGGGCGGCAGCCGGTCGATCACGGTGCAGGTCCGCTTGATCGCCGCCACCAACCGCGACCTGGAGCGCGCGGTGGCCGACGGCGCGTTCCGAGGCGACTTGTACTATCGCTTGAAAGTGGTGCCGATCCACATCCCCCCGCTGCGCGAGCGCCGCGAGGACATCCCCCTGTTGGTGGACCACTTTCTCAAGCGGTTTCGTCAAGAGCACCAAAAACCCGCCACGATCATGCCCGATGCGTTGGCGCGGCTGGTTGAACACCAATGGCCGGGGAACGTGCGCGAGGTGGAGAACACGTTGGAGCGCCTGGTGATCATGGGCCGCCAACCCCAGATCACGTTGCAGGACGTGGTCGCGGCGATCGGCGAACGGACCCGGCCGGCCGCGGCCGCGGGCGCCGGAGAGGCGTCGCTGACCTCCTCGGTCGAGGATTTGGAGCGGCAGCAGATCGTCAAGGCGATGGAGGAGGCCGGCGGCGTGCAGGCCAAAGCCGCCAAGGAACTCGGCATCACGCCGCGGCAACTGGGGTACCGGCTCAAGAAATACGGACTCCCCCACTCGTGACCGCGCGATGACGACCTATCTCAGCGCGGCGTTTCTGCAGCAATGTTTCGCGATGCACCGCTACGACCTCGTGGTCAAACGGCTCACCGCGACCGGCGTGGTCGTGTCGTGCCGGCAGTGCCGGATCCGGCACGCGGTTCGTCTGGGACCGTGGGAGGCGGACCCCGCCGCAACGGATCACTCCGCGAACGTGGTCGGCGACGCGCTGCTGGCGTGCGCGGCCGGCCACCTTCCGGCCGTGAGCGTGCAGAGCGTGGACGTGCAGCGCGACCACGTCGAGGTCGCCTGCAAGGAGTGCCGGACCGCGGCCGGGTTCCGTCTCGCCGAGTGCGTGACGCGCGATCTGGGAGGTCGGGGCGCACCGTGAGCGCGTCACCGGGCGTCCCCGCGTTCGAGTCGGTGGCCGCGTTCCACGGCCACGTCTGTTTGGACATCGCGCTGGGGTATCGCGTCGCGACCGCGGCCATGCGGGAATTGGCGTGCGAACGGCCGCGCGACGAGGAATTGGTCGCGATCGTGGAGAACGACTCCTGTTCGGTGGACGCGATCCAAGCCGTGACCGGGTGTACCTTCGGCAAAGGCAACCTCGTGTATCACCCGTACGGCAAGGCCGCGTACACGGTGATCGACCGCCGCACCGGCCGCGCGGTCAGGATCTATTGTCACTTTTGGGAACAGTTCGACCGCGGCGAGGGCGTGGCGTTCACCGCGTTGATGAACCGGGTGTTGGCGGGCCAGGCGTCCAAGGTCGAGATCGAACGATTCGGTCGGGAAATGGCGGAGATTTCCCGTCGAATCATGGAGTTGCCGGAACGCGAACTGTTTTCGGTGTCCCGCGTGGAGACCAGGCCGCCCCCAACGGCCCGTATCTTCGCGTCCGCCGCGTGCGAACAATGCGGGGAATGGACCATGGAAACCCGCCTGGCCGTGCTCCACGGCAAGCGACTCTGCCCGCCGTGCCGAGGGTCGGACACCTGACGCTCGGCGGTAGGTATTTGACTGTACGTTTTTGATCCCCCGCCTCCTACATTTCTTATTCCATTAGAAAAAAGATTCGGAGGAAACCGGCCCGCTGACCGGTCTTTCTCCTAACGCGGGAACCGCTTGCCGGGGTTTCCTTGTCGGTGACGGTGTGGTACAACGACGGGCGCTTGAGGCGTGCATGAACGGTAAATTCACTATCCATCGGCCTTGGCGGCCGGCGACACGGATGCTGCGCGCGGCGGCGGCCTCGGCCGTGATCCCGTGGCTGGTTCTCGCGCCGTGGAACGTCGCGTGGGGCCAAGCGGACGGACGGATCGGCGCGGCCGGCGCGGCGCCGTCCGCCGGATGGTCCTGGGCCTCGGCGCTGCTGGGCGGCCGGCTGAGCACGCTCGACGTCGTGGTCTCCGCGGTGGCGCTCGTCGCGTTGGTGATCCTCGCGGCCCGCTACCGGGACCGGGGCACATCGGGCGTGCGGTGGGTGATCATCGTCCTCAGTTCGGTGCTGGCCATTCGCTACCTGGCCTGGCGGGGCCTCTATACGCTCAACGTCGAGGAGCCGTTGGGTTTTGGATTGAGCCTGGCGTTGTTTCTGGCCGAGCTCTACGGGTTCGGCGGCACCCTGTTTTTCTACATGCAGACCTACAAGTCGACGCCGCGGACGATCCCGTTGCTCGATCCGATGCGGTGTCCGTCGGTCGACGTCTTCGTCACGATTTTTAACGAACCGGTCGAGGTGCTCAGGCCCACGTTGGTCGCGTGTAAGGCGATGAAGTATCCGGCGGACCGCAAGAAGATCTACGTGTTGGACGACGGCGCGCGCGCGGAGGTTCGTCAGTTGGCCGCGTCGCTGGGGTGCGTCTACCTCAGCCGCTCCAATCGCGATCACGCCAAAGCCGGGAACCTGAACCACGCGCTGGCGCAGTCGGCCGGGGACATCGTCGTGACGTTCGACACGGACCACGTCCCGGTCCGCACCTTCCTCACCGAAACGCTCGGCGCGTTCGAGGACGAGAAGCTGGCGTTCCTCCAGACGCCGCATCACTTTTCCAATCCGGATATTTTCCAGCGGAATCTTCGCCTGGAACACCAGTTGGTCAACGAGCAGAATCTCTTCTTCCGAGTCGTCCAGCCGGGACGCGACGCCCGCAACTCCGCGTTCTACACCGGGAGCGGCGGGATCTTTCGACGCCGATGCCTGGAGGAAATCGGAGGATTCGCCACCGAGTCGGTCACCGAGGACATTCACACCAGCATCCTGCTGCACGCGAAGGGATACCGGTCGATCTTCTTCAACAAGGTGCTCACGTCAGGGCTGGCCCCGGAGACCTACTCCAGCTTTTTGATCCAGCGGCAACGGTGGGCGCGCGGCGCGTTCCAGATCTTTTTGTCCCGCCACAATCCGCTGTTGATTCCGGGCCTCACCATGACCCAACGCCTGGACTACTTCGCGTCGATGTATTACTTCCTGCACGGTCCGGCGCGGCTGATCTACATCACGGCGCCCTTGGCGCTGCTGCTCTTCGGGCACTACGTGATCTACGCGGACCCGTGGACGTTGTTGACGTTTTACGCGACCGCGTACTCCGGCACGGTGGTGGCGTTCTCCACGCTGACCCGGGGGTATTGCAATCCGTTTTGGGCCGACGTGTACGAGACGGTGATGTCGTTTTATCTGACCGGGACCGTGATCGGCTCGATCTTGTTCCGGAAACGTTCGGTGTTCCACGTGACGCCCAAGGGCCTGCGGTCGGGGAAAACCGTGTTCCGTTTTCTGCCGAGTCTTCCGTATCTGGTCTTGTCCGTCGCGCTGGCGGCCGGGATCGGCATGGGGTTGGTCGAGATCTTTCAATGGCGGGCCTTGGATTCCGCGATCGTGGTGAGCATGTTGTGGGCCGGGTACAACCTGCTGGTCTGCGCCACCGCGGCCGCCGTGGCGCGCGAGCGGCCGCAGCGACGCACCGCGCCCCGACTCGAGCGGGACTTCTCGTGCCAACTCGTGGCCGACAGCGCCATCTTGCCGGCCCAGGCCGTGGATTTGAGTGAAACCGGCGTCCGGCTGGTGCACAATCACCCCCGATCCCTTCCGGAAGCGGTGGAAGTCCGCCTGGTCGATACGGGCAGCGAGCAGGCCGGGGTGAAAGGGAGGGTCGTTCGCAACGATCTCTTGGACTCCAATCGCGCGGTGGTCGGCATCGAGTTCAAGGATCTGTCGGAGCGGCAACTGCGGGACGTGATCCTTCAAATGTATTGCGATCCCTCGCTCTGGACGCAACGTCCGGCGGCCGATACCTCGGCGTGGCGGTCGTTTGTCTTGTTGGGGACGTCGCTGGTTCACGCGTTCGGCAAGGACATCCAGTCCTTGCGCCGCCGCGATCCGAGAAGTCCCTTGGAGATTCCGTGCGAGGTCATTGCGCGAGACATCGTGTTGACCGGCGCGACCGAGAACATCAGCCAGGCGGGGTTGCTGATCAGGCTCCGAGAGGGGAGCCGGACCGTGCCTGAAGTCTGTTCGGTCCGGTTGATTCCGGGTTCCGACGTGTTGACCTTCCAAGGCCGGATCGTGTGGAAGGCTCCCAAAGGAATGCCGGTGCGCGCCGGGGTTCGGCTCGATGAGCGCGTCAGCCCGTTTCTCATCAGTTGGATGGAATTCGCCAAGGCGTCGCGCGCCGGATCCGGCGGCACGAGGCGATGAACCGGGGTCGGGACTGATGCGACGGGGCGCGGCGTAGCGGGCGGCGGATGGGATTGTGGGCGTCGTATTTCTTCGCGAAAGGGGCGCTCTACTTCGCGGGCTACATCCCGCTGAGCGTGGGCTGGAACCTGCTGTTCGCCGCGTGGTTGACGGTTCCCACCCCGGAACGCCTGGCGCGGAAACGATCGCTCGTCGTCGCCAGGGCGGCCCTCCACGTCGTGATCGCGGTGGTCTTGTTGTGGCACGACTCGTGGCTGCCGCCGCTGCGGGACGCGGTGGCGTTCGTGGCCATGGGCGGCCTCCCCAGCCCGGAATTTCTGGCCGGTTTTCTCGCGGCCTCGATCAATCCCTGGATCGTCGGCGCGGCGCTGGGTCTGCTCGCCGCGACCGCGGTGGCCCATCGCTACATGCGGATGACCCCGGTGGTGGCGGTCCTGTTGCTGATCATCGCCGTCGTGGAGTTTACGACTCCCAAAGAAGCCATGGATCGCGTGGTGCACTCGTTTTTGACCGAGGAGTCCGGCCAGGTGACCACGCTGGTGAGTCCGGCCGACTCGGCGCCCGCGTTCGACGTGGTGTACCTGCACGTGTGTTCGCTGTCGTGGGACGATCTTCGCGACGTGGGGATGGCCGAGGTTCCGTTTTTCCGGCAATTCGACTACGTGTTGACGGATTTCAACTCGGTCACGTCCCACAGCACTATCGCCGCGTTGCGGTTGCTGCGCTCGACGTGCGGGCAGACCAGTCAGGAGGCGCTCTACCGGAGGGGAAATCGGGAGTGCTACGCCCTCGACTCGCTCAGGGAAGCCGGGTATCGGACCTGGTTCGCACTGAATCACACCGGCGAGTACATGGGGTTCAAGCAGGACGTTCAAACCTGGGGACATGCCGACGCGCCGCTGGACATCGGGGATCTTCCGGTGAGCCAGATCGATTTCGACGGGCAACCGATCCGGTCGGACTCCGCGGTGCTCGATCGGTGGCTGGAGGACCGGGAGCGGTCGGGGGCGTCCCGCGCCGCGTTGTATTACAACACCATCACGCTGCATATCGGCGGGACGCGGGTCGGAGAACCCGCGGCGCCTTCCAACAATGAAGACGCGTATCGGCAAGACATCAAGGTCTTGTTCGACGACTTGGACCGCTTCTTCGCGCGTCTGGCGTCGTCGGGGCGAGATACCGTGGTGTTGTTCGTGCCGGAACACGGCGCCGCGCTCCGCGGCACCAAATTGCAGCCCTCCGGGCTGCGCGAGATCCCGCTTCCCCGCATCACCAACGTTCCCGTGGCGGTTAAACTCATCGGCCGTCGCGCGCCGACCGATGCTCGCCCGCAGCAGGTGATCGCGTCGCCCACCAGCTACCGGTCGCTGGCCGCGTTCGTGGCCGAATTCTTAAAACGCAGTCCGTTCGAAGAGACGGCATGGGCCCAAGGCCCGCCGGCGGTTCAGGTCCCGGTGATTCCATTTCTTGCCGAGAATGAAGGCGTGCGGGTCATTCAATCCGGCCAGGATTATTTCGTGAAACAAGGAACGACGACCGATCGATGGATCAAACTGTCGTCAGAAGTCGCCATGTGAGCAAGCCGCGCGCGCGGCCTGAAAGGAGCTGTGTGATGGGTCTGATCAACGTCGGAAATTGGCGGAGAGGGTTCGGGTGGCTGGTCGGCGGAGCGGGCGTGGTGGCCGTGACGTGCGCTCCGGCGTTCGCCATCGAAGGGCTTCCGGGTTCGACGTGGGGCCATGCCGCGTACGAGAAGTCGGATATCGCGGGGCCCGGCATCATGGGGTACGTGAACCAGGGGATCGACTGGGTCACGTTGCCCGGCGACTTGACCCTCAACACCTTCGCGGAACTGCGATACCGGCTTCGCCAGAACAACAAGGAGTTTTTCAACGCCTATGGCCCGGCGATCGGCGTGGAATTGCAGCACTCGCCGGTTCACCTGGGGGTGGACTACTACTGGGAGCAATATCCCGAGTTGAAAGAAACATCAAACCGGTTGCAGTTATACCTGCGTTGGTATTACGATTGGGACCTCAAACGGCCGTGACGACGCGACTCTCACATTCCGCCGAACACTCCGCGGTCGGCCACAAGCCGGACTCGGTGGCCGCTCCGCAGCGGCTGCTCCGAGCCTTCGGGTTCTCATGGTCTGGGTTGAAGGCCGCGTGGGCCGGCGAGTGGGCGTTTCGCGCGGACGTCATCGTATTCCTGGCGGCGGCGCCGCTGGCCTTGTGGATCGGACAAAACGGACTCGAACGCGCCGCGCTCATCGGGAGTCTGTTCCTGGTGTTGATCGCGGAACTGGTCAACACCGCGGTCGAAGCCGCGGTGGATCGCGTGGGGCCAGACCGTCACGCGCTCTCGAAAAAGGCCAAGGACGTCGGGTCGGCCGTGGTCTTGCTCGCCCTGGTGAACGCGGGTGCGATCTGGCTGTTGATCCTGCTTCCCCGTTTCGTATAAGTTCGGCACCGGCGACCGCCACGCCGGGTTCCACCGGCGATTGAGGTTGGTTCTCAACCCAAGGAGGGGATCATGTTCAAAGACTTCAAAGCCTTTATTTTGCGCGGCAACGTGCTGGACATGGCGGTCGGCATCATCATCGGTGCCGCGTTCGGCAAGATCGTCACCTCGCTGGTCAGCGACGTGTTGATGCCGCCGATCGGGTTGGTCGCCGGGCGCGTCAACTTTTCGGACTTGTTCATCAATCTGTCGGACACGGCCTATCCGAGCTTGGACGCGGCCAAAGCCGCGGGCGCGCCCACGCTCAACTACGGCATGTTCATCAACACCGTGGTGGACTTCCTGATCGTGGCCGCGGTCATCTTCGTCCTGGTCAAACAGTTCGCGAAACTGCAGCGCCAGCCCGAGCCGCCCGCCGTCGTGCCGACCACCAAGACCTGCCCGCATTGCATTTCCACGATCGCCATCAAAGCCACGCGCTGCCCGAACTGCACGTCGGAGATCAAGGCCGCGTAACCGGTTCGGCCTTGAGATCGAGCACGCGGCATAGTGTCTTCACCATACCAAGGAGACTGGGATGAGCAGGATGGTTCGCGTGAGGATGGTCGTCGGCCTGGTTGGTCTGGTCGCGCTGTGGGCGTCACCCTCCTTCGGGCAGGAGGCGCCCGTGACGGACTTGTGGAAAGGCAATCTGGAATTGTCCTACATCCAGACCGGGGGCAACACGGAGTCCAAGACGCTGGCTGCCGCGGGCAAGGCCGAGCGGATGTTCGAACGCGGAAAGGTCACGGGGGAATTCAACGCCATTTACGGCGAGAAAGAAGGGGTTACCTCGGACAAGGCGTGGATGGCGCGCGGCAAGTACGATCACTTCATCAGCCCGCGCGCGTTCGGGTACCTCTCGGAGACCTTCGAGCGCAACGTGTTCAAGGGCGTCGAGATCCGCTACACGACGCAGGCCGGTCTCGGGTACGAATTCATCAAGACGCCGTCGGATCTGCTCAAGGGCGAAGCCGGTATCGGCTACATCCGTGAGAATCCGATCTCGCCGTTCGACGACCTCGGCTATATGACCGGCCGGGTGTACGGCGAGTACGAACACGCGTTCGAGGACAAGACGCGGTTTCTGCAGACCGCGGAATACCTCCCCGCGATCGAGGGGGGCGAGGGTTTTCTGTTCCGGGAGGAGTCGTCGATCGTCGCGAACCTGATGGGCAATTTCGCGCTGAAGGTCTCGTACGCGGTGTACTACGACAGCGAGCCGCAGCCGGGATTCTTTAAGACCGACCAGTTGTTCAAGACCTCGGTGCTGTACACGTTCTGAGCCCCTCGGGCAAGGAGGCGACAATGGCGTCAATCGGGTCAACCATGATGCGCTGGACGCTCGGCGCGATTGCGGTCGCGGTGGTCGGGTTCCTGTTGTACCTGTGGCTGGCGTTGACGTGGAGCTTCTCGACGGGTGAACGCGCCGGGTACGTCCAGAAATTGTCCAAGAAGGGCTGGGTCTGCAAGACGTGGGAGGGGGAGCTCTCCATGGTATCCATGCCCGGAACCTCGCCCGAGAAGTTCTTGTTCTCCCGTCCGGGACGACGCGGTCGCGGACCGGATCAACCATTCCATGGGCAAGCGCGTCGCGCTGCATTACGAACAACACAAGGGAATTCCCACCACCTGCTTCGGGGAGACCGAGTACTTCATCGTCGACGTGAGCGTGGTCGAGCCGTAACGCGCTGAGCGAGCGGGGTCCCGAGCGACCCGAGGCGTTACGCGAGGCGGTGCGCGGCGAGCGAGGCGGGGTCGCCGGCCAGCCGATGGATATCGGCCGGCCGGAACGCGCCTTTCTCCGTGATGATGGCCGTGATCAACTCGGCCGGCGTCACGTCGAACGCGGGGTTGTCCACGGCCACGTCGTCCGGCGCAACGTGCGCTTGGCCGTTCACGTGCGTGACTTCTCGCGGGTTGCGGGACTCGATCGGAATGTCCGCCCCTGATCGTAACGAGAGATCGAGCGTCGAGGTCGGCGCCGCCACGTAGAAGGGCAGGCCGTGGTGTTTGGCGAGCACGGCCACGCTGTACGTGCCGATCTTGTTCGCCACGTCGCCGTTGGCGGTGATGCGGTCCGCGCCCACCACGCACGCCTGGACGCGGCCCTGGCGCATCAACGCGCCCGCCATGTTGTCGGTGATCAACGTCACCGGGATGCCATCCTGCATCAGCTCCCACGCGGTGAGGCGCGCGCCTTGGAGAATGGGCCGGGTTTCGTCCGCCACCACGCGAATGCGTTTTCCGCTCTCCCACGCCGCGCGGATCACGCCCAGCGCGGTGCCGTACCCGCCGGTGGCCAGCGCGCCCGCGTTGCAGTGGGTGAGCACGGTGTCGTTGTTCTTGATGAACGTGGCGCCGATGGCGCCCATGGCCCGATTCATGGCCACGTCCTCGTCCAGGATCGCCTGTGATTCCGCGATCAATCGGTCGGTCAACGCGCGCGGTTGCAGCGCTCGGTTCGCGGCTGCCACGCGTTTCATGCGATCCAGCGCCCAGAACAGATTCACCGCGGTCGGCCGAGTCGCGGCCAACTCATCCGCGATCTTGAACAACCGCCCCTGAAACTCGTCGCCGGACGCGGACACCAGGTCCCTGGCCCCGAGCGCCAGTCCCATCGCCGCCGCGATCCCGATCGCCGGGGCGCCGCGCACCGCCAGGGTCTTGATGGCCTCGGCCACCTCGCGGTAATCCGCGCAGTCCCAGTACACGACCTCGCCGGGCAGGCGGCGTTGATCCAATAACCGCACGCGGCCGTTGTGCCACGCGACGGTGATGAAACGAGATTGCGATGTGGTGGATGTATTGGACATGGTCTTAATCCCGATTTTGGTATTGTAGGCTGAGCGTGGAAGCGGTGTCAAAAGTCGCTCTCGTTGTCTCGAAGGGAACCAGACCATGAGACATTCCAGCGCGGTCCGGATCGAGGGGCAGGTGAGCAAAGGCTTCGAGGCCGTTCGCGACGCGTTCGCGGAGAATTTCTCGCGGCGGCACGAACTGGGCGGCGCGTGTTGCGTGTACCATCTGGGCGAGAAGGTCGTTGATCTGTGGGGCGGGGTGCGCAACAAGACGACCGGCGAGCCGTGGGAAGAGGACACCATGGTCCTGGTCTACTCCGCCACCAAGGGCCTGGCCGCGATGACGCTGGCCATCGCGCACTCCCGGGGCTGGCTCGACTACGACAAGCGCGTCTGCTCCTACTGGCCGGAGTTCGCACAACAGGGGAAGGAGCGAATCACCGTCCGGCAGCTCCTCGCGCACCAGGCGGGATTGTTCGCGTTCGATGAACAGGCGGACAGAAGCCTGGTCGCCGACCTCGATCGCTTGGCCGTGGTGCTGGCCCGGCAGAAACCGGTCTGGGAGCCGGGCACGCGGCAGGCCTATCACGCGATCAGCCTCGGCTACTACGAAGCCGAGTTGCTGCGCCGCATCGATCCGAAGCATCGAAGCCTGGGGCGGTTCTTCCAGGACGTAATCGCCACGCCCCTGGGCATCGACTTCTACATCCGTCTGCCCGAGTCGATTCCCAACTCCAGGCTGGCCACGCTGGCAAGACCCAGCCGGATCGAAATGCTGCTCGGATTTCCGATCCGGCTGACGCTGGCCGTGATGAATCCTCGCGCGAACATCGTGCGAGCGCTCGCCGGCTCCATGTTTCCCCATGACGAGCAGCGCATCTATGCCCGCAACTTTGAAGTACCGGCAGGCGGGGGCGTGGGCACGGCGCGCGCCATGGCCCGCGCCTACAGCGTGTTCGCGACCGGGGGACACGAGTTGCGGTTACGCCCGGAAACCCTGCAGGCCTTGTCCGCGCCGGCGATCCCGCCCACGCGTGGCTTCTACGACGAGTGCTTGATGGGCGACGGCGTCCAGTTTTCGCTGGGCTTCATGAAGCACGGCCCCGTGTGGTCATTCGGAAACGAGGGCTCGTACGGATCACCCGGAACCGGCGGCTCCCTCGGCTTCGCCGATCCCAAGGCCGGCATCGGCTACGCCTACGTCACGAGCAAAGTCGGAACAGCGATCACCGGGGACCCGCGGGAACTTGCGCTGCGAAACGCGCTGTACGCAATCATTCCACCGGCATCATAGCTTTCAAAGCAGATTTGCCTCTTCGACTGCGGACCCGTCTCCGGGCCCGTCTCGACCCGTCTCCGGGGTCGGACCCGTGCAATGCGTTGAAAAGTCATGAGCCGTTGGTCACAATGAGGCCGCTGGAGGTCTTCGAGCGCACGTTTGAGGGCCCAAACCACGCTGCAGGGAGGAAGCGTCATGCCGCGCGCCCATCGCTTTATTCTTCCCCATCACATCTGGCATCAACATGAGGGAAAGTCGGCAAGCGAAATGAACAAGCCGAATGAGCTGAAGGGGTGCCCGCTTCTGGCAGGAATTCCACCAGAAGACCTCCGTCGCGACTGTCCGACGGCTCGGATTGTGGCGATTCGGCACCGCGGCACGATCTACCGCCAAGGCGAGCCTGGGCAAACTGTCTTTTGCGTGCTCGATGGTCAGGTGACCATCGCGAGGGTCACCTATGACGGCGCGACTCTCACCACGGCGGCGTTGGGAGCCGGGGACTTCTTCGGTCCCGCTCTGAGTGGCGCCATTGCAGCCGAAGACACGGCGAGGGCAAAGGGAGCTGTTTCCATCTGGCGAGCGCCGATCGACGAGTTTCGGCGCCTGTGGCTGCACCACCCCGCGGTCGCCTGGGAATTTGTCTCGCTTCTCGCGCTGCGCCAGCGCCGGATGGAACGCAGGCTCGAAAGCTTCGCGTTCAAACGAGTCGAGGCGCGGTTAGCCGAGATTTTCTGGGAGTTGTCAGGAGGGTTCGCCACTCGCTGCGAGCATGGCTTCGGACAACACCTTCGCCTCACGCAACAGGAGTTGGCCGACTTGGTGGGAGCGAGCAGACCGGTTGTGAGCACGATCCTCAACAAACTCCGTGACAAGGGAGTGCTCGGATACAACCGTGAATATGTGTGTGTTCGCCGGATCGAGGATATCGAGAATCTGATCGACACCTGAGTGTTCGTGGCACTGTTATCTGGAGAACAGACAAGTCATGTTCGACCTGTCAGATTGTAGGCATACTCCCATTGTGGGAGCTTCGGCGCGGCGATCCCGCGCAAGCCGACAGGAGGAGAACATGATCAAAGCATATCTCGAAATCACGATGAAGGTGTCCGGCGTGGATCGCGCGAAGGCCGGCGCGGTGTACTCAAAGTACAAACCGCCGTTTCTCAAGACGATCCCGGGCGCCAAGTCCAAAGACCTCCTCCTCCGTGAAGAGGATGTACAGGTGCTTCACGGTTTCGATTCACGCGCCTCAGCAGAAAGCTACTTGAAGAGCGCGCTGTTCGGCAACGATGTCGTGAGAGAGTTGAAGCCTTACCTCTTGGCGGATCCAGAGGTCCGGATTTACGAACGCCAATAGAACGCTATTTTCGAGAATACGGCCTAACCGGGACGTTTAGGCAGCGCCAACGGGCGGAGTGGTCATGTCGATACCGACTTGAGTCAACGAAGCAATCCAGACGCACTACGCCCGTTCCGATTTGAGGCGCGCCTCCGGGGTCGAATCTTTAATCGTTAGTCTGGCTTGCGGCTCACGCTTGCAGTGGCTATTAGCAGAATGCTAATGTGCAGTGGTGTATCGGATTGTGTACCGGAAGGAGGCGGCGCGGGCGTTGCTCAAGATGCCTCGCAGCACGGCCCAGTTGATCCGGGAGAAGTTGGAACGGTTGGCATTTGATCCGATGGCGCCAAATCCGAACGTCAAACCGCTGAAAGGCGAGCCTGCGTTTCGGCTGCGCGTCGGTGATTGCCGGGTGATCTACGAACTGCAGCATGGCAAGTTGATCGTGCTCGTCTTACGAATTGGACCGAGAGGGGGAGTTTCCCGGTGAGCGCACAGATTCTTAAAAAGGACGGGAAGCCCGAGTGGGCGGTGCTTCCCTACGATGAATACCGGAAATTGCTTGAAGCCGCGGAAGTCTCTGAAGACGTGGCGGTCTATCGTGCCGCCAAGGCTATCCCGGAAGAAGAGTTGGTGCCGGCTGAGGTGGTCAACCGGATTCTGGACGGCGAGTCGGCGGTCACGGTTTGGCGCGAGTATCGTGGGATCACGCAGGCGGCACTCGCAAGAGCTGCCGGTCTCAGCACTGCGTACGTGTCGCAGATCGAGGCGGGGAAGCGGGTGGGAACCGTCACCGCGCTCCGCGGGATTGCCAAAGCCCTCAACGTCGGACTCGATGAGTTGGCACCGTCTTCAGGCCGTCGTGCTCGGAAGCGCAATCCGAAGGGCCGGGCTGCGTGACGAGGTTGTCGGAGCAGTTCGCTTACAACTCCAGCCGTCGCAGGATCGCTTCCCAGACGTCCGTGACGCCGAGTCGCTCCGCCCATAACGCGATGTAGCGCCGGTCGATGTCTGATCCGCTGATCCTCAGGATGCCGGTGATATCCCTGAGGTGTTTTTCGGATCCGCCCTCCTTGTAGTACTCCATCTTCTTCACGATCACGTCTTCAGGCGTGGCGAAGTCTGCCTCGAAATCCTTGGTGGGCCGTATCCGCCTTCTCCGGGAGAATCGACTTTGATCAAAAGGAGTGTCGCGACGAATGATCACGTCGACTTTCAGGCCGGAGGCCGGATGGATAATGTTGAACTGACTACGCCTGGCGAGCGCATCACGGATCATGTCTTCGCTGATGTAGTACTCCGGAGACGGGAACGCGGTTAGGAGATCTCTGATGTGTTCGGACCGAATTTCGGCGACGATATCGATGTCGTTGGTCAGCCTGGGTTCTCCGTAATTCATTGATGCGACCGAGCCGGTGACGAGATACGGAATCCGTAGCCGATCGAAGACATCCGCAACGATATGCAGTAGGTCAGACGGCTCCATGGGACATTCGTCTCGCGACTTCGCGGTTGATTTGATCGCCGGTCCAGTCAGGGTGGATGGTACGCAAATGGTACTCGATCATCTTGCGGGCATCCCGCCACAGTGCGAATCCGATCGCCAGACGCTCCCATGGTTCTTTTCGACGCAAGACTTCGGCCATTGCATCGTCCAGTACTTCGATCTGCCCCGCGTCTAATCGCATGTAAGTCTCCGTAGGGCATCACCCGAGTCGAGGGCGCGCCTGGCCAAGTCCGCAGCCGCTTGGAGCGTCTCCACTCGGCCCACCTGACGAAAGATCATTGCCGCGGTTAACACCAAGCTGTCGCGCGTCGGTCCTGATTTGCCCTTCAGCGTTTCGAGACCAGCTTCAGCGGCCGGGGCTGCGAGGCGGGACAGGTCGGGTTCCTGCGACGCGTCGTCAACAGCCTCGTCCGCAGCGCTGTGATCGCCCTTTGCTGCGATCGGCACTGATCGCACCGTGGACTCGATGCCCGCGTCTTTGGGGTTGAGTTTCCACTCCTCGTCCGGTTTGCCGCTCTGGTACGAGACCACGCGTGTCTGCGCGTTGAGTGAAGGGATCACGCCGCCTTCGATGCCGCGGACTACCAGCGTCGAGGCGTAGCCGGTGTCGCGGCCGGCCATGGTGATCGGGCGTTCGTAGCCGGGGTGGACGTAGCCCACGATCAGGTGATTTCTGCCGCGGGCGCGCACCGGGCCGCACAACTTCTCCCACGTCGAGATGCAGGGGCGTTTGATGATCAAACGACGCAGTTCGGATAGTGCGTCAAGTTCGGGGTGGAATTGCGCCTGGTCCACGTAGGCCCAGCCGATGTTCGGATCAGCGATGCGCGCGGCGGCTTCTTCCGGGGTCAGATCCACGCGTAGGCCCGCGGCATTGAGGATCTGGTGGTGGGTCACGCCGTATTTGGGGCCGAGTGACTCGCAGCCGTGCGAGACGGTCGGCACGCCGCACGCGGCCAGCACCGCGGGGAGAAACGGCGAGGCGGGGAGGTGGCGGGCGAAGCCGTCGTAGGGGTCGCCGAGGTCCACCAGGTCGGGCACGTCCACGGTCGCGAAATGCGTGGTGTCGCGCAGCGCGGCGAGCACGCCCAGGTTCTCGTCGTCGGTTTCGCGTTTCATGCGCAGCGCCACCAGGAAGACTCCGGCGCGCACGGGATCGACTGAGCGGTTCAGGACCAACGTCATGCCGTCGCGCGCTTCCTCCCGCGAGAGATTTTTGCTCATCTGGGGGCCGGTGGCGATCCGTTTCAGGTACGAAACCATTCGGTCGTCAGGAGAGAGGGTGGCGATGTCTGGAGTCATTGTTTTGTTCCCATTCGTACCGCAAATCCCCCCTTGCCCCCCTTTGCTAAAGGGGGGATTGAAATGATGTGGGAGTTGTTCCCGGTCACACTGCCTATCAGTTGAATATGCCCGTCGTAATTTTCCATTTGAAACCGGTCTCTTAACCCCCCTTTGAAAAAGGGGGGGAGGGGGGATTTTTTCGATGGCGCAACGCCACTTCTTGTCGCTCGGTTCGCAGTCGGACGATCCGGCGACGCGCGTTGAGTTCGTCGCGCCATGATCCGGCGCTGACCTGATCACTGGGCATTGTCCACGTCGGGCCTTTAGCCAGGGCGTGATGGACCGTCTGGGCCGTGTCCGGGTCCAGCGTTGCCGCGATTTCGAAGACCGCGCCTTGTCGCGAGCCCACGGGTCGGCCCGCGATGAACGCGACGCATGCCCCCGCCTGAGCCGGCACTCGGTCACCGGGGGTGATGATGCCCACGAGGTTCGCCGGATCGGCCGCGGACACGATGACCGGCGTGGAACCGGGCGGCGCGTCGCGCAGTCGGCGGAGCGGTTCGATGGTTTCGGGCAAGGCGTATTGCTCGCCGCCCACGCCCGCCACGAATCGGCCGCCGCGAATTTCCCCGCGCGACTCCAGCCTGCGAAACACGGAGAGCAGGCGCGACCACGGAGGGGCCGCGTCTTCGCGCGTGAGCAGCTCGCGAAACACCACGCCGTAGCGTCGCAGGAGCTGACACGCCCATGGTTCGAGAATCTCGTCGGACAGGTGATCGTCGGAGGGGGCCGGCCTCGACAACAGGGTCCACCGCCCCATGCCTCGACTGGGCGTTCTGGTTTGGCGGTGGCGGCCTCGGTGTTGGCGTTTCGTATCGACCAATGCGCGCACGCCCGCGAACCCGTCTTGGGTGGCCACGCCGCTCGCGGCCAACTCCCAGAGCGCGACCGTGACTTCGGCCGGGAGCAGACGCGTGGGTGACGCGAGGTCGGATACGAACGACGCGCCGTGACGACTCAGCGCGTCCCACACGGTTCTGGCTTTCGGGCTGACGTGAGGCGACTCTTTGGCCGCCGCCCTCCAACTGACCCAAGGCAATGCCTGGCGCGCCAACAACGAGAGCGGGACTGTCCGGCCAGGAGTTCGCTGGGCGGTGCGGTCGCCGTCACCGGTCGCACTGGTGGGCGGGGTGACGCGCGCCCACATGAGTTCACCGGACAAACACAGGTCGTCCAG
Source organism: Nitrospirota bacterium (assembly GCA_049325295.1). Lineage (GTDB taxonomy): Bacteria > Nitrospirota > Nitrospiria > 2-01-FULL-66-17 > 2-01-FULL-66-17 > JBFLXB01. The sequence goes on from JBMOMD010000028.1 coordinate 64,507, forward strand.
CCACTGCGGATCATAGTCCGCCACGCGCGCGGGCAGGATGTCGCGCTCCCAGGCGATGGCCGGGATGTCGAAACCCTGCAATTGGTCGAATACGTCGCGCAGGCCGTGGCGTCCTCGTACCTGCGCGCCGTGCGCGAGGTGTGTCCACTGGAGCAGGAACCGCAGATAGGTCTCAGGGGTTGCCGGTTCGATTTGCCGACGGAGACCGTCGAGCGTGAGTCGGTGAATACGGGCGAGTAGGCGTCGTGCGCACCATTCCGTGTTCGTCGCTTGCGGCGTGAACGTACCGCGGAGCACGAACCCCTCGTGTTCGAGCGCGAGCAGGGCGCGGTCGATTCGGGATGGCGGAATGCCGGTATGGCGCGACAGGTCGATCGCGGCGATCGGGCCGGAGACTTCCAGCCGGCCGCGGACCAAGGTGACATCGGCGTCTTCTTCCGTTTGGGGTTCGTGAGGCTGTTGCGCACCCATCAAATGCTGAAATCCCCCCATCCCCCCTTTGGCAAAGGGGGGTAAGGGGGGATTTGGGCAGTGCAGCTCGGGTCGCGCTATCCGCACCAGGGGCCAGCGCTCGACCGCCACCCACAAGCGACGTCCGTCCTGGTCCGCGGCTTCGATCGCGCGCCCGGCTCGCAACAGTTCCTCGAACTGTGAACCCCACGCCTGTGCTTCATCACTCGACACCATCCCGATCAACATCAGCGCGTCGTACAGCTCGTCCGCGTCCCGCACCAAAGGCCAGGCCTCACGCCGGACGCGTTCGATGGCTTCGGGGTCCAAGGTGCCCAGATCGCGGACGGACTCCACGGTGAGCGTCCGGCGGGTGGCCACGGCGCGGGCGCGGCGTTCTTCCAGCGGCGCATCGTCCAGGAACGCGTAGGGATTGGCGTTGAGGATCTCGTAGGCGAACGGGGAGGGTTCGCGCGTGTCGATCGCGGTGATGGCGATCGCGCCGGACTCGATCCCTCGCAGCAGGTCGGCCAACCCGTTCAGGTCGCACGCCTCGTGCAAGCAGTCGTGCATGGTTTGCCACACCAATGGGTGGTCCGGGATCTCGATGTCCGGCCCGGTCAGATTCTCCGGGCACGCCATCTGCTGGGGGAATACCGCGACCATCAAGTCATCCGACCGCATGCGTTGGAGCGGGGGCGGCACGCGGCGGCCGTGTTGTTGGCGCGGGACCGCAAGCGCGCGATTGGCGTTCCAGCGCCAGCGCGTGGCAAAGATCGGCGAGCCCAACACGGCTTGCGTGAGAATATGTTCGGCCTGGGACGACGGGAGCATCATCGGGACGTCCGATAACGGAAAACTTTGCTGCGGGCCGAGCGAGAGCACGATCCCGTCGTCGTCCGCGCTGGCTTGCAGCTCGAAGTCGAACGTGCGGCAGAAGCGTTTGCGCAGCGCCAGTCCCCACGCCCGGTTGATGCGTCCGCCGTAGGGCGAGTGGATCACGAGCTGCATGCCGCCGGATTCGTCGAAGAAGTGCTCGATCAGTACGTGCTCGCGGGTCGGCAGGAGTCCGACCGCGGCGAGTTGCGCCTGGACATACGAGACGATTTCCCGCGCCGCGGACTCTTCAACCAGACATTCGGTGGTCAGCCACTGAGCCGCGGCATCGGGATCGCTCACGCGGGTGGCCAGTTCGCGCCGCAGGTCCGACAATGCCACGGACAACTCCGCGGTGCGCGACGGCGCCTCACCGCGCCAGAAGGGGATGGTCGGCGGCGCGCCGTGCGCGTCGTGCACCACCACGTCGCCCGCGCGCACGTACTGGATCTGCCACGACGTGTTCCCGAGCAGGAAGATGTCGCCGGACATGCTCTCGACCGCGAAGTCTTCGTCGACCGACCCCACCACGGTTTGATCGGGCTCCACGACCACGCGGTAGTCGGCCAGTTCGGGAATGGCGCCGCCGGAGGTGAGCGCGGTGAGGCGCGCGGCGCGGCGGGCCTTGATGCGTTTCCCGATCCGATCGTGGTGCAGGTACGCGCCGGCGCGTCCCACGCGCGTGGCGTACCCTTCGGCGAGCATGGCCACGACCTGGTCGAACCGATCGCGTGACAGGTTCCGATACGGCCAGGCCGAGCGGAATCGTCGATAGAGATCGTCCTCCGGCCATTCCTCGCACGAGGTTTCCGCCACGATCTGCTGGGCCAGGATGTCGAGCGGCGCTTCCGGGATCACCACGCGATCCAGTTCGCCGCGCCGCACCGACCGGATCAACGCCGCGCACTCCATCAACTCGTCGCGTGTCAGCGGGAACAGTCGCCCGCGCGGCACGTGCCCCAGGGCGTGGCCGGACCGGCCCACGCGTTGGAGAAACACCGCGATCGAGCGGGGCGACCCGATCTGCACCACCAGGTCGATGAACCCCACGTCGATGCCGAGTTCGAGCGACGCGGTGGCCACCACCGCCTTGAGGTCGCCCGACTTGAGACGCAGTTCCGTGTTCCGCCGGATTTTCTTGGAGAGGCTGCCGTGGTGCGAGAGCACCGCGCCGTCGCCGAGGCGTTCGGTGAGCCGCAGCGTGACGCGCTCGGCCAACCGTCGCGTGTTCACGAACACGATGGTGCTGCGGTGAGCCGCGATCAATTCCGCCACCCGCGCGTAGACCTCCTCCCACTGTTCGTTGGAGCAGACCGCGGAGAGGTCGGAGGGCGGCACGTCGATCGCGAGGTCCAGTTGCCGCCGGTGTCCCACGTCCACGATCGCGCAATCCGGCGTGCCGTCCGGCTTCACGCGATCGGTTCCGATCAAGAAGCGCGCGATCTCGTCGATGGGCGCCTGGGTGGCGGACAGCCCCACGCGCACGGGGCGCCGTTCGCACAAGGCATCGAGCCGCGCGAGCGAGAGGGCCAGGTGCGAGCCGCGTTTGTCCCGCGCGACCGCGTGAATTTCGTCCACGATCACGGTCTCCACGGTCCGCAGCATGGCGCGGCCCTTGACCGACGTCAGCAGGAGATACAGCGACTCCGGCGTGGTGACCACGATGTGGGGAGGGCGGCGGGTCATGCGCTGCCGCTCGGCCGCGGGCGTGTCCCCGGTGCGCACCGCCACGCGAATGGGCGTTAGGCGGCGCTCGACTGCAGTGGCCGCGCGTTCGATAATTTCGTCCAACGGGCCGGTCAAGTTCCGCTCCACGTCGTGACTCAGGGCTTTCAGCGGCGACACGTAGAGCACGCGGGTCTGATCGGGCAGGCGGTCATCCAGCGCGACCCGCAGAAGGCGATCAATCGAGGCTAAGAACGCGGCGAGCGTTTTCCCGGACCCGGTCGGCGCGGCGATCAGCGTGTCCCGATTTGCGACAATGTGCGGCCATCCGAGGCGCTGGGCGTCGGTGGGTTCGCCGAAGCGGTGCCGGAGCCAGTCGTCGATCACCGGATGAAAGGCTGAGAGCGGCATGGCATTGGTATCATACCGGGTCGGACCGGTGAAAGGCACGGGGGAACGCGAGCACGGCGAATCCCGCCATCCATCCCCCCTTTTTCAAAGGGGGGATGGATGGCGGGCGAATGGATACACCTTTACCAAATTTCTGATCTTCTGGGTAAGCGGTTGACACTCGATCCCCCGAGCGCCTAGGATCGGGCCCTACTCTACGACGCTATATTCCGGAGGGTGCATGAGCGATCTACTGTCCACGTTGTGTCCGATGTTCAAAGAAGAGGTCTATCGACGCACCCGACGGATCAGCAATCTCCTGATCGGCGGGTCAGCCGGACTGGTCGCCGGGATGTTATGGTTCGCGACGTGGGCCGATGAGTTCGGGGGCTTGGAACGGGTGTTGTGCGCGGCGGCGGTGCTGGTGTTCGTCGGCGCCATGCTGCATCAGGTGTCGCGCGAGGCCTCGCGCCACGCGGGCGCCAAGGAGGCCTTGATCCGGATCGAACGCGCGCTCGGCCTGTTCGAGCCCGGCCGTCACATGCCCGCCGCGGCCCTCTATCCGGAAGAATGGATGGTGGCGCCGCCCCGATCCCGCGCCACCCGCGCCGCGGAAGTGGTGCTGTCGTTCCTCGGCTTGTTATTCGTCCTCGAGATCCTGCTGACGTAACACGTGTTGGGGCCGGCATCGCCGGCGATGCCGGCCCCAAGTGTGTCGTGTAGCCGCGTGCTACGGGCTTGCCGGGCGCACTTCGGCGGCCACGAGGTGGAGATTCACGCCATTTGTGATGATGGGGCGCTGAAGACTTGCGCTGAGCACGCCTTTCACGCTCACGTTCTGCCCCTCGAGCGCGGACGAGAAGGCGAGGTCTCCCCCGAACACGGTGGAGGCATTCACCACCACCGTGACGTTTCCTTGCAGCGGGCGGCCGTCGGTAGCGCAGAACAATCCGGCGTCGGCCGAGGCCGACAAGACGAACGTGCCCACGGTCGGATCAGTGGCGCTCGGCGTGACCGTTCCCACGGTGCCGGTCAGCGTGGTATTCGGGAGGACCACGATGACGTTGGGCGGCCCTCCGTGCCACGGGAACAGGGGGCGTTTCACGGCCTGGAACCGGACCGGATTGGGGTCAACCGCGTCGGGCACGTGAGGCGTCAGACGGCCGAGGGTGCGAATCCGCAGACCGTTCACGATGCCGTCGCACGAGAACCCGGCCGGCAGATCCACCCCGATGGTATTTTCCGGCGACAAGGTGATACCGGCCGCGGTGAACCGCGCGAGCAGGTGCGCTGCGCTGATCTGGACGGACAAGGAGCCCGTGGCGCAGCCGGCGGCGTCGCTCACGGTTCCGGTGAGTCGGTCGGGGCGGATGCGGATCACGGTCGCGTGAACCGTGGCCGGATCGGTCTCGTCCAGCGTGCCCCCGACGTACACGATCTGGGCGTTGGTCAGGGCGTCGAGACCGACGTTGGTTCCCAGGAAATAGACCGTGGTCGTCGCGTCGAACGTCACCGCCGTGGTGGTTCCATCGCGATGGAGCAGGGTCAGGGTGCCGGCCGCGGCATCGAGCTGGGTGACCTCGCCCCGGGTCAGCAGCCGGTCCGCGTCCACTTGAATGAGGGTCGCCACCACGCGGCCCTGCGCGTTCAAGGCGCCCTCCACGTGCACGTAGGTTCCGACGTTCAGGTCGGTGAACTCGATCGGGGTCCCGTCCTTGGCGAGGATGACCGTCTCGTCGGTGGCCGCGATCACGACGCGGAGGGTCCGCCGGACGTTCACGGTCAACGTGTGGTCAACGTCGTTCCGGCTCGCGATGACGCCCTCCAGATCGTCGATCGGAGGCGTGGTCCCGTCGTCGCTGGTCGGCGTCGTACTCACGAAGATTTGCGGACGAAGGATCAACGTGCCCGATCCCGTCGACGTCAGCTTGACGGAATCCGCCGCCGAGAAGTCGAGTTGGACGACGATGGCTTGGTCCGCGTTGACCGTCAGCTCGCCTCGGAAGTTGAGGTCAACCTTGCCGTTGGCGACCAAATGGACCGATTGCGTGGTGCCGTCGGGATACGTCACGAAGGCGTCCGAGACCTGCAACCGCAGCTTGGTGTACGTGCCGGCCGGAATCGACGCGGTCGCAAGTATCTGGTTGATGCCGTCCAGGTCGAGCAGATTCACGGTGATGGGCTCATTGTCGGGGAACGGGATGTCGACCGATCCCGACTCGCCGAGCAGAGCGGCCGACGAAATCGTGACCGTCACCGCCTCGAACGCGTCGCTGGGCGAATCCGTGAGCGCCAAGGTAACGGTTCCGGCCGCCGGCCCGTTGCCGGTTCCGGAGTTCCCGCAAGCCGACAGGCCCACGAGGGCCAACAATCCGAGGAAGACGCCCAACAGGCGGGCGCCGGGTGTGGGGTGTGGAAGCTTCATGGTCGTGGTCTCCTGTGAAGAACGAGGTTGTCTACCCTCTTAAACACCCGAGGGCGAAAAAGGTTTCAGCGTTTCGGCGCGCGATTCAGCCGGTTCAGCAGGCGTTGCTGTTGCGCGGGGGGGAGCTGATTGAACCGCGGCGAGCGCTCCAGGATCTCTCGGCGCTGTTCCGGGGGCAGCCGTTTGATCCGATCGAGTCGCTGTTGAACCCGTTGGCGTTGCTCGGGGGACAGGGTGCGCCAGGTCTGGAAGTTCCGTTCAATGCGGGCCTGGTCCTCGGGGGGCAACGCGCGAAAGCGGCGGTACCGTTCGGTCAGCTCCCGGCGTTCCTCGGACGACATCCCTTGAAAACGCCGCCAGCGCTCCCGCACGGCCTCGCGTTCTTCCGGGGACATCTGTTCCCACCGGGCCCGGTTGCGTTCTTGGACCGCGGCATCTCCGGAGATCGACGTATCCTGCTCCGCGGCCGCGACCGTCGTCACCGAGACGGAGGGGGCCGTCGCGAAAGCGATGAGGATCACCAAAACCACGAGTGTGCGGCGCATACTAGAACTCCTCTTCAGATGGCTCCGGCGTCTTGAACGCGCCGAGCGCCTCCAAGGTATCCAGCAACTCAAGTTGCTCGATCAGGTCCAAATTCCGAATCACCGCGTCATCGTCGTCCGCAGCCGGTTGGCTGGGCGCGGCGGTCTGCTCGGTTGTCGGGTGTTCTGCCGCGGGCGCTGGCGATGGCGCGGCGTCAGGAGCGGCCAAGGCGGTCGCGGCGCCCCACAACACAAACAGCACGACGAGAAGTTGAGTTACCATGCCACATCCAACCCGACCGCGAGCTTGTAGACCGGCTCCGGATCGGGGTCCGCGTCATGGTAGAACGATCCGGGAAACAGGACGTCGCCTTCAAGCCGCGCGGTGAACGCGTCGGTGATCCGGTAGGCCCACTCCGTGTCGAATTCCACGCCGTAGTGGCGGCCCGAGTCCGCGGTCGCGGAAAACTCGGACCACAGGTCCGCGGCCGCCACGCGCAGCGTGGTCCGGTCGAACGTGGCCACGCCGGTGAGCACCCCGGCGAGCACGCCGCGGCCCAACACGCCCGAGGCCGTGGGCGTGCCGGACGCGAACGCGGCGTCGATCCCGCCGTTGAAGAACAGATTGGTGGCGTCGATGAACGGGAAGAGGCCGACGAACGCCTCGTATCGTTGATCCAGAACGACGTCGACAGGACCCCTCCCATCTCCGCTGGTGTATAGGCCCATAGCGCGCAGGGTGAACTCGTCGGTGACGTCATACGTCGCGACGAGCTGAGTCGCCTTCCCGGACAGGGTGATGGATTCGTCTCGGGCCGGCAGCGGGGCCGACGGAGCGAGCACTCCGGTCAATGTGCCGGTCTGCAACACGAAGAGGCCGCCCACGCTCCACCGGCCGCCCTCCGTCGCGCCGTCGATGACCCAATACGTCAGTACGCCGTCGTCCGCGCGAAACAATTCGTCGTTGAGCGCGAGTTGAATGTTGATCGGCAACAGAGTGGGAATGAGCGCGTTCCGATCCCACAATCGCGACACGGAGAGCGACAATCGGCCGGCAGTCGGGAACGCGATATCCACGCGGCCGCCCGCGTACGGGTTCAGGTCTTCGCGCAGCACGCCGTCCTCATCCAGGCTCGCGCCAAAGGCTTTCAGGCTCACGCCCGGAGCATCATGTGCCACGGTCACGCTGCCGGCTACCGCGGGTTGATACGAATCCAAGACCAATCCGCGGCCGATGATGAGCCGTTGCTTGCCGGCTTTGAGCCACGCGGACCCGTGGCTCGCCTTGATCCAGGCCTCGTCGATGAATCGGGTGTTCGACCAGCGTTCTTCAAACGAGCCGTCGTCGATCGTGTCCGGAGAGATCTCGCGCGAGGCCAGGGTCAACACGCCTTCGATCGAGGTGACGGGGCGGACCGACAGCGTGGCGATGAGAAAGGCGAGCGGTTTGGACTCGTTGTCGTCGTCCGGGCCGTTGATCGCGGGATGCACGTTCCACGCCGCCTCGTAGCGCGTGGCCAGCAAGCCGGCGACCGAAACCCATGACGATGATCGGGAGGTCCCGGCGTCACCTTCGGCGGCTCCGGCTGCGGCACTGGTCAGGATCAGACACGCGCCCATCGTCGCCAGCCCCTTACGGATCATCCAGCAACAATAACACGTCGAGATCCTCGACCACGTCCATGTTCACCAGCAGATCGTGCGACGCCATGACGTCCACCTGGGCCAGCAGTTCCGGGCGGTCCTGCGCGCTCCGGTACCACACCGTCGCGGGAACGGCCACGGCGAGCGCCACGGCCAGACCGGCCGCGGCCCAACGCAGCGACCACGCGGACCGAAGGGATCCCGCCCGATCGTGCGCCGCGATCTTGGCCCACACGCCGGCGGCAAATCGCGAAGAGGGCTCACGAGGCTCGACCGCGTTGAGCAGCGCCCACGCGGCGTTCAGCCGCCGCGTCTCGGCGCGGCATGAGGCGCAATGCTCCAGATGGGAGACGACGTCCGGCGTCGGCTTGTCCAAATCCGTGCCGAGTCGGGACCGTACCGCGCGACAGTCGGACGTCGAGAAGGATCGGTTGTCGTTAGATGCCATCTGCTGATACTCCGTTAATAGGTGAAACCCGCGGCGGCGCGAAAAGTTTCATGGCGAATCCTTGACGTAGGGGGTCAGTCGTTCGGCCAAAATGGCGTTGGCGCGATGCACGCGTAATTTGGCCGCGGTGACGGAACATTCCAGGATCTGGGCGATTTCTTCGTAACTGAGCTCCTCATAACGCCGCAGCACCACCGCGAATCTGAGGCGTTCGGGCAGGCCGGCCACGGCGGTGGCGACGACCCGCTGCAACTCGCGTCGTTCCATGTCGATCATGGGATCGGGCGCGCGAGGATCAGGTGGATCGGCGGGCGGATCATCCCGCTCCTCGTCTCCGCCGAGGCTGAACCAGCGACGAAACGTCTGCGCCCGCGCGTGGTTCAGACAGACCCGGCGGGCGATCGTGTACAACCACGTCGAGAACTTCGCGGTCGGCTCATACCGCGGCGCCGACCGGTAGACCCGCACGAACACGTCCTGCGCCAAGTCTTCCGCGTCCGCGTCGCGGCCGATGGCGCGGGTGATGACGTTCAGCAGCGGCTTGCGATACCGTTCGATCAGGAGGTCGAACGCCGCGCGGTCTCCGTCGCGCACGCGCAGCATGAGGACCACGTCGGGATCGGACTGAAAATCCATGCGCCGCAAGCATAGGCGTCCGGCGGTTTGGATGCAAGCCGGTCCCGATGTGGCGACCCGCGGCGAGCTCGTGGTAGTCTACCGAGGGATTTCAACCGGGAGGGTGACCATGTCGCAAGCGTACGCCATACGCACCACGGTCAAAGGCTCGTACGAGGAGGCGATCCCTCGCGTGACCGAGGCGCTCAAGCAGGAAGGCTTCGGGGTGCTCACGCAGATCGACGTGAAGGAAACCTTAAAGAAGAAATTGAATGTTGACTTCGCAAAATACGTGATTTTAGGAGCTTGTAACCCGCAACTCGCGTACAAGTCCCTGTCGTCCGAGACCGAGATCGGCCTGTTGCTGCCGTGCAACGTGATCGTGTACGAAGGCAAGGACGGTCAAACCGTGGTCGCCGCGCAGGACCCGGCCGCGGCGTTGGGGATCGTGGGCAACCCCGCCCTGGTTCCGGTCGCCGACGAGGCGCGCGAGCGGTTGGCGCGGGTCATTGAGTCGCTGAAGAAGTAGACGCGGAGATCGACCCGCGTGGAGACCCTTCGACACGCTCAGGGCGAACGGAGTACCTCGGCGCGTCGCGGCTATTTCCGTTCGTGCTGAGCGTGTCGAAGCACGGGTTGTTCCGAGCGTTCTCCCCTCAATGCTCGGAGCGCGGCCAGAATGTCCGCAGGTCGCGGCGGGCAGCCGGGGATCTTCACGTCCACCGGGACGTGCCGCTCCACCGGACCGGTCACCGCGTAGCTGCCTTTGAACTCGCCGCAGTCGATGGCGCAGTCGCCCAGCGCGATGATGAGCTTCGGGTCAGGCGTGGACTTGTACGCGTCCTTCAGCGCGCGCTCCATATTGCAGGTCACCGGGCCCGTGACCACCAAGGCGTCGGCGTGACGGGGCGACGCCGCGATGTGGACGCCGAAACGCTCCGCGTCGTAGACGGAGTTCACGAGCGCGTTCATCTCCATCTCGCACGCGTTGCACGATCCGGTATCCACCTCGCGGATCGTGAGCGAACGGCGGAAACAGGCGGCCTTCGCCGCGGCGTCGTCGGAAATCACGGGGAGGGGCGCGGTCGGGTCGGGATGTTGTCCCGTGACCACGCCGGTCTTCAGGCTTTTCTTAATGATTCGGAACATGGCGTCTCCTGGTGGTCGTCCCGCAATACGGATTCCCTTCCCCCGCAAGGGGGGAAGGGGTATTTTCACTCTGGATCGTCTTCTACAGATCCGTTCCCGCGTACGACAGATTAAAGCTCTTGTTGATCAATGGAAAATCCGGAATGATGTTGCCCAACACCGCGAACTGGATCGCGGGCCAGTTCACGAACGAGGGGTCGCGGACTTTGCACCGGTGGATCGCCCCATTCTCGCCGGCCAGGACGTAATACAGGATTTCGCCGCGCCAGCTCTCCACCGCTCCGAGCGCCCATTGTCCCGGATCGGGCCGCGACGGGATCGCGGCCCGCACATCGCCCGCGGGGAGTCGCTCGCACACCTGCCGGATCATGCTGATGGACTCCGTCACCTCCTCGATGCGCACGCGCACCCGCGCGCGGACGTCGCCGTAGTTGAACACCGGCACGCGAAAGGCGAGATCCCCGTAGGCGGCGAACGGGCGGTCGCGGCGCACGTCGCGGTCGATGTCGGACGCGCGTCCCACCACGCCCATCACCCCGTGGTCCCAGGCGATTTGTTCGGACAAGACGCCCGTGCTTTCGAGCCGGTCGGTGAGCGAGGCGTTCCCGAACACGATGGCGGACAATTCCGCGAAATCATCCGCGATCGCATCCACCTCGCGGCGCACCTCGTCGAGTTGCGATCGACTCAAGTCGAACGCGGTTCCGCCTACCACATTGACGCCGCGTAGGAAGCGACTCCCGGTCATCCGGTCGGCCAGTTGCATGAGACGTTCTTTCATCCGGCCGGCGTGGGCGAGCGCGAGGGCGTAGGCCGCGTCGTTGCAGATCGCGCCCACGTCGCCGACGTGGTTGTGCAGTCGCTCCAATTCCAGGAACAACGTACGCAGATACCGCGCGCGCGGCGGGGCCGCGAGTCTCATCAACCGTTCGACGGCTTCGCAGTAGGCCAGGCCGTGGCCGAACGAGGCGTCGCCGGAAACCTTTTCCGCGAGCGACACGCCGTCCACCACGGACCGGTTTTCGAAGAGCTTCTCCACGCCGCGGTGTTTCCAGAAATGGTGCAACTCGAGCTGCATGATGGGTTCGCCCGCGACCGAAAACCGGAAATGGCCCGGCTCGATGATGCCGGCGTGGATCGGCCCCACCGGCACTTCGAAGACGCCTTCGCCCTCGATGCGGCGGAAGTGAAATTCGCCCTGTTCGCGTCCCATCACCTGATTCCAAGCAAAGTCCTTTTTCAGGGGGTGCGTGCCCTTGGGCCAATGTTCGTGTCGCACCAACCGGCGCAGGTCGGGGTGGCCCTCCGGGATCAAGCCGAACATGTCGCGGATCTCGCGCTCGTACCATTTGGCGGCGTGGATGTGGGGCGTGATCGAGTGAAAGAGCCGGCGGTCATCCGTGAGGCTGGTCCGGAGGATAACCCACGACCGATCCGCCAGCGTGAACAGATACAGGATTTGAAAGGCATCCTGGCGCGGCCGAAGATCCACGGCCCATTGGAGGGATAACGTGCCGCGCAGCGAGGGCGTGCGATGGAGACATTGCGCCACGGCCGGCAGGTCGTCGATGGTCAGATCGATCACCGGCACGCCGTGCACGTGGTCCACTCGCGCGATCCGTGGTCCGAACGCGTCGGTGAGCGTCTGGATGAGGGGGATCACGGGAGCGACACCTCGACGCCGAAGAGCGCGGTCATCGGCCCCAGCAAGTCGCGGAGCACGGAGGGAAGAGACAGCCCGATCACGGCCATGGCCGCGAGATTGAGGGACAACGCGGCCACGGTGAACCCGCGCGACACCGCGCCGGGGGCTCGCCCCGGTTCCCGCGGCGAGCCGAGGGTCATCCGCGAGCAATGGATGTACAGGCCCGCGAACGCGAGCGCGAGCAGCCCCAACAAGAAAACCGCCAGCCACGGCGTGACCTGGTAGGCGACGATGACGATCAGCACCTCGCTGAAGAACAGGCCGAACGGCGGCATCCCGGCCAGCGCCACCGCGGCCAGGAGCAGGCCGATTCCTTCGGGCGGCGACTGTCGCAGCAGGCCGGTCACTCGATGAATCACGCGATGGCCGTGGCGGAGGAGGACCGTGCCGACCGCGTAGAACGCGGTGGATTTGGCCAACGCGTGATTGAGCATGTGAAAGAATCCGGCGAAGATGCCGAGCGGTCCGCCCAGGCCGAATCCCACCAAGGAGATCCCCACGTGCTCCACGCTCGAGTACGCGAGCAGCCGCTTGTAGTCCCGTTGGATCAACATCAAGATCGCGGCGATCCCGATCGACAGCAACCCCAGGCCCCAGAGCAAGGGGCCCGTGAAGTCCGCGCCCGCGGCCAGGTCCACGATCACTTTGAATCGCAGCACCGCGTAAAGCGCCAAATTCAACGACAAACCCGACAACATGGCGCTGATCGGCGTGGGCGCTTCCGCGTGCGCGTCCGGCAGCCATGTGTGCATGGGCGCCACGCCGGCCTTGGTGCCGTATCCGATCAACACGAAGATGAACGCGAGCTTCAAGACCATGGGGTCGAGGCCGGCGGCGGCTTGAGACAGGGCGAACCAACTCAGCGCGTCCATGTCCACGCCCAGGACGCGTTCGGAGGCGTAATAGACCAGGACCGTGCCGAAGAGCGCGAGGGCGATGCCCATGAAGTTGAGGATGATGAACTTCCATCCGGCTTCCAGCGCGGTCTTGGTCCGGTCGAACCCCACCAGCAACGCGCCCGCCAGCGTGGAGCCCTCGATCGCGATCCACATCAACGCGATATTGTCCACGGAGACGGCCGCGAACATGGTCAGGAGAAACAGGTCGAACAGAAAGAAAAACAGGCGATGCCGATGCGGGCTCACGTGGCCGCGCGCGAGTTCCTCGTCCAGGTATCCGACGGCGTAAAGCAGGCCGGTCGCGCCCACGAAGCCCAGCATCGCGACCATCAGCGCGCCGAGCGCGTCGATCCTGATCAGATGGACGTGCAGGGCCTCGTGGCCCGCGGCCACGTCCACGGCCACGACGCATGACGCGAACAGGATGACGGCGGCGTGCGCGGATTGCAGGACCGCCATGGCGCGGGGCGTCCGAGCGGCAAGGCTCAACAGCGCCGCGAGCAAGGGCGCGATGAGGAGAAGAACCGGCGCGAGTGTCGTCATTCTCTCAATCTGGTCAGTTTGGTCACGTCCACGCTGTCAAACGCGTCTTGCAGCCGGTGCGTGTAGATGCCGATGATGAGCGCCGCCACCAGGAGGTCGAAGGACAGGCCGAGTTCCACGATCAACGGCATGCCGTAGGCGGCCGACGTGGCGGCGAGAAACACGCCGTTCTCGACCACCAGGAATCCCACGACCTGGGTGACGGCTTTTTTGCGCGCGATCATGGTGAAGACGCCGATCAACACGATCGCGAGGGCGATCGCGAGCGAATCCTTGGTGGGGAGTCCTCCCAGGCCGCCCAACGGACGGGTGATGGAAAAGGCCAGGATGACCAGCACGCCGCAAATCAACAGCGACGGGGGGATGTTGATCACCAGCTCCACTTCGCGTTTGACGTTGACGTGCTCGATGATCCGTTTGAGAATCCGCGGAATCACGACCGCCTTGATCGCGATCGCCAGCAACGCCGCGGCGTAGATATGCGTGAGACCGGTGAAAAACGCCACCAGGGTCGCGGCCAGGGTCAGGAACACGGACTGGAGCGCGAAGAGATCCACGCAGGCGGAGAGGCGTCGCTGCGCCACGATGCCGAACGACGTCAGCAACAGACACATCGAGCAGAGGTTCACCAGGTCCGAGGCGTAGGCGGTCAAGGGCGACACGTCATCCTCTCAACACGTAGAAAAAGAGCAGCGCCAACAACGCGAGCACGAACGCGCCGCCCAGCAGATCGGTCAGGCGGAACAGGCGGAGTTTGGCGAACATGGACTCGATCACGCCGACAACGACGGCCAACCCGGCGACCTTGAGCAGCCACGCGCCCACCCCGAGCATGACGGCCGTGGGGCTCACGGTGGTGGCGATGCCCCAGGGGGCAAAGACATTGGCGAGCAGGGTGAGGAACAGAAGGAGCCTGATCCCCGACGCCCACTCCACCAGCGCGAGGTACCGGCCCGAGTACTCCAGCACCATGGCCTCGTGAATCATGGTCAGTTCCAGATGGGTGGCCGGGTTGTCGACCGGCACGCGTCCGGTTTCGGCCAAGGCCACGATAAAGAGCGCGGCGAACGCCATCAAGTGCGGCGGCGGGTCGAGGACGACCCCCTGCAGCAGGGCCGTGCGCTCGACGATCGTGCTCAGGTTGGTGGAGCCCGCGGTCAGTCCCACGGCGAAGATGGCCATAATCATGGCCGGTTCGGTGAGCGAAAAGACGATGGCTTCCCGACTGCTGCCCATGCCGCCGAACGCGGAGCCCGCGTCCAGGCCGGCCAGCATCAAAAAGAACGTTCCCACGGTCAGGAGCGACACCACGGCAATGACGTCACCCGCGAAGTTGAGCGGGACCTTGGACAGAAACAGCGGAACCAGCAGGCTGGCCGCCAGCGTCGCGGCGAACAGGATGTAGGGCGTGGCCGTGAAGATCCAGGACGTGGTGGTCGAGACGACCACGCCTTTGCGGAAGAGCTTGGCGAGGTCCGAGTACGGCTGCAACAGACTCGCTCCCCGGCGGCACTGCAGCCGGGCCTTGACCTTGCGAATGACCCCCACCACGAACGGAGAGACCAGGAGAATGAGCAGCGCATGAACCGCGGTGATGAGCGCGGATTGGATCAACACGACGGGCCCACCCCTCTCCGGATCAGACGACCCACAGCAGCAATGCCAACAGCGTCAAGAAAATGTACAACAGGTACAAGTGCAGACTGCCGGGTTGCAGCACGCGCAGACGTTCCGCGAGGGCGGCGAAGGCTTCCACCACCGGGTCATACAGATATTTCTGGAACGTGGACTCGATGTGGACCTCGAACCGCATCCGTCGCGCAACGTAGCGCGAGGTCTCGACCAGGTCCGTTTCCAGTTTCACCGTCGGTCGATACACGGTGCTGAAGACCTGTCGGATCGGTTGGATGAAACCCGTGGCGGTGTATTCCATGCGCGGTTTGGGCGGGATGCCGCAGGCCCAGGTGCGATACCGTCGCGCGAGGAGCGGGCCGCCGAGCGCCCTCGCGCCGACCAACGCGAGCACGACGATCCCGGCCAGGAGCAACCAGAGCACCGGGGTGGAGACGCTGGCGAACCCGATACCCAGCCCGGGCGCGAGCGCCAACCCGCCGGTGGTGACCATGTGGGCGGAGATCGGCATGCCGATGAGACCGGTGGTGACTCGGTCGATCGCGGAGACGACGATCATCGGGGCGACGCCCAAGCCGAGACAACATGCGGCCAGCCACCCCATGCCCAGACGCATGGCCGGCGGGACTTCAATCGCGTGTTTGGCGGCCGCGCTGCGCGGCATCGCCAAGAAACTGAGCCCATAGGCTTTCGCGAAACACGCCACGGCCAACGCTCCGGTCAACGCCAGCATCGCGGCCGCGATCGGCATCAGGATCTTCAGCAAGAGGTCCGGGACCCCGAATCCCAGAAACAGGCTTTGAAAGGTCATCCATTCGCTGACGAATCCGTTGGTCGGGGGAAGACCGGCGATCGACGCGGCGCCGATCAAAACCAGGAACGCGGTCCACGGCATGGCGCGGATCAAGCCGCCGTACTGTTCCATGTTTCGGGTGTGAGTCGAGAACGCCACCGCGCCCGCGCCGAGAAAGAGCAGCCCCTTGAACATGGCGTGGTTGATCACGTGATACAGGGCCGCGAGCAGTCCCAGGCCCGCGAGGTGGGTGAGTCCGAAGGTCTGGAACACCATGCCCGCGCCCACGCCCAGCAGGATGATGCCGATGTTCTCGACGCTCGAGTAGGCGAGCAGGCTCTTTAAGTCGTTTTCCATGAGCGCGTACATGACCCCGAGCAGGGCGGAGACCGCGCCGATCGCCAGCACCGCCACGCCCCACCACCAGGGAAACGCGCCGCCCAAAAAGTCGAAGACCACCCGGATGAGCCCGTAGATCGCGGTTTTGATCATGACCCCGGACATGAGCGCGGAGACGTGCGACGTGGCGGCCGGATGCGCGGCGGGCAACCAGAGGTGTAAGGGAACCACGCCCGCCTTGACCCCGAAGCCGACCAAGACCGCGAGAAAGACGAAGGTCCGAAGCTCGTCCGGGAAGGCGTCGGCGGGCTGACGAAACGCGTCGAAGGCCAAGCTCCCCGCGTGGTGGTACAGGGCCACGTACGCGATGATCAGCGCCGCGGTGCCCACGTGCGTCATGACGAGGTAGAAGAACCCCGCGTCGCGCGTGCGAGGGTCGTCGTGTTCGGTCACCACCAGACCGTAGGACGCGAGCGACATGAGCTCCCAGACGATGAGGAAGAGGAGCGCGTCGTCGGCCATGACCACCAGGGTCATGGACAGGAGGAACGCGTGGTAGAGCGCGCCGAGGACGGCGATGGAGCGACGGCCGTAAAACTCGCGGGCGTATCCGAGCGCGTAGATGGACGCGCCGAGTCCGCAGAGCGCGATGGTTACGACGAAGAACGCGGCCAGCGGGTCGAGCCGGAGTTGGATGTGCAGGAGGGGGAGGGTGGAGGGCAGGGAGAAGACGAGCGGCTCGGCCGTGAACAATCCGCCGATGCCGATCGCGGCGCCCGCCGCGCACGCCACGATGGCCGCGCCGTGCGTGAGCGCGTTTTTGGCGCGATCGCTCCAAGGGCCCAGGATCGGCGCGACCGTTCCAAAGAGGTGCGCGATCAGCAGTGTCGCAAGGCTGATCGACACCAGGCTGGAGAGTTCACTCATGCCTGGTCAGCACCGTTCGGCGCGGTCACGTGGATTCACCATGTAAGTATCCAAGCACTAACACATTCTGTGCCACCCGGTCTGGCGGCGAACGGTCGGGACAAAGTCGCGTCCACAGCCATGCGACAGGTTCTCGTCGCGTAGAGCCCTCAGGCCCAGATGCGTCGAACATGCAAAGATTGCCGCATCATGAAAAGATTGCAGCCATCATGGTAGAGTGTGGGACCACAAGGCCCGATACCCATGCCGCATCGAGTACGAGAGATCACGAGTCAGCGAGGTCCCACGCGGGGCGACGGCGGTCCGCTCGGTTTGGAGTCCGCAAAGGCCGCGACCGACATCATCGGCCAGAGCCCGGCCATGGCGCGCGTCCATGAACTCATCGATCTGGTGGGCGCCGGCGATGCCACGGTGCTGCTTATCGGGGAGAGCGGTTCGGGCAAAGAGCTGGTGGCCCGAGCCATCCATCGTCGGGGCGCCAGGGCCGGACGCCCGTTCGTGGGGCTCAATTGCGGAGCGCTCCCGGACCATCTTCAAGAAAGCGAATTGTTCGGCTACGAGAAGGGCGCGTTTACCGGCGCCATGGCGACTAAGCCCGGTCGCTTCGAGCTGGCCGACGGCGGCACGCTGTTTCTCGATGAAGTCGGCGAGATGAGCTTGCGCACCCAAATCGACCTGTTGCGGGTGCTGGAGACTCGGGAGTTCCGGCGGCTGGGAGGGACCAGGTTGGTGCGCGTTGACGTACGCATCATCGCCGCGAGCAATCGCGACTTGCGGCAGGCGGTTGAAGACGGAGGATTTCGCGAAGATCTGTACTATCGCCTCCACGTGATTCCGATCCACGTTCCGCCGCTTCGCGCGCGGCGCGAGGACATCCCCTTGCTGGTGGATCGATTTCTCAAGGACTTTGCCCGGGTGCATCATCGATCACCCCAGGAGTTGGCGCCCGACACGATCGCCAGGCTGACCGCCTATTCGTGGCCAGGCAATGTCCGCGAACTCAAGAATCTCGCCGAACGTGTGGCCGTGACGGTCCGCGACCGGGTCGTGTTGCCCACGCACCTTCCGCCGGAAATTCTGAACGAGACTCCGATCGCCCGGCGAGATCGGAGCCTGGCCGGGCGCCTGTTGCGGGAGGTTGAGCGCGAAGCCATCGAGCAAACGTTGCGGCAGGTGACGAGCCACCGGGAAAAGGCCGCGAAGTTGCTCGGCATCAGTGCGCGCGCGCTCCGTTATAAGATTAAGGAGTACGGCATCCTCGTTGACCAGGCCTAGCGGGCTGGTCACGCTCCTACCGCAAGTTGGCCTTGAAGAACGCCAGCGTCTTGTTCCACGCGTCGGTGGCCATGTCCGACTTGTAGTTGGGGTTGCTCGGATTGGCGAACGCGTGGTCCGCGTCGTAGTGATGGATGTCGTGTTTGACCGGCGTGGCCTTGAGCGCGGCTTCGAAGTCTTTGACCAAGGCCGGAGTGATCCACCCGTCGCGGTCCGCGAAAATCCCGAGCAAGGGCCCCTTGAGTTTTTTGAGCACCGCGGGGTCTTTCTCCACCATGCCGTAGTACACCACCGCCGCGTCTATCGGTTCGTTCAAGGCGAGTTGGAGGGAGTTCCCGCCGCCCATGCACCATCCCACCGAGCCGATCTTTTTGCCCTTGGAGAACGCCTGCGACCGCACCCACTGGTAGGAGGCCTTGAGCGTCTTGAGAGCCGTGGCCTGATCCACCTCGTTCATGTATTGTCCGGCGGTCTTCGGGTCCGTGGCCACCTTGCCGTCGTAGAGGTCGGGCGCGAACACCGCGTAGCCTTCTTTGGCGAGGGTGTCGGCCTGTTGTTTGATGTGGGCGTTGAGGCCCCACCACTCGTGCAACATGATGACCGTGGGGAACGGACCCGCGCCCTCGGGCTTGGACACATACCCCGCGAGTTTCACGTCGCCGACCGTGGCGGACACGGCTTGACCCTTGAGAGCCGGGGCGTCCGCGACGCGCAGCGCGTGCGGCTGCGTGCCGGCATCGTCACCCGCCCCGGCGAACACCGTGGCGGCGAGCAAACCGAATCCAGCGAATGCGGCGAGGGTTGACCAAACAGCGGGTGCAAGCGTCCGGCTCATGACTCCCTCCGTGTGATTGTCGAAGCGAGATCGCGTCGTGCGACGCGCGGAGACTACCGCACGTCGGATGGAAAACTCAAGAGGTGGGGAGATGGTTCGCCGGTGCGCCGGTTTGCCGGTTAGCCGGTCAAGGCAACACACGAGTGATAATGATGTCTTTCTTAACCGGCGCACTGGCGCACCGGCAAATCGGCGAACCATCTCTACGCGTGTGGCGCCTTGAGGTCGCAGTACAGCGGCTTCGGCTCCGCCACGGTCTCGTATTCCACCGTGGCGTGGCTGATGCCGAACCGTTCGCGCAAGTCGCGGCGCAGCGCGCGGGTGAGTTGCTCGGTCCGGCTGACCGGCATGTCGTCCACCACGACGCGGCAGCTCAGCGCGCTCAATCCGGACCCGAGCGCCCAGATGTGCAGGTCGTTGATGTCGCGTACGCCCGGCGCGGCGCGCAACTGCGCGGCCACCGCGTCGGTGTCGATGTCCGTGGGCACGCCTTCGAGCAGGATGGTCACGGATTCGCGGAGGATCTTCCAGGCCTCCCCCGCGATCACGAGCGCGATCACCGCGCCCGAGGCCGCGTCCAACGCGGTCCAGCCCGTGACGCCGATGATCAGGCCCGAGACGATCACGCCCAGCGAAATCAACGCGTCGGCCACCATGTGGATGAACGCGCTCTTGACCGACAGATTCTCCGCGGCCGAGCGTCGCAACAGCAGGGCGGTCCACAGGTTGGCCACGAAGGCCAACCCCGCGATGAGCGCGACGGTGCGTCCGTCGACCGGTTGGGGGTCGAGCAGGCGCTGCGCGGATTCAGCGATGAGCCACCCGGTCATGACCAGGAACAAGGCGGCGTTGAACAGCGCGGTGAGGATTTCGGCCCGGTGATACCCGAAGGTGCGGCGGCCGTGCGAGGGCTTGGTGGCCTGGTACACCGCGTACCACGAGATCACCAGCACGGCCACGTCGGTGGCGTTGTGCGCGGCGTCGCTGAGCAACCCGATGCTGTTGGCCATCCATCCGCCGATGACCTCGACGAGGATGATGCCCACGTTCAACGCGATGGAAAATCCCAGCCGACGGCGGATGGTTTCGTCCGCGGTCCTGGTTCCGACCGGGGGTGGGATCGTCGGATCGGTCATCGTGGCGTCCGCGGCCGGTTCACCGCGCGGAGGAGGCGTTCGTTCCAACGGCCCGGCGGTCTCTCGTCGGGAGCAAATACCACAACCTGATCACCAACAACGCGGTCAGGATCACGGCGAACACGAGCGGCGTCCCGGTATCGACCTTGACCGACAGGAAGTAGTGCACGACCCCGACGGCGGCGGCCGGATACACGAGTTGATGGACTCGCTGCCAGCGTCGTTCGCCGAGCCGCCGGGCGATGCGGCCGGACGACGTGGAGGCCGGCGGGATCAGCAAGACGAACGACAACAGGCCCGCCGTCACGTGCGGCCGCTTGATCACGTCGGCGCTGATGTCCGCGATCGAGAAGAACTGGTCCAGCCCCGCGTAGGCCGCGGTGTGCAGACAGGCGTAGAAAAAAGCGAACACGCCGCACGTCCGCCGCCACGCCAACGCGCCGTCCCAGCGCAGCAGCCGTCCCAACGGCGCGAGGCCCAGCGTGGCCACCAACAACGCCAGCGCCCACAGCCCGGTCGAACGAATGACGTGGTTGATCGGGTTCGCGCCGAGTCCGCCCGTGATCGCGTCGCCCACGAGCAACAGCAACGGGATGCCGCAGAGCATGAAGGGAATGTGACGCGCGATGCGCGGTATCCAGTGAGATCCGAGAACCATTGTGTGGTGCAACGACATTGCGGAATCAGAAATTGACCGCGAGATCCATTCCCTTATATAACCCCGCCACCTGATCGGCGTATCCGTTGAACGGGAGGGTCTTGCGCTTGAAGAATTCGCCGATCCGCCGTTCGCGCTCCTGGCTCCATCGCGGGTGATCGACCGCCGGATTGACGTTGGCGTAAAACCCGTATTCATGCGGACCGTACGCCGCCCACGTGGTCGCGGGCTGGGTTTCGACCAGACGAATCGCGCTGATGGCTTTGATGCTCTTGAATCCGTATTTCCACGGGACCACGAGCCGAATCGGCGCGCCGTTCTGATTCGGCAGGATTTTGCCGTAGAGTCCCACCGCCAGAATCGTGAGCGGGTGCATGGCCTCGTCGAGGCGCAGACCCTCGCGATACGGCCATTGCAGGATCGGCTTGCGTTGGCCGGGAAATCGTTTGGGGTCGTGGGGCGCCACGAACTCCACGAACCGGGCTTTCGACGTGGGCTGGATCCGCTGGAGCAGATCGCGCAACGGGAACCCGACCCACGGGATCACCATGGACCAGGCTTCGACGCACCGGAGGCGGTACACGCGTTCCTCCAGCGCAAACGGCTTGATGAGCTCGTCCACGTCGAACACGCCGGGTTTGGTTACTTCGCCTTCGATCGCGATCGTCCACGGGCGCGCCTGGAAGTTCATCGCCAACATCGCGGGCGCTTCCTTCTCCGTGGAGAATTCGTAGTAGTTGTTGTACCGGGTGACGTCCGCGAACGCCGTGGCCGGTTCGTCCGTGCTCAACGGGCTTTTCGTCACCCGCTCGAACGCGCGGTCGGGCGCACCGGGCGCGGCGAACGCATCCGCGGTCCGTCCGAACGAGAGCGCGACGCCGAACCCGGCCGCGGCCTTGAGAAACCCGCGCCGGCCCATGAACGCGCGGTACAGGCGCTCGTCCGTGATCTCCGATGATGGAATGTCGCGGCTCCGTCCGATCAACATACCGATCTCCGTTCGTCTCTATTTCACGACCAAACGAGAAAACAGTCAAGCCCAGTAACCGCACCCCGCAACCCCTCAAAAGGGGTCAGACTTGACTTGTTGACTTTGCAGCGTGCCGACTGCTAGGGTGCGCGTCAGGATGGCCCGTAAGCCTCGTATAGAATATCCCGGTGCGCTGTATCACGTGATCGCCAGGGGCAACCAGCGTCGCGACGTGTTTCATGACGACATGGACCGGCTCCGCTACCTCGCCAAACTGCGCGCGTACAAGCAACGCTACGCATTCCGGCTGCTCGCCTACGTCCTGATGACCAATCACGTCCACCTCCTCCTTGAACCGCAGCAGATCCCGCTGTCAAAAATCATGCAGGGCCTGCATCAGAGTTACACGCAGGGCTATAACCGGCGCTACGGAGCGGTCGGGCATGTCTTTCAAGGCCGCTATCAGGCGATCTTGTGTGACCGAGATCAATATCTGCTCGCCCTGGTTCGGTACATCCATCTCAACCCCGTGCGCGCGCGGCTCGTGCGTGAGCCCGCGGAGTTTCCTTGGAGCGGCCATCGGGCGTATCTGGACGGTGGGCGCGACGGCCTCGTCGATACGGAAACGGTTTTGGGCCTACTGGGCGGGCGGCGCGCGCAGGCCCAGAGGCAGTATCAAGCCTTTGTGACGGAGGATCTCACCGGGGGAAGTCGGCCGGAGTTTTACCAAGTGCGCGAGCAGCGATTGCTGGGGGACGATGCGTTCGTCGAGCGCGTGCAGCGAACCGCGAGTGAGGAGCGGCGCCCACCGGTCAAGGTGCCGTCGGTGGCGGCGTTGCTGAGCATGGTGGTGCGGGCGCGACGGGAGTCACGCGCGAACGCCTGACGGGCCCGGATCGGCGAGTCGATGCCGGTAGAGCCCGACGACTACTGGTGCAGGCGGGTGCGATCTGTGCCGTGCCGGGTTGCGACCTCGCGCGATTGTTGGGGCGGGACCCCGCCGTCATCTCCCGCCTCGCGCAGATGAGCGCGGCCGAGCGAGCTGCGGTGATGCGGTTCGTCACTGAAAAGTCAACAAGTCAAGTCTGACCCCGATCCGGACCCAGTCTGACCCCGATCCGGACCCGGTGAATTCCATTCGTTTTCGGAGTCAGTGCGTGCTTTTGAGTCTGCAGGTGCGGTCAGGTCAGTCGTTGGAGGCGACGGCGTCGTATGGGAATTGCTTGAAATACCGGGGGCGTATCTCACTTCGGGGGCTACATCAGCCGGAAGGGGTACTTGGGTAGAGGGTACTTTCCAGTTTATGAAGGAGGCTTCTGGTGAGATCTCTCATCGACTATTCGTCCCACGACCATGAATCGAGAGTCAACTATGACAAACACGGCCAAGTATGACGCATTTATTCGAGAGCATGGCCACGCATTGTTCGGGGTTGCAGAGTTTGCACTAACATTGAGGGATGCTCTCAATGCAGTCGCAGTGGCGAAAGAGGAGGAGATTCCCATTTTGGGAGGCGACGTATACCTTCGGAGGTCCGGAGGACAGATAGTCCCAGCGTATTCAAATTGGCACACAGACCCCTTGCCAGGAGAGAGTCCGACAGACTTTGCCCGTCGAAGTCTGGAGGAAACCGAGTCCTATTTGCGTCGTTACCCGGCGCCATCTGATGCTGAAGCGCTCTTTGTTCTTGTTCGAGGTGGCAGTGGGGCCTAGTGTGCTGTCCCGCTGATTCGCTCGCAAAGTCTGCTGAGCTTGGCGAGGATGGAATCGGCGGTGGCCGTCCAGACGAAGGGCCGACAAGACCGAGTCGGGGGCGTTCCCAAGCGGCAGCCGGGGTCACGTCTTGTATTTGACATCCGGCACGGCTGACGCTATGACTACGCTCGGTCCGATCGGCTCGACCTGGGTACAAGCTTAGCCGCTCACTGAGGTCGCAAGGGTCGCTGACGGAGCCATTCGATTTCTGCGGTCCGATCCAGCGCACGTTTTCCCGTCCTCATCCGTGTCGCGGGCTGCGGGTCATGCGAAGTCATCGTGGCGTCGTGACGCGTGGTCGCGCTGCCTGATCAGATGGTTCGCTCAGACCCTTGACGACAGCTCCCTTCTTGTGCGGCAATACGCACTGTGTTGTTCTCCTGTCGAACGGTGACCTGCATTAGTGGTGGCCTCGCTCTTATTGCTTTGGGTGCCTTCAGCCCATTGGCGGTGGCAGATACGCAACCGATTCACCACGACCTCTCGGTCGTGCTGGAGCCCGACGGCGGGGGGGTGCGCGTCGAGGACGCGGTCACGCTGCCTCCGTCCAAGACCACGCGCGCCGAGACGATTCGATTCCGACTGCGCGCGGGGTGGCATGCGGCGTCGCTCGACCCGGACGTCACGTTGACGCGGACTGAACACGCGTCGGATCCGGCCCAAGCCGCGCACGGTCGGAGCGACGAATACGCGGTGACGCTGCCGCCCACGGTCCGGCGGTTCCGCGTGGCGTATGAGGGGCGGGTCGAGCCGTCGGGCGTTCCGGACGTGAACGGCGCGCTCACGCCGGAGGTGGTGTTTCTCGATCACGGCAGCCTGTGGTTCCCGGTGTTCGGGGACGACCTGGTGACGTTTACGCTGGAGGCGCATGTCCCGGCGGACTGGGAGGTCGTCAGCCAGGGGGCGCGAACCGCGCGCCGCGTCGAGGGGACGACCAAGGTGGTGCGGTGGGAATCGTCGCAGCCGCAGGACGATATTTTTCTGGTCGGCGGCCCGTTGACCGAATACACGCGCGAGGCCAAGGGGATCACGGCGATGGCATTGCTCCGGAGTCCGGACCCCGCGTTGGCCGCGACGTATCTGGACGCGACCGAACGGTACGTGGCGATGTACTCGGCGTTGTTCGGGCCGTATCCGTATTCCAAGTTCGCGATGGTGGAGAACGCGTGGGAAACCGGGTACGGCATGCCTTCGTTCACGTTGTTGGGCTCAACCGTCATCCGGTTCCCGTTCATCCTCACCTCGTCGTACCCCCATGAAATCCTCCACAACTGGTGGGGCAACGGCGTGTTCGTGGATTCGAGCCGGGGCAACTGGTCGGAGGGACTGACCGCGTATCTGGCCGATCATTTGATGGCCGAGCAGCGGGGCGCCGGCGCGGAATACCGACGTTCGACATTGCAGAAATACGCGGACTACGTCACGCACGCACGGGACTTCCCGCTCACGGAATTCCGGGCTCGCCATGATCCCGCGACCGAAGCGGTCGGGTACGGCAAAGCGCTCATGGTCCTCCACATGGTGCGACAGAAACTCG
This sequence comes from Nitrospirota bacterium, assembly GCA_049325295.1. Lineage (GTDB taxonomy): Bacteria > Nitrospirota > Nitrospiria > 2-01-FULL-66-17 > 2-01-FULL-66-17 > JBFLXB01. The sequence continues at coordinate 89,697 of JBMOMD010000028.1, forward strand.
GCGACGACGCGTTCATCCGGGGTCTGCGCGGCTTCTTCGATCGGTTTCGCTTTCAGCGGGCGACGTTCGCGGATTTGGATCGCGCGTTGGCCGGCGCGGGCGGGGGGGCAACCGTGATGATGAATCCGTGGATCGAGCGCGCCGGGGCGCCCGCGCTGCGAGTCCGCAACGCGGAAGCGAGTCCGATGGGCGACAAGTACTTGCTGACCGCCCTGGTCGAGCAAACCCAGCCGGGCGCGGCCTACCGCCTGCGCGTGCCGGTCGCGGTCACGCTCGAAGGACGCGAGCAGGCGTACCAGACGTCGTTTCAGCTCGAGACCAAACACCGCGGGTTGGAGCTGATCGTGCCGGGCAAGCCGTTGCGGATGGACGTGGACCCCGAGTTCGACCTGTTTCGCCGGCTGGATCGCGGGGAGTTGCCGCCGGCGTTGTCCCAACTCTTCGGCGCGCCGCGGGCGCTGGTCGTCCTTCCCGGCGCGGCGCCCGCCGAGTTACGGGCGGGTTATCACCGGCTCGCGGAGGCGTTGACCGCTTCGTCGGAGCACGCAGACATCGTGTCGGATGACACGCTCGAGCGGATACCGCAGGACCGCGCGGTGTGGGTGTTGGGCTGGGAGAATCGGTTCCGATCCGTGATCGACCAAAACACGACCGGTCTGTCGGTGACGGTCGGCGACTCGACCGCGCGCATCCAGGAGATTGACCTCACGCGGGGCGATCACGCGGTCGTGCTGGTCATGCAACAACCGGGGAATCCTGATCAGGGGCTCGGCTGGATCGGGTGCGACCGCGTCGCGGCGTTGCCGGGCCTGGCGCGAAAACTTCCGCACTACGGCAAATACGGCTATCTCGGATTCGAAGGCAACGAGCCGACCAACGTGCTCAAAGGCGAGTGGCCCGTGGTCCGCTCGCCACTCTCGGTGCCGGTCAAGCAGCCCGACGGTTCGTCGATCGACGTCCCGCGCGCCACACTCGCCCCCCGCCGACCGTTGGCCGAGGCAGCAAAAGGTCAGTAAAGTAGGACGCCGTAAGATTCGGGAACACCCGCTGGCTGCTCAAAAAGTCCCAGCTGCAAGGCCGCAGGGAGGAGGAAACCGGAGCGTACTGGGTCGTACGTGAGGATTTCCGACGACCGAGAACGCAGCAGATGGGCTTTTTCAGCAGCCAGCTAGTGTGGTGTCTCTGAAGTTCGCGCATTTAATCGTGGTTTCTGGGCATCCAGGGTCCGCTGACAGAATCGGGCGATGCTGGCCAGAATCTCGTCGGCGGTCTTGACCCAGACAAAGGGTTTGGGG
>JBMOMD010000029.1:0-1175 GCA_049325295.1 Nitrospirota bacterium
ATGGCGAAAGCGAAATTTGAGCGAACGAAGCCGCACCTGAACATTGGGACGATCGGGCACGTGGACCATGGGAAGACCACGTTGACGGCGGCGATCACCAAAGTGTTGGCGGACAAGAAGCTGGCGGAATTCAAGGCGTACGACCAGATCGACAAAGCGCCGGAAGAGCGGGAGCGGGGGATCACGATCGCGATCGCGCACGTGGAGTACGAGACCGAGAACCGGCACTACGCGCACGTGGACTGCCCGGGGCACGCGGACTACGTCAAGAACATGATCACGGGCGCGGCGCAAATGGACGGGGCGATCCTGGTGGTGTCGGCGGCGGACGGCCCGATGCCGCAAACGCGCGAGCACATCCTGCTGGCGCGGCAGGTGGGCGTGCCGTACATCGTGGTGTTCCTGAACAAAGCCGACATGGTGGACGACAAAGAGCTGCTGGACCTGGTGGAGTTGGAAGTGCGGGAACTGCTGACCAAATACGAATTTCCGGGGGACAAGATCCCCTTCGTGGCGGGCAGCGCGCTCAAAGCGTTGGAAGGGGACAAAGGCCCGTTGGGGGCCGAAGCGATCCTGCAATTGATGGCGAACATCGACAGCTACATCCCGACGCCCAAGCGGGAAGTGGACAAGCCGTTCCAGATGTCGGTGGAAGACGTCTTTAGCATCTCGGGGCGGGGGACCGTGGTGACGGGGCGGATCGAGCGGGGCGTGGTCAAAGTGGGCGAAGAGATCGAGTTGGTGGGGATCCGGCCGACGCAAAAGACCGTGGTCACGGGGGTGGAAATGTTCCGCAAAGTACTGGACCAGGGGCAAGCGGGCGACAACGTGGGGATCCTGCTGCGGGGTACCAAGAAAGAAGACGTGGAGCGGGGCATGGTGCTGGCCAAGCCGGGGAGCATCACGCCGCACACCAAGTTCAAGGCCGAAGCGTACATTTTGACCAAGGAAGAAGGGGGACGGCACACGCCGTTCTTTAACGGGTACCGGCCGCAGTACTACTTTCGGACCACGGACGTGACGGGGGTGGCCAAGCTGCCGGAGGGCGTGGAGATGGTGATGCCCGGGGACAACGTGCGGATGGAAGTGGACCTGATCACGCCGATCGCGATGGAAGAGGGGTTGCGCTTTGCGATCCGCGAGGGCGGCCGCACCGTCGGCGCCGGCGTCATCAC
>JBMOMD010000030.1:0-88235 GCA_049325295.1 Nitrospirota bacterium
CAAACCCTTTGTCTGGGTCAAGACCGCCGACGAGATTCTGGCCAGCATCGCCCGATTCTGTCAGCGGACCCTGGATGCCCAGAAACCACGATTAAATGCGCGAACTTCAGAGACACCACACTAGCAGTTCCCAGTCAGTTGGCGTTTCACAGGTATTGTGCGCTGCCCCTGAGGAGGATCACGGGATGAAGACACGATTCTCGCTGCGATTACCGCTCCTTCCACTTCTGTTCGTCCTGGTTTGGCTTGCAGCCCCTTCCGAATCACATGCCATACCTGTCACGATAGATTTCGATTCGGTCACTTTTAGAGAACTCATTGAAGACGAAGCTTATTTGGAGGACGGTTTCCGCATCAGTGTCGCCAGCAACCACTACGATCTCAACACTATTCTTGGCGATGGAACGATGCAGATTGATACGCATGGTTCAAACGATGGGTCCGTGAGACTTGATTTCTTCGGCGATGCGTTCAATTTCCTGAGGTTCGATGTCGAGCGTTGGGTCCCGAACCCTGGAATCTTTGCCATCGACGAAATCGCGTTCGTGACGTCGTCGAATGGAGGGTACGCCGAGATAACGGATGCGGGGGTGATGAATTTATCGGGTTCGCAGTGGAGGCACGTGTCCTGGGTGGACTTCAGCGTGTTTGACCCCAATTTTGATGTTGAGCAGGACAACCTCGTATTTGATGACATCCGGCTTACAGTTCCCGAACCCTCCGTCATGCTCCTGCTGGGCGCCGGCCTCATCGGGATTGCGGCATTACGGAAGAAACTCTTGATGTAGCAATATCAGTAGCAGTCTTTCAAATGCCTTTCGGAACAATCATCGATCGTCCTAGGTCATCAACCATCCGGCAGTTCGATTCTCCCTATCGGGCACCACGCAATCCAGCCATCGACTGACGGTCGTCAGAATTCCACGCCCAACGCGATGGTGGAGCGAACGTCGTCTTTTTCGGGGACGGTGCCGTCGGAGGCTTCACGGGGATCGGAGACGTGGTCCCACACCACTGAAAGGTCCACGTCGAGTACCTGGGTGGCTTCGATTTCAAGCGTGGCCACGGTGTGGTGCAACTGGCCGCCGGCTTGTTCGCTGACGAATTGGCCGGAATACGAGATATTGAAGTCGATGCGTTTGGTAATGTCCGCCTCGGCGCTGGTCCCGATTGCGAAGACCGGGGTTTGCTCGGTTTTGTCTTCACCGGCCTCGACCGTGTCGAAACTGGTCCACTGATACCCCGGGCCCATGGAAATGTCCCACTTGAGATTCGACCGGCGAACAATGTCATAGCCCACCGCGAGAATGCCGGTGACCCGGTGTGACACATTGGTGAACGGGTCGCTGAAGTATTCCAGCACCGGAGCGCGAAGGTAAAAGCTGCGGGACACCCAATAGTCAAATACTGTGGTGACGCGATGGCTGTTGGCCGATTCCACGCCTTCGAGTTGTTCCATGGTGCCGAGGTAATTGAGCGACAATCTGGTGGCGGGGGTGCGCCTGGTCACGTCGATGGTAGTATTGACGCCCCGGCTGTCCGTATTACCCGTCAGCGTCGTCAGGCCGCTGGTAATCTTTCCCGACCAGAGATCGATTTCGCGCGAGCCCGCGGGCGTGATGGCGATGAGCCGGGCGCGGTCGAACACGACCGGACCGTCCTTGGTTTGAACGGTGACCTTGTCCCGCGTCACCATCAAGTTGCCTTCGATGCTGACCCGTTCATCCGAAAGCGCCAAAATTTGGCCGACCTGAGGCACGAGCATGAAGTCTCCCAAAAGCGCTCCTTCACCAGGCCGTTTATCGAACAGCACCTCTTGCAGGTGCGGTGAATGCACCTGATACACGTCTTCCCAATCAAACTCCTGCCAGTCCAGTTCTTCGCTGTCGAATTCCAAACTGTAGTCCTGCATCGACTTGAGGTTCCCCTTGAGCCACTCCCCGGACTTCAATTGGATCCAGTCGAACTTGTCCGCCTCCGGATCGGGCGGCCTCCAGGGCACCAGGGGTTCGACCGGCACGGGCGGCTGAGAAGGCGCTGCTGATGGCGGCGGGGACGGTGGCGCGGTCGGCGGCGATGGCGGATCGGCCGCGGCCGCTTCCGGAACCGCTTGGGCGACCAGGGGAGTCGGACCGTCCGCGATCAACGAGGAGGCGTGGCTGCTCGCGGGGCACAACAAGACGAGCCCCGCCGCGATCACGCCAAGACCCGATCGCGCGTTCCTCAATGAACTCACTTCGGGTTGGCCTTCTCCCAGGCGCGCACCTTCACGCGGGCCGCGTCGAATAGCCGCTCGTAGTTGCCTTTGCGCAATTTTTCGCTCGCCTCGGGAGTGAGCTTGGCGAAGAGCGGCGCGTACATGTCATAGACTTTGAGATACCCCGCCTGGTCTTTCGGCGCCACTTCGTCCGTGCCGAACAGGAACCGATCGGGATGGCGGTTGATCAAGTCCGCGGTCGCCCGGATCGACTCGGGCGTGGCCACGATGTACTTGGCGACCTCGTCCCAGGAAATGTCGATGTACAGGTGATTGAGCTCCGGGTTCGCGAGCGCGCGATCGATAATCCCGATCTGGTCATTGACCGGCCGCACCACGCGACCGAGTCCGCAGTGCGCCCAGATGATCGTGGTCTTGGGATGGCGCTTGAACAGGTCACGGAGTTGGATCAACTGATACGGGTCCTGGCCGGGTTTGGGATACGGCATGTCGATGTCATTGTGCAGCAGCACGACCAGGCCGGCCTCGGCCGCGAAGTCGAAAATCCGGTCAAGCGCGGGGTTGGTGAGGCTCGCGGTCACGCCCGCCACCTTGGGCGAGACAAACTCTTTGTGAATGGTGAACTCACCGATGCCCGAGAACACGCCTGGAAATGTCTGCAAGACGCGTTTGATGTGGTCCACCGCGTACATGTCCGCGGGGTTGAACCCCGTGATCATGGGGTCGAACCGCGCCTGCTCCGCGGGCGTGAGCGAGTTGTACGCCATCGCGATGTACGCGTCGGTGAACGAGTAGTAGTAAAGCGGCGCGTCGGTCTGCGTGTAGTACCACGGCGCGAAGTCGCCCGTGTTCCCGTAATCCCACGTCTGCTGCAGCGGAATCCCGAAGAGCGTGGAGCGTCCGACCTTGTTCCCCATAATCTTCAGGAAGTCCCGGATGTCGGTCCCCTGCTGGATGTAGTTGGTCAGGTGAAAGTGCGAGTCGTGCACCACCGGGCCGGTCTGCGCGCGCGCAGGACTCGGTGCATTCAGGACCAACGCCAGCACTGCGCAGCCGGCCGGCGTCACGACGCGGTACCAGAAACCTCGTCCCGTTCTCATGGTCGCTCCCTTTCGATCGAGTCGCCGGGTCGCACCGCCTCCCTCCCGCTCAGCGGCGTCTCCTCAGAACAGGAACGAGGTCGCCACTGAAATGGTCGGCCCGGTCTGGCCGCCGACGTAAAAGCCGAAGGTGCTGTTGACCGGCGAGTCGTACACCTGCATCAGTTGGATGTTGGTCCGAACGTTGCGGGTGTCGAACCAGTAGATGTTTCCGCCCAGAATATACTCGTGGCTGTCGGAGAACCCCGCGCTGTCGTCGCCGAAGATCCAGGACGTGGCGGTGTACAATTCGATTTTCTTCTTGACCGGGAAAAACGCCGCCTGCACGTAAAATCCGTTGTCCTTGATCGACGACACCGGCAGGGGTCCATTCGCGTCGAAGTTCTCAAGCCGACGCGCGTACAACTCGGTCTGGAGAAAGATGCCGCGGTACTTCATCCCGGCGTCAAAGGAAACGATGCGAACGTCGGCGTTCTGCACCGTGACGCCTGGCGCCAGCGACCCCGTGTCAAAGAGCGCCAAGCTGTCGGCCAAGCGCACCTGGGTATTCTCGGGCGAGTTGTCGGCCAACTGCTGTCGATCCTCCTGACTCCGGGCCGTCGAGAAACCAAACCGGGTCGCCACCCGTTCGTGATACTCCCAGTCGCCGTACGCGCCGAGCGGACCGAACTCCTGCGTGGTGGGCATCCACCACACGGTGCCGCCGGTCGCGAGGTCGCGGTTCAGTTGCTTGGCGGTGATCCCCAATTGGCTCAAGTTGTTGCCGACCGCGACCTGATACCACAACCCGGGCGCCACCTCACCGTTGGCGTAAATGCCGTTGGTAAAACTCCCGCGAAAGAACTCGTCCGCCATCACGCGATCGTTGGCCAACCACAACGGATGCGAGCCGTAGATCGAGCGGGTGCCGCCGATTCCCATGGTCCCGGCGTAGAGATTGAACTTTTTGTCGAACTGATAACCGAGAAACCCGTATAACGTCGTCTGATCCGTGGACATCACGGTCCACGACGTGATCTGGTAACGAAATTTCGGCGAGTAGAGCCAGCCCTTGAAGTGGAGCATGGCCCGGTGAAACTGGATGTCGTTGCGAGTGTCCACCACGTGCGTGTTGCCCAGGTGATCGGTGAAATCCTGGTTGGCCGGCAACTGATTGATGTACCGCACCAGGGCGTAGCCGCCGATCTTCAACTCGCCGTATTTCGTGCGCCCGATCAGAAAACCGTATCCGGTGGTGTCCAGCACGCCCCAATTCGGACGCTCCGCGTATTCGTCCGCCTGGATGGACGGGGCCGGCGATTGCGCCGATGAAGCGGCGGCCGCGGACCGGCCCAGGACGAATTCACCGCCGCACCCCTCCCGCACCCACACGCCCTGCTCGTCGTAGCCCCACGTCTTCCCGAGCAAGCAGGCCGCTTCACCGGTTGATCGTTGCAACGCGACCCCGCCCGAGGTATCGGCCTCGCAGGCCTTGCGCTCGCCGGTCTTCGAGACGCACACCACGGTCGTCGATGCAATCGCCGCGTCCGACTCGCCCGCCGCTGCGGCGGGTGCGGCCGAGATGGCGGCAACGCCGAACGCGACCATTGCCAGCGGGATAACCGCCGTGATGCGTGGACGATGCATTCTGAACTCCTTGTACACGGGGGGGAATTTGGCCGTGGCTATATCACGGGGTTGAGAAGCCTGTCAATCTGGTAGATCTACCAGTAGACAGACGGCTGCGCGACATTCCGAAACAATCGTCACAACGTCGCCGCCTTCTCCTATCGGCGGAAACCACGGCCGACTCGATGTATCCCCACGATGGGTCCTGGTGGTAACATGCTGCGATTATTTCCCGGACGGATCAACATGAAACGGCCGCTGCGCTGGCTTCTCGTTTTCCTCATCGTGATTCCGCTGCTCTTCGTGGGCCTCACGATCCTTGCGCAGCGGCTGATCAATCACGAGGCGATCAAGAACCGCATCGAGACCGCGGTGTCGCGGGACCTCGGCGGCCGACTCGCGTACGAGCGCGTGGGGCTCGCGATCCTGCCGCGTCCTCAGGTCGTGATCACCAATCCCTCCCTGACCGTTCCGGGAAGCGTGAACGCGAAATCAAATTCCCTGAAGGTGGGCTTCGAATTCCTCCCCTTGTTGGTCGGCAAGGCGCGGCTCGCCGACGTCCGGCTCGAACGTCCGGACGTGACCCTTATCCTGGACCACCAGCCTTCGGAGAAACGTGCCGCGGACCCCGCGGCGTCCCGCCGATCCCTGTCGTCGGTGTTGGGATGGCTGGCCGCGACCATGCCGAATTTGACGATTCGAATCGATCAGGGGCAGGTGGTTGTTCTCCGCGGGCAAGAACCCGTATTCACGCTTCAGGACGCCGCGATTCGGCTGGCCTTTGCCCCGATCGAGACGACGTCTCAGGGCTCCGCGCCGACAACCCCCGCGCCGTTCCGGATCGCGGGAACCGCGCGGGGCGTGCTCACCGACAATCCGGCGTTTCCCGGGCCGGTGGCGATCCGCATCGGAGCATTTGAAGCCGGACCTCGTACCTTCACATTGTCCAACGGTGAGGCGCGTGTGCTCGACGCGGACGGAACCGTCTCCGGCCGGATCGACGACTACCTGACCGCGCGCCCCAGCGCGGACTTCACGATCGCGGGCACCATCGACTCCAAGACCATGCAGTGGCTTCACACCAAAGCGGCCCTGCCCGAGGAATTGCTCCTGCGCGCGCCGGTATCCGTTAAGTCCGCGCACGCGGTCTGGACCTCGGGACGCGGCGCGCGAGTCACGGGATCGGCGTCGGTCCAGCAGGACGTCGCAATCACATTCAACGTCCAACGAGACCCGGAGCACTTCAGCGTCGACGAGTTGAGCGTGCGCGACAAGGACTCGCAAGCCGCGTTCGCGATGGACTTGCGGAACCGGGTGCTCACCCTGTCGTTTGCCGGACATCTGGCGCACTCGACCTTGGCCCGCGTCTTCCAGCAACAGCGAGTGCAGTTCGGTTCGTTGAAGGGCGCGTTTAAGTCCCGCATCATATTAGACCGCCCGCGCGATTCCACCGCGGAGGGTCACGTGGAGGGGGATCGCCTGGTGCTCCCGGTGCAGACCCGCGTCCCCGTGTTCATCGACCGGGTGGCGGCGCGGGCCGAGAAACAGTCGGTCTCGGTGGACCCGCTCGTCCTCACGGTGGGGGAAGTTCAACATACGATACGCGGTCAGATTGCCGCCTCCGCCGAGCAATGGCTCTTAGATCTGACCATCGATCGACTCCACTTGGCGACGATCACGAGTCTAGTCGGCTCAGGGACCGCCAACGCGGAGACGCCCGCCGCCGAACCATCCCGCGACGCGGAACCGCGGCAGCCGATTCGCGCCACCATCCGCGTCGCAGCCGATTCGTTCACCGCCGGAGAATGGACCGCGGCCCCGGCCCGCGCGGACATCGTCATCGGACCGGAACCGCCCCACATCACGGTCCATGAAGCCGTGGTGTGTGGCATCACGGTTGCGGGGTCGGCCACGATCGCGGGCGACGCGACGCGGATCGCCATCACCCCGTCGGCTAAAGGGCAGAACTTGGGACCCACGCTCGAATGCCTGGTCGGCAAACCCATGCGGGTGACCGGCACGTTCGATTTGTCGGGAAAACTGGACTCTACGGGAACCGGCAAGGCCCTGCTGGACAACCTCAATGGGCCCTTCGCGGTCAGCATCAAAGGCGGGCGCTTCTACGCGGATTCAACGGTCGTCCGAATCCTCTCCTACCTCAACCTCACCGAGATGCTGCGCGGCGCGTTCCCCGACCCGGGATCGGACGGCCTTCCCTATAAGAGCGTGGTTGTTCGCAGCACCACGAAGCAAGGTCACCTGGTAATCAACGAGGCGGTGTTGACCAGCTCGACCGCGCACATGGCGGCAAAGGGATCACTCGATCTGCGCGCGCAGGTGTTAGATATCACCGTGCTGGTTGCGCCGTTGACCACGGTGGACGCGGTGGTGAAACGGATTCCGCTCTTACGAGACATTCTCGCGGGCTCGCTGGTGACCATCCCGGTTCGCGTGACCGGCCCGTTCGATGATCCAAAGGTGGACGCGGTCCCGCCGGGAGCGGTCGCCAAAGAGCTCGGCGGGATCATGGAGCGCACGCTCAAACTCCCATTCAAGATCCTGGAACCCGTGATCCCCGGCAAAAAAACACGCACTGAGACCGACGGCGGATGACGGCTGCGATTCGCCGTCAATACGACGCGGACACGTAGGCCAGGAATCCGGTGAAGGCGCTGCGCTCCGTGAGCACCGCGTTGTCCCCTTCGTACTCCACGCCGTTGGCGTAGTGATTGAGGCCGATGCCCGCGCCGAGGTGCCGGGTGAATCGGTACTCGGTCGCGAGGATCGCGTCCGTCAACAACCCCCGTATGCCGAATGCGCTGAAGAAGAAGTACTGCGCGGACAACTTGGTGGTCCAGCGCGGCGTGATGTGATAGTCCATTAGGAACCCGACCACCGGGAGCGGCGCCGTGACGCTCTCGGCCTCGGATTGTCCCGTCGTGGACGACAGCGACGCCCGCACGATCGAAGTGTGCAGGCCGGCGGACACCCCGAGTTCGACATCGTCATTATGGTAGAAGGAGTACGTGTACCCGAGCTTGACGACTCCGCTGTCGATTTCGCTGTCGACGACGTCGTTGATCAAAAAGCTTTGGTCGCCCCATTGAATATCGACATCCAGACGACGAGAGCCCTGGCGTTGGACCCGGTAATACGACGCGTCCAGACGGTGTTTGGGGCTGAAACGATAATACCCGTCGACTCGCGCCACGTTGGCGCTGGCCTCGCCGCCCAGCGTGTCCCCGAAGTCGATGGTCGCGCCGAGTGGTTGCCCCGCTGCGTCGAGACGGATCGTCGTGTCGTAGTTGCGCACGAGAAATCCTCCGACTCGAAGCGCCCACCCATCGGGAAATTCCTCGGCCCACGTCACGTTCGCCCCCAACCCGATCACCACGGCCACTATCGCGGCACACACCCCTTTTCTCATCAACCCCTCCTGACGTCATGTTCGGTAGAACGCGTCAACGTCATCTCATACCGCCGAGAACGCCCGAGCGAGGAGCGCTTGCGCCTCTTCCTGAATACGCCGCAGGTGCTCGGTGCCGCGAAAACTTTCCGCGTAGAGCTTGTACACGTCTTCGGTCCCGGACGGACGGGCCGCGAACCACCCGTTCGCAGTGACGACCTTCAGGCCTCCGATGGCCGCGCCGTTGCCGGGCGCGGCGGTGAGCATCGCCTGGATCGGGTCCCCGGCCAGCTCGGTGACTTTGACGTCCGCAGGCGACAGTTTGAGCAGGATCGCCTTTTGCTGCGCGGTGGCCGGCGCATCGATGCGCTCGTAAACGGGAGCCCCGAGCTCGCGGGTGAGGTCGTTGTAGAGCTGGGACGGATCCCGTCCGGTACGCGCCATCATTTCCACGGCGAGCAGATCCATGATGATGCCGTCTTTGTCGGTCGACCAGACTGTTCCATCACGCCGGAGAAACGAGGCGCCCGCACTCTCCTCCCCGCCGAACCCCAGCAATCCTTCAAGTAGTCCTTGCACAAACCATTTGAAACCAACTGGCACTTCGACCAATGCGCGCCCAACCTTGGCGGCCACGCGGTCGATCAGACTGCTGCTGACCACGGTCTTCCCGACCCCGGCATCCGCACGCCAACCCGACCGGTGCGTGAAGAGGTAGTAGATCGCCGCGGCTAGATAATGGTTCGGATTCATCAGTCCCGCGCTTCGGGTGACGATGCCGTGCCGGTCGTTGTCGGTGTCGTTGCCAAAGGCGATGTCGAAGCGATCTTTGAGCGCGATCAGCTTGGCCATGGCGTGCGGCGAGGAACAGTCCATGCGGATCTTGCCGTCCCAGTCCAACGACATAAAACTGAATGTCGAGTCCACCGCATCGTTCACGACTTGGATTTGAATTCCATACCGTTCGGCGATCGGCCGCCAGTACGCCACGCCCGAGCCGCCCAGCGGGTCCACGCCGATCTTCAGCTTGGCGCCCTTGATCACGTCCATGTCCACGACCGACGCCAGACCATTCACGTACGATCCGACGTAGTCGTATCGGTGGGTCGTTGGGGCGCGGCGCGCTTGCTCGTAGTCGATTCTCGCCACGCCGTTGAGGTCTTTCCCAAGGAGATGGTTCGCTCGTTCTTCGATCCACCGAGTCACGTCGGTATCCGCGGGTCCGCCGTGCGGCGGGTTGTATTTGAAACCGCCGTCTTCGGGCGGATTGTGAGACGGCGTGATCACAATGCCGTCCGCGAGTCCCGATTGCCGGCCGCGGTTGTGGGTCAGGATGGCGTGGGAGACGGCCGGGGTCGGCGTATAGCCGTCCTCGCGGTCGATCATGACGTCGATTCGGTTAGCCGCGAGCACTTCCAACGCGGTAACGAAGGCGGGTTCGGACAAGGCGTGCGTATCTTTGCCGATGTACAGCGGGCCCGTGATGCCTTGGCCCGCGCGGTACTCGCAGATCGCCTGGCTGATGGCCGCGACGTGCGCTTCATTGAACGCGCCGCGGAGCGACGAGCCCCGGTGGCCGCTGGTGCCGAAAGCCACCCGCTGCGTGCGATCCGCGATGTCGGGCTTTCGCGCGAAGTATTCCTTCCGCAGCCTGTCGAGATCGACCAACAGATCCTTCGGCGCGGGCCGGCCGGCAAGAGGATGGAGCGCCATTAGATTACCGTCATGGGTCCTTAAGAGCGCCTGACAATATGAGCATGCCCGGAAATCAAAAACGCGGACATCTGGGCGCCCGCCTGCGCGGGTGTGACAGCATCCAGGTCATTGCTTCGCCACGTGTATGGTGTCGAGAAACCATTGTCGCGCCGGTGGCGCGAGGCACATTCCCGGGGAAGCGGAAATCCAGAATGAGCGGCATTTTAGCAGAAATCGCTCGTCTGGTGTGGTCTGGTTGCGAGCCTGCAGAGCCGCACACGTCCTCATCCCTCCGGCGGGGACGGAGCGCGTGCGCCCTCCTGGGTTGGGGCCGGCGCCGCGTGCCACTGCTCCTTCGGCACCACTTTGGGCTTCTCGGGATCTCCTTCGTAGGCCGGAGTCATGATCTGCACCCCGTATTCGTTGAACACGTCCAGGATGTTGCGGTGCATCGCCGAATACAGCAGGGCCCCGGCCTGCGCATTGTCGCAGTACGCGTTCAATTCGTAGACCACCGCGAAATCCCCGAGGGATTTCTGCAACACGAACGGCGCGGGGTCCTTGAGCAGTCCCGGGGTGCGGGCCGCCGCGATCCGCAGCATTTCCTCGACCTGACGCCAGGGCGTCTCATACCCGATCCCCACGGTGGTGTGCAGAATGAGCCCGCGGGTCCTGGCAAGGGAACTGTAATTGACGATCTCGGTGCTCAGAATCTTGGAATTGGGCATGATGATTTCTTCGTTCTTGACGGTGCGCAGGTGCGTGACTTGCAGCCGGATGGCCTCGACGTCGCCCACCACGTCCTCGATCTTCACCCGATCACCCACCCTGAACGCGCGGCGATACGTGAGCGAATACCCGGCTAGGATGTTCCCGATCACCGACGACGACCCGAGGGACACCATCAACCCGAGAAAAATCGAGAGGCCCTTGAACGCCGGGGACTCGGCGCCCGGAATGTACGGATACGCCACCACCACCGCGAACACCACCATCAACAACCGAACGATCCGATACGTGGGTTGGGCCCACTCCGCGTCGAACCCCGAAATCGTCACGCTCCCGCGTTCCAGACCATTGAAGAAGAGTCGCGTCACTTTGAGCACATAGCGGAAGACGACAAACAAGATCGCCAGAAATACCACGTTCGGCACGTACGATAAGGCGCCTTGGCCCAGTGTGACGATCGGGTCGAGCACCCAAGTACCCAGCTTGGCCGCCACCGGTCGGGTCCAGGGAAAGAGCGCGAACGAGAATTCGACGTACGTGAAGAGCAGGACCAGCACCACGAGGACACGCAGCGTCTTGAGCCCGCTGGTCAACGTACCCCAGACGCGCTCGGACTGGACCACTTCGAACGACTTGATGGTCAAGCCGTGGATTCGCGCCTTGTACCGCGCCTCGAGGGTTCGCTCGGCACGGCGAAGCCCGCGTATCGCCAGCCACACCGACAGACCGAACACGATGGTCGCGATCCCGGCTCCCACCGCGCCCCTGAACAAGACGTCCGGGCTTCGGTCGCGGCGGTACTGCTCGATGGCCGAGCGGATCCTCCCGGCGTGCGCGGCCGCAACCACCCGGCGTTCCAAACCTTCCATTCTGGCGTCGGCCTCGAACACCGACATGAGGAGCCGATCCCCGGCCATGATGTCGATCGTGGCGTCGGCCTCCACGGTTCGAATCGCGTCCGGACGCACCGCCGAGTCCCGAGCGGCCGCCTCGATACGCTTGCGGATCGCGGACGCCCGCTGCTCCGCGGGATACGATGTCGTTCCACGCACCGGAAACAGGACCGCCCCGTCGAGTTCAACGACCGCCGTGGATTCCGCCGCCTCGAGGGCCTCGCGGGACGTCGCCTCCGACGGGCCCGCGTCGGGCTGCGCCGCATGCGCTGGCCACGCCGTCAGGGCGATCGCCGCCGCATACGTCACGACAAAAAGCACGATCTGCGCCATGCGTCGAGTCATTTCCCCACCTGTGTCCTCTCACTGTCCGAGTTGGGCTCCATCACGTAGCGGCTCACCAGCCAGGCGATCACGATGGCGATGTAAAACTGCCCGATCACGGCTTCGAGCGCGGCCAGGATCTGTGGGAGCGGGAGCTGCGGCGTGATGTCCCCGTAACCCAGCGTCGCGATGGTGACGAAACTGAAGTACAGCAGCGGAGAGGGCAGCGCCGCGCGGTCATCAAAGCCCGGGCGGTCGGCCACGTTGAACGCCTGGGGATCGAGCTCCAACAATATGGTGTAGAACAGGGCGAAGCCGACCCCGATCAGCAGGTAGGCCACCACCGCGGCAAAGATCGTATCCAGACCCGCGCGGCGCGCCGTGACCACGTACCGGAACGTCGCCACGACCCCGGCCATGATCAAGATGAGGTACGCGCTCTGACCCGCAACGACGGCCAGCCGATCGACCCGCTCCACGGCATAGAACTCCCCCCACGCCATGCACAGGGTGCCGATAAGCCATACGCCGACCAGGGCTCGGCCCACCATCGGCCCATGGCCAACCGCCGACAGGGTGACGAATAAGGTGTTCAGAAACATCAGCGCCAGCAGGGAACGCATCAGCAGCGCGTGGGGGAAGATGGCGTTGACCAATAGGAGCAGCAGCACGAACAACGCCAACTGCAAAAACCGGAAGTGCTCGAACCGCTTCGGCACAAGCCATTTCATCGCGAAACCCATCCCTCAAAGATGGCACGCACGACGTGATCGTTCACCGATGAACGACCTCGGGGATGAAATAGAACATCAGGGCGATGATCACGTACACCGTGGTGAGCTGCACGCCCTTGAACCAGTTCGACTGCCCGTCGCCGCAGACCAGGGTGCCGATCAGCACGCCGAGGAACAGCGAGCCGACTTCCGCGCGATTGAACGAGAGGTCGAACGGCTGCGGCGCGATCACGTAGCTCATCAACACCAATACCGGCGCGACGAACAATGCGATTTGGATGCAACTCCCCAACGCGATTCCGACCGACAGATCCATCTTATTCCTGCGCGCCATTGCGATCGCGGAACTACTCTCGGCCGCGCCGCCGATGATGGCGAGGAACACGACGCCAATGAACATCTGGGACATGCCCAGCGCCTTCCCGGTTTCCTCGGCTGCGCCGACGAGAATTTCACTCATCCACGCGGCGAGCAGGGCGGCCGCCAGCAGGCTGCCAATTGCCCGGCCCAGGCTCCAGGGATGCTGGTCGTGGCCGGTCTCCCCGTGTTCCTGGCTCGCGAAGGCGCCGGGATGCGTGACGAGCGAAAACACCAGGTAGAGGCCGTAGGCGAACAGCAGCACCACCGCGATGCCGAGGTTCAAGAGCTGCTCCTGCGGAATTGATCCCTCGGGCGCAAAATATCGGCTGAAGGCGCTCGGAACAATCAGACTGATCACCGCAAGCAGCATCGTGCTGTAGGCGCGCGCGGCGGCGGGGTTGAACTGTTGGTTGCGGTGACGAAATCCGCCCAACAGGAACGCGATGATCAACTCCGGGGCGTTGCCGAAGGTCGCGTTGAGCAAGCCGCCGACCGCATCGCCCGTGCGCGTGGCGATCTGCTCCGTCGACAGCACGATGAGCCTCGCCACCGGAATGATCGCGAGCGCCGCGGAAAAGAACACGGCCGAGGCCGGCACCGTACCGGCGTGTTCCGCGACCGCGGCCGCCGGAATGAATAGGAACAACCAGTTGAGCGACGGCTTCAGTGTCATAGCCTGAGCATCGACGGTTCGATCTCCTTTGGTACCCCCGCCCCCTGGTATCCCGCCGACGACGGAAGGCCGGCGGTTATGGCGAGGATGATGCCGCTTGCTGCTCCGGGCGCGTCTCGAAGCTCCCACCGAGCGCAAGGTGCAGGTTGACGCGCTGGCTTAATTGCTCGCTCTGCACGCGTAGCAGCACCAGCCGCGCGGCATGAACGTTCAACTGCTGCTGCTGGACGCTCCGCAGGTCCTGCCGACCCACGCGGTAGCCGATCTGCGCCAGCTCCAGGGCGCGTTCGCTGTCCGTGACGACCTGGCGCAACACGGTCTCACGCTCAGCCAAATTTTGACCGGCGGCGAGGGCGTTTTCGACGTCGCCGATGGCGCGCAACGCCATGCCGGCGTATTGTGCCACGGCTTCCTTCTGCTCCAAGGTGCGAATTTCGACTTGGGTCGTCATTGCCCCGCCCGTGTAAAGCGGGGCGATGAGACGGCCGCCGACACCGGCAGCGGGGTTTTCGAAGTCCTCCTTCAACTGCAAAATGTCGCTGCTGATGCCCGCGATATTGGCGTTGAGAATGATCCGCGGCAACCGCGCGGCCTTGGCTTCGCCAACGCGGTTGAACGCGGCCGCGACCCGACGTTCGGCGGCCACCATGTCGGGACGGCGCTCCAACATGTCAAGCGGCATGCCGGCTGGCACGGTGCCGGGTAACCCCGGGAGATCGTGTCGCGCCTGCAACTCAGCGGCGGGATACCGGCCCAGCAATAGTTCGATCCCGCGAAGCGCTTGTTCGTGGGCGAGTGTCACCTGCCGCGCGGTGTCGTCGAAATTGCCGCGGTTGGCGCGCGCCATTACCACGTCCTGCTCGCTGCCGGAACCGACCTGGCGGCGATTTTCAGCCAGCGTCACCAGTTCCTGAGCAACGGTCACCATTTCGTCGGCCAACTGCTTCTGGAGCCAGGTCTCAGTGACCGTGAACCAGCTCTTCGCGGTGGCGGCGGCAAGTGACTGGCGGGCGAACTCGAAATCGGCCTGCGCCGACGCGTGCGCGGCTTGTGCCGCGTTGCGGCCGTACCGCATCCGTCCCCAGAGGTCGGGTTCCCACGATGCGCCCAGGGAGATGCCTTGCAGGGCGGAGCTGATGTCCCCGCCGCCCATGTTGAGTCCACCGGTGCCGAGAACATTCACGGTCGGGCGCAGCGCGGCCTTGGCAAGGTTCACGTATGCCGCGGCTTGTTCGACGCGCACGGTCGTGACGCGAAGGTCGGGATTGTTGGCGATCGCCTCGGACACGAGCGCGTTTAGTTCCGCATCGTTGAAACCGGCGAGCCACTGATCCTGGACGGCATCCGACGACCCGCCGGCCTTCCAAGGGTCAGTGAGCGTGAGATTCGCGAGCGCCCGCTGCTGGAGTTCCTCGCGAGAGGGAGGAGACAGGACTTGGCAACCGGCCACGATCATTGCGGTACCGGCCAGGACCACAAGTCCCAGTGGCGCGCTCGTTCGTCCGACCGTTGCGACAGATGGGGTGATGGTCGGACTCCTAGTGGAGTTTGAGGATCAACCAGTCCATCTTGGTACCAACGCGAAGGATGACTTTACGGATGATGTGAATGATGTGACCGCTGTTGGTGTAGATGGCGCCCTGTCCGCGCGCACCGGCCGCCAGAAACACGTCCGTGTCCTTCTCGTCGAGCTCAAGCCTGACGGCGAGGCTCCCCTCCGGCAGGGGCGCCACCGCTTGGTTGGGGAGGTTCCCGCCGATGGGCAACTGACCGCCGGCCGTGGCCCAGACGACCGATTCCACCTTGCACTTGATGATGCGGTTGGGATACATGCGCATCGCGATCTCGGCCTCATTGCCCGGCTCAACCTTGCGCACCTCGTTCTGGCGAAAGAGCGCGACAACCCATTGCTCGCTCTCCACGAAACTCATCACCGGGGCCATCACCAGTTGCGACGCCACCGCGCCAGGACGCAGTTGCAGGTTGATGACCGTCCCGTCAGCCGGCGCAAAATAGACGGTCTGTTCGAGGTTCCATTTCGCGTCAGCCAGCTGCGCCTCGGCCTGGGCAATCTGCGCCTGGACCTGGGCAACTTCGTCCTGCTCGCCTTGGGGAGTCTTCGCGGCCAGTTTTTCCCTGACCTGCCCCTCGGCGGCGGCCAGGGACGCGAGTTCATTCTCGAGGTTTTGCACGTCGGCCTGGGCCTGTTCCAGGTCGAACGTGTTGCCCGCTCCGGTATCCGCAAGCTCCTGGAACTGCTCAACCCGCTTGCGGGCCAGGGCCAGTTTGGCGCTGAGCGCCTGTTTCTTGCCGATCGCGCTCTTGAGCTGTTCGTCGAGATTGCGGGTATTGGCTTGGGCGGTCAGTAGCTTCGCGGTCAGCATCGCGAGATTGGCCTCCGCAGCCCGCACATCGATTTCGAAGGGCACGGGGTCGATCTTGAAGAGCACGTCGCCTTTCTTGACCGGCTGATTAGGCTCAACCGGCACCTCAATGACCCGGCCGGTGACTCTGGGCACTACGGCCACGGAATAGTTGATCACGCGAACGTCGTGCGACGACGGCGCCACGATATTGAGGACCAGGATGAGCGCCGTGATGCCGATGATCGGAATGGTGACCACGATGACTTGGCTGACGATATTCCACGGAAGCCACTTGAACTTGAAAAAGATCAGCCATACGAAGAACGAATAGATCAGTAGTAGCAGCAGTTCCATGGATCAGGCGTCGCCTCGTTTCAGACGCGTGTCGGAGAGTTGGAGTTCGAGTGCCGCCACTTTGCGGCGCAGCCGTTGGAGTTCGTCGCCAGGCGCAACGCTCTCGTCGGCGTTCGCCGTCCCCTCGTGACCATGCTCTTCGGCCACGTCGGTGCCGTAGGCGAGTTTGTACAGGACTGGCTTGGTGTAGGCCCAGATCCAGGCCAGCGGCCACAGCAGTCCGCCGAAGGCCAATGATAGCAGGCACAGCGTCTGAATCGCTTTGGCTTGCGGATGTTTTCGCTTCTCAGCGATCTTCTCCGGCAGGATGTGGACCAACCAGAAGATGACGATGGCGGCGACGGGCGCGACCACGAGCACCACCCACGAGATCACATCGGCGACCGTGTCGAGCGCCTCGCCTTGGAATATGGAGGCGCGGGCGGTGGAGGGCACCCCAAGACCCAGCGCAAGCCACGACATCGGCCATGCGAGGCGGCACGATCTCGGGGCGACTCGCAACGCCCGGGGTACGGCCGTTGACCAGTCCGGCCGACCCGTGTTGGTCGTGCAAACGGAAAGAGGGTCCACCGATGATCTACTTAGCGGGCCGCTGAAAAAGTCCGTCTGCGGCGTTGCCGGAAGTCGGAAATCCTGACCTGACGTACGAACCAGTACGCTCCGGTTTCCCCCTCCCTCCGGCCTTGCGACCGTCCGCCAAGAACAGCGATGGCGGAAGTCCCCGAAGGGGGCATCCGGATCGTTTTGAGTGGCCTGCGGGCATGACCGAGTTCTTCATCATCCTGTCAGACTTGCACAGATGAACATGACGCCGGTGAGAATGGCCCCGAACGGCTCACCCGCCACGGCCAACCCGACGATTGGGATCGTCATGACTATCACCTGCGGTTCCGGCGTTTCTCCGCGACCTTCTCGGGCCGGGAGCCGACGCTCAGAACCGTGAAGTTAGCCATCACCCTCCTCCGTCACCACCCGATCCCCAATTTCAGGGTCCAGTACGTCAGCGTGTTGTCCGACGTCTCGAAGCCGTAGTTGTACCGAAGCGCAAGGACCGCCCGCACGTCGTAGCTGATCTCGGTCGAGACGCCGATTTCCGGCGCGACGCCCAGGTGCCACTCCTCGCTGTCGAACGAAAAGATCCCGATGTCGAAGCGCCGCTCCGCGTAGTAGAGACCGCCCCCCATCCCGGCAAAGAACATGTTGTCCGGGCCCATGTAATAGTGGCCGGTCACGAGGAAGGGGAACGCGTTGATGGTTCGGTCCTGGGTCCCGGACAATGTGACGTTGCCCACGGTGACGGCGCGGTCGGTCATTTCATGGAGCACGTTCCAATCAAAGGAATACCCGATCGACGTGTTCCGGGAGTTGAACCATCGCCCCTCGAACCCAATACCCCGAAAGCTCGTCTCATCGATGAAATCTCCGGTCTCCGACGTGGGAAACGAGATCTCGTAATTGAAGATGCCCCAAGAATCCTTGGCCGAGGCTTCCGAAATCGGCAGGAGGACCGTGGTCAGCAGGGCCATCGTCGCGGCAATCGCCCACATACATCTCACGCGCGTGGTTCGCATCGAATCCTCCTTACTATGGTGTCCGGTCCAAATAGGGTGACTGACTGAAGGCATCGTCGATCGCGTTGCCGACCCGCGCGGCGTTCGAAGACGCGGTGCTGATGATCCCGTTGATGCCGGCGATCCAGATCGGCTCGGAATTCACGGGCAGCGCGGGATCAGTCATCGGAATGACCACCGTGCCGGTGGTATACGAGTAGTACACCGGATAACACCAGCCGCTCCCGCCGTAGTACCAATCCCAATAGTACGGGTAACACGATCCGCCCACCCAGGTGGTCTCCAAGGCAAACGGCGTGATGTGCACGTCGACGCCCGCGGGCGCGGTCCCATCGGGATTGTTCGCCACGCGGGTGTACCCGTAATCCGACATGTTTTGTTCGATCGCATTCAGAATCGCCTGCTCGACCTGTGGATTAATTGAACCCACCACGGTCTCGTCATCGTCGGGGTCCTCCAACACCCGGACTTCATCCGGCATCGAGTAGGTATCGATTCCGGAAAAGTCGACGCCCGGATCAAACGTGGTCGCGACCACGTCGTAGTCCGACGTGTTTTCCCGATCGTAGGGATAACATCCCCCGAGTATCGGGAGCAGCCCGACGATCAGCAGTCCCATTCCTCGGAACGCGCGCGCCAACCAACGGCGTGGGCAGTCATGGTTCATGGTGTGCATCCTTTCGCTGATGGTTTCCTTGTCGCCGCCCGCGGCCGACGAGTCATTGAGCCCCTCGCATGGTGCTGAACAACGCTGAGGAAGTCCTTCGACACGCTCAGGACGAACGGATGGGGGGATTAGATTTCCGGCAAATTCTCCGTTCGTGGTGAGCCTGTCGAACCACGGTTCGGCCTGAATCAGCACCCGGCTATTTCTTGGGCGGAGCCTGGACCGAGATGGCGGTGGTCTCCGTGTAGCTCACGTACACTTCATCGCCCTTTTTCACGTTGTCGAACCGCTTGGCTTCCGGGCCGACTTTCAGGGTCCTGCTGTTGCCCTCCGGGCCTCTGAGCGTGACGGTCCGCGCCTTATAGTCGATCGCGTCCACGGTCGCGACGATCTCGCGCGTGTGGACCTCGACGCGCCGCGGTTTCTCGCCGAGCTTGGCCACTTCCACGTAACTGGTGCCGCCTTTGGCCGAAGGAGCCTCGCCTTTCGGCACCACGACCAACGCGACCGATTCCACTTGCTCGACCACGAGCACGTCCCCTTTTTTCACCTGCGCGAAATTCTTGACCTCGGGCCCCACTTCCAACGTGGTCGTCTCTTGGCCATCCTCGCTCCTGAGCACCACGGTCCGCTTGTCGTAGTCAATGGCGTCAACCGTGGCTTTGAGCGTGGTCGACGCCGCGATGATGCCAGCGGGTTTATCGTCCGGATCCCCGGCAAGAACCGGAGCGGTGATGGACGACACGGCGAACATTGTTGCGATCACGACGAAACGAAACATGCGATACCTCCTTGTGAGTTCTGGATCAGGCGTGGTCTGAATCAGGCCTTGAAGCATGCAGAATAGTAATGATTTCGAGAAACCAGGGCTACTCGTAAACCTACGAGATATTGGAGCAGCGGTTACGGGCCACGGCTTCTCCCGAGAGCCCCTGCGCCCCGAGCCAGGGCCCTCAGGAATGCGCCACGAGGCCTTGCGTTAGAAGCTGTACTTTGCCGAGAACTGAAGGCGCGTATCGCTGGCGTCCGCGCCGTCTTTATTCTCGCGCTGGCCCCAGATCAACTCGCCGCCGACCATCACGTTCTGGGCCGGGTAGTGCAACAGGTTGGCCGAGGCGTACTGGCCCTTGGCCATGGCGTTTGCCGCCTGCCCGCCGCTGTTGTCCTGGTCAACCGCGCTGTAGCCGATGGAGCTGCTCCACCGGTCGTTCCAGTAATGATCGTAGTACAGGAGCCACGCGAGCACCGGCACGGCTTCGCCTTCGGTGAGCGCCGCGTTGGGCGCCGCGTCCACGCAACAGTCGTTGAGGTAGCTGGCAATGCCCTCGCCATAGGCCACCTGGAAGAGCACTTTGCTCTTGCCCACGGTATTGAAGTTGCCGGCGAGATTGCCGCCCCACCCGATCACGTTGTCCGACGGTTCATAATCCGTGGCTGTCGGCGTTTCCCAGCCGATCCAGCGCAGGATGCCGGATGCCTGAAGGTGCCCCCAATCTTGGTCCATGCGGTACATGGCGGTCACGTCAGGGTACTTGGTGTAGCCCGTCACCCCGGCAAGCGCGGGATCCACCGTGACGAGATTCCCGGAATCCACGGCCGAGCCCGGCGCTTCCAACGCCACGGCGGCCTTGGTCCCGTCCTGGTTCAGGAAGGTCCAGCGCGCTTGAATGTTGCGGAAGAAGATCATGCCTGCTGGCCCCCAGTACTCGATAGTGTTCGGGAACACGTCGATGTCCATGAACAGGCTGTTCGTCTGGCCGGCGAGAAACGCCCCGATCTCACCATAGGCATGCCGTAACCGGATCGTGGTTTTGCCCGCGTCGGAGCCCACGCCGAACATGTCGAACTCGAACTTGGTGTTGAGATCGCCCATGGACGTGGGCACCATCGCTTTCACGCCGAGCCGCGATTGGCGCACGCTGAAGATCGTTTCGCCGTCTTTCCCGCATCCGGCGTCCCCCGGACAATTCACCGGGATCTTGGACGGGCGCAGCGCCGCGTTCCACGCCGGGTCCATGGTGTTGAAGTCGTAGATCGCGTCCATCTGCGCGAACCCGTATACCTGCACGCGCGATTCTTCCGCGGCCTGCCCCGACGTGGGAAGCGCAAGCGCTCCCGCGAAGAGTGCCAGCAGCAACGCGACTCCCCTTGTCCATGTACTCATCTCGACCTCCTTGTGATCGATCGTTGCGCGGCCGCCGGATCAGCGCGCCTTCGCCGCGTAGGGGTTGCCGCCCAATGCGTTCGAGATGTCCGCGATCGCTTTCTGGGCCCGCACGCTGTTGCCCGCCTTGTCGAGCGGCGGAGAGATGACGGCGATGCCGAACTTGCCGGGGGAGACCGCGATGATGCCGCCCCCCACCCCGCTCTTGGCCGGCAGGCCCGTCTTGTAGAGCCACTTGCCCGAGTCGTCATACAGTCCCGCGGTCGCCATCACCGCCAGCACCTCGGGGACGTTCTCGCCCTTCATGACCTGCTTGCCCGTCACCGGATTCTTTCCGCCGTTCGCCAACGTCGCGGCCATGGTGGCCAGGTCCTTCGCGTTCACGCTGACCGAGCACTGCTCGGTGTAGATGTCGGTAGCCTGCAACGGGTTGTCCTTGATGTGGCCGTAGGCATACATCAGCATGGAGATCGCCTGGTTGCGTTGGTTGGTGTCGGACTCGGACTTGAAGACTTCCTGGTTGACCGACAGCGGCCGCCCGGCAAAGTCGCCGTACCAGCCCAAGATCTTCTTCCAGATGTCATCACGGCTCGTCCCCTTGACCATACTGGTCGCGGCGATGGCTCCTGGATTCACCATGGCGTTCATTTCCGCGCCCTTGTATTGCTCCACCGCCACGATGGAGTTGAACACTTGGCCGGTGGCGTCGACGCCCATGTTGTTTTCGATCGCGTCCACGCCCCGCTCCTCCATGACCTTGGCCATGGTGAACACCTTGGAAATGGACTGGATCGAGACTTCGGACTTGATGTCGCCCGCGGTGTACACCTTGCCGTCCACCGTAACGATGGCGATGCCGTAGATGTTGGGGTCGACTTTCGCGAGCGCCGGGATGTAGTCCGCGTTCGCGCCTTCCTTCAGTCCTTTGTACTTCTCGTACGCCGCGGAGAGCGCGGCGTCCACGTCGGCCTTGGCCGGAATCTGCGCATGGGCGACTGTGAGCGACGCGCCCAACAGCAGGGCCGCGAGTGCAACCATCGTGGTAGGGCTGTTGCGGATGATTCGCATGGACTCCCCCCCTCTGTTGAAACTGGAACGATCCGGCACTTGCTCCCCTCGACCATCGCCGCGGAACGCCACGGGACGTTCCACGCCGGACGAACCCGCGTCGTGACAGCGGCCACTCTTTTTCGCCCGGAGAATACCGGTGAGCATCCCTTGAGGCAATACCCCCAAATAGGAGATTGAGGCCCTCACCTTAGTATTAAGTGAACGATTTCGTCTACTCGTAGAAACACGAGGTTCTACGACGTCAGAATCGCACCACCACCCCGGCGCTCAGCTCGCCTTGGAGAAACCCGCTGCTCTGCACGCTGATCGCGCACCCGCCGGAACAGAAGACCGCGCCATTGCTGTTGAGCGCCGTGTAGATGCCGCGAGCGTCCACCCGCACGCCCACGTGTTCCGTGATGAAGAATTTGGCGCCGCCGCCGAGCGCCAGAGAGAACTGCGTTTCCGTGCTCAGCTCATCGCCGTGCGGATTCAATCGGGTGAGACCGAAGCTGCCGGACACGAACGGTCGAACGCGGTCGTTCTCCACGTCGATGAGATACAGGCCGCCCACGTGGTAGTACTCCACCGAGAGGTCGAAAAGCGGGTTGCCGGTGAATGTCCCGTCCGCGGACAACGTGGTGCTCTGTCGGCTCAAATAGATCTCGATCTGCTGGTCGGGCGAGATGTCGAAGTCCACCGCCAAGCCGTAGCTCCCCGAGTCGTTCAGCGAGATCGCGGTCCCGGTATTCGCGTCCTCGAACCCGCCCCCAAAGCGAAGCCCGGCAAACGGCGTGATTTCGACATCCGCGACCGCCGGCGTCACGCCCGCCAACACGCCCAGACCGATCCCTAACAATATGATCACTAGATATCGCCGCGACATGCAGTTCTCCTCCTGGTTAGTGAGTCATGTGTTGTTCGTTGTTCGTTGTTCGTGACGAACAACGGATAACCAATAACCAACAACGCCCTTCGCTCTTCCTCTCTTCTGAACGTCTCCAGCAACCTGCTAAAGCTGGTGCTCGATCGGCATCCACTGCATGAACCACACGCCCATGCGCCGCCAGACGCTGGAATTGGGCTCGGTCGTGAAACGCGTCTCGCGGCCGTCCTCTTGGCTCACCCATTCGAGGCGTCCGGCCTCGGTCAATTCGAGACGGAACGCGTTCTCGCTCACGATCCGCTCGAATCCTTCCGCGAACAGGTCCCCGCCTTCCGGGGTCTCGAACAGGACGCCGATCTCGGTGTTGAGCTCCATGGAGCGCGGATCCAGGTTCATCGAGCCGATGAAGATCTCCCGGCGATCGAACGCGAAGCTCTTGGCGTGAAGGCTCGCCCGCGACGAGCCGGTGAGCCCGCCCTTGTCTTTCTTGTCCGCTTTGCGATCCGTCCCGTGAATCCGCGCCGTGGCCTTGACCTCGTAAAGCTGCACGCCCGCGCGCAGGAGCCGCTCGCGGTAACGGACGTACCCGGCGTGCACCGCGCTCACGTCGGTCGAGGCCAACGAATTGGTCAATATCCTCACCTGAACGCCGCGCGCGCGCAGCGAGCGGAACAACTCGACCCCCTCCTTGCCCGGCACGAAGTACGGGGAGATGATCAGGAGCTCGCGTTGCGTGCGCGTGATGACGTCGCGCAGCTTGGGCGTCAGGTGCGTCGACGTATCCGTGGTCGCGGTCGTGATCTTGGCCGGGTCATCGTAAACCAGCCAGGCGCGCCCCCAGAACAAGGGAACCTCTCCCTGTCGCAGTTGCGCGGCAAGTGGCGAGCTTCTCAACGCCCTCGCGTACGGGGAATCCTTCTGCGATTCGCCGTACGCGCGCAGTTCGTCGCGAAGACGGGTCAGGTCCTCGGATGCGATCCCTTCGCGGGTCAACGCGGTGATCGGAAACGAGGCGGCATTGTTCCAATACAGATCAAAGGCCGACGAGACCTCGCGCACCACCGGCCCGATCGTGAGCGCGTCGAGATCGCCGAAGTCCAGGTCGGCGCGGGCCTCGAAGTACTCATCGCCCACGTTGCGACCGCCTACGATGGTCGCCTGGTTGTCCGCGGTGAACGACTTGTTGTGCATGCGCCGGTTCACGCGTCCGAATTCGAGCACCGTGCCCAGCCCGCGCGCCGTGCGGAGCGCCACCGGGTTGAACAAGCGGATCTCGATGTGGGGATGCGCGTCGAGCGCGACCAGCGTGCCGTCGTCGGCCGCGGTGCCCAGATCGTCCAGCAGCACGCGCACCCTGACGCCGCGATCGGCCGCGCGCACCAATGCGCCGCTCAGGAGGCGGCCGGTCGTATCGCCGTGCCAGATGTAGTACTGCACGTCGAGGCTTTTTTGCGCCGCCTCGGCCAACACGATGCGGGCGACGAACGCATCCAGCCCTCGGGACAGCGGAGTGAAGCCCGACTCCCCGGGGTGGGCGGCGACCAACGGCGCGAGCGCCGCGCCAAGCAACGTGTCGTTCGTCTCGGTCAACGCCGACGACTCCGTGCGCGGATAATCGGCGGGCAGCGATGCGCAGGCGCTCAAGACCAGCGCCGCGAGGGCGATCGCCGGGACGGCCGCTCGCCCAAGCGTCCGATGGCGTCTCCACGTTGAAGCGTGACGAACATGCCGCTGGGGCATCGACACCTCTTCGGGCCCGCATTATGCCCGCTTTCACGACGCCTTTCAATCCGGGTCGATGTCCGCTCGGGATCAGACCCTCGACGCGTGGCGCAAGGCGCAGGATTGACAACCAGGCCGCCGCTGGCGGAGAATGGCCGCGAATCGACGCTGTCCGCCTGCCGCGCAGCGCGGAGGTCTACATCCCGGAGGAGATTATGAACAGAGTCGCCGTCGCAACCATCGCCCCCCTGATCGCCGTATCCGTCCTCATGGGATGCGCCGCCACCAAGATGACGTCGATGTGGAAGGACGAGGCCTACAAGAAACAGCCGCGGAAGGTGTTGGCCGTCGCCATCCTCAAGAGCAATACCAACCGACTCGTCTTGGAAGACGAGTTCACCGCTCAACTGAAACAGCGGGGCCTTGACGCCACGGCCGGCCACACCGTGCTCTCGGACAAGGAACCCGTCAACAAGGAAACGGTGGCGGCCGCGCTCCGCGACAAGGGGTTCGACACGCTCCTGCTGGTTCGGCTGGTCGATCAACGCAGCCAACAGACCTATGTTCCTGGCGCCGCGTACCCGGTCGGCGCAACGTGGCCCGGCTACTACGGAGTCGGGTACAACACGATGTACACGCCCGGTTACGTGGTGGAGGACAAGTTCGCGATCGCCGAGACGAACATGTACGACGTGGAAACCGAGAAGCTGATCTGGACCGCCGCCACCGAAACCTGGATCAAGTCCTCGGAACGAAAACTGATCGACGAGTACGTCGGCCTGATGATGCACGAGCTGGAAAAATCCGGCATCGTCAAGTAACCACCGGCGCCGCGGCCGCAATCGAAAGGACGTCGCGATGAGAGCGATCTACGGCCTCCTGACGGGAGGCGTATTGTTGGTCCTGGCGGGATGCGCCGGCCTGTCCGTGGACACCGACTACGATCCCGCGGTCGATTTCACCACGCTCAAAACCTATGACTGGGCGCCCACCCAGGCCGACGCGTCGATCGATGAGTTGGTCGAAAAACGGGTGCGCAACGCGGTCAACACCCAACTCCAGGCGAAGGGATACGTGCTCTCGTCGGACGCGCCGGATTTTCTCGTGTCCATGGCCCTGGCCACCCGGACGTCGACCGCGGGCTCGGTGGGCATCGGCGCATCGGTGGGTATCCCCATCGGGCACGGGGGGACGGTGTCCGTTGGCGGCGGCAAGAGCAAACCCCGCGAGAAGACCGAAGGGACGCTGATCCTGGACTTCGTCAACCCAACCTCTCGCTCGCTCATGTGGAAGGGAACGGCCGAGGCCGGAGTGAACGGCGCCTCATCGCCCGAACAACAGCAGTCGCGGATCAATCGCGTGGTGTCAGAACTGCTCGCGGAGTTTCCCCCGAAAAAATAGACGTCGGAGTGACGTGACCGGTGATCTAGGGAGGATTGCGTGAAGACGAACCCCTTGCGTGATACCAAGACGACAACGATTCCCGCGTGGGTCATGGTTTCCGCGCTCGCGGCGGCCTTCGTGCTCACGCCGGTCGCGGAAGCGGCCGCTGCCGACGTTGCCGGGACCTTCAGCAAGGGGCGCTCGCGCTTCTCGATCGTGGGCGGGAACGGCTACGCGTTCAACGACACCTACTTCGTGCTCGGCGTGGGCGCGAGTTATTTCGTATACAACGGGCTCAGCGTGGGGCTGGACGCCGAGTGGTGGACCGGGGGCGACCCCGGGATCGTGAAGGTCTCTCCCTCGCTGCAATACGTCTTCACGGACCTGGCGTCGGTGGCGCCCTACATCGGCGCGTTTTATCGCCGCAGTTACGTGCAGGATCTCGATGACATCGGGTCGGCCGGCGGACGAGCGGGCGTGTATATCACCGCCGGACGAACCACCTACGTGGGATTGGGCATGGTCTACGAGTCCTACTTTGACTGCAACGAGTCCACGTACGTCTCCTGCTCGGAAACTTATCCCGAGATCAGTTTCAGCGTCGCGTTCTGAGCCCCCCGCTTCCGGCGTCCGGCGCTCAGCCGGTTTTTCTGAAGACGATCCGATACGCAACCAGAATCAGCATGGCGCCGCCCACCGCGGCCACGAATCCCGACACCTCGCCGGCGGTGGACACGTCGAGCAGATCCCCCAGATAGGTCCCCAGGCTCGACCCCGCGATGCCGAGCAACGGCGTAATGATCAGCCCGCTGGGGTCGTTCCCCGGCATGAGGATGGTGGCCGCAAAGCCCGCCAACACGCCGATAACGAGCGTGCCAATCACGCCCATCGCTCCCAGCGACTCTAGAATGGATTGGAACTGCTCCATGCTCTCGTTCCTCCTCCCTGAAAGCCGTCACGAAGGCGCCGTGTGGGTGTAGACGTGCACATCACGCTGCGGAAAGGGAATGGTGATCCCGGCGGCGTTGAATCGCGCCTTGACCGATCGAGTGCGAAGGCGAATTGGAAATACATGGGCTGCTCGGCCAGAGCGTCCCGTCATTGTCGAAGGTCGCGATGCGTTCGATGGACTGTTTAGTTTTCCCGTCTACGTTCTCTCACCCGCAATCCCCCCCTGCGCCGAAGGCACGCCAGGCACCAGACGGCCATCGCCGCGTGAAGGACCACGGCCGGCCAGAGGCCAATGCCGGAGAGCCCCAATCCTGTGCCGGCATAGACGAGGACCGCGACAGCAGCCGCGTTGTAGAACAGCATGGCCGTCACCAACCCTCTCGCTGCGCGGCTCCGGGCGTCGTCACGTGCCAACCAGCAGGCGGCGCCCAACGAGAGCAGCGCCGCCCCGGCCAAACGAGCCACCACCAGCCCGCCGGGCGTGTCGAGCGATGCACCGAGTAGCACCGCAGCCAGCACCGATGGCGCCGCCACCAACCCCAGGCCGGCGCCCAGCTCAATGACTGCGGTCGCGATGAGCAGGGGTTTCATCTCTGTCAACTCGGCATCACTGGTGGCCGGCACTACCGCCCGTGACCGCCTCCATCACGTGGTCGAGATTGAAGCTGCCGGGCTTCTGGCGCGGCGGGAACTCCCGGAAGCTCTGCAGCCACTGCCCGACGTATCCTGCCGCGGGAGCGATCATGAACATGTGCTCGGCAAACCAGCGCTCATAGTCCATGCCGATTTCGTGGGCGAGTTCGAACGGGTCCATGCGGAGATTGGTCAGCATCGGCGCGCGCAGTTTCACAAACGGCTCCTGCCAGACGGCCAGACCGTGGGCGTCCTGCCGCAGGAAGGTCGCCTTCCAATTGCCGTAGCGCAGCGCCGCGACGCTGCCGTCGTCGGTCCAGTAGATGAACTCCTTGCGCGGCCACGGCCCCTCGCCCTTGAGCGCGGGCAACAGGTTGTAGCCGTCGATGTGAACCTTGTAGGTCACCTCCCCGACTTTCCTGCCCTTCAGCAGCTCTTCCTTCACCGTGGTGTCGCCGGCAGCGGCGAGCAGCGTCGGCAGCATGTCCTCGTGCGAACCGACCTCGTTGATCACCGTGCCGGGCTTGATGACGCCGGGCCACTTGATCGCGGTCGGCACGCGGTAGCCGCCCTCCCATTGCGTGTTCTTCTCGCTGCGGAACATCGTGGTGCCGCCGTCGGGCCAGGAGAAGGACTCCGAGCCGTTGTCGGTGGAATACATGACAATGGTGTTCTCCTCGAGGCCCAGCGCCTTGAGCTTGGCCAGTACCTCGCCGACGTGGCCGTCATGCTCGACCATGCCGTCGGCATAGATGCCCAAGCCGGTCTGGCCTTGCGACGTCGGCTTCAGGTGCGTGAAGATGTGCATGCGGGTGGAGTTGTACCAGAGGAAGAACGGCCTGTCCGCCTTCTTGGCGCGCTCCATGAAGTCGAGCGCCTTGACGGTGACCTCGTCGTCGATCGTCTCCATGCGCTTCCTCGTCAGCGGGCCGGTGTCCGTGATCTTGCCGCCGGCAAAGCTGTGGATGACGCCTCGCGGACCGAACCGCTTCTTGAAGGCCGGGTCCTTCGGGTAGTCGACGTTCTCCGGCTCTTCCTCTGCGTTCAGGTGGTAGAGGTTGCCGAAGAATTCGTCGAACCCGTGCGCCGTGGGGAGCATCTCGTCGCGGTCGCCGAGGTGGTTCTTGCCGAACTGGCCGGTCATGTAGCCCTGCGCCTTGAGCAAGCCGGCAATCGTCGGGTCTTCCTTCTTCATGCCCTCGGGCGCGCCGGGCAGGCCGACCTTCGTCAGGCCGGTGCGGATGGGCGACTGACCGGTGATGAATGCGGCGCGCCCGGCGGTGCAGCTCTGCTGGCCGTACCAGTCGGTGAACAACGCACCTTCCTTGGCGATGCGGTCGATGTTCGGCGTCTTGTAGCCCATGATGCCCATGTTGTAGGCGCTGATGTTGAAGCCGCCGATGTCGTCGCCCCAGATGACCAGGATGTTGGGCTTCTTGGCCGGAGCCTGCGCAAGCAGGTCCGCCGGCAGCGCGGCCACGGCGAGCAGAGCCGCCACCGCCGCGATCCACACTGTCACTCCCCATTTGTTCCTCATGCGACGCTCCTCCTCATGTTGTTTCGTAACGGTTACTTCGGGAAAATCGTCTTCCAGTCCTTCTTCATGTCCACGACCGTCCAGCCCTTGGCCTTGGCTTCGTCCAGCGCCTTGTCTAGCTTGCCGATGTGCGACTGGCGGTCGTACGCCCATTCGCGCTCCGCGTCGGTGTGATGGACGATCAGCGCGAAGCTCGGCCCGCTCCCGGCCATCGTCCACTGCAACATCTGCAGATCGCCGTCGGAGTTGCCGAAGGCCGCGATCGGACGGCGCCCGATGTGCGTCTGGATGCCCACGGGTTTGCCTTCCTTGTCGTCGATCAAGTTGATCTCGGGCAGCTTCACCAGCACGGGTTTGCCGCTGCGCGTCTCGAATTTCAACTTGCCGCTGCTGCCCACGACCTGTTCGGGCGGAATGCCATATACCCGCTCCGTCCACGGTCGCATGAATTCAATGCCGCCGCCGGACACGATAAAGGTCTTGAAGCCGTTGGCGCGCAAATAAGCCAGCAGTTCAAGCATCGGTTGGTACACCATCTCGGTGTATCGCTTGCCGGTCTTGGGGTGTTTTGCCATGACGATCCAATCCATCACAGCCTGGCTGAACTCCTCGGTGGTCATGCCGGTGTGCGTGGCCGCCAGCATCTCCAACAGGCCCTTCTCGCCGCTCGCCAACGCCGCCTTTACGTCGCCCTTGAGCAGCGAGGCGAACGGCTCCTTGGTTTTCCACTCCGGGTGCTGCGGGGCGAGCGCCTTCACGCGGTCGAGCATGAACGCGAGCTGAAAGTACATGGGTTGCTCGGCCCACAACGTGCCGTCGTTGTCGAACACGGCGATGCGCTCCGGGATCGGCACGAAGGTCGGCGACCCCGTCGCCGTGACCTTCGCCACGAATTCCGTGATCGCTTTCTTCGCGGCGCCGTCGTTCCAGGCAGGCAACGGATCAGCGGCGAAGACGGGGGTTGCGAGAAGTAGTAAAGGAAGCAGTGCCCTCGTGAGGAACTTTTTCATCAGGATTTCCCTCCTCCTCGGAAGAACGGCGAAGCGCCCCGCCGTGTCTGTCCTACTTCGACCCCGTCTCCTTCAGCTTCTCCATCACTTCATCCATATTGAAGCTGGCTGCCTTCTGCCGCTGCGGGTAGTCCTTGAACGACATCAGGAACTGGCCCACGTAGGCTTGCGCGGGTACGAGCAGGTAGACGTGATCAATCAGCCAGTCGTAATAGGTATTCGACGTGATGTCCGCCCGCTCGTATGGGTCCGTGCGGAGATTGAAGATCTTTGGGACCCGTAAATTGGTGAAGGGCTCCGCCCAGATGCGCAGTGTGCCTTGTACCCGCTGCTCCAGAAAGACGATCTTCCAGTTGTCGTAGCGCAGGCCGGTCAGTTGCTGGTCGTCGTTGATATACAGAAACGACTCCCTCGGGCTCTTCGCAGCCTGCCCGGTCAGATATGGCACCAGGTTGTAGCCGTCGAGGTGCACCCTGTAGGTCATGCCGCCGACCTTATTGCCCTTGAGCAGTCTGTCCGTCACCTCCGTGTCGCCGGCCACGGCCAAGAGGGTCGGCAGCCAGTCGTGGTGGGCGACCATCTGGTTAGAGATCTGGCCAGGTTTGATTTTGCCGGGCCAACGGACCATGGCCGGCACCCGGTACGCCCCTTCCCAGTTCGAGTTCTTCTCGTTGCGGAACTGCGTCATCCCGGCATCGGGCCAGGAGTTCATGTGCGGGCCGTTGTCGGTGGAGTACATCACGAAGGTGTTGTCCGCGATGCCCAGGTCGTCCAGCGCCTTGAGGACCTGGCCGACGTTCTTGTCGTGGTCGATCATGGCGTCGTGGTACGGGCTCTGCCAACGCCCGGACTGCCCGAGGCTTTCCGGCTTGGTGTGGGTGCGGAAATGCATGTGGGTGAAGTTCACCCACACGAACATCGGCTTGCCGGCCTTGTGCTGCCGCTGGATAAAGTCCACGGCCCGGTTTGCGATGTCATCGTCGATCGTCTCCATCCGCTTCTTGGTCAGCGGGCCGGTGTCCTTGCACACTTGTTTCCCGACCTTGCCGGAGCGCGGTTCCACGGTCGGGTCGTCCTTGTCCGACGCCTTGCAGTCCATCACCCCGCGCGGCCCGAAATTCTTGCGGAAGTTGGGGAAGTCCGCTTCCTTCGGATAGTCCGGCAGTTCCGGCTCTTCCTCCGCGTTCAGGTGATAGAGATTGCCGTAGAACTCGTCAAAGCCGTGAACCGTGGGCAGGAACTCGTTGCGGTCGCCCAGGTGGTTCTTGCCAAACTGCCCGGTGGCATAGCCGAGCGGTTTGAGCAGCTCGGCGATCGTCGGATCTTCTTTCTGCAGGCCCAACGTGGCGCCCGGCAGGCCCACCTTGGTCATGCCGGTGCGCAAGCCGGACTGGCCGGTGATGAACGACGCGCGGCCCGCGGTGCAACTCTGTTCCGCGTAGTAGTCGGTGAACATCATGCCTTCTTTCGCAACGCGGTCGATGTTGGGCGTCCGGTAGCCCATCAGACCGTGCGAGTAGGCGCTGATGTTGGACTGGCCGATGTCATCGCCCCAGATGATGACGATGTTGGGCTTCTTGGCGCCCGCTTGCTGCGCGTGTGCCGGGGGGAGACCGCTGATGGTGAGTGTGCTTGCCAAAATCACGGTACCGAGGCTCCACAACCGACGATGGAATGACCCGTTCTTCATGTGGTTTCTCCTTTCACTCGCATCTTTGAGGTGGGTGACACTCACTCTGGCTGCGCTTCAGGAAATTTCCACGTGCCGTTCAGGATCTCGCTCCGCGGGCGATAGAGGCGCACCGTGTAGTTCCAGCCCTTCATGATCGGGATACAGTTCTGGATCTTGCCGTCGCAGCCGCCGAACTGGACCACGGTCGAGCCGTCCGCGGCTTTCTTGCCGGTGATGCTGTTGATCGTGTAGGCGTTGAGCGCGTTCTTCTCGTAGAAGCCTTGCGCGTTGTACACGCTGATCGACCAGAACGCGTCCACCGGCACGTCCTTGACGGTGACCTTGTAGACGGTGGTTCCGTCGTTCTTCGCGGGCGTCTCGCTGAGATAGGTCGAATCCTTGTCGGGATTACCGCCCCAGCCCGCGGCGGTGCCGAGCAAATGACGCACGGGATCGACTTGTCCCTTGGCTCCGAATGCACTTGCGAAGCCGTCTGTGGTCGAGGCGAGGATCAACAGTGCGTCCCGCACTTTCTTCTGACTCGCCTGATCCCAGTTCGGGGCCTCGAACGTGCCGACGCCATCTTGGCTGACCTTGATCGCGTCCTGCAGCGCGTGAACTTGCGCGATGTCCTTGGGATCGTTCGGGTTGACCAGCGTCCGGATCGCCACTGCGGCATAGCGCGTGCCCACCGTATCGCGCGTCAGGGTGTGTGCGCCCGCGGTGTAGACCACCATCGGCACGTAGTGGTCGTGGTTGATCACCTGCATCGACATGAACCGCTTGCCCGCGTCGGGCAGCGTGATCGTCACCGGCCCGGCGTCGAGGTCGAACAGCGCCGAGGAATACAGCGTGTCGCGGTTCATCCGGATGACGGTCTGGTGGTCAATCGAGGCCGGGTCGCGCCGATGTCCGAACTTGCCGAGGCTGCCGTTCTCCTTCAGGAAATTGGCGAAATACATGTCGGTCTCGGCGCGAATGAAATTGTCCACGGTGACCGGCACCGGTTGTGATTCCATCTGCGCGTACGCCGGCGCCGTGCAGATCAAGACAAGCGTGACAAGAACCACTCTATTCATGGCTAGTCCCCTCCTGAACGAGGTGGCACCTCGCATTCACTTGGGTAGTTGGAAATTGATCCCGGTAAAGAGCTGCCGCGCGGGTTGTGCGTCGCCTTTGTGATACACGGTGAGTTGCGGCTCCGCAAACACGTTCGCCACCAGGCCGCCCACGCGAAAGACCTTGCCGATGCCGAGTCCGAACGGAATCAGGGTCACGTTGCGTTTAAAATCCCGGGTCCAGACGCCGGTCGAGCGCACGTAGAACCCGCCGCCGACCTGGAGAATCACGTTGGGCTGGAAGGTCAGATAGTTGGTGTCGTCGCGATCCTCGTCCCCGGCCACGTCGGTCTGCCAGGTCAGCAGCCCCGCGAACAACGACCCGCCCGGAAGCGCACGCACGATAATGCCCGCGGCGCCGACCTGGAACTTGCCCTGGCCCAGTTCGTCGTCGCTCGCGGTGGGAAACACCAGGAGCGGTCCCACCCCATACTGGAAGGTCTTCGCTTGCGGATTCAGCACGAAGATGTCGAACACGTTCAGATCGCCGAGCCCTGAGGCGGGCTCGCCGGTGGTGGGCACGGTGTTGACCGGCAAGGTGACCCGGATGAGTTGCCGTCCCTTGGCCATGGCGCCCCGCAGCAGAAACGAGTTGGTGGTCTCGTCCGGCACCCCGTAGAGTGACTCGGAGTGGTAGTTCTGCAGGTTGATCGAACTGAGGTCCGCCAGGGGATTGTTGGCCTTGGCTAAATCCGTCTCGGACACGCCGCCACCCGCTGGCGGATGTTCCTGGGCGATAGCCCATCGGGGCCCCGCGGAAAGGGTGAGTAGGAGCGCTGTCGCCAGTCCGTAAACGATTTTCATGGTGCTCCCTCCGTGTTACATCCCTATCAAGGTCCTGTGAATTTCATTGCGCGCAGCCGGAATCCGTCGTGTTCTCAGCGTCCTTACCGCCGGCGCGCTCCGCCTCCGCCCACCCTCGGCGGTGGCCGCATGCGCTCCTGCGCGGCGCCTGATTGCCGCGACTGGTACGACCGATTCATGTCGCCCCGGTCGAACGACGGCGTTGATGCTGCGGCCGGCGGAGTCGCGGGGCGGCTGTCACGACTCGGGGCTTGCGTGGCCCGGTCACCGACGGAGGGCTCGGGGTTCCAGGCGCCCTGGTTGCGCGTTTCCCACTGATCGCCGGTGCGCCGCGCCACGTTGCCGTTCCGGTCCGTGTACACGTTGTTCTCTCGACCGGTTGCGGGCCGCGCCTGCTGGAGGTCTCGGGTTGCGGACGCGCGGTCGGCCACGCGGGCGCGGTTCTCGGGCCGGTTGTACAGATTGTTCTGGCTGGAACGCGCACGGTCCGCAGGCAACGTCGCCATTCGGTCGCTGATGTTCGCGCGGTTGCCGGCGTTGATGGTGTTGCCGATGTTGATGTCGCCGGTGTTGATCACCACCGGCGGCGGGCGATACCCGCCCCCATATTGCCTTCTCCATCGCTTAACCTCTAGTCGCAGGGTTACAGAGGTCGCAGAGTCGCAGGTTCCAGGGTCCCAGAGTCAAAGGGGGCAATCATCTTGCACTCTTCGCCCCTTCGACTCTGCGACCGGCCCCTATTTCTGTTCCACCGTGACCTTGACGATCTTTCCGGTGAACGCGTTGTCCCCTTGCTTGTAGTCGGTGGACACGTTCGTCTCGCCGTCCACGCCGACGTCCGTGCCTTCATCCGCGGAGAACACGAAGGGTTGCGTCTTGGGGATATGCCCTTCTGCGGCTTTTTGGCCATCAATGCTCAGGATCGACTTGCCGCCCGTGCCCGGCTTGGCCGCGTCCGGGATGAACTCGTACACGATCGTGTGCTTCCCGGGCGCAAGGGTCGAGGCGCTCTCGATGTTGGTGCGCTCCAGTCCGAAGAAGTTGTACTCGTGGTGAACCTTGCCGCCCTTCATGTACAGCACCCATCCCCCGAAGTAGCCGGCCTGCGCGAGGATCACGCCCTGCGTCTTCGCGTCCTTGACCTCCACGTCGGCGGTGATGGTGTGGCGCACCCCCTTCACGTTAATGAAGGCGTTTTCCATCATGCCCGTCATGCCGGGGTAGACCGTCAGCGACTTCCGGGCGCCCAGCAGGTCGGGGCGGCCCGCGATCTCCGGGACGAAACGTTCGACACGGCGATCATCGATCGGCAGCACGTTGTTCCGCACGGCTTCCTTGATGAATAATTCCTGCAATTCCTTGAGCTTGACGGGATTCTGTTGCGCAAGGTTGTTCGCCTGACTGAAGTCCTCGTTCACGTTGTAGAGCTCCCACACGTCGTCCTTCACCGGGGGGAGCGGCGCCATCAACCACGGGATCGAGTGGCGCGTCGCCGCCACCCAGCCTTCATGGTAGATGGCGCGGTTGCCGAACATCTCGAAGTACTGCGTGGCGCGGCGATCCCCGGCCTTGGCGTTGTCGACCGTGTACAGCATCGAGACGCCGTCCATGGGCCGTTGCTCCACGCCGTTCACTTGCTTGGGCTGCGGCAGTTTCGCGGCTTCCAGCACGGTGGGGGCGACGTCGATCACGTGGTGAAACTGGCTGCGGACCTCGCCCTTGGCCTTGATTCCCTTGGGCCAGTGGAGCACCATGCCGTTGCGCGTGCCGCCGAAGTGACTGGCCACCTGCTTGGTCCATTGAAAGGGCGTGTCGCCCGCCCAGGCCCAGCCGATGGCGAAGTGCGGGAAGGTGGTGGGGCTACCCCAGTCATCGATGTGGCCCATCATCTGGTCGGCTTTGCCGATGATCCCGTTCAGCGCCATCATCTCGTTGTAGGTGCCTTCGGGTCCGCCCTCGGCGCTCGATCCGTTGTCGCCCACGATGTAAAAGAAGAGCGTGTTGTCGAGCTCGTTGATCGCCTCCAGTTGCGCCACCAGTCGTCCCACTTCATGGTCGGTGTGCTCGGCAAAACCGGCAAACGTTTCCATCTGGCGCTCGAAGAGCCGCTTCTGGTCGGCGCTCATGGAGTCCCAGGCCGGGATTTCCTTGGGCCTGGGGGTGAGCTTGGTGGTGGCCGGGATCACGCCCAGCTTTTTCTGGCGGGCAAAAGTCTCTTCGCGCAGCTTGTCCCAGCCGCCGCTGAACTGGCCCTTGTATTTGGCGATCCATTCCTTGGGCGCGTGGTGCGGAGCGTGCGTCGCCCCGGTCGCGAAATAGACGTAGAACGGCTTGTCGGGCGTGAGAGACTGTTGCGCGCTGACCCAGTTGATCGCCTGGTCCGTCATATCCACGGTGAAGTGATAGTCCGGGGATTGTTTGTGCTCCACGCGCGTCACTCCGTCGAAGATGGCCGGGGCCCACTGATTCGTCTCCCCGCCGATAAAGCCGTAGAACTTGTCGAACCCGGAACCGGTGGGCCAGCGATCGTACGGGCCCGAGACCGAGACCTCCCAGGGCGGGGTCTCGTGATATTTGCCGAAGGCCGCGGTGCTGTACCCGTTCTGGCGCAGGATCTCGGCCAGCGGCGTGATGTTCTTGGGGCGCACCCCGGTGTTCCCCGGGAACGCGGTCGCGATTTCCATAATCGCACCGGCATTATTCGCATGGTGGTTGTGGCCGGTCAGCAGGGCCGTGCGCGTGGGGCTGCAGAGCGCGGTGGTGTGGAAGCGGTTGTACTTGAGGCCGCCGGCCGCGATCTTCTCCAGCGTGGGCATCTTGATGGGCCCGCCGAAGGCGCTGCTGTGGCCGAAGCCGATGTCGTCGATCAGGACGATCACCACGTTGGGCGCGCCGTCCGGGGCCTTCACTTCAAAGCGAGGCGGCGCCTTCGCGTCTCGCGCGTCCAGCACGGTGATCGGCGCGAGCTTCGGCTCCGGAATCGGCAGGATGGTGCGATCGAGCGCATCCGCGGCCCAGACCGGTGGGACAATCATGGTCACGGCGAGGACCGCGCCAGTCATTGGCAGCGCCCTCAACACTGTGGTGATCGGCTTCATGGTGTCTTCTCCCCCCTTGTCTCTCGTAGTGATGTTGTGTGCGCTACCGACCGGCGCTCGATGCGGACCGGACAAGACGAACGCCCAGATGGTTGGTGCCGGTGCTCCCTTCGCCCTTGCCGCGCGTGCCGACCATATAACGCGAGCAATACTGGTCCGTGCAGAGGAACGAACCGCCGCGATGGACGCGCTTCGGCACGCCAGGCTCGCCGGGGTCGAACGACGCGGCCGGGCCTTGCGGATTGCGCGCGACGCGATTGGCCGCGGCCAGTTGCGTATAGTAGTCTGGGCGATACCAATCGCTGGTCCATTCCCACACGTTCCCGCCGACGTCGTAGAGCCCATACCCGTTCGGGGGAAACTGCGCGACCGGCGCGATGCCGGTGAACCTGTCGGCGCCGGTATCTTGATTCGGGAAATGACCTTGGTGGCTGTTGGCCATCCACTTTCCGCCCGGTTTGAATTCGTCCCCCCACGCGTACACCTTTCCGGACAGACCTCCTCGTGCCGCGAACTCCCATTCCGCCTCGGTGGGCAAGCGTTTACCCGCCCACTTCGCGTAGGCCAGCGCGTCTTCATACGCAATGTGGACCACGGGATATTGCTCGCGGCCCTTGACGTCGCTCTTGGGGCCGAGGGGGTGCCGCCAGTTCGCGCCTTTGATGTAGCTCCACCATTGGAAATGGTTGTCCAGCGGGACGGCGTGATCAGGCGGTGAAAACACCACGGACCCGGCCACCAGATTCTCCGGCGGCGCGCCCGGGAATTCCTCCGGCGTCGGCTTACGCTCGGCGACAGTGACGTAGCCCGTGGCGTTGACGAACGTGGCGAACCGTTCGTTGGTGACCTCGGTCTTATCCATCCAAAAACCATCGACGTACACGCGGTGGATCGGGCGCGAATCGTCCGTCGCGTGCATCCCGACGTCGTTGTCGTCCATCCCCAGCGGATCGGCTGCGCCCATGGAAAACTCACCGCCCGGAATCCACACCATGCCCTCGGGCGCCGGCCCGGGCGCGGAAGCCGCGTTGGGTACGGTCGGCGCAAACACGTTACCGGCCGGAGACTTGGGGGCGGCGGCAACGTCCGCCACCGGTCTCGACGCGAGCCCCCACCCGACCAGGCCGACCGCGATCACGATCACGAGAACGGGTCGCAGAGTTCCAGGGTCCAAGAGTCGCAGAGTCAACGCGTTTCGCTTTGGAATTCTTCGCCCCTTCGATCTCACTCTGCGACTCTGCGACTCTTCGACCTCAGTTCGTGATCTCACTCTTCGACCCTTCGACCCTGAGACTCTGGGACTCTGCGCCCCTGTTTACCTAAAACGTGTACGAGGCACCGATCGATGCAAGGCCAATATCCACATCCTCGGGGGTGAAGAGTTCGTACTCGGCGCGAATCGCAATCGAGAGCAGTTGGAACTGCAGGCCGATGCCGTAGGCCGGGTCAGTACCCGATTCATCCGCGGCGCCGGATACCTCAGTGTCCCAACGAACGGCGCCGACCTTTCCAAACATGGAGATCGGGCCCATGTTGACCCCGACAAGCCCGAATGCATCCAGGCCGGTCACACTCGTCTCGCCGCCTGCGCCATCCGCGGTGCCGAAATCCACATAGGATCCCTCGATCGCGACGTCGATCAATGGAACTAGACCGAAGTTGTACCCCCCGAATATCTTGTAAGCCGTGGCATTGTCGTCGTATGAACCGCCGCTGCCCGATACTTCAATATTGGACGAGCCGACCGAGCCGCCCAGGTACAGGCCGGAGTCGCCGCCCGCCCACGCGGTGCTCGACACCAAGAGCAGTGCCAGTGCGTACCCGAGCAGCGTCAGTTTTTTCATCGTGCTCCCTCCTTGGTTGATTGACGTTCGAGTTCCTTTCAACCGATCGCCGCGTGGGCGATCGCTCCGATCCAGGTCACGGCCATGGCGATGCGGTGTTTGATCGCGAACTGCACCAGTTCGGAGTGGTTGTGAAGATGCAGATCGTCCTTGATCTTGTTGCGGTGGAACTCCACGGTGCGGGGCGAGATGCACAGGGCCGCGCCGATCTCCTTCGCGGACATCCCGTCGGCGACCATTCGCAGAACTTCGCGTTGGCGTGGCGTCAGATGGGACGTCTCGTCGCGGGTTTGGGACCGCGGGGGTCGGACAAGGTGGGACGGGAGCAGCGAGGTCAGGTACGTCTTGCCCTTGAGCACCTCGTGGATCGCGGTGAGCAATTCCGACGAGGCCGAGTGTT
This sequence comes from Nitrospirota bacterium, assembly GCA_049325295.1. GTDB lineage: Bacteria > Nitrospirota > Nitrospiria > 2-01-FULL-66-17 > 2-01-FULL-66-17 > JBFLXB01. The sequence goes on from JBMOMD010000030.1 coordinate 38,971, forward strand.
TGAGCACGAAACCCGACGCGCCCGCCTCCAGCGCGCGGATGGCGTAGGCCGCGTCGCGGTGCATGGTGAGGAAGATGATTTTGGTCTTGGTCCGCTGTTTCCTGAGTTCCGTCAGCGCGTCGATGCCGTTAAGCACGGGCAGGGAAATGTCGCTGACCGCGATATCCGGGGCCAGGTGATTGACCGCCTCGATCAACGCGCGCCCGTCTTCCACCGTGGCCACGAGGTCGCACGTCGGGCTGAGCAGATTGATCAGGCCTTCAACCACCAGCCGGTGATCGTCGGCCAGGACCACGCGAGGTCGGCCAATCGGCGGCCGCTTCAGTGGAACGCGCTCGGGGATCTTCTTGACGCCCACATAAACCTTCCGTGGTTGCTCGTTGGTCAGGAGATCGCGGTCGAGCGCGGCTCAGAACGATCCGCGCCCGATCATCGTCGGTGTCACCCCTGCTTTCGGAGGCCATCGGACTCTAGCACCCGGGCGTGTGGGCTGGAACTCGTGATCTTACGGGGTTGGCGCGAAAGGATTACGAGGTTACGGCGCGATGAGGCCGTGTTTAACCGCTTCCCGGACCAGGTCGGAATGGGTGCGCAGCCGCAGCCGATCCATGATCGAGGCCTTGTGAAATTCGACCGTGCGCGGCGACACGTTGAGTGTCGAGGCGATTTCTTTGGCCGAGCGTCCTTCGGCCGACAACTGCATGATCTCGCGCTGGCGCGCGGTCAACTGGGACAACCCGGCGGGGTCATCCGGGGTTTGCATCAACTTGGCCAGCACGTCCTTGGCGATCATGGGCGTCAGATAGGTTCGGCCCTTCAGCACTTCGCGAATCGCCGTGGCCAACTCCGCGTACGCCGCGTGTTTGAGCACGAAGCCCGCGGCCCCGGCTCGGAGCGCCCGGACCGCGTAGGACACGTCGGGATGCATGGTCAGGACGATCACCTTGGCCCGCGCTTTGAGCTTGGTCAACTGAGCCACCGCGTCGATGCCGTTGAGCACCGGCATCTGCATGTCGGTGATGACCACGTCGGGATCGAGCCGCCGGACCGCCTCGACCAGTTCGCGTCCATTCTCCACCGTGGCGACCACGTCGAAGTCCGAACGCAGCATGCTGGACATCCCGTCGGTGACCAGCAGGTGATCGTCGGCCAACACGATGCGGGGCCGCGTCATCCGGCGGACTCCCCGATCGGCACGCGCACTTCAATGGCCGTTCCCCGGCCCGGGTGGGAGCGAACCACGATGTCGCCGTGGACGAGCCACGCGCGTTCGCGCATGCTGGCCAGCCCCATGCCCGCCGCGCGCCGGACCGCGGTTGAATCAAACCCGACTCCGGAGTCCCGGATCGACAGGACCACCGCGTGATCCTCGCGCACGAGCGTGACCTGCGCCTCCTCCGCCTTGGCGTGTTTTGCGATATTGCGCAGGCCTTCCTGCGCGATCCGATACAGACAGATCGCCACATCGGGCGGCAGATCCGCGATGTCCCCGCCGACGAATTCCACCGGGACGCCTTCCCGCTCGGAAAACCGGACGCACTCGGACCGGACCGCTTCGGCCAAGCCCAGGTCCTGGAGAATCGCGGGGTGGAGCTGCCGCGCGATGTGGTGCACGTCGGTGGCCACGTCCGCCAGCCGATCCTTGAGGTCCCGGAGCCGCTTGGCCGCGGAGTCGGGAGCGGACAGGCACGCGGCCTCGATCATCGCGGCTTCAATGGCGAGCGCCGCCAGACGTTGGCTCAAGTCGTCATGCAGGTCACGCGCCAAGGCGCTCCGCTCTTCTTCCTGTGCGGACAACAATTTGCCGGCCAGTGAACGAAGTTCCTCTTTTCCCCGCTGCAACGCGATTTCATTCCGCCGGAGCGCGTCCTCAACCTGCCGCCGGTCGGTGATGTCGACGCAGGACCCGATGTATCCCGCAAACGTCCCGTCCGTGTAATACCGAGGGACGCCGCTATCGAGGATCCAGCGATACTCGCCGTCGTGACGGCGTAACCGGTACTCTATCTTGAACGGCCGACGCGCGTCGAACGCCGCGACGTACTGGGCCAGACAGGAATCGTGATCGTTCGGATGAACCCCCTCGGCCCATCCATTGCCCAGTTCCTGGGCCAGGGAACGGCCTGTAAACTCCAGCCAGGGCTTGCTCAAGTACGTGCAGCCCTTGTCGAGACCCGCCACCCAGATCATGACCGGCGCCGTGTCGGCCATGACCCGAAAGCGCTCGTCGCTTTCGCGGAGCGCCTGTTCAGCCCGCTGGCGACGACGATCGGTTCGGGCCGCGGCAATGAGGGACCCGCACGTCGCCACCACGGGGGCGAGAAACGCCATGGTCGCGGCGTCATATCCGCGTGGCCGGTTGGCGACGCCCAACATCCCGACCAGCTCCCGGTTGTGACGGATCGGCACACCCAGGAACGCTCTGATCGGCGGCTCCCGCCGCTCCTCCCCGCCGTCCGGCGGCTGGAGAACGATCCCGGCCTGCGCCGTCTCGGTCGCCGCGTTGAATAACGTGTCGAGGTACACGGCGCCCCACTCCACATCGGAGGCGGCGTGCATCTGCAGGGAGTCGGCGCCGGATGACGGGTCGGCCGCTTCCGCGAGGAATCCGTGTTCGCTGCCCGTGAGCGACAGTACTGCGGTCAAGAGTTCGCCGAACACGGCCCGAGGATCCGTATCCGCGATAAAGCGCGATTGCGCCCGACTCAACGCCAGCAACAAGTCGTAACTTCTCCGCGCGAATTGATCGTCCGATCGCCGTTGAGGGACCGCCGCGTTCATCGACACGTGTTCTCAGCCTTGAGGAAGAACCCTGCGTATAACCGGAACGGGATAGCGCGATCGTGCCATGCGGTCGCGGCCGCTGTCAAGCGCTCTTCGCGCGAAGTGCCGCTCGCCCATGCTCCCCGCCGGAGCACCATCTCCGCCTCGGGGCGTGCGCAGTGGAAGGCGACGCTCATTCGGCCTCACCCGGAATCCTCCCTTCTCGGCCTGGCGCTTCCCGATCGCGATCGCTACAATTGCCCCGAGCGAGGTGCCGACAAATCTGGCGGAGATCCTTCGACAGGCTCAGGACGAACGGGAACATCGAAATACAATTACTTGATCCCGTTCGTGTACGTGATCCCGTTCGTGGTGAGCTTGTCGAACCACGCTCATTTTTTTCCAGTCCTCGACGAAATACGAGGACCCACCTTCTTGAACGAACCGGCAACCAGGAGGACAGGTCGATGCTCACACGCGCTCACATTGGCATAGCCCTCATCGCGGCCGGACTGATGACCACCGGGTGCGTCAGCAGCGGCAAGTTTCAGAAGATGGAAGCGCAGAAAAACGGCGAGATCACCGCGCTGGTGGAACAGAACACCGTGCTGGAGAACGACAAACAATCCTTGCGGCAACAGAAGGCCACCCTGGAAGCGGACAACGACACGCTCAAGCAACGGATCGCGGCGCTGGAGCAGACCAAAACCGCGATGGAGCAGCAGGTGTCCTCGCTGCAGCAAACGCGAAGCACCATGGAACGGCAGGTCGGGTCATTGCGCCAGGAAAAGACCGCGGCCATGCAACAGGTCGGCACCCTGCAGCAGGAAAAAGCCGCCCTCCTCGCCGCCGGCCAACGGCAGCAAGAGCAGTACCAGGCGTTGGTGGACGGGCTCTCGAGCGAAGTGGAGAAAGGTCAGCTCCAGGTGCGCCAGTACCAGTCCATGTTGACGGTGGACGTGGCGGAACAACTGTTCTTCGACTCCGGCCGGGCCAAGTTGAAGGCGGGCGGCAAGGACGTGTTGACGCGGGTCGGCGACATGATCAAGGGATATGAAAACAAGCTGATCCGGGTCGTGGGCCACACCGACAACGTGCCGATCGCCAAATCCCTCCAACTCGTGTTTCCCTCGAACTGGGAGTTGTCGGTCGCGCGGGCGACCAATGTCGTGCGGTTTCTGCAGGAGGTCGGCGTTCCGCCCGAACGCATGGTCGCGTCCGGGCGGGGTGAATACGACCCGGTGGCGCCGAACGACACGCCGGAAGGCCGTCAGAAGAACCGACGGATCGAGATCATGCTGATCGACAAGACGTTGGTGGACCAGTTGACCCCGCCGGCCGAGTGAGGCCCTCGCCCGCGGGCACACGTCGCGCAATCGCGCCGAGCCGTTAGCGGAGGTAGGCCTCGATCGCGTAGCGGCGCATCATGCGATGGCTGTTGAAGTACGCGGCATTCTTCCCGATCGCGCCCTTCATCACCGCGATCCACCCCGCGCGGTGCTCCATGGCCAGGGGCAACACGACTTGTTCCAGCTTGGCGTACAACGCGGCCGCGTCCGACCCGTTGCCTGATTCACCGGTCCCGCCGATGGCCCACCCGGTCACCCCCTCGATGCACCCTTCGATCCACCAGCCGTCCAGTACGCTCAAACTCGGCACGCCGTTGAAGGCGGCCTTCATGCCGCTGGTGCCCGAGGCTTCGAGCGGACGCAACGGCGTGTTCAACCACACGTCGGACCCCGCGGTCATGGCCAGCGCGGTGTCCATCCCGTAGTTCGGTAGGTACGCCATGGGAATCACGTCCGCCAGTTTTCGGATGTGCTCGTGCAGCCGTTCGATCAATTGTTTGCCGCCCTCGTCCTTGGGATGCGCCTTGCCCGCCAGCACCACTTGAAACGGCCGCCGTCGCGCAATCGCCCGCAGCCGGTCCAGATCCGCGAACAGCAGGTCGGGACGTTTGTAGGCCGTCATGCGTCGCGCGAATCCGATGATGGGGAGCGCGGGATCCAACGCCGCGCCGGTCAACCGCCGGACCAAGGCGATCAAATCGGCCTTGGCGCCTACGTGCGCCTCCCAGATCGCGTTGTCCGGAATCTGGTCGATCCGCACCAGGATCGCGGGCTCGTGACACCACCCCGGCATGTGTGTGCCGTACAACGCCGCGAACGCGGGATGGGTCCAGGTAAAGGGATGCACGCCGTTGGTGATGGCCTCCACCTGGTAGCCGGGATACAGCCGCCGCGAGACCTCGGCGTGCCGCGCGGCCACTCCGTTGACCCGCTCGCTGAGGTTCAGCGCCAACCGCGTCATATTGAGCGCGTCCTGACCAGCCAGTTGTCGGAGCGTCGCGGGGTCCACCACCTCGCCCATGACGCGCTGGACCATGTCGTACGAAAACTTGTCGTGGCCGGCCTCCACCGGCGTGTGCGTGGTGAAGTGGCAGAGCGAGCGCACGCGTGGAATGTCGTACGGCGATTCGCCGGGCCGCACGTCCTCCGTCGGATACGCGTGCCGCCGCAGCAGCTCAAGACCCAAGAGCGCCGAGTGCCCCTCGTTCATGTGATACCGGGTGATCTGAAACCCCAGCGCCCGCAGGAGCCGCACGCCGCCGATGCCCAACACGATTTCCTGCTTGAGCCGGTACACGTCGTCCCCGCCGTAGAGATAATGCGTCAGCTCGCGGTCTTCCGGCCGGTTTTCCTCGAGGTCGGTGTCCAGCAAGATCACAAGGACCGCGGCGTGAGCGTTCGTCTCCTCATCGAGCGTGTGGAGCCAGCCGCGAATCCACACATCGCGGCCGTCGATGCGCACCGCGATTTTGGCCCCTAGCGGCGTGGCGATTTTCGCGGGGTCCCACGTATCCGGATGTTCGACTTGTCGGCCGCGCGAATCGATCTCCTGGCGAAAGTACCCGGCGCGGCTGACCAGGCTCACCGCCACGAGCGGCAGCTCCAGGTCCGCGCTCGACCGCACCGTGTCCCCCGCCAGGATGCCGAGCCCGCCGCTGTAGGTCGGGATATCGCCGCGTAGCGCGATCTCCATGGAGAAAAACGCGATCCGCGGTTCACGGGTCACGTCATCAAGCATCAGATTGCTCCGATTCTGTCATCATGCCGCGAGGGGCGCCCGCGCCCGTCATAACCTGCCGAATACCACGCGCAATTCCTGCTTCGCCCGCTCAAGCACGGCGCGTTGCGCGCGGTCCAAGTTGCGCCCGGCGCGGTTGATGTAGAAGGTAAGCATGGACATGGCCGACTGATACGGCGTGCCTTTGCGTCTCCGGCTGCGGTCGGCCGATCGTTTCAGCGACGCGGCGATCTTCTTGGGATCGTTCCAGGTGAACACGCCGTCATCCAGATCCAGCGCGTTGCTCCGCCTCGTCACCTCGCCGGACCACAATTTCCCAGTCTTCCTCGCGACGACCGCACGCACCGGTTTTGATTCCTCTGCCACCCGTTCCGAATGAACCCAAGGAGCAAGCGATTATCCCGTTGACGAAGGCCGCATCGCAAGGGCGCGACGCGGGAGTGAACGCGGGGCGTGCCTCGCCCCGCGCAACGCGCTGTCGGCCACGATCTATTGCAGTTTCTTCAGCTCCAGCGCATCGAGCCGATCCACGGGGAACTCGCGATCCCGGGGATAGTTTTCCTCGGTCGTGCGGTAGGCGCCGTCCACGTGGCGAATCCGAAGCACGCGAGCCTCCCCATAACGCTCCAACACGAATCCCTCCGGCTCCTCCCGCCAGATCCCGACGAACCCCCGCCCGACGCCCAGCGCGCCCTGTCGATTGACCGGCACGGGTGGATGGTGTTCGCTGCTGATCGTGAACTTCCCGCGCTTGAACAAACAAATATCGTCGCGCCGTCCACCCGCGTCGGACAAGAACCGGTGAACCAGATTCACGGAGGACGTCGACCAGGAGTCCCACATCATCGCGGGAATCGCGAGCAGGAAAATCAGCGTGCCGAAGTCAGCGACCATGCCGAGCCACGCGTACGCGCGTGTTGCCTCAATCCCCAGCAATCCGAGAACGAGCAGCACTCCGCCAATGAGTAGGACGGGAGAGACGTGACGGCCGGCCTTTTTCGACGCGAAGATGGAGTACCAGTTGAACAGCGCAATGAACGCGCCAAATGCAATGGCGACGATTGCCAGGATTTTGATCATCCGTATTCGGCCGAATCGGGGTCAGCGTACGGTGGCCCCGATTTCCATCTATAGCGAATAGCATAACCAGTTTTCGCTCAGACACAACGGAGGGCGACAACGGGGCGGATCTTTGATAAGGATTCGCCCCCAAGTTACTTCGCGTTGGAGCAGAGCTTATTGCATTGCAAGACCTGACCCTCTCTACCTTAACGGGCGAGAAGCCGAGTGCCGCGCGGCATGGATCCCACCGTGGGGTTACCACTCGGATGTTCGGTTCCAGAATCTGACTCAATCGACGCTCCGACGAGGACCGCGGCAAACCGGCTCAGAAGTCTAGCAAGCCCCGGATGGCGCATGCATCGAACTCTTATGGATGACGTCGTCCTCGACTTTGACATTCCTCACACGCCGGAAGTAAGGTCGGTTGGGCCGCGGTGGGCGAGACCCGTCTGGCCTGGGCAACACAATGAGATTGGGCGCTACAACTCCGGTTCACGAATGGGCCGGCTCCGCGGCGCCCACCGAGACAAAAGAGCCTCTGGACCAGCGTTCAGCCCACCGCGGTCCCCAGCCCGCACCTCATCCACCCCAGATATCGGAGCGATCGGAGATTGACGCGAAGCCCAGGCGCGGGCCCTCGTCCGCCCATGAGGCGCAATTTCTCAAGTTACTCGAAACGAGATGGGGACTTCACGTCGGTGAAAGGACTCGACGTTTTGTGACGGGGTTCGGATTTGAGCGTGACTACGGGATCGAATCGTTAATTTGGAGCCCGCTTCTCGAATCGAACCTAAAGATTAAAGATTCGATCCCAAGTTACCTCCTCTCATTATTCTCTGGGCGTCGTGGACTTCAGTTCCATTGCCTACCTTCTCCGCTCATACCGCATCGCCACCGCCCCCGAGCCGAACTCCAGCCGGCTCACGAGCTTCAAGTCGACATGCTTCGATAAGCCCGCGAACAACGTCGGACCATGGCCCGCTAGCCTGGGATGCACGACGAACTCGTATTCATCGATCAATCCCAGCTCCGCCAACGCCTGCGGGAGCTTCACGCCTCCCACGAACAGTCCGTTGCCCGATTCCCGCTTGAGCTGCTGAACGGCCGTTCCCAGATCCCCGCGCACGAGCTCCGCGTTCCAATCGACCCGGTTCAGGGTGCTCGACACGACGTACTTCTTTGCCGCGTCGATCGCCCGGGCGAAGGGTTCCATCCAGGGTTCCATCCAATCAGGCCTCGCTCCCGTCTGCGCTGGGGGCCGCCACGCTGCCTCCATCATTTCGTAGGTCACCCGGCCTAAGAGGAGGGCATCGGCCTGGGCGATGTTCTCGGCCGCGTGACGGTGCAAGTCTTCGTCCGGGACGACTGCACGATGATCGCAGCATCCGTCCAATGTGACGTTGATGGAATACCGAAGGGGTCGCATTACGTAATACCTCTTATAGTGATAGGGCCGCCGAACGCCAGCGCTAACCCGCCGGCCCACGAGCGGAGCGAGCCGCCCTGCCAGCATCCGGTCGGGGTGAGTGATTGTTGGGCGGCGCGCTCACGCCTGCCGACCGCAGTTGTCGGCAAGCTGCACCGGGGGGCACCTGATACTGCCGTAGGAGCAGAAAACGCAGCACTCCCCTGGTTTCGGACTCAGCCGCGAGTGACACCCCTCGCATTCAACGAAGATCACGCACGCATTGGTGGGCATTTCGTGGTCGGAGCGTGTTCCGCAATGCGGGCACGTGAGAATGGAATGTGTGCTTATGCTCATCGCTTACCTTGGTGCCGCCCAACGCCCGAACTAACCCGCCGGCCCCTGATGGAACGAGCGAAGCGAGCCGCCCTGCTGGCATCCGGTCGGGTTCAGTGTCGGGTTAGACCCGAGTCGCAGTGAGCATGAAGACGTTCCCATCTATTCACTCGCGGACTGTGCGATGAAGAGTCCAATACCCCTTGCGCCGAAAGTGACTACAACGAAGATAAGCAAGCCAAAGAAGGGCTCCCATGAACCATCAAAAAGTGTGGCCAATAGAGCAATAGGGACCACACCGCCTCCCAAGAGTAGAATGCCGACGATTACAGCCCACAGCCCCCACACAACATAGGTGAGCACGAATCCCAGGAGCCATGTGACGAGTCCGAATACGAACGACGATAGGTAAATAGTTGTACCTGTAAAGCCTCGCAGTGACTTGAACAGCGACAACGGAAGAAGAACGAGGATGTTGAGCACAAGCGCTATCGCCCCAATTCTGATGAGAGGCGGGAGCAAGTGCTCAGCGGCCCAAAGGCTGCCCTTGATAAAGACAACAGGCAGCGCCAGTAGAGCGATAAGGATGGCAGTACCAAACAGTACCCTCCCGAGTTCTTTCGCCTTCTCAAGCATGGGCCTCCGATGGTCCGCTATTAACTCAACAGTACGCCGAGGATGCCACAGGCCACGCCCAAATACAGCAAAATCGGATTTATCGTAACCGGGTAACTGAGGCCCTTATCAAGATTCTTGATCCACTTCAGTTGGCGAGTAATCCAAGAGTCCCCTTCGTCAAACAGCTCTCCAGTAGGGGAAATAGAAGCAGCCAGTAGGACGACCGCCGAAATCGAAAATATTTTGGCCCACCAATCTAGCGGAATATCCATTCGCATCAAAGAGCAGCGGTCTAACTAAAATTAGACGTCCGAATCAATCATGCAAGCGCGACGCTTACTGCGTCCTAACCGCACCTGAACTCAATGCAATAATTCCATTAATTGTCAAAATAAGTCAGCATATTATTCACTAAACCTCAATAAACGATTAATGAATGTTACGCGCCACGTTTTGCGTCCTAACACTCCATGGCTGGGCTACTGCTCCTTGCTGTATCGGGGACTATTTATCTCTCCCAGACGATTCGTATGCCAACGTCTTGCGCAACGAATGGCCTTATCTAGTCGGGCGATGTCCGACGCGGCGGGCTGGTTCGGAATCAGACGGATCGGAGACCGTGTCGCATCGCGAATTGGATGACGTCCGCGGTGGTTCGGAGGTTGAAGTCGTCCATGATCCGATACTTGTGATATTCCACCGTGCGGGACGAGATATGCAGGATCTTCCCGACCTCTTTCGCGGACCGGCCCTCGGCCACGAGTTGCAGAATCTCCCGGCGTCTCGGCGTGAGTCCGATGGAGGACGTTCGGCGGCCGTCGACCCGACTGTTCATAATTTCCGCGGCGTCGGCGACCAGCTCTCGCGTCACGTAGGTGCGGCCCTGCAGCGCTTCCCGCATCGCCAAGATCAATTCAGCGGGCGCCGAGTGTTTCAAGACGTACGCGGACGCGCCGTTTTCGAACGCGCGCCTGACGTACAACACGTCCCGATGCATGGTCAAAAACACGATCTTGAGATTCGGGTTGTCCTTTCGGAGTTGCTCGGCCGCGTCGATGCCGTTGAGCGCGGGCATGGAGACGTCCAACACCACCAGGTCCGGGCGCTGCCGCTGCACGGCTTCGAGCAACGCCTGCCCGTCCTCCACGATGTCGACGAGGTCGAACGCGGTCTCGATGATGCTCCGCAGGCCCTCCGTCACCATTCGATGATCATCCGCCAAAATCACGCGTGGTTTCGTCATTACTCGCTCCTTTTCAGGGGAACCTCTACCGTGATGGTGGTGCCGTCGCGAGGCCGAGACTTGATCGACACCTGACCTTGGACCAATCTGACGCGCTCTTTGATGCTGGCCAGACCCAACCCGCCCCCCCCTCGCGCCTTGCGGGGAGCGAATCCCACGCCGAAGTCCTGGAGTTGGAGTCGGATGGACTCGCCGCCGCCGCTGAGACGCACCACGGCGCGTTTGGTCTTGGCGTGTTTGGCCATGTTCCGTAGCGCCTCCTGGGCGATGCGATACAACGCAATGGATACGTCCTTCGGAATCCGGTTCGGAACGCGCTCGGCGCTGAAGTCGAACTGAATCCCGTCGCGCTTCGTCGCGCCCAGACATTCGGACTCGATGGCGGCAACGAGTCCCAGATCATCCAAGATCGACGGGTGAAGCCTGCGGGACATCCCATGGGTATCCGCGGACACGCGAACGATCTGATCCTTCAGTTGCCGAAGCTTCTTGCGCGCCGCCGGATCCAGGGACACGATGCCCTGTTCGATCGCGCCGAGTTCGATCGCCAGCGTCGCCAACCGCTGGGTCAGGTCGTCGTGCAGCTCCCTGGCCAGTCGGCGCCGTTCTTCCTCCTGGGCGGAGAGCAGTTTTCCGGCCAGCACCCGCAGGTTCTGTTGACTCTCCCGCAGCGCCGACTGACTCCGCTTCAACGCCTGTTGGGTCTTCATCCGCTCCGTGACGTCGATCATGAATCCGCGGAGAAATCGGGGCTTTCCCCGTTCCAACGCCACGTACACGACGTCATGGAGCCACACGGGTGTTCCATTCGCCGCGATCATGCGGTATTCGAATTCGTACTCCGTGCAGCGTTGGGACGACTCCAGACAATACGCGACCGCGAACTCGCGATCGTCGGGGTGAATGTGGGAGGTCCAGAAATCCTTGCGGTACCATTGCCGAATCGGGTAACCGAGCAGTTTCTTGGCCTGCGGCCCGACATAGGTGAACAACCAGCTTCGAGCATCGGCTTCCCAGGGAATGGCCCGCGTCTTTTCCAGGAAATCCTGGATGCGGCAGTCATCGGCCCGTCGGCCTTGTGACCGCTCGCGGTTGTTCGCGTACAACGAGTCGCGCCGGACCCCGCGGGGTCCGGGTCGAGGACCATCAGATCGCAATGCGCCCCTCCTCAAGGAGCTCCGCTCCTCGTAGGACGCCGTTCCGTTCGGCCCCGAGCGGGCGGAGGGATCGGCGTCCCCGGGGCCGCGGCGTTGATCGCGGCCGTTACTCGGCCTACCCTCAGCGTTATGCTATCGAAATCCTCGTCAAGATTCAAAGCCTGGTGCGCGATCGAGCGCCGTACGTCTGCGTTGCCGGCTCCCTCGGGCCACCGACGGTCGGGGCATGGTCGCCCGACCACGGTGACGTAATTGTCGCGCCGCATTGACATCTCACCGGCGGGCTTCTATAAAAAACTCATGCGCACGATGCCGGGATCACCCTATCCACTCGGAGCCACGTGGGACGGCAGGGGCGTCAACTTCGCCCTGTTCTCCGAACACGCCGAGCGCGTGGAACTGTGCCTGTTCGAATCGGAGGACGCGAAAGCCGAGGCAACACGCGTGCCGCTGACCGAACAGACCAACCGCATCTGGCACGCGTATCTTCCGGACGCGCGTCCTGGCACCCTCTACGGGTACCGCGTCTACGGGCCGTACGATCCGGCGTCCGGGCATCGGTTCAACCCCGCCAAGGTGCTCGTGGACCCCTACGCGAAACTGATCGCGCGCAAGCCCCGGTGGGACGACTCCCTGTTCGGATACCGCATCGGGACTCCCGACTCGGCGGCGGGCGTGGACCGCCGGGACAACGCCGCGTTCGCGCCGCTCGGCCGGGTCGTGGACCCCGCGTTCACCTGGGGCGACGATCGCCGGCCCAAGACGCCGTGGCACGACACCATTATCTACGAGACGCACGTCAAGGGCCTCACCGCCCGACACCCGGAGGTGGACACGCGCCTGCGCGGCACCTACGCGGGCCTGGCGTCCGACCCCGTCATCCGGCACCTCAAGGACCTCGGGATTACCGCGGTGGAACTGCTGCCCGTGCACCATCACGTGGACGAACGTCACCTGGTCGAGCGCGGCCTGGTCAACTATTGGGGTTACAACACGCTGTCGTTTTTCGCGCCGGACCTTCGGTTTCATTCGGGCGCCATGGATCCCGTGAACGAGTTCAAGTCCATGGTCCGCGCGTTGCACGAAGCCGGGATCGAAGTGATTCTCGACGTGGTGTACAACCACACCGCGGAAGGCAACCACCTGGGGCCCACGTTGTCGCTGCGCGGCATCGACAACGCGGCGTATTACCGGCTGTCGCCGCGCGACCCGCGCTACTACGTGGATTACACCGGCTGCGGCAACACGCTGAACATGCAGCACCCCCAGGTGCTGCAACTGATCATGGACAGCCTGCGGTACTGGATCACCGAGATGCACGTGGACGGGTTCCGTTTCGACCTGGCCAGCGCGCTCGCGCGGGAACTGCGCGACGTGGACCGGCTCGGCGCGTTCTTCGACATCATCCACCAGGACCCGATCATCTCGCAGGTCAAATTGATCGCGGAGCCGTGGGATCTGGGCGAGGGCGGCTATCAAGTCGGCAACTTCCCGGTGTTGTGGACCGAGTGGAACGGCAAGTACCGCGACACGGTGCGCCGCTTTTGGGCCGGCGCCGGCGGACAGGTCGCGGAACTCGCCACCCGCCTGGCCGGCAGCAGCGACCTGTACGAGCAGACCGGACGCCGGCCGCACGCGAGCATCAACTTCGTCACCTGTCACGACGGGTATACGCTCGCGGACCTGGTCAGTTACCAGGATAAACACAATGAGGCGAACGGAGAACACAACCGTGACGGCTGCAACCACAACGACAGTTGGCACTGCGGGGTCGAGGGCCCGACCGACGACCCGGCGGTGACGCGGCTGCGCGAGCGGCAAGTCCGAAACTTTCTGACCACGCTGATGGTGTCTCAAGGCGTGCCGATGATTTCCGGAGGCGACGAGTTGGGGCACTCACAGCGCGGGAACAACAACGCGTACTGCCAGGACGGCGAATTGACGTGGTACAACTGGGAGCTTACTCGGGGTCAGAAGGAGTTCCTGGAGTTTACGCGACGCCTCGTGGCGTTCCGCAAGTCGCACCCGGTGCTCCGACGCCGCGCCTTCTTTCAGGGACGACGGATCAGGGGTTCGGAGATCAAGGACATCGCGTGGTTCGACTCGTCGGGCCGTGAAATGACCGACGAGGAATGGAATGCGGGCCACGTCCGCTCGATGGGCATGCGGCTCTCGGGCGACGCCATCGAGGAGACCGACGAACTCGGGCGCCGCGTGGCCGGGGACACCCTCCTGGTCCTGCTCAACGCCTGGTCCGACACCGTCCCCTTCGTGCTCCCCGCGCACCGCGCGGGCACGCGCTGGATCATGGTGTTCGACACCGCGCACAACGGCCAACCCGCGCGCCGCCACGTGGGCCGCGGAGGCCGGACGTACGATTTGGAGGCGCATTCCATGGCGGTGTTTCGCCTGGCGGACCAACCCGAACGGCGCATCGACCGCCCTGATGATCGCCCGACAGGTTAGCAGCTTCTTCGAGTAATCCAGAGTGGAGGCTGTTCAGGCATAGCCAGATGCCCCCTTCGGGGACTTCCGGCATTAGATCACTTTAGGTGGGTCGCAAGGCGCCGTGAGCGCCGCACCGTAGGGGTTCGGCATGCCGAACCCCTACATAAACACAGACGCGCAGTGACAACGCCGCAGATGGCCTTGCATGGACAGCCTCCTACTCGTGCTGGATGGTCCGGATGATGTACCCGCCCGACTTCTCGTCGTACTCCAACGTCAACAACCCGCGCGCCTGCGCTTCTTCCAAAAGTGCGCTGAACGTTCGGAACCCGTGGAAGGTCTCGTTGAAACCGGGATGGCGTCGCTTGAGCGCCTGTTTGACCATGGAACCCCACACCTTCTCTTCTTCCCCGCGCTCCTCGAACAAGGCGGCCGCGGTCTCCATCACCAGGTCCAGCCCCGCGCTCTTGCGCTCTTCTTCGTCCTGAGGCCCCGGAGCCACGCCGCGGACGGCCTTGGCGGTCGTGGTCTTGCGCGCGGAACGGCGCTGTTTCTCGGCCCCGCGGACCAGGTCGTCGTAGAAGATGAATTCGTCGCAATTGGCGATCAGCAGGTCGGACGTGGACTTTTTTACGCCCACCCCGATCACCACCTTGTTGTTCTCGCGCAGTTTGCTCACCAGCGCGGAAAAGTCCGAATCGCCGCTGAGGATCACGAAGGTGTCCACGTGCGCCTTGGTGTAACACAGGTCCAGCGCGTCCACGACCATCCGGATATCGGCCGAGTTCTTCCCGGATTGGCGCACGTGCGGGATCTCGATCAATTCGAACGCCGCCTCGTGCATGGCGGACTTGAATTCCTTGTACCGTTCCCAATCGCAGTACGCTTTCTTGACCACGATATTGCCCTTGAGCAACAGGCGCTCCAGGACTTTTTTGATATCGAACGCGGCGTACCGCGCGTCGCGAACGCCCAACGCCACGTTTTCGAAATCGCAGAACAACGCCAGGTTCTGCGTGTGTGATTTTCCGTTCATAAATCTCCTTCTGATTTCA
This sequence comes from Nitrospirota bacterium, assembly GCA_049325295.1. Classification (GTDB taxonomy): domain Bacteria; phylum Nitrospirota; class Nitrospiria; order 2-01-FULL-66-17; family 2-01-FULL-66-17; genus JBFLXB01. Next base: position 54,145 of record JBMOMD010000030.1, read on the forward strand.
AAAAAATGAGGATACTACTCTAGTATGTCCGCCGACGCATATTATCGGTCGGACAGCACGGTATCATCCGTATATGTTTGATTGCAAGGCAAGGTGCAGATTATGCTGACTATGGACTGTCCTGGGCGCAGCCCACAGGCTGCTCAAAAAGCCCCAGATGCGAGGCCGCAGGGAGGAGGAAACCGGAGCGTACTGGGTCGTACGTGAGGATTTCCGACGACCGAGAACGAAGCAGATGGGCTTTTTCAGCAGCTTGCTAGGCGTTCTTTTGTTCCTCGAGCCACGCCATCTGTATCGCCTCCAGCTTCCCTTCGTTGGACTTGGCCGGATCGTCGGCAAAACCCGGCAGCGCGATCACCCACTTGTGCAGGTCGGTGAACCGTACGGTCAGCGGGTCGAGGCCGGGAAATTTATCGGCCAATGCGATGGCGATGTCTTCCGCGTCTTCCCAGGTCAGTTTCATCAGCGTCCCTCACCCCCCTTGCCCCCCTTTAACAAAGGGGGGATGGGGGGATTTTCTCAATGGTTAATCCGGGATGACGACAATCACCGGACCAGAAATCTTGGCCTGGCATCCCAACCGGGACTTCGTGGTCAAGCCATCCGCGTCGTCGAGTTGGTCTTCTTCTTCCTCGGTGAGTTCCGACAAATTCTCCATCCCCTGCTGCACGATCACGTGGCAGGTGGAGCACGCGCAGTTGCCGCCGCAGTTGTGTTCAAGGTCGATGGCATGGTCCAGCGCGGCGTCAAGAATCGACGTGCCGTCCTCGACCTCCACGGTGAGGTTCGCGGGCAGAAACGTCACGCGGTGTTTCGTGGTCGCCACGCGGGGCGCGGCGCGGTCGGTTGATTGCGGGCTGTTCATCTTACGCTTTGGGCAGAATTTCCGAGACCTTGCGGTCGCGCAGCGCTTCTTCCATGGTCGCGTTGATCAGCACCTCGGCCAGGTGTCGCGTCACCTCGTCGAGCGCGATCTTGCTCTTCTTGATCGCGGTGCGGTCGGTCCCCGCCATCGCCGCCTTCAACGCGGCCATCGCGGCTTCGATCCGCTCGGCCTCGCCGGCGTCCACGAGGCGGCGCCCGCGCTGGAGCGCGCGCTCGGACGCGTTGTAGATTTCGTTGGCCTCGTTCTTGGCCTCGATCAACGCCCGTTGCTCCAAATCGCTCTTGGCGTGTTTGAACGAATCCACCAGCATCTGTTCGATCTGGCCTTCGGTCAACCCATACGAAGGTTTGACTTCGATGGACTGGAACTTCCCGGTTCGCAACTCGGTGGCGCTGACCTGGAGGATGCCGTTGGCGTCGATCAAGAACGTGACCTCGACGCGCGGCAACCCGGCCGGCATGGGGTCCACCCCGCGCAACTCGAAGCGCGCCAGGCTGCGGTTGTCCTTGACCAGTTCCCGTTCGCCTTGCAGCACGTGGATCGCCACCGCGGTTTGCCCGTCGACCGAGGTGGTGAACGTTTCCTTGGCGCTGGTCGGGATCGTGGTGTTGCGCGGAATGAGCACGCTCATGATCCCGCCCATGGTTTCGATGCCCAACGAGAGCGGCGTGACGTCCAGCAACAACATGTCGCGGATCCCGCCGGCGAGGATGTCGGCCTGCACCGCCGCGCCCAATGCCACGACCTCGTCGGGATTCAACTCGGAGTGCGGCACCTTGCCGAAGAGTTCCTGCACCCGGCGGCGCACCAGCGGCACGCGCGTGGACCCGCCGACCAGCACCACCTCGTCGATCTGTTCTGGCGAAATCTTGGCGTCGGCAAGCGCGCGGCGGCACGGCTCCAGCGTGGACGCGACCAACTCGCCGGTCAAGGCTTCAAACTCGTCGCGGGTGATCTCCTTGGCGAAGCCGACCCCGTCCGGCAACGGGACTTCGACCACCGTGCGGTCGAGTTCGGACAACCGGCATTTGGCGGCCTCGGCCGCGACGCGGACCTCCTGCATCAGCTCCGGCGAACCCGCGATCTCAATTCCGTGCCGGCGTTTGATCTCGTCGGCCAACCCCGCGGCCAATCGTTGGTCGAAGTCGTCGCCGCCGAGGTGGGTGTCGCCGTTGGTGGCCAGGACCTCGAAGATCCCGTCTTTCAGTTTAAGGATCGACACGTCGAAGGTGCCGCCGCCCAGGTCGTACACCGCGATCACGCCCTGCTTGCGCTGCTGTAGGCCGTACGCCAACGACGCGGCGGTCGGCTCGTTCACGATCCGGAGTACATCGAGGCCGGCGAGCCGTCCCGCGTCTTTCGTGGCTTGCCGTTGCGAATCGTTGAAATACGCGGGCACCGTGATCACGGCCTGCGTGACGGGTTCGCCCAGAAACGCTTCGGCCTGGGTTTTAAGCTCGCGCAGAATAAACGCGGAAATTTCCGGCGGGGTCCACGCCCGGCCGCCCGCCATCACCCGCACCACGTCCCGGTGCTCGGGATCCGACGACACGCGGTACGGCAGCGACGCGGCCTCGGTCTGCACGTCGGCCCACCCCTTGCCCATGAACCGCTTGATCGAATAGATCGTCTCTTGCGGGCGCGTGAGCAGTCGGCGTTTAGCCGACACGCCGACCTCCACGCGCCCGTCAGCGAAGATCGAAACGACCGACGGGACCAGGCGCGCGTCGGACGCGTCCGCGATAATACGGGGGCGTCCGTGGTCCATAAACGCGACCAAGCTGTTTGTGGTCCCCAGGTCAATGCCGACAATCCGTCCCATCACGCCACCTGCGTCCTGACTCCGTCGATGTCCCGAATCAAATTCACCACGTAGACCCGCTGCGATACGAGGTCTTGCAGACGCGCGAGCGTCGATCGCGCCGCGTCGCCCCCGGCGCTCGCCGCGTCCCACGCGTTCGCGCGCTCAACCAGCTCCGCGTCCAACGCCGCCAACGCCCCTCGCAACCGTTCCGCCTCGGTCTTCACGCGGCTTGCCAGCGGGCTCTCTGCGTTCAAACGGCCTTGCGCCCGACACTCCTCCAACAGTTCCTGCACTTCGAGTACGTCCTCCAACAACTCCGGCGGAGCCTTGGGCTTGAGCGCGTCCCCTCCCTCGAACTCGACCAAATACTCCACCCGCGAGTGAAAATCCTTGAGCGTGCGGTAGGCCTGATTGACGAGCGCGGAGCGCGCCAGCAGGCGCTCGCGTTCCGCGGCCGGTTTGGTCAGGTGAAAGTCGGGATGAACTTCGCGGCTCAGTCGGTGATACGTCGCCTCGAGCGCTTTGGCGTCGATCATCAGGCGTCGCGGTAATCCTAAGATCGCAAAATAATCCGGTTGCGCGCTCGGCGCGTCCGCAGGCGTCTCTTGCATCGCGCGTACCCGCCCGTTCGATCAGACGACCCGCGGAGCGCGGCTCACGCCGAAAACGACTCCCCGCAACCACACGTGCCGGTCGCGTTGGGGTTGACGAATTTGAATCCGCCGCCCATGAGCGCGTTCACGTAATCCAACGTGGTCCCCTTCAGGAACAACGCACTCTTGGCATCCACCACGAACTTGGCATCTCCGGCGTCGATCACCTCATCAAATTCAGAGACTTTCGTGTCGAAGTTCATGCGATAGGTGAACCCAGAACACCCGCCGCCCTGCACCGCGATACGCACCACCATGTCGGGCGTGCCCTGCAGTCCCAGCAGACGCTTGGCTTCCTTCGCCGCCTCCGGCGTAATCTTGAGGGTCGCCGGTTCGGCCTTGGGTTCCTCCACCATGTTCAATGAGATTTCCATTGTCTCCTCTCCAATGCCGCGAGTGGGATCCTTCTACGCGCCGCGTCGGTTATGACGCCGTGGTCGAAGGCGTGACCGACTCTTGCTTCTTCTTCACGTCGGCCAACGCCGCCTTGATCGCGTCTTCGGCCAACACCGAGCAGTGAATCTTCACCGGCGGCAACGCCAGCTCCTGCACGATGTCCGTATTCTTGATCTGCGACGCTTCGTCGATGGTTTTGCCTTTCAACCACTCGGTCGCCAGGCTCGAGCTGGCGATCGCGCTGCCGCACCCGAAGGTCTTGAACTTGGCGTCTTCGATCACGCCCTGTTGATTGACCTTGATCTGCAGCTTCATGACGTCGCCGCACTCGGGCGCGCCCACGACCCCGGTGCCCACGTTGGGATCGGCTTTGTCCAGACTCCCCACGTTCCGGGGATTGTTGTAGTGATCAACGACCTTATCGCTGTATGCCATGACGTGTCCCCCTTACTCGCTCGTCGCGTTAATGAGCCGACCAGTTGACCGCTTTCAGATCAATCCCTTCTTTCGCCATCTCATAGAGCGGCGACATCTCCCGCAGCTTCGTCACCGCCTGCACCACGCGGTCGATGACAAAGTCGATTTCCTCCTGGGTGTTGAACCGGCCCAGCCCGAACCGGATCGAGGAGTGCGCCAGATCCGATCCCACCCCGAGCGACCGCAACACGTAGGACGGTTCCAGGGTCGCGGAGGTACAGGCGGAACCGGACGAGAGCGCGATGTCTTTCAGGCCCATCAACATGGCCTCGCCCTCCACGTACGCGAAACTGACGTTGAGGTTATGGGGCAGCCGCTTGGTCTGGTGGCCGTTCACGTAAACCTCATCCAAACCTTTAAAGATTCCGTCGCGCAACCGATCCCGCAGCGCGGCCAAGCGCGCGGACTCGGTCGGCATCACCTCGCCCGCGATCCGGCAGGCTTCGCCGAAGCCGACGATCAATGGCACCGGCAGCGTGCCGGACCGCATGCCGCGCTCGTGCCCGCCGCCGTCCATCTGCGCGGCCAGCCGCACCCGCGGGTTCTTTCGGCGCACGTACAACGCCCCCACGCCCTTGGGACCGTAAATCTTGTGCGCGGAGAACGACATGAGGTCGATCCCCATCGCCTGCACGTCCACCGGGATCTTGCCCACGCCCTGGGTCGCGTCACAGTGAAAGATCACGCCGCGTTCCTTGGCGATCTTGCCGATCTCGGCCACCGGGTTGATGGTCCCGATTTCATTGTTCGCCATCATCACGGAGATCAGGATCGTGCGATCCGTGATCGCGTTTCTCACGTCGTCGGGATTCACGACTCCATCCGCCGGAACCTGGAGATAGGTGATCTTCAGCCCGTCCTTCTCCAACCGTTTGGCGGTGTCGAGAATCGCGCGATGTTCGGTGGCCACGGTGACGATGTGGTCGCCCTTTTCGCGGTACATCGCGGCCACGCCCTTGAGCGCCAGATTGTTCGACTCGGTCGCCCCGCTGGTGAACACGATCTCCTTCGCGTCCGCGTGAATCAACGCCGCGATCTGCTCGCGCCCGGCCTCCACCGCGGACTCCGCTTCCCAGCCGAACGCGTGGTTGCGGCTGGCCGCGTTCCCGAACTTCTCGGTGAAGTACGGCACCATCGCCTGCAACACGCGCGGATCAACCGGCGTGGTGGAGTGGTTATCGAGGTAGATGGGCAATTTCAAGGTCATACGAATGCTCCTCCTGCCGGCTGATCTGCGACATCTCGGCCAGCGTCATCCCCTGAAGAAGTTTGCGAATCCCGTCCTGAATCTTATGGAGCGGCGAACGAAGGCTGCACCATGACCACTGATCGCAGGCCCCGTCGCCTTTGGCGGCCAATGAACACGTGGTGAGCATGATCGGTCCCTCGATCGCCTCGATGATCTCGGATACCGTGATGTCCGTCGCGGGTCGGGCCAATGCGTATCCGCCCTTGGGGCCGTTCTGCGATACGATCAACCCCCGCTTGGCCAAGCGCTGGAGGACTTTGGCGAGCAGTTCGACCGGGATGTGGTACTCGTCCGCGATCCGTTTGGTGTTCACCGACGAACTGTCGTGACTCAACGCGATGTAGTTCATCGCCAATAAGCCGTAATCGATCTTTTTCGAGAGCTTTAACACGGCGAGCCCTCCATCTTATATGCGACTGCTTTCATCCCCGACCTATTATATCTGCGACTAATTAAGTCGGATACAATATAGCGAGCTTGGCGCCTTGAAGTCAAGAACAATTTGCTTTGGGATTTGATTCGACCGACCGAGGGCCGGTTCGGGAATGAGATCTAACCGGACGTGAGGCGATCAGCCACTAATTTCGCTTTTTTCTCAATGTCTTGAGCCATCTTTGCGCGGTACTCGCCCAAGCGCTTGGCGAGCCCTTCGTCCTGAAGCGCCAGGATTCGCGCGGCCAGCACCCCGGCATTTTTCGCTCCGGCTTTCCCAATCGCGACCGTGGCGACCGGAACCCCGCCCGGCATCTGAACCGTGGACAATAATGCGTCCAGCCCTTGGAGCGACGAGGCCTCCAATGGCACGCCGATCACGGGCAGCAAGGTCTCGGACGCGGTGACGCCGGCCAGGTGCGCGGCCCCACCCGCGCCCGCGATGATGACCCGAACGCCCTGAGCCTCCACCCCCCGGATCCACGCCCGCAGCAGATCGGGCGCCCGATGCGCGGACGCGATCGTGATCGTGTACGGCACGCCGAGTTCTTTGAGCGCCTTGCCGGCTTCCTCCATGATCGGGAGATCCGAGTCACTGCCCATCACGATGCCGACCAGCGGCCCTGACGATTTGGTCATGAGGAAATCCTCTCGCAAAGCAACCCGTTGGGAATCGAGTCCGTGACCGTAGCACGGCCGCTTGACGCGGGTCAAGCTTAAGCATCACCGAGCTTGAGCATCCCCGACCGCTGTGGTAGGGTAGCCGCCGTGGTCACGATCCTCCTGCTCTTGGCAGGACTCACGGCGTACGGCATCTGGGAATTCCGGACGCACCAGCACCGGCTCCACCGCATTCCGATTCGCATCCACGTCAACGGCAGTCGCGGGAAGTCCAGCGTCACGCGCCTGATTGCCGCCGGACTGCGCACGGGCCCGCGTCGGACCATCGCGAAATGCACCGGCACCACGCCCCGGTTTATTCTTGAGGACGGAAGCGAGTTGCCGATTCTTCGCGCCGGCACCCCCAACATCATCGAGCAACTGATGATCGTCAGCGTGGCCGCGGCTCGCGGCGCGGAAATTCTCGTGATCGAATGCATGGCCGTGCAGCCGCACCTGCAGTGGATCGCCGAGACGCGAATGGTTCAATCCACGCTCGGGGTCATCACCAATGCGCGGGCCGATCACTTGGACCAAATGGGGCCCACCGTCGCTCACGTCGCCGAGGCGCTCTCGAACACCATTCCCAAACACGCGACCGTCTACACCGCCGAGCGCGCGCTGCTCCCGGTGTTCAAGCGCCGGGCCGCGATGAACGGCTCCACCGTGGTCGCGTCGGACGCGGACGCCGTCAGCGACGAGGACATCGCGGGGTTTTCCTACATCGAGCACAAGGAGAACGTGGCATTGGCCTTGGCCGTGTGCGCCCACTTCGGGATCGAACGGGCCGCCGCGCTCGCGGCCATGCAGCGCGCGACCCCGGACCAAGGCGTGCTCCAGGGTTACCACATCCGGTTTTTTGCGAAGGACCTGCTGTTTTACAACGCGTTCGCGGCCAACGACCGGGATTCGACGTTGATGATTGCGAAACGACTCGGCTTGAAAAATCGCTCCGAGCACCCGGTGTTCTGGATCGTCAACAACCGGGGCGACCGGCTGCAGCGCGCGGAGCAGTTCGGAGAGATGATCGCGGCCGGCATCGAAGCGGAACACGTGTTTCTGGTCGGCGACTTTACCAAGGCCACCCACGACATCGCGGTGCGCCTGGGGCTGCCGCCCCACCGGCTCAGCGACCTCGGCCAAATCGGCGCCGACGCATTGTTCGAGGCGATCGTGGCGCGGGTCGATCGGTCCGCCACCATCCTGGGCGTGGGCAACATCGGCGGGCTCGGCAGAGAGATCATGACGTTTTTCAAGAACCGGAGCATGGAATGGTCGAACAAGCCATCGGTCTCGGGCTCGTTCTCAGCCTGATTTTCTCGGAATCGCTCGGCCTTGCCGCGGGCGGCATGGTCGTGCCCGGCTACATCGCGCTCTACATCCACCAGCCGTTCCTCGTGCTCGGCACGGTTGTCGCGAGCCTCCTCACCCTGGGAACCGTGAAAGTGCTGACCAACTATATTTTGATCTACGGGCGTCGGCGGATCGTGTTCTCGATCATCCTCGGGTTCCTGTTCGGTTGGCTCGCCAAAAACGCGTTCATCTTTTCGTTTCCCGACTATACCGTGGAGCTCAAGTCCATCGGGTACATTATTCCTGGACTGATCGCGAACTGGATGGAACGGCAAGGCGCGGTTAAAACGTTGTGTATCATGGTCACGACCGCCGTCATCGTACGATTGATCCTGATGTTCATTTCGGGGGAGGTGATTCCGGTTGAAGTGGCGGTCCGATAAAGCTTCGTTGCAGTCGTTGCTGTTCATCACGGTCGTCGCGGTCTTGGCGCTCGTCTTGGCGGAAACCACGGTGACCCCGGTGCGCGAGCCCCACTACACGAAGAAACTGCAGGCCGCCAAAAACACGCTGCTGGCCCAACACACCCTGCGCACGCTCCGGGAAGGCCATAACGTGGTCATCGACCCGGTCAATGACCCCAACGGCACGGGCTTGATCGGCAGCGAGTTCACGCTGATCACCACCGACCGCGGGGATATCACCTCCAAGCTCACCAGCACGAACCCCAACTTCGCCGCGGCGATCGTGCACATGCTGACCGACGCGAAGCTCAAAAAGGGCGACGTGGTGGCGGTCGCCCTGACGGGGTCGTTTCCCGCGCTCAATATCGCCACGCTCGCCGCTCTGGAAGCCCTGGACCTCGTCCCCATCGTCGTCACGTCCGTGGGGTCCTCGTCGTGGGGCGCGACGGACCCGGGATTCACCTGGCTGGACATGGAACGCGCGTTGCGCGAAGCCGGGGTGCTGCACACGCGCTCGGTGGCCGCCTCGATCGGCGGGGGAAAAGACACCGGCCGCGGCCTCTCTCCCGAAGGTCGCCAGGCCATCGAGGCCGCGATTGCGCGCAACGACGCGGCGTTTATCAAGGAAGACACCGTTGAAGCCTCCATCGAGGCGCGCTTAGCGACCTACGATCGGCACGCGGCCGGCAAACCGATCAAGGCCTTCGTGAACGTCGGGGGCGGTATCGCCAGCCTCGGCAATTCGATCAACGGCACCCTGATCCCGGCGGGGTTGTCCACCAGTCTTCGCGACAAGAACTTCCCGATGAAGGGTGTGCTGATCCGCATGGCCGATCGCGGCATGCCGGTCATTCATATCCTGGACGTACAGCGCCTGGCCAAACGGTACGGCCTGCCGCTCGACCCGGTCCCCCTGCCGGAGCTCGGACAAGGACCGATCTACTTCAAGGAACGATACGATCGAGTCCAACTCGGCTTGATCATCATCGCGCTCGTGATTTTGACCGCCGCGATCGTACGACTCGACATGCGGCACTATCTCCAACAGATCCGACTCGGGCAATACGGCGCGGGCGGATCAACCGTACCCCCGGCACCCCCGCCGAAATCTCGGTAACGAGGAGAGGACGAACCCATGTCGCAGTCGGTACGCACGGTTATTTTCGGCGCCTTCGCTGCCGTCGGCGTCGCGGCGCTGATGGTCTCGGGGGCCACCGGCGCCTCGCCCCGCGCCAAGCCCCGCGTAGTCTCGTTTACGCCGGACGGCTACGTCCGCGTGGAAACCGTGGTCACCAAGAGCAAAGAACGTAAGTACTACGTCATGACCGCGGACAAACCCCTGGAGTTCTCTCTCAGCGGCCCCACGACCGTCAACATCTCCACCCGTCTCCTGTTTTCCGTGGACATGAAAGGCGACCAACGCTACACGGTCAGCGTGACCCAAGACACCCTGACGGGCCACGCGCAGGAAGTCGCGGCCATGACCTTTACCACCCGCAAATCACCGGTCTCCACCCTGGCAAATGGCGGACAGCTCGTTCCAGGTGAGGGGAAACGGCTCAAACTCACGGTGCCGTCCGGGCGCCACCATTACCGGATTCATCTATCCGGGACCCCGGCCAGAGAAGTTGCGGTCCGAATCCTGGTTCCCAGAAACGCGATTCGCCCGTAATCCGACGAGGAGAACATGATGCGCTCACGTGTCATCGCAGGAATGCTTTCCATCGGAGTGGGGCTGCTGCCTTCCTTGCACGCCTCCGCCGCCGCGCCGGAGCTGCGCGCTGAAGCCGGCCTGCGGGTCCGCTACGACGACAACGTGTTCCAGTACTCGGACCGTAATCTCGGCCGGTATGACCGGACCCTCGCGAAATTCACGACCATTGAATCGACCGACGACGTAATCGTGAGCCCGTCGATCGATGTTCGCGCCACGTGGAAGGGGCGCTACACGACTCGCCTGTTCGCCGGCGTGGACTTCAACCAGTACGCCAAGAACACGGAACGCAGCAGCCAGGCGTATACCCTCGGGGTGACCCGACGTTTGCCGCGCGATACCGGACTCAGCCTGAGGTATCGGTTCGTACCCAGCCACTTCGGGTGGCGATTGGCGAGTCCGCCGAACCAGACCGCCACGTACGCGGATGCCGACCTCTCCACCTCCCGCTGGCGGTTGGCGGTTGAGCACGACTTTTCCCGAACGCTCGATACCGAACTCTACGGCGCGTGGGAGAGCAAAGATTACAATCCCACGTTCAACCATCGGGACATCACGGTCAAGGAAGTCGGCTTGTCCGGAACCGCGAGGCTTCGTCCCAAGGTCTCGGTCACGCTCGGGGGGAGCCACGAAACCGGCGACGCGGCCGGCGCCGGAGACACGTCCATCAATTCCGACACCTCATACCGCCAGTGGTCCGCCTTCGTCAAACCGCGGATCTCCCCCGCGCGAGCCTGGGACGTGGCATTGGTGTATGAGTATTACCGGCGAAACTTCACCTCGGACCTGCCCCTGGACGACAACTATTATCAGCGCGAGGACACGGCCTACACCCTGGGGGTCGAATCGCGCGCGCGGATCAGGAAAAGCGTCGAACTACGCGCGGACTATGACCGCATCGACCGGTCGAGCAACAAGAACGGCGCCGACCTCGAATTCGGCACGTACACGGAACAGCGTCTGACGCTCGGCGTCGAGTACCGCTTCTAACCGCCCGACTCGTTCGGTCGGGGCGGGACCGGCGTGGCCAACCACACCAGCCCGCCGATCGCGCTCGAGGCCGTCAAGACGACGAGCCACAGCAGCGCGAGCGAGAGCGCCTGCGCCTCGGGCACGCCCACCTGGGCCATGAAGAACACGAATGCGCCCTCGCGCACGCCCAACCCGTTCAGACTCACCGGAATCATCGTGGCCACCGCGATCAGCGGAATCAGAATAAAATAAAACGCCAGCGGCACGTCGAGCCCCAGCGCCATGGCGTTGAAAATCGTCACCACCACGACCAGGCCTTGGAGCAGGAACGACAGGCCCGCCACGAACGCGAGCGTACCGGGTCGTCGAAAGAATTCGATCACCAGGGGCGCGGACGCCCGGAGCGAGGCGAGCGGCCCCCGCGCGGCCAGGAGTCCCACCGCCAACAGGACGACCAGGGCGACCATGCCGCCGGCCAGCGCCCACGCCATCCACGACGGCAGACTCACGCGGCCGAAGATCAGCGTGGCGGTCGCGGCGATCGCGCACATGGTGCCGAACCCCACGCCGCGATCGGCCAACACGGAGATAATGGCGCGTCGCCAGTCCGCGGCCGAGCGCGCCACGTAATAACACCGATACACGTCGCCGCCCACGCCGGTGGGCAGGAACAAGTTGAAGAACATCCCGACGTAGTAGTACCGGACGAACCGGCTCCACGTCCCGTCCAAATTGAGGACGCGCGCGAGCAGCAACCAGCGCCACGCGCAGAGCCCCTGCAGTGCCAGATAGAGCAAAAACGCCGCGACCACCCAGCCCCACGCCGCGGCGGCCATCAGCCGAGCCACCGATTCCAATTCGATGCGAGTAAATAGGTACACGAGCAGGCCCACGGTCACCGTGAGCTTGAGCGCGAGCCACCCGGCCTTGTTCATCAGCCGGCGTTCCGGTCGCGCTCGATCACTTCCCGGACCGTGTAAATGGGTTTGCCTTGGGATTCGTGATAGGTGCGGATCTGAAGCTCCGCGAGGATTCCCAAGCTCGCGATCTGCAGACCGGCCAGCATCAACACCGCGCCGAAGAGCAACAACGGACGGCCGGCCAGTTGCGCGCCGAAGGCGAGTTTTTGAATCGCGAGGTACACCTCGATGCCGAACCCGGCCACCAGCATGAGGATGCCCGCCCATCCGAACGCGTGCATCGGACGCTGCGCGTAACTCTTCAGGAAGCTGACGATAATGAGGTCCATGATCACGCGAAACGTGCGCGCCAGCGTGTACTTGCTCCGGCCGCGCGCGCGCGGGTGATGCCGAACCGGCAACTCGGTGATTTTCGCGCCGTAGATTCCGGCGAGCGCCGGAATGAACCGGTGCAGGTCGCCGTACAACGGGATATTCTGGATCAACTCCGCGCGGTACGCCTTGAGCGAGCACCCGTAATCGTGCAACCGCACCCCGGTGGTGCGGCCGATCAGCCAGTTGGCCAAGCGCGACGGCACTACGCGACTCCAATGGTCATGCCGATCGCGCCGCCACCCGCTGACCACGTCGAACCCCTCGTCCAGCTTCTTGACCAGCAACGGGATGTCCTCGGGATCGTTCTGAAGATCCCCGTCCAATACCACGATCACGGCTCCCCGCGCGTGGTCGAACCCCGCGGCCATGGCCGCGGTCTGGCCGAAGTTCCGGCGCAGCCGAATGACTCGCAGCGCGGGATGTTCGACGCACAAGCGGCGGTAGATCGTTTCGCTGCCGTCCGTGCTGCCGTCGTCCACGAACAACACTTCCGCGTCCAACCCGTGCCGCGCGATCGCCCCGAACACGCGCTCGGCCAGCGCGGCCAAATTCTCGGCTTCATTAAACAATGGAATAACGACCGACAACGCGGGGCGAGTCGGTTCACGATCCGGCATCGTCGCCTCCTGTCTGGCCCGAGGCGCCGCCCGACGCCGGCGGGCGGTTGGACGCCAGCAGATACCCGCCCCGCGACTCGACGACGTGCACGGGGCCGAGGCGATCGAGCCGGTCGAACCACTTCGCCTTGGTGATCACGAACCACGTTCGATCCTCGCGGATGAGGGCGCCCAATTCTTCCTGACGGCTCTCGGCCACCACCGTGACCGGCCGCTTGGCGTAAAAGACCACGCTCGGCTTGTTCAGGCCGTACACCGCGATCCCGCCCTCGGGCCCCGCCGCGCGGCTCGCGAGGATCGAGAGATCCCGCAACGGCACTTGAATGACGTCGGCCGCGACCGGAAACACCGCGGTCAACAACACGATCGCGGCCGCCACGGTGGTCGCGGCGATCGCCCCGAGCAGGGCCACGGCGCGACGACGCATCGCCGTCCATCCCACCGCCAGCGCGCCGATCAGACACACGGTGCCGAGCGCGGCGGGCCCCCAGCCCACGTCCACGGGCTGGTGCAGGTACGCGGCCTTGGGAAAGCGCGCGCGGGCCCACTCCAACCACCAGGGTACTCCCCAGAACGCCGCGGCCATGAGCAGCGCGACGCAAACCAGGAGGACGATGCCGGCGTTTATCCACCGGTCCGCGCCGGGCGCGCCCGCCACGAACCGCTCGGCCCACATCCCCACCAGCAGGGCCAGCGGCGGGTACAACGACGCCACGTAGTTGGGGAGCTTGGTGCCCGCGGCCGAAAAAAACGCGAACACCACGCCGAACCAGACCAACGCGAACAGCCCGAGCGCCTCGCGGTCCGTGGGTTTGCGCAGGCCGCGCCATCCCGACGGCCACGCCCACCGGAACGCCGGCGGCAGGACCGCCGTCCACGGGAAAAATCCGACCGCCACCGCGGGCACGTAATAATAGAAGGGCCCGGCGTGCCCCGAAATCACGCCGGTGAAACGCCGCACGTTGTGCTTGAGGAAAAACCCTTCGATGAACGCCCAGCCGCGCGCGTGCAGCTCCAGCGCGTACCACGGCGCCGCCACCAACAGGAACACCGCCGCCATGCGGCCCCACGGCAGGCTCGTCGCCGCCTCGCGAAACCCGCCGCGCAGCGCGAGAAACAGCAGTACGACCAAGCCGGGCAGCGCGATGCCCACCGGCCCCTTGGTGAGCACGGCCAACCCCAGCGCGACGGAGCCGATCAACGCGGACTCGGTCCGCGCCCGCGCGTCGCTCGCCTGCACCGCGGCGAAGAAAGCCAGCAGTCCGGCTGAGATGAAAAAGATCAAGACCATGTCGGTGATGGCCGCGTGCGCGAGCACGATCACCTCGAGCGAGGTCGCGGCCACCACACCCGACAGGATCCCGACGCGAAATCCCAGGCGTCGCCAGCCGAACACCGTCAACAGGCCCACCAGGGCGACCCCGAACGCGGCGGACCAGAAGCGCGCCGCGAACTCGCCCACCCCGAACACCGCGAACGCCGAAGCCATCAGCCAATAGAACAATACCGGCTTGTCGAACCGATCCGCGCCGTTGTATTGGGGCGTGATCCAATCGCCGGTTTCCAGCATCTCGCGCGTGGCCTCGGCGAAGACCGCCTCGTCCACGTCAAAGAGCGGGACGCCGCCCGAGCCCGCGAAAAACAACGCCGCGCACCCGAGCAACAACCCGATAAACGCCGCGCGTTCCCTGGTCACGCGCCGCCCGCGTCCGAGCGCAACGGCCGACGCCGCTCCGCGATACCCATGGCGAGCCGGCCCGTGGCCCAACCCAACAAACCTCCGGCCACCACGTCGGAGAGGAAGTGCGCGTCGACCCCCACGCGCGAAAACGCGATCACCGCGGCCGACGCGTACAACGCGCCGCGCCACGACGGCAACACCGCGGCCCACACCGCGGCCAGCGTGAACGCGGACGCGGCGTGGCCGGATGGAAACGAATTAAACGCGGCGGAAAACGACGGCACCCACTGCGCGAGCCCGTCGGTGACCGTGCCGGGGCGAGGACGGGCGATCAGGATCTTGAACACGCGGGCGATCAGCCCGGACACGATCAACGCCGGCACCGCGACCAGCCCGGCCCGAACCAGGTCGCGCCGTCCCACCCGGCTCGCGACCCCCGCCATCACCAGCGCCCCCACGCCGAGCAACCACCCCTCGCCGAGCGTGGTGACGGCCTTCATGACCGAGACGAACTGCGGCGTGCGCCACGGCGCAATGGCCTCGCGAAACAACGGATCCAACCGCGTCAGCGCCCAAAACCCCGCGACGCCGCCCAGCACCGCCAATCCTATGACAGGAAGAGAAAAGACGCGAACGGCGCGACCGACCAAAAGTGACACTAGATGTCTATCCGAGGTTTCCAACTTCGGAGCTTGTTCAGAAAGGCGTCAGATGCAAGGCGCCGCGAGCACCGGAGCGGAGCGTACGTTGTAAGTACGTGAGCACCGGATGCGGAGCGGCAACGCAGCAGATGACCCTTTATGGACAGGCTCATGGTCCCGCGAGCGCTTTCATCGCGATGTCCGACCGATACGCCGCCCCCTCAAACCGAATCCTCCTGACCCTCGCATACGCCCGCTCTCTCGCCGCGGCCACATTAGGCCCCACGCCGGTCACGCCCAACACGCGCCCGCCCGACGTGACCAGTCGATTATTGTCCCGCGCCGTGCCCGCGTGGAACACCACCGCGCCGTCCTCCCGGTCCGCGTCCAACCCCGTGATGGCGTCGCCTTTTCGATAGTCGCCCGGATATCCCTGCGCGGTCATCACCACGCACACCGCGGTCTCGTCGCGCCAACGAACCGGGGTTTGATCAAGACGTCCCTCGACGATCGCCTCGCACACGTCCACCAAGTCCGTGGCCAAGAGCGGCAACACGACCTGGGTCTCGGGATCGCCGAACCGGCAGTTGAACTCCAGGACCTTGGGCCCCAACGGGGTCAACATCATGCCCGCGTACAGGATACCCCGATACGGCGTCCCTTCCGCGGCCAGCCCCGCCAGCGCCGGCGCCAACACGCGCTCGCGTACGATCGACAACACGTCCTGCGTGACGAACGGGCTCGGCGCGTACGCGCCCATGCCGCCCGTGTTCGGTCCGCGGTCCCCGTCCTGCGCGCGCTTGTGGTCCTGCGCCGCGGGCATCATCACGAACGAGCGGCCGTCGCAAAACGCCATACACGTGGCTTCCATGCCCTGGAGACATTCCTCGATCAACACGGTGTCGCCCGCGGCGCCGAACGCCCGCCGCTCCATCATCGACCGCACCGCGTCGCGCGCTTCGTCCCGATCGGCCGTCACCACCACGCCCTTGCCCGCGGCCAACCCGTCGGCCTTGATCACCACCGGCAGCGGGTGCAAATCAAGCACCGCGAGCGCTTCCTGCGCCGACTTCGCGATCACGGCTTTGGCGGTGGGTATGTGATGCCGCTGCATGAACGCCTTGGAGAAGGCCTTGCTGGACTCCAATTGCGCGGCCGCTCGCGTCGGCCCCACGACTCGGCGGCCCGCCGCCGTGAAGCGATCCACCACGCCCGCGGCCAGCGCCGCCTCCGGACCGACCACGGTCAGGTCGATTCCCTCGCGCTCCACCGCGCGAAGCAGCCCGTCCGCGTCGTCGACCGCGACCGGCAAACACGTCGCGCGCTCCGCGATCCCGCCGTTGCCCGGCGCGCAAAAGATCTTCGACACGCGCGGACTCCGCCCCAATTTCCAGACCAACGCGTCCTCGCGCCCGCCGCTCCCGATCACCAGCACCTTCATCGCCGCCCCTCGGAGCGCCAAAGCGGCCCTCCCTGGCCGAAGAAAAATCGATCAAAGATGAAAGTTGATCGCTGATTAGAAAATCCCCCCCTACCCCCCTTTTTCAAAGGGGGGGGTATAAAAGACCTCATCGACGAATCCATGAATTTGAAGTTGTCCGCAGGCAGCCCAAAGGGCTGCCCTGCGAGCCTGGCGAGGAAGGCGTCAGATGCAAGGCGGAGCGAGCACCGCACCGGAGCGTACTGAGTCGTACGCGAGGAGCGGAAGCGCAGCGACAACGCCGCAGATGACCCTTCATCGTCAGGCTCCCGTTCAGTGGCGGAAATGGCGCATGCCCGTGAAGATCATGGCCATCCCATGCTCATTCGCCGCCGCGATCACCTCATCATCCTTGACCGACCCGCCGGGCTGGATCACCGCGGTCACGCCCGCCTTGGCCGCCTCGTCGATGCCGTCGCGGAACGGGAAAAACGCATCCGACCCGATCACCGTGCCCGCGAGCGGCAACACCGCCTTCATGGCGCCGATCTTGACCGAATCCACCCGGCTCATCTGCCCCGCGCCCACCCCGACCGTGCGATCGGGCCGCGCGTACACGATGGCGTTGGACTTGACGTGTTTGGTCACCTTCCACGCGAACGCCAGGGCGTCGTATTCCTGGGCGGTCGGGTTTCGTTTGGTCCCCACGCGTAACGCGCGCACGTCCGCGATGCGGCCGAGATCCCGTTCCTGATAGAGGAGGCCGCCCACGATCTTGCGGACCTCCATCACCTCGGGAACCCCGGTCCCCATCGGACCGATGTCGAGCAACCGCAGGGCTTTCTTGCGCCCCAGTTCCTCCACCGCCTCGGGCGTAAAGCCTGGCGCCACGATCACTTCCATGAACGTCGAACCGATTTCTTTCGCGGTTTCGCCGTCCACCGGCCGGTTGAACGCGGCCACGCCTCCGAACGCGGACACGGGATCGCCTTCTCGCGCCTTGCGGTACGCGTCGGCCGGGCTCACGCCCAAGGCCACGCCGCACGGGTTGTTGTGTTTGACGATCACCACCGCGCACGCGTCGAACTCCTTGACGAGTTCGAGCGCGGCGTGCGCGTCCAAGAAGTTGTTGTACGACATTTCCTTGCCGTGGAGCTGGCGGGCGCGCGCGGTACACGCCTCGGTCACGGTGGGGTCGCGGTACACCGCGGCCTGTTGGTGCGGGTTTTCCCCGTACCGCAGGTTCTGGAGCTTCTCGTACCGCAGGACCAACGTTTGCGGGAACCGCGTGGCCGCGTCCGAGGCCGGGGCCTGGCGGTCAAGATACGACGCGATCAAACCGTCGTACTTGGACGTGTGCGCAAAGACCTTGCGCGCGAACAACAGCCGGGTCTCGCGGCTCAGTCCTTCCGGCCGCTTGAGTTCGTCGATCAACCGCGGATAATCCGCCGGGTCCACCACCGCGGCCACCTCTTCGAAATTTTTCGCGGCCGAGCGCAACATGGACGGTCCGCCGATGTCGATGTTCTCGATCGCCTCGTCGAAGGTGCACCCGGGCTTGTTGATCGTGGCCTCGAACGGGTAGAGATTGACGATCACCACGTCGATGGGATCAATGCCGTGGCGCTTCATCTGCTCCACGTGATCCGGCAGGCGCCGGCGTCCCAACAACCCGCCGTGCACTTTCGGGTGCAAGGTCTTCACCCGGCCGTCCAACATCTCCGGGAACCCGGTGATCTCCGAGATGTCGCGCACCGCCAGCCCCTGCTCGCGCAGCAACTTGGCGGTGCCGCCGGTGGATACGAGCTCAAACCCCAGGCCGACCAATCCCTTGGCGACATCCACCACCCCGTCTTTGCTCGACACACTGATCAATGCCCGCCGCATGGTTCTCTCCCCGTCGAAAAATCGTTGGCCGGTTCGTCGGTGAGCCGGTTGCCGATCCCGATGTTCTACGATGTGCGGTCAGCGTTTACCGGCGCACCGGGCGACCGGTTCACCGGCTAACCGGCCTTCATCCCCACAATCCGTTTCAGCCATTTTCGACTCCAGTTGCGCATGGCCACGGCCGGCGCCTGCAGGAACACGCCCTTGCGATACCGCTCGGCCTCCTCGTGCGTGAGCAAGTCCGGCGCCAACCGACGTTTTAATTTGATCACGCCCATGCAGTCGTCTTGTTCGAACAACCGAAACAACGCGTTGACCGGAACGTTCCACCACTTGCCCCGCCGGAACGACGCGGCAAAGTCGATCACGTAGGGCTCGCCGCGGTCGCTGATCAACACGTTGTTCATGTTGCGCATGTCGCAGAGGACCACCCCCCGGCCGTGAATGGCGTCCACCGTGTCGCTCAGCCGCTCGAAGAACGCCTCCCCCACGACCCCGGGTTTGGCCTCGCCCGCGGCTTGCCCCGGAATGTATTGGGTGGCCAACGCGTACCGATCGACGCGCCCCACGAACTCCGGTACGCCGGGAATGCCGGTCAACGCGCGATAGATCGACGCCTCGCGCCACACCGAATACAGGCCCACGCCGACCCGATACATCCACTTGCGCGGGGCGTAATCCTTCACGATCACGCGGCGTCCTTCATGCTCGATCAGCAGGATGTCCGGTTGCCACGGTCGGCCGCGCCGCACGTATTGAGGGGCGAACGCCGCGATCGTCTCGCGCGTGAGCGCGGACGTCGTCGTCCCATTCATCACGACGAGACGCGCCACAGCCTCCACGCCAACAGCGCGACACCAAGCAGCACCGCCATGACGGTCCCGTGTTCGTCGTTGCGAATGAACGCGGACCACTGCCACGGTTTCTCTTCCCGATCCGGATACGGCGTCGGCCGCGGCACGTAACCCGGCACGGCGCGGTCGTACCGATCCCACGCCTCGCCGAACCGCTCGCGCAGCCGGTCGGATTCCCGGCGTTGCTTGAACGGCGCGTAATACGCGACGAACACGACCAGGCCCACCGCCAACAAGATCAGGTTGAAGGCCATCGCGCAAAAGCCCACCATGATGAGAAACGTGCCGAGATACAGGGGATTCTTCACGTACGCGTAAGGCCCGCTCGTGACGACCCGCTCGTTTTTATAGAGGTGGCCGGCCGCCCACGCCCGAATCAGTTGCCCCGCCACCACGAGGACGAGCCCGGCCGCGAACCACCGGGGCACCGGATGCGCCCACCACACGAGCGCGGCAAGGGCGAGGTACACGGGCACCGTCTTCACGGTGATCTTCCGCTTCATCGCGGACCAGGAGAGCGTGGCGTCCATGAGGTCGTTGCGCGTGGGCCCGATTCGGAGCCCGGAGTATAGAAAAAGACGGGTCAAAATTCAACTTCTGGTCGTGACGAAACCGGTTGGCCAGTGCGCCGGTTAGCCGGTACGCCGGTAAAAGAGAATCGTGAATCACGAACAGGGTGACGCCGTCCTCGACCGGCAAACCGGCGCACCGGCGCACTGGCCAACCGGTTTCCACGCTTGACATTTTTCGGACGCGATTTGTAGAGTACCGACCAACTGCGGTCGTTTGGACGACGCAATGACGCTGGCGCTTCCCAAAGTCATCCCGCTCTTCCCACTCCCCGACCTGGTCTTTTTTCCGCACACCTGCTTGCCCCTGCACATCTTCGAACCGAGATACCGCGCCATGGTGCGGGACGCGCTCGACGGGGATCGCATCATCGGCATGATCCTGTTGCAGGACGGCTGGGAAGAACTCTACTACGAAAACAGCGCGCCGATTCTCCCGATCGGGTGCGCGGGGCGAATCACCGCGGTGCAGCAGATGGACGGCGGGCGGTTCAACATCACGCTGTTCGGGCTCACCCGTTTTTCCGTGCGCGATCAGTTCTGCGACGCGCCGTATCGCCAGGCGTGGGTCGAGCCGTTCCACGACGGCGACACGCCGAGCCCGCTGCCCGCGGACCTCAAATGCGATCTGCACGGGCTGGTCAGGGAATTCGGCCGACTGATCGGCCGGTCGTCGCAGATCGAGGTGTTCTTGAAACGCGTCGTCCACGAACCGGCCTTCCTCAATATCTGTTGCTCCGAACTCCCCTTCACCCCCGTTGAAAAACAACTCTTCCTGGAAGCCGCCACCCCGCTCCAACAAGCCAAACGTCTCGTGGAAGTCCTGCGGTTCAATATCGATTCGCTGGCCCGCAACCCTACGCCGACGAAAAACGTCGGGTCTTAACCCGGTTTCTGAATTACCTCACGTATAGGAGCAAAGGAGAGCCCCCGATGATTCGACCATTCGTACGTGCCGCCGTCATCGTCGGTGTGACGGCCCTCGATGCCTCCAACACGCTGCGCGCGCTCGAACAGCCCGATCACTCGGCCGCGGGGGAGGCCTCCAAGAACATCACGGTCGCCGAGGACGAAAGGAACTAACATGGCGCCGGCGACTCCCGACGGCCTCAAGGAAGGCGACGCGGCGCCGGATTTCGCGTTGGCCGCCAACACCGGCGGCACCGTCGCGCTGCACGATTTTCGCGGCAAACAGACGGTGGTGTTGTACTTTTACCCGAAAGACGACACCCCGGGCTGCACCATCGAGGCGTGCGGATTTCGCGACACGTTCGCGTCGTACCAGAAGGCGGGCGCGGTGGTGTTGGGCGTCAGCCTCGACAATCTGACGTCCCACAAAAAGTTCGTGGACAAGTTCTCGCTCCCGTTTCCGTTATTGAGCGACGAGAACCACGCCGTGTCCAAAGCCTACGGCGTGTACAAGCTCAAAAAAATGTACGGCAAGGAATTCTGGGGGATCGAGCGGACCACGTTCCTGATCGACAAACAGGGCCGGATCGCCAAGATCTATCCCAAGGTCAAGGTGGACGAACACCACCATGACGTGCTCAAGGACGTCAAAGCGTTGAAGTAAGGCGTTCTTCGTTGTTCGTTGTCTGCTACACGAACAACGAGCAACTTTCAACGAACAACGCTTTGGCTCTAATCCCCCCTGACGAGCGCTTTGAGCCTTACCACCACGTCCCGCCCGATCGCCTCCGGCGAACAATGCGTCTCGTGGGTTCGCCGCGCGCCCTCGGCCAAGCGCGCGCGCAACGCGTGATCCGTCGCCAACGTGTCGATGGCCGCGGCCAACGCCGCGGGATCGGCCGGTGGGCACAACCACGCGTCCGCGCCGTGGGTGAGCAGTTCGCGCGCCGCGGGCGTGTCCGCGGTGATCACCGGCCGCGCCGCGGCGAGCGCGTCGTAGACCTTCGAGGGAATCACCCGCCGCGTTTTGTCCGTGGCGCCGAAAATCCCCAGACAGATGTCGGCTTCGGCCAACTCGCGGTCGTAACCCGCGCCGTCGATCCACTGGTCCACCAGTTCCACGCGGGTCAGATTGCCGCGGCGGACGCGCTCGGCCGCGACCGCGAACTCCTGACCCCGCCCGATCAAGCGGAACCGGACGGCGGTTCCGCGTTGTTCGAGCAACGCGGCCGCGGCCACGATGGTCTGCGCCCCATGTAAGGGGATGAACGTGCCCACGAACAGGACTCGAACCGGCGATCCCGCCGGCTTGACGGACACGGGGCGCGGCACGCGATCGGACCCTACCGGCACGCGATGAAACCTCGCGGCGTCCAGACCGAACCGCTCGGAAAAATACGCGATGTGCGCGTGGGTATCGAGAAACACCAGATCCGCGGTCCGGCACGCGAGGCGATCGAGACCGCGTAACACGCGCGCCGCGAGCGATCGCTCGGACACCAATCGCCGGTCTTGGACCACGGTGTCGTGCAACGACAACAACGCGTTGAGCGCCACCGGACGCCGCGTGAGCAGCCGGGCGAGCAACACGTCGACGTGCCCCAGGTATCCCACGATCACCACGTCGGTCGGCGGGCCGCTCATCCACCGCGCGATGAGTCGCGGCCACGCGAGCGCCAGTCGCCAGACGGCGCGAAGCGCGGCCAAGGACCCTCGTGCCGACTTCCACCGCTCACCGGTGTCGTCCGAAATCCCGGCCCGGCACTCCCACACGGTCGCGCCCGCGCGCCGCAGTCCCTCGATCAGCACGCGATTGACGGGATAGCCGGGGCCGGAGGAATACGTCCCGAAATAACACACGCGCAGCCCGGCCGAGTGGATCTCCGCGACCGGGGAGCTCATGTCGTGCTCACGCGTCGTGGTCGTGATCGGTCAGGCGTTCGCTGTGTTCGAACCGCATCTGCGCGATCTGCTCGGAGACGAGCCCCATCAGGAAGATGATCACCGCGTTGATGAACAACAAGGCCGACATGTTGGTGAAGCGGCGGGCTTCGATAAAGGTGTACAGGTAGTACCCCAAACCCGTGGTGAAGAACAGGACGCTCACCGGCAGGAACACCTTGATCGGCGAATAGAGCGTCGCGATCTTGAACATGATCACCAAGAATCGCAAGCCGTCGCGCAGCGGATGGAGCTTGCTCTTGCCCTTGCGGCGCATGGTCACGATGGGCACGAAGGTGACGCTGTGGCCCGCGCGGATCGTGGCCATGGTGAGCGTGGTGGGATACGAAAACGCGTTCGGCAGCAGGTAGACGAAGCGGCGCGCGAGCGAGGCCTTGATCGCGCGGAAACCGGACGTGGTATCCAGGATCGGCCGGTTGGTGAGGTAGGAGGCGAACACGTTGTAGAAGCGATTGCCGAGCCAGCGGTGCACGTCGCTCTGAGATCCGGTCGCGCGCGCGCCCACCGCCATGTCGTACGGTCCGATCTGTTCGAGCAGCCGCGGGATATCCGCGGGGTTGTGCTGCCCGTCCCCGTCCATCATCACCACCACGGACCCGCGCGCCTGCCGGATGCCGGTTTTGATCGCGGCGCCGTTGCCCATGCGGTACGGATGGCTCACCACCCGCGCGCCCGCGTCCCGCGCCAGGGGTCCGCTCCCGTCGGTGGAGCCGTCGTCCACGACCAGCACCTCGCCGTCCGGACCGATCACGTCCCGCGAACGCGTCACGAGGTCCGCGATGTTCACGGCCTCATTGTGCACCGGGATGATGAGCGTGACGCGTATCCGTCGTTGCGGCTCGGACATAGGATCGAAGGCTAGATCATTATCCCGGAAAAAGCAACGCGATCGACATCATGGCTTTGGAGCTCGGGCCGTCAACAACCACCCCCACCCTACGGGCAGCCGCGAAAACAGTCCGTCGACGCGAAACGCGGCGCCCAACAAAGCCGTGGCCGCGCGACGGAACGTGGACGGCGTTTTCGACGAGGCCTCCCCCAACCCGCCGGATCGGCGCGCCCACGGCAGAAACAGCAGGCGATGGTAGAACAGGACGGTCGGAAAGCCCCACGCGCGGACGCGATCGACGGCGAACCCTTGCCCCTCGAACAACGCGATCAACTCGCCCCGCCGGTACCGCCGTACGTGTCCCGCCCACTCGTCGGTGACGTCCCACAGCGCCGGGTGCGCCGGAACCGAGACGAGACACGCGCCCCCGGGCCGCAGCACGCGGCGGTATTCCGCGGCCGCGGCCGCGTCGTCCGTCACGTGCTCCAACACTTCGCCGGACACCACCGCGTCCACCGAGGCGTCGGCCACCGGCAACGCCGTGACGTCGCCGCGATTGATCGAGACGAGCCCCGACACGCCCGACTGCGCGGCTCGTCTTCGCGCCCGCGCCACGCACTCCGGCGACGACTCCACGCCGACCACCCGATACCCGCGGACGGCCAGCGCCACGGCCAGACTCCCGCCCCCGCACCCCGCGTCCAACACGGTCGCGCCCGGCTCAACCGCTCGCGTGACCAACCCCGCCAGCAACGATTCGCGGTACTCGTGCCGAGGTCCCGAGATCTCGAAACTCCCCCATTGCACCGCGTCCGCGCTCACGGTACTTTGCCCGAGTTGGAGGCTCCCGCGGCGACCCGACGGTAGACCTCATCCATGCGATCGGCCATGTTCGACCAGTCGTATCGCGCGGTGACCACGGCGAACGCGTCGCGTTCCAGCCGTTGCCGCAACGCGGGGTCGCGCAACAGGCGGACCACCCCGGCCGCGAACGCGCCCGGCTCGTCGGCCACGATGAGGTGACGGTCCGGTTCGAGCCCCAGGCCCTCGCACCCCACCGAGGTGGAGACCACCGCGGTGCCCGCGGCCATGGATTCGAGAATTTTGAGTCGCGTGCCCCCGCCCACCCGCAGCGGGACCACGCTCGCCGCGGCCGCGCGCAATCGAGGCCGCACGTCGGGCACGTATCCCGCCAATTCCACGCGCGACGCCCGCGCGGCCGCGCGTTCGACCGCGGGCACCGGCGCGCCCACCACCACGAGCCGCGCGTCCGGTTCGTCCCGCAGGACCAGCGGCCAGATCTCGTTCAGGAAGAACAACAGCCCATCCACGTTGGGGTCGTGACGCAACCAGCCGATGAAAATCAGCGTGCGGGAATCTTTGGCCGGCGCCCGGTCACCGCGGTAATACGCGACGTCCACACCATTGGGCACCACCGAAACGTTCCGCAGCCCCTGGTCTTGAAGGCGCGCCGCGTCATCCGGGGACACCGCCACCACGTGGGCGCAGCGCGCGGCCATTCCGGTTTCGAACGATCGCATCAGCCGGGCTTCGCGCCGCCAGAACCACCGCGCCGCCCCCGAGGCCAACGCGGCCCGGCGATCGAGCGGGATCCACGCCACGTCGTGCTCCACCAAGACGCCGTGGCGGGCCAGGAGCGGAAAATCCTCGGCGGCCACGTGTTGCGCCATCTGAATCCACTCGATCTGGACCACGTCGAATCGCTCGTCGCGCAACAAGCCGCGCAGCACGGCAGCCAGTTTGGGGCTTCGTTTGTTGAGCGTGACCACCGGCAATCGGAGGCCCAACGCGCCCGCTCGCATCACCCGCCCGATCAACCCTTGCAGGCCGGGCCGCCACCGTACGCCGATCACCCGTTCGCACAAGATTTCGAGTTCCGCGCGGTGCGCCGCGAACTCTTCGTCGGAATCCACCAGGCACAGCAGGGTGACGCGGTGGCGCGGCGCCAGCCGCTTGAGGAGATTGAATACGCGAACGCGCCCGCCCGCCTTCAGCGGGAGCGGGGTCACCATCGAGACGATCAGGATCCGCAACGGGCTCACTCAACCACGGTGGCCGGAACCGACATGGCGTCAATCGTTCTCGGACGCCGAGGTCATTTCGGGAAACAGCGTCGTACCGCGGCCATGACGTCGCCGTCGAGCGCCGCGATCACGGCCTCGGCACTCGCCCGTTTCAACGCGGCTTCCGGATAGGAGTTGGCCACGGCCAGGCACCGCATGCCCGCGGCCTTGGCCGCCTCGATTCCCGCGATGGAATCCTCGATCGCCAAACACGACGCGGGCGCGATGGCGCGCGCGGGAGCCTGCGTGCGGTTCAGCAGGGCCAAGGCCTTGGTGTAGCCCTCGGGGTGCGGCTTGCTGTGACTGACGTCCTCCGCGCTGACGATGCCGGCGAAACACGAGAGGATACCCGCGTGCCGGAGCATGGCCTCGATCTCGCGGCGGAGCGCGCCCGAACAGATCGCCAACGGCACGCTCTTGGCCAACGTCCGGACCAATTCCACCGCGCCCGGCAGCACCGGCGGCTTCTGCGCCACCTCGGCCATTAGCAATGCGGACTTGCGTTCGATCAGCTCCGGCACCTTGTGCAGCGCGGCGGTTTTCCCGTGCCGGGTCAACGCTTCGGTGAAACACTCCCGGTCGTCCATACCGAGGTAGATCGCGTCATAATCCGCCCGGGTGAGCGGCACGCCCTCCTCGGCCAATAGAGTCTGGAACCAGCGAAAGTGCACGGGCTCGCTGTCCACGATCACCCCGTCAAAGTCGAAAATCACCGCCCGAAGCCCCGTCGGAATTTCCACGCTTGACCCCCAAAATGGATTTGTGCTAGCGTCGCTCCCCGTTCGCGTCGTTGTCCGGCTTTCCGGCCCGCCGCGGACATCGCATCGTACCATAGCCGCGTAATACACGGAAGGAGTCGCATGAGCGTCGGTCGTCGTGTTGTCTTGCCCGTCAGTTTGTTCCTCAACGGCCTGTTCCTCGGCGTCGTTTTGATGGGGTTTAAGGGCCCCAACGTCTTGACCTCGTTTAACGCCGACGTGGACACGCCCCAGGTCGCCAAGTCCGCCTTCGTGCACGAGATCGGGTCGGTCATCGGCGCGGTCGAGATCGGCGAGCGCGTGTACGTCGCGCCCACCGCGTCGGTTCGCGGCGACGAGGGCCAACCGATCCGCATCGGCAACGAGAGCAACGTGCAGGACAGTGTGGTGGTACACGGCCTCGAAACCCAGGAAGGCAAGGAGACCATCGCAAAGAACCTGGTCGACGTCGGCGGCAAAAAATATTCGGTGCACATCGGCGATCGCGTGTCCATGGCGCACCAGTCACAGGTCCACGGGCCGGCCAAGGTCGGGGACGACGCGTTTATCGGCATGCAGGCCCTGGTGTTCAAGGCCGAGATCGGGAGCGGCACGGTGGTCGAGCCCGGCGCCAAGGTGATCGGCGTGAAGGTCGGCGAAAAGAAGATCGTCCCGGCCGGGATGATCCTGACTAAACAGGCCGACGCCGACGCGCTCGCCGCCATCACCGATGCGTATCCCTTCAAGGATCTGAACAAGGCCGTGGTGCACGTCAACACGCAGTTCGCGGACGGATACAACGGCAAGAAACCCGCGGCGCACTGACGCCGCGTCGGTGTTGTCTCACGTAGGGGCGACCGGCCGGTCGCCCCTACCGACTGTGCGAGGTCTGCCATGAAACGCGTCCTCGTTCCACTCGCTCCGGGCTTCGAAGAAATCGAAGCCGTCACCGTCATCGACATCCTCCGGCGCGCCGACGTCCACGTGACCGTGGCCGGCACCGCGCCGGGCCCGATCACGGGCAGCCGCGGGGTCATCGTCACGCCCGACACCACGCTCGACACGGTCGCGGACGCCAGCTTCGACATGGTCGTGCTGCCCGGCGGCGGGCCCGGCACCGAGGCGCTGCGGCGCGACGCCCGCGTCGCGTCGATTTTGAAGCGCCACGCGGACCGCGGCGAGTGGGTGGCCGCGATCTGCG
The DNA here is from genome assembly GCA_049325295.1 of Nitrospirota bacterium. GTDB lineage: Bacteria > Nitrospirota > Nitrospiria > 2-01-FULL-66-17 > 2-01-FULL-66-17 > JBFLXB01. The sequence goes on from JBMOMD010000030.1 coordinate 81,831, forward strand.
CCGCGCCCGCGGTGCTGGCCGACGCGGGCCTGCTCGCGGGCCGGCGCGTCACCAGTTACCCCTCGGCCCAGTCCCAGCTCTCGGCGGCCGACTACCGCACCGACCGCGTCGTGGTCGACGGACGGATCATCACCAGCCGTTCGCCGGGCACCGCGCTGGAATTCGCCCTGACCCTCGTGGAGTCCCTGGTGGGACGGACCGTGAGTCGCCGGATCGCCGGCGACGTGTTGGCGTTGGGAGCGACCGGTGTCGGCGTCGACGACTGACCCGGCCTGGGTCACCGGCTTTCTCACCAGCATCGTCGTCGACTATCTGGCGGAGCGCCACCCCCAGGTCGCCGAGGGTTTGCCCTACCCCGCGATCTTCGCGGACACCACGCTCGCGCACCGCGCGACCGACGCCGAGGTGTTGCTGACCGACCCCAACCAGTGGCTGCCGCAAGAAGTCTTGGTCCGCCTGGTGTCGGCGGCGGAAGACGCGACCGGGGATCCCGACCTGGCGTATCACGCCACCCGCGCGCACTTCGAGCGGCCGCACCGCCGCGGGCCGTCCATTTTCGAGATCATCGCCACCCTGCTCGACGACGTGCGCGGCGTGGTGATCGCGTCCAACCGCTGGGCCGGGGCGTTCGCCACCAACACCGCGTTGCAGGCGCTGGATCACGCGGACCGCCCCGAAGCCACCATGTTGTACATGGTGACGTCGAAGAGCCGGTTGACCAGACTCCCCGGCCTCTTTCTGCGCGGGCAGTGCGAAGGGTTCCCGGCGTTGTTCGGCCGGCCGGGTTCGGCCGCGTTCACCGAAGAATTCACGCAGCTCTCGCTCGCGCACCTGCTGCGCGAGTTCGACGACTACGACCTGACGTCGCACGACGGAGGGCTCCGCGTGATCGAACGATCCTCGGGATCCGTCGTGGCGGAAGCCGAAGGGGTGGTCCTCGGCACGGAACGGATTCCGGTGAGCGAGCACTTCCCGGCCGAGGACGGGGCCATCGTCACCCCGAGCGCCGGCCGGTACACCGTCTTCACCGCAACCGGCGCGACCCGGGTTCCGCTCGATCGCGCGCAAGCCGTGCGCATCGTGCGGGGCGGGTCGTTGAGTCGCGGTCGCGTCTCCGTCTCGCTCGAACCCGGAGCCGTGTACGGGGCGCCGTACACCAAGGCGCGTTTCCAATGGGCCGACCAGCGCGCGCCGCGCCAACCCGCGGAGGCCCGCCTGCGCGAAGTCTCGCGTCTGTTGTTCACCCACCTGCACGAAATCAAACAGACCCAGCGCAGACTGCTGCGCTCCGAACGCGACAACGCCTCGCTCCGCGAGGAAAACGCGCAACTCAAGTCCGAACTCGTGGACCGGCACGGCTTCGCGGGCTTGATCGCCATGAGCCCGGGCATGCGCGCGTTGTGCGCGACCTTGGAGCGCGTGGTGGACACGGATTCCACCGTGTTGCTCCTGGGCGAAACCGGCACCGGCAAGGAAGTCATCGCGCGGGCCCTCCACTACAACGGTCCCCGCAAGGCCGGGCGTTTCGTGGCCGTGAACTGCGGCGCGTTCCCCGAGGGCTTGCTGGAGAGCGAGTTGTTCGGGCACGAGCGCGGCGCGTTCACCGGCGCGCTGCAGCGCCGGATCGGCAAGTTCGAGGCCGCGCACAACGGCACGCTCTTTCTGGACGAGGTCGGCGAACTTTCGCCCGCGTTGCAGGTCAAACTGCTGCGCGTGCTGCAGGAGCGCTCCATCTGCCGGGTGGGCGGCAACGAAGACGTGCCGGTCAACATCCGCGTGATCGCCGCCACGCACCGCAACCTCACGGACATGGTTAAGGTCGGCACCTTCCGCCAGGATCTGTTCTACCGACTCAACGTGATGCCGGTCGCGATCCCGCCGCTGCGCGACCGGCGCGACGACGTCCCGTTGCTGGCGCAGGCCTTGCTCGACAAGGTCAGGACCCGCACCGGCCGGTCCGCCGAGCGGTTCTCATCCGACGCCGTACGGGTGCTCGCGTCTCATTCCTGGCCCGGCAACGTCCGCGAGTTGGAGAACGTGATCGAACGCGCACTGATCCTCGCGGGCAACGAGAAGACCGTGACCGCGGCTCACCTGCCGATGGAATGGTTCGGCGATCGATCGGACGTCGCGGCCGCGGCCGGCGACCCGTGGACCGTGATCGGGAAGATGGATTGGTCCTGCTTCGCGAGTTTCTTTGACCGCGGCGGCTCGTTCGACGACCTCCTCCAACGCATCGAGTGGGCCATCACCGAACGCGCGGTGCGCGAGCACCACGGCAACAAGACCCACGCCGCGCGCACCCTCAAACGCAGCTACCGCTGGCTGCGCAAACTCGAAAAGGAGTCCCTCGACCCATCCGGTCCCAGCGACGCGTAGACGCGAATAGCCTGAGGAACGAATCGGGGAACCGGAGAATCGGCGAGTAGATCGAAACCATTTGTGTGGTTCTTTCGTTCTCTGTTTCCCCGGTTCCCCGATACTCCGGTTCCCCGGTTCGACTCCTGATCTTCCACGTATTCACCACGCCGTAACGCCTCAGGATCATCTGCTATACTCCTCCTGCCATGTCGTCCACGCCCTCACGTCCCGGACCGCAGGCCCGCGCATGGGTTGAGCGGGACGCCAAGGTCGTTTCCCCCTCCTACACCCGAACGTATTCATTGGTCATCAAACACGCGGCGGGACTGCACGTGGTGGACGTGGACGGGCACGTGTATTTGGATTTTACGTCCGGCCTCGGCACATCATTGCTCGGTCACTGCCACCCCGACGTGGTGCAGGCGATCACGGATCAGGCCAACAATCTGATCCACATGTCCGGGACGGACTTCTACTACCCGTCGCAAATCCGTCTGGCCGAAGAACTCGTCAAACGCTGCCCAGGCGACGAACCCAAGCAGGTGTTCTTTTCCAACTCGGGCGCGGAAGCGATTGAAGCCGCGATCAAGCTCGCGCGCTATTTCACCAAACGCCAACACTTGATCGCGTTCTACGGCGGGTTCCACGGCCGCACCCTGGGCGCGTTGTCGCTCTCGGCCAGCAAGTCGATCCATCGACGCGGCTTCGGTCCGTTGGTGCCGGGCGTACACCACGCGCCGTACGGTGACATCGACTTCATCGAGCACCACCTGTTCGGCCGCGTGGTCTCCCCGGACGAAGTCGCGGCCATCGTGGTGGAGCCGATCCAGGGCGAGGGCGGGTACGTGGTGCCGCCGCAGGGCTTTCTGCGCCGCTTGCGGGACCTCTGTACCGCGCACGGCATGTTGCTGATCGTGGACGAAATTCAGAGCGGGATGGGCCGCACCGGCAAGTTCCTCGCGTGCGAACATGAAAGCATCGTCCCGGACATCGTGGCCATGTCCAAAGGCATCGCGGCGGGCATGCCCCTGGGCGCGACCATCGCGCCCACGCGGTTGATGACCTGGCCGTCCGGCGCGCACGCCAACACCTTCGGCGGCCACCCGATCTCGTGCGAAACCGCGTTGGTGGCGTTGCGGCACCTGTTCGACGGCGGCCTCATCCAGCGCGCGGGCAAAGCCGGTGATCGGTTGATGGCCGGACTGAACCGATCAGCCGACCATTCCCCGTCCATCGGCGAGGTGCGCGGCAAAGGGTTGATGGTCGGCGTGGAGATCGTGAAAGATCGCGCGAGCCGAACTCCGGCTCCCGAGGTTCGCAACCGGATCATCCAACGCTGCTTTGAGAAGGGCCTGCTGCTGGTCGGCGCCGGCAAACACGTGGTCCGCTTCCTTCCCGCCCTGGTCGTGACCGACCAGCAAATCGACCAGGCGGTCGCGCTCTTTACCGAAGCCGTGGTCGAAATCGACCGCGACCTGCCGCACGCGGCGTAATCACCTCCCCGGTACGGTTGCGCGCAATCCACTGCTCGCTGTAGACTGCCCCTCAGCGAACCCGGAGGGCGACAATGAACACGGCTCGATCGATTGATCCGCGTCACCTCACGGCCGTCGGCTTCGCGGTGAACCTCGCCGCGGCGCTCGTCTTGCTCGTGGGAACACCCACCCTAGCGTTGGCCATCGACTGTTCAACGTGGAGCGTCGCCCAAGCCGAAGGACGCGATCAGGCATTCGAGGCCGCGATCGACGAGCTGCTGAACAGCCCCAAGGCCGACCAATGGACCACGCTCAACAAACCGGTCATCAAGGAGTGTCTCCTCGCGAGCGGCCGACGAATTCAAGCCGAGTTCGACGGCCTATGCGCCAAAGGCATGCAAACCGGCATGGACGCGCTCGACATCAAACTCTACAACTACGCGCTCGGCTGCGTGCGAGCGTAACGAAATCAGAGGACAGGGTTAGCGGTGCATTTCCACCGCATGTTTGGTTTCGGCCCACCGTAAATATACTTCGGCCGGAATTTCCCTACGAACTTGGACCAAGCATGTCCGACATGCGGAGAGAAGTTCTGACATAAAGATTTCTGGTCTGCCCAGCGAGTCCACCGCCTCGACTGCCAAATCTGTCGTGCCTCGATTCCTTTCAGGCGGTACGGCTATTCGTAGGGGCACGGCATGCCGTGCCCCTACCTATGCTGAAGGCGCGCACAGCCACGTAGTCAAATCGTTAATCTCGATTGTCCTGCCAATCTGTAACTAAAGATGCGACCCCAAGCCATCCCCCAATTTCTGCTTGCCGCCTGCCCGGCCTTTAACCCGCGGCAACCTGCAACCACGTGGGTTCGATCACGTCTTCCACGGACAGGAGTCCGGTGATTTCCTCGCCCTCCACCACGCCCAAGTGCCGGACGCGGGCGCGCGCCATCACGTTGAACGCGGTCATGACGTCGGCGGTTGCCGCGACCGTGTAGATCGGTTTCGCCATCACCGCCACCACCGGCGTGACGTTCGGATCCAGGTCCTTGTCGATCACGCGCTGCACCAAATCCGTGCCGGTCACGATCCCGGCAATGTCGGACCGCGCAAAACCCGAGAAGTGAATCCCGCGCGGAGACCGGCGCTGCCCGCACACCAAAAGGCCGCTCACCGCGGCCTGCGCCATGAGGGCCGCGGCGTTTCGCACGGTCTCCAACGTCGGCACGATGACGGGCATTCGCGTCATCATGCGCTCGACCGCCACGGGAAACATGTGGACCTCCCGCAACAAGTCCCGCACCGACACCAACCCCACCACCTGTTCCCCCGCCGTCACCCCCAAGTGGCGGATTTCATGTTCCGCCATGAGCGCTTCCGCTTGTTCGACGGACTGGCGTTGATCGATCGTGACCAGCGGGCGGGTCATGATCTCGTCCACGGTCACGGACGCGGGATTCCTGTTCTCCGCCAACACGCGGCGCACCAAATCCGTCTCGGTCACGATCGCGGCTGACCTGTCTCCGTCCCCGACCAACAGGCTTCCGATCCGATGCCGACACATCAGCGCCGCGGCGGCGCGCGCCGAAGACTCGGGATGAACCCATTGCACCGCGATGGTCATGATGTCTTTCACGGATCGCATCGTCCCTCCTTGGTGAGATGTTCACGGACTCAGCCCCAACTGAGCACAACACTCTCACTGCGTCCGTCTTCAGAGTCCGAGAGGACGGTCACACTGTTTCGAGATTGCAATTGTTGTACTAACAAGAGACCAACCGGAGTGGACCCGGACGGTCAACGTGCGACACAAAGGAAGGACGAGTCACACAAAAATGAAGGAGATTGTTGCGCCAGAAATGCGTTGTAGGCCTGACGATCAGATCCCCGCGCCGCGGCCGTGTAGGGGCACGGCATGCCGTGCCCCTACCTATGCTGGGGGCCCATCCAGTCGCCGCGCCGCCACGCGGCGGACTGCAGGGGTCGACGGGTTTTCTGGATCGCGATCCCATGCGCACGGGTTGTCCGCGATGTATTGGCGAATGCGAGTGAGTTCGTCCTCATCACGGACAACGTGCTCGTAATAGTTGCGCTGCCACAATGGAAGGCCGGCACTCTGGCGTCGACTATTGACGCGTTTCGTCGTGGCTGACTTGAAAGATCGAACGATTGTCGCCAGCGAGCCGACGACCGGTCGGCCGAATCCCTCCGTAGGGGCACGGCATGCCGTGCCCCTACCCGGCCGATTGATCGATACGACGCCGTGCAAATGATTCGGCATCACTACAAATGTATCCACCTTCGAATCCGGTACATGTTCCGGAATCGTCGTCCAGCAGTCGCGGACAATCTCTCCATACTCGTTCAACTGCATCTGACCTGTGACGATTTCTCCGAACAGACACTCGCGGTTCCACGTGCATATCGTAATGAAATACGCGCCGGCGCTCGAATAATCGTAGTCCGATAACCGGACGGACCGGCGATGGTGCTGTTCACGGTTATAGAACATCCGCCCTCCGATTGTAGGGGCACGGCATGCCGTGCCCCAACCCCCCCAATCCCACAAACCA
>JBMOMD010000031.1:0-1136 GCA_049325295.1 Nitrospirota bacterium
TTCACGAATGTCCATCGAAAGGGGTTTCGTCATGAGGGCTGGCCTCCACACCCAGACCCCATCGTGAACCAGAAATCCCAACGCATGGGAATCCCCAAACGATTCACTCAAGCGTCATCACGCTCTAATCCAGTTTGAGATGGACTCTGGCCCAACCGAGAGGACCAGAGATGAAGCGCAGCAGGTTCACCGAAGATCAGATCATCGGCATTCTGAAGGAGCACGAGGCGGGGTTTCCGTCGCCGATCTGTGCCGCAAGCACGGCGTCAGCGATGCCACCGTCTATAAGTGGAAGGCCAAGTATGGCGGGATCGATGTCAGTGAGGCCAAGCGGCTGAAGGGCCTTGAAGACGAGAATGCCCGCCTGAAACGGCTTCTGGCCGATGCGATGCTTGATAATGCCGCTCTGAAGGATCTCCTCGGAAAAAAATGGTAGCGCCCGCCGCGACGCGGCAAGCGGTCGCGCATCTTGTGGCGGGCCACGGGATGAGCGAGCGGCGGGCGTGCCGGGTGATCGGCTGTTGCCGGATGACCATGCGGTATGGGGTGGTCCGCCAGGGACCTGAAGGCGACATGACCCTGTGCTGCGGGAACGGCTGAAAGAACTGGCCGTAAGCGTCCGGTCTGACTGCCCTGCCGCGTGTCGAGAGTGATCGATAGTGTCCGCTATGGATGGTGGACCCTATGGTGTGGCGTGGCGCGTCGGACGAAGCGGCTGTGGACGGACGAGGAGAAGCGGTCGATCTGCGTTCAGACGACGGCGGCCGGCGTATCGGTCGCGCAGGTGGCGCGCCGTTACGCGGTGAACGCGAACATGATCTTCAGATGGTTGCAGATGGTTGCGCGATCCGCGCTATGCGCCTGCGCGTGAGGCGAGTTCGACGAACGCCCCCGACTTTCTGCCGGTGGAGATCGTCGATCAGAGCCGGAACGCCGTGATGCCGCCGGTCGCAGAGCCTGCGTCTGCGACCGGCACGATCGAGATCGACTTTGCGGGCGGGCACCGGATGCGGATCAGCGGCGGGTATGATCCCGAGACCCTGGCGCGGCTGATCCGGGGGCTGACGGTGTGATCCCGGTTCCGGCCAACACGCGGGTCTGGCTGGCGGCGGGGGTGACGGACATGCGCAAGGGCT
>JBMOMD010000032.1:0-1120 GCA_049325295.1 Nitrospirota bacterium
AGCGGGAGCGCGGTATCACGATCTCGACGGCGCATGTGGAGTACGAGACGACGAACCGTCACTACGCGCACGTCGACTGCCCGGGCCACGCGGACTACGTGAAGAACATGATCACGGGCGCGGCGCAGATGGACGGTGCGATCCTGGTTGTGAGTGCGGCGGACGGTCCGATGCCGCAGACGCGGGAGCACATCCTGCTGGCGCGCCAGGTGGGCGTGCCGGCGCTTGTGGTGTTCATGAACAAGGTCGACATGGTGGACGACCCCGAGCTTCTGGACCTTGTGGAGCTTGAGGTTCGCGAGCTTCTGAAGAGCTACCAGTTCCCTGGCGACGACATCCCGGTGATCCGTGGCTCGGCGCTGATGGCGCTGGAGGACAAGAACCCGGAGCAGGGCGAGCAGGCGGTTCTGAAGCTGATGGCGGAGGTTGACCGGTACATTCCGCAGCCTGCGCGCGACAAGGACAAGCCGTTCCTGATGCCGATCGAGGACGTGTTCTCGATCTCGGGCCGTGGCACGGTTGTGACGGGTCGCGTTGAGCGGGGCATCGTCAAGGTCGGCGAGGAAGTGGAGATCGTGGGCCTGAAGGCGACGGCGAAGACGGTTGTCACGGGCGTGGAGATGTTCCGCAAGCTGCTGGATTCGGGCGAGGCGGGCGACAACATTGGTGCGCTGCTGCGCGGCGTTGGCCGCGAGGACGTGGAGCGCGGGCAGGTCCTGGCGAAGCCCGGGTCGATCACGCCGCACACGAATTTCGAGGCTGAGGCGTACATCCTGACGAAGGAGGAGGGCGGCCGCCACACGCCGTTCTTCACGAACTACCGCCCGCAGTTCTACTTCCGGACGACGGACGTGACGGGTGTGGTGACGCTGCCGGAGGGCACGGAGATGGTGATGCCGGGCGACAACGCGCGGATGGTGGTGGAGCTGATCCAGCCGATCGCCATGGACGAGGGCCTGCGCTTCGCCATCCGCGAGGGCGGCAGGACCGTCGGCGCCGGCGTCGTCACCAAAATCGTCAAGTAACACCTGGCGCGACAAGGCGAACCATCATGGCCATGGACAGCACAAACATCCGGATCCGGCTCAAGGCCTTCGATCATCGCGTGCTCGACACGTCG
>JBMOMD010000033.1:0-84344 GCA_049325295.1 Nitrospirota bacterium
GGCAAACGCTGATTGCACGGAATGACAACTGGCAGACGAGCGACCCGCTGTGTCTGAGTCCCGCTATCGCGTGTGGTACCCCGACTCAGATCACGGCCACGGGTTTAGATCCCTGCGTGCCGAACCCAGGGCAGACCACAGTTCCGCCGGGCTGTGCCAACGAAGCCGCCCTGTTGATCACATTACCATCGGGTCCATATAATGTGGTGGTGAGCGGCGTGGGGAATACAAGCGGGGCTGCGATAGTTGGTCTCAATGAGGTGTCGGCGGATCTGGCAATTATGAAGTCCGCATCCGCCGGCTCGATCAGCGTGGGCACCCGCTGACGTATACGCTTACGGTTACGAACAAAAGCGGTCATCCTGCACCAGAGACGACCGTGTTGGATACGCTACTGGCCGGAGTGACGTTAAACTCGCCGACGCCAACGCAAGATAGAGCACCTTGGCTGGCACGGTGACGTGTTCTTTTGGGACCGTCACCAACGGAGCGCCGGTGACAGTAACAATCCTGGTCACGCCTGCGACGCCAGGGACGCCGAACAGCACGGCGAGTGTCTCGGGAACTTTGAACGGTCCCCACATAGCCAATAATCTCACGCCGTCGGTGATAATGACGGTGAAACTGTAGCGAGCAGCAAGTAGTGATAGAAGGCATGTGACACATCTCCCGGTGGCTACCGGCTGACTTTGACGGCCAGGCTACCGAGCGTTCCTTTTTGTCTGAACCAGAGAGGCCGAATTATGAGGAACCTGTTTTACCGTCAAGTCGGACCCACAGTACTCGTGGCGATGGCTGGTGTGTTCCTGGCCGGGACAGTCCCCGATTTTTCTTGGGCGTATCGCATGTTTCCGATGAACGTGGAGGAGATGTCGACGCAGGCCGACCGGATCGTTGTCGGTGTCTGCATTGCGAGGGAAGAAGGTAATCTGCCATCTGAGCAAGACGGGCGCGCGCTGACGTTCACGCAATACACGTTTCAAGTCACCGACAGTATTAAGGGTAACGTCGGGCAAACGCTCACTATTCGCCAAGTTCGGCTGGGTGGACGACCAACGCCGGCGGTAGGCGGCCAAGCCCTGCGATCCGGCCGCCCGCTGCTTCCCGATTACCAACCGGGGCAAGAGGTGCTCCTCTTTCTTGGCCCCGACAGCGCCTTAGGGCTGACCAGCCCGGTGGCCCTGGACGAGGCGGTCTTCGACGTCGAGACGCAGGACGGTCAGAAGTTCTTCAAACGTCGATCGGGTAATCGCGGGCTGTTCCGCGACATGTCGGCGGACCAACTCGCCGCTGATCGGGGACTGTCACGCGAGGAGACGGCACTTTTCCCGGTTAAAGATAGGGAGTCCCTCCCGGAGGAGCCGTTCCGCTCCTTGGTGAGAAAGCTGTCCCGTGGGCGCTGAGCGACGAGTGCCGCGCAGTCTGCTCGGAGGCGTCGCGATCGCACTCAGTTTGGCCGCAGTCCCCGCGGACGCCGGCGGACCGCTGAACGTCAGGTCCGACGGCACGCCCTATGTGTGGAGCACCGCGAGCCCGGTCCAGTATTGGGTCGACGGCGGGAGCCTGGGGCTGTGGAACAACGCGACCGCGCTCGCCAACGTGCAACAGGCGTTTAATCGATGGGGGCCGGACGTGCCCACGTCCGCGTTGACGTTCTCGCACGCCGGCGGCCTTCCCGGGGACGGCGACGTCAACACGGTGGCGGAGTTCAACGCGCTGGACGGCGTGTGCAACGACGGGGTCAGCGCGGTGATTTTCGACGCCAACGGCACGCTGTTTTCCGCCCTCGGGTTGCCGTCCAGTCTCATCGGGTTTGCCGGACCCGACTGCGCGGCGTCCCCGTCGTCGAACATCCTGACCGAAGCCACCGCGGCGTTCAATGGAAAGTGGTACGACGGGAACCTGGCGAACGGCGAGTTGACCGAGGCCGAGTTCAAGGGGTTATTGATCCACGAATTCGGCCATTGGCTGAATCTCGATCATTCACAAACGAACGGCCACTACTACATGAGCGACGCGGACCCGTCCTGGACAGCCTTCGGCGCGCCCCCGTTGTCATCGGTTGAGATCATGTTCCCGTTCGCGATCGGGGGCGCCGCGACCACGCCGCGCAAGGACGACATCGCAACGATCTCAAGACTCTATCCATCCGGCACGTTCGCGTCCACCACCGGGTCGATTACCGGCACGATCTTGAATCCGAACGGGGTCACGCCGTTTCGAGGCGCGGATGTGATTGCCAGGAATGTCGCGGACCCGTTTAACGACGCGGTGTCCAATGTGTCCGGCGTGCCGTTCTCGATTCCGAGCAGCGTCGGGGCGTACGAGTTGCCTGGACTGACGCCCGGCGCGTCGTACGCCGTCGAGGTCGTGCGGGTCAACGCCAGTTTCACCGCGGGGAGTAACGTCGGTCCCCTCGATCCGCCGGTTGCGTTGCCGGGACCCGAGGAGTTTTACAACGGCGTGAACGAGGCCGGAACCAATCCGCCGGACAACCCGTCGAGTTATACCACGGTCGCGGCAACGGCCGGTTCGGCGACGAGCGGGATCAACGTGGTTCTCAACGGCGCGTCCGTGGACCTCGCGTTGGCCATGACGGATTCGCCAGATCCGGTCGCAGTGGGAGCCAACCTGACCTACATCCTAACCGTGACGAATACCGGATCGGTGAGCGCCACAGCTGTAACTCTCACGGACACGCTGCCCGCCGGAGTGACGTTTGTATCGGCAACCCCGACGTTCGGCAGTTGCACACAGGCGAGCGGGACCGTGACGTGCGACCTGGGAAGCATGGGTGGCGGTGTGTCTCGGACCGTGACGATCGTCGTGACGCCGATGTCCTCCGGCACTGTTGCGAACAACGCGAGCGTATTCTCAAACGAGAACGATCCCAATTCGTCCAATAACGCAGCCTCTGCGATTACCACGGTGGATCCTGGCGCTGATGTGTCGGTCACTCAGACCGATGTGCCGGATCCCGTTGCCGTGGGTGGAACCGTGACGTATTCGATCACGGTGACGAATAACGGACCGGACACGACGTCCGGTGTGACACTGACAGATACGCTGCCAACTGCGACCACGTTCATTTCGGTTAACCCAAGTCAAGGGACATGCACTGCACCGTCTGGTGGTACGTTTACGTGCAGCCTCGGGAGTCTGTCTAACGGAGCTAACGCAACGATCACGCTGGCGGTGTTAGCCGGAACAGCGGGGATGATCGGTAACACGGCAAGCGTCATGGCCACGCAAGCCGACCCGAATCTGGCGAACAACACCTCGACGGCCGCGACTAACGTGGGGGATGTGTCCCGCCTAATCAACCTATCGACGCGAGGACCTGTTCTGACTTCGCCAAACGTTGTGTACGGTGGGTTCATTCTGAGAGGAGATGCGCCGAAAAAGCTGTTGATCAGGGGGCGTGGGCCGTCAATGGGTGGGGCTCCGTTTAACGTGTCAGGGACCTTAGACAATCCACAGATCGAGGTGTATTCAGGGCAGACGGTGATAGCACGAAACGACAACTGGCAGACGACAGACCCGCTTTGCTTGAGTCCAGCCACGGCGTGCGGAGATGCTTCCGAGGTTCTAGCGACTGGATTGGATCCTTGTCAGCCGAACCCTGGTCAGTCGGTCTCCCCGCCAGGCTGCACCAACGAGGCCGCTGTGGTACTTACCCTGCCGCCAGGCCCGTATTCGGTAGTGATGAGCGGGGTCAATGGCGGAACTGGAATCGGCCTCTTCGGGGTGACGGAGATCGATTCAGGGACAATACCGAGACTGGGCAATGTCTCGACCAGAGGGGTGGTGCAGGCGTCGCCGAATTTGATGCATGGTGGTTTCATCGTTGGCGCAGGTTCCGGCAGCAAGACGGTTGTGATCAGGGGCCGAGGACCGTCCATGAGCGGTGCGCCGTTCAACGTGCCCGGCACACTCGCTAATCCAAGAATCGAGCTCTATTCTGGAGGGACAGTCATTGCGCAAAACGACAACTGGCAAACGACAGACCCGCTGTGCCTGAGTCCTGCCGTTTCATGTGGTACTGCGGCGCAAATTGCAGCCATGGGTTTGGATCCGTGCGTCCCGAATCCTGGGCAAACCGTGGCGCCGCCCGGCTGTACGAATGAAGCAGCGTTGCTGGTCACGCTGCCGCCTGGGCCATACAACGTGGTCATAAGCGGTGTGGGTAACACGACCGGGGCGGCGATAGTGGGTGTGACCGAAGTGCTGCCAGACTTGGCAATCACGAGTGCCTCGATCGTGGAAGGTAACTCCGGTACGGGCGTCGCGTCCTTTACCGTGACGTTGTCGAGCGCGAGCACGACACCGGTCACTGTGAACTATGCAACGACGAACGGCTCGGCGACAGCGCCTAGCGACTACACGGCGACCAGCGGGACGCTCACCATTCCGGCGGGAAGCCTGAGTGGAACGATCAGCGTTATGGTAAACGGCGATACTTTGTATGAGGGTGACGAGTCGTTCACGGTGACCTTGTCAGCGCCAACTAACGCCATCATTGATGTGACGCAGTCCGTGGGCATTGGCATGGTGATGAACGATGATCCGTTCCCGAATCAGCCGCCCGTGGCTAATGCCGGCGGGCCGTACGGGGGCGTGGTCGGCGAGGTGCTTACATTCAGCGCAGTCGGATCGGTCGACCCGAACGGCGATGCGTTGACGTATAGTTGGAATTTCGGCGACGGCGGCACTGCGGTCGGCGCGTCCGTGACGCACGCGTACGCCACCGCCGGAACGTTTTCCGTCACGATTACGGCTACGGACCCAGGAAGTTTGGCGAACAGTGCCACGACTACAACCACCATCTCGGTGTTCAATCCGAGCAACAATGCGCCCACGGCGTCGGTGACCGTTCCCTCACAGGGGTTGGTACTCCAAAATCTGACCTTAGTCGGATCGGCGACGGACCCGGACAACGACGCGATGACGTACAGTTGGAACTTCGGGGACGGGAACGTCTCCGCATTCGGGCCCACCTCGTCCGCGGTGCATGAGTATGCCCAGGCCGGGACGTACACGGCCACGCTCACCGCCAACGATGGCCAAGGCCACAGCGTGTCGGCGAGCGGCACCGTGACCATCACGGTTCCGGCACGCCCCGTGGCGTACGCGCAGTCTCCGCTGATCCTGCGGCGGACCGATAACATCGCCAACTACGTCTATCGCGTGGCGATCGAACTGGATGGTGCCGGGGTGCCGCCGCTCCAATTCAACATCGTGTCGTACCCCACGCATTGGGCGTCGGATGCCCAGACGCTCAACGTGGCCTACGGTAACGTCTACCAATGGTGGGACCCGATCGCCAATCGTTGGCGACCGGAATGTTACAACACCGTTTCGGTTCCGCCATCATGCGCCGCGCCCATGTCGGCCCTCGTGAACCCTTCGAACGGCCTTCTGACCATGGTGCCGTCCACGGCGAAGCCGACGGTCAGTTACCTGCCTGAGCGGTGCTGGGTGTGGGACGGGCTCTCGGACAGTTTCACGTTTACGGTGACGGACGGCAACGGCGTGACGTCGGACCCTGCGGTGGTGGCGATATCGTTGTCGAACACGACCTGTCATCCGCCGACGTTCTGAAGAGATTTGTACGGGAGCATGATCGGAGCCCTGCCCACCATGCAAATACGAGGGTGAATACGAGAGGGGCGCTATGGGAGTGGCGTGCTCGTCGAGGTCTCCGAGATCTCCCTCCATAGGTCTGTGGCTTAAGCCAAGGTGTCAGTCGGGCTCATTTCGAGGGGCGCTGCGGTTTTTTAATGGGTGTCGTGGTCGGAGCGAATCGTGAATTGTGAAATTCTCGATACCGTGTATGTCCGAAGCAACGGGGACATCCCGTGCGACTGCGATAAGGGGGAAACGGTTCTCCTTGGAGAAATCGACCATCGCGACCCTGCCTGGGATATTCAACAAGTCTTGACGAATCCGAAGTACGAGCACATCAGGAAAACGCTTTCTGTGGAAGTCTTGCCGTGGGGCGATGTCTGTGCGAACTGTGCGTGGCTTCGGACGCACGAGCCGTTTTCCGACAACCTCAGTCGGAAGAAGATCCGCAAGATCCAATTGGAGCCGTCGCTCGCCTGTAACCTCGAGTGCCCTTGCTGTTCCAATAAGACACAAAGACAAACGCGCTCGAAGCCATTTTTGATGGAGATCGAAGCGTTCGACGGTTTACTCACGAGCCTCCTGAGGAATTCGTATACGGTGGGAGAGATTGAATACTGCGGTCAGGGCGATCCGTTGATGCATCCACGCTTCGTGGAATTCGTGCGGACGGCCAGAGCGCGGTATCCACACGCCAGACAGAGGGTGATTACGAATGGGAATTTCGAGTACCGGAAGGTCATCGGCGACGAGTTTGTGGATGAAATCGTTGTGTCGTGTGACGGGGTTTTTCAACAAAGCTACGAGCAGTATCGAATAGGCGGCGAGGTCCAACAAGTCATCGATTTCATGAAGGCAATTCCGAAGACAAACGGGGGACGGAAGCAAACGATTGTCTGGAAGTACATCTTATTTGAGTTCAACGACAGTGACGAGGAGATTCTTGCCGCGCAACGCCTTGCGCATTCACTGGAAATCGACATGTTAATGTTCGTTTTCACTCATTCGCGTTTTAAGTCGATGAAATATCGATCGGAGACCGTGTCCACGCTGCCAATCCACTTTCCCAATGTCACAACCAATCTGACGACGCAACTGCTACAGCTTGATCTCGAATCCGGATCAAGCGTGTCAGAATCAAAAGCACGTTCATACGTGAGGGAGTTGTGGCAGGTACTTCGAGGGGCGAAACGACGCCTTCAGAGGGTCATGGAGTGATCCCAAGACAACTGGGTGAGCCGATTCGGCTCGTTATCGACGCGTACGCGTCAACCCGGTATCGGAAAGGTCGAGACCGAATCTGTCCAAAAACTCTCTGATCTTCTGGTTATAGGTGATGGCTCTTACTGTGTTGGCGTCAAGACCGTGTTTCCATCGGAGATCATGGAATTCGCTCTTTTTGGTTTCGTCATAAAATGATTTATCCGGGCTTATGAAGTTTTCCAGGAATGCTGCCGTCGCCCCATTACGGCCTGGCCCATGGTGGTCGAAATTCCAGTATCGCTTTTGCCCCTGCTCAATCGAAAGCCCAAGCCAGCTATTCAATTCGCTCAGGGTTCTATCCGTCTCTTCGGCGACTTCGTTATATGTGATGGTGCGGTAATCACATCGTTGGCCTTCCAGAAAGTCGCGGATGTTATAGTTCTGTTTGAGCCAACCTGGGATGTCCGGCGGTTGGTCGCGCAATCTCATGGAAAACGCCAGGCCACGTGGATCACGAATCAGGTGAATGTACTTTCTTTGGAATCGGCTTTCTGATAGAAACTTCCGGCTCCAGTCAATCGTCTTTGAATTGTCGACTATGAGACGGCGGTGGGTCTTCTCAAAAACGCGGTGATGGATGTCTTCAGGTCTAGTTGTGGTGACATCGTTGAAAGTCTTGCAGGCTTCGCCCCGTTCTTCACATAGACGACAAGGGACTGGCTCAGGGAGGAACATTTTATAGAGCTCGCCAACGTATGCTGCCTCCGAATGACTTCCGAGAATTAATGCGAGGTATGTCGAACCGCTAAAATTGGCTGACAGGATGAAGAGAACCGTCCTCTCGTTCGAGTGGGCGGAATAATGGGGGGGCGCCATCATCAACTGTTCCTTGTGAGAGTTCGATTAAAATTTTAACTCGATGCAGCGCCAGATCGCAATCAAGAACCAGTATCATGACCGTAAAGGCCCAAAGCCATTCAGTGTATTATCTCTCTCCGTTATGAGAGGATTCATGTCGGTTCCCAAGGGCGCGTTGGCGCTCGATTGAGCGGCGAGTTCCCGTGGTCTTTGCGAGCCTCTTTTTTCTGTTCGTCTTCCTCCCATCTGCGCTTGCCATCTACTATTTGGTTCCGGCCAAGTTCCGCAATTTCGTACTTCTACTATTCAGCTGTCTGTTCTACGTCTGGGGCGCCGGGAGTTTTATTGTCGTGTTTTTGGTATCGGTCCTTGTCGATTTCGGATTCGGTCTCTGGATCGAGCGCTCGCCAACGCGGTACAAACGCCTGCTCGTGGCCACATCGGTCACGTTCAATCTCGCCGTTTTAGGGTATTTCAAATACAGCAATTTCTTCGTGGTGCAATCGAACCGGCTCTTCTCGTTTGTCGGGCTTTCCTCGATTCCTTGGGCCGAGGTGGTTCTCCCGATCGGTATTTCGTTTTTCACGTTCCATAAGATCACGTATGTGGTCGACGTGTATCGTGGCGTTCGGCCGGCGCTCCGTAATCCCATCGACTTCGGTCTCTATCTTGCGCTGTTCCCGCAATTAATCGCCGGGCCGATCGTCCGGTTCCATGAAATCAGTGATCAGCTTCGAGGGCGCGTAGAGAGCGTGGATAAACTGCGTGAAGGCATTCTGCGGTTCGGATGGGGTTTGATCAAGAAAGTGCTCATTGCAAATCCATGCGGGGAGATTGCTGACGCGGTATTCGCGGTGCCAAGCGGCGGAGTGGATACCGTAAGCGCGTGGCTTGGTGTGACGGCCTATACCCTTCAGATCTATTTTGATTTTTCGGGCTACACGGATATGGCGTTGGGGCTTGGGCTGATGTTCGGTTTCCGATTGCCGGAGAACTTTAATCGCCCGTATTCAGCGGTGAGCGTCACGGACTTCTGGCGGCGGTGGCACATGAGCCTCACGCGGTTCTTCCGCGACTATGTGTACATCCCTCTTGGAGGTAACAGAGCTGGTGAGCGACGGACGTACGCCAACCTGATGCTGGTATTCGTCTTGTGTGGTATGTGGCATGGGGCGAACTGGACTTTTCTACTCTGGGGCGCGTATCACGGATTCTGGCTCATCACGGAGAGGCTCACGGGTGTAGGGCGGTCGAAAGTAACGACTAGTAGCGCCGCCCGGCGTGCCGTCACATTATTGCTTGTGATGGTGGGGTGGGTCTTTTTCCGTGCGACGAACTTGTCCCAAGCACTAGACGTTCTTCAGGCGATGGTGATCCCACAATTTTCGACGCTCCCGCTCAACGTGGAAGTGGCGTTGAATGGGCGAAACATCGTGGTATTGCTCGTTGCGGCGTTGGTTGTATTCCTGCCGGACCAGGTTAAGGGGGCCGAACTCATGATGATGCGGACACGCGGCGTGCTTAGCGCGGTACGCGTTGTTGGACTTATGCTTTTGGGGCTCTATGCGGTCGGCGCTCTTGCAAGTTCGATCTATAACCCGTTTCTGTACTTTAGGTTTTAGTGAAGTCGTGCGAGTCCTCCTCATAATTGGATGCACGCTGATTGCCGGACTATCACTGCCGAGCGTCGTGCGAGACGCGATCAGTGAGTTGTCCCGCGATCGAATCGATCGGCACTCGGATATCTTGCCACCAGCGATTGGGAGAACCTCGCTTTTCCATCGTATTGAGCGATCATTTGACCGGCGGTTTCTGCTGCGAGAACCATTTCGTGCCAGCAGAGCGTGGGTTGACTACTACCTAGTGGAGAGTTCCACGGTCCCGGAGGTCTACGTTGGTCGATCGGGGTGGCTATATTACCGGGATGAGCTTGATGATTATCGTAAGGCGGCATGTAGCCAAGCCGGGGAGATGGAGGCGATGGCCTTGCGGCTTCAGGAGGTGGAGCGCATTGTTGTGGCATCCGGAAGAAATTTCGTCTTTATGGTGGCACCGAACAAATCCACGATTTACCCTGAACACGTCGGGCTGTCGCAATCGGTGATGTGTTCAAAGAGCCGGTATGACCTGTTGCTGGAGGCACTCCAGAAACACCCTCTTGATAACTTCGTTAGGCTGGATGACCTATTGATGACAGCGAAGGACGAAAAACAGGTGTATTTTAAGATGGATACACATTGGAACGACGAGGGAGTCTTGATTGTAGTAAGGGCCTTGTTGCGCCACATCCAGCCTCAAGGGCATGGCAAGATATTGAGCAATGCTCAAGTAACCTCACAGCGTTGGCGAGGCGATCTAACATATATGCTCGGATTGCATGTGCATGAGGTTTCGCCATATGTGGTAGTCGCGAACGATGGCGTGGTAAGGAGGGAGGAGCCCTCAACGCCAGAATCACGTGTTCGCCATTTGAGGACTGTTCGCGCGGCAATCGATCACGAACCGCTGCTACCGCCGGTTGTGATTTATGGCGATTCTTTTATGGAGAATCCGCTGCGCCTTATCGAAACGGTGTTCTCTCGGGTTGATGCGTACTGGAGGCAAGGCGCGATTGATTCTGAAGGAATTCGTATCCCGATGGGAGGATCGGAAAGGGCCCTTCTAGCATCGCAGACGGTCATTTTCGAGACGGTCGAGCGGCACCTGCCATATCTTAGAATTGAGCCGGAGCGTTTCCGAGAGGTGTTCGACATTCCTCAGAGCGATCTGGAAGAACGAACACCTTGATGAGCAGAGTGGGATAAATTTGTCGGCAGAATTCTTGACTTGGTAGATGGAATAATGCTTATTGGTCTCCTGTTCATCTTGTGAACATAGAGTGATCCTTGGGCCGACTAGTGTCGGCCGTTTATTGGGATTCAGCGTTCATATTCTGAACGAATGGGTTGCCATGCGAAAAAACGACAACGTCCACCTGTTCCGGATACTCGATGCGATGTCGAAGGACGGAGATCTCACCCAGAGAACCCTGAGCGAGCGAGTCGGGGTCGCGTTGGGATTGACAAATCTTTACGTTCGCCGGTTGGCGAAAATAGGTTGGATTAAAGTCATCAATCTGAAGCCGAACCGTCTTCGTTACGAACTGACGCCGACGGGCATCGCGCAAAAGACGACTATGGCGTTTCAGTACGTCCAGGACTCATACGTCTTTTACCGGGAGGCGAGGAAGAGTCTTACGAACACGTTTGACGGGTTACGGACGTCCGGTGTACGTTCCGTGCTCTTGTATGGAACGGGCGATCTCGCGGAAATCGCGCTGCTCTCGCTTCAAGAAGCCCATCTGGACCTTGCCGGCATTGTGAGCGCGAATCGCTCTGGGCAGAACTTGTGCGGGCGGCCGGTTCTCGGCCCCGACGCAATTACCTCGTTGCGGTTCGATCATGTCATCGTGGTCGATCAGAACCCTGAAGCTGCGATTACAGCGCTGCAAAGCGTCGGCGTCGAGGCGTCACGTATTGCGAGGATCGGTCAATGACTCGACGGGACGCTTCGCGAAAGGTTGCTGGCTGTAAGGGACGCCGGCAGTGAATCCGTTGCCGAGAGTCGCCGCGTTGCTTCGGCTGCTGCACCAGAACGGATACATGATCCGCAGTTTGGTGGCGCTGGATCTTCGGAAGCGGTACGTCGGATCGCTGCTTGGCGTGTTCTGGTCCGTGGTCCATCCACTTATTCAATTGCTCATCTATTACTTTGTGTTTTCCGTTGTGCTTAAAATGCGCCTGGGCGGGGAGTACGCGGGCACGAATTACGCCGTTTGGCTGATCACGGGCTTGTTGCCGTGGATGATGTTCGCGGAGGTGTTGACGCGTTCGTCTGATGCCGTGATCGAACAGGCCGCCGTCATCAAGAAAATGGTATTCCCATCCGAGATCCTGCCGATCGTGAAAGTAGCGGCTGCGGTCGTCACTCATCTGATCGGGTTGGCGCTTCTACTCTGCCTATTGGGGGTTGTCGGGGATGGGATCTCGTGGCGGGTTGCGCTGATCGTGCCGTATCTGATCACTATCGTGTTCTTCGCATTGGGGATCTCGTGGGCGCTGTCTGCGGTGAATGTCTTCGTGCGTGATATCGGGCAGGTGATTGGTGTCTTCGTCAACATTTGGTTCTTCTTGACGCCGATCGTTTATAGCCAAACGCTTGTTCCGAATCCGCTGCAAGGTTTGTATGCTCTCAATCCGATGATATACGCCGTGGACGGATACCGATCCGCCATCCTGGGGACGGGAGCCGTTGACGTCAATGGGGTTGCCTATCTGGGGCTGCTGGGGCTGGCTGCATTCGCAATCGGGGGAGTGGTCTTCAAGAGGCTAAAGCCACAGTTTGTGGACGTTCTATAACGGGTATGCCTAAAGCGCTGGACGTTCAAGATCTCAGAAAGGTCTATCGGCTCTATCGTTCGCCGAAAGATCGCCTGCTGGAGCTTATCAGCCTGAAAGGTGGTGGCCATCACAGGGAGTTTCCCGCCCTCGACGGGGCGTCATTCACTCTCGATCGAGGCGAAACCCTCGGAGTCATCGGACGAAATGGAAGCGGGAAGAGCACGTTGTTGAAGATTTTATGCGGCGTCACCCGCCCGACAAGTGGGACGGTTGAGGTGAGCGGACGGGTGGCTTCGTTGCTTGAATTGGGCGCCGGGTTTCACCCTGAATTCAGTGGGCGCGACAATGTGTATATGAATGGCTCGCTGATGGGGTTCAATAAGTCCGCGATGGACCGCCGACTCCCTGAAATCGAAGCGTTTGCCGAGATCGGAGAGTTTATCGACCAACCGGTGAAGCGGTACTCCAGTGGCATGTTCGTTCGCCTGGCGTTCTCCGCCGCCATTAGCGTGGAGCCGGACATTCTGATCATCGACGAGGCTTTGGGTGTTGGAGACCTCGGATTTCAGTTGAAATGCATTGAGAAACTCAAGGCGTTTCAACGGGAGGGACGCACGATCATTTTGGTGACGCACCAGTTCCAAGCGTTGCGGAACTTCTGCACGCGCGTCCTTTGGTTGGATCAAGGAAAGATTCGGGGCGACGGTGATGTGATTACGGTGACCGACGCATACCGAGATTTCATGAGTTGGGGCCAAGGTGCGGGGCAAGAAGCCGCGACGGAGGACGAGGACTCCGGAGGCTCCGTCTTGTCGATAAGTAGCGTGGATATCTTGGATAGGAACGTTCGCAAGGCAGAGGCGATCGAGTTCGGCGCTCCATTCTCGGTTGCGGTTTCCTATCGGCTGCATAAGCCATATGAGGGCCTCGTTGGGGGTGTGGCTATCGTGGGTAGAGAGGGAGTTACGGTCTGCGGCCTCACAACGAAGCGTGATGGTATTTCGCTCCCATCGGTGGCGGGGTCTTATACGCTGAACGTTTCCTTTCCTGAGCCCAAATTGCTTCCAGGAGCGTATCGAATCCGAGTCGTATTTCTCGAAAGTTCCGGGGTTGGTCGCATCGCCGTACAATACGATGCTGCTTCATTCACGGTGCGATCAACGGGGTACAAAGCGGAGGGTTTGTATTTACTTGCGCATCATTGGACCGTGAATGCTCTCTCCGACGCTGACGTGAAGAGGTGACATGTCTAGCGGCGTTATTCCAGGGCGATCCGAGCGTGCCCCACGGAGAGCGGGATGATCGGGACTGCGTGGGGTCATGAGGGGTGTGGTGGACGCTGAGAACTCGCCGCGAGCCGTGTGTATTCTCGGCATGCACCGCAGCGGCACGTCGGTGGTGTCGCGGGCCGTGAATCTGCTCGGTGCCTACATCGGCGAGGAGCGACAGTTGTTGCCTCCGGCGCCCGACAACCAAGAAGGGGTGTTCGAACGGCGCGATGTAGTCGAGTTCCATGACCGGCTGCTGTCGCGGCTTTTACGGCAGTGGCATTCGGTCGGGCTGCTGCCGGATGAGTGGGAGGGTCGCCCGGAGATTCGACCGTTCCGGGAGGAGCTCAGGAAGCTGGTCGTGACGCAGTTCGGGAAACACCCGTTGTGGGCGTGGAAGGATCCTCGGACGACCTTGCTGCTCCCGCTCTGGAAGGATGTGTTGGCCGAGTTGGGCATCTTGTTGTCCTGCGTGTACGTGGTGCGCAATCCGCTCGACGTCGCGCGGTCGCTCAAGAAACGCGACGGCTTTTCGTTCGAAAAATCGTGGGCCATGTGGTTGACGGCGAATCTGTCCGCGCTGGATGCGGTTCACGATGTTCCGACCGTGTTCGTGTCGTACGACCGCCTGTTGAGCGATTGGGAGCCGGAGTTGCGGCGCTGTGCAACGGCGCTCGGGATTTCGTGGCCTGCCGACGACACGAGCATTCGCGAGGGCCTGCAGGGCTTTCTTCGCCCGGAGCTGCGGCACAGTGCGTCCCAGGCTGTCGAGTTATCGTCCGAACGCGCCCCTGACGGCGTCATTGAACTGTACCGGCTGCTGTGTGATGCCGCCAACGACGCGAAGCCGTTTTTGGATCCAGGGGTTCGCGCTGAGGTCGCCCGTGTTCGTCGGGGATTCTGCGATGCAGCGGGATTTTTTCGTCATGACATCGAGCGGCTGCTGGGGGCGGTGCGCGGACTTGAGCGGCAGGTCGAAAAACTTACCGTCGCGGCGAAGGAGCGAGAGGATGAGTTCAACCGCATCCATTATAAGTTCGCACGGCATCTCCTAATAAAGTACCAGCGGGTGCGGGACATTCTGTGTCCCCTCCAATCCCGTCGACGCGCGGCTTACAGTTGGCTGGACATGCAGGCCAGGAAGATTATCGAGCACGGCCCAGTGAATCTCCTCTACATGAAGTACTGGCCCTACCGGTTTTGGATCGCCAAGAACGAGCCGAAGGCCGCCCGGTTCCCGGCGATGCGGGCGGAGGCCAATGCCTGGTCATATCGGCCGCTGGTCAGCCTGGTGACGCCGGTGTTCAATCCCACGCGTTATGCCCTGACACGCTGTCTCGAGTCCGTGGCCAATCAGCTCTACGACCGCTGGGAGCTGTGTATCGTCGACGGGAGATCAGATCAGCCGTACGTAAGGGAGATCATCGAGGAGTTCGCGCGCAAGGACCCAAGATTCAAATTCGCACGGCTGGAATCGAATCGCGGGATCGCCGGCAACGCGAACGAGGCATTGCGGCTGGCGTCAGGAGAGTTTGTAGGGTTTCTGGACCACGACGATACGCTCGCGCCCTTTGCGTTGTACGAAGTCGTGAAGGTGCTCAATCAGGGCGCGCGCGCGGACTTCATCTACTCCGATGAAGACAAGGTGCCGGCCACCGGCGCAAGGCGATATGCCCCCGAGTTCAAGTCGGGGTGGGCGCCAGACACGTTCCTGTCCTACAACTACCTGTGCCACTTTGCGGTGGTGAGGAAGCGGATACTGGATGATCTGGGCGGGTTTCGCGAGGGGTACGACGGAGCGCAGGATTACGATCTGCTGTTGCGCGTCGTCGAGAAGACACAGGCGATTCGGCACATTCCCAAGGTACTGTATCACTGGCGGGCCGCAGCCGAGTCGACTGCGGCCGGGGTGAAGCTGAAGCCGTATGCCGTCTCAGCCGCAAAGAAGGCCATCGGGGAATATTTAACTCGCCGCGGCCTGGACGCGGAGGTCATGGACGGCGACGCGCTGGGAAGTTACCGCGTCAAGTATCGCGTGCGGCCGGGTCAGCGCGTCAGCATCATCGTGCCCACCAGAGACAAGGTGCATCTGCTGGAACGTTGCGTGTCGTCCATCCTCGCCAAGACGAGTCACGAGGCCCTCACGATCCTGATCGTCGACAACGGGAGTCGGGAGCCGGAGACGTTGGCGTACTTTGACCGCATTAAGGATCACGCCAAGGTCCGGGTGGAGCGGTACGACGAGCCCTTCAATTTTTCCGCCATCAATAACTTTGCGGTTCGCGGCACGGACTCGGACTATCTGGTTTTTCTGAACAATGACACCGAGGTGATCAGCCCCGAGTGGCTCGACGCCATGTTGGAGTTCGCGCAGCGCGATGACGTGGGCGCGGTCGGCGCCAAGCTGTACTACCCTGATGACACCATCCAGCACGCCGGGACCATCGTAGGCTATTGGGGCGTGGCGGACCACGCGCACAAGCATTATCCCCGGTCGGCCCGCGGGTACATGGGACGGATCAATATCATTCAGAATCTGAGCGCCGTCACGGCCGCGTGTATGATGATGCGCCGAAAGGTGTTCGACGAAGTGGGCGGGTACGACGAGGCGTTCTCGCATTCGTTCAACGACGTGGATCTCTGCCTGAGAATTCGGGACAAGGGCTATCTTGTCGTCTATACCCCGTACGCCGAGCTCTATCACCATGAATCCGTGAGTCGGGGCCATGACGAAAAACCGGAGGAGCGAGCGCGGCTGGACCGGGAGATCGCATTGATGAAGACGCGCTGGAAGCGCGTCTTCGATGCCGGCGATCCGTATTACAGTCCAAATCTCACGCTCGAGAAGACGGATTTTAGCTTCAGAATTTAAGAGGGTGGCCGTAGCCGAGCAGGCTATTCAGGGCGGGCGCGTGTCCGTCGCTCTGGCCACGTACAACGGCGGCTGGTACCTCGGGAAGCAACTTGAGAGCCTGGCGTCGCAAACGCTCAAGCCTCGCGAGCTGGTGGTCTGCGACGACGGTTCAACCGACGACACGGTCGCGATTCTTAAGGCATTTGCGTCCCGCGCCGCGTTCCCGGTACGGGTTCACGTCAATGACGTGAATCTCGGTTCCACCAAAAATTTCGAGCAGGCGATCCAGCGTTGCCAAGGCGATTTCATCGCGTTGTGCGATCAGGACGACGTGTGGCGTCCCCACAAGCTGGAGCGGGTGGTCGCGGCGTTCGGGGCTTCCCCGGATCTTGACGCCGTATTCAGCGACGGCGAGGTCGTGGATGAGGACCTGCGGCCGTTGGGCTACGGACTATGGGATGCGGCGGGGTTTGGTGCGGTGCGTCGCCAGCGTATGGCGCAGGGGCGCGCGCTCGAGGTCTTGCTGAAAAACGACGTGGTCACCGGCGCCACCCTGGTGTTTCGCCGAGCGTTTCGCGACACGATCGTCCCGATTCCAGAGGTTTGGGTGCACGACGCGTGGATCGCGCTGGTGATCGTGGCGCTCGGAGGAAAACTGGGGGCCATCGACGACCCGCTGATTCTGTATCGCAAGCATCGCCGGCAACAAGTCGGTGTGGTCTCGCGTTCGGATGACGGCGCGCTGGCGTGGGTCTGGTCGTCGTTGGGAGACGTGCGGCGTGACGTGGACGGCTACGTGGCGACCGGCGACGAGCTATACGCCTTGTTCGCGGAGCGGTACCAGGCCGCGGGCGAGCGGCTGGCGGCTCTCGGCGACCGCGTGGATCCGCGCGCGGTCGCGGGATGCCGGGCCAAGGTCGCGCACTTTCGCGCCCGGATCGCGATGACGGCCCATCCCTGGTTGAGGTTTCCATTGGTTCTCGGCGAGTTGGCGCGCCTTCGCTATTTCCGGTATTCGAGCGGGGCCAAGAGTCTGGCCAGAGATCTGGTCCGCGCGGCCATGTTTTGGACTCCGCCGGGTCATCGGAGTCCTCGGGTGTCGGTGTGGTGACCCCTCACACGAACATCCCCTTGGTGGTGATCATCGTGCTGAACTGGAACGGGCGCGACGACACCGTGGCGTGCGTCGAGTCGGTCCGCGGGTTGCGGTATCGCAAGGCCAATGTGTTGATCGTGGACAACGGGTCAACGGATGATTCGGTCGCGACGTTCTCTCGGCGATTTCCGGATATCCGCTGCATTCAGACCGGTGAGAATCTTGGGTTCGCCGAGGGCAACAACGTGGGCATGCGCGCGGCATTGGCGGAGGGCGCGGACTACGTGTTCCTGCTGAACAATGATGCGACGATCGAACCGGATGCGCTCGATCGGTTGGTCGATGCGGCGGAATCACACCCCGATGTCGGCATCGTCGGGCCCAAAATCTATTACGCGGCTGAGCCCAAGCGAATCTGGTACGCGGGCGGCACGATTAGTCCGCTGGGACGGCTTGGCCACGAGGGGTGGAACCGGATCGACGACGGGCAATGGGACACGCCGCGCGAGACCGGGTACGTGACGGGCTGCGCCTTCCTGGTCAAGCGTGCGGTGTTGGAGAAGGCCGGCTTGTTCGCGCCGGAGTACTTTCTGCTGTTTGAAGAAGCCGACCTCTGCGTGCGCGGGCGGCGCGAGGGTTTTCGGTCTTGGGTGGAGCCTCGGGCAACCGTGTATCACAAGGTCTCGGCGTCATTCGGCGGTTTTTCGCCGCGGTATTACTACTACTTTCTGCGAAACTACCTGCTCTTTCAGCGCCGTCACGTGATTCCGGTGAAGGGATGGGCGGCGCGGCTCGCCATCGCGTTCTATGTGGTTCGCGTGTTCGCATATTTGACCCTGACGCCGCATCGCGGCGGCTGGCGGAACCTGGCCGCGGCGTGGGAGGGAGTCGGGGATTACCTGCGCGGGCGATGGTTCGAGCGCGGCGTACACCGTCGCCTGGGCGAGGACGCAGCATGGCGGGTATCAGCTCGAATATGAGAGAAAGGGGAGCCTCAGTGGGAAAGACAGCGAGTGGTTTTACGATCTGGTTCACCGGCCTGTCCGGCGCGGGCAAGACCACGGTCGCTCATCGATTGGCGGAGATGTTGCAGCAGCGCATGGGCCGCGAGGTCGAGATCCTGGACGGGGACGTGGTGCGCACGCACCTGAGCAAGGGGCTTGGGTTCAGCCGCGAGGATCGCGACACCAATATCCGGCGCATCGGCTGGGTCTGCCACGTGTTGACCAAACACGGGGTGCCAAACATCGCGGCCGCGATTTCCCCGTACCGCGGGGTGCGCGATGAGGTGCGCAAGATGGTGGGGCGGTTCGTGGAGGTCTACGCCGACTGTCCGCTCGATGTGTGCGAGCAGCGCGACGTGAAGGGGCTGTATCGCAAGGCGCGGGCCGGCGAGCTCAAGCAATTCACGGGGATCGACGATCCGTACGAAGCGCCGCTTAATCCCGAGGTCACGCTGCACACGGACCGGGAGAGCGTGGAGCAGAGCGCGATGAAGGTCGTTCGGAAGCTGGAGGAGATGGGCTGGTTGGGGCGGTAGGGGTCAGGGCGCGTCGTGGGTCGCCGGCTCGGTGAGAAATGGGGCAATTCGCTGGGTGCGCAATGGGTTGTTGGTCGTACGGGCCATCCAAACTGCTGGGTTCGCGAAAGGCACCTTTGGTGCGAGCCGTGCGGCAGATGTGGTGTGTTACGCGGCGCTGCGGGACCAGGTCTGAGCCCTGGTGATGAGTTCCTCCCGGAAACGCGGCCAGTCGTGTAGAGTGGCAGGGTCGAAATCAGCGCCGTTCGGCCACGCTATTGTCCGGACTTCGTGATCAATGCGGACCTGCTGAAACAGGGACGAATCTCGTAACGGCCCGTAGAGTTCTCCCGCCAGCACCGGTTCAAAGTCGATTACCTGGACACTGCGGTCGTCGAACGTGAGTCGCAGGGTATATGCGCCCACGATCTCAACGTGTGTCACACTGTGAATTGGGTGTTCCATGTCTCGTCTCCTCACGAGAGCGGTCTGATCGGCACCGCTTTCCGACCATCTTGCAAGAGGCGCCAATCGTTGAGCAACTCGGCCTGGTGAAGTTCTGCCCAGGCTTCGACCAGGCGCTGCTGGCGTGTCGGGAGCGCCCCCGCAATCTGTGCAACCGGCTCGATACTGTAGATGCCGACCTTGTCCTGATAGTACGCGTGGAAATGGGGAAGGTGATGCGGTCCACCGATTTCCACGTACATACGAATGATGATCCCAAAAAATCGGCTGATCTCGGGCATGAGACCGTACCAGTGGTGGCAGCCTACCAGGAGGAATAGGACGGTGTCAAACGACGGGCGATCTGGTACGCCCACGCCACTCCGTGATTTCCAAGGCCTCTACCGCAAGGCGCGGGCCGGCGAGCTCAAGCAATTCACGGGGATCGACGATCCCTACGAAGCCCCGCTTGACCCTGAAGTTACACTGCACACGGACCGGGAGAGCGTGGAGCAGAGCGCGTTGAAGGTCGTGCGGAAGCTGGAAGAGCTGGGGTGGTGCTGACGCGTCGCGCATCTGGTTGTGTTCATCGACTCACGGTATGCGATACGAGTAAGAAGAAAATGAACATGGTCATAGTCGGCGCCTGAATCCGTCGCGTTGACATGGTGTAGCCAATAGGATACACTTCCCTCCGTGATGGAAATTCGCAAGACCGACGTGTTCGCCAAATGGCTCGACCGGCTGCGCGACATTCGGGCCAGGGCGCGCGTTCAGGCCAGGATCGAGCGGCTGGCGTTTGGAAACGCGGGGGACGTCAAGCCGGTTGGCGAAGGCGTCTCGGAGCTGCGGATCAACTACGGGCCGGGATACCGGGTGTACTTTACCAAGCGTGGGCGCGACGTGGTAATTCTCCTGGCGGGAGGGGACAAGAGCACTCAAGCCGGCGATGTCGAACTCGCCTTGCGCCTGGCACGCAACCTATAGGAGTGTACAATGCGAAAAACTACAACCAGTCGCTACGATGTCGCCGAGCACCTCCGAACTCCCAAGGAGATGGCCGCCTACTTTGAAGCGTGCCTCGAAGAGGCCAACGGCGACGCGGCGTTTATTGCCAAGGCTCTGGGGGACATTGCCCGTGCGAGGGGCATGGCACAGGTCGCTCGCGATGCGGGCCTTTCCCGAGAAAGCCTTTACAAGGCGCTCTCCGGTCGACGCAGCCCGGGCTTCGACACGATCCTCAAGGTCATCGCAGCGCTGGGATTGAAGTTGCACGCGGAAGCGATTCGGAACTAACGACGTTCGCCCACCTCGTGATGACGATCAGGGGCGGCACGAGCCGGCGCCGGATTGTAGAGGCGTGCGTTCCAACGGAACAATGGACAGCCCGCCCCGTTCGCCTTCCTGCTGACGGAGGACAAGCTCCGCGAGTGCCGTGCGATGACGGCCGAAGAAACGCTGCGCTGGCTTGAAGAGGTCAAGGCCTTCGTGAGGAATCGTGCTCCCGGAGCGGTTGGCGCGATGGACGCGACTTCTTCAAGAACGTGACGGGCCGGCCCGCGCCGGCGACGATCGTCCGTAGTCATTGATCAGGTTGTCGCGGCCGACGCCCCACGCCTCGCCACGAACCAACACCGAACACCGAACAACGCCTCTACCGGCTAACCGGCCCACCGGCTAACCGGCGAACCGCACTGTCATCAAAATCAGTTCAACCCCGGGTCCCGCGGCATATTCGCGTATTTGGCGTGGCGCGGGCCCAGCGAACGCATCAACTCCGGCCACACCACTTTGGGGTCCGCGTCGAAAATCCATTTGGAGTCGGCGGGCACCACGATCCAGGAGTCCGTTTCCATTTCCGTGTCGAGTTGGCCCTGCGACCAGCCGGCGTATCCGGCGTAGCCGCGAAACGCGGCTTCCTGCGGCATGGGCGGGATCTCGGCGGCGCCCGGCGCGGCTTCGCGCTCCGCGGTCGGGTCGAGCAGGGATTTGAGGGTCGGGAGGTCCGTGCCGAGGTACACGTCGCCGAACACGTGGTGGGACGAGGGCGGCGTCAACTCGGAGCGGATCAGAATCAACAGGTGATCGGGCTGCACTGGGCCGCCGGAATAGATGACGTCGTCGCGCTCGGTGCCGGCGAGCTGGTGCACGGCTTCGGTGAGCACGAGTTCGGTCGGTCGGTTGATCACCAACCCCATGCTGCCGCGATCGTTGTGCTCGCAGAGCAGGATCACCGCCTGCCGAAAATTCGGGTCGTACATGCCGGGACCCGCGATGAGAAAGGTCCCTTTGTCGAGCGTGGGGGTCACGAAATCCATCGTATAACCGGCTCGATGGAAAGTCCAGCGCGGCCGTAACGGCGCGCGCGTGGTCGGGGCGCGATTTCTTGACAAGGGGTACCCCCTGGGCTAGAGTCAGCTCCGCACGGCGAGTATAGTAACTATAGTCGGCGGATCGCCGCGCCGTGCGCCGCACCATCAGTCCCGGGTCGGGGAAGACCAACAAGGATGACTGGGAACCATAGGGACGTGATGCGCAGCCTCCGTATGGCCCGACTGGGCGTCCAAGCCGTCGGTTCACAACGCGGGATGGTCGCGTGACCCCGCGCTGGGTCAACTCGTACGAGCCCGGGATCTCCCCCGCGCTCCGGTATCCCGCCGTTCCCCTGCATCAACTGCTCGCCGCCACGGCCGCGAAGTATCCGGAGAATCCCGCGTTGGATTTCTACGGGCGTCGCGTGACCTACCGGGAGTTGGACCGCGCCGCGAACCGGTTCGCCAACGCCCTCGCCGGCTTGGGCGTTCGCAAGGGGGATCGGGTGGCGGTGATGTTGCCCAACGCGCCGCAGGCCGTGATCGCGTATTACGGCGCGCTCAAGCTCGGGGCGGTGGTGGTCGAGGTCAATCCGCTGTACGTTGAACGGGAAATCGAACAGCAGGTGCGCGACGCCGAGGCGCGCGTGCTGGTGGCGCTCGATCTGTTCTATCCGCGGATCGAGCCCATCCGGGCGCGCGCGGGGCTGGAGGCCGTGATCATCACCTCGGTGCGGGACGCGTTGCCGTGGCATCTGGCCTTGTTGTACCCGATCAAGGCGTGGCGCGAAGGCACGCGCGTGTCCGTGCCCAACACTCCGCCCGTGTACGAGTACCGATCGCTCGTGGCCGCGGCGTCGGAGACGGCCCCGGCCGTCGAGGTGGCGCCGGACGATCTGGCGCTCCTGCAATACACCGGCGGCACCACCGGGATTCCCAAGGGCGTGATGCTCACCCACCGGAACCTGGTCGCCAATACCCTGCAATGCCGCGCGTGGATGCCGTCCTTGCGCGACGGCGCGGAGGTCTTTCTGGGCGTGGTCCCGTTTTTCCACGTGTACGGGATGACCGCCTGCATGAATCTGGCGATTTACACCGGCGGGTTGATCGTGTTGCTCCCGCGCTTCGGGACCAAGGACGTGTTGCGCGCCATCGTGAAGTCGCGCGCCACGATCTTCATGGGCGTGCAGGCGATGTACGTGGCGATCAATAATTTCCCGGACGTGCGCCGATACGATCTCTCGACCATTCGCATCTGCATCAGCGGCGCGGGTCCGTTGCACGTGGAGGTCCAGGAGCGGTTCGAGGCGTTGACCGGCGGCAAGGTGGTGGAAGGGTTCGGGTTGAGCGAGGCCTCGCCGGTCACGCACGTCAATCCGATCTTCGGGCGACGGATCAAGGGCACCATCGGGTTGCCGTTGCCGGACACCGAGGCTAAAGTAATGGACGTGGAGTCGGGAACGCGCGAGATGCCCCTGGGCGAGGCCGGTGAATTGGTGATCCGCGGGCCTCAAGTCATGAAGGGGTATTGGCGGCGTGCCGATGAAACCGCCGGGGTCTTGCGCAACGGCTGGCTGCACACCGGGGACATCGCGACCGTTGACGCCGACGGGTATTTCACGATCGTGGACCGCAAGAAGGACATGATCAAGACCAAGGGCGAAAACGTCTATCCGCGCGACATCGAGGAAGTCCTGTTCCGGCATCCCAAGATCAAGGACGCGGTCGTGGTCGGGGTGCCGGAAGAGTTCATGGGCGAGATGATCAAGGCGTACGTGGTGCTCCGGGACGGCGAAACCGCGACCGAAAACGAGATCGTCGAATATTGCGGACGGGAATTGGCCAAATTCAAGGTGCCCAAAGCCGTGGAATTCCGTCAGGAACTGCCGCGGACCATCGTGGGGAAAGTGCTGCGCCGCGTCCTGTTGGACGAGGAGCTGAAGAAACGTCATGCCATGGCAGGATGAAGTGGATACGAGAAACCACAGGTGGAGTCGGGAGCGCGTATGAAAGACGTGGTGATCGTTGACGGAGTTCGCACCCCGATCGGGAACTTCGGCGGGGCCTTGAAGGACGTGACCGCCCATGCCATGGGCGCGGCCGTGGTCAAGGCGGTGGTGGAGCGCACCAAAATCGCGCCCGACGCGGTGGACGAGGTGATTTTCGGCTGCGTGGGCCAACACTCCGACGCGACCAACATGGCCCGCAACATCGCGCTCTACGCGGGCCTGCCGATCACGGTGCCGGCGTACACGGTCCAGCGCAATTGCTCCTCCGGGTTGCAGTCGCTGGTCAACGCGTACCAGAACATCCAGGCCGGCGACGCGGACGTGCAGATCGTGGGCGGCACCGAGAGCATGAGCCAGGCCCCGTTCGTGTCGCGCGACATGCGGTGGGGCAAACGCCTCAAACACGGCTCGTTCATCGACAGCATCTGGGAAGGGTTGACCGACGGGTTCTGCGGCCAGATCATGGGGTACACCGCGGAGACGTTGGCCGAGGAGTTCAAGATCGGCCGCGAAGAGCAGGACAAGTTCGCCCTGCTCTCGCACAAGCGGGCGTTTCGCGCGGTGCGGGAGGGTAAGTTCAAGGACGAACTCATGACGGTGATGGTGCCCAAGAAGATGGCCGGCAAGGAGGTCACGCCCGAGCCGTTCGCGCAGGACGAAGGGCCGAACGCCGCGCTCACCGAACAGCAGCTCGCGCTCTATCCCACCGTGTTCAAGGAGGGCGGAACCGTCACCCCCGGCAACTCCTGTTCGCTCAACGACGGCGCCGCGGCCGCGCTCGTGATGTCGGCGGAGCGGGCCCGCGCGCTCGGGTACGAGCCGCTGGGATACATTCGGTCGTACGCGTTCGTCGGGGTCGAGCCGCAGCGCATGGGGATCGGGCCGGCCGAGGCGATTCCGATCGCGCTCAAGAAGGGCAAGCTGTCGCTGGCCGACATCCAACTGTTCGAGATCAACGAGGCGTTCGCGGCCCAATATCTGGCCGTGGAGCGCAAGTTGGGCCTGAATCGCGACATCGTGAACGTGAACGGCGGCGCGATCGCGTTGGGCCACCCGGTGGGCATGACCGGCACCCGGCTCGCGATCACGGTGCTCCGCGAGATGAAACGCCGGAACCTGAATCTCGGGATCGCGAGCATGTGCGTGGGCGGGGGCATCGGCGCCGCCATGGTGCTGGAGAGAAAATAAGATCGAAACGGCGTGGGCCGGTTTGCCGGTTTGCCGGTGCGCCGGTTTGCGTGCAACTCAGATGAGGAGGCGATATGTACATTTATAAGGCGGCGGTGATCGGCGCGGGGACCATGGGGGCGCAAATTGCGCAGACGATCTCGTATTCGGGGTTGCCCGTGATCCTGAAGGACATCAAACCCGATTCGGTCGAGCGCGGGTTGTCGATGGTCCGCAAGATCTATCAGGGCCGCGTGGACAAGGGGAAAATGACCGCGCACGAGATGGAGCAGAAAATGGCGCTCGTCTCGGGGGCCGTGGACTATTCCGGGTTCAGCGACGTGGACCTGGTCATCGAAGCGGTGTTCGAGGACATGGCCATCAAGCGGCGCGTGTTCGCGGAGGCCGAAGCCGCCTGTCCGGAGAACACGATCCTCGCCACCAACACGTCGTCGTTGCCCATTTCCGCGCTCGCGGCGGGCCGCAAACACCCGGAAAAGGTGGTGGGCATCCATTTCTTCAACCCGGCGCACGTGATGAAGCTGGTCGAAGTCATCCCCGGGATGGCCACGTCGTCGGAAACCGTGGACGACGCGGTCGCGTTCGCGGAGAGTCTGCGCAAGATTCCGGTGCGCGTGCAGGAGTGCGCGGGGTTTCTGGTGAACCGCCTGTTGATGCCGTATCTGAACGAAGCGGCCATGGCGCTGCAGGAGATCGAGAAGCCCGAGGCCGCGCTCGACGAAGCCAAACGCCTGGACGCGGCCTTGGTCGCGTTGGGCATGCCCATGGGGCCGTTCGCGCTGACCGACATGATCGGCCTCGACGTGGCGGCCAAGGTCGCGGACGTGTTATACGATTCGTTCGGGCCCCGGATGACGCCCGCCGCGATGCTGGCGGCGATGGTGAAGGCCGGGCGAATGGGCGCCAAGTCCGGCGCGGGCATCTTCGCGTACGATGAGCGACACGACGCCGGCGCGTTGGCGCGGCTCCTCGCGGACGTGCAAAAGCAGACCGGGATTCGCGGCACCGAGTGCACGCCCAACCGCGTGTTGTTGCCGCTGATCAACGAAGCCGTGATCTGCCTCCAGGAGGGCGTGGCCACGGCCGCGGACATCGACGTGGCCATGATGGCGGGGACCGGGTTCCCGCAGGACAAGGGCGGACCGCTGCACTACGCCGACCAACTGGGCCTGGACGTGGTGCTCAACGAAATGGAGCGATTGACCCGCGCCGTCGGCCCGCGGTTCTGGCCGGCCCCGATGCTCAAGCGCATGGTGGCCGCCGGATTCTTGGGCGTCAAAGCCAAGCGCGGATTCTTTAGTTACTGAGGGACTCAAGGAGGAGTCGCATGCCACGGCAGTATCTGACGGTGACCACCGAGGATCGCGTCGCGACGGTGACGTTCAGCAACCCGCCGGCCAACGCGCTGAGCAGTCCGGTGATGACGGAAATCGAAGAGGTGTTCCGCGAACTGGCCGCCGATCAGGCGGTGAAGGCCGTGGTGTTCACGGGGGCGGGGCAACTCTTCATTTCCGGCGCGGACATCCAGGAAGTGGCGGGGATCGCGGACGCGGCGAAAGGCCGCGAACTCACGGCGCGCGGCCAGCGGATCTTCGATCAGATCGAACGGATGGACAAGCCGGTCATCGCCGCGATCAACGGCCTCTTTTGCCTGGGCGGGGGGATGGAGTTGGCCATGGCGTGCCACCTGCGCGTGGCGGGCGAGCGCGTGCGCATGGGACAGCCTGAAATCGACCTCGGCATCATTCCCGGGTTCGGCGGGACCCAGCGACTGGTGCGTCTGGTGGGACAGGCCAAGGCGATCGAGCTGATCCTCACCGGGGACAAAATCCCCGGGACCGAGGCCAAGGCGATCGGCTTGGTGAACAAGGTGGTGCCGGACGGCGAGGTGGTCAAGCAGGCGCAGGGGCTCGCCAAAAAAATCGCGGGCAAGAGCGCGGTGGCGGTCCGCGCCGCGATGCGCGCGATCCGCGAGGGCATCGGGCGACCCCTGGCCGACGGCCAGGCGCTCGAGTCCGAGTTGTTCGGCCAGGTGTGCGAGAGCGCGGACAAACGCGAGGGCGTGACCGCGTTCCTCGAAAAACGGCAGCCCAAGTTTCAAGACCGGTGACCCAGCCGAAACGACCGCGCGCCGCGTCCCGCGGCCGATCATCGACGTCCGACCGCACGCGAACGATTGCGGCGCCGACCGCGAAGACCGGCCGCGTCGCTCGGGTCAAACCGCCGAATCTCTCCGCCGCGCTCGCGATCGTCCAGCGGTTGGCGCGAACGCTCTCCGGAGTCTTTGATGTAACCTCGATCGGGAAGGGAGTGGTCACGGTGCTGACCGAGGAGCTCGGTCTGCACTCGTGCTCCGTGATGCTGCTGGACGCCGACGGGCGGCGACTGGTCAACGTGTCCGGCGCAGGCGCGGCCGCGGGCGCGCCGGGGGAACCGCGGCGGTCGTTCGCGCTCGGCGAAGGGATCGCGGGCACGGTGGCGCGCGACGCCCGCGCGGTGAGGGTCAACGACGCCGGCCGCGACGCGCGGTTTCTGGATCAATCCTCCGCGATCCGCTCGTTGTTGTGTTTCCCGCTGTTTTCCGGCGATCAGGTGATCGGGGTGCTGAATTTGAGCCATCCGGACAAGGGATTTTTCACCGAGGACCACGAGGCGGTCTTCGCCGTGCTCGCGACCGCGGTGGGGCACCTGCTGGCGTTCGCGCGCGTGCGGGCCGAACTGGCGGATCTGAATCAATCGCTCGAGTCCAAGGTGGAGGCCAAAACCCGTGAAATCGAGGCCGCGCAACGGCGAGCGTTCCAACAGGAAAAGTTGGCCGCGCTCGGAACCCTGGTGGCGGGAGTCGCGCACGAGCTCAACAACAAGTTGGTCCCCTTGGTCGCCTACTCGCACCTCATGAAAGACGCGTTGCGCGATGAGGAGGAGCGACGCCTGATGACCGCGATGGCCGAGGGCGCCGACGCGGCCAAGACGATCGTCGAGAGCCTGTTGCGATTCGCCAGGCCGCAGCCGTTGAATCTGTCCGTGGTGGACTGCAACCGAATCGTCTCCGACGTGACCGCGGTGCTGCCCCAACGCGTGACGCGCCCCGACATCGAGGTCCGGACCGAGGTCGCCCCCGCCCCCCAGTTGGTGTTCGGAGACGCCGGGCAACTCGGACAAGTGCTCGTGAATCTGATCAACAACGGGTATGACGCGATGAGCGAGCACGGGACGCTGGAAGTGCGAACCCGGACCAGCGGGCGAAGCGTCGAGGTGGAGGTGGCGGACTCGGGGCACGGGATTCCGAACGAACATCTCTCGAAGATTTTCGATCCGTTTTTTACGACCAAGAACGTGGGCCGCGGCACGGGGTTGGGCCTGTCGCTCTGTTACGGCATGATCCGCGCGCATCGGGGCGAGATCGACGTGCAGACGCGTCCGGGACGGACCGTGTTCACCGTGCGTCTGCCGGCCGTCGACGCGGCCGGCGGGTTCGAGGGTTCGCAAGCGAGGGAACATGGCGCCTGAAGAAGACAAGCGGCTCTATCGCCGCATCGACGTCCTCATTCCATTCGGATTCCGGCCGGTGGGACGGGGCGGCGTCCAGTCGATCATGCAGACCGAACGCGAGGCGTTTCAACTCTCGGATGACCCGGTTCGCGCGGCGTTGGATCGGATCGAGCGCAAGGTGGATCGGCTGCTGGCGCGTCTGGAATCGGGCGAACAGGCGCCCGTCCTCACGCCGCAACGGATCAACCTGAGCGGGTCGGGCGTGCGGTTCGCGAGCGACGATCCCATGGAAGAAGGCCAATACCTGGACCTCGCCATGGTGTTACCGGGGGAATCCCCGGTCTCCATCCACGCGGTCGGCGAAGTGGTGCGCCAGCGCCTGTTGGCGCGCCCGTCCGGCGCGGTGTACGAGATCGCGGTGGCGTTCGCCGATATCGCTCCCGCGGATCGGGAGGCGATCATCCGTTATACGTTCCAGGCCAACGGCCGATAGGAGCCTGTCCATGCAAGGCCATCTGCGGCGTTGTCACTAAGGAGCCTCGGCCGCCTCACCGTCTCGGCGGCGCTCGTGACTCGGCGCCACTTCATCGTGGCGCCACTCGCCTCACGTACGACCCAGTACGCTCCACCTCAAAGCGAAGTCGTCTTGCGACCCACCTTCAAGAAATCAAATGCGGGAGTCCCCGAAGGGGGCATCTGACCACTCCTGAACAGGCTCCCAACTCGGATCACTCAGACAGACATCTGGCACGATGCTGAAAAAATCTTGAGCGTGGTTCGACAAGCTCACCACGAACGGATATTTTCTTGCAGTATCAATTGCTCTTCCGTTCGTCCTGAGCCCGTCGAAGGACCTCCACGGGGTTTTTCAGCAGCCTGCTAAGTCAGTGGCGATCAAGTTCGTCGTGACCTAGGACGTTTGTGGCGGGGGCGGGGGTAGTAGACTTCCACCAGCGTTAATCCGTGCGCCGGGGCGGTGATGCCCGCCAGGCGCCGGTCTCCCGAGGCCAATACCTCAGCCATCCCGCCGGCCGGTCGCCGGCCGAGCCCGATCTCCACGAGCGTGCCCACGATGTTGCGCACCATGTACTTGAGGAATCGATCGCCCTCGAACTCGAGGGCCACGATCTGGTCCTGGCGGCGAATCGCGCACCGCGCGAGGGTGCAGACCGTGTCGCGCGCGTCGCCGTGGGTCGGGTCGGCGCCTTCGAACGCGCGGAAGTCATGGCGGCCGAGCAGCGCCGCGGCGGCGCGCCGCATCGCGGCGAGGTTCAGCGGCCGCGGCACGTGCCACGACGTGCGCCGTTCCAGCGGGGAGGGCGTCGGGCGGTTCAGCAGGCGATAGCGGTACCGTTTGCCGACCGCGGAAAACCGGGCGTGAAATCCGGCCGGCGCGTGCTCGACCGCGAGGATTTTCACGTCCTCGGGCAGCACCGCGTTGAGCGCGCGGTGCCAGGTGTGGGGATCGAGCGCGGATCGGATTTCTACGTGCGCCACCTGGGCTTCGGCGTGCACGCCGGCGTCGGTCCGACCCGCGCCCGAGACCGCGGCGCGTTCCCCGCTGATGCGGGTGATCGCCGCCTCGAGGACGCCTTGGATCGTCGCGGCGGAGGCCTGGCGCTGCCACCCGTGGTAGTCGGTCCCGTCGTATTCGAGCGTCAAACGGAGGCGCGGCATGCGGGACGGCGAATCGGTCAGTTCGACTGGGCGAGCAACGGGGACGAGGTGAACTGGAGAATGCCGGCCGCGAGGGCTTCGGCGAGCCGTTGGCGGAACGTCGGCTGCCCGAGCCGCGTCGCGTCGCCCGGGTTGCTCAGGAACGCCAACTCGGACAGGATACTCGGCATGCCGGAGTTGAGGAGCACGTAAAACGGGGCCCGCTTGATCCCGAGATCCACGATCTCGTATTGGCTGCCCACCCCGCGCATCACGGCCTGTTGCAGCGTGTGCGCCAGTTCGAGCGAGCGTTCGTCGCGTTTGCTGTTCGACAAATCTCCCAGCATGTCTTGAACCAGGGCCCCGACGTCCACGGCGTCTTGTCCGGGCACGTCGTTTTCCCTCGCCGCGGTGGCGCCGGCGTCGGCGTCGCTCGCTTCGCCCACCACGTACACCTCGACGCCCCGGGCGTCGCGCCGCGGACTGGAGTTCGCGTGGATCGACACGAAGAGATCGGCCGCCTGCGTCCGCGCGTACGTGGTGCGGGCCTCCAGCGACACGAATTCGTCGTTCCGTCGGGTCAAGAACGGCGTGATCCGGTCCTGCCGATTGAGGAGCTTTTCGAGGCGAACCGCGACGTCGAGGACGACGTCCTTTTCTTGAATCCCGCTCGCGCTGACCGTGCCGGGGTCTTTGCCGCCGTGGCCGGGATCGATCACCACGCGAATCGGCTGCGAATCGTCCGCGGGCGCACGCGTGGCCGGTTTTTCGGTCCGAGCCAGAAGTTCGCGAAGTCGTTCCGCGTCCCGGGCGTCGTCGCGTCGTCCGGAGCGGCGCGCGAGTTGCTCCGCCAGTTCCGCTTGCCGTTTGAGCGCGGTGAGTCCCATCGTGCTCTGAGGGGCGGAGGCCACGACGTCGGCGTACCGCGTGATGCAGCGTTGCCAGCTTGAGCGAAGACGCTTGAGTTTGTCGGAGGCGTGGAGACGCTGGTCGCAGGCCGCGGCTTCCTGCATCAACGCCGCGGTGGTGGGGGCGGACGAGGCGTGCGAAACCAGGGTCAACACGCCGAGCCACACCAGCGATGCCAGGCATCGTCGCACAAGAATTCGGCGCGACATTTGGCCCGAACAGTAACGTAGGGCATGGCCGATGTCAATCGTCGCCGGACCGTTTCGTCTTGATTTTGCGCCGGGGTTCTCGTATAAACGTCAGCACACTCCGGCGCCGTATCCTCGCGCGCCGCGATGGGAGAGGATTGAAGACCCCTGTCGTGACGGTTTTGTACCGTCGGGCTGCGGCTGGCCTGGGCTTTTTCGGCCTGCTGGCGGCCCTCCATCTCATCACCAGTCTTTCGATCTCGGCGCAAGGCGTCGAGCCCGCCGCGACCCCTCAAGAGCGCGCCGCGTTCGCGCGCGCCAAGACGGCCGTGGTCGCGGGAGATCTGACCGAGGCCGCCGATCTGCTGGATCACTTCGTCCAGACCTATCCGGTCAGCGGGTATCGGGCGGAAGCCTTGACGTTGTTGGGCCACATTCGCCTCGAAAACAACGCGTACCAACAGGCGATTACGCTGCTGACCGAGGTCGTGGACAAGTCGCCGGACAGCGAATTCGCGGATCGCGCGCAGTTGGATCTCGGGTTGGCGTACCTGGGCGCGGAGAATCGGGCGAAGGCCGAGAACGTGCTCAGCGCGGTCGCGACCGCGGACGCGTCCCCCGCCATTCGGAGCGTGGCCTACGATGCGTTGAGTCGCCTGGCGGCCGAGGCCAAGGACCTGGTCCGCGCGGTGACGTGGCTGATGGAGGCGCGCGCGCTCGTCGGTGACGACGAAGAGCGGGTCGCGCTCAACGAGCGCATCCGAGACCTGTTGGCGAAGGCCGAGGATCCGCGCGACGCGGAGGCGGTGGCCGCGGCGTTCGCGGGACGGTTTCCGGCCGATCTGTCGCTCGCGCGGGCGGGGCAACTGTACGGCGCGTCCGGCGATCTGTTCGATCAGGATCGGGTGCTGCAGGCGTTTTTGGCCGCGTTCGGCACCCACGGATTGGCGGCGGACGCGCGTAAAACCGTCGAGGCGAACCGCGCCCGCGTTCGTGCCGCCAAATACGTGATCGTGGCGCCGCTTCCGTATCAGGGGGACCTCCAGCCGTACGCGAAAAGCATTCTTCGCGGCGCGCAATTGGCGGTTGACGTGGAACGCGCCGGATCGGATCTCCCGGTGGTCTTGGCCGCTCGGGACTACGGCGGCGACATCGCGCGGTTGGGGGCGGTGTTGGACGAGACCTGTCGCGAGGCCCGGTGCGTGGGCATCCTCGGCCCGGTGCTCAGCCGGGAAGGCGCGGTCGTGGCGCCGCGCGCCGCGTCGTGGAAAATTCCGGCGATCAGTCCCACCGCGACCGGCGTGATGCCTCCGAATCGATACGTGTTCCGAACCGCGCTGACCGCGAAGACCGAAGGCGCGGCCGCGGCCCAATACGCGGTCGAACATCTGGGGCTGAAGCGGTTCGTGGTGTTGGCGCCCCACGATCGCTATTCGCAGGACGTCGCGGCGGTGTTCGCCGACGAGGTCGCGCGGCTGGGCGGGCGCGTGGTCTTTTCCTCCACGTACGAGCCCGGGGCCGTGGATTTCGGCCGCGAGATCAAGGCGCTCAAGGAAGCCGATCTCAAGCAAGAGGGCGTGATGGAGACCTTGCCGGCGGAAACCGGCGCGCCCGACGCGCCGCCCCAGGAGCCCCTGTACGTGCCGGGATTCGACGCCGCGTTTCTCCCCGGAGACGCCGAGTCCGTGGGGTTGATCGCCGCGCAACTGCGGTTTCACGACGTCGTGGTCCCGCTCTTGGGCGCCAGCGGATGGAACGATCGTTCGGTGATCAAAATCGGCGGGAAGTACGTCGAGGACGCGATCTTCGCGGACGCGTTTTTCCTCGACTCGCAAGACGCGGCGGCGCAGCAGTTCGTGAAACAGTATCGCGCGCGGTATCGGGTCGCGCCCGACGTGTTCGCGGCGCTCGCGTACGACGCCACGGCGACCTTGGTGCGGGGGCTCAAGAACGGAGCCACGAGCGGCGATCGCCTGCGCGAGGAATTGGCCCGCATGGTCGGGTACGCCGGCGTCAGCGGGTTGATCGGATTCGGCGCGGACGGCGACGCGCAACGGCGATTCTCGTGGATCCAGATCCGCAACGGCCGGTTCGTCCCCGCGTTGTGACGCCGTGCCGTTGACCGAGTTCCTCCATACGCTGTCGATCGCGGCGCTTCCGATCCTGCTGGCCATTACGTTGCACGAAGCGGCCCACGGCTTCGTGGCGGACCGCAAAGGCGATCCGACCGCCCGCTACCTCGGGCGGTTGACCCTCAATCCCCTGGCTCACATCGACTGGTTCGGCACGGTGCTCTTGCCGCTGGTGCTTTTGTACGCCGGCGGGATCATGTTCGGGTACGCGAAACCCGTTCCGGTGAATTTCATGAACCTCCGGCGTCCCAAGGCGGACATGGTGTGGGTGGCGGCCGCGGGGCCGCTTGCGAACCTTGGTCTCGCGGTGATGTTCGGCCTCGTGCTTCGGGCGCTGGGCGCGTTCTCCGGCGCCTCGAACACCGTGTCGGCGGGAGGCGAACCGGGGTTCCAAATCCTGGAGCCGGTCGTCCAAATGTTGATCTTCGGGGTGGTGGTCAATGTGTTCCTCATGCTGTTTAATCTCCTCCCGATCCCGCCGCTCGACGGCGGTCGCGTGCTCGTTGGGCTGCTGCCGGAGGCGGCGTCGCGGCGGGTCGCGGGTCTTGAACCGTATGGAATGTTGATCGTAATATTGCTCGTTTTTTTGGATCCGTTACATCTGATTTTTCGCGTCTTGAACCCGCTACGCGCGGCGTTGGTGAATCTGATTCTGTAGGCAACCTTGACCACGCGGCGACGGACGAGTGGCCGGCCGGTTCCGGTCCACGCGACGATCGGCAACCGTCGGGCGGAGACTTGGCGGAAAAGGAGTGAACATGGCTGGTAAGCCTCGAATCCTGAGCGGGATGCAGCCCAGCGGTCGGTTGCACCTCGGCAACTATATGGGGGCGCTCGCGAACTGGGTCTCGCTCCAGGACACCCACGACTGTTTCTTCATGGTCGCGGATTGGCACGCGGTGTCCACCAACTACGCCGAGACCAAGCGCATTCGATCATTCACCCGAGAGATGCTCATTGACTGGCTCGCGTCGGGCCTGGATCCGAGCCGGTCCGCGATTTTCGTGCAGTCGTCCGTGCCGGAGCACGCGGTCCTCCATCTCTTGTTGTCCATGATCGTGCCGGTCCCGTGGCTCGAACGCAATCCGACGTACAAGGAACAACAGGAGCAGTTGGCCGACCGCGACATGACGAGTTACGGATTCATGGGCTATCCGGTTCTCCAATCCGCGGATATCCTGCTGTATCGGGCCGACGCGGTGCCGGTGGGGCAAG
The DNA here is from genome assembly GCA_049325295.1 of Nitrospirota bacterium. Classification (GTDB taxonomy): domain Bacteria; phylum Nitrospirota; class Nitrospiria; order 2-01-FULL-66-17; family 2-01-FULL-66-17; genus JBFLXB01. Next base: position 34,348 of record JBMOMD010000033.1, read on the forward strand.
ACCAACTGCCGCACCTGGAGATTACCCGCGAGATCGCGCGCCGATTCAATCACATCTACGGGGAGGTCTTTCCCGAGCCCAAGGCGTTGCTGACCCCGGCGGCCAAACTGCCGGGAACCGACGGTCGCAAAATGAGCAAGAGCTACAACAACGCGATCTACCTGTCGGACCCGGAGCCGACCGTTCGGGAGAAGCTCAAGACCATGGTGACCGATCCCGCGCGCAAGCGGCGGAGCGATCCCGGGAACCCGGACGTGTGTCCGGTCTTCGACCTGCACAAGATCTTTTCGCCGGCTCCCGCGATCGAACGCGTCAACGCCGAGTGTCGAACCGCCGCGATCGGGTGCATCGACTGCAAGGCCGTGCTGGCCGACGGGGTGGTGGCGCGCATGCGGCCGATTTGGGAGCGGCGCGCGGCGCTGGAGCAGGACACGTCTCAGCTCGATCGCGCGATCAAATCAGGCGCGGAAAAGGCGCGCGCGGTGGCGGCCGAGACGTTGACCGCGGTGAACGCCGCGATGCACCTGGGCGGGGAACCCCCGTCGGCCTCCCCGTAGGCCGTTAGTTGTCCGCGTCAGCCAGAATACACGCCACCACGTGGCCGTCGGCGATCTGCGTCAACGGGGGATCGACCTTCAGGCATTCAGGGACCCGTTTCGGACAGCGGGAATAGAATCGACACCCGGTCGGCAGGTTGATGGGGCTCGGCGGGTCGCCGTCGAGGAGCGTGGCGCGGGGCGCGACGCCGGGGTCCGTGGTCGGGATCGCCGCGATGAGCGCCTGGGTGTAGGGATGGCGCGGGCGCGCGAACAACGCGTCGGAGGACGCGAGTTCCACGATGCGGCCGAGATACATCACGGCCACGCGGTCGCTGATGTGGCGGACCATCACCAGGTCGTGCGCGATGAACAGCAGCGACAATCGGTATTCGCGCTGAAGGTCTTGGAGCAGGTTGATGATCTGGGCTTGAATCGACACGTCCAGCGAGGAGACGGGTTCGTCCGCGACCACCAGTTGCGGATTGAGGATCAGGGCGCGGGCGATGCCGACGCGTTGGCGTTGGCCGCCGCTGAATTCGTGGGGATATCGAGTCAGCGCGTCGGCGGACAGTCCGACCTTTTCGAGGATGACGCGAACCGTGTCGGCGCGTTCGGTTCGCGAGCCCAAACCGTGCACCACGAGCGGCTCTTCCAGGATCGTTCCGATCCGCATCCGCGGATTCAGCGATGAAAACGGATCCTGAAACACGATTTGCAGGTGCCGGCGCAGCGCCTTCATCCGCGCCGCGGACGCGGTCAACAGGTCTTCGCCGAGAAATGTGATCGACCCGGCCGACGGGTCGATCAATCGCAGGATGAGGCGGCCGGTGGTGGATTTCCCGCAGCCGGATTCGCCGACCAAACCCAACACCTCGCCCCGGTTGATGTGAAACGACACGCCGTCCACCGCGTGCACGCGCTGCGCCCGGCTCAGGCCGAGCGCTCCGGATCGCACCGGGAAATATTTGGCGAGTCCGTGGACGTCCAACAACGCGTCGCCGTCGGGTGTCGGCGACCGATCCGGCGCGGGCGTCACGGGGCGCGTTCCACGAGCCAACAGCGCGTTCGGTGCCCGTCCCCGGAGTCCACGAACGGGGGATCTTGGACGCAGCGCGTCTCGACGAACGGGCATCGCGGGGCGAAGGCGCATCCGGCCGGGATCGCGCCCAGCGCGGGCACGGCGCCGGTGATGGCCTCGAGCCGCTGGAGCCGGCCGGTCTGAAGGTCCGCCGGCGGCAACGACGCGAGCAATCCTTGGGTGTACGGATGCCGGGGGTGCGTAAAGAGTTCCCGCGTGGCGGCTTCCTCGACGATCCGTCCGGCGTACATGACCGCGACGCGGTGCGCGACTTGCGCGATGACGCCGAGATTGTGGGAGATGAAGACCATCGCCATCCCGAGGCGATCGCGAAGGTCTTGCAACAGATTGAGGATTTGGGCTTGGACCGTGACGTCCAGCGCGGTGGTGGGTTCGTCGGCGAACACCACGTCGGGATCACATGAGATGGCCATGGCGATCATCACGCGTTGACGCATGCCGCCGCTGAGTTGGTGGGGGTATTCGGCCCACCGGGTCTCCGGCGACGGGATGCCGACCAAACGGAGCAGTTCGATCGTCCGGGTTCTGGCGTCGGCTCGCGTCAGCCCCAGGTGGCGGCGGAGCATTTCCGCGATTTGTTCGCCCACCGTCAGCACCGGGTTCAAGGCGGTCATGGGCTCCTGAAAGATCATGGCGATCCGTTTCCCCCGGATCGCTTGGAGCGCGATGGGGGGCAACGTCAGCAGGTCCTGGTCGTCGAGGAGAATCCGTCCTCCGGAGATTCGGCCGGGAGGAGGCACCAGTCCCAGGACGGCCAGCGCGGTCATGCTCTTGCCGCAGCCGGATTCGCCGACCACGCCCAACACCTCGCCGCGCGCGACGTCGAGGCTGACGCGGTTGACGGCGCGGGCGGGACCGGCGGCGGTCGGAAACTCGACGGTCAGATCACTGATGCGGAGCAGAGGGGAGGGCGTGGTTGAAACCGGAGCGCCGACGGAGGCGGGTTGTCCGCGCACGTGGCCTACGGGGCGACCCCGGGATCCAAGCAGTCTTTTTGCGCCAGCGCCAGATACAGCGCGGTGTGATCGCCGTCGATCGCGTCGGCGGGAATCGACTCCCACTCTTCGCGCGCGAGGTCGGGGAACCCGCTCATGTAATAGGTGATGCCGAGATGGATCGTCGCGGGCACGTATTCCGGAGAAATTTCCTTGGCGCGGAGAAACACGCGGATGGCTTCGTCGTACGCGCCTTGTTCCCGGAGGACCATCCCGACCTTGGTGATGACGTCGGGAAAGGTGGGACACAGGCCGAGCGCCTTGCGGTACTCGTCCAGCGCTTCGTCGAGCAACCCGAGGTTGACGTATCGATCGCCGAGCGCGACGTGTTCGTTCGCCAGCCGTCCCCGCACGTAGAAGTCGGTGGCACGCGGGGCGTCCTTGACCAGCTTGGCGGCGTCGGAATAGGCCTGCTGCGCGTCCTCGTACCGGCTGAGGTCGGCGTAAGTGACCGCGAGGTTCAAGCAGGCTTCGGTGTACCGCGGGTTGGCTTGCACCGCCTTGAGGAACCACTCGGCCGCGGTTTCGATCTGGCCCTGAAACGCGGTGATGAGACCGAGACGGTTGTAGATATCCGCGTAGCCGCTTCCGCCGGCCTCGATTAATTTGAGGTATAAATCTTCGGCTTCGGGGTAGCGACCCGCCTCGAACAGTCGTGAGGCTTTCTCGTACTTGGCGTCAAATTCGATCGACACGGCGGGCTCCCTCGCGCGGAAAAACTCTACACCAAACGAAAAAATGAAGTCAATCACGGACCGCGTCGCGGCGTTGTTTGACACGCCGCGGGACGCTCCGCTAGAGTGCGCTGCTCATTTCATCCGGTCGAAGTCGGAGTAGAGGCCCTACGTGTTGGTTCGTGACGCGGAGTTCATCCGAGCGTGCGTGCATCCCAAGGATTTTCCCAGGACGGGATGGCCCGAGATCGCGTTCGTCGGCCGGTCGAACGTGGGCAAGTCGTCGCTGCTCAACGCGCTGTTGGGGCGCAAACGATTGGCCAAGATCAGCGCGACGCCCGGGAAAACGCAAACCGTCAACTTTTTCGCCGTCAACAAGTCCGTCTTCTTCGTCGATCTTCCGGGATACGGGTACGCCAAGGTTCCCCAGGCGGTCCAACGCGCGTGGCGGTCATTCATCGAGGCGTATTTGTCCGAACGGGACACGCTGCGCGCGGTGGTGTTGCTCGTGGACGCCCGGCATCCGCCGACCGAATTGGACGCCGCGATGCATCACTGGCTCGCGTCGTACCGGGTGCCGGAGATCGTGGTCGCGACCAAGGCCGACCAGGTCCCGCGCGGCCGTCGCCGCGACGCGCAGGAACGGATCGCTGCGACGCTCGGCCTCGCCGAACGCGAATCCGTGGTCTTCGTGTCGTCGCAGACCGGTGAAGGCCGCCCGTCATTGTGGGCCCGGATCGACGAGGCCGTCGCCGACCGCCGTCGCGGCTGACGAGTTTCCGTCCGTCCCCCCCGTTGGTCCCCCGATCCGTCCGTTGATTCCTTGACAGCGATCCGACGGCTGTTATCTTTAGCGCCCGTTGGGTCGGCGACTGGTCCGTCATCCATGGAGGAGGGAGTTATGAAGGCACGAACGGTGGGGAAGTGGCTCGTCGGAGTCGCGGCGCTGATTGCGTCCGTTGGGGCGATGTCCTCGGTGCTTCAGGCGGAATCGGTGGGGGACGCCAAGGTTCAGAAGGCGCGTCGCACGCTGATTTCGCTGTCGACCCTGGATAAGATGACCGTGCTTCCAGGGGACTTGGGACCGTTGCCGGCCGTTCCGATTCCGGCGAACAATCCGCAAACGCCCGAGAAAATCGAGTTGGGGAAGATGCTGTTCTTCGATCCGCGCCTGTCGGCGAACGACCATTGGGCGTGTTCGACTTGCCACAGCCCGAGCTTCGGATACGGCGACGGGTTGCCGCGGTCGCTCGGATTCGGGGACGAGAAGGAACTCAATCGCCATTCGCCGACCGTGATCAACATCGCGTACAACTCGGCGCAGTTCTGGGACGGCCGGGCGGCCACCATGGAGGACCAAGCCACCGGACCGATCGTGGCGGCACGGGAGATGAACTCGAATCCCCAGCAAATGATCGAAGAGATCTCGGACATCCCGTATTACAATGAAAAGTTCAAGGAAGTCTTCGGCGGACCTCCGTCGATGAAGAACGTGGGCATGGCGATCGCGTCGTTTGAGCGGACGCTGGTCACGGGTGAGACCCGATTCGACAAATACGAAAAAGGGGACAAGAAGGCGCTCACCGAGCAGGAAAAACGCGGATTGGTCATGTTCGTCAGCAAGGCCGCGTGCACGCAGTGCCACAATGGCCCGAACTTCACCGACAGCAGCTTCCACAATATCGGCGTGCCGCAGGAAGGCCCCGCCAAGGAAGACGTCGGACGGTTCGCGGTGACCAAGGATGAGAAAGACATGGGCGCGTTTAAGGTGCCGTCCTTGCGCAATATCGCGATGACCGCCCCGTACATGCACACCGGCGTGTTCGATACGCTGGACGAGGTCGTGGATTTCTACAATAAGGGCGGCGGCTCACATCCGAACAAGAGCCCCAAGATGCTTCCGCTGAACTTGACCGACGTGGAGAAGAAGGACCTGGTGGCGTTCCTCAAGACACTCACGGGCGATCTGCCGCAGATCGTTCCTCCGCAACTTCCGCCACGGTCGTAACGGGACACCATAGACAAGACAAGGAGGCCATGTATGGTACGCGGGTATCGAATCGTAGGAGTGTTGGCGGCGGGCGTGTTGGCGTTGGCGCAGGTGGCTGAAGCCGGCACGGTGAGCGGGAAGGCCCGCGTGGCCGGCAAGGAGAACGCGGCGAACATCGTGGTCTATCTGGAAGGCGTGAACGGGGCGTTCACGGCGCCGCAGAAACGGCCCGAAATGAACCACATCAACCTTCAATTTCAGCCGTCCGTGATGGCCGTGTTGAAGGGCACCACGGTGGATTTCCCCAACAGCGACTCCGTGTTCCACAGCGCGTTCTCGATTTCTCCGTCCAACCCCTTTGATCTCGGGCTGTATCAGAAGGGCCGTGAGAAATTCGTGGTGTTCAAGAACCCCGGCGTGGTGGAGCTGTTCTGTCACATTCACAGCCACATGCACGGATTCATCCTGGTCTTGGAGAATCCGTATTTCGCGACGACCGGTCCGGACGGCGGGTTCTCCATCCCGAACGTTCCGGATGGGAACTACACGGTCAAGGCGTGGGCCAGCCCCACGGCGACCATGACGAAGACCGTGAGCCTGAGCGGCGATAAGAACGTGAACATGGACTTTACCTTGACGGCCGACACGGATGCCGGCCTCACGGTGACGGCGGCTCGCTAACGCACCGCCTGTTTGACGACGGATCGGCGTAGATCGGGGACCCGATCTACGCCGATCGTTTTTTCGGCGAACGCCTCCTCATTCGGCCGTTCCCGCGGCGCGGCTGCCTTGACTTTGGGAGGCGGCGCAAGGCAACATACCGTCGCTAACTGCCGACCACGCAGCCCTGAGCCCGGCATTCAGGGCTCGTTTTGTTTTCGCCGCGAGTGAGACGTGAGGATGGTATGCCCGCTGTCGTCGTGATTGGAACCCAATGGGGAGACGAGGGGAAGGGGAAGATCGTGGACCTGCTCTCTCCGGAGGCGGACGTGATCGTGAGGTTTCAGGGCGGACACAACGCGGGGCACACCGTGGTCGTGGACAATGAGCAGTTCGTGCTCCATTTGGTGCCCTCGGGAATCCTCCACGCCGGCCGGACGTGCGTCATCGGCAACGGCGTGGTCATCGATCCCGCGGCGCTGTTGGAAGAAGTCGACGGTCTGGTCGGGCGAGGCGTGGATCTGACCGGGCGGTTGTTCGTCAGCGACCGGGCGCACTTGATCATGCCGTACCACAAAGCCATCGACAAAGAGAGCGAGAAACATAAAGGCGCCAGGAAGATCGGCACGACCGGTCGGGGCATCGGTCCCGCCTACGCCGACAAGATGGCGCGCGTCGGGCTGCGCATCGCGGATCTCTCCGACGCGGACGTTTTTCGCCAGAAATTGACGCGCAGCTTGACCGATATGAACTATCTGTTGGGTCGCTTGTACGGGGTGAAGGGGTTTGAACTCGACGCGGTGTGCGAGGCCTATCTCGGCTACGCGGAGCGCTTGCGACCGTATATCGTCGATACGTCGGAGTTGATTCACGACGCGATCGCGTCGGGGCAACGGGTGTTATTCGAAGGCGCGCAGGGCACATTGCTCGACGTCGACCACGGCACGTACCCCTTTGTCACGTCATCAAGCGCCACGGTGGGCGGAGCGGTCATCGGAAGCGGGGTGGGACCCGCCGGGATCACTCGGGTGCTCGGCGTGGCCAAAGCGTATTCGACCCGCGTGGGCGAAGGACCGTTTCCCACCGAACTCCATGATGACCGCGGGGGCGCGGAGCTGCGGGCGCGCGGCCAGGAATTCGGCGCGACCACCGGGCGGCCGCGCCGATGCGGCTGGTTCGACGCCGTGGTGGTGCGGTACGCCGTCCGGTTGAACGGGCTCTCGGGGTTGGCGATCACCAAGTTGGACGTGTTGGACGACTGCGGCGACCTCAAGGTGTGCACCGGGTACCGTCTGAACGGCCGAACGGTGACCAATGTGCCCGCGGTGCCGGAACATTACGAACAGTGCGAGCCGATCTACGAAACCCTTTCCGGGTGGAAAGAACCGACCGTCGGGGTCACGCGGTACGACGACTTGCCCGTGAACGCGAAGCGGTACCTGGAGCGATTGTCCGATCTGGTGAAGTGTCCGGTCGACATCGTCTCCACGGGGTCGAAACGGGATCAGACGATCATCCGTCGGCGCGCGTTCACGGCTTGACAGCGCGAACGCGCCTCTGATACGATCCGCCGCCTTTACGGAGTGTGAGCCGCTAGCTCAGTTGGTAGAGCACCGCCCTTTTAAGGCGGGTGTCCTGGGTTCGAGGCCCAGGCGGCTCACCAAATTTACAGCAGGACAAGATCCTCTCCGAGCCTCGCGCCGGGAAATCGGGCGCTACGTTTGGCTCCGCAAGCGAGGTTGCGTCCCCATCGTCTAGCCCGGCCTAGGACACCGCCCTTTCACGGCGATAACACGGGTTCAAATCCCGTTGGGGACACCACGTCTCTCCGAGACCCCGCCAGCGTTCCTCCACGCCACGCGCCTCCCCCATACGAGGGATAGCCTTTCCCCCGTCGATGTGGTCAAAGTAAGATCAATGGAAAGTGAAGTTATTCGCCCGGCGTTGACGCGTTGGCCAACACCGCGGACACCACGGCGGAGCGGGTGTGGACGCCCATTTTTTGGTAGATCTGTTTGAGATATCCTTTCACCGTGAGGTCGCTGATCAACAAACGCGCGGCGATTTCCTTGTTGGTGTCGCCGCGGCACAGGCATTTGATCACGTCCATCTCCCGGTCGGACAGGTTGAGGTGTTCCTTGATGAGGTGTATGTCCACGACGCGCTCATGCCCGCCGGTGGACGGGACGGTCAATCGGGTTTGCGCGCGGAGGGCGCGTTTCTTCAGCGCCAGATGAACGGCTTCCACCAGGTTGGGAAGATCGTCTTTGGATTTTTCGACGTAGTCGAACGCCCCCGCGTGACGAAGGGATTGCACCGCGGTGTCAAACGAGGCTTTGCCGGTGAGCATGATCACGACCAGTTCGGGGTCAAGGCGTTTGGCTTCTTTCAGGACGTCGAGTCCGCCGACTTTGGGGAGGTGGATGTCGAGGATCGCGACTCCGAATCGGGCGGCCGGTTCGCGCAAATGATCCAAGGCCGCTTGGCCGTCCCGTGCGACCACGAGCGGGTTAGGCACCGCGCCGTGCGCAAGCGACCGGCGAATAATTTCAACGTCCGCCGGGTTGTCTTCAGCGAGCAGGATACCGATTGTGGCGTCGTCCATCAATGGATGTCGAGGGGAGGATGTGATCCCACAATGGTGAGGCCATTATAACGAGGAGATTTTGGGTTGGTCAATGAACCATCGAAAACGGGGGCGTCCGACGCGGCCGGGGCGATGCAGGCGGCGCACGCCGACGCCTTGTTCCGCGGGTTGCTCGAAGCCGCGCCGGACGCGATTGTGTTGGTGGACGGAACGGGACGGATCACGTTGGTCAACGCCCAAACCGAAGCATTGTTCGGGTATCGGCGGGACGAACTGGTGGGACAACCGGTTGAACGGTTGGTCCCGGACCGCGCGCGTGAACGGCACATCACGCAGCGCGGCCGATACCAGTCGAAACCCGCGACCCGCCCGATGGGCGCGGGCCTCGAACTCGCGGGTCGCCGCAAGGACGGCAGCGAGTTTCCGGTGGAGATCAGCTTGAGTCCGATGCCGACGCCCGAGGGCACGCTGGTCATCAGCATCATCAGGGACGTGACGGAGCAGCGGCGGGTGGCGGAAGCGCTCCGCTTGCAGAGCCGGCGTCTCGAAGAGAAGGTCCGGGAAATGGACGACTTCACCCACGTGGTGTCGCACGATCTGAAGGAGCCGCTGCGGGGCATCGAGGCCTTTGCCGGATTTCTGTTGGAAGACTACAGCGATCGATTGGATGAGCAGGGCAAGCGGTATCTGGGATTTCTCAAACAGTCCGCGGTTCGGATGAAGGATCTCATCCACGACCTCCTGACGTTGGCGTCGCTGTCGCGCAAAGCGCCGGCGCTGCAGCCGGTCGATTTGAATCAGGTCGTCAGCCGGGTGGTGCGTGACCTGGAGTACTCGATCAGGAGTAAACATGCCGAGGTCAGGACCGTCGGGACGCTGCCGACCGTGACCGGCGATCCCACGCAGCTCGGCGAACTGTTCAAGAACCTGGTGTCGAACGGGGTGAAATTCAACGTCAGCGAGCGGCCCGCCGTGACGATTTCCGCGTCGGAGGACGGCGGGTTCGCGCGCATCAAAGTGGCGGACAACGGCATCGGCATCGACCCGCGGTACCACGACCGCATCTTCGACCTGTTCGAGCGGTTGCACCCGCAGGAGGAGTTCGAGGGGACCGGAGCGGGGCTGGCGATCTGCAAGAAGATCGTCGAGGGATACGGCGGGAAGATGTGGGTGGAGTCCGAACGCGGCAAAGGCAGCACGTTCGTCTTGACGCTTCCCACGGCGGAGAAAGGTCGTTCATGACCACGGATGTTCGTCCGGTCACGATCCTCCTGGTGGAGGACAATCTTCAGGACATCGAGATCACCAAACGCGCGTTTGCCAAGGGACGGGTTCGCAACGACTTGCTCGTGGTGCGCGACGGCGAAGAGGCGCTCGATTACCTCTACCGTCGCGGAAAGTTTCAGGACCCGGCGTCGTCCCCGCGTCCGGGCATGATCCTACTGGACCTCAATCTGCCCAAGGTGGGCGGGTTGGAGGTGCTGCAGCGGATCAAGCAGGACGACTCGCTCAAGAGCATTCCGGTCATCGTGCTCACGGTGTCCCAGCGGGAGCAGGATGTCGTCCGGAGCTATGATCTGGGCGTGAACACCTACATCCAGAAGCCCGTGGAGTTCGAAAACTTCATGCGCGTCGTCAACACTGTGCACGAGTACTGGGTGCTCATCGCCACGCTTCCGCCTCCCGTGAACTGACCGCGCCGTCGCCGCTCCCGCTCAAGGGTCGCTCGTTGCGATCAGTCCATCTCATCCGTCCGGCTGGGCTCCGATGACCCGCGCGGGTCATGGCTGTTTGACCGCCAGGTGTGATACATAACTCGGGTGATGCCGTCAGATGCCATACGGGTCACGTTCCTGGGAGCCACGGGAACCGTCACGGGCTCCAAGTTCCTGGTCCAGGCGGCTCGCCGCCGGATCCTGGTGGACTGCGGACTCTTCCAAGGGTTCAAACAACTCAGACTGCGCAACTGGACGCCGCTGCCGGTCAATCCCGCGTCGATTCACGCGGTGGTCTTGACGCACGCGCACCTGGACCACAGCGGCTATTTGCCGGTGTTGATCAAACAGGGCTTCGCGGGCCCGGTGTTCTGCACCGAGGGCACGCGGGATCTGTGCCGGATTCTGCTCCCGGACAGCGGTTTTCTTCAGGAGGAAGAGGCCGAGTACGCGGCCCGACACGGGTATTCCAAGCACGAGAAGCCGCTCCCGCTCTACACGCGCCTGGAAGCGGAGCGCGCGTTGACCCGTTTGGTGCCGATCGAGTCCGGCAAGGCGCACGACGCGGGGAGCGGCCTGACCGTGCGGCTCGACCCTTCCGGGCATTTGTTGGGGGCCTCCTTCGTATCCATGCACGTCGGCGAAACCTCGCTCACCTTCACCGGAGACTTGGGTCGGCCTCACGACCCGATCATGCGGCCGCCGGTCGCGATCGAGACCGCGGACTACCTGGTATTGGAGTCGACGTACGGCGACCGGCGCCACGATCCCGCCGATCCCGAGGACGTGTTGGCCGAGGTCATCACGCGGACCGCGGCGCGCGGCGGGGTGCTCATCATTCCCGCGTTCGCGGTGGGGCGCGCCCAGACGGTCCTCTATTACATCGAGCGGCTGAAAACCGCCAAGCGAATTCCCGACATCCCGGTGTTTTTGAACAGCCCGATGGCCGTGGACGCCACGACCATTTACCTGGCCGCGCATCGTGAACACCGTCTGACCGAGGAGCAGTGCCGGGCCGTCGGTCGGGCCGCGCGGTTCGTGACCGACGTGGACGCGTCCAAACGCCTCAATACCATGGACGGCCCCATGATCATCGTGTCGGCCAGCGGCATGGCCACCGGCGGGCGCGTGATCCACCACCTCAAGGCGTTCGCGCCCGATCCCAAGAACACCATCCTGTTCGTCGGCTACCAGGTTCCGGGGACGCGCGGCGCGACCCTGGTCGCGGGCGCGCGATCGGTCAAGATCCACGGGGAGTACGTGTCGGTCAACGCGGAGGTGGTGGCGATGAACAACGTCTCGGCGCACGCCGACGCGGACGAGATCATGGCCTGGCTCACGCAGTTTCGTCGTCCGCCGCGCCGCACGTTCCTGACGCACGGGGAACCCGGGGCCGCCGACGCGTTGCGCCATCGCATCGAAGAGACCCTCGGCTGGGACGTGCGGGTGCCCGAGTACCGCGAGGTGGCGCGCCTGACATGATCCACATCGATCGGCCGCCGACGCCGGAACGCCGGTTGCGGATCAAGCGCATGGGCATCGACACGTACCAGGAGCCGGTGATCTACATGCGCCAGGACTGCGAGGTGTGCCGATCCGAGGGGTTCGAAGCGCAGTCGCGCGTGGAGATTCGTCGCGACGGCCGTCCCATCGTGGCGACGTTGAACGTGGTGACGTCGGATCTCTTGGCGCCGGACGAGGCCGGCTTGTCCGAATCCGCCTGGCGTCTGCTGGGCGCGGTGCCCGGGGATTCGATCTCCGTGCGGCACCCGCCGCCGCTCGAATCGCTCGGCTACGTGCGCGCCAAGGTGCACGGGAAACGGTTGGACGCGGCCGCCATCACCGCCATCGTGCGCGATATCGCGGCGGGCCGTTACGCGGACGTGGAGCTGGCCGCGTTCCTGACCGCGGGCGCGGGGGCCGGGCTCGATCTCGATGAAAGCGTCGCGCTGACGCGGGCCATGATCGACGTGGGACGCCGGATCGACTGGGGTCAACGGCCGATCGCGGACAAACACAGCGTGGGGGGGATCCCCGGCAACCGCACCTCCCTGATCATCGTTCCGATCGTGGCGGCGTGCGGATTGATCATGCCCAAGACCTCGTCGCGCGCGATCACGTCGCCGGCCGGCACCGCGGACACGATGGAGACGCTGGCGCCGGTGACCCTGGATATCGCGACCATGCGCAAGGTGGTGGCCAAGGAGGGCGGGTGCCTGGTGTGGGGCGGGTCGGTGCTGTTGAGCCCGGCCGACGACGTCCTCATCCGCGTGTCGCGGCCGCTCGACGTGGACGGCGAGGGCCAATTGGTGGCGTCGATCTTGTCGAAAAAAGCGGCCGCCGGGTCCACGCACGTGGTGGTGGATCTGCCGGTGGGGCCCACCGCCAAGGTGCGGACCGCGGAGGGGGCGTACGCGCTCAGCGAACGCCTGACCCAGGTGGGCCGGGCGGTGGGGTTGGAGGTGCGGGTGGTCATCACCGACGGCTCGCAGCCCGTGGGGCGCGGCCTCGGCCCCGCGCTCGAGGCGCGCGACGCGGTGGCGGTCCTGCGCGGCGAACTCGGCGCGCCGTCCTTCTTGCGTGATCGCGCGCTGGCGTTGTCCGGGTACGTGCTGGAATTGGCGGGCAAGGCCGAAGGGGGATCCGGGTACGCGATGGCCCGTGCCGCGCTGGACGACGGCCGCGCGTGGCGCAAGTTCGCCGCCATCTGCGAGGCCCAGGGCGGCATGCGCGAACCGCCCCGCGCGGGCCACACCTCGGTGGTGGCGGCGCGCCGGGCCGGGCGCGTGGCGGAAATCGACAACCGGCGCCTCGCGCGCATCGCCAAACTGTCGGGCGCGCCGCAAGCGCCGGCCGCGGGCATCGAACTGCACGTCTCGCTCGGCGCGCCGGTTGAGGTCGGTCAGCCGCTGCTGACGATCCACGCCGAAACCCCGGGTGAACTGGTGTATGCCTTGTCCTACGTGGCTGTACAAGCCGACGTGATTCGCATCGAGGAGCCGGCGTGAATCCGGTGGTGGTGTCGCTCGGCCTGCCGGACATGGGGGCGCGCGTGGCGTCGGCGGTCGCCGGCGAAGACGCCAAGACCGTGGTCCGCCGGTTTCCGGACGGCGAAACGTACGTGCGATTCGAAACCGAGGTGCGGGATCGCGACGTGGTCATCGTGGCGGACCTCGCAGTGCCGGACGACAAGATCATCCCGTTGCTGTGGGTCGCGGCCACGGCCAAGGACCTGGGCGCGGCGCGCGTCGGATTGACGGCGCCGTATCTGCCGTACATGCGCCAAGACGCGCGGTTCCAGCCGGGAGAAGGCGTGACCTCGCGGTATTTTGCGCGCGTCATGTCTTCCCACGTGGATTGGCTGGTGACCGTGGATCCTCATTTGCACCGGTATCGGTCGCTGGACGAGGTGTACGCGATTCCGAGCCGCGTGGTCAGCGCCGCGCCGGTGCTGGCCCGCTGGATCGAAGGCAACGTCCAGGAGCCCCTCTTGATCGGGCCGGATGCCGAGAGCGGCCAGTGGGTGCGGGCCGTGGCGGACGCGGTGGGCGCGCCCCACGTGGTGTTGACCAAGACGCGCGCGGGCGACCACGACGTCCGCGTGGAGGCGCCGAACCTGCGCGAGTACCGAAATCGCTCGCCGGTGATCATCGACGACGTCATTTCCACGGGATCAACCTTGGCGGAAGCCGCGCGGTTGGTTCGCGGCCAAGGTCTGGCCGCGCCCGTGTGTGTGGCGGTTCACGCGGTGTGTTCGGGAAACGCGTATGATCGGGTGATGGCGGCGGGGTGCCGGGCCGTGGCCACGTGCAACACCGTGCCCCATGCCAGCAACGCCATCGACGTGTCGGGGCCGCTGAGCGACGGCATCCGGAGTCTGTTGTCGGCGCCGCCTCGATGACTCGGTGACGCGGACGCGACGATCGACGTCAACATGGGAGGATCAACGGTGACCAAAGCGGTGTACGTCGTCGTGGCCGCGGCGATCATGCTCCTCGGGGCCTGTGATGCCAGAAAAGCGATTCGAAGCGTGACGTATCCACCGGACTTCCGTTACCTGGAAGAGGGGGACGTGACGTCCGCGATGTGGAGGCTGGCGCGTGACGTCCGGGCTCTCAAGGGGCTGCTGGGCGGGGCGAACGGATTGACACCGGACGCCCACCAGGAAGTGGTGCGCCTCCTTCGGGATATGGAATCAACCGCGGCGCGGCTCGACCCCGCGGGCCGCCGCAGCAACCACCCCCGCATCGACCGCAACATCGAAGCGTTCCGGCGCGATCTGTCCATGGCGCGCCAGGCCGCGGAGCGCGACCCGCCGAACTATTTTCTGGCCGGCAACGTGGCCGGCTCGTGCAGCTACTGCCACGAGGGACAGCGCGAGGACGCGCCGTAATAGCCGGTCAGGGCGGGGAGCTATGTCGCCATGCTGAACCGAGCCGACGAGAGGCGCTCGCCGCGGCACACCGGGCAGCGGCTGGGCCGGCTTAGGCGCTCGCGCTTGCGAAACACGAACCCGCAGCCCAGGCAGGCCGGCGGATCGACAACCAGTTTTGCGCCGGACTCCTTGAGCGTTCGCTCCAGATGTTCGAGGTGCTGGAGCACCTCGCGCTCGGACACGCCAATCTCCCGCGACAAGTCCCTTGCGCTGTGAGGTCCTCGGGCCAACGCCTCGCGGATCAACGACGGGATCGTCGCGGTCCGCTCGGGCGGGATGGGTTCGTGTTTGTCACGCGTCTGGTCGCGCAATCAGACCCCGAGTCGAGACAAGTCGAGCCGACCTCCGGCGACGGGCGGGCACCAATAGTAGCCGCCGCTCACCGGCCGGGAGAACGAAAAGAGCGCGTCAACGATTCCGTCATCGAGGCCGACCATCCGGCGCAGCACGCGTTCATACCGGTCGAGGGACTCCACGTAGGCGATGAACTCCAGCCCCTGCTCGCGCGCCGTGGCCCACGGCATGGAGCGCCGCACCATGAACGCCGGCGGATCGTAGCTTTCCTGCGCGCTGCGCTTCACGTGCGCCGAGGGCGGTGCGTCGGCGATTTCGGCGTTCGTGTCGGCTCGCCGCCCCATCACTGCGTCGCGCGTGTCCGATGGAAACGAGCGAAACCGCCGTAAGTCGTGGGCCCACCGCTGAACCGCAACAAAACTCGAACCCTCCAGACCCTTTCCGGCCGGGACGAGCGCCGCGCCAATGGCCGCCTCATCACGAGGATTCTCGGTGCCGTCCTCGTAGCCGGTAAGATCCTTCCCGCCCGCATAGGTAAAGGTGTCCAGTGCGTCATCGAGGATGAACGCCTCGTGGAGGAAGGACTGGATCCGTTCGGTCATATCGAATATCACGCCGCGATCGTGTCCCCGAAGCAAGACCCAGAGTCCCTGCTGCGTCGAGGGTACGCTGCAGCCGGATCCGGCGAGCCCGGGAAACACGCGGAGCCCCGGCACGTCCCGACCGAGCGCGCGCGCAACCGGCTCGCCCACGCCGACAACGCCCCATTCAACGTCGAAGCCGTCGCGCAAGCGCTTCAACGCGGAACGCAGGTCACCGCCGGATGTCATTCGAAACGTCAGCGACCGCCCCAGGATCGGCGGGGCTGCAAGAATGCCGGGTTGCGCGAGGTCGATCTTCATGGCGGTCTGTTCCTCGTCGTGTCCGAGTGATGACCCAGAGTACGGGTGCTCTCGTCAGGAATTCAAGCATCCAGAGACGTCGCTGCGCCTCGAATGTCCGCAGTCGACCGCGAGAGGATGACGTTATCTTCGCGCCACCAGTAGCGGCATGACGGCGTATACCACGAGCATCAGAATATAGACCGTTCCCGCAACCGGGTCCCGGTTGGAGACGTATTGACTCAGCGTCAAACCCTGGAACCAAAGTACGACGGTGAACTCCGGCACAAGGAGGAACATGAGCGCGACAACCCCCATCATGAGCCGGCGAGTCGGTACGGGTGGCACGCTGAGCCGCCGGCATGTCCATTGCGCCGCGAGCACGATCACCACGAACATGATGGGCATCTCCATCAGCTCGGCCGTTCGCTCGCCGAACCGCGGGACGACCCACAGGACGCGAATGGGCCCGAGCACGAATCCGGCGCCGAAGACAAGAACGAAGTAGAGGGCGGCGGCTTTTAGTCTAAGCAGAGGCAAATCCCCCCTCGCCCCCCTTTTTCAAAGGGGGGGAATAACGATGCCTGAATGGATCTGAAGAGTGAATATCAACGTGCCTGCTTTGTTCCAAATCCCCCCCCTTTTTCAAAGGGGGGGATAACGATGCCTGAATGGATCCGAAGAGTGAACATCAACGTGCCTGCTTTGTTCCAAATCCCCCCCTTTTTCAAAGGGGGGGGATAACGATGCCTGAATGGATCCGAAGAGTGAACATCAACGTGCCTGCTTTGTTCCAAATCCCCCCCCCTTTTTCAAAGGGGGGGGATAACGATGCCTGAATGGATCTGAAGAGTGAATATCAACGTGCCTGCTTTGTTCCAAATCCCCCCTTTGGAAAAGGGGGGCTGGGGGGGATTTCGCTCCACTATGGTCCTATAAATCATCTCGACGACTACGGTCGTTTCCCGCAGCACCTGCGCATTATCGAATCGAAGCACACACAACCCCTGCCCCAAGCAATACTGATCGCGTTCGACATCGCGCGCTGCGTGACCAGCATCCATGTGTTGCGATCCGTCAACCTCTACAACGATGTGCGCCTCAGGCGCATAGAAGTCCACAATAATGGGTCCGAGTGGTTTCTGTCGATAGAACTGCACGCCCAGGATCTGTTTCCGGCGTAGGCGTGACCAGAGGAGGTGTTCGGCGTCGGTCAGAACTCGCCGAAGACGTCGGGCGGGCTGTTTGAGGTTGCGATTATAGGGGAGCATATGGAAACCCTGTAGGGCGGAATCCCCGCTCACTCCTTTTTCAAGGGGGTATTGATTGGGAGTGTCGGCATTATGACGAATCGCGACAGAGAACACCAATGCCGTCACTTTACGGTGATGCGTCCTTTCTCACCCAAGACTCCATCCACCGTAAGATCTCGGTCGATGAAGTGTCGAATGACCCAGCGGTTGGTCAGCAAGTGGGTGGTGACGGCTTCGGTGGTGATGGTCGATGGTCCGTGGGCCAGGGCCAGGTAGGGGAGGAGTTGGTCGGCGAGGTGGCGGTCCACGTTGGCGCCGCTCGTGACGAAGGTCAGGCAGGCGTCGGCGGTTTCGCGGCCCACGGCTTCGGCGCGTTTGCCGACGGCGCCGAGCGCGCCGAACCCTCCGGCGACATGGTGTGACTGAGCGTTGAGGAAGCAGAACGTGCCGCGGCCAACCGCCGGGGCGTCGATCAGTCGGACGTCGGTCCGGATGCCGGCGGCCGCGAGCGTTTGTGCGGCGGCCTCGCGCTGCCGCTCCGCGATGTGCAGCGGGAGGTTGGCGACCGCTGAGATCCCCGACGTGCGCGCGATGCGTCCGGCGTGGTCCCAGTCGAGTCCTCGGAGGTCGGGGCTGGGCTCGATCCGAGCAATGACTTCGCCCTTGCCGATGGGATAGAAGCCCCAGCGGATCAATTCGATGACGGCGTTGACTCCGATCAGTCGCAGCGCGGGCAAAAAGACGTCGGAAAGGTACTGAATGGACGGCGAAAGCGGGACATGGGTGCCTCCGTGTAACACGATCCGACTTGGCGCGTCCGCGCGCGAGAGGGGGAGGAGGATCGCCTGCAGGATGAGCGAGACCGAGCCGGCCGAGCCCTTGCCCGCGGTCTGCTCCACGTCGAACGTGTAGTCGCCTCCGGTGATGCGGCCCGGGGTGAACACGAGGCGGTTCGATCCCAGCGCGGCGCCCTCGACCTTGGCGCGGCTGATCAGCGCACAGGCAAGGACTCCGGTCAGGTGCTGGGGTTGGAGGCCGGGCTTACTCCGGTTCTTGCGGACGTTGGTGATCCGGACGGCCTTACCTGTCACGCAGGAGAGCGCGAGCGCGGTTCGGACGATTTGTCCGCCGCCTTCGCCGTATGAACCGTCGATGGTGATCATGCCGTCGAGGCAAATCCCCCCACCCCCCCCTTTTTCAAAGGGGGGATAAAGATGCGGTTCCAGGTGTCCAGCGGGGCTCATTGTAACCCAGCGGCTGATTGGATATGCTGCGGCTGTTGTCGCGAGCCATGACATGACCGACGCGCTCATCCGATCTCTTCAAGACCCCGCGTTGTACGACCATCCGGTGGACCGGTTCGAGGTGATCGAGACGCACATTTCCTGGGTGTTGCTGACCGGGGTCTACGCGTACAAGCTCAAGAAGCCGGTGGACTTCGGGTTCGTGAATTTCACGACCTTGGCGCGGCGCAAGTTCTTCTGCGAGGAGGAACTGCGGTTGAATCGACGCTTGGCGCCGGCCTGGTATCTCGGCGTGGTGGCCGTCACCGGGACGGTCGATCGTCCTCGGTTGGGCGGGCCGGGACCGGCCATCGAGTACGCGGTGAAGATGAAACAATTTCCGCACGACGCGCGTCTTGATTTGGTGCTGGCGCGCGGAGAACTCACGCCCGAGCGGTTGGATGCCGAGGTGACGGCCATCGCGGAGTTTCATCGCCGCGCCGCGGTCGCGACCGCGGACTCACCCTTCGGGACCCCGGAGCGCGTGGCCAACCGGGTCCAGGAGAATCTCACCACCATTCGCGAGCATTCGGCTGACGCCGGTGATCTGCCGGTGCTCGAACGCCTGGATCGCCGGAGTCGCGCCGAGCACGCGGCGTTGGCCGAGACGTTCGGGGCGCGCAAACGCGACGGCTTCATTCGCGAATGCCACGGCGATCTGCACCTGGGCAATATGGCCTGGGTCGGCGTCGAGCCGGTGATTTTCGATTGCATCGAGTTCAACGACGATCTGCGGTGGATCGACGTGATGAGCGAAATCGCGTTCCTGGTGATGGATCTGAACCACCGCGGCGCCCCGGCCTTGGCCCGTCGAGCCCTCAATGCGTATCTGGAGGCGACCGGGGATTACGCGGGCCTGCGCGTGTTGCCGTACTACTTCGCGTATCGCTCCTTGGTTCGAGCCAAGGTGGCGTGCCTCCGGTTGTCACAGGGCAATCTCGGCGCGTCGGAGCGAGCCGCGACCGCTCGGGAGGTTCGCCAGTATCTGGACCTGGCGGCCAGGCCTCCGAGGTCGGAGCGTCCGGTGCTCGTCATCACCCATGGAGCCTCGGGTTCGGGCAAGTCCCACCTGGCGCAGGGCGTGGTCGAAACGATCGGGGCGATTCGGGTGCGAAGCGACGTGGAGCGTAAGCGTTTGGTCGGCCTGTCCTCGCACAGCCGGGCCGCGGCCGAGCCCGGCGCCGGGATCTATACGACCGATCTCACGGCGCGGACGTACGCGCGACTCGGTGAATTGGCGGCCCTGTCCTTGGACGCGGGGTTTTCGGTGGTGGCGGACGCCACGTTTCTTAAACGCGCCCAACGCGACCAACTCCGCGCGGTGGCGCGGTCACGGTCCTCGCCGTGCGTCATCCTGGCGTCGCAGGCGCCGGAATCCGTTTTGCGGGAACGGATCGTGTCGCGCGCGCGCGCCGGGCGAGACGCGTCGGACGCGGACTTGGCGGTGCTGGCCGAGCAACTGCGCGGGATCGAACCCTTAACCGACGACGAACGTCGCGCGAGCGTGACCGTGGATACCGCGCGCCCGTTGGATCCGGCCGCGCTGGCCGACGCGATTCGCTCGGTCTTGGGGGGCTGAATCAACCTTCGGGCATCAGCCGACGCCGCCCTGAGACATCAGGGACTCGACGGCGTCCGCCGGGAGCGGCCGGCTGTAGAAGTAGCCTTGAGCGAAGTCGCAGCCCAACGAACGCAAAAATTCGGCTTGGGTCGCCGTCTCCACGCCTTCCGCGATCACCTGAAGCCGAAGGCTGTGGGCCAATGAGACGATCGCCGAGGCGATCGCCGAATGATCGGGGTCGGCCGGCAGGTTGGCGACAAAGGATCGATCAATCTTGAGCGTGTCGATCGGGAACCGCTTGAGATAACTCAGCGAGGAGTAGCCGGTTCCGAAATCATCGATTGAAAACCTGATGCCGAGTTCACGCAACTCGGTGAACCGGGCGAGCACGGTCGGCTCGTGCTCGAGTAACAGGCTCTCCGTGACCTCGATTTCCAGCCAGTGGGCCGGGATGTTGGCGTCGAGGAGCATCCTCGCGACGCTGGCGGGGAAATCCGGCTGTCGAAACTGCCGCGGCGACACGTTGACCGAGACGCGTGCAAGCGACAAACCGGCGTCCCGCCAGGTCTTGGTTTGCGTGAGCGCGGCGCGGAGGACCCACTGACCGATCGACGTGATCAACCCGGTTTCCTCAGCCACGGGGATGAACTCCACCGGTGGGACCATCCCCCGGTCCGGGCGCGACCAGCGAATGAGCGCCTCGACGCCGACGATTCGGCCCGTGGATAGATCGATCTGCGGCTGGTAGTGGAGGCGGAACTCGTCGCGCTCCTGCGCCCGGCGAAGGTTGGTCTCCAGGTCGAGGCGTTCGATGGCCTTGGCGTTCATGTCGGCCGTGTAGAACTGGTAGGTGTTTCGTCCGGTCTCCTTGGCGCGATACATCGCGGTGTCGGCGTTCTTCAGCAAATGTTCCACTCGGTCGTCGTCCGTCGGATACAGGGTGATGCCGATGCTCGCCGTCGCGTACAACTCATGTCGTCCGAATCGGACGGGCTGCGAGAACTCGTCGAGGATTCGGCGCGCGACGTTGGCGGCGTCCTCGGCGTGAGCCATGTCGGCCAACACGATCGCGTATTCATCGCCGCCCAACCTGGCCACCGAGTCTCCCTCCCTGACGCAGCGGTTCAGGCGCTCCGCCACGGTTTTGAGGACGTCGTCGCCCACTTCGTGGCCCAAGGTGTCGTTGATGGTCTTGAAGCGGTCGAGATCGAGGAACATCACGCCCACGACCCGCTGGTGGCGCGTCGCGTTGATCACGGCGTGGGTCAATCGGTCTTGGAGCAGCAGCCGATTCGGCAGGCCGGTGAGCGCGTCGTAATGCGCGAGATGATCGAGCCGCTCTTGAGCCCGTTTTCGTTCCGTGATATCGCGGACGATGCCCACGAACCGCGGTCCGTCGTCGAGGCGCATCTCGCTGATCGCCAGGTCCATGGGAAACGTCGAGCCGTCTTTCCGCAGGCCGATGACCTCACGGGGGCCGACGCCGATAATTCGGCCTTGGCCCGTGGCGGCGTAACGCCGGATGTATTCGTCATGCGCGCTGCGGTCGGGCTCAATCATCAACATGGAGACGTTGCGGCCCACGACCTCCGACGCGGGGTACCCGAAGAGGCGCTCGGCGGCGGGGTTGAACGAATCGACGATTCCGCGTTCGTCGATCGTCACGATCCCGTCGGCGCTGCTGGTCACGATTGAGCGCAATCGGTATTCGCTCGTCCGCAGGCTCTCCTCGGCGCGCGTCCGCTCGATGGCGATGCCGGCCATTTGAGCCGCCGTGGCGAGCAATTTCAAGTCCGCTTCGGTGGGGGTGTAACGGGAGCCCGCGTACATGGCGAACGTGCCCAGTACGCGGCGGTCCGACGACAGGATCGGGTGCGACCAACACGCGCGCAACCCGTGAGAGAGCGCCAGATGGCGGAAATCTTCCCACAGCGGGTCGGTTTCGATATCGTCGACCGCCACGAGTTCTTTTCGATACGCGGCGGTCCCGCACGAACCGACGCCGGGGCCGATCGCGATGCCGTCGATGGCCCGGTTGTAGGCGGCGGGGAGGCTCGGCCCCGCCCCCAAGCGCAACCGAGTACCGGTCGGGTCCACGACAAGCGCCGAGCAGGGGCCCGCGGTGTATTGGTGTTCAATCGCCTGCACCAGGGCCAGGAGGACGTTCGGGAGCGCGGCCCCGGTCGCCAGCAGCTCAAGCGTGCGGTTGTAGCCCGCCATGGTCCGCTCGTGTTGCTTGCGCTCGGCTTGCGCGCGCGCGTTAGCCATCACGAGGGCCAGCGATTCCGCAAAACTCGTGGCCAACAGTTCATCGTGGTCGCTGAATGGTTGGTCGGTCGTTTTGTCGCACAAGTACACTCGACCGAACACTTGTCCGCGATAGGAAATCGGCACCGCGAGCAGCGACCGCATCACCGGGTGGTTCGGAGGAAAGCCCGCCGCGCGGGGATCACGCGTGAGGTCATCGATCCGGAGAGGACGGTTCTCGCGGAGCACGGCGCCCAAGAGCCCGCGGCCCTGGGGGAGTTGGCCGATGCGGTCCGCGTCCTCGGGGCTGAGTCCCGTGTAAAAGAAGCGGGCGAGGCCGCTCGTGTCATCAAAAATGCCCACCGCGCCGTACCGTGCTTGGACGAGCGCGGTCAGGGCGTCGATGCCGCGTTGCAAAAGGTCGCCTTCCAACGACTGCATCGCGAGGAGCCCCAACAAGTTGGTCGATGCCGCGTGCAGTTCTTCCAGTCGCGCCGACCAGGCGAGCAACCGTTTTCGGTCGTCTTCGGCCTGGTGGCGCAGGCGCTGCGACTCATCCCGCAGGATCCGCTCGTGGTTGAGGAGCGAAGCGAACAGACTGGTTCGGGTGACCGCGCCCGCAAACCGTCCGTCCGTACCGAGCACCGCCACGGCTTCCCCGCCGTCCATTTTGGCGAGCACGTCTTCCAGCGAGGTGTCGAGAGCGATGGGCTGCGGCGAGTGCGGAGGAATCAGGTCGGCGAAGATGCGGTGTGGAAAGCGGGCAACGTCGTCGGACGCGACCAGGCCCAGAAACGACCCGTCATCACCGCGCGCGTCGGTCTCCGCGAACACGGCGTACAGGAGGGAGACCCCTTGCTCCCGGCAGTCCGCCGGGCGCATTTCGCCGCTCACGCGCAGCACCGGCTGATGGAGCGCGTCGGCGGCGATCAACACCTTCACAGGTTTTGCGGCTCCATGGACACCTCGATGTCGACATCCATATGCAGCACCTCGTCAGGCTCCATCATCGGTTTGACCTGTTGGATCACGAATGCGACCAACTTCTCCTTCGGGAGGCGTCGCAACAGGTTTGCACGCACGAGGATATCGGAGACCACGGGATCGTCAACCTCAATGTGTTCGAACGGCGAGGAAACCAGGAGGCTGATCGCCTTGCGGATCGCCGCGCAACCGATTGGCGACTGCCTGCCGAGGACGAGGCCGTCATGGATGGGGGGAATGCTGAATTCCTTGATCCGAGCTCTGAGGGTGTGTTGCCGCTGATGCGCTGATTTGGTCACGTCGAACCCTCCTTGTTCGAGGTGAACTGCGTCGCGTAAGGGCCGTTGAGCGAGTTGAGCGGCTCTGGGACGCGCCGCCAGCGGTTTATACCGGAATGCACTGTCCATAGCAAGCGGTCGGTTCAAGAGGTCCCGGAAGAACTGTTTTGATCGCATGAACTATAGAAAAAGTGGGCAAGCATCGGCTATGACGAGTGTCAGGGTGCGAACTGCGGGCCATCACGACGGACAGGCTGGAGTATGGATGGTTCGTTGCCGTGTCGTGGTCGAGCATTCACCCCTGGCGGACGCGATTCGGTCTGGCGGGATTGCGTGGTGGTGAGGCGGCAACGAGAGGTTACGCCTCCGTGAGACCGCGGAGCTGGTCGGGACGGAGGAGCACGATCTGTTTGGCGTGATCTTTGAGCACGCCGAGTTTGCGAAACGCGCTCAATGCCCGGATCACGCTTTCCGGCGTGGCCCCGATCATCTCCGCGAGGTTCTCGCGGGTCAACGGCACGTCGATCACGCGGCCGTCGGGCACCGTGGCGCCGTGGCGGTCGGCCAGTTCCAACAACAGGGCGGCGAGACGGCGTTTGACGTCGAGCGAGGTCAGCGCGAACGATCGATCTTCCGACCTGGCGAGTTCCTGCGAGAGGTGTTGGATGATCCGCAACGCCACCGACGGGTTGGCGCTCAAGAACGCGAGGAACTGCTCTTTTTTCACGAAACACACGGTCGAGTCTTCGAGCGCTTCCGCGCTGACCGTGTGGCGATCCGACAGGAACAGGTCCTTTTCTTCCAGGAGACCGCAGGGGCCGACGAGGTTCAGGATCTGGGTCTTGCCGGTTGACGAGGAGCGACTCAGCTTGACCTTGCCCGAACAGACGATCGAGATCCCCAGGTTCGGTTCGCCTTGGTAAAAAATTCGCTGGTGTTTCCGGTAGCGGCTGGTGAGTTTGAGATTGCAGAACTCGTTGAGCCGGGGCTCGGGAAGCTCGCCGAACACGCTCTGTTCGCGGTACGGACAGAGTCGGCACACGCTGTCTGTGACGGACGTCATCAAGTGGGATCGCGTGACACAGTCGAACTCATGATCCCCGGGTGGCGATCAAAAGTCAATGGTTCCCGCGCCCGGAGCACGTGGCATTCGGACGCTCTCCGCCTTCGGCGGACCGGCATGGCCCTGTTCGGGGAAGGCAAAACACTCCCTTCGAGGGATAGGGTTTTCGGTAGCCGCGGGACACAATACCAGCTGCGTCATCGCGCCGTTGATCAACCCAAGCCGGAGAGGAGGAGACATGCCGATACCGGGACATCTCGAAGAGGCGGCCGCGCGGCTCAGCGAGGCGTCGTGGCGGATCGACCAGGCCAAGGCCAAGCCGTTCAACGCCGAGACGGAGCGGGAGTGGCTGTCCGCGCTCACGGATTATTCCTTGGCGCTGTCGGACATCCAGCGGTTCAACAACGAGTCCATCCATGAGAAGCTTCATGCGCTGACCGGGCGGGTGGAACGGTTGAGCCGGGCAGGATCGTCCGCGGAGTTGTCCGTGGAGCCTGATTAGCGGCTCCAGGCAACGCGGACGAGATACGCCTGTTTTTCGTGTTCGATCGTCAACTCGCCGTCGTGCGCGCGCCGAAGCGCTTCGCCGATGCGGCGGGGCAGGTGGAGGTCCGTGGTCGTGATCGTCACGCGATCGGGCTTGTCCTCGATGGCCATGACGCGGGAGAGCGGGTGGTCCGCGCGTTGGGCGGATTCTTCATTGCGCGCCAGGCCGAGCAGCTCGTCCCGATGGGCGGCCAGATACGGGCCGCTGAGGGTGATCCAGCCCGCGGGAAACTTGTCGCGGACGCGGCTGCACGCCGGGCAGGGGTGCTCGTGCGCGTCCGCCGGACGGTTCCCCCAGGTCCATCGGCCCTTGTGGAAGACCGCGGTACACTCGGGGCAGACCGTCGGCTCCTGAAGTTTCCCGCGAAGGCGGTAGGTGTCCTGACGGGAGTCCTGGGAGAGAACCACGTGAAGGCCCTTCCGAGGGGTCCTGGGTTTTGCCGCCTGCGTCCGTCCTTTGCTGGTCATGGTTCCATCCTCACGGGTGAATATCCGCGCCACGGGTGCCGGTTTTGACCGGGGCCCGGCGCTGTTTGAGAATCTCAACCACTTCGTCGTCCGCGACCGAGGAAAACTCCCGGTAAAATTCGCCGACCGCGAACATGACCTCCGGCGTTTCCAGGCATACCACCCGATCCGCGAGGTCCTGGATGCGTTGGATCACGTCGGCCGGAGCCACGCCCATGGCCGCCACCAGCGTGGCGGGGCGGCGCGCGCGAACCTCGGCCAGCGCGGCCAGCATGGTGGCGCCGGTGGCGATCCCGTCGTCCACCACGATCACGATCCTGCCCGCCGGCTCGATCGGCGGATGCACCGGGGTATACAGCGCCCGGCGCGCGCGGATCGTCTTGGTCTGGGCCTCGACCTCGCGCGCGACATATTCCCCGCTCACGCCGAGTTCCTTGGCCGTGTGCACCAGCGAGACGTGCCCGGTTTCATCCACCGCGCCGATGGCCAGCTCGGGTTGTCCCGGAGCGCCGAGCTTGCGGACCAAGACCACGTCCACCTCGCCGCCCAGGGCGTCGGCGATGATCGCGGCCATGGGCGCCGCTCCGCGCGGGATCGCCAACACCAACGGGTTGCGGCCTCGGTACTCGCCCAATCGGTCGGCCAGCAATCGAGCCGCGTGTTCGCGATTTCGAAACGGCATACCTCACCTCGTGTCGCGGCATTGTAGCGTGACGCCCCGCCAATCCGCTACCCCTCGATGGGAGTAGCTTGCTAGCGCAACCGACTGAGGCGCATCATGACGCTGGAGGGATGGGCGTCGCCCATTTTCTCCGCTGCGCGTACCCGTTCGATGGATGGGATTATTACGGGCGGCTTGACACAATACCGCCCGCCGAGTGAGGAGACCGAGGAGCATGGTGCCATGACCGCGCCGTCGTTCAGCCTACTGGTGGTACCGACCGACTTTTCCGCGGGTTCGTCCGCGGCCGCGGAGTACGCGTTGTGGTTGGCGGGCAAAACCGGCGCACGGATCCTGTACCTTCACGTGATGGAGCCGACCGCGTATTCAGTGGATTTTGCGTTAACCCGGCCGGACCTGTCCGCCGAAGTCCGGGAGCGCGCGGGTGAAGCGTTGCGTCAGCTGGTGGAGGAGGCGCGCTCGCGCGGGGTGTCCGCGGAACAGGCATTGGCGGTCGGCTCGCCGTTCGCCGAGATTCAACAGACCGCGGTGGACCGCAAGGCCGACTTGATCGTGATGGGCACGCACGGACGCACCGGGTTGGCGCATGTGATGTTGGGCAGCACCGCGGAGCGCGTGGTGCGCCTCGCGACCTGTCCGGTGCTGACGGTGAAGGCGTCGCCCCCGGTCGACGGGACGTAGTATGGCGGCGCGCCGGTGCGTAGGTTGGCCGATGCGCCCGTTAAGGGCGGTCGAACCACGCTGCCGGCCGTCATCACCGGTGAACCGGCGTACCGGAGAACCGGCCAACGCGTTGTTCTTGTGAGGAGGACATTCGTCATGGCGGACGAGAGTCGGTCTCACCCGGTTCGTTGTGGGATCGTGCTGGCGGGCGGCGCGGGCCGGCGGTTGCGGTCGTTCGTGTATCGGCTCAGGGGCGACACCCTGCCCAAACAATACGTGCGGTTCGCGGGATCGCGGTCGCTCTTGGACCAGACGCTGGATCGCGTCGAACGGATCATTCCGGCCGAGCGCGTGTGGACCGTGGCCACGGAGTCGCATCTGCAGTTTCCGGAGGCCAAGGACCAACTCGGCAACCGTCCGCCCGGCACCGTGATTCTGCAGCCCGAGAATCGCGAGACCGCTCCCGGCGTGTTGCTCCCGCTCGTCCACCTGGAGGCGCGATATCCGAACGCGGTGGTCGGCTTGTTCCCGTCGGACCATTTCATCGATCCCGAGGGCCTGTTCATGGGATACGTGGATCTGGCGTTTCGCGCGGTCGAATCCGACCCCCACGTCGCGGTGCTCCTGGGGGCGGAGCCGGACCGGGTGGAGTCCGAGTACGGCTATATCGTCCCGTCGGCGTACGACTCGGTCCGCGCGGTGCCCGGCATTCGCCGCGTGGCGTCGTTCGTCGAGAAGCCGACGCCCGCGCACGCCGCGGACTTGGCCGCGCGCGGCGCGGTGTGGAACACGATGGTCATGGTGTGCCGGCCGCGAACGTTGATGAAGGCGGTGGCGCGCGTGGCGCCCGCGTTGCGCCGCGCGTTCGAGCGCGTGCGCGCCGCGCTCGGAACCCGGGACGAGGCGCGCGTGGTGGAAGACGTCTATCGCGATCTGGCGCCGATGAACTTCTCGCGGGGGGTGTTGGAGGCGATGCCGTCGCGGCGATCGCCGACATTGCTCGTGTTGCCGGTTCGCGGCGTGGACTGGAGCGATTGGGGGTCGGAACAACGCATCACCGGTTCGCTGGAACGACGGCGCGACCGGAATCCGTCGGCCCCCGACCTCCGGGTGGACGCGGTCTGACCCGCGTGACCGGGGGTGACGCCGCGGACGCGCCGCTTCGCCTGGTGTTGGGCGGGGACGTGATGCTGGGGCGTCTGGTCAAGGAAGAAATCCTGACCCAAGGTTCCACCTATCCGCTCGGTCCGGTGGCGCGGTTCATGCGGGCCGCGGATCTTACGATCGTCAATTTAGAATGCGCGATCACGGATCGCGAGACGGCGTGGGAGGGCGCGCCCAAAACGTTCTATTTCGGCGCGCCGTCGGCCGCGGTCGAATCGCTCGCGGACGCCGGCGTGGACCTGGTGAGCCTGGCCAACAACCACAGCCTCGACTTCGGCCGCCAAGGGTTGCTCGACACGCTGGAGGCGCTGAACGCGCGCGGCATCGCCGCGGCGGGCGCCGGACGCACGTTGGACGAGGCCTTGGAGCCGGCGGTGGTCGAGCGCGGCGGGGTGCGATTCGGGATGGCCGCGTTCTGCGATCACCAAGAAGATTTCGCCGCTCGATCCGACGCGCCGGGCATCGCGTTTCTCGATCTGGACGACGAGGGGGCGGCGCGCGCGGGGTTCCAAGCGAGCTTCGATCGCATGCGCGCTCTCGGGGTGGACTGGCCGATCCTGTCGCTGCACTGGGGGCCCAACATGGTGTGGCGGCCGTCCCGGCGCTTTGTCCGGCTGGCGCACGCCGCGATCGACATGGGGTACGCAACGCTGTTCGGGCACAGCGCGCACGTGTTCCACGGGGTCGAACTGTACAAGGGGCGTCCGATCTTCTACTCGGCGGGCGACCTGGTCGACGACTATGCGGTGGATCCGGAATTCGAGAACGATCACCAACTCCTGTTCGAAGTCTCGCTCAGACGACTCGCGGTGGACGAAATCGCGGCGTACCCGGTGTTCATCGAGGCGTGCCGCGTTGAGTTCGCGACCGGACCGCGGTTCGACCGGATCGCCGAACGCGCGGCGCGTCTGTCCGACGAGATGGGCACGTCATTCGCGCGGGACGGCGATCGTCGCCTGATCGCGACCGTCACGGGAGGCTGATATGGGACGCGCGGGGACGGATAAGGGGATCACGACGGTTCTCGTCGACGGCGGGCCGGGCATTGCGCTCGAAGGGGACCTCGCCGTGCCGGAGCGCGCGCGGGGGATCGTGCTGTTCGCCCACGGAAGCGGCAGCAGCCGGCGCAGTCCGCGCAATCAGTTCGTGGCGCGCGTGCTGCGAGAGGCCGGGCTCGGCACGCTCCTGTTCGATCTGTTGACCCCGCGCGAAGACGCGGTGTATGAGACGCGGTTCAACATCGATCTGTTGGCGCAACGCCTCGCGGCGGCGACGGAGTGGATGACGCGACAACCAATCGCCGCGTCGTTGGGCGTGGGCTACTTCGGCGCCAGCACCGGCGCGGCCGCGGCCTTGATCGCGGCGGCGGACCTCGGCCCGGCGATCGGCGCGGTGGTCTCGCGCGGCGGACGGCCCGACCTGGCTGAGGCCGCCTTGGACCGGGTCACCGCGCCCACGTTGTTGATCGTGGGCGGCTTGGACGACGTGGTAATCGACCTCAATCGCCAAGCCTACGCGGGGCTGCGGTACGAGAAACGACTCGTGATCGTGCCCGGCGCGACCCATTTATTTGAGGAGCCCGGCACGCTCGAAGAGGTGGCGCGGCTGGCGGCGGACTGGTTTCTTCAGCGGTTGAAGAACCGGTAGGGGCACGGCATGCCGTGCCCCTACAAACGGGCGGTTCAAAAATGAACATGAGGCATCGCGTGTCGTTCGTGAGAGTACCGGACGGGAATATTGTCTCCGGGGCGCGGGTCGTGCGACTAGGGCTTGCGGCCCCTCGTGAACGAGTGTCCGCGGCCGATCGCGCGGCGCGAAATCGCCGCCAGTCGAACCGGAGGACCCGTTATGAAAACACGCTACATGGTGTTGGTGGGGGTGCTGGTCGCGTCGGGCTTCTTACAATTGTCGGCTGTTCAGCCCGCATCCGCGGCCGACCGCGAGATCATCATGGAGTCCCAGGCGTTTTCCCCTCAGTTGATGACGATCAGAGTCGGCGACCGTGTGCGGTGGATGAACGTCGACAAACAGGATCATTACCTGACGTCGTCGGGTCCCGAAACGAGAACCGTGGCGACGCAGGTCGCGGATTTGGAGTTCCACCAACTGATGGCTCCGGGGAGCAATTTCTACCACTCGTTCAAGGAGCCGGGCGTGTACGCCTATTTCTGCGCGATTCACATGGGGATGGGGGGCACGGTGGTGGTCGAACCGTAACCCTGTCCTGATCGAATTTAAAGCCGCGGCGTCCGATGACGCCGCGGCTTTTTTTGCGTTCGCCGTTCTCAATGCGACCGCGACAAGCGGTCGGCGTCCAGCCGTAATTCGTTCGCGATCTCGTCCGCCGCGCGCGTCAACGTCGACTCCGTGTCGGTCGCGTCGGTCAGGCCTTGAATGCGCTTTCGGAATTGGTCCAGGCGTCGCTCGTGGTCGGCCGCCCGCTCCGGACTGATACGCTTCGCGACGGCGTCGCGGAGCCCGGACTCTCCGTAGAGGCGCGACTGCGCGGCGGTCGCTCGGATGGTCGCGGCCGTGATCGCGCCGTTTTTCCACAGCGCCACGGCTTTGAGTAATTGCTCGCGGATTTGGTCGACAACGGCCCCCCAGTCCTGATCGATCGTGTCGGTCAGATCAACGCCGGGGGCGGCCGACGCGCGCAATTGCAGCGCGACCGTCACCGGAGCCGCGGCCACCGTCACCGTCGCGCGGGCCTGCGCCTGCTCATCGGGCGAGACCCGCGAATGCCAAGCTTCCACGTGGTACGCGCCCTCGGGAACGCCGGTGATCCGAAACGCGCCCCGCTCGTCAGTGACGGCAAAATACGGGGAGGGTGCCACGTACACGAGCCCGCGCATGGTTTCGTGGGTGCGGCAGCGCAGGGGCACCGCGCCCGGGTTCTTCACGGTGACACGGGTGATCGTATCCGGCATGTGGGCGCCGGTGTCGAAGCGGTTGGTCTTGGATCGGGAGTGGATGTTGTGAATCTCCTGGTCCAGATTTTCGAAGGCGATCGTCGTCCCCACCGGGACCACGACAAAGTCCGGGTCAAATCGCAGGTCCTTCTGGCGGATGCGTTGCTCCACGGGTGCCGCTGCGAGCGGCTGTCCGTCGGCGCGCTGGAGGTAGACCACGGCTCGCGACGCGGTATCCCCATTGATCGTGACGCGGCCGGTGACCACGCCCTCTCCGGCGGCGAGCGCGCTGCCGGAGAGGCCCATGAGCGCGAGGCCCAACAACGCAAGGATGCGGGTGGCGAGAGGAAAGCGGGGAAGGCTCCGCGTCGTGTTCATAAACACGGATCTTACCACGGGCCGATCGCGCTGCGATCGATAACGGCTCGGTTGAAATTTCACCGCGACCGGGGTAGTTTTATGGAAGAGGTTAAACCCGGGAGCTGGCCGATGACGCGTCTCGTGCATTCCTCGCTGGTTCTCGTGGTCCTGTTCTGGACCACGTCCGTTGCCTGGTCGTATCAGATTTCGGAACCGACGAACGGCGGCAGAATCACCGGAATCGTGACGCTGCGAGGCCAAATTCCGCAGCCGCGCGCGTTTCCCATGGTGCTGTATCCGCACGGGGAGTTCTGCAAAAAGCTCTCCGATGGGAACGGCCACGTCCTGCTCAAGGAGTTCAACGTCGACTCGTCCGGGGCGCTCCAAGACGTGGTGGTGGCGGTGCAGAACGTGTCTCACGGCAAGGCGTTTCGTTCCCGGGATACGGATCTCGAAACCGTGAACTGCATGTTCCACCCCGCGGACGTGCCGGAGAGCGAACAGTTCGCCCATCGCGAGGGACACCTGGTCCACATCCATCCGCTCGTGACCGTGATGCGCGACCCGAGCCTGCTGACCGTGGCCAACCGCGACCCGATCGTGCACGCGGCGCAGGTGTATCAGGCGGAGAAGGGCAATCGGGTCCTGAGTTTTCCGATTCCGGTGTCCTACAGACCGAACAGCGGGTACGTGGACCTGGAAAAAGGTAAACGGATCGTGCAGATCATTTGCGGCATGCACGAGTACATGCAGACGTGGGCGTGGGTGGTGGACAACCCGTACTTTGCCAAGACCCACGCGGGCGGCGGGTTCGCGATCGACAAGCTGCCGCCGGGAACCTACCGCGTGCTGGCGTGGCATCCGCACATGAAGCCGATCGTCAAAGAGGTCGTGGTTCCGGCCGACGGTGCGGTGACGCTGGACTTTGAGTTCGACGCGAGCCAGGTGGTCCGGCCGATCTATGAGACGCAGGAACAGTTCCGCATCCCGCCGACCCGCGATCCCGCGGTCGACCTGAGCGGGTGCGAAGGGCCGTATTGCGTGAAACGGGAACACGACCACCACTGATCCCCGGTTCCCGGCACGGCCGCGCGCAGCGCGGTCGTGCCGTTTCTTCCAGCGCACGCCTCATCCGAACGGGGGATGAACTTCCCCCGACAAATCCGTCTCCGTACTTACCTCGAAGCATGGATCACCCATGACTCGCGCAGTAATCTCGTTCACAGGAGGAAACATGCGACGTATCGGTGTGTTGACCAGCGGGGGCGACGCCCCCGGCATGAACGCGGCGATCCGGGCGGTGACCCGGACCGGGATCGCGGCCGGGCTTGAAGTCGTGGGCATCCGTCGCGGGTTCGCGGGACTGATCGCGGGCGATCAGATCGTGCTGACCTCGCGATCGGTGAGCGGGATCATCGACCGGGGCGGCACGATGCTGGGCAGCGCGCGCTGTCCGGAATTCACGACCGAGGACGGCCAGCGTCGGGCGTTGGACGCGATCCGGGCCGCGGCCCTGGACGCGCTGATCGTGATCGGCGGGAACGGATCCCAGGCCGGCGCGTTCACCCTCGACAAACTGGGGGTGCCGGTGGTGGGCGTGGCCTCCACCATCGACAACGACCTCGAGGGCAGCGACATCACCATCGGCGTGGACACCGCGCTCAACGTCGCGTTGGGAGCGATCGATCGGATCAAAACCACCGCGGCATCGCACCGGCGGGCGTTCCTGGTGGAAGTGATGGGACGCGACTGCGGGTATCTGGCGCTGATGACCGGGATCGCGGGCGGGGCCGAGGTGGTGGCGATTCCCGAGCAGGCGTGCGACCCCGAAGCCATGGCCGCGCAATTCCGCGCGGCGTACGACGGGGGCAAGGCGCACGCGATCGGGGTGATCGCCGAAGGCGCCAAGTTTCGCGCCGCGGACATCGTGGAGTATTTTCGCGCACACCATGAACGCATCGGTTTTGACCTGCGCGTGACGTGTTTGGGCCACATCCAGCGCGGGGGCGCGCCCGGGGCGTTCGATCGGTTGCTCGCCACCCGTCTCGGAGCCGGCGCGGTCGACGCGCTGTCGCGGGGAGCGCATGGGGTGTTGGTGGGACTGGTCCGCGGCGACGTGGCCGCCACGCCGCTATCGGAGGTGGTCGCGTCCTGTAAGCCGCTCGACATGCGGCTGTGGGAGCTGGCCAAGGTCCTGGCGAGGTGACGAGTCGAACCGGTGAAAGGAGGACGCGGCGATGAATCATAACGTCGGCAACATCGATCGGGTGGTGCGCGGGGCGGTGGGGATCGTATTGGCGGTGGGCGCGCTCAGCGCCGGGGCGCCGGTTGTCCGCGGGGTCCTGGGCGTGGCCGCGCTGATCATGGTGGGCACCGCCCTCCTGGGATTCTGCCCCCTGTACCGCGTGTTCGGATTAAACACCTGTCGGCGGGGAACCCGATAGTGGAACCTTCCGCGGTGGTGACGTGGCAAGGCGGTGTTCGGTTCGCCGCGGACGTCCGCGGCCACCGGATGGTCATTGATCAGCCCAAGGACGAGGGCGGGAGCGACGAAGGCATGACCCCATTGGAGTGTCTGGCCGTGTCATTGGGGAGTTGCGTGGCGTACTTTGCGGCCCGGTTCGCGCAGCGGCACGGGGCGGCGCTCGAGGCGCTGCGCGTGGACGTGGCGTGGGACTACGCGGAGCGGCCGCATCGGGTCGGGCGCTTTGACGTGCGATTGACCTATCGCGGCGCGATCGACCGCACCATGTGCGAGCGCCTGCTGGCCGTGGCGCGGGGATGCACCGTGCACCATACCCTGACGCACCCGCCGGAGATCAGCGTGACACTCCATGAAGATTCAAACGCGTAACCCCACAACGCGGCGCACGGCCCCGTGCGCCGGGGACGATGGATCACCCTTTCGAGGCATCATCGGCTACACGGCCCTGCGGTACGCGGAATTCATCTACCCCCATCCACCCAAAAGGCCCAGGAAAATACCTATTCTGACCAATCGACGCCATAGGGTGCAACAGGATAGAACGGAACCAACATGGTCGGGAAAACTTTCGTGACGGCGAAACGGAGGGTTTTGGTGGTGGGCAGCGCATCGCTGTTCGGGTCGGCGATGGAGGGGCTGTTGGGCGCGGAGTGCGGCGATCGCGTGGACGTGGAGTCGGTCGCGACAGTGGACGCGGCGATCGAAGCCGCACCGAAGTTCCGACCGGACGTGATCGTGTTCTGTTTGGAGCGCGACGATGCCCGCGATCAGAGTGCACTCCATCGACTGAGCCTGCTGGACGCGTATCCGGCCCGGATCGTTCGCTGCACCCTGGAGCACAACCACCTGACCGTGTATGACACGAGACGGATCACCGATGCCACGCCGGAGGACCTCATCGAGGCGGTGTGTCAGGTCGGTGAGAATCCGCTCGACTACGAGAAAGGGGGAGGCGAATGACGAGGACGAAGTGGATGCGGGTGGCAGTGGGGGGGCTGGCACTGGGTGCGTGGCTATCCGGCGGCCCACCTGCGGTGCGCGCCGCGGATGAACACGGCGCGCACGAGGCGGGATCTGGAACGACCGTGGTCGCGGCCGCTCAGGAACCGGCGTCGTGGGAACAGAAATTCAAGGAGCAGTTGGAACGGGAGGATGTGGCGGAAGGCCGCATGGGTCACCGGGAACAGGTGCAGGCCGCAATGAACAAGCTGATGGAGGAAATCGCGCGTGGCACCAACGCGCACGGCGCCCATACCGCGGCGCAAGGTCCGTACAGCGACGCGGCCATGGCTCAGCAGATGGACGGCAGCTATTTTCTGGGCGTGGCCTCCACGGCCGAGAGCGTGACCCAGGGCGGCCGCTGTCCCGCGAACGTGCCGACCAAAACCTACGACGTATCGGCCATCAACGTGGAGATCACGCTGAACCAATGGTTGGACTATCACCCCGGCTACATGTACGCGCTCACCGAGGATCTCCCCAGGGTCCGGGAGGAAGAGAAGGTTAACCGGGAAGCGCGCAAATCAACGGGATACAACCCCGGTGCCGTGACCCTCGGCATGCAGACCGACGCGATTCAGCCGATCGTGCTCCGAGGGAATCAGGGCGATTGCGTGGTCATTACCCTGCGGAATCAGCTCGACGGCGAGGACGTGGGGATTCACGTCCACGGCTCCAGTATGATCATCAAGTCTACCGGAGCCGCGGCCACCGCGGCGAACGCCGACTCCACGGTCAAACCGGGCAAGAGCCAGACGTTCGAATGGTATATCCTGCCGTCAGAGCAGGAAGGCTCGCACATGCTCCACAGCCACGTGGGTCGCGAGCAGGCGAGCTTGGGCATGATCGGCGCGTTCATCGTCGAGCCGATGGGGTCCCGGTACCTGGATCCGATCTCCGGGAAAGAGGTCAAGAACGGGTGGCAAATGATGATCGACGACCCGAAGGGGCCGGACTTCCGGGAGTATGCGATCTTCTACCACGAGATCGGCGACGAGTCGTTCCGGCCGTTGAACAAACAGGGCGATACGGTTCCGCAACGCGACCCGAACACGGACGCGTACCGACCGTCGGCGCGGGCGCTGAACTATCGCAGCGAGCCGTTCGGCATCAACAATCTGGCGCTCCAAGAGAAGTATTTCCACTTTGAAGATGAGTCCATGTCCTACAGTTCGTACACCTTCGGCGACGTGCCGACGCCGATTCCGAGGGGCTATATGGGCGATCCGAACAAGTGGCGCTTGATTCACGGCGGAGGCGAGGTGTTTCACTCGCACCACCCCCACGGGGGATCGATCCGCTGGCTGCGTCAGCCCAAGGCCGACGGCAAGGGGCAGTTCCTGTTGACCGCGGCCGGCAACGGACCGGTGAAGTATCCTGAAGTCAGGACCACGTCGGATCGGGTGGACGTAGAAGTGATCGGACCATCCGAAGTGCTCGATCTTCAGACCGAATGCGGTTGGGGATTGTGTCAGCAGGTGGCGTCCGAGTATCTGTTCCACTGCCACGTCGCGCACCACTACGTCGCGGGCATGTGGTCCTACGGCCGAGGGTACAACACGCTGCAGACCGGCAACTACCCGTTAGGCAGCACCGACCCGATGCCGCCGTTACAGGAACTTCCGGACCGCAAGGGGCGGATGAAGGCCGCGGTGACGTCGGATCAGTTGGTGGGCAAGACCATGGACTGGTACGACAAGAAGTGGAACATCACCGCGAACAAGACGGACTTCTCCAAGCCCATTCCGGACGTGTCGATCAAGGATTGGGTCAAGATGATGCTCCCGCCGGCCGGACAGCCGGGCCATACCGCGGATGAGAAAGGCCAGATCATGGCCTACGACGCGACCGTGTTCGACTGGATCTGGGACGGGAACAAGGCCATGGGCGAGGCCGAGGCGACTCAGAAGTTCGACAACCCGAAGTACAAGTCGCCGATACCCGGGAAACGGCCGCCGATCCTGTTTGACGCCAAGACCGGCAAGCTGGCCCATCCGTTTATGAAGCCGCATTTCGGCAAACGGAATCCCTTCGGCAGGCATCATGGACCGGCGCCGTGGTTGGAACCGATCCATATGGACAAGAGCACCGGGTCGTTGGCCACCGAGCCCGGCGGTCTGGGCGTTGCCGGAGGCGAGACGAATCAGCCAGCGCGTCCGGGCGAGCAGGGCAAGTGGAGTCTTTGCCCTGAAAAAGCCGGTCGCAAGCAATACACGATCCACTTTATCGAAACCCCGATTACCATGAATCAGGCCATCGGGAAACAGAAGCCGGTGGTGGATCAGCACGGGACCATCTATGTGCTGCATGAGGAGGAGGCCGCGGTCCGTGCCAACTCCGACTTGGCCCGTCCGCTGGTCTATCGATCCAACGTGTACGACTGCGTGGACGTCATCTTGAAGAGCGAGTGGGAGGACAACGACACCACGAACTTCCAGATGTCCAAGATCAACATCCATCCGCACTTCATGCAGTTCGACAACAACGCGAGCGACGGCGTGATCACCGGATTTGCCTATGAGATGTCGGTCCGGCCGTTCACGCAGTTCAAGAAGGACAAGCACAAGGGGTTGCCGGTGCCGATGAACGCCCGCCTGACGGAGGACGTCAAGGCTGGCGCCACGTCGATCAAGATCCAGATGCCGGAAGGCGCGACGAAATACCACGTCGGCACCGACATCATGATCGGGATGGACGAGGTCAACACCTCGGAGGTTCGCTGGATCACGGACATCAAGGGCGACACGCTGGTGTTCGGCGAGCCGCTCAAACACGCCCACAAGAAGGGCGAGATCGCGTCGGTGGAATTCATCCGGTATCGCTACTGGGTGGACGTGGATCTCGGCACCGTGTTCTGGCACGACCACGCGCTCGGCGGCACCACGTGGCCGCACGGCGCGGTGGGCGGCAACATCGTCGAGCCATACGGTTCGACGTATCATGACCCTGTGACCGGAAAAGAGATCCGGAGCGGGCCGATCGCGGATATTCATACGACGGAGCCGGTGGGCTATGGCGTGAACGGCAGTTTCCGTGAAATGGTGCAATACCTGCACGATACCGTGCCGTACACCGCGCAGGTCGTCACCGCGGGCAATCCGCCGGGACAGACGGTGCAGGCGGCGATCGACGCGGGGCAGGCGTTGTTCTTCCAGATGCCGTACGACCTGGATCTGGTGTCGGTGCCCATGATCAACGGCGGGACCCACACCACCGGAGGCGGGTTTTTCTTCAAGGCGGAATCCATCGCCAAACGCCTCAAGAACAATCCGGACCCGTCGCAGGTTTTCTCCACCAAAGTCCACGGGATCGATCCGGGAACGCCGATGTTGCGCGCCTACGTGGGCGACCCGGTGGTGTTTCGCGTGCTGCACGTGATGATGAACGAATCGCACACGTGGCATATGGCCGGGCACGCGTTCCGCACCGAACGGTACGCGGAGCATTCGGATTTCCGAAACGCGTACCACGTGGGCATCGCGGAACGGTACGACCTGGTGACCAAGGCCGGCGGACCGCAGCGGATGGCCGGGGACTACCTGCACTACGACGGGCGTCCCTCCCATTTGTCGGAAGGAAGCTGGGGGATCTTCCGGGTCTTGGATAAAGAAGTGCCTGATCTCAAGAAGCTGCCGGGTTACGAGGAGATTCCGGCGTCCGCGAAGGCGGTGTGTCCGTCGGATGCGCCGGTCAAGACCTTCAACGTGATCGCGGCGGATCGGGCGTTGAAGTACAACGTCAACGCGCCGGACGCGATCGAGGTGGATTTCGACCGCACGATCCAAGTGGCGAACCCGCAGGGCAAGATCTACATACTCGAAGGGGAAAAGTCGAAAGTGGCGGAAGGCGGAGCGCAGCCCATGCCGCTGACCCTGCACGTGAACGTGGGGGACTGCATCAAGGTCAACTTGAAGAATGAAATGAAGGCGAGCCGCGCGTCGTTCAGCGCGGACATGCTGGCGTTCGATCCCAAGGATTCGCAAGGGGTCAACGTGGGCAACAACCCCGGCGACCAGACGGTGGGGCCGGGCCAGAGCCGGACCTACACCTACTACGCGCCTCCGCAGTACGGGGAGACCGCGGCGCTGGTGTGGGACTGGGGGAACTTCGTCAACAACGTCCGGGACGGGTTGTTCGGGGCGATCATCGTCGGGCCGAAGGGATCGAAGTACCGGGATCCCAAGACCGGCGAGGACGTCGGCCTGAAGAACGCGTGGCAGGTGGACGTGGTCGTGGACCGGACGATTCCGGAGAATGCGACCAAGTCCGATTACCGCGATGCCTCGTTGTTCTTCCAGGACGAGGACAATATCATCGGGACCGCGTTCATGCCCTATATCCAACAGATCGGCGGATTGACGGGCGTGAATTACCGGACCGAGCCGTGGTTGTATCGTGAGGAGAAGGGCTGCGACATGGGCAGTATGTTCACGCCCTGCGTGGCCGGGGAATCCGATCCGGTCACCCCGACCATCATGTCCCATGCGGGCGATCCGGTGAAGATCCACGTGTTCGGCGCGTTCAACGAGCAGAACCAGGTCTTCAGCTTGGAGGGTCATGAATGGCCGCTCAAAGTCAACATGGAAGGCGCTGATATGCTCAGTTCGGAAGAGTTCGGCTCCTCCGAGAACTTGAATGTCTTCTTGAGAACAGCGGGTGGGCCGTTCAATCTTCCGGGGGACTACCTCTGGCAGAACCATCGGATGCCGTATGCCCAAGCTGGGCAGTGGGGGTATCTGCGGGTGCTGCCGGCCGGGGATCGACGGATCCTTCCGCTGAACAGCGGAGGGCCTGGCGGTCGGACCGCGGAGTTGCCGCGGGAAGACGGGCTGGCTGTCTCGATGTTGCAGCCGGAGAAGTAATGGCATTCGGACAACGGTAGTCGGGAGGGGCAGGGAACCGCGGATGTTCCCTGCCCCTTCATGTCGAGCAAGGGGAACGCAATGCGGCGTGTCACTGGTGTACGAGGTGTCTTAACAGGATTGGTCGTGGCGGCAGTGGCCGGGGGCTCGCTGGCCTGGGCCGTTCCTGATTATGAGGAGACGACGGTGAGCAACGCCGGCAGCATTACCGGCACCGTGAGCTTAACCGGGCCGATTCCCGAACCCAGGGTGTTCCCCTTGGTCCTGTATCCATTCGGTCCATTCTGCAAAAAGATTTCGGACGGCCGCGGCCATATTCAGGTGGACGAGTTCCTCGTGTCATCGGACCGTGGACTGCAAGATACGATCGTCGCGGTCCAGCAGGTCAGGAAGGGCAAGCCGTTTCCGCCCCTCAAACAGGAGCTGGTGGCGGTAGACTGCATGTTCCATCCCGCGGAGACCGCGGAGGACGAACTGTTTGCGATCGACGCCAAGGGCAAGTTGCACCACGAGCACCCCTTGGTCATGGTGCTGAGAAATCACCAGCCGATCTGGGTGGTCAACCGCGACCCGATCATCCACAACGGGCAGGTCTTTCAGAACGAAAAGGGCAATATCATTCTCAACTTCCCATTGCCGGTGGCCGAGGAACCGCGCGGCGGCATGCTGGATTTCGATCCGGGAAAACGCGTCTCCCAGATGATTTGCGGCATGCACGAATTTATGCAGGCGTGGGGATTCGTCGTGGACAATCCGTACTACGCGCGAACCAAGAAAGACGGGAAATTCACGATCGACGGACTGCCGCCCGGCACCTATCGCGTGGCCGCGTGGCATCCGCACTTGCCGATCATCGAGCGGGAAGTAACGGTGCCGGCCGACGGCACGGCGTCATTCGATGTGGTATTCGACGGGTCGCGGGTCGTGCGTCCTGCGTACGAAAGCCAGGAGAAGTTTCGGATCGGGCCGGAGGCGCGTCCCCATGAACACCTGGAAGAATGCGTGCCTCCCTATTGCGAGGAGTAGCGTATGAACACGCGAGCGGTGATCGGGCGACTGGTCGCGGCCGGATGGGCGGGTCTGGTGATCCTGACCGGGGCATCGGTGAGCTGGGGGTACGAAGAGGTCTCGGTGCGTGACGGCGGCACCATCACCGGCCGGGTGGTGCTCAATGGGCCGCCGCCGCCGGCCAGGATCTACCACATGGTGTTCTCGCCGAACATCGACTTCTGTACTCGGATCTCCGACGGCAACGGGAACCGGCTGCTTCCGGAGTTTCGGGTCTCGGACGCCGGGGACTTTCAAGACGTGGTGGTGGCCGTGGTCGGCGTGGAGCGGGGCAAGCCGTTCGACTACACGCCGTCGTTGACGTTGGAAAACTGCCGCATGGGGCCGTTCGTCACCGCGGTCAGGAACGGCCACCCCTTGGCGATCGTCAACAAGGATCCCGTGGTTCACGACGTGCAAGGCTACACCAGCGGTGATCCGTATACGTTCATGATGTTCAACAAGCCGATGCTGCCGGAAAGCAGCGTGTCGAAGGACATTCGTCTCAGAAACGGGCACTTCATTTTCCGGACCCAGTGCGGTGTCCACGATTTCATGCAATCGTGGGGGATGGCGGTCGGGAATCCGTATTTTGCCGTGACGGGGCCGGACGGGACATTCACGATTCCCGACCTGCTCCCAGGAACCTACGACGTGGTCGCATGGCACCCCCAGATGGAGGTCAAGGCGGAGCGCGTGACGGTTGAGGCGAAGGCGACCGCGCCGGTGCAGTTCGCGTTCGACGCAGCCGAAGCCGAGGTTCCATTGCACGCGCTCCAAACGAACTACCGGCTTCAGCCCGCGCTCGATCTGATTCCGCTGAAACCGCCGTCCGTGGAGCTTCAGAAGCCGTAATTGGCGATTCCGACGGAGTTTCGGGAAGAAAGTACCGTCCGACGCGGTTGCTCGTCGGAGTCTCGTCGCCGCTCCGGTTGTTTTTGAGCTGCGCGGATGGTAAGGTGCTGGCCGTGACCGTCGGCGATCCGGGTTCGAACAGTCAGGAGGCCCCGTCCGATCCGGTGCACGAACGCACGATGTCGCGACTCGGAATCGTTGCGGTGGTTGCGATTGTCATGTTGGCGCACGCGGGTCCGCTGCGTGCTCAGCCCGCGTACGACTGCACGGCCGCGGAGAATCGCGACCGGCCCACCACCATTGAAATCGTGTTGGCGCAGAAGTGGAAGCCGGACGCGGACGCGGTCAAACAGAGCCTGATCGCGGATTTGCCGGCCGT
The DNA here is from genome assembly GCA_049325295.1 of Nitrospirota bacterium. Taxonomy (GTDB): domain Bacteria; phylum Nitrospirota; class Nitrospiria; order 2-01-FULL-66-17; family 2-01-FULL-66-17; genus JBFLXB01. The sequence continues at coordinate 76,308 of JBMOMD010000033.1, forward strand.
CAAAGTACGCGTCAAATTTTATCCGTTTCTGGATCCGCCCACCAACATCGGAATCGGGAGTTGCGTATCGGCCGAGGTGGCGCGGCGGGCCATCCAGGAAGCCATCCACACCTCCGGAAAGATCGACCGGCTGATCCGGCAAGACATCTTACCGCACCACTGGGTCAAGATCGGGTCAACCGACACCGCGGAGATGGCGTGGATACCAGTGGGACCGGACGATGTGGCCAGGCTTAGCGATCCCGCGTTGACCACGGATCAATTTCAGGAGTTGTACCGAACGCTTGCCGCCCCCAAGGAGCGACCGCTCCCATTCGGGATGGGCACCCCTCGGCCAAACCCACCGGCGCCGCCCCCCTGACGTGGTGATCGACGCTGGGATCGGCGGGGGCGACGTCGCGTCAACGCTGCCCCCCTTCCTTTCGAGGGAGATTCTCCTCACTCTTTTTCCTTGGTCCTGGTACTTCATCCTCGGCATCGTACCGCGCCATGACACGCGGTACCCTGCTCGCGGGACCGCGGATCAGATTGGCTATTTGTGCCGATGGGGATGGCGATCGTTCGCCGGACCTGATTCGCATTCGGGTTCGACCGGCGAACCGGTTAACCGGCACACTGGCGAACCGTTCTACTGAAGTGGGGTGAATCCGCGGGTCACCACCATGTACAAGGAGTGAGCATGCGACCGGTCAAAGACATCATGTCGACGAACGTCCAGTGGGTAAAGCCGAGCGCGACGGTGCGGGCGGCAGTGGCCGTGATGGCCCGGGAACGGATCGGGAGCCTGGTGGTGGGCGACGGGGCGTCCGCGGTCGCCATCATCAGCGAGACCGACGTGGTGCGTCGGGTGTTGGCGGAGGGGCGCGATCCGGAGTCGGTCACCGTGGACGACATGATGAGCGGTCCCCTCGTCACCGTGGACGACCGTCGGCCCATCGAACAAGCCGGCGATTTGATGGCGGAGCACGAAATCCGCCACGTGGCCGTCACGTCCGGGGGGAAGGTCGTGGGCATGCTCTCGGTGCGCGATCTGTTGCCGGTCGTGAACCTGTTGCCGATCACGGTGGAGCGCATGATGACGCGCATGCCGATCCTGGTGCCGACCCAAGAGACCGTGCGCAACGCGGCCGCGCTCATGGCGCACGCGGGCGTGAGCGCGCTCCTGGTCGCCGGCGAACGCCTGCGGCCGCGGGGCATTCACTTTCACGGGTTCGCGCGAACGGACGTCGCGGGCATCGTCACCGGCACGGACCTGGTGCGCGACGTGATCGACAAGGACTTGGACCCGTACGTAACGCCGGTGAGCGCGGTGATGGCCAGTCCGCTGTACACGCTCGAACGCACCGAGTCGCTGGCCACCGCGTTCGACGTGATGGCCAAAGGCAAGGTGCGCCATCTCGGGATCACGTCCGGCGGGGAAGAGGTGACGGGTCTGTTGTCGGTGGAAGACGTGATCGAGCCCGCGTGGCTGCACGTGGCCTCGGGCTCGGTACGTAAGACCGGCAAATAGCCTGGGGGAGGTGTCTCCGATGCGAATGGGAACGGTCGGCGAGATCGCGCCCGAGCCGCTCCCGACGATTCCGGTCGGATCGTCGGTTCGTCGCGCGATCGCTCTCATGGCGGAGGCCGGTCAGGGCGGGGTGGTCGTGGCGGGGGACGATGGAACTCCCCTGGGCATGGTCACGGAGACGGACGTGGTGCGGCGCGTGGTGGCCGCGGACCGGCACCCGTTTGCGACCACGGTGGAGAACGTGATGAGCGCGCCGGTGGTGACGGTGGACCCGTCCTGCCCGCTCGACGTGGCCGCGCGGTTGATGGCGGACCGGGGGATTCGCCACCTGGGCGTGACGCGCGGCGACAACCCGATCGAGTGGGTGACCGCGCCCGCGCTGGTCGCGGCCGGCGGCGTGGCGCCGGTTCGGGTTCGTGAAACCATGAGCCGAGCGCTCGCCACGATCCACCTCCGCGAGACCGCCCGCGAGGCCGCGGAACGGATGCTCGAATGGTCGGTCGGCTTGTTGCTGGTGGGCGGCCGGCGGGCAAGGCCGCGTCTGGGCGGGTGGCGCGGCGCGGGGCAGGACGACCTGGCCGGCCTCTTGACCGAAACCGATCTGGTGGACCGCGTGATGGCCCTCGACCGGTATCCCTACGTGGCCGAGGCTGGTGAAGTCATGGCGTCGCAATTCATCACGGTGGACGTGGAAGAAGAGTTGCCCGCGGCCGCGGATCAACTCACCCGCCACCGCGTGCGGCACCTGGTGGTGACCGCGGGCCAGGAGGTGGTGGGCGTGTTGTCGATCCGCGACCTGCTGGGCGGGGTGTTCGCGCCGGAGCCGTCGAGTCACGGGTGACCAAAGGGAGCGTGGCGTTGAAATCCCGGGCGCGAGTCTGCTAGAAGATTCCCGTGGAGGATGTCGACCGGGCATTGGTCGAGCGCGTCAAGGCGGGGGACAACTCGGCGTTCGAGCGGCTCTTTTCGCGACACGCGGAACGCATCTTCCGATTCGCCTCGCGCATGTGTCGCCACGCGCAGGACGCGGAGGACATTCTCCAAGACACGTTCCTGGCCGCCTACCGCCACCTGAACACCTTTCGCGGCAAGTCCCGATTCACCACCTGGCTGTACACCATCGCGGCGAACTCCTGCCGGCGCACGCGCCGCCACGCGGACGCGTCCGCGCCGATCAACGACACCGACGGCGCAGACGGCCACGTGCCGGTGGACGACTGGACGCGCCGTCCCGACGTGCAGGCCATGCGCAAGGAAACGCGGCGCGCGATCGAGGACGCGGTGGCGGCCTTGCCCAAGGACCAGCGCCTGGTGCTGGTATTGCGCGACATGGAGGGATTGCCGGCCGAGGAGGTGGGCCGCATCACGGGCGCGAGCGTGCCCGCGGTCAAGTCGCGGTTGCACCGGGCGCGGCTGGCCGTGCGCAACGAGTTGACGCGCCGGTTCCAGGAGCGGGGGCGATGAGCCGTCCCGCGCCGCGTTACGTTCGTCCGTGTCTGCGACGGCTAGGCCGCTTGTCCGCGTACCTGGATCGCGGGCTGCCTGCCGCGGCCTGCGACGAAATCCGCAAACACATGGCGGGTTGCGCGGATTGCCGAGTGGTCATGAAAACCTTGAAGAAAACCATTGCCTTGTGCCGTCAGGCGCCGGCTAAACGACTGTCGCGTGCGGCGATGAACCGGGTCCTAAGGGCAATCACAGAAGAGCTTGGACGGTGAGTCTGGTGGATCTCTTCGCCTGCTTCAAATCCCCCCATCCCCCCTTTGTCAAAGGGGGGCAAGGGGGGATTTGCCTCGACCTGAATCCTTTTCCCGATTCGTGACTCTACAGGGGTAGAAGCGGGTGGAGCGGTGGTGCCCCCCCGTGCCCCCCCTTGGTAAGGGGGGAATACCCGAGAGGAGGCGGACATGAGGATGGACGTGAATGCGTGGTTGCGGGCGATTGCGGGCACGGTGGTGTTGGCGAGCGTGGGGTTGAGCGTGGCGCACGATCCGCGGTGGCTGTGGCTGACCGCGTTCGTGGGGCTGAATCTGCTCCAGTCGTCGTTCAGCAACTGGTGTCCGATGATGACGATTCTTCGTAAGGCTGGTGTCAGAGAAGGCCGATGCTGATGAAGCGTGTGCTCATCGCCGCGGCGGTATCGGCCGCGGCGATCATCGGATATCTGTGGTGGACCGGCGACCACGGCGCGGGACCCCAGGAGCGAGAGCGTCCCACGGTGACGGGGGCGACGTTCGTGGCAACGGTGGGTGACGCGCCCCGCGTGGTGGAGGCGACCGGCGTGGTGGTATCCGCGCGCGAAGCGGTGCTGGCCGGGAAGGTCGTGGCCGCGGTGAAGACGCTCCGGGCCAGGGAGGGCTCGATCGTGACCGCGGGCCAGGTCTTGGTCGAGTTGGACGATCGGGAATTGGCCGCGGATCTGGAACGCGCCGAAGCGGAGCGCCGGAACGCCACCAGTCGCCTGGAACGCCTGCGGTCGGTGGCCACCGAGGGCCTGGTCGCGCCCCAGACGCTCGAAGACGCGGAACGCTCGCTGCGCGTGGCCGAAGCCTCGCGGACCGCGGCCGCGGCGTTGCTCGCTTCGGCCGTGATCCAGGCGCCGTTTCAGGGCGTGGTGACCGAACGCTACATCGAGGTCGGCGACATGGCGACGCCGGGGAAGCCGTTGCTCAAGGTTGAAGACAGCCGCGACCTGCGCCTTGAAGTGACGGTGGCCGGCGACGAATCCGCCTTGATCCAACCGAGTCAACCCGTTGAGGCGGTGATCGACGCATTGGGCGCGCAGCCGCTGGCCGGCACGGTGGCGGTGATCGTGCCGCGCGCCGAAGCCGCCACCCAGTCCGTAACCGTGAAGGTGGCCCTTCCACCGGTGCCGGGCCTCAAAGGCGGCCTGTACGGCCGCGCGCGCTTTACCGTGGGGCGGGAGCAGGCGCTCACCGTGCCCGCCGCGGCCGTGTCGTCCGTCGGGGCGTTGGATCGCATCTACGTGGTGGGCGCGGACAATGTGCTGCGAACGCGGCTCGTGCGGTTGGGCCGTCGATTTGGCGACCGCGTGGAAGTGCGTGCCGGGTTGGAGCCCGGGGAACAAGTGCTCGCGGACGGCAGCCGCGGCGTGGACGGTGCGCGCTTCGAGGAAGTGGCCGGCCCATGACCCCGCCGCTGGGCCTGGCCGGGCGCATTGCCCGCGCGTTCGTCACCTCTCGCCTCACTCCCTTGTCCATGATCGCCGCGCTGTTGCTGGGCGCGGTCGCCATCGCGGTTACCTCGCGCGAGGAGGAGCCCCAGATCGTCGTGCCCATGGCCGACGTGTTCATTCCGTTTCCCGGCGCCTCGGCCGGGGAAGTCGAACAACAACTGACCAGCCCCATCGAACGCAAGATTTCCGAGATTCGGCGGGTGGAGTACGTGTACTCGATCTCGCGGCCGGGGACGGCGATGATCATCGTGCGCTTTCGGGTGGGCGAAGACCTTGAAAAGAGCCTGGTGGACCTTTACGACAAATTGATGGCCAACCAGGACCTCATTCCCCAGGGCGCGGGGCCGTTCCAGGTCAAACCGCGCGACATCAACGACGTGCCGATCGTGGCGGTCACGTTGTGGAGCGAACGTTACGGGGACGACGAGCTCCGCCGGGTGGCGGATCACGTGTTCGAGGAGATCAAGAAGGTGCCGCAGACCTCGGGCGGGTTTATCGCGGGCGGCCGGTCGCGGCGGTTGCGGATCGAACTGGATCCGTCACGGCTCGCGGCGCACCAGCTCACGCCCTTGGACGTGGCGGAACGGGTGGCGGGCGAGAATCAGCAGCGGATCGTGGGGAGCCTTCAGGCCGGCAACCGGGAGATCGTGGTGGAGGCCGGCGGGTTCTTGGGGTCGCGCGACGCGTTTGAGAACCTCGTGTTGCGTGCCACGCGCGACGGCGTGGTGCACCTGCGGGACGTGGCCGTGGTGCGGGACGAAGCCGAGGACCTGACCCGCTACAGTTGGTTCGGGACCGGACCTGCGGCCGAGAACCAGGCCGGCGCGGCGCCGGACGCCGTGTTTCCCGCCGTGACCGTGGCCATCGCCAAGCAGCCCGGCGCGAACGCGGTGAGCGTGTCAGCCGAGGTCATCGCCACGGTGGAGCGCCTCAAAGGCACGGTGATTCCGTCCGAAGTGCACGCGACCGTGACGCGCGACTACGGGGCCACGGCCAATGAAAAGTCCAATGAGTTGCTGGAGCACCTGCTCATCGCGGTGGTGGCGGTCGTCGTGTTCCTGGGATTCGCGCTCGGGGTCCGCGAAGCGGGGGTGGTGGCGTTGGCCATCCCGCTCACGCTCGGGCTCACCTTGTTTGCGTCGTTGTTGATCGGCTACACCATCAACCGGGTGACCTTGTTCGCGTTGATCTTCGCGATCGGTATCCTGGTGGACGACGCGATCGTGGTGGTGGAGAACATCTACCGCCATCTGCGCTTGGGCCGCCAACCCCCGCTGCAGGCCGCCATCACGGCGGTGGACGAGGTGGGCAATCCCACCATCCTCGCCACCTTCACGGTGATCGCGGCCTTGTTGCCCATGGCGTTCATCTCCGGACTGATGGGCCCGTACATGCGGCCGATTCCCATCAACGCGTCGATCGCCATGTTCGCGTCGCTCCTGGTGGCGTTCATCGTGGTGCCCTGGTTCTGCCGCGTGTGCCACCGCGAAGGCGCCGCGACCGGCGAGCATCACGACGAGTCCGCGTCGGTCGAAGACGGCAAGCTGTACCGGATCTATCAACGGGTGCTCACTCCGTTGATCGCTCGGCGCGGTCTTCGCGCCATGTTCTTTGTGGTGATCGTCGGTCTGTTGTTCGGATCGGTGTGGCTGTTCGTGAACCGGTCCGTGGTCGCCAAAATGTTGCCGTTCGACAACAAGAGCGAATTCGAGATCGTGATCGACATGCCGGAAGGTACCACGCTGGAAACCACGGCCGACGCCGCGCGAGCGTTGGGGCGGTACGTGGCCACGATCCCGGAGGTCACCGACTATCAGATTTACGCGGGCACGCCCGCGCCGTTCAACTTCAACGGCCTGGTGCGGCACTACTTCCTGCGCGAGGAGCCCCATCAAGCCGAGATCCAGGTCAACCTGGTCGGCAAACATGAACGCGCCACCCAGAGCCACGAGATCGCGCGGCGTATCCGCCCCGAAGTGGAGCGCATCGCGCGAGCGCACGGCGTGGCCGCCAAAATCGTGGAGGTCCCGCCGGGCCCGCCGGTGCAATCGGTCCTGGTGGCCGAGGTGTACGGCCCGAACGAACCCGTGCGACGCGAAGTCGCGGCCGAGGTGGCCAAGGCGTTCGCGGATGCGCCGGGCGTGGTGGATGTCGACGACACGCTCGAAGCCGAGCGGCCCAAGCTGGTGATCACGGTGGACCAGGCCAAAGCCGCGGCCAGCGGCGTGGCCACGTCGGACATCGTGCAGGCCTTGTCACTTGCGGTCACCGGCGTTCCGGCCGGGCGTATGATCGACCCGCGCGAAAAGGAACCGATCAAGGCGATCCTCCGCCTGCCGTACGAAGCGCGCACCGCCATGGACAGCCTGTTGAGCGTGCGCCTGCGCGCCGCGGGCGGCGGCATGGTGCCCATCTCCGAACTGGTCAAGGTGGAACGCCCGCTCGAAGAGCCGCCGCGCTATCACAAGAACCTACGGCCCGTGGTCTACGTGACCGGCGACGTCGGCGGCCGCGAAGAAAGCCCGGTCTACGGCATGTTCGCCATCAACGAACGCCTGACCGCGCAACGCGCGCCCGACGGCTCGCCGATCGACCTTCGTTACACCGCGCAGCCGTCATCCGAGGATCGCGTGGCCGTCAAATGGGACGGGGAGTGGCAGATCACGTACGAAACCTTCCGCGATATGGGCATCGCGTTCGGCATCGCCTTGGTCCTGATCTACCTGCTCATCGTGGGCCAGTTCCAATCCTTCCTGATCCCATTGGTGATCATGGCCCCGATCCCGCTCACCCTGGTGGGCGTGATCCCCGGCCACTGGCTCACCGGATCGTACTTCACCGCCACGTCGATGATCGGTTTCATCGCCCTGGCCGGCATAGTGGTCCGCAACTCCATCCTATTGGTGGACTTCATCCAGGCCGAACAAGCCTCCGGCCGATCCCTGACCGAAGCCGTCCTGCGCGCCGGCGCCATCCGCACCCGCCCCATCCTCCTCACCGCCGCCGCATTGATCGTGGGCGCGTTCGTGATCATCCTGGACCCGATCTTCCAAGGCCTGGCGATCTCATTGTTGTTCGGGGTGGTGGGTTCGACGTTGCTGACCCTGGTCGTGATTCCGGTGTTGTACGTCACGCTGGCGGAGGTGACGGGCGCCGGTAAATCGTCAGGGTAGGTACGATACGGGTAGGTCGCGGCCGTGTAGGGGCACGGCATGCCGTGCCCCCAACAGATTCAGGGTGTGGGATGCTGTCCATCACGATGTCGGCAATGGGTGATCGTGGTTCACCTGCAGGGTCGGGTAGGGCATAGGTCAGTGGGCATGGGTGGGTA